>JAJEFB010000005.1 GCA_022820665.1 Anaerolineae bacterium | reverse complement strand
AACGAGTCAACCGAATGCTGAGGCGACTTTTCCGTCCCAAAGGAGCATTTCATTCCAGACTGGGATTAATCGCCGCTGTTGCCCGGGTACTCAATCCTTTTCGGCTCATTTGAATTTCAACCGAAAAGGATACACTACCCCGCTTGCCCCTTGCTTGCAAGCTCAAGGCGGCGGTGCTAAAATCCCAGCACCGTTTACTTTGTAGCCCGATATGAGCTTTGCTGAAGCATTGCTTGTAAGAGTGGCGCATCGCCTAGGTGAGGCAAAATGGCCGTCGACGGGACGACCGAAAACAGTAAGAGCGAGCAGTTGACGAATGACCTGCAGATCGTGCATGACAGCATGCTCGATGGCTTGGGGCAATTAGCCGACTATTTTGGCTTCAGCTCAGTGATGGGGCAGTTGTTCGGCACCTTGCTCCTGAGCGCGGAACCCTTGTCGCTCGACGATATGACAGCCCGCCTGGGCATGTCCAAAGCCAGCGTGAGTACGAATATGCGCTCGCTGGAACGAATGGGTATGGTAAGGCAGGTCTGGGTGAGAGGTGGAAGCGGAAGACGCAAATACTATCAAGCCGAGACAGATTTCTGGCAGATTTTCTCGAACATACTCAGCGGTCGCGAGCTCCGCGATGTCGAGCGCGCCTTGGCGGTGATGGAAGAAAACCGACAGCGCATTTCGGGCACCATAGATGACTTGCCCTACGACGAACAATTGCTGGCTCGTCTTTACCTCGATCGCATCGCGCAGATCCAGGCGCTCTTTCGATTCGCGCAGTTGATCATCAACAGTGTTCTCAATCAAGTCAAAAGCATTGATGTTTCGAACGTCTCTGGCGTAGAGCTGCAGTAGCTATCTGCCCTTGTAGGCTCACTCGAGCGTCATTATAATATTCGCCCGGCCTGGGATTCTTCGGAGCTTTGCATCCGAGCGAGGCTGGGGCGCCAATTGTTGGTACGAGTACGATGCTTCGTGCCGGAGGCGCTGACTCCCTGGGGAAGTGGCGGAATTGGCAGACGCGCATGACTTAGGATCATGTCTCTTTTGAGGTGAGGGTTCGAGTCCCTCCTTCCTCAAAATGCAAGTAATAACTTCGGGCGCGGTTCGCGCCTTTGCCTTTTCTGATATAACCTTTACTTTGTGCGTAGAATTCACGTGCTAGAATCCAAGACACTACCGAGGATGGCGATTTGAACCTGCAAACCGAAAGAATCGAGAACCACCGAGCGCAACTGACTATCGAGATTGAAGAAGATCAGTTGGAAACGGCCAAGCAGAAGGCTGCTCGTCAGATTTCGCAACGTGTGCGGATCAAGGGCTTTCGCAAGGGCAAGGCGCCTTATCGCCTGGTCGCGCAATACGTGGGCGAAGCGGCGATCCTGGAAGAGGCGGTTGAATCGCTCGGCGACAATCTGTATAAGCAAGCGCTTCAGGAATCCGAAGTCACGCCATACGGTCCAGGCACTTTCGAGGATTTCAAGATCGAGCCCGCGCCTACATTCGTTTTTTCCGTGCCTTTGCAGCCAGAAGTTGACTTGAATAACTACCAAGATGTCCGAGTCGACTTTGAAGAGCCCGAAGTCGGCGATGAAGATGTGGAGCAGGCCTTGCAGCAATTGCGTATGCGTGAACTCGAAGTTCTTGACGCCGAGTGTAAAGTGGCGGAACTGGGCAATCGGGTTCGGGTAGCGGTGGACGGCGAATTCGTGGACGGCGAAGAGCCAGACGATGAAGAGCCTGAGTCTGTCGACGGTGACGACGATCAAGCAGATGACGACGATGACGCAGATGAGGAGTCACATGATGCGGCCGCGAACAAAGATGACGACATGCCCTATGTGCCGCGGAAGGGCGACACCTTTGTTCACGAAGAGGATATTGCTGTAATCCTGGATCCCAACGAAGATCCATTTTTCGACGGCTTCGTTGATAACATTGTGGGCGCCGAATTGGGCTCGGATATTCTATTCGAGTTGACCATACCCGACGATGATTCCGACAAGACGATAGTCAATCGCCGCGTGAGTTTTGTGGTGACACTCAAACAAATAGAGTCGATCCGGATTCCGGAACTTGACGATGCCTTTGCGGAAAACATCAGCAAGAATCGCGGCGACGAAGTGACGGACTTGGCGGGCTTGCGGCTATCCATTCGCGAAGATCTGGAAAAAGCGGCGCTTGAGCAGGCCGAGTCGCAATATAGCGGACAAGTATTGGAACAGATCGTCGAAGGCGCCGAGATTCGCTATCCCGAACTAATGCTCGGTGAACGCGTAGACGAAATGATCGATGAATTCGCGGGAAATCTGAAGCGGCAAAACCTCAGCCTCGAGGACTACTTCCGCCATACCGGCAACACCTTGGAGGCTTTGAAGCTGCAATACCAGGAGCCGGCGACGCAGTCTCTCAAACAGAGCTTGGTCATTATGGAGCTGATCAAGGAAGAAGAAATTGAGGCGCCTGATGAACAAATCGACCTGAGGATGGAGTTGTTTGCCTCCGGCTACGGGGGGAGCGCCGAGATCCGCAAACTGTTCGACACGCCGCAAATGCGTTCTAATCTTCGCAATGAATTGATAATTGGCCAGGTTAACCAGGTACTTTGCGCCATCGGCCGCGGCGAAGACCCTGCCATGGCTGTAGAATCGTATAATGGGCGATTGCGCGACGACGTAAAACAGGCGCAAGAACGTCAGGAAAGGCTGCAAGGCTATCTGGAAACGCTAGACAACGATATTTCCGCCGAGGCTGAGTCTAACGAAGATGATCTTGAGCCTGGCCAGGGTGCATTCCTGACAAGTGAAGCCGAAGTGACAGCATCGGAGACAGCCGACGCCAGCGATGCGGATGCAAACAAAATTGAAAAAAGCGCTGATGTCGAGTGATAGTGATTCCTACCTATAATTGAAAGGCGAATAACACCGATGATGAACAGCATTCACAACGTAATCCCTATGGTGATCGAGCAAGGAAGCCGCGGCGAGCGCGCCTACGATATTTATTCTCTCTTGCTGAAGGAACGCATCATTCTCGTTGGTAGCGGGATCAATGATCAAATCGCCAATCTGATCGTCGCGCAGATGCTTTTCCTTGAGCGCGAAGGTCCCGACCGCCGTATCCAGATGTACATTAATTCACCCGGCGGGATCGTGTACGCCGGCATGGCCGTTTACGATACCATGCAGCAAGTCACGGCGCCGGTAAGTACCGTCGCCGTCGGCATAACCGCCAGTTTTGGCACGGTATTGCTGGCGTCCGGGGAGGCGGGCATGCGGTTGGCTCTGCCCAACGCCACCATCCACATGCATCAGCCGCTGGGGGGCGCGCAAGGACAGGCATCGGACATTGTCATCCAAGCGGAAGAGATTGTACGACTGAAAAAACGCCTGATCGAAATCTTCGTGCATCACACGGGCCGGACCGCGGAAGAGATCGAGCGCGTCACCGATCGCGATGTATACATGACAGCGCAAGAAGCGACCGACTTCGGTTTGGTTGATAATGTGCTGGTTTCCGAGGAGCGGGAAATCGAGGGGGTTTAACGTGACCTTTCCTACAGTTAGGCATCGCTGTACCTTCTGCGGGCGCTCGCACGACGAAGTTGATCGATTGATCGCTGGACCCGACAACGTATTCATCTGCAATTTCTGTGTCGAACTCTGTTATAATTTGCTGGCCAATGAAGACGGTGAAGAGCAAGAGATCGAGAGCAACCTCGAATTCGAATTGCTGCTGTCTCCCCGCCAGATTTCCGAGCGCCTTGACGAGTATGTGATCGGACAGCGCGACGCCAAGCGCGTATTGAGCGTCGCAGTCTACAACCATTACAAGCGCATTCAATCGAATCTGGAACCCGAAGATCTTGAACTGGACAAGAGCAATATCCTTTTGTTGGGTCCGACAGGCTCGGGTAAGACGCTCCTGGCGCAAACCCTGGCGCGGATTCTTGATGTCCCAATTTGCATTACCGACGCGACTGCGCTGACAGAGGCCGGATACGTCGGTGAAGATGTGGAGAATATCCTGCTGCGTCTGATTCAGGCGGCCGATGGCGATATCGCCCGCGCGGAACGAGGCATCATCTATATTGACGAAATCGACAAGATCTCGCGCAAGTCCAATGCCAATCCATCAATCACGCGCGATGTCTCTGGCGAAGGTGTGCAGCAAGCGTTGCTCAAGATTATCGAAGGCACTGTCGCCAATGTTCCGCCGCAGGGCGGGCGCAAACATCCACACCAGGAATTTCTGCAGATCGACACGCGCAATATCTTGTTCATTGTGGGTGGTACATTTTCCGGAATCGAAGACGTTGTGCGCCGGCGTGTTGGCATGAAGAGCAAAATGGGTTTCGGAGCGCAGCAAGAAGATCAACGTGAAACGAACGATGAGCTCTTGAAGGAGCTATTGCCCGAAGACTTGATCCAGCACGGAATGATCCCGGAAATGGTCGGTCGCTTGCCGGTGCTGGTTACGTTGGCGGCGCTCGAACTCGATGATTTGGTCCGCATCATGGTCGAGCCCAAGAACGCGCTTGTAAAACAGTACGAGCATCTGCTCTCGCTAGACGAAGTTGAGCTTGTATTTGAAGAGCCCGCTCTGCGCGCGGCAGCGGAACTGGCGATCAGCCGCGAAACCGGCGCCCGCGGCTTGCGCTCGATTATCGAATCTTGCTTGCTGGACGTTATGTACGAGGCGCCAAGCCGCAAGGACATCATCAAGGTAGTCATCAGCGAGAGCGTGGTTCGTGGCGAGATGAATCCGCAGATCGTCGCCAGCGACGGCTCGGCCATATCATTATCCGACGAGATCAATCCGGCCGCCTGAAGAATACGAAACTGTCAAACCTGCCCATATTGCCTGCGGGAAGCCAGTTTCATTGGCTGACGGGCAACAGCAATACTTCTGAATGTGGCGTTGCTCTTACTTTGAAGCTCTGCGCGTCCAGCGACGTAGCTTCTTCCCCGGCACGACCCCAATTGTAGGGAATTGTCCAGCGAGGCTTCAGCATCGTTACCAGCCGCAGGGCTTCTTCTACCGACAAACGACCGTAGCCATCAATCGGCAAGAGCAAGATGTCAGGACGGAGCATGGACATTTCCGGCACGATATTCGAGTCGCCGACATAGTAGATGTCGTAGAGTTCCATAGATATCACGAATCCCAAGCCCTTGTCTCTTCGCGGGTGACGCGGGTCTCGGACTGAATACGCCGGTACTGCTTTGATACTCGCCTTGCCCAGACTTATGCTCTGCCAATCTCGGATTACTTTTGCGCCTGCAACGACGCGTCCCACCGCCTCGTTTCCTACGATAACGGTTTTGTCGCCACGTATTTTCTCTATATCTGCGGGCGAACAATGATCGTAATGATCATGTCCTACGAGAATGATGTCCGGCGATAAATCTTCCTGTACGACGCGCCAAGGGGCGATCTGTATGCGCGGATCGCCGTCAATAACAAAACTGCTATGACCTTGCCACTTGATTTTTTCGATCAAAAACTGACGTCCTCAACGCGTCTGATGCCGCAATGATGTGCTACTGGAGCGGCACCCATTTCCCACAATTATAGTTTGTATGTCTGTACTTGGAAATCCAATCGACTGTCGCCGGCGCATTGCCGGCGAAACAGGATACATCTACACTCCGCTTGAAGTCTCGTGTATGCTTTTTGGCTTAGGTAAGGGACGATACGGTTTGCGCGACTATGCTAATTGACGAAGCCAAGATTTTTGTCGCTAGCGGCAAGGGCGGTGATGGCATGGTCTCGTTCCGACGCGAGAAATATGTGCCTCGCGGTGGACCTTCCGGCGGGAGCGGTGGTCGTGGTGGAGATGTCATTCTTCAAGCGGACAGCAATCTGAACACGCTGTATTTCTTCCATAAACGAGTGCATTTCAAGGCCAAAGCCGGCGCCAAGGGCGGTTCCAGCAACAAGTCTGGCGCCGACGCCGAGGCGCGCGTCGTTCATGTTCCGTTGGGTACGGTCGTCCGCGAGGCCAAAACAGGTGTAGTGCTTGCGGATTTGGTAACGGAGGGGACGCAGGTAGTTGTCGCTCGTGGCGGTCGGGGCGGCCGTGGCAACGCTTATTTCAAGTCAGCCGCCAACCAGGCGCCGCGACTGGCGGAAAAAGGCGAGCCCGGCGAAGAACGTTGGCTGACGCTGGAACTCAAGATGGTCGCCGATGTAGCGCTAGTGGGCTTGCCGAATGCCGGCAAGTCAACTCTGCTCTCTGTAGTCAGCAATGCCAAACCGAAGATCGCTGACTATCCCTTTACGACATTGCAGCCTAACCTGGGTACGGTGATCTATGACAACAACGATCTGGTTTTCGCCGATATACCCGGTCTAATCGAAGGCGCGCACATGGGGATTGGCTTGGGACACGCGTTTTTGCGACACGTCCAGCGAACGCGAATGATAATTCACGTTCTGGATGGCTCGTCAGACGATCCCGTTGCTGACTATAATCAGATCAAAGCCGAGTTGGCGCTTTTTGACGATCGGCTGGTTGATCGCCCGGAAATTCTGGTGATCAACAAGATTGATTTGCCCGACGTGCGCGAGTATTTGCCGCTTCTGGAGGAGCTATTGGCGGAACGTGGCTTGGTTGATACGCTCGCGATCTCCGCATTGACCCGCGAAAATATTACTAGATTGATCCAAATTGTGTTTGAGATGGCGCCGGAATCGCCTAATCTGTTCCTTCATCCGGTCAGCGAATTGCCCGTTTACGAGCTTGAGGACAGCGATGTCTCTTTCGAGATCAATCGAGAAGATGGCGTCTTTTATGTTAGCGGCGCAGGCATCGAGCGAGCGGCAGCCATGACCTACTGGGATTACGAGGAAGCGGTTGCGCGCTTCCAAAAGACGCTTGAATCGCTGGGGGTCGCCCAAGCGCTGGAAGATGCGGGCATTAAAGACGGAGACACGGTCTTTGTTGGCGAATACGAATTGGAGTGGACCGAGTGAAACGGCTGCGTATTGGCATTTTGGGCGGAACATTCGATCCGCCGCAAATGGGCCATCTTATCTTGGCAGAGTATAGTCGAGAAACCTTGCAGATGGACCATATCCTGTTCGTACCGGTAGCGGATCACCCGGTCAAGCTGGGCGAGATGCGCTTGCCAATCAAGCATCGTCTGGCCATGCTAAAGCTCGCCATCAAGGGTAATCCGCACTTCAGCATTTCTCGCGTGGATATCGATCGCGCAGGTCCTCACTATTCGGCGGATACGGTCAGTGTCATTCGCGAACAATATCCGGATGCCGAACTTTACTTTGTCATGGGCGGGGACAATCTTCGCTCCTTGCCGACATGGAAGCGCGCGCAAGACCTGTATCGTTGTTGCCGTCTGGCGGTCATGAAGCGGGCTGACGAAAATATCGCGCCGGCCATGCACGATCATGTGCTGCCGGGGCTATCGCAGCAAGTCGATATCGTCGATGTCCCGATGCTCAGCATGTGGCTGTCTTCGACTTTCGTGGCTGAACGGCTGCGCGCCGGCCTCAGCGTTCGCTATCTGGTACCCGATGAGGTGCTTGATTATATTGACGACTACAAGCTCTATCGTTGAGGGGCGATGAAACGGATTCTGTTCCCGGCGATTTTATTCTTCGGTTTCCTTGGAGCCGCTCTAGGCGGAATGGCGCAAGATCAGGCGGCTGTTCCTACGCTTAGCGTTCCTACGCTCGTGCCCACTGCGGCGCCTCAGGCGCCCACGGACGCGCTGCTCACGACATCTTCTGTCGCGCAAATAGCGGAGAATGACGAGCTGCGCGCCGGGGTGCTTTTCAACGATCCTCCCTATAGCGAATTGAGCGCCCAGGGGGAATTGCGCGGCTTTGACGTGGAAGTCTTGCGTTTGATGGCGGAGACCTGGGGAGTTGACTTGAAGCTCGTCCAGGTTACGCGTCAAAACGCAATTGAGCAACTTGAGGCCGGCGACGTGCATGTGGTCGCTTCAGCTCTCGTCCATTATCGTGAACTCGGGGATCAAGTTGAGTTCACCCAAACATATCTGACCGGCGGGCAAATGCTGATGGTGCGGGCCGACAGCGCCTACACATCGCCCTTTTCCCTGGTCAACAGGAAGCTAGGCTTTGTTCTTGGAACTCGCGCCGAAACTGCTCTGGGTCATTGGGAAGCGAGGCTCGAAGTTGTGCTCGACAAGGCGCATTATCTAACGCTGGACAAGGCAATGGCAGCCCTGTCTCGCGGAGACGTTGAAGCTATCATTGGTGAAGAGCAGGATTTGCTTCAAGTCTCGCATGGATATTCCGACGCGTTTCGCATTCTTGAAGAGCCTACGCTGGTCGAACCGCATGCGCTGGCAGTCAAACGGCAAGACGTCAGTCTGCGAAACTTGTTCAATCGCACCATTCAATACTTGATCGACGACGGTCAACTTGAAGTCCTGTTCAGGGAGTATTTTCCCGGCCAAGATTTTCACGATGAGATCTCATACCTCTGGGAAAATCTGGGCGATCAACCGCATCCCGGACAATTCCCGGCGGAGATTACCTATCCAGCTTCTTATACTATGCCGAGAATCTTGCAGACTGGTATTCTGAGAGTCGGCGGGTTGACTGACGACGCTCGGTCTATTGCGCAGCCCGGACCTAATCTTGTGCGGCTGAATCGCGATCTTGTCGAGGAACTCGCGCGAAGATGGGCTGTGAGCGTAGAGTGGGTTGCTGCTGGAACAGGGACCGCGTTCTCTCAATTGGAGAATGGCGAGCTTGATCTTGTCGTCGGCGTCGTGCCCGACTGGCGCTGGGCGGGCACAGTGGACTATGCGGCGCCTTATCTGCTGCATGGCGACCGCCTCATGGTGCCGGCAAACTCAAGAATCTCCGGCTTCAACGACCTGCGGGGTCAATGGATCGGTATCATGATCGATGATGAAACGGCGCGCGATCGCGCGAAGGCTTGGGCCGACAGCATCAACGCGAGCGTGCAGTTCTACCAGACCCGAGCGGCTGAAGCCGCGCTGAATATCCTGGAGTTTGACAACGCGGACGCCATCTATGCCAATAGCCTGGCGCTGATCCCTCACCTCGAGGCCAGCCCAAATGCATTGAAGCTGACGGAACGCTGGTATAGCCGTTCTTATTATGCCTTTGCCCTCAGGCATAATGATCTGGACTTCCGTTTGCTGGTCGAGTACACGGTGCAAGAACTCATCATTGACGGAACGTTGCGGCGGCTTTCCGCGCCATTGCTGCTTTCGGATGAGTCCCTCGCGTATTTCGTCGTTCCGGGCGCCTCGTCATTTGCCGGAGTCAACTTGACTGGATCTTAGCGCGGTTCTGCGCCCGCAATACGATGCCGACGCCGATTGCGAGCACGATGCTGCCGACAACCTGAGTCATCGTGGGGGTCTCGCGCAGAATGAGGAGCGCCCACAATACGCTGAGAACGGGCACGGTCTGCGCAGTGACTGTCAATGTCGTTGGCGACAGGTACCGGAGTACGAAATTCAGGACCCCATGGCCGATGATCTGCGCCAGAATCGCCAGAAGCAGAACCCAGAAATAGCCCTGCCATTCGTATCCGAGAACTGGCGTTCGGCTCACGGCGATAATGAGCAAGGATGTGACTGCGCCGCTCGTGTATACCAGCCAGATGTAAGGAACGAAGGAGACGCTGCCGCGGGCCTTGCGTCCGATAATAATGTATAGGGAAGTGGCGCAGGCGCTGATCAGAGCCATGATGATTCCCAGACTTGGATTGCCCCCTTCCAACGCTGGCGCTTCGCCCGAGGTTGCCCAGGAAATGAGGATAGCGCCCGCAAGCGCTACGAAGACTCCCAGCCATACGGATCCCTTCAGTTTCACCTTGAGGATCCCCACTTCCAGAATAGCGACCCAAATGGGAATAGTGGCCACCAGCGCCTGAACAATGATGACGCTGATATGCTCCAGCGAGGCCGTATTGAGCGTGATGCTGAGGCCGAACATGGCGCCCGCCAAGATGGCCAGCCACCGGCTGCGAGCCGACATTGCCTGGATTTCGCCAGCGTATTTGCGCCAGACATAGGGTGTGAAAAAGAGCGCGCCTACGATCATGCGTCCGCTAGAAATCAGATCCGGCGGCACATCGTGCTGCAACGCAAAACGGATACAGATCGGACCAAAGGACCAAGACACGGTGGAGAGAGTCACCATGATCCAAAGCTGTGTCGCCGATGGCTGGCCAAGTTTAAGGCGCATTTTCAGCTCCTGCTGCTGTCCTTTTCTGGGCTTGCCGGATCTCGCCGCGGCTCGCCAGCAAGACGCCAACGATGATTGTCAGGCTGCCCAGGATCTGTTGATTTGGCGGCAGTTCGCGGAACAGGACCAGAGCCAGCAAGGCGCTGCCGATCGGCTCCAGTTGTGAAAACATGCTGACCAGCGCCGCAGGGAAGTACTCGAGCAGGTAATTCAACGAAGAGTGGCCGATAAGCTGCGGAATCAATCCCATGGCCAGCAAGACAAGATAACCTTCAATGCTGTAGCCGAGAGCCGGCGTCGTCCTGGCCAGCATGACGACCAGGGTGCAGACGGTTGCGATGCTGTAGACGAGCCAGACGTAGGGGATGACCGGCAGCCTGGCGCGCAGCTTGCGCCCTATCAGCATATAGACCGATACGGTCAGCGCGCCCAGCCAGGCAAGACCGGCGCCAATCAGGGTCCCGTTTTCCGCGCCCGGCGCCAGCATCATCTCGAGTTGAGCTTCCCCTTGTGGCCAGCCGATCAAGGCGCCGCCGACCAAGGCGACGACCAATCCCAGAACGACTAGGCGCGAAAGCCGAATGTGCAAGAAGATGACCTCGAGAATCGCTACCCAGATCGGACCGGTCGAAACGATAACGACGCTCACCAGCACGGTCGTGTATTGCAGGGATGTTACCCAGGCGGTGAAATGGATCGACAGACAGATGCCTGAGATGGCGATCAATAACGCTTCGACGCGGGAAAGCCCGGTGAGGAACGGGCGATAACTCCGCAGCGCGATCGGGCTGAGCGCGAGCGAGGCAATCAGCAAGCGTGCCGCGACGATCAGCAAGGGAGGCATGTTTTGGTCAAGGGCGAAGCGGATCAGGATCGCGGCGGACGAGGTAGCGACGATCGCGATGACCACCACAACATAGGCTTTGAATGGCGTAGACCGCGATTGCCCAGATGTTTCGTCGATTTTCAAGCCGCGCGCTCCTGTCGACATAGGGGCTAATCATCTTTGGAATCCTTCGAAATGCAAGTCGGAATCCCCGTGAGCGTGTTCTTCACAGCCGCGACCCGTGTATTCCGCAGCCCTTGCTCCTCTCGGCAACAGAGATCACGCGTGCAGCGCAGCGCAGAAACAATAGTGAAAACGGGGTCATCTGTGCTAAAATAATCTTGTCAATCTCGTAATGGAAAAGTTCTACAGGAGAAAGAAGAATCATGGCATTCGAATTACCGTCTCTTCCCTATGCGCAAGACGCGCTGGAGCCGCATATTGATGGTCGCACAATGGGCATTCACCACGGTAAGCACCACGCTAGCTATACCAGCAATCTGAACGGCGCAATTGAAGGTACCGATCTTGAAGGCAAGAGCATCGAGGAAATCCTCGGCGACTTGGGCGCGGTGCCGGAGAACATCCGCACGGCAGTTCGTAACAACGGCGGCGGATACGCCAACCATAACCTGTTCTGGCAGGTGATGGGTCCTGATGGCGGCGGCGAGCCGAGCGGCGCGCTGGCGGATGCCATCAACAGCGCCTTCGGCAGCTTCGATGGCTTCAAGTCCCAGTTCTCGGCCGCGGCTGCGACCCGCTTCGGCTCCGGCTGGGCTTGGCTGGTGGCTGAGGGCGGCTCGGTCAGCGTGACCTCGACGCCGAACCAGGATACGCCGTTAATGGAAGGCAATACGCCGATCCTGGGCATTGATGTCTGGGAACACGCTTATTACCTCAACTATCAGAATCGGCGCCCGGACTACATCGCCGCCTTCTTCAACGTGATCAACTGGGCAAAGGTCGGCGAGCTCTTCGACGCCGCCGGTTAAAGTCTGGGAGCCAGCATGATGGGAAGGGAAGTTCACAACCCACTTAGTCGCCGCGATGTTTTGAAAGCCGCGGTGGCGGGCGTTGCTGTGGCTGGCGCTCAGCTTCATCCGCTCTCCGCGAGTCTCGTACAGGCGGAGGGTCCGCAGCAATTCAAGCTGCCGCCGCTGCCCTACGCGTATGACGCGCTGGAGCCGCATATTGATGCTTGGACCATGGAACTGCATCATGGCAAGCACCATGCGGGATACACGAACAAGCTGAACGCGGCGCTTGAGGGCACAGACTTGGTTGGCAAGAGTATTGAAGAAATCCTCGGCGACCTCGATGCAGTGCCGGAAGAAATCCGGACGGCGGTGCGCAACAACGGCGGCGGCTACGCCAACCACAACCTGTTCTGGCAGGTCATGAGCCCGGATGGCGGCGGCGAACCGAGCGGCGCGTTGGCGGAAGCGATCAACAGGGAATTCGGCAGCTTCGACGGCTTCAAGTCCGAGTTTTCGGCGGCGGCGGGCGGCGTGTTTGGCTCCGGCTGGGCTTGGCTGGTGGCTGAGGGCGGATCGCTCAGCCTGACCGCGACGCCGAATCAGGATACACCGTTGATGGCGGGCGATACGCCTATCCTGGGCATTGATGTCTGGGAACACGCTTATTATCTCAACTATCAGAATCGGCGCCCGGATTACATCGCCGCCTTCTTCAACGTGATCAACTGGGCACAGGTGAGTGAGAATTACGCCGCGGCAGGTTAGTCGCCAGTCGTTCTCAAGGAAGTCAAAGGGCGCTACAATGGTAGCGCTCTTTTTGCTTGTAAATTGGAGGCCGCGGACGGTGGCGAGACAGGAGAAGGCATTGATGGCTGAGTTTCGCATAGAGAAGGATTCGCTCGGCGAGGTACGGGTTCCCAAAGGGGCGCTCTATGCGGCGCAGACGCAGCGCGCGCTGGAGAACTTCCCGATCACGGGTATGAAGCCGCTGCCGGCTTTCATCTGGAGCATGGCGCTGATCAAGCGCGCGGCGGCCGAGGTCAACATGGAACTGGGCTTGCTCGATCCGGAGTTGGCGCGCGCCATCATCGGGGCCGGGGACGAGATCCTCGACGGGCAGCACCACGAGCATTTCGTGGTCGATCCCTTTCAGGCCGGCGCGGGCACCAGCCACAACATGAACACCAACGAGGTGATGGCGAACCGCGCCAACCAGATCCTCGGTTACTCCGCCGAAGCGAGCGACAAGCCGGTGCATCCCAACGATCACGTGAACATGGCGCAATCGACCAATGACACCATCCCCACGGCGATCCGGCTGGGCGCACTGTGGCGGCTGGAGGCGCTGCTGGGTTGCCTGGAGCGCTTCGTGGAAGTGACGCGGGGCAAGGCGGCCGAATGGGACGATGTGGTCAAGACCGGGCGCACGCATTTGCAGGACGCGGTGCCGCTGCGGCTGGGGCAAGAAGTGGGGGCTTGGGCGACCGCGATCGAGCGCGGGAGCGAGAAGGTTAAGTTGGCAGCGGAGGGCTTGCGGCGGCTGGGCATCGGCGGCACGGCGGCCGGCACCGGCTTGAACGCGCATCCGGAATATCACCGGCGCATGGTCGCCAAGCTGTCGCAATTGAGCGGCATCACGCTCTATGAGAGCGACGACCTCTTCGAATCGATGCAGTCGATGGGAGACGCGGTTTTCTTCAGCGCGGCGCTGCGCAACCTGGCGATGGATTTCACGCGCATCGCCAACGATGTGCGCTTGCTTAGCGCGGGACCGACCACCGGCATCGCTGAGTTGACCTGCCCGGCGGTGCAGCCCGGTTCGTCGATCATGCCGGGCAAGGTGAATCCGGTGCTGGCGGAGATGATGAACCAAGCCATGTACCATGTGATCGGCAATGATACGACGGTCAACCTGTGCGGGGCGGCCGGGCAGTTCGAGCTGAACGTGATGATGCCCATGATCGCGCATAACCTGAACGAGATGATGACGGTGATGATCGGCGCGGTGCGGGCTTTCACGGAGAAGTTGATGGCGGGTTTGACGCTCAATCGCGAGCGGACGGAAAGCTGGCTGGAGCGCAATCCGATTCTGGTGACGGCGCTGAATCCCATCATCGGCTACAACAACGGGGCGACCGTGGCGAAAAAGGCGCTGGCCGAGGGCAAGAGCGTGCGCGAGGTGGTGCTGGAACTGGGCTTGATGGAAGCGGCGGAGTTGGACGCGGCGCTGGATGCTTATGGGATGACCGAGGGCGGGATCCGGAGTTAGGGCTTGTTTCGGCAGTTTGGCAATCTGGATTAGGTTGTTAAGGCGCACTGTGAGAGCAGTGTAGCATGGGTTGAGGTGGATGGGGCGACTATATGGTCGCGGTTTTTGACCCCATCCCCGACCCTTCCCCGAGGCTTCGGAGAAGGGTGACTCGTTGCGGAGATTTGGCGTTTGATGTGAATTTCGGTGGAAGTGGGATTGGTAAGAATCTTGCAGGGATCGAAAGAGCATACTTCGCCGAAAGGAACCTGATTTTAACCACCGAGCACACCGAGGACAGCGAGATTTTATTCCGTATTACACAGAGACATTGTAGACTCGGTATCCGCTAGTCCCTGCGGAAACCTGATTCGCCAGCTTCACATAAACCCGCTATAATCCTCTCAGTCGCAACTCACATTGCAAGCTCAACATCCGCCCTGACCAAGTACGGGAGGTGAAAACCGCGCATCATTCAGCACAAACCCAAGCAACAATGTTTCTGTCCACATATTTCCAGGAAAAGAGGAAATCTCATGAAAAAAGCACTGATTTTGCTACTCGTTTTGACCCTGCTGCTGCCGGTGGGCGCATTGGCGCAAGACATGCCCCACGCCGGCGCCGAAGTCGTCACTACTTTCATGCAGTCGGGCACTTATGACATCGGCGCCGAGCAGTTGGAGCCCGGCTTCGAGGAAATGACCGGCATCGAACTCGAGATCGTGGCTTCGCCCTTCGTGGTGCTGGTGCAGAATCACATCACCGATCTGACGACGGGCACGGGCGAATTTGACGTGATTTCGGGCGACTTCTGGATCGGCAGCGTCTGGGACCAGATGCACCCGCTGGATGATTTCATCGAGCGCGACATGTGGGAGGGCAACATCATTGAAGGGCTGATGCAGCCGGGTCCGTCGGGATTCTTTGACGGCAAGCGCATAGGCATCCCCTACAGCGCCGATGCCTATGGCTTGATCTACCGCACGGACATCTTCGAGGAAGCCGGTATTTCCGCCGATTGGGAGACCTGGGACGAATTCATCGCCGCGCTGGACGCGCTGGAGATGCACCTGGAAGGGACGGATATCGCCCCCAACGTCTTCGCTTTTGGCGCTTACGAGCAGACGCCGGCTATCTTCCTGGGCATGTACGATGGCTATCTGGTGGATGCCGAGGGCAATTACGCGCTGGACCACGATAAAGCTGTGGCCGCCTTGAACCAGATGAAGAGCCTGCTGGATTATAATCCCGAGGGCGCCACCGGCTTGAGCATCGACGAAGCCAATTCGGTCTTCCTGACGGGCAAAGCCGCCACCATGATCTGCTGGGTCAGCTTCGTGCGGGCGGACGCGCAGAATCCGGATGCGTCGCTGGTGGTGGATAACTGGGCCACCGCGCCCTTCCCGGGACCGGGCTTCCCGTTCTTGTCGGCTTGGAACCTCTTCATTTCGGGCTACTCGGAGAATCCCGACGCGGCTTGGGAATGGATCAAGCATTACATCAATGAAGAAGAAGCCAAGCGGCGCTTCGTTGAATTGGGCGTTGGGTCGCCCTTCTTGAGCACCTACGAAGATCCCGAGTTGATCGAGCAATACAGCCACGACTTCCCTAACATGGTCGCGAACTTGAACCGGGCGGAATCCGTGCCCTGGATATTCGCCGCCTTCGAGATCTTCTTCCGCCACATGGGTGAATTTGTCATCGGCGCGGTCGATGTTGAGACCATGCTCGAGAATACGCTGGCCGACTGGTCGGAACTGGAAGTGCCGGAAGGCTTGGTGCAGTCCGCCGCGGCTCAAGGGCAGATGCAAGAGGGCTAGAACGTTTTGGGCGGGGGTTGAGGCTCCCGCCTTTTCATTTCTCTCAGTTTCAGCATTAAGCGCTGGCTTCGCAACAGCGCGCTTAAAGTAGAACCAAGTAAGTAATGCGAAATTCGCGCCAGCTAACCCCATCCCCGGCCCCTTCCCCAATGCATTGGGGAAGCGGAGTTTCGCACAGCGCGAGCAAGTCTCCCCCATTGCAATGGGGGAGACTTAGAGGGGGTTAAATTTGCATGACTTACTTGCACCTAATAAGTCCGTGACGCATTGAATATGTCCAGGTCATCCGGCGCGAAAGGCGCGAATTCGAGTTGGCATCGCCGACACGATGTGCCTTGGCTGGTCCTTTTTGTGATACCAGCCTTCGTGATTGTGGTGGCGGTGCAGTTTTATCCGCTGGCGTATTCTGCCTTCCTGTCCGTTCAGGATTGGGTGCTGACCGAATCGCAGACGCCCAAGGGCTTCGTGGGACTGGACAATTTCGTCAAGGAACTTTCCGACGAAATTTTCCGGCGTTCGGTGCGCAACAGCGTATTGATCACCGGCGGGGCGCTGCTGCTGGAGATGTTCCTGGGCGTCTGCCTGGCTTATCTCACGATGGGCTCGAGTTGGCGCATGCGCTCGATTCGCACATTGCTCATCTTGCCGATGGTGATCGCGCCGGTGGCGGCCGGCACGTTATGGCGCATCCTGCTCAATTCGCGGGCTGGGCTAGTTAATCACTTGCTGAGTTTGATCGGCATCAAGGGACCGGAGTGGCTGGCGTCGTCGGATTGGGCGATCGTCTCGGTCATTTTGCTGGATACCTGGCAATGGACGCCCTTTGTCCTGCTGGTTGTGGGCGCGGCCATCGCCAGCATTCCCGACGATTTGCTGGAGGCGGCGGCGATTGACGGGGCCTCGCGCTGGAAGACCTTCCTTTATGTCGAATTGCCGCTGCTGATGCCGCTGCTGCTTTTGACCTTTGTCTTCCGCATGTTGGAATCGCTGCTGTCGCTGGATTCGATTTATTCGCTCACCAACGGCGGACCGGGCTTCAGCACCTACACCTTGACCTATTACATCTATACGCTGGGTTTGCGCAGTTTCGACTTTGGCGGGGCGGCCGCCTCGTCCTGGCTGTTTATGATCTTCGCCACTTTCTCGATCGGGCTGGTTTTCTGGTATCAGCGCAAGGACTGGTAGGTTAATCGTCTCGACAACACAAATGAAAGGCTAAGGCGCAGTGACAAGAGAGGCGGGGTCGACAAGATTGCCCCAGGTTTGGAAAGAGTCATCGGCTTGATTAGGCTACGGAAGCGCGCGGATTGCGGGAACAGCGAATGAAGATTCACGGACTTGGCATTGACATTCCGGACAAGCATATCGACGGGCGGCGACAAGTCCTGACCGACACGCTGGCGCATGCCCGGAGGGTCGGTTTTTCGGGGGCGGAGTTGCCAATACCCGGCTTGAACGTCATTATGAACGGCGAGCTCATTCGGGAGCGCGTGGAGGCTGTTTGTCAAGCCATTGCGCCCTTTGACTTCCGTTACTCGGTTCACGCGCCGGGGCGGACCAACCTGGCCTTCGGCAAAGATCACGATATGGAATGCCGTGTGCTGGAAGCCTGTGTTCGCTTTACAAGTGCCATCGGCGGACGAGTATTGGTTTATCATAGCGGATTGCAAGCTTTGGATGCCGCGCGCACCGGGACCGCGTCCTTGCCCAGCGAGAATGAATTGGCGCGCGGCGCGGAGCGGGAGGTGGCTGCGCTTCAAAAATTGGCGCCAATTGCCGAAGACCTGGGAGTCGTTATCGGCATGGAAAACGGCGACCCTCATTTGTGGGAATACGCCCTTCTGATAAGACAAGGCAAGTCGCCGGATGATCTCTCGCGCTATCATGCGCGTATGCGGACCTCGGCGCTTGTGGCGCAGGTCCAGGCTGTGAATCACGCCAGCGTCGGAATCACGCTGGATTTGGGCCATCTGCATCTTGCGGCGCGGGCGCTGGGCGAAGATTATCTGGAGGCGATCTCGACGGCGGCGCCCTGGGTTTGTCACCTGCATATCAACGATAACTTTGGCAAACTTGATGCGGGGTACGATGCCGAAGGCGATCGTCTGACCTATGGAGAAGCCGACCTGCACCTGCCGCCGGGCTGGGGCGCGGTTCCCTTTGCGGCGGCTTTTGACCGCTTAAATGAGTATGAGGGCGACATCGTTTTGGAAATCAAAGCGCGCTATCGAGACCACCTCGATGCGGCGCTCGAGAACACCGGGCGAATTCTGCTCGAGAACGGACATGAAATTCGAGAACGCAAGGGACTGTCCGAGGTCCAGTGATGAAGGCGCGTAGATCTCCCAAACAGAGAGCCCTCGCAATTGCGCATGGCTTCATACTCCTGGTGGCCTGTCTGGTGGTGCTGGTGCCGCTGGCGTATCTGGTGATCAACAGCCTTAAGTTGCCGCGGGAATTTTTGACTGTGCCGCCGACGATACTGCCGACGCAGGTCACCTTCGAGCACTATGCGGAGTTGTTTGAAGACAGCAAGACCCTTCGCCATTTCAGGAATAGTTTGACGGTCACTCTCTGGACGACCGGGGTCACGATCATCACCGGTACGCTGGCGGCTTATGGACTGGCGCGCATGCGACTTTCCGCGAAGATTCTGGCTGCGGTGACCTTTATTTTCCTATTTATTCGCTTTTATCCCCGTGTGACGACGGTGATTCCCTTTTTCTTGGTGATGCGGGAACTTAATCTGCTGGATACCGTTTGGGCGATCATCATCGGTCAGCTTGGCATCACGATTCCCTTCGTGACCTGGTTGATGCTGGTGGTTTTTCAGGATTTGCCGGCGGAAATCGAAGAAGCGGCGGTCGTCGACGGCGCCAGCGTCTGGCAACGCTTTTGGCGAGTGGTATTGCCGATCGTGATGCCGAGCGTATCAGCGGCGGCGATATTAACAGCCTTTTTGTCCTGGAACGAATTTCTGATCGCGTCAAGCGTTGCGCGACGCAAAGCCAGTGTGCTCTCCATCGCTGTGGCAGGTTTTGTCAGCGACAAGGGCATACAGTGGGGACCGATGGCGGCCATGAGCGTGGTGATGATCGTACCGATGATCGTCTTTGCGCTTTTCGCGCAGAAGTACCTGATACGCGGGATCACGTTTGGCGCTGTGAAGGGCTGATGAAGGCTCTCCAGCGCAGGCAATCTTACCGATTTGCTTGAGCGTGGGGACACTGAATGAAGTAATACCAAGTTAGTCATGCAAAAATCTTTTGGCTGTACCCGCGCTTCCAATTTGAAGCGATTGCCTTGGCATTGTCCGCCGCTGCGCGCTTCTCTTGTTGAATCAAAGACGAAGTTGTGGTATCACGATGTGATTCGTGATTGCGCTTGCGGCGAGCGCAGCAAATGTTGCGGGACTTGCGCGACGATGGAGGATTAAGACTTTGGACAGAGAGACGGCTTGGGGCATCGTATGCGAATTCGTGAGTTCGGAGGGTTTGCGCAAGCACATGTTGGCGGTTGAATTCGCCATGCGCGAATATGCCGAACATTATGGCGAGGATCCCGATTCCTGGGGATTGGTGGGTTTGTTGCACGACTTCGATTGGGAGGCGCATCCTTCGCTGGAGCAGCATCCGATGGACGGGGCGCCGATCTTGCGCGAGCGGGGTTTGGGCGAAGAGGATATTCGCACGATCTTGAGCCACGGTCCCTTGGCGGCCGACGACCGGCGGACGCTGCGCGACAAGGCGCTTTATGCCGTGGACGAGCTCACCGGTTTGATCACGGCGGTGGCTTTGGTGCGTCCGAGCAAGGACATCCGCGACGTCAAGGTCAAGAGCATCCGCAAGAAATGGAAGGACAAGGCTTTTGCGGCCGGCGTCAATCGCCAGGATGTGATCGACGGCTGCGCGGTGCTGGGCGTGGATGTTTGGGAGTTTCACATTCCTCTGGTGTTGCGGGCGATGCAAAAGCATGCCGCCGACCTGGGATTGGACGGCGGCAATTCAAGCGCGTGAGCGGATTTTTAACCGGCTGACCTCGCTTCGCTCATATCATCGTACATGGACAGGGGTGCCGATGCTAGCGAACTCATAGAACCATTGCGCGTCAGTATTGGTCAAGTTTACGCAGCCATGGCTCATGGGCTGCCCAAAATTGGTATGCCACCAGGTGCCGTGGATTGCATAGTCCCGGTAGAAATACATGACCCATTCGACATTATCCAAGGAATAGCCCGGTCCAGACATGGTTTGACTGCGTCGCTTCAGCCAGATTTTGTGATCGCCTTTGACCGTTGGCGTCGCTTTCTTTCCTGTCGATACCCGCACCGCCTTTTGCAAGACGCCATTTTCGTAGGCATAAATCGCTTGGGCATCCAGTAAGATCACGATTTCCCGCCCGATGCCCACCTGAGGTCCTGGCTGATGCGCGAAGATATCGAACCACTTCCAGGCGGCGTATGCCGGATCATACAACTCCACATCCGCTCTTTGTGGTATCAACAAAGTTGAGCCGGCGTGCAAGACGTATGGGGCTTCGAGGTTGTTCAATCTAGCAAGGGCGATCCAGCTTGTATCCAGATCAATGCCCAGCTGCGTAAGGAAATCACCTTTACGCACGACATGCTGCCGCCGTGTTCCAGCGACAACCGGCGCGTTTTGCGTCTGTGGAGCCTGGGCGGCAGGGGCTGCGGCGACTTCGGTTGCCGGTTGCTGAGCGGGTTCCGGCAGTTGTGGCGGCGGGGGCGGATCCCGTCTTTTCGCTGATCCGGGTATCCAGAGCGTCTGACCACTCTCGATGTAATTGGCGTCGTCGATGCTGTTGGCGGCTATCAAATCCCGAACAGTCAAGCCGTAGTGGATAGCCAGAATGCCGAGCGTTTCTCCAAATTGTACTGTGTGCTCGAAATAGTCGCCGGGCGGGGGAGCGTCAGGCGCGGGTTCGCTGGTTTCCGCCGGGCTTTCAGTCGTCGCCTCGTCGCTTGTTTCTGCCAGCGAATCGGGAGCGGGCGCCGGTTCGACATCCGCAACATCGCGCCCGGCGGCGGCTGTTGCCGGAATCCAGAGATGCTGGCCGACATATATGTGATTCGGATGGATGATATTGTTGGCGGCTAGCAAATCCTGGACAGTCAGGCCGTAGTGGATGGCCAGGATACCGAGGGTTTCTCCGTGTTGGATTGTGTGCTCGAAGTAGTCGCCGGGCGGGGGAGCGTCAGGCGCGGGTTCGCTGGTTTCGCTCGTCGCGGCGTCGACGGTTTTCGCTGGCGGATCGGGGACGGGCGCCGGTTCGACATCCGCAATATTAAGCCCGGCGGAGCCTGTCGACGGAATCCAGAGATGCTGACCGACGTATATATGGTGAGGATAGATGATATCGTTGGCTCGCATGATGGCTGGCCAGGTGATGCCAAAATGCCTGGCCAGATCCCCAAGCGTGTCGCCGGGGCGCACGATGTAGGAAAGTTGGCCGCCTAGCTTAATCGGATGCGAGCGTTCCGTTGCTGACGCGCCCGTCGCGGCATTAACAAGGGTGCGGCCGTCGGCATCGGGGAGGGTGAGCGCCTGGCCCGGATAAATGATGTGGCCGAAGATGCCGTTGACGAGGATGAGCTCGTTGAGGTTAAGCCCGTAGGCTGCGGCGATGGTCCCAAGCGTTTCGCCGTGTCGCACAATATGCTGTCTGCTTTGGGCTGTGACCGGCCGTTCGTTGGGGACGGTCGCGCTGGGTTCGGCGGATGAGGGCAGCAGCAGTTCGTGGCCGGGATAGATCACTTTGCCGTATAGATCATTCAATTCCGTCAGTTCCGTCAAGTCGACGCCATAGCGCTCGGCTATCATGCCGAGCGTCTCGCCATAGCGAATGACATGGCTGCGGTCTTCTGCGACCATGGACGTCTCTTCATCGGAGAGACTTGGGGAAAGACTTGGGATCTCGAGTTCTTGCCAACTATAGATCCTGTGATAGTTGTAGATGCCGTTGAGCGCCGCAAGGTCATTGAGATCGACTTCATAACGGGCGGCGATGACCGCAAGCGTTTCGCCGGGCCGCACAATATGCGTCGATTCCCGCGCGCTTTGCGCGAAGGAGGGTCCCGCAACGCCCAGTAAAACCGTAAGCAGTAGCGCCAGAATCTTATGTTTCATGAGTTTGCTCCATCGCTTGCATCAAGCAAATTTGATCGCATGTGCCCCCGATTATAAGCGCGTTTTTGGCACTTTCTCGCGGCGATCGATGTCATGGACATTTGGCTCTTGTATTATGAGATGATTCGAGACCGGGCTGAAAGCCGCGAAAACACTAACGATTGGCGAATGCAGGAGATCGTTTCAGGGGCTCGCGGCGTGGGTACGGCGTCAGGGAAAAGTAGGCAGATTGTATGGCGCGGACATTGTTAATCGGCTAGACTTTTCACAGGTACCCGCCGAGCGGTTACGAAATCACTGTCGCGCGCGGACTTATGGAAGGCGACTAGCACACTGATAACCAGCCTTACCTGTCTCGTGTTGTAATGAGGAGGGCAACTCCCATGCCTGAATTGATGACTAAACAAGAAGCATGGCGCTGTATGCGGATTGCCGCGCTGTTTGCGGTCTTGGTACTGGTTCTTATGCCTGCGTCGGGGCAGGACGCGGCTCGTATTCTGGCGCCAGGTTCCACATTGAGCGACAGCCTGGGTCCAACGGCGACAGCGACCTCGTATGTTTTTGACGCTGCGCTTGGATCGGCTGCGACAATTAGGGTGGATAGCGCAAATGGGCAGGCATTGGGGCTCTTGCTGAGCGACGCCAGTGGCAATGTTATCGCGGGCGCCTTTGACGAGGCCGGCAGCGGCAGCGTCGCGATCGACGGCGCTGTCCTGGCGACAGGAGGCCGCTATTTTGTCGTCGTATATCTGGCGCCCGGAAGCGAGGCTACGGACAGCAACTTTGATATCGCTTTGGGTATCAGCGCCCCCGAAGATGCGGAAGCGCCGGAGTCGCAAACCGGGGATTCCGCCGCTACAGCCCCGAGCCAGGTATTAATTGCCGCGGGTATCGAGGTGCGGCTGACCTGGTCGGGCGCGGTGGACATGAACCTTCAAGTGCGTGATCCGTCGGGGCAGACTTTATATTGGGATTCGCGAGCCACGAACAACGGCGGAGTATTCGGCTTCGACGCCAATGGATTGTGCCAGGTACTCAGTCCCAGCCCGGAAGAAACGGCTACCTGGCAACCCGGGTTCTTGCCGACAGGCAGTTACGAAGTACTGATCTTTTATCGCGAATCATGTGAAAGCAGCGCAGGTTCTATCCCGTTCGCTGCCGAAGTGACCGTAGACAACACGCTCGCCGGCACGATCAGCGGTGTCCTTTCGCCGCCGCAGCAAGGGCAGAACAGCGTCTATGTTGCTCGCTTCGAGGTCGATAGCGAAGGAGGCGCAACGGTAAGCGCCGGCGGCGTGTATCCGGATTCCAGCCTAACGAGACTGCCGACCGGATTCGACATCGCCACTAATGTACCGTTAGCGATAAATCGCGACAGCCCAGTGACCGGCGCGATTAGCAATGAAGCGCCGTTCCAGACGTTTTCCTTCGCAGGCACGGCAGGGGAGGTGATTTCGGTCAGCATGCAAGCGGTGGGACCGAACCTCGATACCCTGCTGCAAATCGTTGACGAGAGCGGATCCGTCGTTGGCGTCAATGATGATACAGAGGGCACGACAGATTCCCTGATTGGCAACGCGCGTCTTTTGAGCAGTGGCAGTTTCACGATCATCGCGACGCGCTACGGTAAGGAATTGGGTGGAACCGAGGGCCAATTCCAGTTGACGCTGGGCGGTCTCGCCAGTGATGCGCCGGCAGAACTCACGACCCTGGATTTGCCGTCGGGCGATATCGAAGTGACGCTGGTTTGGGGCACGAATGCCGATCTGCAATTGCTCGTGCGCGACCCGATCGGCGGATCAGTCTTTGACGATATTCCATTCGGGAGCAGTGGCGGCATCTTGCAAGAAGTAGGCAATGTCAATTGCATTCCGGCGGCATCGGGCGCTCCGGTGTCTTACATTTACTGGCCGCCGGGCCGGATGCGGCCAGGGACATACGAGGTTGAAGTTTGGTATCAGAACGCTTGCTCGGAATTGCCGCCTCCGGTGGACTTCACCCTGGCGATTGCCGTTGGCGGAGAGACGATCGCGCTTGAACGACAGTTTCCGCTGGTCAATCAGCGTTTCGTGACCAATTTTACAGTGCTGCCGGACGGCAGGGCGTCTGCGGGAGACGGGGGCTTTATCGACGGCGGCAGCGCCTTGATTCCCTATCGGGCAGCGGCTCTCGACGCGCCAGAGATAGCGGCGGGCGAAGCGGTGACCGGCACAATCTCGCCATCCAATACCTTTGACGTGTACAACTTCCAAGGCGCGGCTGGCGAGACGGTTACGATCCGAATGAGCGCAGCCGCGCAGGTGCTCGATACCAGCCTGTTCTTGATTAGCCCGAGCGGGATCGAGATTGCCGCCAATGATGATGGCGATCCGGCGCTGCTCGGTACCAGCGGTTTCGCAACGGATTCGATCATAAGCGGCATAGCGCTAACGGAGAATGGTCCCTACACGATTGTAGCGACTCGATATGCCGCTCAATTTGGCGGCACGATCGGCAATTATTCGCTGACTCTCGAAAAGAATTGATCTTCCGTAGGCGGCGCTTTGGCGTCGCCTTTTTCATCTGCTGCGGAATCAAGTAATCTTCGCTTTTCCAGTACTGTACAAAGCCGCAGGCCTCTGATATGATCCGCGTCTACTGTCGCTCAAGACCGGTCGAAAGCGGATCCGTATGAAACGTCTCCTATGCGCTCTGTTGTCTATCCTCGCGGCGCTTGCAGTTGCGGGATGCGCGCCAGAAGTCAGACTGCTCGACGAAACCAAGCTCAAGGACCTCAGTCTTTTGAGCGGCGAGCCCTGCGAGGCCCCCTGCTGGAACGGAATCGTACCGGGTGAAACCTTATATCGCGACGCCAAGTTGTCGATCGAGGAAGATACGCGTTACAAGGACGTTCAGGAAGCGGAGCGGAACGAAGACAGCGACGCGCGGATCTTTGGCTTCGCGCCGGAAGAGGGGCAAGTCTGTTGCCAGGTCTTCAGCCGAGATGGCGAAACCGTAACCTCCTTGTTGCTGCAATTTGCGCCCGACATGACCTTGGGACCGGTGATGGATCGGTATGGCGAAGCGACCTACATCGGTGGTGAAGCGCCCGCTGCTGATCAGGCATACATGGCGCTGGTCTACCCCGAAGTTCCTATGGTGATTTACGTTTTTGTAGCCGGCGCTGAAAACGGCAGGCTGTCAACCGGCAGTGAAATACTTGGAGCCATGTACATGTCCCAGGAAGAGATGAACTTGCTATTGGCTTGTTCGCGATTGTACGACTGGGGAGGTTTTGGGGGGTTCAACGAAACCATCGACGAAAACTTTGATTTCATCGGCGACGATGTTGATAACGAAGAGGTTTGTGGATCGGCATAGCGCGCCGTTCTTGGTATCAGGATTTGGAGGAGCAAGGTCAATATGGCTGAAGTAGGGCAGAGGCTCGATGTCGGCGCGGAGGTTGCTGGCCGGGTTAAACATGTGGGTATATACGGGGCGCTGGTGGATATCGGCACTGGCCAGGATGCCTTGTTGCATATCTCACAGCTCCCAAATGGCGAGGAACGCCGCTTCGAAGAAGTCGTGCAGGCAGATTCTGAAATCACGGCCTACGTGTACAAGACACGGCGGGATGGCTATGTCGCGCTCACTATGGAAAAGCCGCCTCTGGTCCCGTGGCAATCAATAAAACAGGGCAATATATATACGGGCGAAGTGATCCGCGTCGAGAACTTTGGCGTGTTCGTCGACTTCGGCGCGGAGCGACCGGGCATGGTTCATGTCTCCGAAATGGCGGACGGCTATGTGAAGTCGCCGAGCGATGTCGCCTCTATTGGACAAGAAGTGGAAGTGCGCGTCATCAAGAAAAGCGGGCGTCCGCGCCAAATCGACTTGTCTATGAAGAAGGACGAGGACGCGTTGGCTCCTGTTGAAGAGGACGCCGAAGACGAGATCGAAGTGCCGACTTCCATGGCGCAAGCATTCCGGAGGGCGATGGGCAACACAGAAGAAAACCTGGATCGCAATGACAAGAAGCGCGCCCCGCGACGGGATCATCGCAGCCGACAGGAAGAGATTCTCGCGCGGACATTACGTGGGTCTTGAGCCTAGCCAAGGCAAAACTGGATAACCGACGGAAGATCGCGCTAGATCTTCCGTTTTTCATTTGGAACGCTAGCTTCTTCTACTGAAAATTCGCGATATAGCCGCAGGCAGATGAGCCCGAAGAGAATCGTGAAATTGATCTCGTGCGACAAGCACCAGGGGCAGAGAGCCCCCAGCAGCACGAACTGCACGTAAACCAGCCACATCGAGAAGAGCCAGGCGAACAAGGCGACGCCGAAAGCCGCGAGCCCTCCGTAGAGTCTGAGGAGTTCGTGTCGGTCTTCGATTAGCAGGATTAAGGCGAGGATCAGATAAATGGCGAAGCCGAGCCAGGCGATCGGGATGCCCGCCAATTCCGAATACTTGGAATTCAATACCAGGTCGCAGTTGAAAGCCCCGCCTTTGACGCAGACTGAAGGGGCGTCGGCAATCTTCAAATAGCTTAGATAGCCGCTCACGAACAATCCGAAAATGACTGAGAGTCCTTGAAGTCGCCTTGCGGTGATCAGTGTCATATGCCTTCCAGTTAAATTCTAAAGCGGATTCAGTTCTACCAATCCGGCTCTCGCAAGAGTATCACGTTTAGCTCGCTGCCGGGGGGCAGCGCCGTTACCCCTTCGGGTATGATCGCCAAGCCGTCGGCTTTGACCATGGACATCAAAGCGCCGGAACTTTGAATACCGGTCGTTTGCGCCATGATACGTCCCTTTTCTTGCGACAAGATTACACGGTTATAGCTGCGCCGCCCGTCCGACTTCAAGGGTCCGGCGGTAATGGCTTTTACGGTTTCCCGCTTGAAGGGACGCCCGGCGATCTTGGCAAGCGCGGGCTTGACCAGAATCTCGAATGTCACCATGGTCGATACGGGATTGCCGGGCAAACCAAAGAAGGGGACGCCCTGTATCGTGCCGTAAGCCAGCGGTTTGCCGGGCCGCATATTGATGCGCCAGAAATCAATGTCGCCGAGTTCGTTCATGACCACCTTGACCAGGTCGGCGGCGCCAACAGAAACGCCGGCGGTGCTGATCAAGAGGTCGGGATTGATCTCCAGCGCGCGGCGATAGAGGGCGCGGATGGATTCCAAATTGTCTTTGGCGATGGGCAAGCGGATCGGTATGCCGCCCGCCTGACGAATCAAGCCGGCCAGCGTGTAGCCGTTGGTATCGCGGATCTTACCCGGCCTCAGTTCGTCGTATATATCAACCAGTTCGTCGCCGCTGCTGAGGATGACAACTTTGGGCTGACGGATGACGTCGACGCGCGGGCAACCGATGCCCGCCAACATGCCGACTTCCGCCGGTCCGATGACCGTGCCAGCTCTCATGATCGTCGCGCCCGCCTCGATATTTTCGCCCACGCGCCGGATATTCTCGCCGCGGTCTAGTTGGCGAAAGAAGCGCACTTCAGCGGGAAGGGGGCTGTCTTCGCCTTTGCTCCAATCATCGTCGGTATCTTCTACTGGTATGACCGCTGTAGCGCCTGCGGGGATGGGCGCGCCGGTCATGATGCGGGCGGCCTGTCCCGGCTCAAGTCGACGGTCCGGCGCGCTGCCGGCGAGTATGTCCATCGCGACGGACAAGCTGACGGGATTGGCGTGGTCGGCGGTGGCGCTGTCTCCGTAGCGGATTGCGTATCCGTCCATTGCCGAGTTGTCGAAGGGCGGCAGATCGATGGGCGAGACGATATCGTCGGCGATGACGCGATCGTGCGATTCGGGCAGGGAGACGGTCTCCGCCTCCAGCGTTTTCATGTCGGCGAGGATGTTGGCGAGGGCGGTATCGACATTGAGCAAGGGTTGCATTTCGCTGCTCCAAGAGCTTCGGTTCGAGCGGGCATTATAGCACATTTTGGCTGCAATCATGCGCCTGTATGGCGCCCCTAGTCTATTTGCACTGCATGTTCGAACGTGTTACAGTCCGCAAATCGTATTCGAATCACTTGTGAATTGGATGTTTTTTAAGGGGAGGTTGATATGAAACGGGTCTTAACGATTGTTGCGTTGTTGCTGGTCTGCTTAATGCTTTGGGCGGCGGCGCTGCCGGCGGCGGCGCAGGACGCCAGCGAAGTGACGATGACGATGTGGACGCACGATGGTTTGTACGTGCAGTTCTTCAGCGCGCGCGCCGAGGAGTGGAAAGAGCGCTACCCGGATGTCAATTTCACCTTTGAATTTGAGGTGGTGCCCAGTGTGTTCGACAAGGTGCTGGGCAATCTGGCGGCCGGCGAGGAGATCCCCGATTTGCTGGGCATTGAGCAGGGATCGTTCCCGCGCTTCATGCAGGGCGGCATCATCGAGAGCAAGTTCCTCGATTTGACCGATCTGCTGGCTGACGATTATGACCTGATCGTAGAAGGACGGCACACGCCTTACAAATATCAGGGTCGGGTCTATGGCGTGGACAGCTCGCTTTGCGCCGTTGTCTATTACTATCAGCCGTCGATATTCGAGGAGCGGGGACTGTCAGTGCCGTCGACCTGGGATGAGTACATCGAGACGGGCGCGGCTCTTGCCGAAGAAGGCATCGCCATGTCTTACATTACCGACCACGGCGGCATGTTCATGATGTATTTGCTACAGCGAGGCGGCGCGATTTTCGACGACCACGGCGAGTTTGTGTTGGCCGAGGAGCCGAATCGGGGGATTGCGATTGAAGTGCTGAACTTGTTGCGCGAAGGCTTGGACAGCGGCGCGATTCGCTATGTTCCCAGCGCCGAAGTGTGGGGACCGGCGATCATCAATGCCTATCGCGAAGGCAATTTGGTCGGCGCGATTATGCCCGATTGGTATTCCGACTACATCCTGAAACCGCAGGCGGAAGATATGGCTGAGGAATTTCGAATTGGCCGCATGCCGGTTTGGGACGATGGCGACGGCCACAAGACCTCAGTCTGGGGCGGCACCGGTTTCGCCGTCGCCAAGGAGAACGAGAATGCTCAATATGCCTGGGAGCTGCTGCAATACACCTATGTGACGCTCGAAAATCAGATCAAGCGCTACGAGGAGATCGCCTACTATCCGACGATGGCAGCTGCTTTCCACGATGATCGAATCGTAGGTCTGTCCGATCCGTTTTATGCCGGTCAAAAGACGGGCGAGGTCTTCGCGGAGATCGTAGACGATGTGCCGATCTGGTATCAGAGCTTGTTCCGGGCGACCTTCGAGGCGCAGATGGCGGCCGAGCTTGCCGTGTTCTTTGACGGCGCCATCACCGCTGATGAAGCGATCGACAACATCGTTCAGTACATGGAAGACGAGATCGCTTTCGCCGAGTAAGGCGGCAATCTAGCGCTGGCAGGGCGCATGTCTTGCCAGCGCTTCCTTTCCCCCAAACAGGAGCAGAGCATGTTTCAGGCTGCAATGACGCGTGGGCGTGAGGCGCGGGCTGGTGGAGGTTTCCAGCAGCACAAGCTCGCGCCCTATGCCTTCATCTCTCCTTTTTACGTCCTGTTTGCATTCTTCTTTCTGGCGCCCAGCCTGATTGCGCTGGTGCTGAGCTTGTTCCGCTGGGATGGCATCAATGACCCGCGCTTTGTTCTGGCGCGCAATTACGGACGCCTGCTAAGCGACAAAGTGTTCGCGCAAGCGGCGACCAACACGGCGGTTTATGCGATTGCCAGCCTTCTGATCGTCCTGCCATTGGCGCTGGTGTTGGCGGTGCTGTTGAATTCCAAGTCGCTGCGTTTCAGCAATGTCTGGCGGGCGATGTACTTCACGCCGGTGGTGACTTCGACGGTGGCGATTACACTGGTCTTTCAGATTCTCTACAATCGAGACATTGGCTTATTAAATGCGCCGTTGATCTATTTGGGTCTGGAACCGATATACTGGCTGGGCGATCGATCCTGGGTCAAGGTGGCGATAATCATTCTTATCGCCTGGCGCTCGACCGGATTGCTGACCATCTACTTTTTGGCGGGGCTGCAAAGCATTCCCGAAGAATTATACGAAGCGGCGTCTATTGATGGCGCGAGCATGCTGCAGAAGTTCTTTCGCATCACAATCCCCATGCTGCGGCCGATCATCTTATTCGTCAGTATTATCGTCTTGCTGAGTTCAATACAGATTTTCGACGAGATCCAGATATTGACCAATGGCAGCGGTGGACCAGCCAACGCCAGCATGAGCGTGGTGCAGTATCTCTATGAGCGCGGGTATACGCGTTTGCGTCTAGGCTTCGCATCGGCGGTGGGGACGGTGCTTTTCGCGACGGTATTCATTTTGTCGCTGCTGCAGTTGCAGTGGTACGGCGTCTTCCGGAAGGAGGACTGATGGACGAGCGATTCGGTCAGCGCCTGGGCGTGGTTGCGCTGCACGTTGTGGTCATCAGCGGGGCGCTGTTGACGGTGGCTCCGATCGCCTTCATGATCTTCTCGTCGTTCAAGACGACGACCGAGATTTTCACGCTGCCGCCCTGGCTACCGCCGGCCGAGTGGTCATTCAAGAATTACGAATCCCTCCTGACCAAGTGGCATTTTCCCTATTGGTATGCCAATAGCATCATATACGCCGGGGTGGTGACGGTATTCGTGCTCTTCTTCTGTTCGCTGGCTGGCTTCGCCTTCGCCAAGTACAACTTTCGCGGCAAGAATGCTTTGTTCATCATCCTGATCGGCTCGACGATGATTCCCTTCCAGTTGATGCTGATTCCGCTTTTCATCTTGATGAGCCGGATCGACTGGGTCAATCATCCCGCTTCGATGATCGTGCCCTGGATGGCGCCGGCTTTTGGCATCTTCTTGATGCGGCAATATATACAGGCGGTGCCGACGGAATTGATGGAGTCGGCGCGGATTGACGGCGCCTCTGAATTTCGGATTTACGCCCAGGTCATTGTCCCCCTGGTGCGGCCCGGCTTGACGACCCTGGCGATATTGACCTTCCTTGGGTCGTGGAACAGTTTTATTTGGCCGCTGATGGTGCTGCGCGGCAACGAGGTCATCACGCTGCCGGTCGGCATCGCGACCATGCGTAGCCAGGCGACGGCGTCGCAGATTCCTTATGGTGAAATGATGGCGGCGGCGACTATGGTGTCGGTGCCGGTCATTGCGCTGTTTCTCATGTTGCAGCGCTATTTCATATCGGGATTGACGATCGGCGCGGTGAAGGGCTAGGCGGAGGTCAAGCCGCCGCTGCGCGTAGACACCGCAGGTCGCTCGCTCGTACAGAATTTTGGGGAGAAAAGGGCGACCTTTTGGCGGTGTATTTCAATATTTTGGCAGAATGCTCTAGGAACTACAAAAGCGCATCGCCCTTTGACGGGTTCTACGTACGGATTCACCACAGAGCGCACAGAGAATTCAAGAAAAACTTCGTGTTCTTCGTGTCTTTGTGGTTAATTTTGCTTTTGAACGGCAAAGCCATGTAATTTGCTAATAATCTGAAATGCACTCACCTTTTGGGGTAGTGTATCCTTTTCGGTTGAAATTCAAATGAGCCGAAAAGGATTGAGTACCCGGGCAACAGCGGCGATTAATCCCAGTCTGGAATGAAATGCTCCTTTGGGACGGAAAAGTCGCCTCAGCATTCGGTTGACTCGTT
>JAJEFB010000026.1 GCA_022820665.1 Anaerolineae bacterium | reverse complement strand
AATTCTATAACCCGCGGACCTGAAGACAGTTCATACGTAACACCACGCCCTGCCCTAGCTATGAAGTCACATGCGAAGCGACCGGCTCGTTATTTTGTGTGAGCGCGGCAGGACCATCCGCTGCCGCCGGGCGACTGTGGTGGATCCCTGTCGCCCGCGCCCAAGAACACTCCCGTTGGACAACAACAACAAAAGTTGTCCAACGGAGTGTGGGTTCAGTTAGATAGATAAATTCTATCCCTAGGGAGGATTTATCTATCTAACTGAATTGGGAGAGCTTGCGATAGATATTACGATTATGCGGACCCGTTTCCACAACCAGGGCGCTTTCGATGACCAGTTCTTTGACTTGGAGCCTGAACTTGTTGGTACCCATCCCAACAGCCTCCGCATTCGCTTCCAGAGCAGCAAAGCCTCTCTGCGCCCTCTGCGGTGAATCCCTGTTTCTTTACTCTGCGCTCCGTGTTTCCTCTTGATTGAACGAAGCTCAAATCCCGTGATAAGATGAAGTTGTGAAGCATTTGGGGGGAAACTGTGCCATGAAGAAGATGCTATGGCTCTTCCTGTTGGCGCTTGTCGCCACGGGCAGCTACATCGCCAGGTCGCAATCATCCAATCCCGACATCTACGCCTACCAGAATGGCGATCTCTGGAAATATAGCCTGAACGGGAGTACGGCTATGCCAATCACCCAATCAGGCTATAACGGCGGTCCGGTACTTTCACCCGACGGGCGCTCGATCGCCTTCCTCGAAGCAGCGCCTTCATTTGTCGCGGACTTCAACTCGGGCCTCGCCAGCCAGACAGCCGGCACGCCGCCCGCAGATATTTGGATCCTGGATATTGCTGGGCAGAACCTCAGGAAAGTTGCCGACCAGCGTGGCGCCAGTCGCGCCGGCTATCTGCGTTCGATACCGGCCTGGTCGCCCGACAGCCGCAAACTGGCATGGCTGCAAATCGACCCCCTGGTCCAATCCCTGGAGGGAGCCTCCCTGCAGGTCTACAGCCTCGACACCGGCGCGCCCGCCAGCCTCGCCGGCGATGTCAATCTCGGTTACCAGGAAAGCAACATCACTGTCCCGGGCTTGCGTTGGGGCGCGGGAGGCATCGCTCGCATGCTATACGCCTTCCTCTACCGGAATCAAAGCCCGTTCTTGCTCCTGGAGGTATTCAATCCGAGAGACGGAACGCGAAAGCAGTTCAACCTGGAACTGGCGCCCGACAAATCCAACCTGGCGAGCGATTTCATGTGGGCTGATCACCTGGGGCAAGACCTTATATTGCTAAGGGTGCAGGATCATTGGGAAGTGCTGAATCCCCTGGATGGATCGCGTAGCCGTCTGATCGACGCGCCTCGTCTGAAAAACCGATTCGTCACCGGCGCATTGGAACTGATTCCGACGGCTGTTTCCAATGAACGCGGCGGCTGGGAAATCCACTGGCGGGCTGTGACCGGGGGCCGCCTCTACGATACCGGCTACATCAGCCGGGACGTCGACGTCAATCGGCAACCGGCGCTTTCAAGCGACGGATCGCAAATGGCTTGGCACAATGGAGAACGCGTGAGCGCCTGGCGCCCGGGTATGTTGACGGAGGCAAGAGCCTTAGCCAGCGACGCAGCCGCATACAATGCCTTCCCGATACCAGGACCGGTTAGCCTGGTCTGGGCGCCGATGGAGTGGGTCACCACCGGAGCCGTAGCAGCGATCCAAGCCGCGCCGGCCTCCGAAGCCAACCCCGGCATCTGCGCGCTGGAGCCGCAATTGCGTCCGAGCCAGCAAGCGGTCGTCAGCCCGGGCTTGGCAAACAGAGTCCGCGCGGCAGCCAGCCTCAATGCCGAGGTAGTCGGCAGGATACAAGCCGGTGAGGTCGTCACTGTCATTCAGGGTCCAGTCTGCGCCGGCGGATACTACTGGTATTCGGTCCAAGCCGCTGGCTTTTCCGGCTGGACTGTCGAAGGCGTCGACGGCGACTACTGGCTGCTCTACCACGTCAACTGCCCCAACAGCCCGCCAATTCGCCTGGGCAAGGGCATGATTGGCGCGGTTTCGGCGGGAGAAGCGAACAATATCCGCGACGGCGCAGGTACCCCGGGCGCCACTATCCTGGGCAGGATGCCCGCCGGGACAAACTTCCTCATCACCGGTTATCCGGAATGTGATGACGAAGGCAGGCGCTGGTTTCCCATCCAGTACAATCAGGTTGACGGCTGGACGGCTGCGGGACAAGGCGCCGAATACTGGATTGAGCCAGCGCTGAGCCAAGCGACTGGTTAGGCTGCTCGATCAGGAATCTGCCCGGTCGCAGCTTAGTCGCGCTTGAAATCTGGATTTTCCCAGACGATAAGCGTCGCCCAATTATCCGAAGCGGCGTCTTCAATGTAATCTTCCAGCAATCCGCGCATGGCAAAGCCGCGGCTCAACTGGAACGATAGCGTGCTATCGCGCAATTCGCCCGCTACCACGCGATCAACGTATTGCTGTACAGTGATACGATCTTTGTACTCGGCGAAGCCGGGAATCAAGCCGCCGGCGACGATGCCCTTGCGGTTGAGCCTTTGTACGATCTCTTTGCGCGCCGCATATAAGCTAGAGCCAATGCCGCGCCCCCGAAAATCTGGATGAACGCTGATGTCGCCGCCGTAATACCAATCGCCCAGGGGATCATGATGGCTGTAGCTGCCGCCAGCGATAATCTCCTGGAAGCTGTGCTGGGCATGGTCGAAGTCGAAATCAATCAGGAATCCCGAACCCAAGCCCACCACCCGGGCGCGGGCCAGCGCCACAAAATTCCCTTCTGGAAAGAGACGGCAGTGGTTGAGAAAATGCGCCTCGGACATCAACTCGTTGTCCGCGAGCGTGGGAAAGCAATCTCGTTGGAGTTGTTCCAGCGCTTTGGCGTATTCTGGCTTGATGGTGTCGATCTTGATCGAGTCGTCCGGCATCTGATTCACACTGTCGCAATTGGTCGAGCCAAGAACATGACATAGTGTAGACTCGCGCCTGGGCTATCGTCAACGATCCTGTATCAGTTGTGCAATGGTCTGAATGGACTGCAATGGACATAGGATTCTGGCGTCGTATCACATAGGATATGGCAGGAATCGGTTCAGTAAAGTGAGGCGGCAACATGGCAACAAACGGATACCAGCAGAACGGCAGCGAGAGGGGCACCGATAAGGTCAAGCGCGGCTTGGCGCAGATGCTCAAGGGCGGCGTCATTATGGACGTCGTAACCCCGGAACAAGCCAGGATCGCCGAAGATGCCGGCGCCTGCGCAGTAATGGCTTTGGAACGCGTGCCCGCCGATATCCGCAGCCAGGGCGGCGTCGCGCGCATGAGCGACCCCGATATGATCGAAGGCATCATCAATGCTGTCAGCATCCCGGTCATGGCGAAAGCCCGCATTGGGCATTTCGTCGAAGCGCAGATCCTGGAAGCGCTTGGCGTGGATTACATCGACGAGAGCGAAGTGCTAACCCCGGCCGATGAAGAGCACCACATCAACAAATGGCAATTCACCATCCCCTTCGTTTGCGGCTGCCGGAACCTGGGCGAAGCGTTGCGCCGGATAAACGAAGGCGCCGCCATGATGCGCACCAAAGGCGAGGCGGGCACCGGCGATGTCGTCGAAGCCGTGCGCCACGCGCGTTCGGTCAATGGCGAGATCCGCCGCATTAGCTGTATGGACGAAGACGAAATGTACAGCTATGCCAAGGATATTCGCGCGCCCTTTCACCTGGTCAAGGAGACTGCTGAGCTGGGACGGCTGCCCGTCGTCAATTTCGCCGCTGGTGGCGTCGCAACGCCCGCCGATGCCGCGCTTATGATGCAGCTTGGCGTCGATGGCGTCTTCGTGGGCAGCGGCATCTTCAAGAGCGGCAATCCGGAAAAACGCGCCCGGGCCATCGTCAAAGCCGTCACCCACTTCGAAGACGCTGAGATTCTGGCCGATGTCAGCCGCAATCTCGGCGAGGCCATGGTCGGGATCAACGTGACGCCAGAGGAAGTGATACTGGGCAAACGCGGCTGGTAAGATCCGCGCATTTCCGAGCAAGTCGCCAAAACAATCCACAGTTTCGACAATGTGTTTCGCCCCTGTCAAGGGAAGTTGGCAGGGGCTTGTTCTTAAATGGGGTGAATCTCGCGCCGCAGATTGCTCTCAATCCGATGCCCAAACTGCGCAATTGATGCAACTTCCAACTTTTGAGTATTGTTGACAACCGCCTACCAGCGCGATATATTCCCCCCCAACAATTCGTGGAGAGTCCAATTCATCAAGCAAGTATCTTTGCCGCGGCAGTGAAAATGGCATTGCGCGTCATCAGAATCCGGGCGTCAATTCTAGGCTGTGAATACGCGGGGGCTTTCCAGGATTTGCTTTGTTTTACAGAATGGTTAAGGAGCCAGAAAATGCTTCATAGGAAACGCGTCCTTTTAGCAGTAATCGCAACGGTATTAATGCTGATCCCCGCGGCTTCGGCGGATGTCGAATGGACCGGCGCCTTTGTTTTGGGTAGCTGCTGCGAGCCCAATTCTTTGGATCCGGCCGCAATGGGCATCTCGCAAACCGAGGGCTACGTGATCAACGCCATGTACGAGGGTCTTACGCAGTATTCGCGCGAGGGCGAGATCGTCGCGCGCCTGGCGACGAGTTGGGAGATATCAGACGATGCCTTGACCTATACGCTTTCGATACGGGAAGGCGTTCAGTTCCACGACGGCTCAGCTCTGGATGCCGAAGCCGTCAAACTTTCGCTCGATCGGCACAAGGCGCTGGGCTTGGGCAATCTGGGCTTCATCCTCGCGCCCGTCGAATCTGTCACGGTCGTCGATGATATGACCGTCGCCATTCAGCTGAGTTCGGCGGACTTCCAGTTCTGGGCGGGCTTGCCGCATATCAAGATCGTCAGCGCCCAAGCGCTTGCCGAGCACGATATGGACGGCGATATGGCTGGTGAATTCTTCCGCGAAAACGCGGTAGGAACTGGTCCCTATCGGCTAGTGCGCTGGGATCCCGGTCGTCAGACCGAAATGGAAGCCTTCCCGGATTACTGGGGCGGTTGGGACGGACCCCACATTGAGCGCTTCATTGCCCGTTATGGCTTGGATTACACCACGCGCTTGCTGCTGATGGAAGACGGCGAAGTTCATTTGATCGATTGGGCCGGCTTGTCCGATGTGCGCCGCGCCGCTACCAGTTCTGCCATCCACCTGAACTTCGGCAATCCGCTGCAAGGCTTCTACCACTTCATGAAGCAAGACGGTCCCCTGGCGAACAAGCAAGTGCGTCAGGCGCTATTGCACGCTTATCCCTACCATGCCATGATCGAGGTCATGGGCGGCTTTGCCGTTCCCCTGACATCGCCGGCGCTGGCTGGGACGATCGGACATTGCGATGTCTTCGAGCCGGTGCAGGATCTTGACAAAGCCCGCGAACTGCTGGCTGAAGCCGGTTATGCGGATGGCTTCAGCGTACGGCAGGCTTATCGCCACGCCAACGAACCGCGCCGCTTCGCCGCCGTGCTCTTCCAGGAAGCCCTGGCTGAGCTGAATATCGAAGTCGTCTTGGATGACATCCCCTGGGGCACCTTTATTGACGCGCAGCGCAACTTCGATACCGCCTACGATATGAGCAGCCACTGGCTCAATATCCCGATTCCCTACGCCGGGGAGATGCTCTTCCGGCTCAATCACTCGGCGCTGATTGACACTGGCACGGGCAACTGGGCCTGGTACAACAATCCGGATTTTGACGCCCTGTTGGAAGAAGCGCCGACGCTGGCTCCCGGCGACCCGCGGATCGACGAACTGCTTTGCGAGGCGCAGCAAATCCTCATTGACGAAGCGGTCGTGATCCCGGTGATGCTGTCGCAATACATCGACTTGACGCATTCCTCAGTTCGCGGCTACCAATACGATCCCTATGGCTTCCCGGGCGATTTGCATCCTTATGATATCTGGTTGGAAGGCTAGCTATCCGGACGCAACGGCAGCTAACGTAGAACGCGGTTCGCTCACCGGGCTGCGTTCTGCGCTTTTACGATACCCATGGGCAGGTTAATTCTTGAACGCCTTCTAACGCTGATTCTCAAGCTCTTTGGCATGGCGGTGATTCTCTTCGTCGTTACGCAAGTCTTGCCTGCCGATCCCGCCGCCGTCGCCGCTGGCACCAACGCGCGCCCGGAACAAATCGAAAAACTTCGGGTGGAATTGGGTCTGGACAGACCCTTCCACGAGCAATTCATCACCTACATTTCCGGATTGGCTCGCGGCGACCTGGGCAAGTCGCTGTTGACGAGGCGAGCCGTCAGCGACGATTTGCGTTTACGCTTCCCGGCGACAGCGGAACTAGCGATTTTCTCTGGCGTGGTCATCGTCATTCTGGGCATCTCGATGGGCATACTGGCGGCAGTCAACGCCGGCAGAACGCCCGACATTCTTATCCGAATGCTGGTTGTGGTTGGCATGGGCATACCGCCATTTGTCCTGGCGCTTTTCCTGCAGCTCATCTTCGCCAAGTCGCTGGACTGGTTCCCTCTGGAAGGCCGTTTGCCGACCCTGATAGCGCCGCCGCCCCACGTGACCGGGCTTTACACCATCGACAGCTTGCTCGCCGGTCAATGGGATGTCTTCTGGTCGAGCGTGCAGCATTTGGTTTTGCCCGTCGCGGCGCTATCCCTGGGACGCCTTGCGGTTGGCGCGCGCTTCACCCGCAGCGGCATGCTCGAGACGCTTTCTCAACCTTATGTGCGCACGGCACGCGCCAAGGGCTTGAGCGAGAAGCGTGTCATTCTCCGTCATGCTTTTCGCAATGCGCTGATTCCTGTCGTCACCATGTTGGGTATCCAAATCGGATTTCTCTTGAGCGGCGCGGTCCTGGTTGAAGTCGTGTTCACCTGGCCCGGCTTGGGACGCTATGCCGTTGAGTCAGTGGTCTCTTTTGACTTTTACGCGGTCATCGGCGCGGCATTGGTTATTGCGGTGATATTTGTGGTCTCCAATACCATCGTGGACTTGCTTTATGTTCAGTTGGATCCGCGGATTCAACATCAGTAGCGACATCGCGCGAATAAGGACGCCTTATGGGATACGAGCTCGGCTTTGATATAGGCGGTACTTTTACCGATTTCGCTTTGCTCGATACAGACACGGGAAAGCTCGACATCTTCAAGGTATTGACGACGCCGGATCGTCCCGAAGCCGCCGCATTGCGCGGTTTGGGAGAGCTGCTGGAAACACCCGGTATCGGCCACGATCAGTTGCTCAACTTATTTCATGCCACAACATTGGTGGCAAACTCGCTCATCCAGCATCGCGGCGCGCTGGTCGGTTTATTGACAACCGCGGGCTTCCGCGACATTTTGGAAATGAGAACGGAGCAGCGCTACGCAATTTACGATCTCTTCTTGCAATATCCGCCTCCGCTCAGCCCTCGCTACTTGCGGCGCGGCGTCGGCGAACGCGTCGACCGCGATGGCAGGATACTGAAGCCCGTCTGCGCAGAAGACGTGCGTCATGCGGTGGCCGATTTCAAGGCGCAAGGCGTCGACGCGATCGCCGTGTCCTGCCTGCATTCCTACCGCAATCCGAGCAACGAACGACGCATCGCGGAACTGGTTCGTGAATGCTGGCTCGATGTCCCGCTGACCCTCTCCAGTGATATCGCGCCGGAGATTCGTGAATATGAGCGGACATCGACGGCCGTGGCCAACGCCTATGTTTTGCCGCTGATGTCCCGGTATCTACAGACCATGCGCGAGGAACTTATCGCGTCCAAATTCAAAGGGAACTTTTATCTGATGCTCTCGTCGGGCAGCACAGCGCTGGCTTCCGCGGCTGCCGAACAACCCATTCGTCTGGTCGAATCGGGACCGGCCGCGGGGGCGCTCGCCGCGGCCTATTTCGGCGAATTGGCGGGTCATTCCGATCTCATTTCCTTCGACATGGGGGGTACAACCGCAAAAGTAGCGTTGGTTCACGACGGAAAACCGGCGATTGCCTCCAATCTGGAAGTAGCCCGGGTCAACCGATTCTCCAAGGGCAGCGGCTACCCGCTGCAATTTCCCACAGTTGATATCCTGGAAAGCGGCGCCGGGGGCGGCTCTATCGCCTGGGTGGATGATCTGGGTTTGCTCAAGGTCGGCCCACAAAGCGCGGGCTCAAGCCCGGGACCGGCAGCCTATGGCTTCGGCGGCAATCTGCCGACTGTGACCGATGCGGATCTCGTCTTGGGCTATCTCAATCCCGATTATTTTCTTGGTGGCGAAATGGCGCTCGATGTGGCGGCGGCGGAAGGCGCGCTAGGAGCGATCGCCGAGAGTTTTTCCTGGACCCCCGTCGAAGCCGCTGACGCCATTCACAGGCTGGTCAACGAGAATATGGCGGCGTCAGCGCGCATCCACATTCTGGAAAAGGCGCGCGATCCGCGCAACTATGCCATGATCTGTTTCGGCGGCGCAGGACCTGTGCACGCCGCGGGCGTCGCCTCGATTTTGGGCAGTCCTGAAGTCGTCGTTGCGCCCGGCGCCGGCGTCGCGTCTGCAATCGGCTTGTTGATCGCGCCGGTCGCCTTTGACTTCGCTCATTCCTATCCAACTATGCTGGCAAACGCAGATTGGTCGGTCGTGAAGGATCTCTTCAGTGATATGGAAGCTCAGGGCTTGCAGATGCTGCGTGATGCCGGCATCGGCGAACAGGATGTGAAAATCGAACGAAGCGTTGACGGTCGCTTCCAAGGGCAACTTCATGAGATCCAGGTTCCCCTGCCCCATGACCTGAGCGAAATGGATGTTTCCGCTTTTATTGAGCGATTTAACGCGACTTATAGAGGACTTTATCATTACGTGCCGGAGCACACGCCCATCGAACTTTTGACCTGGCGCAGCCGGGTATCCGGCGCGCGCGCGCCCATCAAACAGCAAACGCTTGCCGAGGCCGGCTTGGACCCCGCCCCGGCCTTCAAATGCCAGCGGCAAGCGTATTTTGCTGAAGCGGGGGGATTCGTCGACACGCCGACTTATGACCGCTACCGGCTGGGCAGGGGCATGACAATCGCCGGTCCCGCGATCATAGAAGAGCGCGAATCGACGATTGTCCTGCGCCCGGGCATGAAGGCATTCGTAGACCGATACGCAAATGTGCGCTTGCGTCTGCGATGAGCGCGCGGATAAGGGAGGACCCGGCATGAGAATCTTGTGGATAGACCCAATCGTAGAAGACAAACTCTACACCGACGCCTTGAAGGCCGCCTTCGCCGCTTCCAGGCGACCCGATACGGAAATAGACATCTTGTCTTTGCCCCCGGGACCGCAGCCGCGCCACCTGCGCTACCACGCTTACGAAGCGCTTGTCATGGCTGATATCGTGACGGCGGTCTATCGCTTCGCCGACCACTATGATGGCTTTGTGATCGGCTGCTTTTATGATCTGGCGCTGCGCGAGGCGCGTGAAGTATCTGGCAGAGCCATTGTGACCGCGCCCTGCCAATCGTCCTTGGCGATTGCGTCACATCTGGGAAACAGCTTTTCCGTGCTGGTGGGAGCCAGCAAGGCGATCGCCAAGATGAGCGAAAATATTCACAGCTACGGTTATGGTCTTCGCTTGCGCTCAATGCGCCCGCTGAACATGAACGTGCTCGACTTTCAAGCGCAAGCCAGTCGCGCCATGGAAGCCATGCTGCGCGAGGGCAGACGCGCCGTTGAAGACGATGGCGCCGAAGTCATCATCCTGGGTTGCAGCGCCGAAGTCGGCTTTCATCAAACCTTGCAAGAGGAACTGGGCGTACCAGTCATTGATTCGGCGCTGGCGCCCTTCAAATACGCGGAATTCCTGGCGGAAGCGGCGCAGCGCTTCGGCTGGCGGCCCAGCCGAAAATGGGGCAGCGAAGCGCCGCCGCGACAAGAAATCGAAGAATGGGCTTTGTTTCAGACATGCGAACTGGAACCAAGGACCTTGATCAAGAAAGAGCTGGGGTCAACATGAGCGAAATCGATCCACTGACACTGGAAATCCTTTGGCAGCGATTGATCACCGTCGCCGACCAAATGTCGACGACGCTGGCTCGGACGGCTTTCTCCACCACCATAACCGCCTCAAACGACTACGGCTGCGTGCTTGTCGACGCCGATGCGCAGTGCATCGCGCATGCGCATCGCAGCTTGCCTATCTTCAATCGAACGATGCCCTACACATGCAGCATCGTGCTGGAACAGTTCGGACGGGACAACATTGCGCCGGGTGATGTCTTCATTTCAAATGATCCCTGGCAGAATGCGGGCCACCATCCCGATATCACTGTGATCACGCCATTTTTCAAAAATGACATTCTCGTAGGCTTCGCCGCCAGCATCGCGCACCACGCCGATGTCGGCGGCTCCATCGACACCAATCGCGTCACCGACAGCTACGAAGAAGGCTTGCTGATCCCGCTGGTGCGGCTCTATCAAGGCGGTGTGTTGAACCAGACCGTGCTCGATTTCGTAGCTGCCAATGTTCGCCTGCCGACCGCCGTCATCGGCGACATCCACGCGCAAGCCGCCGCCAACCAGACCGGCGCCGACCGCTGCCTGGCGCTGCTCGACGAGTATGACCTCCCGGATCTGCGAGCGGTTTCCCGCGAGATTCACCGCCGCTCCGAAGCTGCGATGAGAAAGGCGATCAGCGCGCTGCCTGACGGCGTTTACCGATCCCAAGTGATCGTTGACGAGTTGGATCAACCCCTGAAATTAGTCTGCGCGCTTGAAGTGCGCGGCGAGGAAATCGATATCGACTTCAGCGGCACATCGCCACAGCAGCCTCGCGGGGGCATCAACGTGACATTCACTTTTACACATGGACAAATATCCTACGCCCTGAAAGCCACCCTATTGCCGGATGTTCCGGGAAATGACGGCTGCTATCGACCGATCCATGCCAGCGCGCCGCCCGGCTGCATCCTGAACGCGCAGCGGCCCGCCTCCTGCAACCAACGTCATCGTATCGGCGCGCATATATTTGGCGCTGTTCTGCGGGCTTTGGCAGAAGTCTTGCCCGATCGCGTGATCGCCGGCTCCGGATTTCTGGTGAGCACGCGCGTTTTCACTACTGCCGCGGAGGACGGGGCGGTGGAGCACTGCTATTTGTTCAGCGCCGGCGGCATGGGAGCCAATGCCCGCTCAAACGGGATTTCGACTGTCCAGGTACCGGCGCTCGCCGGCGCAGTTCCGGTTGAGCTATTCGAAATCACGGTACCGATCTTGACGCGCTGCCGCGAATTTATCACCGATTCGGGTGGCGCCGGGCAGCAGCGCGGCGGACTGGCGCAGCGCATGGAATTGGGACTGCTGCCCAGCTTCGACGGGTCAGCGACTGTCGCCGTTCACGCTGCCGGTCAACACGTTCCGCCATTCGGTTTGCATGGGGGCGGCGGCGGCATATCCGCCGAAATACTGCGCGACGGTGCCGCTCTAACGCGCGCCGAGAAAGTCGAGGTCGCCAGCGCGCTGCCCATAACCGACAGCGATATGACAGTCGGATTCGATACGGCTGCCGGCGGCGGTTACGGTTCGCCCCTGGAACGCGCATTTGAAGATGTGCAATCGGACGTGCGCGATGGCTTGGTTTCCCTGGAGCAAGCTGAGACGGTCTATGGCGTCATCCTGGAAGCGCAGACCTTGCAAGTGAACAGGGGAGCATCCGAGGAAAAGCGGCGCCAACTGGCAAACAGCAGTTGAAGCGCGTACGCGCCGACCAAAGAAAGGGATACATCGGTGGGAGATGACCACGTTGTCGCCAAGCTGACAAAGTTCTGTAGAAGGAACCCCGGTTTGACCACCGGCGGATTGCTGATCCTGCCCTTCGTTCTCTTTGCGCTGCTGCCCGAGATCTTCGCCAGTCACGATCCGACCAAGACTTCCATCCGTGAGTTATACGCGCCGCCTAGCGCCGAGCACTTTTTTGGCACTGATGAACTCGGCCGCGATGTATACAGCCGCGTCGTCTACGGCGCGCGCATTTCTCTGGTCGCCGCCTCGCTGATCATCGGCGTCGCCTGCCTTGTCGGCGTCGTCCTGGGCACGGTGGCCGGCTTCTGGCGCGGCTGGAGCGATCGTGTCATCATGACCCTGGTCGATCTGGTCCTGGCTTTTCCCAGCTTGATCCTAGCGCTGGCTGTCAGCGCGGCGCTCGGTCCCGGCCTGCGCAGCGCCATCATCGCCGCGGCGGCGGTCTGGTGGCCCGTTTATGCGCGCCTGCTGCGAGGCATCACGATCCAGCTTAGCGAAATGGAATTCGTGACCGCGGCCAGGGCGATGGGCGCGTCGTCGCCGGCGATCATCTTCCGACACATTTTGCCAAACGCCGTTTATGCCATCATTGTGCGCATCAGCCTCGATCTGGGTCTGGCTGTATTGCTGCTCGCCAGCTTGAGCTTTATCGGCTTGGGCGCGAGCGCCCCGACGCCGGAATGGGGCGCGATGGTCGCATGGGGACGCATCTATTTTCTGACCGAATGGTGGATCGGCGCCTTCCCGGCTGTGGCGATCACGCTGGTCGTGGTCGGCATCACCTTGCTCGGCGACGGATTGAACGATGCGCGCAACCCAAACCGCTAACGCAACTGCAATTGCTGCTTCAGCACGAGAGGTCATTTCCTGATGAGTAACCAGATCCGTTTCGATAAAATGTACGCGATCATGCGAAATGCCGGACTGGACATAGTCGCGCTGATCCCGGGACCCAACCATCGTTACCTTTTCGACGCAGTGCACTTTGTCCTGGAACGCCCTATTGTCATTTTCCTGGCTATAGATGCCGAGCCGGTGGCCGTCATCCCCGAATTGGAGATTCCCCTTTTTGAGCGACATGCGGTACAAGCTCGATTATTTGCATACAGCGATGCGAGTGGTTACCAAACTGCCTTCCGCGACGCGCTTTGCGACCTTGGCGCGCCGGGCAAGACCATCGGCGTCGAGGGCTTGTTCATGCGCTTTTTTGAAGGCGAAGCCATCCGCTCCGCGGCGCCCGACGCGCTGGTGATCGACGCCTCGGAAGCGCTGGAAGAACTGCGCATGATCAAGGATGCCGGAGAAGTCGCCGCGCTCCGACGCGCCATACAAATCTCCGAGAACGCCCTGCGGGCAACGCTCGGCGAAGCCCGCGCCGGCATGAGTGAGATCGAACTTGCAGCCATCCTGGACGAGCGCATGAGAGAAATGGGCGGCGAGGGGCTGTCCTTCGACATCATCCTGCATGCCGGCGGCAATACAGCGCTGCCCCATTCCGGTCCTCTGGACTATCGCATGGAGCGAGGCGATCCGCTGATTTTCGATTTTGGCGCGAGTTTCGGCGGTTACTGCGCCGATATCACGCGCACGGTTTTCCTCGGCGAGGTCAGCGACGAGCACCGCGACTTCTATGCAGTGGTGCAAGCCGCGAATGAAGCCGGACGACGTGCCGCAAAGCCCGGCGTTACTGCCGAATCCGTTGATATTGCGGCGCGGCAAGTTTTTATAGACGCCGGATACGAATCGCTGATGCGGCACCGCACGGGCCACGGACTTGGGCTGCAAGCGCACGAAGCGCCTTACATCGTCGAGGGCAACCAGCGCCCCTTGGAACCGGGCATGGTCTTCACCATCGAACCGGGCATATATCGTATGGGCGAAATCGGCGTTCGCATTGAGGATGACGTCCTCATCACGGAAGACGGCTGCGAAAGCTTGACCAGCTTTCCGCGAGATATTCTGGTCATTTGAGAGGACTTTCAGGCATCTTTTCACCGCCCGCGCGAGAGAGACATTTTCCGGGCTGTTATCTGTCCAAATTGATGCGTAGTTTTTTAACGCAATGGTTTGCGTGAGGAACAAAATAATGTTATGGTTAGCCGATACATGGATTCGCTGCTTTTCGTGACGAATCGCCAAAAGAATTGTAGTCTTTCGAAAGTTATCTCGCTCGACGGCGACAGACTGGAAATTAGTCGTTGTCCGGTATCAATCAAGCTGAAATCCGACACTGTAGTCGAGACTCAGCGACCATTTGGACATGATTCTGAAAACGAGGAGGTGATGCCCAAGACAATGATGAACCAATTTATCCACAAAGTCAAAAACTAAATTTTCAGGAGGAAACATGAGCGCAGAAAAGAAAATGAGTCGCCGCGATTTACTGAAGTTGGCGGCCGCCGGCAGCACAGGCTTGGTGATGTCCGGTTTGCCGGTTCGTGTAATCGCGCAGGATATGGTGACCATCAAAGTGCAGACCGCTGGTCTCGATGACAATACGCTGCAGCCGGTCGCCGACATTCAGATGGCGCGGAATCCCAACGTGAATGTCGAGTGGGTCGTGCTTACGGGTATTGACCACGAAGAGGTGGCTGCCAAGATTCTGGCGCTGGTGGCAGCTGGCGAGTCGATTGATGTCGGCTATGCCGCGACCGAGGCATGCCAGCTATTCGCCGGTCAAGGTTTGGCGGCGCCGCTTGATGACCGCATCACCAGCGATCCCGACCAGGACTTCTGGACCGATTTCTTCTCCGATGTGCATCCCTCATTGACCGAAGCCATGATGTACGAGGGCAGCTTGTACGAACCGCCGCGCGACTTCAACGCCGCGAACATGTACTTCAATACCAACGTATTGGCGGAGAACGGCTTTGAAGTGCCGGGAGAAGAGTGGACGAAGGACGACTTCGTCGAGATCGCCCGCGGCACAACCAAGAAAGACGACTCCGGCAATACTGAAGTCTTCGGCTACGCCTGGACCAACCGTCTCTGGGGAAGCTGGATGCCCTGGATCTTTGTCGCTGGCGGCAACCTCTATACCGAAGAGCGCGCGCCCGGCGGCGAATGGGTCTGGGACGGCTACTACGAGGGCGATATGGCAGCCGACGGGCGTGGCGGCGGCTTCCGCTGGCGCGATCCTGTCGCCAATTCCTCCGAAGTTGTCGAAGCGCTGGAACTGGTCGTCGACTTGTGGCAGGAAGGCGTCACGCCCGATATCGCCATGGGCACGGGCCAGACGCTCACCGGCTTTTATGCTACCGGCTTGCTCTGCATGACGCCGGCTGGCGGCTTCTGGGCTGGGCGCCTCGGCAACGAGGGCATGGCAAAAGGCGACTTCGATGTTCAATATTGGCCGAATTGGCGCAACCAAAAACATCAGTTTGGCACCGGCGGCCACTGGCTGAGCACTACCTCGACCGCGCCCGATGAAGCCTGGGATTTCATGAAGATTGAAGTCAGCCACGAAGGCTTCCAGAGCAGCATATTCTTCAATCCGGTGATCATCACCACACCGTCGCGCCGCTCTTATAGCCAAAAGGACGCCTTCGAATCGACGGGTCCCGCCAACAGCGATGTCTTCTACGGCACGCTGGATGACCATCCGTCCACGTCCCCCATCCCGGCGCCGCCCTGGTCCAACCCGATGACCACCATCTTCACCACTTATACAGGCTTCGCCATGTCCGGTGAGATGGGCCCGCAGCAAGCGCTTGACGAAATGCAAGCCGAGCTGGAATCGTTGACCAATCGCGAAGGTCGGAAGTACTACCAAGAATAAGCAAGCAACTGCGATGATGTAGAGCCAGTACGACTCGTATTGGCTCTACCCCTTCTAACTTATGCTGAGGCAGACGAATGACATCTCGTGAAACGACAGCCGCGACCGGTGGCGGCATCTTTCACTGGTTGATGCAAGACACCATGGACGGCCTGCGCCGACGACGCGCTGTGTTGGGTTATTTGTTTTTATTGCCGACACTGCTCGGTATCTTTATTTTCACGGCGGGACCGGTATTCGTTTCATTTGGTCTCAGTCTGTTTCAATGGAATATTTTCAAGCCCCCGGACTTTGTCGGCCTGGAGAACTTCGAGCGCCTGCTGGAAGACAGACGTGTCATCATCGGCTTGGTCAATACCGTAAAGTTCACAGTTTTGGCTGTTTGCAGTCAGGTTTCTATTGGTTTGATCCTGGCGCTGGCTGTGCATCGCATCAACCGCGTATGGTTGCGCTATTATTTTCGCACGGCGTTTTTCTTGCCCCTGCTGATGTCAGGCGCGTCAGTCGCCGTCTTCATGGGCTACATTTTTCACAAGGAATTCGGACCGCTCAACTATTACTTGACGCTGCTCGGCATCCCGCAAATTCCCTGGCTGACCTCCTCCGATCTGGTGATGATCTCTATCGCCATCATTTCGGCCTGGCGCAATATGGGGTTCACTTTCTTGATTTTCCTGGGCGGATTGTCCAATTTGTCGCAGGAAGTCTTGGACGCTGCGGACGTCGATGGCGCGCAAGGGCTGCGCAGACTGTGGTCGGTGACGATTCCCTTGCTCAGTCCACAGATTTTGTTCGCGACGGTAACAGGCGTGATTGGCGCTCTTCAGGTATTTGATGAGCCTTACATCATGACGCGCGGCGGACCCGGCAATGCCAGCCGCACGCTGGTGATGGTGATGTACGAGCACGCCTTCAAGCACATTGAATTCGGTTATGGATCTGCCATCGCGATCGTGGTCTTCTTGATGATCCTGGTCATGGCGATTGTCCAGATGTGGCTCTGGCGCAACCGAGTATTTTATCAGTAGGCGGGCATGGGAGCTGATTGATGTCGACAAGCGTGACACGAATGCCCGGCGATGTATCGACTGCCGAGCACAGACGGCAGGTCGTTTCCCATCAGTTGGGTCGCTGGATACCCCTGATGATACTGGCAATTATGAGCGGCGTTGTTCTGGCGCCGATCATGTGGACGATTTCGACTTCGCTGCGTGCCGGGGTTGATTCATTCACCGTGCCGCCGAAATGGCTGCCGACTGATTTCGCCTGGGAAAACTATGCCCAGGTTTTTGAGACCGTGCCTTTCGCCCGGCAGATCCTCAATAGCACGATAATCACCTGGGGCACCGTGCTGGGTCAACTGATTACTGCATCGCTGGCGGGATATGCCTTTGCCCGTCTGGAGTTCAAAGGGCGTGACCTTCTCTTCTGGATCGTCCTGGCGACGATGATGATTCCCATTCAGGCAACAGTCATACCCGTTTTCATTTTGGTCCGCAGCCTTGGATTGTTTGACACCGTCTGGTCGCTGATCCTCCCAGCCACGCCAACCGCTTTTGGCGCTTTCTTGCTGCGGCAGTATTATTTGACAATTCCCATTGAACTTGAGGAATCGGCGCTCATCGACGGCGCCAACCAATGGCAGCTTTTCTATCGCGTCTATTTGCCATTGGTCAAGCCGGGGTTGGCAGTACTGGCTATTTTGAGCTTTAACTTCCATTGGAACGAGTTCTTCCGCCCGCTGATTTTCTTGCAGCACGAGAATTACCCGATCACCATTGGCATCTTTCAGTTGCAGGGTTATATGATGACCGGCAGCATCTCGGTCGTGCTCGCGGGTGTGGTCGTATCGCTCGTCCCCGTAATCATTATTTTTCTCTTCGGACAGCGCTATTTAATCGAAGGCATCATGCGCGGCGCGATCAAGGGCTAATGATGGCGAGCGCGCGACAAGCCATTGATCTCGGCACAGTTGATCCGTCCTCGCTCACTGTTGGGCTTCATAAGCTGCCCTGGTTGCTGGTCTTCACGTCTTGCCCGTGGATGATCGCATGAGCGAAAAGCCTCCATTTCATTCTCGCAAAACCTATCGACCCGGTCTGGTTTTCCAGCCCCAAGCGCAGGAGAACATAAAGCGCGGCCTCAATACCCTTGTGTCTGCGATTCGACCGACGTTGGGTCCAACCGCGCGAACAGTAGCCGTCACTTCCCTCATTGAAAACAAAGATACGCCTGAAGTGCTCGATGATGGCGGCATCATTGCCCGTCGCGTCATAGAATTGCACCGCCGTGATGCCGATGTCGGCGCCATGCTGGCGCGCGCCTTGATTTGCCGACAGAACGAGCGTATGGGCGACGGTTCCGCTACGGCGGCAGTGTTGCTGCAAGCGATATACAACGGCGGCTTGCATTACCTGGCGTCCGGCGGGAACGCCATGCGCTTGCGACATCATCTGGAAAGAGCCTTGGAAAAGTCGCTCGTCGCGCTCGACGAACAGACCTACACTGTCGAAGGCAAGCACAGGTTGGCGCAAGTTGCCGAATCAATCTGTCACGACCCAGACCTTGCGAAATTGCTGGGAGAGATCTTCGATATCATCGGCGCCTACGGACGGCTTGATATTCGTAAAGATCACAGCCGAATTTTGCGGCGCGAATACATTGAAGGCATGGCTTGGGACAGCGGCCTGTTTTCCCGCGATATGATCGTCAACCGTAGCGAATTGCAGACGGTTTACGAAGAGCCTGCCCTGGTGCTCGTGGATTCAAAAGTCAACGATCCGCGACACATCATGCCGATGCTTGAAATCGCCGTCGACCAAGAGATCGAAAAGCTGATTTTGGTGGCCGCCGATCTCTCCGCCGAAGCGATGGCCGGCTTAATGATGGCGAATGGCAAACTCAAGAACTTCCAGGTCATGGCGGTAAAGGGACCAGGCATGAACGCCGATGATCGCGCGGCTGCCTTCGAGGATATTGCAATAGCGACCGGCGCCAAAACGCTTGTTGAGGCGGCGGGAGACGGTCTTAAAGACGTGACCTATGGGCACTTCGGACGGGCGCGGCGCGGCTGGGCGAGCGCCCACAATTTCGGCGTCATCGGCGGCAAAGGCGATCCGCGCAAGTTGCGCCAACATATTAGCCGCCTGCAAGGCTGGCTGGAACAAAGCGACGATCCGCTAATGCGAGAAGCGCTTCAAAAGCGAATTGGTCGACTGATGGGCGGCTCGGCAACCTTGTGGATCGGCGGCGTGTCCGAAATCGAGATCGATCAACAAAAGACATTGGCGGAAAAGACCGCCAGCGCGATGCGCGCCGCGGTCAGCGACGGTGTCTTGCCGGGCGGCGGCATGGCTTACATGAACTGCCGCAGCGTCCTGGAAAGCAAATCACAAGCCGGCGATGACCCCGACGAGCGCGCAGCCCATCGCATCCTATTCGATGCCCTGGCAGAGCCCGCGCGCGCCATTTACGAAAATGCCGGGTACGAACCGGGCGAGGTCATAGCAAAGCTCTCAGACCTGGACAATGGTTTTGGCTTTGATGTCATAAGCGGGGCGATTACCAACGGTGGCGAGCTTGTTGACAGCGCCGCCGTGATGAAAGCCGCCTTGCGCAATGCGGTGCTAACAGCCGGGATGATGCTGACCATTGATGTCATTGCGCATCACCAGACGCCGGAAATCGCGCGTCAACCCGGGTAGGAAGACACATGCGTGCTGAAGTAATCAGCTTGGAATTCACCGGGCTCGACGAATCTGCCTACGCGCTGGCAGCGTCGCCAGGCTTCGCCAAAGACGGCTTTTGCTTCGCCGCTACATCGGAGGGCTTGCACCGCTCAACCGATGGCGGCAGGGACTGGAAACTGCTGCGTATTACTGACGAACCAGTCTACCAAATGGCTGCGACGGCGCTTGCGGTGTCGCCGGCATTTGGCCAGGACCGCACAGTGTTTGCCGCGGTCAAGGGGGGCATTCTGCGATCCAGCGACGGGGGCGATACCTGGTTCGCCGCCAAGTTCCCCGCGCCTCCTCCACTCTTCACGACGTTGGCTATCTCTCCAAATTTCGCGCAGGACGGGCTGATGCTCGCCGGAGCAATGGAAGACGGCGTATTCTCTTCGACCGACCGCGGCGTAAACTGGCAGCCTTGGAACTTCGGCTTGTTCGACCTAGGCGTCCTTTGTCTGGCAGCCTCGCCACATTTGGGGGAAGACGAGACCATCTTCGCCGGTACCGAAACGGGCTTGTACCGCAGCGCTAACGGCGGGCGCGCTTGGCGAGAAATCGGATTCCCAAGCGAATTCGCGCCGGTATTGAGCCTGGCATACACAGCCGGCAAAGACGAGCCTTTGCTCTTGGCTGGAACCGAAGACAAGGGTCTTTTCATTTCTTGCGACGAAGGCGCAAGCTGGGATCGAACGTCCCCCGACGCGCTACCCGGATCGGTCAATCAATTGCAGATTCTGTACAAGTCTGATGGTCATGCCGAGATTTATGCGCTGGCGGAAGATGGCGTTTTGAGTTCCCGCGATGCCGGGCAAAACTGGGATTTTCTTATTAGGACGGAAGTCCCGCCCACCGCGATTTTGGTTCCTGATCCCGGCGGCGAAGCCATGTTCCTCGGTTTGACTGGCAAAGGGATTGTTCAGTATGAACTTTAGGGCAGCGCAATAGAGCAAGAAGACAATCCCCGCCGCCTCAGAAGGAGCGCTTTTGTGACAGCCAGAACTTTTACCTTCGATATCGGTCAATACAAATGCGTCTCAATCAGTGACGGCATTCAGCCCATCAACGCTGAATTGCTGCCGACATTTTTTGCCGGATCATCAGATGAGCAATTGGCGCTTGCCTTCAAGTCGCATGGCATCTCTCCTGACCATTACGAGTTGCAATGCAATTGCCTCTTGATCGATACGGGCGAAGCCCGAATCTTGATCGACAGTGGCGGCGGACCGTTTTTTGATCCGCACCTGGGACAGTTGACGCCCGGCCTGGAAAGCGCCGGATACAGCCCCGGCGATATCAACTTCATCATCCTGACGCACGGTCATCGCGATCACGTCTGCGGCAGCGTCGCCCAAGACGATTCCATGATCTTCCCCAAAGCCAAACATGTGATGGTACGCGGAGAATGGGAGTACTGGGTCAACCTTGGCGATGACGAGATCAGCAAGATGGCTCATGCCGAAGACATTCGCTTCGCCCGGCATTGCCTAAGAGCTATCGAGCCTCAACTGGAACTGATCGATGCGGGTGAGGAGATTGCGCCCGGCGTGCGTACGCTGGCCACGCCCGGTCATACGCGCAACCATATTTCCGTCGAGGTGAGTTCAGAGGACAGGTCGCTGATCTGTGTCGCCGACACCATGGATCTCCCCATTCATATCGAAAACACCAGCTGGCACCCTGCTTGGGATGAATTGCCGGAAACAGGCATCGAAACGCGCCGGGCGCTGTTGCGACGCGCCGCTGAGCGGAACGCGCTCATTCATGGCTTCCATTTTCCCTTCCCCGGACTCGGCTATGCGCGCGAGGATGGGGACAATTGGCGCTTCGAGTCGTACCCGGGACAGGCGTCCTAAGTTCAAACTTGCAAGGGGAGGGGGCGCTTGACGAATCTCACGATGAGGCTAGAGGGCAGAGTTGCCATCATCACCGGCGGAGCCTCAGGTATCGGCCGCGCTACGGCATTGCGTTTTGCCCGCGAAGGCGCGCATGTTGTCATCGCCGATATTGATGTCCCTGGAGGACAAGACTGCGCCGGCGAAATCCGCAGCTCCGGTGGAGAGGCGCGCTTTGTAGAAGCCGATGTGAGCCTGGAAAACGACCTGATTAGAATGATCGACTGCGCCGTAACAACCTACGGCGGGCTGGACATTCTGCACAACAACGCCTTCTGGGCGCGGGGCGCTACCGCGCTGGAAACGACTGCCGACGACTGGCAGCGGACAATTGATGTTACGCTGCGCCCGGTGTGGCAAGCCAGCAAGCTGGCCATACCACAGCTTCTGAAGAGCAAGAACGGGGTCATCTTGAATACGGCCTCCGTGCACAGCATCGTCGGCTTGACCGGCAGCGCCGCTTATCAAGCGTCCAAAGGCGGTGTCCTGTCATTGACACGCGCGCTGTCGCTGGAGCTGGCGCCATACATCCGTGTCGTTGCGATTCTTCCCGGTACGATTGATACACCAGCGAACCGGGAGGTGCCAGCGGAAGTGCATGAGGCTTTCCTGCAAAATGTCCCGCTGGCGCGGCGGGGACAGCCGGAAGAAATCGCCAGCGTTGCCGCCTTCCTGGCATCCGACGACGCCAGCTATATCACGGGCACCGGCATCGTTGTCGACGGCGGTTATACGACGAGATAGGTTCGAGAAAGTCAAACCTTAGTCCTTATGAATAGAGAAGAGAGATCAGGATCGTGGGCACAGACGGTAATCCGGATAATCGTTCTATAGTACGGCAGTATCAGTTTGCCGACAGCTTGGCAGAGCAAGAGGCGCAACTAGCAGCCAACCCGATGATGGGGCGCTTCACGGAGTCACGCGCGACACTCGCCGCCGACCCGCACCGTCCGCTGTATCACTACGTCAACCCGGAAAGCACCTTGAACGACCCGAATGGACTCTGCTTTTGGCAAGGGCGCTGGCACCTGTTCTACCAAGCCTATCCTCCCGAAGATACGCGCCAGCATTGGGGGCACGCCGTCAGCGACGACTTGATCCACTGGCGAGATTTGCCCTACGCGATCTATCCCCATCCAGAAGAGTGCTGCTATTCGGGTTCCGCGCTGGTGGAAGACGACCGCGTCATCGCGATGTATCACGGCACGAAGCTGGGCAATATGGTCGCCATCGCATCTGATCCGCTTCTGCTCAATTGGGAGAAAGTGGGCGATGGCGCCGTAATCCCGCTGTCGGAATCAGAAGATGATCCCTTGCCCTATACCGTCTTTGATCCCTGTATTTGGCGGAAGGGCGATCATTATTACGCGCTTTCGGGTGGCTGGCTGCCCAATGGACCGGACCGCAAACAGATCCGAGCCAATTTTTTGTTCCGCTCCGCCGATCTGCAGCATTGGGACTACTTGCATCCCTTCATTGAAGATGACCATTACACCGTGGTCGGCGACGACGGCGCTTGCCCTTATTTCTGGCCGATCGGCGATGACAAGCATATCTTTCTCATGTACAGCCATATGACCGGCGGGCAATACCTGCTGGGCGATTATGACAAGGATCGCGACAAATTCGTCGTCACCGATGGCGGCTTGTTCAACTTCGGACCATCGACGCCATCAGGCGTCCACGCGCCCTCGGCCACACCCGACGGCAAGGGTGGCGTCATTGTCATCTTCAACATGAACCAAGGCATGCCTACCCGCGGCTGGAACCAGATCATGACCCTGCCGCGCCTGCTTACCCTTGATGAGGATAAGCGCTTGCTCATGGAGCCCGCCGGCGATATCGAGTCCCTGCGTTATGACCATCGACAGTTGGGACCTATCGAGCTGCCCGCTAACCGGGAAATCTTGTTGGACGATATTCAGGGCAACGCGCTGGAACTGTCGCTCGAGCTTGACCCCGGCGACGCGCCCATGGTCGAATTGAACGTATTGCGCGCGCCCGATCGAGAAGAATTTACGCGCGTCGCCTTTTACAAACATCGCGGGCGCCGCTATAGACAGCGGCTTTCCAAAACGGCGGCTATGAACGCCAGTTCGGCCGCCATGCAAAAGTTTCCGCAGCGTTACGAAAGCATGATCACAATTGACACATCGTATTCGTCGACATTGCCGGATGCGCTTTCGCGCGCGCCGGAATCCGCGCCAGTGTATATCGCGCCCGACGAGCCCCTGCAATTGCGCGTCTTCATCGATCGCAGCGTGGTCGAGGTATTCGTCAATGGCAGACAGTGCCTGGCGACGCGGGTCTATCCCGGCCGCGAGGATAGCCTTGGCGTCTCACTACGATCTCAGGGTCTGTCGACGACGGTCGCGAGGCTCGACGCCTGGCAAATGCGCAGTATCTGGGATAAGGGCGCTGATTCCACCTGACCAACCGGCACATGCTCAAGTAATGAACGAGCGAAAACCTTCCAGCTTGCGGAAGATAATCCGGTTCGAGTCGTGATAGCGGATAGCGCCGCGATAGGCGGCTCGCACGAGATAGATGATATCGTCGCCGTCGAACTGCCAATCGACGTACTGAAATCCCGTAAGGCGTATCGAGTCTTCCGCAGACAACCCGCTCTCGTCCGCCATCAAGGTTTTGACGAGCCGCCAGTGACGTAAATCACGCGAAACGCTTAGGGACAAGATGTTTCGCTGCCTGGTCCATTCAGGATTTGTAACATTGTTGACCAAGGCGAGATAAAAGCCCGTTTGCGCATCGTAGCGAATATTGAACTTGGTGCCGCCGCCCGGGAAATCGATGAACCCGGTCTCCGGATCAAATGAAATTGCTCGGCCGCCGTCCTCAATCTTTACGATCACGGCTCGGTTAACCATAGGACTCGCGTTTAGCCGCAAGATATTCCAGAGTTCCCCGTCCGGCGCCCGCACCACATTGCCCTCCAGCCAACAGGGCCGTTCCGGCCGATCCCATTGAGCCGGCGCCCAGTCAGGATCAAATGGAATTTTGTTGCTGATCGTCCAGTTCGAGGCGTCTAGCAAGTTCGCCTCGGCAGGGGCGGAGATCACGCAAGAGTGAAAGCTCGGTCCATGAACTGGCGGGTCAGCATCTTCGAAAGCCTTGTACAGTCGACCTTTGTGCTCCAGCACGGGCACCGGCGCGCAATGATAATTCGGCGCGTCGCGATAGGGACCACCACGAAAGAGCAATCCGGAGTCGGCATCCGCGGGATGTGTCCAGGTGAAACCGCCATCATCGCTGCGACGGATCACGATCGAGCCGTATTGCTGTGATGTGCCAAGAATGTACAAAGCGCCGCGATGCAGAAACAAGCTGCTCCAATAGCAGTTCATGATATGCGTCACGTTGACCCAGGTCATGCCATCGTTCTCTGACCGATAGATGCTCGTCAAACTTTCTTCAGCCTCGTGATTCTTGGGACATCCCTTCAAGCCAAAATAATCGTGCGAAGCCACCAGCGCGCCGTCCGCCAGACGAACGATGCTCGGGCTTCCCAGGTAGGTTAAGGTTCGCTCGGGTTGGTATTTGACTTCGCGCCAGGCCATCTGCTCTTGCTCTCCCAGGCTAAAGAAGATCGCGGAATTTGTTTAATCGGCGGAAAATGATCCTGTTGGAATCGTGGAAGTTGCGCGTACCGCGATAGGCTGCGCGCACCACATAGATCAGGTCATCGCCATCGAACTGCCAATCGACGTATTGGAAACCAGTCAACAGAATAGATGCCGCCGGCTCCAAACCTGTGTCGTCGCGCATGAGCGTTTTGACGAGGCGCCAATTCCACAAGTCGTCCGACACGCTCAAGGAAAGCACATTGCGCTGCCGCATGGGGTGCTTGCTGCGGTGACCCTGGGTTTTAAGGTCTCCCTCAGCCATCTCGCGCAACAATTCAGGATCCGCCAGGTTGTTAACCAAAGACAGATACTTGCCCGTTTGCGGATCGCGTCGGATTGTGAATTTGGCTTTGCTGCCCGGGAAGTTGACATAACCGCTTTCAGGATCGAAAGCGAGTGTCTTGCCCTCGTCTTCAATTTTTAGACGAGTCGCAACCTCTTCCACAATAGAACCCGCCTCGTAAGTCATGATATTCCAGAGTTGGCCATCGGGCGCCGCCACGATATTGCCTTCTCTCCAGCCTGGCGCCTCGGCGTCCGCCGGTTCCCACTCGCTTCGTATCCACTCGGGATTACATGGCAACTTGTTGCTCATGGTCCAATTGGCGGCATCCAGCAAGTCGGCATCCGCCGGCGCGGAAATTACGCCGGCTTGAAAGTTGCCCCAGCCCGGCGGGTCGCAGTCTTCAAAGGCGCGGTACAGGCGTCCCTCGTGGCAGACCACCGGCACGGGAGCGCAATGATAGCTGGGTGGCACGCGATAGGCGCCGCCTCTGAAGAGCAGTCCGCTGCCTTCGTCAGCCGGGTGCGTCCAGGTAAATCCGCCGTCTACGCTGCGTCGAATCACAATCGAACCGTATTGCTGTGATGTACCCAGGATGTAAACCGCGCCATCATGAATAAACAAGCCACTCCAATAGCAGTTCATGATATGCGTGATATTGACCCAGGTCTCGCCATCATCTTCTGAGCGGTAGATACTGGTCAGGCTTTCCTCTGCTTCATGGTTTTTGGGGCAGCCTTTCAAACCAAAGTAATCATGAGAGACCAGCAAAGCGCCGTCATCGAGACGAACAACACTTGGACTGCCCAGATAGGTTAGCGTCCGCTCCGGCTGATATTTGACTTGCGACCATTTCATTGCGCGCTCTTTCTGGCTGAGGCAGGATTCACCATCCTGCCTCAGCCAAAATGATAATCAAGGAAATGAGGTCCCGCGCAACGAGCGCGGACCCCATCAAAAAAGCTTAGCGCTTATTCGCTGACGTACCACTGGTCGGAGTGACCGCTTTCGAGATGGCTGATGTATACGACGCCTTCGACCGGCGTGAAGTTGTGCAACCGGTTGGAACGGATGAAGACTTCAGGCGCCTCGCCAACAGTACCAAAATGGTAGATGTTCCTGACGGTATTGGCGACCAACTGCGTACCAAGCTCCAGATACCTTTCCGAGCCGATCTGTGTCAGTTGCCATTCATCGACCATGCGCATCTGTTCTTGCTGGTACTCGGGCGGTTCCTCGCCCTCCGCGCCATCGGTGAGCCACCATTGCCGCCAAGCCAAGCCGCCGCCTACTGGCGTAGAATCAATGCCGTAGGGCGGGCGCAGCCAGATCGGCCGCTGATAAAGATCCTTCTCCGATACAACATCAGCGAACCAAACCGATGCATGTACCTCGTTCGCGAGCAAGGCTTGCTTGAAGGCTTCGCGCGTACTTGGGTTGATTTCGACATCGACGCCGACATCTTCCCAGTATTCAGCCACCAACTCGGACATCGGGATGCGGTTGATCGCGTCCCAAAGCACGATTGAAAGTGGCGCGCCATCAGGGCGCTGGCGCACGCCATCATCGCCCATGGTCAATCCCATCTCATCAAGCAAGGCATTGGCTTGGTCGGGATCATAGTCAGCATAGTGTCCGCCCATCCAGTCTTCATAGAAGACTGACGCCGACGAAACACCCCAAGCCCTCGGCACCGCTTGTCCGAAGAACAGGACATCGTTAATCTCGGACCGGTTGATGGCAAGCGACAAAGCCTGGCGGAAACGCAAGTCGTTGAAGATCTCGTTCAGGACCGGATCGCTGACCGTGATATTCAGTTGGTATTTGCTCATCGCGCCCTGATCGGCGGGCCACAAGATCGTCGTATAATCGCCATCGGCCTCGCCCGCCTTCAGCACCGGCAGATCGCTCACTTCGAGGTTGTAAAAGCCGTAGTCGATAGCCCCGGCTTGAACGTTTAGGATGACCACTTCCGGTTCCCCAAGCAGCAGCCGTACCTGGCCGTCAATATAAGGCAGTTGATTGCCTTCCGTGTCCACTTTCCAATAGTACGGGTTGCGAACATAGAACTTGTTGCCAAATTCATCCACCTGGTCAAGTTTCCACGGCTTGATTACCGGCAAGTCCGGGTCGAAGTCGTTTTGTCCTGTCTGTCCGTTCATATGGAATTGAAAAGCGCCTGCCCAACTATCATAACCTTCAGACTCTGCCAAAGCGGCCGCGTCCTCATTGTAATCAGCGTGCCACTGTTGCAGGTAATGGCGCGGCGCCAGCGGGAAGCCTTGACCACTGCGGGCAACCACAATTGGAAAGGCCGGATTGGCCGCAGCGGCGGTGAAGGTGACGGTGTAGTCGTCGACTTTTGCAATTACTATAGGCGTTCCGCCGGGCGAGAGCGCTCCCGGCATATTCGGCAGTTCCTCGTGCAACATAATGTCTTCGTACCAGAACATGACGTCATCGGCGGTGACAGGAGCGCCGTCGCTCCATTTCATCCCCCGGCGCAATGTGACTGTCGCCGTGGTCAAGTCGTCTGACAATTCCACGCTCTTGGCAATCTCCGGGAATACGATCTCCCAATTGGTTGAGAATCCAGTCAAGTGCTGGTCCCAGGCGGTGAAGCCAGTATTGCCGAAAGAGGTCGGATTGGTTGCGTTAAAAGTGATCTCGCCACCATACGCGCCGATGGCCTCGCGCGGTTGAACGACCATGATCTCGCCGCGATCCGGCAGGCGTTCCTCGACTGGCGGCAGGTCGCCCGCGGCTACCATCTCCGCCAGCATGGGCGCTTCGTTGAACATGGCGATACTATTTCCGGTCGAGGCTTCGTACTCATCCAGCGACCAAACACGGTAATTGTCCGCCGTCGAGAATCCGCCATCTTGCGCGACCGACGTGAAGGACATCAGACCCATAACGACAATCAGGCAGATTGCCCAGGAAACTTTCAGTTGCTTGCCAAACATTTGCTTTTTCCTCCCTATCAGTTAATGGACTTTGAAATGTTGATAGCTGGTATGTAAAAAACGGCCACCTCCTTTTCAGTCTGTTGACGCCCCTGTCAGGAAGCGAGCGCTAATGCCCGCTACGCTGTTAGGTTCCTGTCCCTCAGTTTCAGGGAATTCATCTGCCTGGCGATACTATCAAGAATGCGCTGGTCATAGTTTGTCAGCGTTGCATTGCTCACGCGGCTCACTGTAGTCATATCAAAGCCCGACTGGCGACGATAATACTTGGCTGAAACCGGGTAGCGGTGATGAATCGTGGGATCTGCCATGCGTATCAACGTTTGCACGTTCTCGGCCTCTGCACCGAGAAAGTGCTTGCAAAGCCAAACCAGTGGCTCCGGATAGAAGTTCGCCGCGATACCGCAATAGCCCGACGCGCCTAGTTTCATCGATTCCAGCAGGGTCGTGGCATCGGCATTGTAAATGCATAAGCCGGCGCCACCTGCCGCTTCGATTTTCGCGCCTAGCTGGCTCAAAGACCTTGAAGTCTCTTTGAACAGACAGAAGCGCCCGGTCCCGGCCGCCCAAGCTACCAAGTCCGCTGAAACGAGCCGATGATACGGCTGAGGGCATTCGTAGAGCCCCAGAGGAATATCTCCCGTGGCCTCCAGTAGTTGAGATACATTGCTCCGCCAGACGGTGTCATCGTCGTCCGGCTGCGCCATCATGCTAGCGATGACGACCACTTGCGCGACTCCGAGGTCCGCTATCTGCCGGACGAACTTCACTTGCGCCGCGATCGATTGATCAAAAGTGCCGCTGGCGACGACCGGCACTCGTCCGTTAGACCGTCTGACAACACGCTCCGCCAGGCGAAGCCGCTCTTCATCACTAAGCGCGAACATCTCGCTAGACTGCCCGACTGCAAATAGCCCCGTCACGCCCGAATCAATATACCAGTCAGTAAGATGATCGACGCCATCCCAATCAATAGACATATCCATCTTAAGCGGTGTAATCATCGCCGGGAAAACGCCTCTGGGTGTTGTCAGGTTTGACATGCGACAATTCCAAAGTGTCAATGATGAACAAAATGAGCCGATTTCGGCGCCAATAGCGACGGGGTGGCCGGTACGTATCCCATTCGCCTCGAAATCTCTTGAGCGACATAGAGCAAATCCGCCGCCAAGCCATTGGAGCCATCATGGACAATGCTCTCGTCGGCGCCGGACAAACTGCAGCCGCCGATAGGTTCGCCAGCTGCATTGCGGATGACCGCGCCCAAACAGAAAGTGCCCAACTCGTGCTCCTCGCGATCGACGGCATAGCCGCGTTGTCGCGATGACGCGAGTTCGATGTGTAAGTCCTCGCTATTCGTTAAGGTTGTGTGTGTGAATCGCGGCATGCCAGTTCGACGAATGATGTCATCGACCCGATCGGGCGAAAGCGCTGCCAGGATCGACTTGCCGTTGGCTGTGCAATGCAGGTGGACCTGCTCGCCGACCGCCGTGCGCGCCATTAAACGCTTCGACGATTCCACCGCGTAGATATACAAAATATAACTGCCATCGAAATAAGTAAGATAAACCGATTCTTTGGCGATCTCCGCTAATTCGCGAAGTAAGGGCGCGGCGCGATCGCGCAGTTCCGCATTAACTCGAACGGCTTGCGACAAGCTGACAATTGCCGTGCCGAGCGCATAGGAATCGTCATTCACTTTCTCGATGAAACCACGTGATATCAACGTCGCAAGCAAATGGTGTATCGTGCTTTTTGGCATGGGCAGTCGTTCGCTAATCTGAGCCAATGTCAAGCAGGGTTCTTCGGTGCTAAAGACGGTCATTATGTCGATGGCTTTTAGTACAGACTGGATCATAAGGACACGCCTTCCAGCTCAAGTTCTTCCGCGAAATGGCAGGATACATAGTGTCCCGGCAAGACTTCGCGCAGTGCCGGGGTCTCTTGCTTGCACCTGTCTTCGGCATATTTGCAGCGCGGGTGGAAGTAACAGCCGCTAGGCGGATCCGCCGGATTCGCAACTTCGCCGCTCAGGATGATCTGCGCTTCCTGCAGGCGGGGATCCGGCTTTGGCACTGCCGATAGAAGCGCTTCAGTATAGGGATGCTGCGGGGTCAAATAGAGCTTCTCGGTTTCCGCCAGTTCAATGATCTTGCCAACATACATGACGGCAACGCGATCGGCGATATGTTCCACGACGCTTAAATCGTGAGCGATAAAAAGATAAGTCAGCCCGAGCTTTTCTTGTAAGTCTTGCAAGAGATTGAGGATTTGCGCCTGTATCGAAACATCCAGAGCCGAAACAGGTTCGTCGGCGACAATTAAGTTGGGATTGGTGGCTAAAGCGCGCGCGATGCCGATACGCTGACGCTGCCCACCGCTGAACGCATTCGGGTAGCGATTGAGATGGCCCGTGTTCAAGCCGACCAGCGATGCCAATTCTTTGACCTGGGATTCCAATGCCTTGCCACGTACACCCTGCGCCCAAAGCGGCTCGCCGATGATATCAAGCACGGTCATGCGCGGAGAAAGCGACGAAAAGGGATCTTGAAACACCAGTTGCATTTCCTTGCGCAATGCGCGCAGTTGCTTTTTGTCCAACCGCGTAATATCAACTGTATCATCCTCATGTGTCCGCAGAATGACTTGGCCCGAAGTCGGATCAATAGCGCGCAGGATACAGCGGCCGAGGGTCGTCTTGCCACAGCCGGATTCCCCGACCAAGCCCAGAACTTCGCCCTTAGAGATTTCGAAGCTGACATCGTCGACAGCTTTGACATGCCCGACGGTCCGACGCAGCAAACCCTTCTCAATTGGAAAGTATTTCTTGAGCGACTTGACTCGCAGGATTACGTCATCGCGTTCCATTGCCCTGCCCTTCAAGTTCAGACACGTTTGCCGCTTCCGCCACTTCGGGATATACATAACAAGCCGCGGCATGACCAGGCGCGACCTGAACCAAAGGCGGATCCACACGATCGCACAGTCCGGGAATCGCGACCGAACAGCGCGGGAAAAATCCACAGCCGGGCGGACGGTTAATCGGCACCGGCACCGCGCCCTGGATCGACTCCAATCGCCGGCGCGATTTCTTGCCGATCTTGGGAATCGACTTGATCAGCGCGGACGTGTATGGATGTTTGGCTTGATAAAAGAGGCTGTCAACATCTGTGAATTCGACGATTTTGCCCAAATACATAACAGCCACATGCTGGACCATGCGCGCAATCACGCCCAGATCGTGTGTGATATATAGTATGGACATGCCGAACTCGTCCTGCAGATCCCGCATCAGCTGAAGCACCTGCGCCTGTACCGTCACATCAAGCGCCGTCGTTGGTTCATCGGCGATCAGCAACGAAGGCTCGCAGGATAAAGCCATGGCAATCATCGCTCGCTGGCGCATCCCGCCTGACAGTTGATGTGGGTGTTCGGACATCCGCTGTGACGGATTAGACATGCCGACGCGACCCAACAAGTCAATAGCGATCTTGCGCGCTTCCTTGCGGTCCTGCGTCCGGTGTACGCGGATTGCTTCTGTAATCTGGTTTCCAATAGTGTGTAAAGGCGAGAATGACGTCATCGGCTCTTGAAAGATCATCGCAATCTCGCCGCCACGAATATCGCGTATGCGCTCGCCGTGAGCGTCCAGTCGCACGATATCGACCGGGTCGCCTTCCTGGGGATGATAGATTACACGACCGGAAATATCCGCGAAGTTCGGCGCGAGCCGCATGATTGAGCGTACCGCCATGCTCTTGCCACAGCCGGATTCGCCAACCAGTCCGATCGTCTCGCCACGTCGAATTGCGAAGCTGATGCCGTCCACCGCCTTTAACAAGCCCTCTTCCAGGGGCAAGTGAGTTTTCAGGTTTTGGACATCCAGCAGCACGTCGTCCATCGCATGTCCTATAAATGCTTGTAGGGGTCGGCCGCATCGCGCAGACCGTCGCCCAGGAAATTAAAGGCGATGACGATGACCACCACCAGCCCGCCCGGCAATAGCAACCAGGGATTGATCGTCACCGTCTGAACATTCTGCGAGTCTTGCAAGAGCGTTCCCAAACTCACCGCGGGGGGCTGAATGCCCAGTCCCAAAAAACTGAGCGCAGTCTCGCCCAGGATCATATGTGGGATGGCCAAGGTCAGATGCACGATCAAATAACTCAGAAAACCGGGCAGCAAGTGCCGCGTGATGATGGCTCGCTCGCTTAAGCCGGACAACTTCGCCGCCAGCACATAGTCTTCCTCTCGCAAGCTAATCAGCTTGCCCCGCACGACCCTCGCCAAGCCGGTCCAGCCCACAATAGCCAATACCAGCGAAATGCCAAAATAGACCTGAATAGGCGTCCATTCCGGGGGAACCAAAGCCGCCAAAGCCATCCAAAGAGGCAAGGTAGGCAGCGATTGCAGGAACTCTATCAAGCGCTGAATCAACATGTCGATACCGCCACCGTAATATCCAGACAGCCCGCCAAAAAACAAGCCCAGCGCGAAGCCAACAGCCAGACCCATCAGTCCTACAAAGAGCGAGGTGCGGGCGCCCAGCAACATCCTGCTGAAAAGATCGCGCCCCAAACCGTCGGTTCCCGACGGGAAGAAAACGCCAGGTTCGACGACGCCAAAGAGGTGTATGTCGGTATCGATAAAGCCCAAGAGGCGATAAGGCTCGCCCTTGGTAAAGAATTGTAGAAAGTATTTTTCGCTGGTGTCCTCTACATAGGTCCGCTGAAAGGTATTCAGGTCCAATTCGCTGGAAATCTTGTAGACGAAGGGGCGCAGATTGAAGGCGCCGTTTTCATCAATGAAGTGAATCGGCGTGGGGGGCGCATAAAGATAATCGGTGTAGCGCTTGAAGGGACCATAGGGAGCGAAGAACTCGGCGAAGATCGCCAATACATAGAAGAGTACAAGAAAGATCATGCAGAAGTAGGCAACCCGATGGCGTTTGAACTTGCGCCAAATCAATTGCTGCTGCGAGAGAATTTCATAGTGCAGCTCGGCCGGGGAGGCAAGTTCCGCAACTGTCGACCGCGTAGACATCAGTTGGCTCTCTCGTAGCGTATGCGCGGATCCAACCACATTAGCAGCATATCCGACAGGAATACGCCCAGCACAGTCAAGACGCTTAGCATCAGCAGCATACTCGCCGCGGCATAGGTATCCTGGGCAATAAGCGCCCTCAGCAGAAGAGGACCGGTTGTCGGCAAGCCCAGCACGATAGAAACGATTGCGGATCCAGAAACGATCTGCGGCAACAAACTGCCGATGCCGCTGACGATCGGATTAAAAGCCATGCGCAGCGGGTATTTGATGATAAGGAAGCGCTCGCGCAGTCCCTTTGACCGAGCGGTCAGCACATATTGCTTTTGAAACTCGTCGAGCAATTGCGCGCGCAGAATGCGTATCAAACTCGCGGTGCCCGCCGTGCCGATGACGATTACCGGCACCGGCAAATGAGTCAACATGTCCCAGAACTTTGCCAGGCTCCAGGGTTCGCGCAAATACTCCGGCGAGAACAATCCGCCAGGCGTCACACCGAATACTCGCAACATGATGATCATGAATACGAGAGCGATCAGGAAGTTCGGTGTTGCCAAGCCGATCAAGCCCATGAATGAGAAAAAGTAGTCGCCGATTGAGTATTGATTGATCGCCGAATACAGCGCTATAGGCACCGACACGACGTATACAAAGATGATCGAGGCGATGGAGATGGTCATCGTCAGGAAAAGGCGTTCCTCGATCAGCGGCCATACCGGCTGCCCCCACTCAAAGGACTCTCCAAAATCGCCTTTGCTAATCAGCGGCAGAACCCATCGGAAATACTGCTCGTGCAAAGGTAGGTCCAAGCCGTAGCGCTTGTTTAGAAAATCGAGTTCTTCCTGGTCGACGATATCGCCCGAGGCTTCCAACTCAAGTGCGTAATTCTGTATCCAGCTGCCTGGCGGTAAATTGATAATGTAGAAGGACAGGATGGAAACCAGAAACAAGACAATAACCATATATAGCAGGCGGCGTAGCAAATAATTCAACATTGCGCGGTATGGTTGCCCCAGAATCTTGCTTGAAAACAACGGCGCGAGAAAATAGGAATGCGCTTCCCATCATATAGAACGCTGTTCAACACCATGGAACAGCATTCAGAAATTAACACGTCGCGAATGGCTTGTCAAATTTTCAGCCTCAATGGTACTGTATCGAATTCCGTTGAAATTAAATCAACTCATTTCACCACAATTGCGCAAAGAACTTGGAGAACTACTATACCCTTGGCTTTTTCTCGGTGGTCTCGGTGTCCTCGGTGGTTAAAAAAATCTAGTGCGATTACTCTGCCGCAATGACTGCGCCCGTTGCATTTTGCCCTGCGCTCGGATAAGCTCAGTCCACAAATAATCCATGTCTCGCAGGACGAAAGAATGATGGCAATGAGGACCATATACGACCTCGAAACACCCAGCGTCTTGATTGATCTTGATCGGATGGAGCGCAATATCGGGGCTATGCAGAAACGCTGCGACGATCTTGGCATTCAGTTCCGTCCGCATATCAAAACGCACAAGATTCCGGATATCGCGCGCCGCCAACTGGAAGCTGGCGCAGTCGGCATCGCTTGCCAAAAAGTGAGCGAGGCGGAAGTCTTTGCGGATGCCGGCATCAAAGACATTCAGATTCCTTACAATATCGTTGGCGCCGCCAAGACGAGACGCCTTGCGCAGTTGGCAAAGCGCGCCGATGTGTCAGTCACGGTGGATAGCCAAGCCGTATTGGATGGCATCGCCACAGCCATGCATGACGCCGGCGCCACGATCAGCGTGATGGTGGAGCTGGTCTCGCTCAATAACCGCACTGGCACAACGTCGGAAGAAGCCCTGGCATTGGCGCGGCAAATCGTCGCAAGCAATAATCTGCGCTTCGCGGGCTTGATGATCTATCCATCCGACGCCGCCATTCGGCCGCGGCTACAAAAGACCTTAAAGTTGCTGAATGATTCGGAAATCGAGGTAGCAACCGTTAGCGGGGGTGGCAGCGGCGCAATATTGGAATCACACTTGATTCCGGAATTGACCGAAATGCGCGTCGGCACCTACATCTTCTGGGATTGGGGCAGCGTCGCCGGCGGCATGACGACCTTCGACAAGTGCGCCATGCGCGTCCGAGTCACTGTGGTCAGCGCCAACGAGCCAAACCGCGTGATCCTCGACGGCGGCAGCAAAACTATACACTCGGAGATGGTGGACGGCTGCTTCGGCTACATCACAGAGTATCCCGACGCGCGAATATACAAGGTCAACGAAGAACACGGCTACGTCGATTTCACCGCCTGCGACAGTCAGCCGCAGGTTGGCGATATCCTGCATATCATTCCCGTGCATACCTGCGTCGTAAGCAATCTGCATAACCAACTTTTTGGCCTGCGCGGGGACCGGATCGAAGAAGTCTGGGATGTGGCCGCCCGCGGAATGGTCTGGTGATCGCTTCATTCAATTCACTGTCGGATAAGCAAAAAGAGGAATGGGCACATGCTGATTGTTGACGCGCATCTTGATCTGTCCTGGAACGCCTTGGGCTGGAACCGAAACCTGCTCGATTCTGTCTACACCATTCGCGCGCAGGAAGGGCGTGTACCCGGCAAAGGTCGCGCCCAAAACACAGTTGCGCTGCCGGAGATGCGGCGCGGGCGCGTCGCGGTCAGCTTTGCCACCATGCTCGCGCGTTCCACCGGTACAGCCGTGCCGCATCTGGACTACGGATCACAAGCCCAAGCCTACGGAATCGCGCAGGGTCAGCTCGCCTACTATCGCGCCTTGGAGCGCGACGGGCATGTGCGTATCCTGGTCGACAAAGCCGGATTGACGGCTCATATCGAAGAATGGGAGACCTGGGAAGATCACGATGGCGACGTCAACAATGCGCCGCCTCTGGGCTTCGTGCTCAGCATGGAAGGCGCCGATCCCATACGCGACCCGGGACAACTGCAAGACTGGTGGGATGCCGGGCTGCGTCTGCTGGGACCCACCCACTACGGTACAGGACGATATGCCGGTGGAACCGGCACTGAACTAGGACTCGCGAAGCTCGGCAAACCGCTATTGGAAGAGATGACGCGCCTTGGCATGCTGCTCGATTTGACGCATTTTTCCGATGGAGCGTTTTGGGAGGCTGTGAGCGTCTACGATGGCATGGCGCTGGCTAGCCACAACAACTGCCGCGCGCTCGTGCTGCACCAGCGTCAATTCAGCGACGAGCAACTAAAACTGATCATCAAGCGGAATGGGGTCATCGGCGCGGCATTTGACATCTGGATGCTGAAACCGGGCTTCATCAAGGGCAGCAGCAATGAAGACGTTTTCATAGACCATGTCATCGACCATATCGACCACGTCTGTCAACTGGCAGGGAACAGCAGCCATGCCGCTATCGGTACGGATCTGGACGGCGGCTTCGGTCGCGACCAGTCCCCTTGCGATCTCGACACGATTGCCGATTTGCAGCAACTTCCAGCCAAGCTCGCCAAGCGCGGCTACAGCAACCGGGATATCGAAAACATCATGTACAAGAACTGGCTGCGGCTCTTGGTCGCAGCTTGGGAGTGATCCAAAGCCCGCCGGGTCAAATCAGCAGCGGTTTCATTTGGCAAAGCGCCCGCTCTAACAATTCGAGCTCGACGGCAAAACACAAGCGCAGGTAGCCTTCTCCTTGCGGACCAAAGGCGGCGCCCGGCGCCAAGCCGACGCCCGTCTCCCGCAAGACATCCAGCGCGAAGGAATAACTGTCTCTCATGCCTTCGACGGTGAAAAAGGCATAGAAAGTCGCCTGTGGCGCCGGCAAGCTGACGCGCGGCAATTCGGACAAGGAATCGATCAGCAGGTCCAATGCCGCCCGATAGCGCGCTGTCGAAGAGCGAATGAAGTCCTCGCCTTCCCTAAGCGCGGTTATCCCGGCGATCTGCGTCGGCGAGAAGATACAGGAGAAATTGTACTCGGTCACCATTTCCACCGCCGATATCAGCGAAGCAGGCATTGTAATCCAGCCCAATCGCCAGCCTGTCATCGCCCAGGATTTTGAAAAGCTATTGATGATCAGGTATTTGTCTTCATCGGTGACCTTGTCTATGAAGCTCGGCGCGCAACTGCGATCATAGACGATGCGATTATATACTTCGTCGGCGATCAGCCAAATGTCTCGCTCCCGGCAAAAGTCCAGAATCTCCTGCTGTTCATTGTCCTCGAGCATCCAGCCGGTCGGATTGTTGGGCGAATTGATCAACATGGCGCGTGTATTCGCGCTACAGGCATCGAACAACTCATCCAAATCAAGCTGCCATTTCTCCGCCGCGGGGCGCAAGGAAACACGCGCTATCTCGGCGCCAAGAATCCGGGCGGCGGAAGGCAAGTTGGGCCAGACCGGCGAGGGAATCACTACGGTATCGCCCTCGGCCACAATGCACTGCAGGACGACCGACAATGCAGTCATACCCGAGGGCGTAACCGCGATATTGTCGAGTCTGAGCGCTGTCCCGTACAAGCCGTTTGTATAGGTTGCCAGAGCCTCGCGCAATTCGACGATCCCCAAATTGGGCTGATAAAAAGTCTGCCCCTCGTCGATCGCGTCCTTGGCCGCTTCCCGTATGAATTGCGGTGTTGGCTTGTCGGGTTCACCAAACCACAAGGGTATGACATCCGTTTTTCCAATCGCGGCGTTAGCCACTTTACGAATCAAGCTTGGCTGGAGCGCGTTGATGGACGGACGTGAAGCGCGTATTTGAGTCGTCAAGCCTAATCCCCTTCTTGTTTGTAAATGGCCACAGCGGCGACAATGATGATGCCTTGGATCAAACCCTGAATGAACTGGTTCACACCGAGCATGACCAGCAGATTCGCCGTCACACCCAGCAGCAGCACTCCCCCGAGGGTGCCGGCGACGCTGGCGCGCCCTCCAAATAGACTGGTGCCACCGATGATCACCGCGGTTATCGTCTGCAATTCAATGCCGTCGCCGATGGCAGGATCGCCGACTCCCATGCGCGAAAGCCAAAGCAGTCCCGTAATTGATGCTGTGACAGAACAAATCACATAGACGCCATAGCGCGCCAGTTTTACAGGGACCCCCGACAGATGAGCAACTTCTTCGTTGCCGCCTATTGCGAAGAGATATTTGCCAAAAACGGTATAACGCAGCAGCAGCGCGGTCAGTACCAGCATCACGGCGAACATAAACGCGATTATCGGCACCGGTCCGATCTTCTGCACATAAAACATGATGAATTCTCGACTGGCTTTGCCAACCGGTGATGTAGAAATGCTCAAGCCGATCCCGCGCAAAATCACCATAGACGCCAGCGTGACGATAAAAGGCGCGATTCGCAACTCATTGATCAAAAAGCCATGAATCAATCCCACTAGCACACCCAACCCGAGGGTAGCGACGATCGCAACAAACAAATTGCTGCTTTCGCCATTCATTATGATCGCCGAAACCAGAATAGACACCTTGACCAGCGACCCAACCGAGAGATCAATTCCCGCCGTCAATATGACGAGCATCTGCCCCAGCGCGACGATCCCCAGGAAAGCGGACTGTCGCGCGACATTGGTCAGGTTGCGCGCGGTGAGAAAGCGCTCGGACTGCGTGGCGCCGATGATGATGAGAACGACAATAAAACCATAGACGGCAAAGATCGGACCGTAGCGTCGCAGAAACAGCCGCTGGGAACCGGACAGCCCGCCGAATAGTCGCGCCGAGACGTTCATGAAGGCTCCGCTCCCGCGTCAGCCATCGTGGCGAGTTCAATGATGCCTGCCTCGGTCGCCTCCTCCTGCGCGACTTCGCCCACAATGCGTCCATCGTTCATGACCAGAATCCGATCGCTCATGCCGATCACCTCGGGCAGTTCTGACGAGATCATCACAATCGCGATGCCGCGATCGTTCAGTTGGCGCATCAGCTTGTAGATTTCGAATTTAGCGCCGACGTCGACGCCGCGAGTTGGCTCATCCAGGATGACTATGGCCGGATCCGTTTCCAGCCACTTCGCTAGCACAACCTTCTGCTGATTGCCCCCGCTGAGGTATTGCGCTTCCTGATCAGCGGAAGCCATAACGATGGACAGCCGCTCTTTCGCCTCTGCAACAATTTCGTCCTCCGCCAGGCTTTGCAGCACGCCAAAACGCGTGAGGCGCGACAGAATGGGCAGCGTGACGTTGATACGCACGGACAGTGAAGTGAAAAGCCCGTGCGACTTGCGATCTTCCGGCACCAGAACCAAGCCCGAAGCAATCGCCTGCGCCGGATTGATCCAACTCGCGCCTTTGGCGCCAGCCAGCGTGATCTGCCCGCTCGTCAAGGGATCTGCGCCGAATAGAGCGCGCGCCAGTTCCGTCCGCCCCGAGCCGACCATGCCGGCAATGCCCAGTATTTCGCCCTCGTAAAGTTCCAGGCTGGCGTCTTCCAGTATGGTTTCGGTGGAAATATTCTCGGCAACAAGCAGCAATTGACCCTGCTCGTGTTCCGTCTGCGGGAAAATTTCATCCAGCGGCCGCCCGACCATCAGTTCAACCAAAGTGGAGCGATCCAATTGATCGATGGGACGGGTATCTACCAACTCGCCATCCTTCAGCACCGTCACCTCGTCGGCGATGCGAAAGACCTCGTCCAGCCGATGAGAGATGTAGATGATGGTGACGCCCTGCACCACCAGCGACTCGATGATGCTAAACAATTGATCGAGTTCGCTGCCCGCCAGGATCGCCGATGGCTCGTCCATGACGATGAGATCGGCATTCTGGGAAAGCGCCTTGGCGATTTCGACAAGTTGACGCTGCGCAACGGTCAATTCCCTGACTGGCAAACGCGTATCTAGCGAGATTCCCAAGCGCGCCAGCAATTCGGCCGCGCCCTGGTGTAGTTCTTTCAAGTTCAGCAGCCCAAGCGCATAACGCGGCTCGCGCCCGAGGAAGATGTTCTCCGCCACGGACATCTGCGGCACAAGCGCCAGTTCCTGATAGATGATGCTGATGCCGCTGTCGATGACCTCGCCAGCAGACGCCCCTTCGCGCTGTTCGCCCTTGTAGATGATCTCGCCAGCATCCGCCTTGTAGGCGCCCGCGAGGATCTTCATCAAGGTCGACTTGCCGGCGCCATTCTCGCCCACAAGCCCGTATATCTTGCCCGGCTTGCAGCGCATTGATACGTCCTTCAGCGCATGTACGCCGGCAAATGATTTGGAGATGTTAAGCATCTCCAGGATGTATTCGCTCATGCATCGCTCCGTCAGTCGACGGAAAAGCGGTATCCAGAGAGGGCAGCCTCCCCGGATACCGCGAGTGCCTTAAGGTTCTGCGGATACCCTACTCTTCAACGAGGAAACCAAGCTCCGCAAGTTTCTCATCCGGCATGGTGATCGGACCATGCACGTCGTCGCTCCATCTCGGTCTGTAGTAATCCTCAGCCTCGGCATCGGTGAAGGGACGGGCTTCGGGCATGGTGTCGACGAAGTCAATGAAGCGCGAGGTAGGCTCGCCTTGCAGAATCTGAATGGCGGCGTCCAGGCAGACTGTGATCATCGCGTTGGGGTACATCCAGGCGTAGAATTCGAAGCCGTGATCCATCGCCGAACGCAAGAAGCCATTCTGCATTTCCCCGCCCGCGATCGGCGGGATTTCCATGCCGGCATCCTCATAGGCGCTGATGATGCCTTGCGCCATCTGCGCGCCGCCGGTCCAAATACCATCAATCCCGTCGCCGTGCTGCGCCAGCTAGGTCTCCATGATCTTCTTGCCTTCGGCTGGCGACCAGAAGCCCGGTTGGTTGTCGAGCAGTTCAATGCCGTAGGAATCAAATACGGCCAGGGCGCCTTCTTCCATGATGACCGAGGTCGTCACGCCCGGGATACCCGTCATCATCAGGAAATCGCCATCAGCGCCGACCGTGTTGATCAAGTACATCGCCAGGTTTGCGCCGACGGTGTAGAGATTGGTCCCGACCTCGGTGACGAAGTTATCGGTCTCCACCGCGCTGGCGCAAAGCACAACGGGAACGCCCTGCATCATGGCGCGCTCGACCGGCGCCGACAATGCGGCCGCGCCCATCGGAACAAGAATCAGCGCATCCGGTTCTTGCGCCAGCAGGTCTTCCACCTGCGGCACCTGAACATCGGCGCTGGCCTGCGCGTCGCCGTAGAGCAATTCAGAGACGACATCTTCGCCCAGTTCCTCAACGTACCAATAGGCATGCGCATCCATCAGCGCCGACCAGGCGTTGCTGGTGCCCTGCGCCGCAAAGGCGATGCGATAGGGTGGATCCTTGGCGAAATCGCTGGTGTCATAGACTTGATCCAGGCGTGAAAGTACACTTTGCAAATACGGCGAAGCATCAATCATCTCCTGCGTGATTTCGAACTCCATCATGCCGTCATCTTGGCCAAGCGACACAAGTGACGTGCCTAGCAGCAGAGACAATACGAGCAACCCGTAAGTCAATTTCCTCAACATTGCGTTTTCCTCCTAAAGTTTTCTATAAGTCGAAACGCGTCATCGCGCATGACCTGCTTCCTAAAGTTTAGATTGTCCCAATCGTCCCCCCTTTTCTCTCCGAATCCTTACTCTTCGATACTGGCGAGGCTGTACAAGGTAACTGCGCCCAGAATCACCAAGCCCTTAATGATGAACTGCACTTCGATATCCAAGCCCATCAGCACCGCCATCGTACTCAACAACTGAATTATCAGCACACCGGCGATCGTCCCCAGCAAGCCGCCGCGGCCACCCACAAAGGCAGTCCCGCCGACGATCGCCGCCGCAATCGAATCCAGTTCCAGTCCCGTGCCGATAAAGCGATCTACATAGCCGACATAGCCGGTCAGCACGACGCCGGAAACCACCGCCAGGCAGCTACCCAGGATATATACGGAAATGCGGATGGCGTCGACTGAGATGCCCGAAAGGCGCGCCGCCTCGATATTGCTGCCCACTGCGTAGACCTTGCGACCATAGGCAGTGCGCCGCAAAACGAAAATGAAGAACGCGTTCAGCCCCAACCACAATAGCAGCGGAATCGAAAGCACAAACCAGGACTGATTGACGATGCCCATTATCTCCGGCACGAAGCCGCCGGGCACGCCTTTCGTGTAGGCTTGCGTGGCGCCTTTGACCAGCACCAGCATCCCCAGCGTCGCCACAAACGGGGGCACCCGGCGCTTCGTCACCAGAACACCGTTGCCAGCGCCAATCAGCGCGCCAATGCCCAGCGAGATCAGGATTGCTGGCAGTACCATCTCGTTGCGACCGTTGGTAACATCCGCCACCACTATCGAGGTCATGATAAAAATGCCGCCGACCGACAAGTCAAGTCCGGCGACCAGCAAAATCATCGTCTGCCCAATCGCCACAATGCCCAACTGCGACGCTTGCCGCATGACCACCGCAATCGTGTTGACCTCGTACAATTTCGGCGTCAAGAATACGGCGGCAACAAGCAAGACAGCCAGCGCCATATATACGCCATAATCCACGACTAGCTTGCGCAGTCGCCAAGCGCTGAAACCCGTTCCGTCTTCGTATGGCTTGGCCAGGCTCATTTGCATTCCTGACTGTCAAACTGTGCGGCAAGCGCCCTGCACGGACGGTTCAATGATGCAACTTAGTGCGGGGCTGCCGGGGCGTCTGGGTCATCGAGGTATTTCGCCGCCCATTCGACGCCTTCCCAGGAAATCGTCTTTTCCGGCACGATTTTCACCAGATAGCGTGGTCGGACCCTCGACGGCTCGAGATACTCCGGACCGCGCTCGCCCAGATATCGTACAGCCATGCGACGAGCGATTTCCAGCCACTCGCCGTGCATCAGAGCCGGTCCCTCGACAATTTCCGCGCCGCCACGGAACAGGACGCGGGTATAGGGACTGACGTCCATGGCGCAGGAAACCGAACAGCGCGGATTGCGCATCAGATGCTGCGCGAAGATCGTCTTGGCGCGCGGGATGACCCACATCGCCTCGCCGTCCCATTCTTGCCAGACCGGGGTGATATAGGGGTCGCCCTTGCTATCGATTGTGGCGATGCGCGCTACCACCGCGCCATCCAGAAACTCCTTGATCTCCGGCGGATACAGCCCGCGCATCTTGCCCATCCATTCGGGATATTTTCGTTCTTCGCTCATAAGTCTCTTGTCCTCCAAACACAAGCAGTCAGTATTCACGCCGCCGGACAATTGCCGTAAGCGGACAGCTTATTTGAGCCAAGTATAACGCCTTTCACAAACGTCGCCAAAGTAAAGGCTTAATGCCAAGCCGCTTGCTGATAGTGGAAATCGAAGATGCTAGATCAGGGCAATCCTCACGCCAGCAGCGTCTTCTGGCGAGATAGTCCCGGATTCGCCGTCGGTCTTGAAGCGAACTCGATATGGCACTGGCATGTTGGCTTCAATGTGCCCATGAAGCGGGCTGCTGTTGTCATTCGGCCTCAGGTATTCCAGTCGATGCGGACCGGCTTGAAAGGCGACGCCAGAGGCATTGAGGTTTTCGTCGTTAACCGGCTCGCCTGCGTGTCCCAATACCGCTCCCATGATCCGTCGCGCCGCTTCCAGATCGCGCGCGGCAAGCGTGATGGTATCAATGCTCTTGACACCGTTCTCATGAGTTTTTTCCTTCGGCACACGTTCTTCCCGCGGCGTCTCGTCTTCAATCACAAAAGGGATTAAACCTTGATAGGGACCGTAAACCTCGTTGTTGAGCCAGGAAAGCTGATAGCCATCGACGCGAACGCGACTCAAGCTGACCAGCGGACTCATTTCGACGCCTTGCGCTTTGAACAGCGCATAATCCGCGCGAACATCGTCCGTCCCCATACAGAAGTCAATCAAACCGCCGCCGCGTTCGTGAACGGCATCCCACCAATAATGTTGGGGGCTGTCTTCGTAAAAGGACAGCAGTTCAATGTAGGCGCCATCTTGCAAACCGATCAAGTTGTTATAGGAGCCGATCGGGTGTTTGCCGCCGCCGACAACAGTGAACCCATGCGAATCAAAGACCGTTGTTAGCTTGTCCAGGTCCGGTCCGGCGATGACAATGTGGTCAATGCCCAAGATCATATCTCTCTCCCGTCCGTGGAAAATCTTCGCGCCAGTATAACACGTCAGCCCGCTAATGAATTCGCGCTAGCTAGCAGGGCAATCGCTTCAAAATCATTTTGTGTCGATCGCCCCATAAATCATCCAAAATGACGGCTTTTGCCCTTGAAATGCCCCCTTTGACTACCCTTGAAATGTCCTAGTTCTAGCTCTAAATTGCGCAAGTATATTGACACCGTATAGATACAGTCTGTTTTTTTCGGAGGGGATTTTTTAGAGTCCGGCGATGAAGCGGGCGCGGTTGGGCGGATCGGGTTGGCTGGGCGTTGAATGGCGGCGTTGGGAGTAGGCGCGGGGCTATCGGGCAGTTGTTTCTTGGTTATAAGTTTTTCCGACATTGTCCGTTTTGCGGACAAAGAACAACTTTTTTCGGACAAAGTTGCGTTTTGTCGGCGGCGCGGCGACCGATGATGGATGCCTGCAAGCAGGTGGACGGCGTTGATGTCGTTATGGATATCAAGCAGGTCTATGGCGTTGGGTTTTTCACGGTCTGAGAAGTTTCTGGTTTTGGGCATGGGGTCCTCGCTTCGATGTGCTTGCGGATATGATAGCACAGATGTTCTGATAGAGGGCGGCTCAATATTCGCGCGTTGAGGTTTTCCAACCATTGAGGGACGCGTAGGTCGTGTAGGGCGCGTAGACACAGCCCTTCGACACAGCCCTTCGACACAACCAGCTGATCGAGGTCTGTAGGGGACACAGAGCTACGCGGCGCTTCGTGTCTTTGTGGTGAAAAAACAATTTGAAGCGATTGCCCTGCGCTAGCTAGCCAACTGCTTGACTACAGTCGTCAAATTGGTTCTATTTGAAGAGTGCTCAAAAGCCTTGGAGAAGCCCTATGAAAATGACAAGCGATCTACATGTTGTTGGCGGCGGCTATTTCGGTTATGGGCTTTCAGGAAGGCTCGACTGCCACGTTTTTGTCCTCAACAGCGGCGATGAACTGGCTTTAGTTGATCCCGGCATGGGCATGGATAGGGACTTCGATACCATCCTCGGTCACATCCGCGACGACGGTCTCGACCCCGGCAAAATCCGCAAGCTGATTCTGACCCATTATCATTGCGATCACATCGGCGCGGCGGCGGAAGCGCAAAAGCGGCTCGATGTCGAGGTCTATTCATCGGCATTTGCCGCGCCAGTGATCCGCAATGCCGACGAAAAAGCAGTCGCCCTTGATGTCGCCAAGGCGGCCAACTTCTTCCCTGAAGACTTTTTTCTACAACCCTGCCCGGTCGACGTAGAGCTTGTCGAGGGCGACGTGATCAAAGTAGGCAACCTGGAACTGGAGACTTTCGAGACGCCGGGGCATTGCGATGGCCATCTCAGCTTTCTCATGCACGGCGGCGATCGTACTTACTTGCTCGGCGCGGATCTGGTGTTCTGGGGCGGCAAGGTCGTCTGGCAGAACATCCACGACTGCCGCATCGACGCCTATGCCGACAGCATGTTCAAGATGGAAAAAGTCGAATTTGACGCGCTGGTTCCCGGGCATCTGCAAATCTCTTTGCGCGAGGGCAAAGCGCATCTGGACGCGGCGGCAGCCGCCTTTCGGCAGTTGGCTGTCCCGCCGAATCTGCTATAGATAGCCTCTGGATTACAGGTCATTTATCGGTCCTTGGCAAACGATTTGCTTGACACTGCAAACGTTTTCCACTATAGTCTCGCACGGTAGTAAACGTTTTCTATTTTGTGCTTGATAGCGGCTATTATCTTGGTCACGATACGAGAAGTCGCGCGAATTGCCGATGTCTCCATCGCAACCGTTTCGCGCGTAATGAGCAACAGTGATTATCCCGTCAGCCCGCAGACTCGCGAAGCAATTCTTAAAGTCGCGGAAGATGTCGGCTATTCGCCGAATCGCGCCGCCCGCAGCTTGCGCACCGAACGCTCATCCCTGATTGGCGTCATCCTCGACAATTTTTCTTCGCAATGGGCGCCTGTCATTGTACGCGGCATTCAAGATGTCCTGCACAAGAAAGGCTATTTCACTTTGGTGGTCAATATCCCTTGGGAAAAACATTCGCGAGCGGATGTTGTCAAGGACCTGATGGGCCATTCGGTGGACGCCTTTGTATTCGTCGAGACCTGGCATCCCGTGCGGGAACGCCTGGACATGCTCAACAACAAGCCCTACGTCATCGTCCACCGCCTGTTTCACGAGTCCGATCCGCACAGCATCATCCCGGACGAAGCGCACAACAGCGCGCTGGCGGTGAAACATCTCTTGGCGCTGGGGCACGAGAAGGTCGCCTATATCGCCGGCGACGCCAACTACTTTTCTTCCTCGCAGCGGCTGGATGCTTACCTGGATACCATGCACGCCGCCGGGCTTGGCATTCGAGACGGCTGGATCGCTCAAGGCGAGTGGCGCATTCCCAGCGGCTATCAATGCGCGCAACGAATTCTAGCCGCTGATGAGATGCCCAGCGCCATTGTTGCAGCCAATGACGAGTTGGCTTATGGCGCTCTGCTGGCGGTAATCGACGCCGGCCTGAAGGTGCCGGATGATATCGCCATCGTCGGTTATGACAACAATGACATCTCGCGTATTTCAAACCCGACAATTACCACGGTATCCCTGCCGCTCTTCCCCATGGGGCAGGTCGCGGCGGAAAATTTGCTGCGTCAACTCCAAGCTGATAATCGCGAATACGCCGAGCAATTAATCCCCGGTGAACTCATCGTCCGGCAGTCTTGTGGCGCGCCCGAGGGCGTCGAAGTCTATGCCCGGGATTTCGTGCGCGCGACCGTGGAATAATCTTGCGCCAGATTCGTGAAAGGAGGATTGATTGGAGAAACTGAGGCGAGTTGACAGTTTTTGCCAGACCATCAATATCAAGAAGGAGATGAAGAAAATGACATCCCGAAGAATAGTTTTCGCAGTCTTGATCATGGCGCTCTGTATCGGCGCGCTGCCGCTTTCGGCGCAAGACGAAGGCGTCACCATGACAATGTGGGTGCGCAACATCGGCGACCAGGTGCAGGAGCTGGTCGACGCGTGGAATGACAGGGGCGGCAACCAGATTGAATTGACCGTCATCCCGCCAAATGAGTTTGTCACCAAGATGGGCGCAGCCATCGCCGCCGGCGAATCGCCTGATATCGCCAGCATCGACCTGATCTACGCGCCAGCCTTCGCCGCGGCTGGTCAACTGCTGGATATCACGGACTGGGTGGACGCGCTGCCCTACGCCGATGACTTGCTGCCGGCGCATTCGGAGCTAGGCACATACCAAGGGCGGAAGTATGCCGTGCCCTTCCTCATCGAAGGCTCGTTCATGATGTACAACAAGGGACTCTTCGAGGCGGCAGGCTTGGATCCAGAGACGCCGCCGACGACTTGGGACGAGCTGCTGGAGGCGGCGCGCGCCATCTCGGCAATCGACGATGAAACCTACGGCTACTATTTCGCCGCCGCCTGCGCGGGCTGCAATGCTTTCACTTACCTGCCCTTCATTTGGGCCAGCGGCGGCGATGTGCTCAGCGAAGACTACAGCGAAGCCACCATCGCGACTGACCCGATCGTGCGCGAGGCGCTGGAATACTATCGGCTGATGTGGGAAGAGGGGCTCATCCCGGAAAGCGCAAGCATTGATGATGGCGGCAGCTTCGTCAGCGCATTCGGCACCGGCACCATCGGCATTGCTGGCACGGGCGCTTTTGGCATCAACGTCTACCGCAACGATCATCCCGAGTTGAACCTGGGCGCCTTTCACATTCCAGGCAAAGACGGCGGCGCGGCTTCATTCGGCGGCGGCGATGTCATCGCGATCGGCAGCGGCACGCAATATCCTGAGGAAGCTTGGGAGTTCCTTGAGTGGATGATGAGCGACGAGACCCAGCTTGAGCTCTACGCCGCCAGAAACCGGACAACCGTGCGCGTTTCCATGCTCGAAAATGAGTATTCGAAGGATGACCCGCTGGTGCTCACGGCGGCAAGCGCGCTGGCGGTGGGCAAGTCGCCCTATTCGCTGGTCTACAACGACCTCTTCAACGACCCCAACGGTCCCTGGCTGGAGATGATCCAGATCGCGATCCTCGATGGCGACATTGACGGCGCCCTGCAGCTGGGGCAAGAGCGCTTCACGCAGATCATTGAAGGCTAAGCGCCTATAGCTTGAGCGTCTGTCGATTTAGCGTTACGCTAGTGTCGACAGGCGCTCTTGTCCGCCGCCGCTCGCGAGAAGGATATCGCTCTGCGCATGACACTCCGACTCGAATCTCTCAGCTGGGAACAGCGCCGCAAGCTGACCGGGCTACTCTTCGTCCTACCGACGGTGCTCTTCGTGACCGTCTTCTTCATCATCCCGTTGGCGATGACGGTATTCATGTCCTTCCACGATTGGCCTCTCATCGGCGAGCAATCCTGGATCGGCACGACCAATTACACTGAGTTGGCGAAAGATCGGCAATACCTCAAGAGCCTGGATTTCACCTTTCGCTACACAATTTTGGTCACGCCGCCGATATTCATCCTGGGCTTCATCCTGGCGTCGCTGGTACGGCACAATATCCGCTTCATTGGCATCTTCCGCACAATATTCTTTCTGCCGGTGGTGATAGGCTTGGGGGTCTCGAGCCTGTTGTGGATCTGGATGCTGGATCAGCGCGTCGGCATCTTCAACAAGATCTTGCTGGATTTGCATTTGATAGCAAAACCGCAGCTATTCTTGGCGAAACCGACCACCGCCATGAATGTCATCATTCTGTCGGTCGTTTGGAAGACGGTCGGCTTCACCATGATCCTGCTGCTGGCGGGCTTGCAGAGCATCCCGGACGAGCTCTATGAGTCGGCTGATGTGGATGGCGCGGGCTACTTCCGCAAGCTCCTGTACATCACGCTGCCGCTGATGCGCCGCACGATTGCCTTGGCGCTCATCCTGTCCGTGATTGGCTCTGTGCTGGCTTTTGACCAATTCTATATCATCACGCGGGGCGGACCGCGCAACAGCACAATTTCTATCGTCTACTGGATATTCAACAATTCCTTTACTTACTGGAAGATGGGCTATGGCGCTGCGATGTCGATCGTGCTGCTTGGCATCTTGGTGGCGCTAACCAGCGTTCAGTATTATGTCTTGCGAGAGAGATATTAGATGACAGCGGCACCCTTGCGCGAGCGACCAGCCGGCATCAGCGGGCTGACCCAGCAGCAGAAGAGGCGCATCCGCCGGCAGGCGCTGCTGGCTATTAAGTATTTTCTCCTCACCGTGCTGGCGATTCTATTTCTGTTTCCCATTGCATGGTCGCTGCTCAACTCGCTGAAAGTGCCGTCGGAGGCGCTGGCGATTCCGCCGACTTATCTGCCGACGCGGATAGTCTTCGACAGCTATACCAAGCTGACATCCTTTGGCAATTACGGCGTCGTCGGGCATGTGGGAAATAGCGCGATCGTTGCGCTGATGACCGTGTTTGGCAGCCTGGTCTTGAGCACGCTCGGCGGCTACGGTTTCGCGCGCTTCAACTTTCCGGGCAAGAACGCGCTCTTCATCATGGTGCTGTCAACTTTGATGATTCCCTTCCAATCGATATTGATTCCACTCTTCGTAATGCTGGTGCGCTTTGAGCTCAACGACACGCTCGTCGGGCTTGCCCTGGTTTACATCACTTTCCAACTGCCCTTTGGCATTTTCTTGATGCGCAACAGCTTCCTGGCGGTGCCGCGAGAAATCGAGGAAGCAGCGCTGCTGGATGGCTGCAGCTCGCTGAGCCTGCTGTATCGGATGATGCTGCGGCTGGTCCTGCCCGGGATAGTGACAGTAGCGATTTACGCATTCATCAATTCATGGAATGAATTCCTCGCCGCGCTGATTTTCATGTCCGACCAGGACAAGTTCACGCTGCCGGTCTTCTTGACCCTGGTCCGCAGCGGCATATATGGCACGGTGGATTGGGGCGCGCTGCAGGCGGGCATCATCGTCGCTATCTTTCCCTGTCTGGTGGTTTTCCTGCTCTTGCAGCGCTATTACATCAATGGGCTGATAGGCGGCGCGGTCAATAACTGATCGGGCTCATCCCAAGGACAACTCATGGACAAACTGCCGCAAAACCGCGAACCCCTCTATCCTGCCGCATTTCAAGCCCTGCCGCTGGGCGCTATCAAGCCACGCGGCTGGCTCCTCAACCAGCTAAGAGTACAGGCGAATGGTCTCACGGGCCACCTCGATGAGTTCTGGCCCGACTTGGGTCCAGACAGCGGCTGGCTGGGCGGTGACGGCGAATCCTGGGAACGCGGTCCCTATTATCTCGACGGCTTGCTGCCCCTGGCTCATTTGCTCGAGGACGAGCGCCTGCTGAAGAAGGTCAAGCCCTGGATCGAATGGACCCTGAACAGTCAAGATGAGCGCGGCTACTTCGGTCCCCGGGATCCCGACTGGTGGCCGCGCATGATTATGCTCAAGGTGCTGACGATGCACTACGAAGTCAGCGAAGACGAGCGCGTCCTACGCTTGATGACCAACTACTTCCGTTATCAGTTGCGCGCCCTGCCTGTAAAGCCGCTGTACCTGTGGGGCTGGGCGCGCGCGATGGACAATTTGCTGACGGTTCATTGGCTCTACAACTTCACTGGCGATGGATTCCTACTGGACTTGGGGCAAGAACTGATCGACAGGACGCTCGACTGGCCCGAACTGCAAGCCAACTACAGCCTGCGCCATGTGCTGCCGCTGGAAGAGTGGAATCACGGGATGATGACGCACGGTCCCAACAACGCGATGGGGGTCAAAGCCGGCGGCGTCTTCTACGCGCAGACCGGCAAACCCTGGCATCGCATGGCCTCGCGCCTGGGCATCGAAAACCTGCTGCGGCACCACGGCCAGCCCAACGGCGTATTCAGCTGCGACGAGCACCTCAACGGCACATCGCCCGTCAGCGGCACCGAGCTTTGTGCCGTAGCCGAATACATGTTCTCGCTGGAAGAACTGACGCGCATTCTGGGCGATCCCTTCTTCGGCGACCAACTGGAGCGCGTCGCCTACAACGCCTTCCCCGCCACCTTCAGCGCCGATATGTGGGCTCATCAATACGATCAGCAAGTCAATCAAGCGTTGGCGACGGTCGCGGAACGCAACTGGACCGACAACAGCGACGAATCCAATATCTTCGGCTTGGAGCCGCATTTCGGCTGCTGCACCGCCAACATGCACCAAGCCTGGCCCAAATTCACCAAGAGCCTTTTCATGGCGACACCCGACGGTGGATTGGCGGCGGTCGCTTACGCGCCCTGCCAAGTCAAGACGACAGTCGCGGAGGACATCGCCATTAGGGTAACTGAAACGACGGACTATCCCTTCAAGGGAGAAATCCATTTTGCCTTCGAGTTGGACGCCCCCTGCGAATTTGACCTGAGACTGCGCATCCCGGATTGGGCGCAGGAAGCGACGCTGACAGTCTGCGGCGAGACATCCGCGCTGCGCTGCCCGGGCAACTTCCACCAAGTGAGAAGAACATGGCAATCGGGCGACAGCGTCTTGCTCAAGCTGCCGATGGACGTTCGCCTGAGTGCCGGACACAAAGGACTGCTGTCTGTCTATCGCGGTCCGCTGCTTTTTGGCTCGACAATTGACGAAGACTGGAAGCAGATCGCCGGCGAAATCCCTCACGCGGACTGGGAGATAGTTCCCAAATCGGTCTGGAATGTCGGCTTGATTCCCGATGAGGAAACCGTGCTTGCCGGTCTGACAGTGACGGAAGCGGCGCCCTCGGAGGTTCCCTTCGCCACGGATCAGCCTCCGGTCACATTGAAGGCGAAGGCAAAGCGCCTGCCTGGCTGGACCCTGAAAGACAATTCCGCCGCCGATATTGACGTTGGTCCGCATCCCGCTGACGAGGCAATTGAGCAGCTCACGCTGATTCCCTTTGGTTCCACTCAACTGAGAATCGCGGCATTTCCCATTGCGCAGACCGAAGAGGATGAAGCATGAGCGATTATCCCATCACTCCCGTGCCATTCACCAGCGTGACGATTCAGGACAAGTTCTGGAAGCCGCGAATTGATACCGCAGTGAACGTGACCATCCCTTACGACTTCGAGAAATGCGAAGAAACCGGGCGCATCGACAATTTCGCCAAAGCGGGCGGTCTGATGGGAGGTCCGCACAAAGGCATCTTCTATGACGACTCCGATGTCTTCAAAGTGGTGGAAGGCGCCGCCTACGCCCTGCAGATTGCGCCGAACCACGAGCTGGAATCGTACGTCGACAAGCTGATAGACAAGTTCGCTGCCGCCCAGGAAGACGACGGCTACCTCTACACCGCGCGTACTATTGATCCGTCGAATCCGCCTGAACCTTGTGGTCCCGAACGCTGGTCAAACCTAGTAGTCAACCACGAACTATACAATGTCGGCCACATGTACGAAGCCGCAGTCGCCTACTACCAAGCCACCGGCAAGCGCAAATTCCTTGAGGTCGCGCTCAAAAACGCCGATTTGATTGACTCCGTTTTTGGCGCGAACAAATTACGGGATGTTCCCGGGCACCAGGAGATCGAGATTGGACTAGTCCGTCTGTATCGCGTTACCGGCGACCGTAAGTATCTTGAATTGGCAAGATTCTTCCTCGATGAACGAGGCCGCGCCAATGGGCGGGAGCTTTACGGTCCCTACTGCCAGGATCACTTGCCCGTGATCGATCAAACCGAAGCGGTTGGCCACGCCGTCCGAGCCGGCTATATGTACGCTGGCATGACCGATATTGCAGCGCTAACCGGTAATGCCGCCTATACATCGGCTGTGACTGCCCTCTGGGAAAACGTTGTTGGCAAGAAACTGGCATTGACCGGCGGCATCGGCGCTCGCCACGAAGGCGAAGCCTTCGGCGATAACTATGAGTTGCCGAATTTGACCGCCTACAATGAAACCTGCGCCGCCCAAGCCAACATCCTCTGGAATCATCGCCTTTTCTTGCTGACCGGCGATGCGAAATACATCGACGTTCTGGAACGCGCGTTGTACAATGGATTCTTGTCCGGCGTCGGTATGGACGGGACTTCCTTCTATTACGTGAATCCCCTGGCATGTGACGGCGAGTATCCTTTCAATCGCGAAAATGCGATGAGCCGTCAGCCCTGGTACGAGACATCCTGCTGTCCGACGAACGTCGTCCGTCTACTGCCTTCTCTTTCCGGATATATCTACGGACTGCGCGATCAAGCGCTTTATGTCAATCTTTATGTGGAGAGCGAGGCAGCATTTGAACTGAACGGAACAGACCTCAGCATCACGCAGACCACGGACTACCCCTGGGACGGCGCAGTCCTAATCAATATCGCCGTCTCGAAGCCAAGCGCCTTCTCCCTTAAGCTGCGCATTCCATCTTTCGCGCAATCTAGCCCGCATGGAAAGCCGCTGCCCAGCGATCTCTATCGCTACCTTGACGAGACCGCCGATCCAGTCAAATTATCCGTCGACGGCGAAGATATTCCAGTTGAGATACAAGAGGGTTACGCGATTGTTTCTCGCCGCTGGGAGGGCAGTGCGCGCGTCCGCTTGAGCCTGCCGATGCCTATTCGCCCGGTTGTCGCGCATCCCGCAGTAGCCGAGTTGCAGGACAAAGTGGCGCTGGAACGTGGACCGCTTGTCTACGCGCTTGAAGGGGCGGACAACGATGCCTCCTTGCTCGATCTGGCGCTGGATGAATCCAGTCAATTGCGCGCCGAGCATTCGCCGGATTTGCTTGGCGGCCTCACAATCGTTCACGGCAGCGCGCTGGACACCCAAGGGCGCTCCCTGGACTTCACCGCAATCCCCTATTACGCCTGGGGACATCGCGGCGACGGCCAGATGACTGTTTGGCTAAACCGACTGAAATAGCCGCTCGGCGGCAAGCAAAAGATTCCAGGAATGTCGCGCTCGCGCAAAATAATACGTCTGCTTGTCACATGAGCGCCGCAGTTTACATAGACAGTCACATCTTGGGCCAGGTATCGGTGAGGCGATAACCCTGCGGCCAGGGGTCGTCCGGATCGAGCATCAGTTGCTGCGTACCGGTAATCCAGGCTCGTCCACGAATGCTTGGGATAATCGCAGCACGGCCGGCAACAGTGATTACATCCTTGATTTGACAATCGAATCGGGATCCGATAATCGAGCGCGCGGCGAAGTGATCGCCCGGCGCCATTTCCCCCCGCGCGTGTAATACAGCCATCCGCGCTGAACAGCCGGTTCCACAAGGCGACCGATCCAGTTTGCCCGGATCGATAGCCACGGTGTTGCGCCCGGACAAGACATTTCCTTGTCGCTCGACCGGCAAAGTAAATTGGCAGAAGGAAATGTGATTCCAAGCCTCTTGTTGGGGATGCTGGAAGCCAATTTGCTCATTCGCGGCAAGGGTGATCTTCCGTCCCATTTTCGCCAGATCCAGCGCCTCATCGGGCAGTACCGCGAATCCCAAGGAACGGGCATCAACCAGAACGAAACTGTCCCCCCCGTAAGCCGTATCGACAGTCAGCGTTCCATGTCCCTCAAGCTCGAGCTTGACGTCCAGCAGGTCGGCAAAGGACGGCACGTTGTCGATTTCGATGCTCTTTGCCTTGCCACCCGCGCAATAAGCGCGGACGCGCAGCAATCCCGCCGGCGCTTCCAGCAAAAACGTCGTTTCCGGTTCTCGCGTCTCAATCATGCCGGTGTCCAGCAGCACGGTCGCGACGCAAATGGAGTTGGAACCGGACATTGGCGGCGTATGCTCGGGCTCCATGACGATGAAGCCAAAGGCCGCGTCAGGATGTTTTGGCGGCACCAGCAAGCTGACATGCTTGAAGACGCCGCCGCGCGGCTCGTTCAAGACGAAGCGGCGCAGGCTCTGATCCGCATCAATCCAACGCGCTTGCTCCCAGATAGTTTCCCCCGGCGGCGGAGCTACGCCCCCGACAATCACATTGCCAACCTCGCCCTCGGCATGGCAGGAAACAATTTGAACCACCTTTGATGTCCGCATAGAACTGGCATCAATTCCATATGCCGAACTGTGATGTACAAATATACCATTCGACGCCGAATCTTGCACTCTGCGATTTTTCGACATGCCAGGTGCGGCATTCAGTCCGACATGTTAAGATTGGACGGCGACAGCGTTCACAGATATGAAATGACAAGCAAAACTCAGCGCGCCTTCGTAATCCAACCCGGCATCATTCGACTGGAGCCCGACGAGTTGCCCTCCCCGGCGCCCGACGAAGTATTGGTTCGGACGACCAAGACCTTGATCAGCCCAGGGACCGAGCGCGCGATCATGTTGAATCTGCCAGGTCTCGCGGTTCAATACCCAAAGTCTGTCGGTTACAGCCATGTCGGCGAGATTGTCCAGATCGGCGCGGCAGTCCGCAACCTTAAAATCGGCGACCGGGTCGCGAGCAAATCTCGCCATGCCAGCCATGCGCTCGTCAAGGAGGCGCTCTGCCATCAGCTGGCGCCTGACCTGGACGATGAGCACGCGACCTTTTTTCAACTCCTGGCGACCTCGCTGCAAGCGGTACGCAAAACGCGCCTCGAGCTGGGTGAAGCGGTTGCCGTGCTCGGCGCGGGATTGGTGGGCCAGCTGGCATTGCAGGTTGCCCGCGTTGCGGGCGCCATGCCTGCGGTCGCCGTCGACAATCACCAGAGCCGCTTGAGACTGGCGCATAAGTTGGGCGCTGACGATATTGTCTCGGCTGAAAGCACTGCAAAAGATACAATAGCGGCAGGCGCCCTTGAAGAAAGGTTCCAGGTTGTGGTCGAAGCCACCGGGAATCCCGCAGCGCTAATGACCGCCTGCGACATAACCGCCTTTGGCGGCAGGATTGCCTTGCTCGGCAGTTCCCGGGGAGCGACCGAATCATTCGATTTCTACAAGCGGGTGCACAAAAAGGGAATCACCCTGATAGGCGCGCATATTGACACCGCCGCTCGACCCTCTTCGGCGCCAGGCTGGTGGACCCTGCGCGATGAACAGCGAACTGCCCTGAAGCTGCTCCAAACTGGGCGCGTCACTGTCGCCCCATTGATAAGCCATCGCTTTCATTGGGGCGAAATTGGGGCAGCCTACGACCTGCTGGCGGAATGGAATCTTGACGCGATGGGGATAATACTTGACTGGTCCTGAGCCAATGGCGGAGGCCAAGGCTCCGAAAGAGAGAGAAATGATGTCGACGCTTTCCATGAAAGACGTATTCAAGGCGCCCTATTTCGAAAAGCCGCGTCAATTGCGGCAGACCTGGCTGAAAGATGTCGGCTACGATGAAGCGCCCCACTATATCGAGCGCATGGGCTTGACCGAACTGGAAGACTTCCTCGAGGTCGCCGGGCAGCGACTGGATTATGTCAAGATCGTTACATCGCAAGTCATTTTCAGCCCACACGACTGGCTCAAACGCAAGATCGCCGCTTATCAGCACTACGGCGTCGAGCCTTATCTTGATCACGGCTTCTTCATGACGGCATACCACAATGGCGTGGTCGAAGAGGCGATTGTCGCCGCGCGCGAACTGGGTTACGGCGTCATCGAATTTATGAATACCACCGACGAAATCAGCCCTGCGCAGTGGAAAGCCTGGCGAAAATTTGCCCTGGAAAACAACATGCGTATCATTCAAGAACATCACCCGATCTGGCATTGGGACAAGAGTCTGCCGCCACGGCCCTCCTCTGCCGATGAAATTCTGCAAGGCGTCGCGCCTGCCCTGGAAGACGGCGCCTTCATCGTCATGATTGACCATGAAGAATTCGACCTGCAAGGCCAATGGGCAGCCGAAGAAATCGGCAAAGTCGTGGACGAACTCGGCTTGGAGAAACTTGTTTTTGAAGCAACCTCGCCCAAAGAAGGACCCATGCTTTGGTACGATAATCTGACCAGCTACTTCGCGATGTTTGGCGAAAACTGCAATGTATCCAACGTGATGCCGAGTCAGGCGCTATATGTCGAAACGATGCGCGCAGAAGCCAAGAAAGGCAGTCAACGGTAAACTGGTCCCGACATCCGTTCAAATCAAGGAGCGAAGGCCAATATGCAGGCAAAAGTATTAGAAAAGCTGAGACAATTCGACACAGCCACCATCTGCAATGTCATTGAACTGTTTGAGGTTCGTCCCCGCAATCAAGGCTTCATGACCCGGGAGATTAAGGCGGCGTTCCCGGATCTGCCGCCGATGGTGGGTTTCGCCTCCACCGCGACCTGCCGCACCTTTGCCGAACCTCCAGATCACGATGTCCCTAAAATACCGGACCTGATAAGCCGCTTCGACGAGTTGTCTGGTCCGGCAGCGATCGTCTTACAGAATCTCGATACGACAGGCGCCGCCGCGAATTTCGGCGATGTTTTCAGCAACACCTTCAAAGCCTTTGGCGCGGCCGGTTTGGTTACGAACGGACCGGGCAGAGATCTCGAGCAGATCGAGCGCATTGGCTTCCCAGTCTTTTACGATGGCGTGGTCTGCGCGCACGGATATATGCACTTGCTCGATCTGCACCTGCCAGTGCAAGTTGGCGGCATCGACGTCTATCCGAACGACTTGCTGCATGGTGACGCCAACGGCGTAACGACCATTCCGCTCGAAATCGCGGCGGATCTAGCGGATGCCTGCGCCGAATACGCCGCCGCTGAAGCGGTCGTCATTGACCTGGCACAAAGTGGAGCCGCGAGCCTGGGGGACATGCGCGAGGCTTTTGCAGAAATGTCGCGCCTCGTCGCCAATTTGGGAAAGCGCCTGTCTAAGTCCTGATCTCATTTAGGAATCATCCTGGAAAGAAGTATGCGACTCTATGTCACCGGCGGCACGGGTCTGGTCGGCAGCAACGTCATCCGCTTGGCGCGGGGACGTGGAATAGAAATCATTGCCTCGCAATACGGTCCAGAGCCGGAATGGAACGTGGATTACCAGCTTGATCCCCTGGATTTCGCCGATCATGAGGGCGTTCGCGCTTCCATCCTCAAGTACCAGCCAGATGCGGTTATTCACACCGCCGCCATCCTCGATCAGATCTTCATGGATACGAATCGGGAGCTGTCCTGGTCGATCATGGTCGATGGCACGCGCGCCCTGGCGGAAGCCTGCCGCGACGTGAAGGCGCGCTTGGTATTTGTCTCTTCCGACTGGGTCTTCGATGGCCGCGCCGATCTGGTGGACGAAAGCTCGCCACCCTGTCCAGTGAACTTCTACGGCATCATGAAGTTCGCCTCCGAGCGCGAACTGAGCGTGATGGAGGACCTGAATTACGGCATCGGCAGGCTGGCGGGCATCTACGGCTTGAATTACGCGGCGCCCTCGCTGGCGCGGACGGACAACGGCTTGGGATTCGACTTTTCTGTCTACGTGATTTACCGGTTGGCAGCGGGACTGCCAGCGACAGTCTGGACCGGACCCAAGGTCAACGATGTCGCGCATCCGACTTTGGCTTCCGACTGCGCGGATATGCTCTTGCGCCTGGCGCAGCATGATTGCAATGGCATCTTCCACTGCTTCGGCAGCGAATCCATCAACCGCGTCGACCTGGCGCACGAGATCGCGAAGGCATTTGACGCCGATCCCGCGCTGATCAACACGACGGTCACCGATCCCGCAGTCCTGGATGCGCATCGTCACATCGGCATTCCCTTTCGCACGATCGCCAGCACAGAAAAAACTGCGAAGGCTCTGGGACGTCGCGCATTCAATGTCGATGAAGGCTTGGCGGCATTCAGGCGCGAATGGGACGAGTTTCGTAGTTTAGACTTAGCCGAATTTTGGCGGTCAAAGTTGTAGTATTGAGTAATGCATAGCAATTAGAGGAGATCAACCATGATGAAGCCGAAGGCGATATTATGAGCTTGCCAGTCACATCAACTTTCGAGTAACACGTTCATATACAACGGAATGGAAGCCTATGTCCAAACCCAATGTCGTTTTCCTGTTGACCGACCAGTGGCGTCTGCAAGCGCTGGGATACGCCGGCAATGCGCAAGTCAAGACCCCAAACATCGACCGGCTGGCCGGTGAAAGCCTCAATTTCAGGCATGCCATATCCGGTTACTCCGTTTGCTGTCCCTGGCGCGCCAGCTTTCTCACCGGCCAATATCCGCTGACGCATGGCGTCATCATAAATGACGTGCCGATCAGCAGCGACCCGGTCGGGCTGGGCGATGCTTTCAAGAAAGAAGGATACAACACGGCTTACATAGGCAAGTGGCACGTGAATAGCGGCGGTCGCCGCAACTACATTCCCCCCGAGCGACGCCTGGGATTCGATTACTTCAAGGCGCTGGAATGCAGCCACGACTATAACCGGTCGGCATATTACGCCAATGATGATCCGACAATACGCTTTTGGGACGGCTATGACGTCGTCGCGCAGACCGAGGACGCGCAAGCTTTCATCCGCTCCCAAGATGCCGATCAACCTTTCTTGCTGGCGCTGTCCTGGGGTCCGCCGCATGATCCCTATGAGACCGCGCCGCAGGAATATCGTGACATGTACCGTCCGCAAGATATACAGTTGCGTCCCAATGTACCCCAGGACTTGGCTGCTGACGCTCGTGAATGGATAGCCGGCTACTACGCGCACTGCACCGCCATCGACAAGAGCGTTGACGATATCTTCAAGACCCTTGATGACTGCGGCCACGGCGAGGATACCGCGCTTGTATTCGCCTCCGACCATGGCGATATGCTCGGTTCACAGGGTATGCAGCGCAAGCAGAAACCTTTTGAGGAGTCGATTCGCGTGCCCTTTCTTTTGCGCTATCCGGCAAAGTATGGCCGCGCGGGGCGAAGCGTCGACTGTTTTCTCAACGCGCATGACATCATGCCGACGCTCCTGGGCATCTGTGATTTGCCAATCCCCGAAGGCGTGGACGGACGGAATTTCTCGCCGAATATAGATAACCCCGCAAGTGATGATGAAGGCGCCCTTCTCGCCTGCTTCCACCCTTTCGGCGAATGGCACCGGGGCAGAGGCGGCGTCGAATACCGCGGCATCCGCAGCGCTCGATATACTTACTGCCGCAAACTGGATGGACCTTGGCTGCTCTTTGATAACGAGGCTGATCCCTATCAACTGGAGAATCTGGCCGACCGTCAGGAAGTCGCAAAAATTCAACGCGACTTGGACAACCTGCTGCAAGGAAAACTCGACGAGATGGGAGACGAGTTTCTGTCCGGCCGAGATTACGTCGACAAGTGGGGCTACCCGCTGGACGAAACCGGAACAATGCCCATCAAATGGTAGCGCGACCCCAAGCAGAAAGCGCAATCCTACCAAGAATTAACGATATTTTCCGCCGTTCGCCATGCCAGCGCCATAATCGTTTCCGCCGGATTGAAACCACCGTTGGTCACATGCGGCGAAGCATCGGCAACAAAAAGGTTATCCTGACTGTGTACGCGGCACCATTTGTCCACAACCGAGGTCGCGGGATCCTCGCCCATACGACAGGTTCCGGCTTGGTGCTGTCCACCGGAGAGACGCAGGACCGGCGCTGCCCCCCAAACCTTGATCGCGCCTGACGCGCGCAGCCATTCGCGCGCGCGTTCGTGTATGAAACTCGCGGTGCGAACCGTTTCCGGATGAGTCGTACCCGAAAGATGCGCCACTGGTATTCCGTAGCGATCTCTTACTTTCGAGTTGATCGTCACCCGCCCGTCTGGATGAGGAATCTCGTGTACGGGTCCGTTGATGTCGTTGATGCGTCGGAAGTTTTCTCGCATGAATCGTTTCGCTTCGATTCCCCATCGCGGCGCATCGGGCGGGTACTGGCTTTTCCAGACGACAATCGGCGTGCAGACATCGGAATCGGTCAACATACCCCCGCCGATGATGTCGCCGTTGTCGTGATTGAAATCGCAGGTCGCGATCGACGCGCCCGGTCCCAAGCCATCATAGATCTCGTCTGGAAAAAGCCCTGACGCCCCCGGATAATAGTGCCCCTGCAGATGCCGCCCCACCTGATCGCTGTTGTTGCCGATGCCATTGGGCTCGCGCCTGGTGGCCGAATTGAGCAAGAGGCGCGCGGTTTCAACCGCGCCGCAGCTCAAAACCACGACCCCGGCTGTTATGACCTCTTCGGTCCCGTCGGCCGCTACAACAGACAGTCCATTGACCGAGCCGGCATCGCTGGTCAACAGCTCCCGAGCCATCACCTGGGAACGCAGTTCACAGTTTCCCGAGCGCAACGCGCGCGGAATCGTCGTATTGTGGCTGCCGTTTTTGGAATCGTTCGGGCAACCGAACCCAAAACAATGCTGACAATAGGCGCAGGCAGGCCGATCGTTGTACGGGATAGAATTGATCAATCTGGGCATACGCAGCCCCCGCCAACCCAGCGCTTCCAGTCCTTTCAAATGTACGCGCGATTTCCCCGGCAAGGGCAAGGCCGGCATAGGATACGGCTTCTTGTATTTGGGTAGATGGTACATCGTCCGGTCATCGCCACAGACGCCCAGCTCCCACTCCACTTTCTCGTAATAGGGCGCAAGATCGTCGTAGGAAATTGGCCAATCTGCCAGGGAACTGTCCTCGGGAACACCGTAGATGCTGGCCATGCGGAAGTCCTGTGGCATATAGCGCCAAGCCTGTGCGGCATAGACGCGCGTGCCGCTGCCCAGGCAGGCGGCGTTGTTCAGGTAACCTGGCTCGTGCGGACGAATGACCCGGCCATCGTCGCTCGTGCGTGGATTGCCGTCGATATCCGGTCCGGCGTTGTGCCCGTATAGCGACACGCGTTGGTTGCGCAAGTGGTCGCGCCCGATGGCCTCGGTGGAAAGCTCTCGGCCGCGTTCCAATAGCAATACCGATTTGCCCGCTTCCGCGAGCACTGCGGCCGTCACGCCGCCACCGGCGCCGGAACCGACCACGATCACATCGTATTGGCTCATGCCGTCACCTCGAAACCCACCATGGCCCAGGCGATCCCGTCACGATTGGCTCCGTTGCCCGGATCGGCATAAAAGCCTTCGGTACAGTGTTCAACAATCTGAGCGAAAAACGTTGCTCGATCGACGGACCAAGCCGACTTAATATCGCCTTGTTCAATGGCTTCGAGCAAAGCCGTTCTCGACTCCAGGTCGAGGCTGGCAAACGGACGTCGAAACACTCTTTCGGCTTCTATTTCGAGCGCATCCAGCCAGTCTCGATACGCTGTCAGACAATTTCTCAGGTCGCTTTCCAGTTGACGCAGCAGGTAGTCCCCGACGCCAGATTCCCAGCCGCCCGGATAGTCATCTTCCGGAATTATGGTGTCTACCAAAGCTTGCAGCGTCAACACCTGTCTTGGTTCAAGCACAGTTCATCTCCCGCGAGTCTTTTTTTCTACCATATCCTTTGCTATATCGACGCTGCTTTAAGAAGCGCACCCACATAAGTCATCCAAGCTCTAGTAGACCCTGCTGCCGAGCGCTTTCACGCCAATCGCCTTGCCCGCATGTGTCGAATGGCGCAAGACGCTGCTCTCAGCGTTGGTTTGATGGAGCACTGTCCGCCACAAGGACCAAATGAACATCTCGCGGATAAACAAGAACAATGCCAGCGTCATCGCCAGCCCAATCGCCGCAATGTCTACAGATAGCTTGTAACGCCAGACAAACGCCTGAAGCGTCGCGGGAACAGCTATCGCTATCAAGAAACTAAGGATCTGCAGCAATACATAACACACCATCACCAGGCTTGTTCCATCGATCTGGCCTTTCAGCCTGCGACTGAGCGCCATCGGCAGCAAACAGGCCAACACGACAGACTGCTTATGTTCGTGCACTATCAGAAATGAAAAGAACGCCAACTCAGCAAGCAGCAACAATAGTTGACTCGTATCAATATCCTCCAAACTGTTAAGCGTGACCAGCACGGCCAAAGCCAGAGCGAGAAACAACACACCGCCCGCGATCTTCCGCAGCAGCGTTAACCAGGCCAATGCGTCTTCCTCGTGTAAAACCACCTTGCATATGGCCAGATAGATAAAGATTCTGCCGGGCGGGATCACACTCACTTCGTCCAATACCCCGTCGCGCCCCTGACGCGAGATCAGCGCGACGATGCGATAAATCCATCGCGTCGAGCAAATGAGGCTATAGAGCATCAACCACAGCGGCATCAACCAAATCACACCCGAGCCGACGCTGGCATATATGTGCGCGACCGCCAGAAACAACAGCAATGCCGCCAGCAGCGCAACCGCGATTACTGAAGGACCCTTTCGATCCCGTTTGAGTTGTCGCAGAATATGCTTGGTGATTGGATGATATACCGGGCGGTTAATCCGCTGCCACAGGCTGTGACTGACAAGGACTGACTGAAGGCAGTATTTGATCTGGTCAATGATTCGCGCGACCATCTGGGGACATCCGAATTAACGCAAGCCAATTGAAGCGTCAGTTGCGACTAAGGAATATGGCTCATGTTGCCGCAGGGGTCAAATAGGTCTTCTTTGCAGGATCCACATTCTCGTCATAAAGGAAGCACTTGACCGTGCGCCCTCCATGGACCACGTTCGGCGGAATATTGTCCTGGCAGATATCCATCACCGCCGGGCAGCGCCCCGCAAATTTGCAGCCGGTTCGCGTGTACTCGTCCGCTTCAATCACTGCCAGATCAATCTTGTCTTTCCAAGTCTCACCAACGTTGATGCTTGGAATTGATGTCTTGAGGTTCTGCGTGTAGGGATGCAGCGGATTGCCAAGCACCTGTTCGGTCGGACCCAATTCAACGATCCAGCCACGCAACATCACCGCAATGCGATCGCCGGCATAATAAGCGGTAGCGAGGTCGTGCGTGATGTAAATGACACTGACTTCGTTGTCTTCTTTCAGCTTGCGGAACATATTTACTATCGACATTCGCAGCGAGGCGTCCAGCATTGATACCGGCTCATCGGCGACGATCAAGGATGGTTTCGTTATCAGCGCGCGGGCGATTGCCACGCGCTGCGCCTGCCCGCCCGATAGTTCGTTCGGGTATCTTCCGGCGATCTCAGCGAGCGTGAGGCCCACCTCACTCAAAACCTCGTTGATGTAACGTGGCGCTTCTTTTTTGTCCTCCACCATCTTGTAGTTGTAGACCGTTTCATAAAGATAGCGGTCAATCCGCTTGAGCGGACTGAATGCAGCGAAGGGATCTTGAAAAACTGGCTGAACTTCGTTGTAGAACCAGGTCTTCATCTCTTTATTGCTCAGATCATTGATGACGCGATCCCTGTAGCGAAGAATTCCCTGTGAAGCGACCTCCATGCCAAGCACCATCTTCGCCAATGTGGTCTTGCCGCTGCCGCTTTCCCCTACGATAGCGAAGATCTCCGGCTTGTCCGATTCGATGACGATGGATGCATGATCCACCGCATGGAATTCTTGCGAGCTGAAGCCCTGTCGGATATGAAATATCTTGCTCAATTCCTCGATTTGCAAAAGCGGCCTGCTAGGCGACTGGCTCATGGCTCAATTCCTCTTCAACGACGTGACAAGCGGTACGATGCCCAGGCTCAACTTGAATCATCTGTGGATCAATCGTCTTGCAGATATCCCTGACAAGTGGACAGCGCTCATGGAACCGGCAACCGCTTGGCGGGCGATCCAGCGCCGGCGGACGCCCGGGAATGCTCATGCGCTCCTCGCGCGAATCCAGATTTGGCAAGGATTCGATCAAGTATTTGGTGTAGGGATGCCGCGGGTTGGTCAAGATCGTTCGGGTATCGGCTTCTTCAACCAATTTGCCCGCGTACAAAATGGCTATGCGGTGCGCCAGATTGGCGTGTACGCCGATATCGTGCGTGATCAAGACCAGTGTACTGCCCTCTTTCTGCTGCACATCCTTCAGCATTTGAATAACGCCGCGCTGCACGACCACATCCAGCGCCGTAGTTGGTTCATCGGCAAAAATCAGCTTGGGCCAAAGGATAGTCGCCAGCGCGATCGTGACGCGCTGGCGCATGCCGCCCGAAAGTTGATGCGGGTAGGATGCCATCACCTTCTCAGGCAATCCCAAATCGCGCAGGTAATCCGCCGTCAGCCGAAAAGATTCCGACTTCGTCACATCGCGATGGGCGCTAATGAAATCATGGAAACTGTCACGGATACGCCGCACCGGATTCAAGACATGCATCGATCCCTGCGGAATGTAGGAAATCGTGCGCCAGCGAAGATCGTGCTTTTGCTCCTCCGTCATATCAGCGGTATGGATGGTTTCGCCTTGCAGATGATAAGCCACGTCCCCGCCAACAACTGTCAGGGGCGGCTGATAGGCGCCCAGTAGAATCCTGAGCAGGGTCGACTTGCCGCAGCCGGATTCGCCGGCGATGCCATAGACTTCCCCTTCCTGAATTTCCAGGGATATGTCGTCGACGGCTTTGACTGTTCGCTCCACGCCATAAGCCTTGGTGATGTAATAGGCCCGCAAGTTCTTCGTTTCGATTATCGCGCCCATTACTCATCCTGCTCTTTTCGAAGCGAAGCTGAAAAAGCGCCGCCGGGGGTTCTGGCGCCTTCGCGTTCCAATTCAAGCGCAAGGTCGGCTTGGTGCGCCTGCAAGCGGACGAGACGCTTGCGCGGGTCGAGATACTCGCTGATGCCAATGGAAACCAAGTAGAAGCCAACTACCATGATAATCGAAGCGGTCACCGGCGCGATCATCACCCAGGGCTTGCCAGCGAATATCGAACTCCATTCATTGGCCCAGTAGATCATGGTGCCCAGACTCAAACTATTGAGATCGTTCAAGCCCAGGTACGAGAGCGTGACTTCAATGCCGATGGAAAAAAGGAAACCGCTGACAACATCCGCCAGCATGTAGGGGATGATGAAGGGCAAGTGCTCCTGAATGACGATCTTCACCGTATTCATGCCGCTGAAGACCGCGGTGTGCGTGAAATCGCGCTCGCGAAGGCTTAAAACCTGCGCGCGATATCGCTTTGAAGGATATGCCCAGTCGAGAGCGCCGATAAGTATGCCGAGCGTTACGAAGGTCAGTTCGCCCTTCAATATCACAGCTACGAGGATAAGCAAGGGTAATCGCGGGATAACGATGACGCTCTCGACGATAGACTGAATGATGCGGTCGGCGGCGCCGCCAAGGTAACCGGAAATCATACCCAGCAATACGCCGATGCCGCGCCCGATCACGACAGCGATGCTGGCAATAATGAGCGTGTTTTTCACGCCGGCAGTCAACATCCAGAAGACATCTTGCCCGAGCGCAGTCGTGCCAAGCACATATTCAACTGAAGGAGGTTTTCCCCTCATCTTCCGCGGGACTACCCGGCGCTTCTCTGGCGGATAGGGGGCGAAGAACGACGTCGCGATCAAGACAGCGACGAGGAGCAGGATAAGCGAGCCGAAGCGGAAAGACAGGCTGAAGCGGAATAAATCTCGAATAGTCGTAAGCATGGCTGCGGTCCTATCTCAAACGGACGCGCGGATCAAATATCGGATACAGCAAGTCGACAATCAGCGAGCCAGTCGCGATGCCGACGATTGACATGAGCGTGATGCCCATGATGATGTTGTAATCCGCATTGCTGATCGCTGTGAAGAGCTTCGACCCCAAACCCGGGTAGCCGAACATCACTTCAACAATCAAGGCGCCTTCGAACATCGCGCCCAGCGACAGCGCAAGATCATTGACATGCGGCAGCATCGTGTTGCGAATAACGTAAGATAAGACAATTCTGCGCTTGGGCACCGCCGCCAACTCGGCATATTGTACGTAGTCGCTGGCGATTTCGGTGGTGGCAAGCGCCTTCGCCATGATAAATCGGAAGGCAAATCCGCCGATCACTATCGACAGCGCCGGCAAGAATCCGAAGCGCAAGATGCTGCTGATATATTGCCAAGTCAACGCCGGGCTGCCCTGCGCGCCGCCAACCATGGGGAATAGCGGTATATAAAAGGCGAACACGATCAAAAGTATGAGCGCGGTAATGAGATAGGGCATGGGATAGATGACGATGACAAGTCGCTCTAACACCTGCGCCCAGCGCCGGTGCTGGAAATAACCCACAAGCGAGCCGACGAAGATGCCCAGCAGCCAGGATATAAGCGTTGTAGTAGTCAACAAGCCCACCGTCCAGGGCAAGCCCGCCGCGATAAAATCGTTGACTGGCGTAGGGAAGTTTTGAAACGACGGACCCAAGTCTCCCTTTAACAGGCGCTGCCAAAAAGCTACGTATTGTTCCAGCAGGCTGCCGTCCAAGCCATAGAGGTCTTCCATCGTGGCGCGCATGGCCACGACCGCTTGCGGATCAATCGTCTGGAAGGCCGTCATGCGGCCGATCATGTCATCAACCGGATTGATCGGCGAAAAGCGAGGAATCAGAAACGTGACGGTAACGCCGACGAAAATGACGACAACCCATTGGGCGATACGCGGAAGAATGTAGCTCTTCAATAATTGCATATTTATGCCGCCGCCAGAACCTCAATTAAGCTCGAATCAACGAATCGACATTTGAGAAAGCGTGTGGGAGGATAGCTCCCCCCACACACATTGTAAATCAAACTAGCTGGTTGGGTGCAGGTTCTGGATAGCGTACTTGCCACCCTGGAACCAGTACAAGGGTTGATAGTTCGGGTTTTCCGCAGTCGGGAAGCCCGTCCAGTAGGTTTCGTCCCAAGTGACGAATTTCTTGAAGGCGATGCAGGTGATATCGAACATGTTCTCGACCCAATGCTGCAAGAGCTGGGTGTTGATCTCGATGTTCTCCGCCTCTTGCGAAACCGGGTTGACCGACTCCATGGCGTCGATCAATTCATCAAGCCTATCGTCGCGCAGGCGGCGAACCCCGTCGCCACCCAACGGGCGGTAGTCTTCGCCCACGGGAGCGTAATAGCGGGAATGGCGGCCGCGGATCTGGGGCCACATATCGCCTGAGGCCAGCGCGAAGCTGGTCCAAGGCGTGCTGACCTCGTAACTGCCAACGAAATGGTTCTGGTCCCAGGTATTGCGATCCAGCGTGCTGAAGTTGACCTCGACGCCGAAATCGGTCCACATATCGAAAGCCGCCTGGCCCATACGATAGGCGTCATTCTCACTGGGGTCCGATTGCAGATCCAGCACCCAGGGCTCGCCATCGGGCGTTAGCCATTGGCCATCGCCGCCGCGGCTCAAACCAGCCTTGATCAGCAGCTTCTCGGCCGCATCGGTATCGTACTTCCACCAGCCGGAGCCGAAGACCTCATGCGGCTCGCCCGGCACGGCGAAGCCCTGCTCTTCCGCCCAAGCCGCGATCTGATCGGGCACGGTGGGATCGTAGGGGTTGTACATCTCGCCATCGCCGAGGTCGATTTGCAGGTTAGTCAGCCATTCCGTCATCGGACCGTGGTACAAGTTATAGAGCTTGGCAGTCGGCGGGACCGGGAAGGGCGTTACCTTGGCGACGCCGCCGATATACTCGGTCTGCAACTCAACGATATCGATGGCCAGCGCCAGCGCCCAGCGCACATCCTTGTTGGCCAACATGGGGTCGCCTTCCATGTTCATCGCCAACTGACGTGAACTGACTTCATTGGGATATGCCCAGGGGAAGTCGGTATACCAACTGCGAGCCTTGGACGCGTTGTCCAATGTGAACTCGAAGGATTCGATATCGACATCAAAGTACACGTCCAGCTCGTTGCGGGACATGGCGATGGCTTTTCGGATGTTCTCGTTGCCGTAGAAGATGCTCAAGGCATAAGGAGGACCGGAACCGCCGGTGATAATACCCGCCAACGAATTTTCCGGATCATCGCGGCGCCTGAACAGCTCCCAGTAACCATTCGGGTCAGCCTCGACCGGCAGATAGTTGCCCAAGACAACCACATCCTCCGCTGCCCATTCCCAGGAACCGAGATTCTCAGTACCGCCGACTGCCTCAGCCGCGGCGGAAACGACATGGGAGGGCATCATGTAGACGCCATTCCAGCGCGACTCGAAGAGCGTGTGGAAACGCGGATTGGAACGGTTCAAGGTGAAGTGAACGCTGAAGTCACCCGTCTTTTCGACTTGTACATCAAAGTCGACCAATTGCGGATGCCAGCCGCCTTGGCCAAGTTCCGGCACGGCTTTGATGGTTTCGATCGTGTAAACGACGTCATCGGCATCAAATTCTTCGCCATCGCTCCACATGACGCCTTGGCGCAAGTTAACCGACATTTCGCTGAAGTCATCGTTGTAAACCGGGTCCCCGTCCGCCAGCGCGTGAATGAACTCGCCAGTTTCCTGATCGCGATTCCAGAAGGTCTCGAGCATCAAGGCATGGTGGAAGGGCGTCGAACCGCCGATACGCCAGACATTGTAGTTGCCTACCGTGCCCCAGCGGAAAATCTGGTCAAAGACCCAGAGGTCTTCACGCGGGACATCGACGGGAAGACCATCTGGCTCCTGCGCGAAACCGACCAGCGTTGGCACTGCCAGCAGCGCCAACAAAAACAAAAGTACAAGTTTCCTTAGCATAGTAACGCTCCTTGAATATGGATAAATGTTCTTAAAGAGCATCATTGCGATACTCCTACTCCCTACGATTGACCTAGCGCGGCAGCGGTCGACTGACGTACCACCAACCGAGGCGCCATCGTGATCGGCTCCGGGCATTCGCCATGCATCAGCGTTAACAGCATATTCATCGCCAAACCACCCCATTCCGAAAGATCGTGATTGACTGTTGTCAGGGGCGGATTGAAATCGCGCGAGCGCGGCAAGTCATCGTGGCCAACCACACTGATCTGCCCCGGCACCTGATAACCTAGTTCGTGCAGGCGTCGTATCGCGCCCATCGCCATCCGATCATTAAATGCGACCATCGCGGTCAGACCAGGATTGTCCCTTATCAACTTCTCCGCAGCCACTTCGCCGCTAGCTTCGGAGAAGTTGCCGTATTCACAAGGCAACGCGCGAATATCCAGACCGTGGTCTTCCGCCGTCAGGCGCACGCCCAGCATACGATCTTCAATGGCGCGCAAAGCGATGAGACCAATCTCACGATGTCCCAATTCGATCAAATGCTCCATCATCAGGCGACCGCCCAGCAGGTTGTCACTGCGCAGATAATGTTGATAAGGATATGTGCCCAGGATCACCAGCGGCAAATCCAACCCGGACATAAACTCCATGATGGGCGTAATGTCGGAATGGCCATCCATAATCACGCCATCCAGATAACCGCCGGAAAGCAAATCGGCGAAGTTGCGGTCCAGTACGCCGTTTTCGATCTTCGGCGACGAAATGAGCAAATGATAACCCTCGTCGCTGCAATAAGCTTCTATGCCAGACAAGATCTGCAGTGACGCCAGCGCTGTGAAAGGCGTATCATAAAACCTTGGGAAAACCGCCGCGATGATGCGCGTCTTGCCCGATACCAGCGCCCGCGCGGCGAAGTTCGGACGATAGCCCAATTCCGTACTCGCCTCGCGCACCCGCTCGCGGGTCTCGTCGGCGTACTTTTCCTTGGTGGAATTTGACAGTATGCGCGACGCCGTGGACACCGACACGTTGGCGCGGTTGGCTACATCACGAATAGTCGCCAAAATAATCTTCCTCAAAAACAACCCGCGAGACCGGTCGATGAATTTCCAGGGCGTCGCCTTCGTCAGCGCAAACATCGTCCGACATGGCTTTCTCGCCTCTGCCATGGCTGCAATCACAGTGACTATAACCACAAATCGGAAATTGTGCAACCGTTTGCATTAAAGCGAGAAACTGTTTATAATGCCCTGCTATAGTTCGCGCAGTCCTTTACAATGGCGCGACAGCCTGGTTGGCGTACCGGGACAGGCCAGACTTTATTGAACTACGATTCTTCCGAAAAGGACGAAAAGGTGCCAAAACAACCGAATGTCTTACTGATCGCTATTGATTCCATACGTGCCGATCACATGAGTAGCTATGGTTACGATCGGCTTACCACACCGCATATCGATCGCTTCGCCGGATCCGGAACCCTCTTCGAAAACACCTTCAGCGCGCACATCCCCACAACGCCCGCCTACGCCTCCATGCTCACCGGGCTTGACTGCTTCGGCACCCAGGTCGTGGCGCTGCGCCATAAGGGTCCGCTGCGCGCGGAAGCGCCGACCGCGGCCGAAATCTTCCGCCAATATGGCTATAACACAACTTCTGTCGGCTTCAAAGGTAATCCCAGTTCGCGCGGCTTCGACAACTATATCGAATTCGCCGGTTGGGGCAGCTTTAAGCAGGGGCGCAGCCCCAAAGCGCAGCGCCTGAACGAAGTCGCCATCCCGGAGTTTGAGCGCCTCTGCGCGGATGACAAACCCTGGTTCGTGATGCTGCGCCACATGGATCCCCATGCGCCCTACCTGCCGCCCGAGCCCTACGAGCGCATGTTTTACCACGGCGATGAATGCGATCCCTCCAATCGTTCGATGGACCCCGTGCTCAGCTTCAAGCCCTTCTGCGACTTTTTCAAATCCTGGATGCCGCCAGGAATCACCGACAAAGATTACGTCATCGCCCAATACGATGGCGCCATCGCCTACATGGACGCCTGCATTCAATCGATATTCGAAGCATTGGATAGCATGGGTATCCTCGATAATACGATTATCGCCCTCAACGGCGACCACGGCGAAACACTCTACGATCATGAACTGTGGTTCGATCACCACGGCATTTTTGACAACGTTTTGCATGTGCCGCTGATAATCCGCTACCCGTCAAGGGTGCCGCAGGGTCGACGAATCTCCGGATACAACCAGCACAAGGATCTACTGCCCACCTTGCTCGACCTGGCGGGACTGTCCGGCAAAGCCGCCGACGATGGACACAGCTTCGACGGCGAAAGCCTGATGTCAATGGTGAACGGAGATGTAGCCTCGTTCGACAGCGAGTTCTACATCAGCGAATGCACCTGGATGCGCAAGCACGGCTGGCGCACGCCGACCTGGAAGCTGATGATTGCCCTTGAGCCGGATTTCCATTTCAAGCCGCCTGTCGAGCTTTACAACTTGATCGAAGATCCGGAAGAGAACAACAATCTGGCAGACGATCGACCCGATGTCGTGGAGTCGCTGCACGGGCGCATGGAAGCGTGGATCGCCAAGCGAGAAGCCGAAACCGGCTTTACCAATCCCATGCTCACGCAAGGCGACTGGCATGGAAAGGAAGGCGTCGGCGCATTCAAAACGTCGCAGCAGGCTTATGAGACGCTCTACATCGGCGATCTGGACGAGGCAATCCGCTTGCAAGCGGAATCCCGCGAAGAAGAATAGCAAGGGCAAATACATGTAGCCGCACGGCGGCAGCGAAAAGGTCTGCCGCGCTCACGCAAAATAGTAAGCCTTCTCGTCGCATGAGCGACGCGGTTTACATAAACAGGAGCGACCTGCTAGGTCGCCCGAGTCAAGCGAAAATTGTAGGGGCGACCAATCTGGTCGCCCGCAAACTAAAATAAAAAGGGAGATTACATATGACCCTGCGCGTAGCAATCGTCGGCATGGGCGGCATCGGCAACAACCACGGCCGCTGCTACACCAATCATCCGGAGGCGGAAGTCGTCGCCGTCTGCGACATCATTCAAGAACGGTCGGACAAGGCAGCGGAGGATTTTGGCTGCCAGGGCTTTTACTCCGTGCAAGCGCTGCTCGAAAGCGGCATCGAATTTGACGCCGCCAGCGTCACGACCGCCGGCGTCGAGAATGGCGGCGATCATTACGCGCCGACCATGCAACTCTTGGGCGCTGGTTATCCGGTCCTGGGTGAAAAGCCAATCTCGAACCGCGTCCCGGAAGCCGAGGAGATGGTCGCGCTCGCCCGTGAGAACAACCTGCGCTACGGCATCAACCTCAATCACCGCTTCACGCCCGCCGCCGCGCTGGCCAAAGAATGGATATTGCGCGGCCGCCTGGGCGAAGTCAATATGATCGACATGACCATGTGGATCAACAACCCCAACGAGACTTCCCCCCACTTCCACATGCGCGCGCTGCACCCGCATTCGCTTGATGTCATGCGCTATTTCGCGGGGTCGGACGTGAGCCAGGTGCACGCGATTTTCAAGAAGGGCGAAGGACGAAAGATCTGGTCTAACGTGCAAGTGAACCTGCTCTACCAGAACGGCATCATCGGCCATCTGCGCGGCAGCTACGACGGCAACTGGGGCCATACCAGCATGGGCGGCGGCTCCTACGGGTTGGAAACCCTTGATGTCTTCGGCTCGGACGGGCGCTTCTTCATTAGGGACGCCTGCGAAGAACTCATCTATTATCCCCGCTTCGAGGGCTCGCTCGAACGGCACGAGAATTATGGCGGCATGAGTCACTTCGGCGAAACTTTCCAGAGCCGCATCAACCATTGGGTCGATCAAAATCTCGCCGGCGTCGCGCCGGACAAGATCGACGCCTCAGGCGCCGACGCGCTGCACGTCCAACGCATCATCGAAGCGGCCATCGAGTCCTGGGATACCAAGCAGGTGGTTTCGCTGTGATAACGGTCATCGGCCGCGGTCACAGCGGCACGCGGACGATTTCACATACGCTCTATTCATCCGGCGTCTACATGGGGCAAACGCTCAACCCCTCCGGCGATCTGGTCCCGGGACATCATATGTACGACGCCTGCCGGGTCTTCGCGCGCTACGTCAAGTGGAACGGCGACCTGACTTGGGATTTCAGCCGCGCGCATGCGACGGACATTCCACCGGTCTTCACGCGTCTCTTGGGCGAATATCTCTCGTCTGTATTGAAACATGGCGGCGAGCTCAAGGGCTGGAAGATTCCCGAAACGACCCTGGTCTACCCCTGGCTGGCGCGGATATACCCGGACATCCACTACATCTTCTGGATTCGCAATCCGCGCGATTGCATCATCGGCCGGCACAAGACCGATGATCTGCGCGACTTCGGCATCCAGTATCCCACCCTCCCCGATGAACAGGGAGAGGCAAAAGAAGCCGAGCGCCTGCGCCGCGCCATCTCCTGGAAATACCAATACGACCTGGTCAAGTCCACCCCCAAGCCCGAACGCTGGATCGAAGTCCGTTTTGAGGATTTCGTATTAAAGCAGGAAAAAACCCTGGAACGACTGGAAGATTTTCTGGGCATTCCGCTGGCGCGCGTCGTCATGCGCAAGGATACGATTAATCGCTGGCAGCGCGATGAGGGCGTCAATTACTTCGATTTCTTCGAGCCGGCTATGCGCGAATACAACTACGAGATTCCGTCGACCGTATTCGCGGCCGCGCCCGCCAGGAGCGCCGTTGAATGACGCTGAGAGTCGCTGTCATCGGCTTAGGACCCATCGGCAACCGCCACGCCAAGCTCTATCGGCAAGACCCGCTTGCCGAGCTAGTCGCTGTTTGCGACCTGATTGAGGAAAGAGCCGACCAAGCCTCCTGCGCATACAACGTCCCCGCCTATTATGACATGGAAAAGATGCTGCGGGAGTTGGCGCCGGATGTCGTCAGCGTCACAACCGGCGGCTTCGAGAACAGCAGCGACCACTACGAACCGACCATGCTGGCGCTGTCCGCCGGCTGTCATGTCCTGGGCGAAAAGCCCATCTCCAACGAGATCGCTCCCGCCGAAGAGATGGTCGCCAAAGCCAAAGAAATGAGCCTCTGCTATGGCATCAACCTCAACCACCGTTTCACGCCTGCGGCGCGCCTGGCGCGAACCTGGCTCGACGAAGGGCGTCTGGGACATCTGCTCTTTGTCAATATGGCGATGTGGATCATGAATCCAGCCGAGACCTCGCCCTACTACCATATCAAATCATTGCATCCCCATACCGTCGATGTCATGCGTTACTTCTGCGGAGATATATCAGCCGTGCATTGCTTCGCCACCAAAGCGCCCGGTCGTCAAATCTGGTCGACAGCGCAATTCAGTTTCCGTTTTGCCAACGGCTCAGTCGGCGCGTTGACCGGCAGCTACGATATCGAACGCGGCCATCCCATGGAGCGCTGCGAGGTGGCCGGTACCGGCGGACGCTTTGTGCTCGACGATATGTGGCGTGAACTGACGCTCTATCCGGCCGGCGACCTGGAAAAGACCGTCTATACCGATCCGCTCTTCGGCGGCTTCCACAATTTCGAAAACACCTTCCGCGAGCGCATCCATTGTTTCTTGCGGCAAGTGACAGACGGCGTCGCGCCCGAAGATATTGACGGTAGCGGCGCAGACGGCTTGGCGGCGCAGAAGGTCCTGGCGGCGGCCATCAAGTCGCTCGAGACGGAGTCGGTGGTATATCTGGACAATTGAAGCTTTGAAAGTATTCGGGAAAAGGAAAAATCATGAAACTTGGAGCAAATTCACTTCTATTCGGCAATTGGGATATGGAAACCGCTTTCAAGTACCTGAAGATGGCCGGCTACGACGGCATTGAAATGTCGGCAATCGACGCCATGAGCCAACATCTCGTTTTATCACGCTGGCAGGAATGCGCGCCCGAGATTGTGCGCCTGTCCAAAGAATACGACCTTGAATTGCTGGCGATGGAACAATCGTCGCGCGATCCCGACCTGATGGAGCGGGCGATGCAGGCGGCGGTCGAGACTGGCATCCCCATCATCAACGTCGGTCCCGGCGGAAAATCGGACGATGAGTCCACCTATCAGCAAGTGCTGGATGAATTGGGCGCGCTGGTGAGACGAGCCGAACATTACGGCATCATGCTTTGCGTCAAGGCTCATGTCGGCAATTATGTCTACAATACGCCGACCAGTCTTAAAGTCTTAAAGGATATCACCTCGCCCAATTTCGGCCTCGATATGGATCCGTCGCATATCCATCGCGCTGGCGAAAACCCGGTCGAAGCGATCGCAGCGGTCATCGACCGCATCAAGCATGTGCACATTCGCGATTGCAAGGGAAGTCAACAAGGACCCGGCGCGCCCGAAGATCAAGCCAATGGCCGCGGCGATATCGACCTGGTCGGTTACATCCGCGTATTACACGAAAACGGCTACACGGGCCCCCTGAATCTGGAAGTGATCGGCACCAAGAGGCTTGGGCACAGTCTCGAGCAATGTATCACCATTGGCGCCGAAGCGCGCGGTCACATGCAAGCCTGCCTGCAAGCCGCCGGCGCGCGCTGAGCGAACGGGACCTGAACAAACATGAGCTTTCAACCCAGCGACAAACAGATCAACTCAGCCTACGACATCGCGCGCGAGCGCTACGCCGCCTTTGGCGTCGACGTATCCGCGGCGACTGAGACGCTGAAAACCGTGCCCATCAGCCTGCACTGCTGGCAAGGCGATGACGTAGGCGGATTCGAAGACCCCGACCGCGGTCTCAGCGGCGGCATCATGGCCACGGGCAATTATCCCGGCAAAGCCAGCAATATCGACGAATTACGGAGCGATCTTGACAAAGCCTACAGCTTGATACCCGGCGACCATCGTCTTGCGCTGCACGGCTCCTATCTCGATAGCCCCACCAAAGTGCCGCGTGACGAACTAAAGCCGGAGCATTTCGAATCCTGGGTCGATTGGGCGAAAGCCAACAATCACGGCTTAGATTTCAATCCGACGCTTTTTTCTCATGACCTGGCTGACGACGGCTTCACCCTTTCGCACGCCGATGATAGTATCCGCCAATTCTGGATCGATCATTGCATCGCCACGCGCGAAATCAGCGCCTCCTTTGGCGCCGCCTTGGGTACGCCATCGGTTAATAACATCTGGATTCCCGATGGCTACAAAGACCAGCCCGCTGATCGCCTCGCCCCGCGGCAACGCCTGGTTGACGCGCTTGATGCCATCTTCGAAAAAGAGCTCGATCCAGCGCACAATCTTGACGCCGTCGAGTGCAAGCTCTTTGGCTTGGGCTCCGAAAGCTACGTCGTCGGCTCGCACGAGTTTTATCTCGGATACGCCGTTTCACGACAAAAGCTGCTCTGCCTCGACGCCGGCCACTTCCATCCCACAGAAACCATCGCCGACAAACTGTCTTCTATTCTGTTCTACGTGCCGGAGATCCTGCTGCACGTCAGCCGCGGCGTGCGCTGGGACAGCGACCACGTTGTCACGCTGACCGACGACCTGCAAGCGATCATGCAAGAGATCGTCCGCTGCGACGCCCTGGATCGCATCCACATCGGCCTCGACTTTTTTGATGCCAGCATCAACCGGGTTGGCGCCTGGGCCATCGGCACGCGCAATGCCTGCCGCGCCTTGTTGATGGCGCTCCTAGAGCCGCGCGATCTGCTGCGCGCTTACGAAAACGAAGGGAACTTCACCGCCCGGCTCGCGCTGCTGGAGGAACTCAAAGGTTTGCCTTTCGGCGCCGTTTGGGATCATTACTGCTTGTCACAGAACGTGCCAGTCGGCATGGCTTTTATGGATGAGATCAGCGCCTACGAAAAAACGGTCTTGTCGCAACGCGCTTGAACGACACGCGAATACCGAGTAGTGCCAAGCTAATCGTGAAAAATCAGAAGTAGCTCCAAGAAAGTAATGGACATTTTGAGGACAGCTAAGTGAACAGGTTTCGGGCGACATGGTATGTCGCCCCTACGGGTTTCGACATAAATGACGCAATGTAGGGGCGACCATTCTGACGCCGTTGAAAAATAGGATTTGGTCTTAAAGATTGGTCTCTTCTGAACTGTTTACACCCCTCTCCAACGCTTTGGGGCGGGGTTAGATAGAATTTCAACGCACTCCGGTGGCTCGCCCACTATTGTCAACTATTTCCAATCAATTTTCGCATGATTAACTTGTTACTACTTGCTCATCGACACTAAAGATGCGAATAACCAGAGTTTCTAAAGGCGGCTAGGCAATTGAGGTGGTCAAATGCAACTCTTAAAGCCCGATGAATACCGATTCGTGAATTACCTTTGGGACGATAAACGCGCCGACTCGCTTGATGACGTAGATCGCTTGGTCTATCGCTCAAATCTGCTCGGCGAAGACCAACGCATAACCAACACCGGCGGCGGCAATACCTCCAGCAAGATTATGCAAGTCGACCCCTTGACCGGCGACGAAGTCGACGTCATGTTCGTCAAGGGCTCGGGCGGCGATCTCCGGACCGCAAAACGCGCCAATTTCGCTTCCCTCTATATGGACAAGCTATTGCAACTCCCGGGAGTCTATCATGCAGCGGAGCTGAAGGGCGTCAAAACGCCGATCGAGGACGAGATGGTATCCATGTATCCGCATTGTGTCTTCAATCTGAACCCTCGCGCCAGTTCCATCGATACCCCCCTGCACGCCTTCATACCGTACCGCCATGTTGATCACAGTCATCCCAACGCGGTTATCGCCATCGCCGCCTGCAGCAACGGCGAGCAACTGACGCGCGAGATCTATGGAGACGAAGTACTCTGGGTCGATTGGCAACGCCCCGGTTTTGACTTGGGCTTGCGATTGCGAGAGGCAATAGCCGCCAATCCCGGCATTGTCGGCATCATCCTCGGCGGGCACGGGCTTATCAACTGGGCGGACGACGATAAGGCTTGTTACGAGTTGTCGCTGACGCTGATCGAAAAAGCCGCGCGCCATCTTAGTCGCCACGACATGGGCGCTACTACCTTCGGCGGCGCCAAATACGAGACGCTAACTCCCTGCGAGCGCGATGCTGTTCTCGTCCAGATACTGCCCCACTTGCGGAGAATGATTTCGACGAAGGACCGCTTCATCGCGACGATTCAACACGATGCTGATGTCCTCACATTCGTCAACAGCAAGGAAGCGCGGCGCCTCGCCGACCTGGGCACATCCTGCCCGGATCATTTCTTGCGGGCCAAGATCAAACCGCTCTATGTGGATTGGGACCCGCAACGGGAGGACGGCGCGGCGCTGTTGCAAAAACTGAGCGATGGAGTCGCGCGGTATCGCGAGGACTACTCCGCGTACTACGAGGGATGCAAACATCCGGACAGCCCGGCCATCCGCGATGCCAATCCGCGTGTGATATTGATTCCGGGTATCGGCATGATCGCCTACGGCAAGAATAAAAGCGAATCGCGCGTGACCGCCGAGTTCTACAATTGCGCGATTGCCGTCATGCGTGGCGCCGAAGCCGTCGGCGACTACGTCGCCCTGCCTTGGCAAGAAGCCTTTGACATCGAGTACTGGGCATTGGAAGAGGCCAAGCTGCAGCGCATGCCGCCCGAACGCCCCCTGGAGCGCAAAGTGGTGCTCGTCGTGGGAGCGGGCAGCGGAATCGGCGTAGCCGCTGCCAAACGCGTCGCTGAAGAAGGCGCGCACGTGGTCTGCGCGGACCTCAATCTCGAAGCGGCGCAAGCTACAGCCAGGGAATTGACGGAGAAATACGGCGCCGGTATCGGCGTAGCTGGTTCCGGCATATCCAACTGCGGGCAGGCGATCGCCCTGCCGGTCAATATCACGACGCACGAAAGCGTGCGCGAATTCATGAATCAAGTGCTGCTGGCTTACGGCGGCATAGACGACATCATTGTCACAGCTGGCGTCTTCTTCGCCCCGGACAAGACCGGGCACATACCCGACGACAAGTGGCGCTTTACCTTTGACGTCAATGTCCTGGGTGGATACATCGTCGCGGATTGCGCGGAACCGATTTGGCAAACGCAGGACCTGCCAGCAGCGCTCGTATTGACCACCAGCGTCAATGCTGTCGTCTCCAAAAAAGGATCGGTGGCATACGACACCAGTAAAGCCGCCGCCAATCATCTCGTGCGCGAGATGGCGATCGAGTTGGCGCCATTAGTGCGCGTGAACGGCTTGGCGCCGGCGACGGTCGTCAAGGGCAGCAACATGTTCCCCCGCGACCGCGTCATCAGTTCGCTGAAGAAATACGAGATCGACTATTGCGAGGACGAATCAACGCCGGACTTGCGCGACCGGCTTGCTACATTTTATGCCCAGCGCACCTTGACCAAATGCGCCATCACGCCGGAAGACGAGGCCGAGGTCGCTTATCTTTTGATTAGCGATGCTTTCAGCAAGACCACCGGACACATAATCAGCGTTGACGGCGGCTTGAACGAAGCCTTCCTGCGGTAAGTCATAGGAGATTGAGCTTGAGATTCGAAGATTTGCTTTCACGAGCAGATGATGAAACGCTTCAGCTTATTCTAGGACAAGCGCCTTTGAAGTTGCTTTTAACTCTTGATGCTCAATTAGTTACACCGCAACGAATACGTGAATTGATTCTGAACATCTACTCAGCGGAAAGCTTACTACTTTCATCCGAAAAGAGGCAAATACTTTTTGATCTGTTGCCTAAAGAAAGCGCCGAAATTCTCCACAGAGTGCTTCGACTTTCGCAAAATGGGAATACATTCCATGAGTTGAAGCTCGCTCAATTTAGACGAGGGTCTGAACGTGAGCAGGCAATGTTCAATTTTTTTGGTTTGAATGCACCTGTTCGTGAGGTTCACGAACAGACACCGGCAACACATTTCAGCCCCGGGCAATATTCTCTCTTTGCTCATCAACGTGCTGCTGTCCGGGCTGTTACTTGTGCTTTGGAAGAAAACCCAAATCGTGTAATGCTGCATATGCCCACAGGGGCAGGCAAGACGCGAGTTGCTATGAGTATTATCGCGGATCATTTGCGCAAACACGAACCAAAGCTAGTGATCTGGCTGGCAAATTCGGAAGAATTATGCGAGCAGTCGGCTTCCGAATTTGAAAGTGCGTGGAGCTACTTGGGCAATCGAGATATTGGAGTGTACCGATTTTGGGGTAACCGCGGATTAGCACTTGATGAGGTGCATGATGGTTTGCTGGTTGGTGGACTAGCGAAAATGTACAGTGCCACCAAGCAGCAATTAGAATTCATTATGGAATTGGCAGGGCGCACTTCGCTTGTAATAATTGACGAAGCGCACTCGGCAATAGCGAAAACGTACCAACTAATACTTGATGCACTTGTGAGAATGCCGCACCCGAATCCCGCGCTGTTAGGATTAACAGCAACTCCTGGGAGAACTTGGGCAGATATTGAAATTGACGAAGAGCTTTCGGAGTTTTTTGCCCGTCGCAAGGTCACACTTCAAATTGAAAACTATTGCAATCCAATTGATTATCTGGTTTCAGAGCAGTATTTGGCTCAAGTTAATTATAGTCCTCTCTACCATGATGGAGGTACTGAATTATCAGATTCCGACATAAGGAAAGTTCAAAACAGTTTTGACATACCTGACAACATTCTAAAGCGTCTTGCCGAGGACGAATTGAGAAACTTAGCAATCATCACGAAACTAGAGGAACTTGCGAAACGCCACAAGAGAATTCTGGTGTTCGCCGCTACTGTTACACATGCAGATGTGTTAGCAGCCGTCTTGCAGATGAAAGGCTATGACGCAGAGTCTGTAACTGCCAACACACCAGGAATACTGCGTTCTCGAATGATTGAGAAATTCAAGCAAAATACTCCAGAAGTTAGAATACTTTGCAACTTTGGCGTATTGACAACAGGTTTTGACGCTCCTCTGACAAGTGCTGCTCTAATAGCGCGACCGACGAAATCCCTTGTTTTATACAGTCAAATGGTGGGCCGGGCAATACGGGGGCTGCGAGTCGGTGGAAACTTAAGCGCTGAAATTGTAACTGTAGTTGATTATAATTTGCCAGGTTTCGGAAGTGTTTCCGAGGCGTTCAACAACTGGGAAGATATTTGGGAGTAGGTGATGCCGAACCACAGTATTGTGCCAGTACATTTAGCTGTGAAAGCTTTTAGGGACAACGGATACAAGAATGCGGCTTACGCCATAGCAGAATTGATAGATAACTCGATTCAAGCTGATGCGACGAGCGTCGAACTTCTCTGTGGAGAGCGGGTAGACATGAGTGGTCAGCGCAATCGTTCACGAATTCATCAGATTGCTGTCTTGGACAATGGATCCGGCATGAATGCGGAAGTATTGCAGATGGCTTTGCAATTCGGCAATGGGACGCACCTTGAAGACTATAGTGGCATTGGACGCTTCGGCTTGGGATTGCCAAGTTCTTCAATTTCACAAGCGCGGCGGGTCGAGGTGTGGTCTTGGCAAGATGGCCATCAAAACCCCATATATACTTATATTGACATAGATGAGATTGAGGCAGGAAAACTCGAGGATGTGCCTATCCCAACCAACAAGCCTATTCCTGAATTGTGGCAAGAAGTCGGATACAATTATGGAATATCCGGTTCTCTAGTTGTTTGGTCGAAGCTAGATCGCATTCTTTGGCGTACAGCAAATACAATTATCAAGAATTCCGAATCTTTGATTGGACGAATGTATCGATATTTTTTGGCGGAAGAAAGAGTGAAAATCAGGCTAGTAACCTTTGATATGGATGCTATCCGCAAAACTGAAGGAAAGTACGCTCGTCCAAACGACCCTTTGTACTTGCTCTCTAATACTTCCTGCCCGGCTCCTTGGGATATTATTCCTATGTTCACACAGGCAGATTTTCAAAATACTCAATTCAAAATCAGATTCCGCGAAGAAGAACATACCGTGACTGTAAGATTTTCTTACGCAAAAGAAGAGGCACGAAAGGGAAGTAACGCCGGCAGAGAACCACATGGCAGACATGCAAACCATAACAAGGGAGTATCAATCGTCCGAGCTGGGCGCGAGCTAGACCTGGATACCTCTTGGTCGGAAGACGCTGAAGCTCTTAGAGACCGTTGGTGGGGAGCAGAGATCAGTTTCCCACCAGAATTAGACGAACTCTTCGGAGTCACAAACAACAAACAATCCGCGCGAAACTTTTCTGAATTGGCAAAAGCGGATCCAGAAACATTAAGAGAACTAGGACAAACTTGGATGGCAACAAAGGATGAAATGCGCCAAGTTGAAGATCCTCGCTTACCGCTGTCGGAACTTGTGAATTATATTCGCACAAACATCTCAACTATCCGAAGGTTATTACGTACACAGGGAGCAATTACAAAGAATAAGCGGCATTCTGAATCAGCTCAGTCGGAAGAAAAAGGTACTGAAGTAGTTCGAGACCGCATTAAAGAAGGCTATTTGGGTCAAAGCGACGAACAGGAAAAACAGCAAAGCGCTGAAGAAAGAGAAAAAGAAATCGCTTCAGAACTTGTTGAGCACGGTACAACACAGGAACAGGCCCAGCATCTCGCCGCTCAGACAGTAAGTCGAGGCCTAAAATATACTTTGACAAAATCGAGCTTGTCGTCACCAGCGTTTTTCGATGTAAGATCGCGCGGAGGTGCTATGATTGTTTCGTTAAATGTCGACCACCCTGCATATCAGCATTCGCTAGAAATCCTGCAGCAAGATTTGGGTGATTTGGATGAGAGCAAGCTCAAAGAAAGTATTGCGAATGCCCGCAATGGCTTGGAATTGCTTCTGTTTGCTTGGGCGCGATATGAAGATGAGCAGCCCGATGGTAAACGTCGTTTGCAAGCTCAAGAGGTTCGATGGGATTGGGGGCGCATGGCTCGAGATTTTCTGGATGAAGAAGAATGACAGATATGCGGGCAACACCACATCTATAAGTTATTCACCGCGCCCGTCAAACGTGCGGAAAAAGTTCACAATATCCCAAACCCGCCCTTCGCTCAGGTCCCCGCTGCAGCGCGGCAGCTTGCGCCAACCCTCCCTCACCACACCATAGAGAAAATCATCGCCGACCGCGCTTAGCTGCCCGCGCAAGGCGCGGAAATCGGCCGACTCCCCCTGCCAAACCAGACAGTGTTCCCGGTACAGCGCCGCGCCGCGCGCCAGCGACTCGGCATCGGGCAAGACAGCATTGACGACTTGGGGCGGCGGGTTGAGCGCGCGCTCATATTCTCGCTGCTGTTCGGCGATCAACGCCGCGCCGATGCCCATCGTGCCGAGCGCCACGACAACTGCGCCGCTCGCAAGCAGACAGCTAGCGGTTCCGAGGTTCATCCGCGCGAGAAGGCGCTTTCCCGCCGGATAAGCCAGCGCGCCGATCGTAATCAAGATTGTCGCGAGTGATATGATCTGCAGGCTATTCGCGTCACGGGACTGCCGCACGGCGGCGGCTGCGCTTATCTCCCAGTAAAAGGCTGCCCGCCTTAGCCCATCGTCGTCGACAACATCAATAAGTACCCACCAGTTGCCCGCTCTGTCGATTTCGTCTCCCGCAGCCACATAAAGGCCCGTTTCCGCCTCTTCCGCCCGATGCCATGGGCTGCGTCGTCCACCTTGTGGATGGACCAACTGCAAATAGACATTGAGGTCGGGGACCGGCGCGCCGGCGCGGCTGACAAGCAGATCGTAAGTATTGACGCCGGGTCCGCCGGGCAGTGCGGCAGCACTTATCCTGAAGTCGCCGGCTGTCCCGGTCGATTGCGGAACTTGCGCGTCGGGCGGCGCATACTGCGGTTCGGGAATGGGCGTCGCGCTGAGCCAGGAAACCGTGAGCAGAGTCGCCAGCGCCAGCAGAACTTCCAGCCGCAACAAACGTTCACGGCTTTCTCCCCGTAGTCGAATGCCTGCACGTTCCAGCTTGCCGCGGATTCCCGCCAAAAGATGCGGCCGCAGCGTGAGATGCTGCCATCCGCCAGCCAGCAGCAGCAAGGCAACAAGCAGGAGCTTTCTGCCCAGGGCGTTGCCGTAACTGCTCGCGATCTCCGCTGGACTGGCAAAATAGTTCAGCGCGTTGTAGGCGCCGGTGACAATCACAATGATGACCATGATCTTGGCCAGTCGCGAGAAACGCATCAGCACCGCAGCGCGCGCCCGACGTCTTTCCTCCTCTCCGTAAGGATCAAGCGCGGCTGGCAGCGCCAGCGCCAAAGCGAAGAGACCGCCAACCCAGCCCGCCACCGCCAGCGCGTGAATCCAATTGACCAAGATGGCCACCCAGGGCAGTACCAATGATCCGGCAGCGTGGCTGGTTATCATGCTCAATCCGATGAAGAGCGCGCCGAGCCAGATCATCCCTTTCCAGATGCCCACAGACATCTGGGGAACTGTTTCGCGCATGTATTCGGCAGCGAAAATAAGTATGGCGGTGAACAGGAGCAAGACCATGCGCAGGGTCCAGATATCGCCGAAGCGCGAGCCAATCTGCACCACCTGCCAAAGACCCTCCTGCACGACTTGAGACGCGTCCGCGTTGAAAAAGACCATCGACTGCTGAATCAACGCGAGCAAATTCGTGCTGATGGCGATTGCCACAGCCAAAACGAAACAATTGCGCAGGCGCCCCATGACACGGGGCGGCAAACCGCCTGGCGAAATGCCTGCGCTGCCCCACGCGGGCAACAGAAGGGCGGCGTAAGCAAAAGATCCGCCAAAAAACATCGTATTCGCGATGCCAAGCAAGTATCTCCAGAAGACCTCAAACGGAATGGCTCGGTCGTCGGCTACTCTTCCGCTGACGCCGCCGACCTCCTCCCCCACGAAGAACACGCGACTCTCGGCGATGACATGACCGTCGCTGGCAAATGCCGGACGCAATTCGACGATATAAGCGCCATCGGGCAAGTCACTCGGCACGCGTAGTGACAGCAAAGAAAAGCTGTCTTGATCGACGCCGCCGCTGGCGATGATCGTACCCGTCTGATCACGCAGATTGATCTCGCTGAAACGCGGTTCAAGCGCTTCGCTGAACCAGTATTGCAGGCGCGTTGGAGGACGCTCGAGCGTGCTGCGGTCGGCGGGTATCGCCCGCACGACATATCCATGCGCCCCTACCAGCATCAGCGAGGCCGAGAGAACCAACAACGCGAGCAGTAGACGCAAAACTGTCATAGGAGCAAGAACCCGCTAGCAGGGAAAACTATCAACATGGACTCATTATATGAGGCAGCCGCAAAACATGGAAACGCCGAAATCCCCACGAACGAGACTATGTATATCAACACCCGGTCCCTAAACAGCCCCGGGCAATCGCTTCAAATTGAAATGTCGCTGACAATGACAAATTATCTACCGCATTGATAATCTGTAGGGACGCCTGATGGTCTGTGCCGGCGGTCAGTGTCTACGCGACCCTCGGCGGTTAAGATCTCTCTGTGCCTCTGAGCCTCTGTGGCAAAAAAACCGGCACTATCCCCGCCGGACCCACAACCCGCAATCCCATACCTCCCTCCCAAAACCTTTATGCGCTTCGTGTCTTTGCGGTGAAAAAAGTCTCGGTGCCCTTCGTGTCCGCGGTGGTTAAAATCTTGTGAGCTAGGCGCGGATTTTGCAGTTTGATGCGCTTGCCCGGACAAACAGCCCTCTTGAACGAATAGCGGCGGAAGCATATGATAGAAACTCAGCTTGCGCGTCAATCTTGGGAAAACAGACATGCCGGTAAACGAGACGAAGAAGAATTTCATCACCGATATCATCGACGGACACGCCGAAAGCGGGCGCTTTGATGGCAAAGTACATACGCGCTTTCCGCCGGAACCCAATGGCTATTTGCACATTGGCCATGCCAAGTCCATCTGTTTGAACTTTGGCATCGCGGAACAATACGGCGGTTTGTGCAACCTGCGCTTTGACGATACCAATCCAGCCAAGGAAGAGCAGGAATATATCGACGCCATCACCGAGGATCTGCGTTGGCTCGGCTACGACTGGGACAATCGCCTCTATTACGCCTCCGATTACTTCGACCAGCTATACGAGATGGCGATTGAGCTCATTCAGATTGGCAAGGCATACGTCGACGAGCTTAGCCAGGACGAGATCCGCGAGTACCGCGGCACGCTGACGCAACCGGGCGTGGAAAGCCCCTACCGAAATCGCCCCGTCGAAGAAAACCTGGCGCTCTTCGAGAAAATGCGCGCGGGAGCCTTCAAAGAAGGTGAAGCCGTATTGCGCGCCAAAATCGACATGACATCGGGCAATATCAACATGCGCGATCCGGTCATGTATCGCATCCTCGACGCCCCCCATCCCCGCACCGGCGCCAAGTGGAAAATCTATCCGATGTACGATTTCGCCCACGGACAATCCGACTCAATCGAAGAAATCACGCACTCCATTTGCACACTGGAATACGAAGACCACCGTCCGCTCTACGACTGGTACCTGGACAATATCGAGATCTACCATCCCCAGCAGATCGAGTTCGCCCGGCTGGAACTCAGCCATACTGTACTTAGCAAGCGCAAGCTGATTCGGCTGGTGCAAGAAAACCATGTCGGCGGGTGGGACGATCCGCGCATGCCTACCATCGCCGGGCTACGACGCCGCGGATACTCACCAGAAGCGATCCGGCAATTCTGTGAAGATACCGGCGTCGGCAAAGTCAAGGGCGTGGTCGCCTTTCATAAACTGGAGTATCACATCCGCCAACACCTGAACAAGACCGCGGATCGCGTCATGGCTGTGCTTAATCCGCTCAAAGTCGTGATCGAGAATTACCCCAACGACCTGATCGAAGAACTGGAAGCGATCAACAATCCGGAAGATGAATCGGCTGGCACGCGAAACGTTCCCTTTTCCAAAGTGCTGTACATCGAACGCGACGACTTTATGGAAGACCCGCCGCGCAAGTTCTTCCGTTTGGCGCCAGGCCGGGAAGTGCGGCTCCGTTATGCCTATTTCATCACCTGTACCGATGTCATCAAAGACGACGACGGCGAGGTCCTGGAACTGCGCTGTACTTACGATCCAGCCACGCGAGGCGGCGCCGCGCCCGACGGCAGGCGCGTGAAAGCGACCTTGCACTGGGTATCCGCCGCGCACGCCCTCGAGGCGGAAGCGCGGCTCTATGACAGTCTTTTCACTGTCGAAGACCCAGAAGCCGACAGCCAAAAGGACTTCACCGAATTCATCAATCCGGATTCCTTGCGCGTCCTGGACCCTGTCTTCGTCGAACCCAGCCTCCGCCATGCTAAAAGTGGCGATCGCTTCCAGTTCGAACGTTTGGCTTATTTTGTGGTCGACCCAGATTCCACTGACGACAAGCTCGTTTTCAATCGCACGGTTACGCTGCGCGATCAATGGTCCAAAGCGCGGAAAAAAGGCCGAGGCAATGCGCGGAAGAAGAAAGGCGGCAATCGTTGATTAAGCGTGGGGTACAGTTATGGCTTATGTGCTAGCATTAAGCTGCCTGGTCCCGTTCTTAATGAACCGCGATTTGCGATAGCCGAGCAGTTTCATTATTTTCTGTGGCCACGGTAGCCCAAATTCGCCGGTTACTCGCCGAGTGCCCCCGGCCGAAAGTGGAATCGCTTTGCCTCACAAACGATTTGCTCTGATATTGCCGCTCTTGTTTGCTTTTGCCCTTGTCTCGGCCGACGCGCAAGAAGCAGCCTGTCAGGAAATCGTCGCCCAGGCGCTGCTGAACTTGAGCGAGCATTGCGCCGATCTGGAGCGAAACAGTTTGTGCTACGGTCATTCCCAAGTCGATGCCAGTTTCGCGGAAGATTCAAACCCCACTGATTTCGACGCGCCCGGAGCGCGCGCGCCGCTCACCCAATTGAAGAGCCTCCAAACTTCCGCGCTGAATCTCGAAAGAGGACATTGGGGCTTGGCCGTCATGAACCTGCAAGCGAATCTGCCCCAGTCGCGCCCGGGCGCCGGACCGATTATGATGCTTGCCGGGGACGCATCACTCGACCATGAGGTTGTTCTCTCCGCGATAGACGAGATTCGCGAACCCCTAAGCACAGTCGCGCTCGAATCCACGACGCGCTTCTCTCAAGCCGCCAAGATCGCCGAAGAACTGGGACAACTGCAGCAGGACGAGATCGCGCTGGTAGACGCCAGGACGCGCGGAGGAGAATGGCTGCGCGTCGTCAATGATGGAACGGTATCTTGGGTAGAGCGCGATCATCTGGCGCCCCTGCAAGCGATGGAGGCGCTGCCGGTTGTCGACGTCGCTGACCCTTTCGCTTTGCAGGCTCTTTCATTTTCCTCGGCGAGAGAAATAACCGATTGTGATGCGGCGGAGCCTGTGCTCGCTATTCAAACGCCGGAGGCATCCAGCGTGAATTTAACCCTGAACGGCGTCGACATCCATGTCCAATCGCTCGTCAGTTTTCAACAGGTCCACCGCAATGCCTTGAGCATGACCGTACACCGGGGCGCGGTAACCACTGCCTTTGGCAATACGGTTTTGGCGGGAAATACCGTTGTCGGCATCCTGACCAGTGCCGGGAGCGGCAAAACTGCTATCCTGGCTTGGAGCGGCGCCTTGCCCGTTTCTGACGCTGAATTGGCGCGCGGCCAGAGGCTGCAGGAAGCCTTGAATGGACTGGCGCGCGCCAACAACTGGGCCGAACACGACAGCAAAATGACCGTGGGCGATTTCATCCATGTCGTGGCGAGTGGCGATTCGCTACTTGCGCTGGCGCGCCGCTACGATGTCCGCGTAGCAGACATTGTCGAAGCCAACAGTCTCCGCTCTCCATTGCTGCTCTATGTCGGGGACCAACTCTTGATTCCCAATCCGGGCAGCGGATTCGCTGGATTGGTTTCCGCAAAGCCAGAAGAGCCCTCAACCTCGCTTGCCATAGCGCCAAAAACCGCGCCTCCGGATTGTAGCGGCCTTCGGCTGACATCACCCTTGGAAACCGCGCCGGGCGGTATTAGCCCCTACTATTGGGACGGCATCGCAGCCGCCACCGGCTATCAAGTCGACGTTTATGACCATGGGACTGGCTCGCTGCTCGGCAGCTTCCGCACCGGCGCCGATCAAACAACGATCAGCTTCAGCGCCGGGCAACTGGGCGTTGGGGGCGCCCTGCAATGGGAAGTGATCGCCCTCGCGGGAGGCCAGCCAATTTGCAGCACCGGCAAAAGCGCGCCCCTGCCTCACCGTTAGTCTTGAAAGTGCCGGAACAAGTTTCCGGGCTCAGCTAGACCGGACGCGACACCGATCGCTTGAGCATGTCCACGAAGGCGGCGCGATCGACGCCTGTCGTCACTGCCATCTGCGGGCTTCGTCCTGTAACGCCCAATACATCTACGACCGTAATGCCCCGCTGCAAACCGTCTCCCGTTGTGACGTCCACGCGGAAATCTCGAAAGGTCGCGATGCCGCGATCAATGGCGACCGCCATCGTGATAGGATCGGGCAAGTCAAAACCAGCCAAATGCGACGACTCAATGGCGTACTCCGTCAAAGTCGCCTGAATATCCACGACAAAGTGAGCCAATGGACTGCCAATATCGCGAATTTCAGCCGCTTGCCCGGGATCAAAGGTGGCGTATTTCCACGAGATGTCCCAGCCAACCATAGTCATCTTCATGCCGGATTCAAAGACGATTTTGGCCGCTTCGGGATCCGCCCAGATGTTGAACTCGGCTGTTGGCGTCACGTTACCGTGCCCCTCGCCAATGCCTCCCATGATATAGCAGTGTTCGACAAGCGCGGCCAATTCCGGCTCTCGCAGCAAAGCCAGCGCGACATTGGTCAATGGTCCCAGCGTGACCAATGTGATGTCGCCGGCGTCTTCCCTGATGACCTGTCGCAGAACATCAACCGCATGCCCCGGCGCCGGCGCTCGTCCCGCGAGCGGCAGGCCGATATCGCCCATGCCATCGGCGCCATGAACGTCTTGCGCCGTCTCCAGCTCACGTAAGATGGGCTTGGCGCAACCGCTGTAAACCGGCGCGTCCTTCCCGCACAATTCCACCGTATACAGCGCGTTTTGCAGGGCTTGACTCAAAGGGACATTGCCCGCCACGACCGTGATCGCCCGCACGTCAATATCGGGATCTTGCAGCGCCATCACCAGCGCGACAGCGTCGTCGGAGGCGGTGTCCGTATCAATGATGAATTTGCGCATGACCATCTCCTTCCCAGAGCCTTTCGCGAGTATATGAGGCTCGCCAATAACATGCAAGCAATAGGGGCTGTATATGCTGGCTACAAGTGATCCAACGACTGTCTATGAAAAGAAACTTCAATCCGCGAACATTTTTCACCTATAGCCACCGGTTTTCTGCTACAGTATCAACTTAGTGTCGATCAACAATCTCAAACTGCCAAGTCGCTCCGAGCCAGGAAGCGGGCGACCTGATAGGTCGCCCGCAAGCAAACACATATTGCGCTGGTGAAAAGGCCATATCCGCCATACCGCAATAGGCGAATCTGTTGCCTGCCATCGCGCGATGGCGGCGATCTCCGCCACAATGCCGACATCCTTATGGTATACTCGCCAGTCAAACCATAGTGCAGAAACAGCGAGGTAACGGGCATGGAATTCACCATTCCCCGCCATGTGCAGACCATTGCTCACCGCGTTCGGCAATTCGTCGACGATGAGGTCATCCCGGTGGAAAGCGAGTTGCTGCGAACGGGTCGGGACCTGAACAACGACATCTTGCAAGGTCTGCGCGCCAAGGCGAAGGCGGCGGGGCTTTGGGCGCCGACCATGCCCAAAGCCTGGGGCGGCATGAGTCTCAACATTCAAGAGATCGTGCCGGTCTTTGAAGCTGCGGGCCGCAGCATGTTGGGACCGCTCGCAATCCATTGCGCCGCGCCCGACGAAGGCAATATGCACCTGCTGCACAATTGGGCGAACGAAGAACAAACAGAACGATACCTGGCGCCGCTGGCAAAGGGCGAGACCTTTTCCAGCTTCTCGATGACTGAGCCCGCGCCCGGCGCGGGAAGCGATCCGCGAATGATCCTGACCCGCGCCGAAAAGGACGGCGATGATTGGGTCATAAACGGACACAAATGGCTGAGCAGCAACGGTGAAATCGCCGACTTCTTCATTATCATGGCGGTGACGAATCCCGACGTGCACCCCTATCAAGGCTGTACGCAGTTTCTGGCGCCGCGCGAAAGCAAGGGCATCCATATCCTGCGCGATGTGCCGGTGATGGGCGCCAAAGACTTCGGCGGTCACGTCGAGATCCGCTACGACAACCTGCGCCTGCCGCAGAGCGCAATCCTGGGCGGCGAAGGCGAGGGATTCATGCTGGCGCAATCGCGCCTGGGTCCGGCGCGCCTGACGCACTGCATGCGCTGGACCGGCATCGCGCAGCGCGCGCTGGAAATCGCGACTGAATATGCCACAACCAGGGAGGCATTTGGCGGCGCGCTGAGCTCTCATCAGTCTCTGCAATGGATGCTGGCTGATTCCGAGATGGAACTCAAGATGGGGCGCCTGCTCATCCACGAAGCGGCTTGGCTCTTGGCGCAGGGCGAGCAAGCGCGGGTCGAAACCTCAATCGCCAAGGTGCAAGTGGCGGAAGCCGTCAGCCGCGTATTGGATCGTTGTATACAGATCTGCGGCGGACGCGGGATCTCTCGGGATTTGCCGCTTTCTACCTGGTACGAAAAGGCGCGCGCCTTTCGCATCTACGACGGCGCGTCCGAGGTGCATCGCATGGTCGTCGCCCGCGATGTCATCAAGCGTTACGGCGCGATGGACAAGCCTCGTTAGGACGGGACAATCTATTTTCGGCTTCGCGGCAGCACCGCATTTGGAACTCGCAATACCACGTATTGCGAGAGAGAGCGCGAATCCCAAGTACAGCAAATGCCCAAAGTCTTTGTCAGTCACAGCAATCAAAACAATGACGAGACCCTGCGCATCGTCGAAGGCTTGAAGCGCGCCGGATTCGATGTCTGGGTCGATTACGAGAACATTCGCGGCGGCGCCGATTGGCTCTGCGAGATTCAAGCCGGCATCGAACGCTGCGACGCTGTAGTCACAGTCCTTTCCAAAGCCTCCCTGGGATCGGTTTGGGTCGAGCGAGAATGCCTCTATGCTTTTCAACTGAAGAAACCGCTCTTCACCGCGCTCGTGGATGACCTTCGCCTGCCCTTGCATCTGGTCAACATCCAATACTGCGACTTTCGAGAAGATTTCGCGGCAGGGTCAAAGCAGTTGGCTCAATCTCTGACCAGCGCATTATCGTCGCTCGGATCCAGTATCGCCTACCCAGATGAAGCCAATGCTTCCAAAGCCAATCGCGCCAATTTTTTCCCTTATGTAGAACAATTGCCGGGTGGCGAAATTGCTACATTGGCGGCGCGCGATCTGTTTCATTGGTCGACTCGGATTGCAGATGAGGTGGCTTTTGGCGGGCGCGTGAATCCTGGTTGTCATGTGCGCATGAACTTCAAAGGCCGCCCGGTGACGGTTCTGTCGATTTGGGCATACCCCAAGACGCCCGCCGCGCAAATATATTTTGACCACCTGGCATCCTTCGCGCCTTATCATCGAATAAGGGCTCGCCGCGTTCTTCTGAAGCGGCTCAATCAGATACTGCCGTCCGAGTATAGATTGCCCGTGGCCAAGTCCGATCGCAGACCGACCATTCCGCTAACTGTTTTGAGCAGCGCGGAGATTCTGGAATCGTTCAAGGGAGTTTTGGCACAGATCCTGGCAGTCCTGCGAGCAAGCGAATCGTCTTGAACAGCTACATCAACGCAGCGCCTCTTTCAGATGTTCGAGGCGCAGTTGCCGGTCGTAATACTTTTCGGCAGCTTCCGCCATGCTCTGCATGGTTTGAACGTTGAAGAAGGCATTCGCGACCGCGCCCGCCAGCGGAACAAAGCCGACGATCATCCTGGCCGGCACGCGGGCGCCCAAACGTGAGGCCAGCTTGCTTGCCAGACGCCAGCTGACTTTGCGTCCCAGAGGACGGGTTAACATAACTTCGTTATCGAGGTGCTGGACGTTTGCTTCGCCGCTCTGCAGCAATTCTTGCGCGAATGCCGGTCCGCCTATTGCCTCCATCATCAGCAGTCCGCGTTCGTCGCCGGCTACGTAGTTTTCCACCAGTCGCTGCAAAATATGATACGTACGCAAGGTCGTCTCGTCGGTGGACGACTCCAAGAGCTTGGGCATAGCGGCTTGTCCCTCCGCAGACATCGCCCACCTGAAACACGCCAGGGAAATCGCCAGATGCTCGATAATGCTGGCGTCAAAGTGCGTATTGTTAGCCCAAAGCGCCAGGATATTGCGCAAATCCGAATAGGCTTCCGTTTCGACCAAAAAGGCGCCCTTCAAGGCGCCGACGCCCCAACAGATGTATCCCATCTTGTGCAGCAAGTAGCTGATGCCAGTCGGAATGGTAAAGGCATGAAGGCCCGGGATCACCATCTCCGCGCCGCCAACCAGCGCCAGCTTGGTGGTCTCTTGCTTGATCCACTGCGCCGCGGAATCGCATTCCATCGCCGAAGCGGCTGCCTTTTGCGGATTCCCCGCCAATTCATCCATCGCCATCACAATGGCTTCCGCAATGGTGTCTTCCAGTCCCATATCAATTGACCTGTAACCCAGGGTTTATGGTGTACAGTATACGCGATATGACGCGTGGTCGTTGCGCGATCCTGTGCCGTCTAGTCGTCGTATTACTTGCCGGGCTCATCCAGCGCCGACCGCCAAATTTTGAGGTCGTCAAAGACCACTTCCACGGTCTTGCCGGTATAGTTCATCACCGCCGACAGACCAACCGCGCCGGCATCGGCGCGGCTGTCCCGCGCTTCAGCGACGAATTGACCGTTGAGCCATAGCGCCAAATAGTCGCCCACGCAAATTGCCTTAATTCGGTTCATAGACGAGCCTCGATTGATCACCCCCGAGGGCTTGGCGCTGACGATTTCATCCAAGGAACGTCCATTGCTCCAGCGAATGCTGTAGTAGCCGTCGCCGCCTATCAAAAAGTAATAGCCGCGACCGCTGTTTGCTGGATCAAGCCGACAGGCGATTCCATAGGCGTTATGATTGAAGTCGGACAATTGCCTGACTTCCGCTTCAATAACAACATCGTCAAATGTATAGGGGAGCTGCGCCCAAACGTATTGGCGATTCGTCAGCCAAATTCTGTAGCTGCCGTCATCCACCGCCATTTTTAGCTTGTCGCCGCCGTCGTAGCTCGTCCAGTTGCCGGGACCGTCAAACCGATCGCTGTAAATCAAGTCGAGGTAAGTAAAACCGACGCCGGGACCATCGCCCGTCCCCAGTCGTTCAACGATGGACTGGCAAGACGCTGTCAGCAAGATAAAGACAAGGCACAGATGAATGCGCAAGAGAACCCCGTGGCGTCGGCTGCAGCAAGTGTAGTCAATATCGGCGCCAAATAGTAGATTTGACAGCGTCGATCGAAGTCGATTTTCTCAGGTGAATTTTCTCCGATGTACTTCAGCGTAATCGCATTAAAAACAATTGCCTTTCCATCCCCACCCTGAATCTTTTCCCGCAGCTCAGTATCGGTAGTCAGTGTCGAAGGCTTACTAGATCTAGGCGGGCTGTGTCGGCGGTCAGTGTCTACGCGCCCCCGGGGGGCAAAAATCGCTTTTCGGCAATCTCGAAAACTGCGAACATTTGTTCTTCATTTCTGCTCAAAATGATGATATGCTCCCCCTATGGATCAATTATCGCAAGCTCTCAATCTCGCTCCCCAGCCGATGCAATCCGCCTGTTCCCGCCTTCACCGCCGGATTCTAAAAAGTATCCCTCGAAAAATCAGACTGTATCTATACGGTGTCGATACACTTGCGGAATTTAGTGGGGCAACTATGGGTGGTTCAGAGGCATGTCAGGGGCGGAAGCCGACTTTATGGCGGCGGAAGCGCCGCTGCGCCGGCAAGCCAAATTCATACCGTCAGCCGCCTGCCTTTTCTCCGTTTCAGCCGCAAAACCGCGTCTATTGTCCGAAAAATATATTTTATTGTCCGAAACGGACAAAGTCGGACAAAAAACAAACTGAAAACAAATATTCTCCGGGAGTGGCTTCATTCCGAATACATGATAACTTCGCTAGCAAACAAAAAACTTTGTGTCGGCGGCTTAGCCGGTGTCGACGCGACCGACGGTCAGTGTCTACGCGACCTACGCGACCCTCGCTGTACCCGGGGCTAAGAAATAATTTGATGCGATTGCCCTGCGCTGTACTTCGAACTGTTTTGAAGTGGCGCGATAAAGGTGTATAATCTGAGCAGACTCAATCTGAGGTAAAGTGATCGAATTCCATGATTGAAATGATCGTAGATCGTGTCCAGGTGAGCCTGATGTCGCAGCATCGCCTGGTTGTTTTGCGGGACACGCAGGAAGAGCGATATTTGCCGATCTGGATAGGCGCGTTTGAATCCGAGGCAATCACCCTGGAATTGCAGGGAATGCTGCGCGAGCGCCCTTTGACGCATGATTTGCTCAAGGCAACGATCACCGAAATGGGCGGCGCCGTTCGCCACATTTTCATCAACAATTTGAGCAAAGATGTCTTTTATGCCCAGATCAACATTGAAGTGAATGGCGATTCGATAGACATCGATTCGCGCCCAAGCGACGCCATTGCCCTGGCGGTTCGCCTTAAAGCGCCAATCTACGTTGACAAACAGGTAATGGACAAGGCCGGCATTCGCCCCGACCGCAATGTCGAGCCGGAGATACTGGGGCTGGACGATGAATTCGCGGACTCCATGGATCCATCGGAAAAGGTCGACGAGACCAAGCTCAGCGCCTTTGCCGATTTCGTAGATACGCTCAATCTCGATGATTTCGACGAGGATGAATAGTCGCCAGTCAAGACTGGGATCGGCCAGCCGTCGCCTGAAAAATCGATGCTGTTGCCAGTTGTAGGCAGGCGGCGCTTTCACTGCCATTAGCGCATTGTTCCCGCGGAACCGAAGGCATGACAGACCAGTTAACTCAAACGCATTTGCAGATTCCAGCTAGCCTGGAAGCCGAGCAAGCTTTGCTCGGCGCTATACTCTTACAGCCTAAATCCTTTCTTAACATCGCCTCGTTCCTGGAAGGCGGCGATTTTTTCCTCAAAAGGCACGAATATATTTGGGCTGCGCTCAATCGCTTGCAAGAACGCGGCGACGCCATCGATTATGTGACCCTCTCCCTTGAACTGCAAAACATGAGCGTGCTGGATGAAATCGGCGGCCAAGCCTACTTGACCAACCTGGTGAACAATACGCCTTCGTCGGTTCATGCCGAAGTTTATGGCAAACTGGTCGAACGCACCTCGATTCGGCGCAAGATGCTGCTGGCTTCCGACGAGATTCGTCGCCTGGCAGTTGACGAAGAACTCCCCATCGATAAAGTGATTAGCGATGCCGAATTGGCGCTGTTCGCCGTCAGCAACAGCCAGATCAAGCGCGAATTCGTGCCAGTATCCGAAGCCCTCAGCGATTACTACGACGAGATGGAGCGGCTGCTGGCTGCCGGCGCGGGCACGGTCGGTTTGCCGACAGGCTTCAAAGCGCTGGATGGCTTGCTGGGCGGTTTCCAAAAGTCGGACCTGATCGTCTTCGCAGGGCGACCCGGCATGGGCAAGACAAGCTGGATACTGACCGTAGCCTTAAACGTGGCGCGGCGTGGGGCGCGCGTCGCGATGTTCACCATGGAGATGGGTGTCGAGCAGATGGTTCAGCGCCTGATCTCGATGGAGACCGGCATTCGCATTCACCAGTTGCGCTCGGCCAATATCTCGGCGCGCGAGCATACACGCTTCACCGAAGCGGTCAGTCGCATCTCCAATTTGCCGTTTTTCATCGACGACACGCCTTCGATCACGCCGATTGAAATGCGCACCAAATGCCGTCGGCTGCAGCATGAATACGGGCTTGATATCGTGATGGTGGACTATATGCAGCTCATGTCGGCCGGCAAGGCTTACGAAAACAACCGTGTGCAAGAGATCAGTTATATCAGCCGGTCGCTCAAAGAACTGGCTCGCGAACTCAACGTCACGATCATTTCGACGGCGCAACTTTCGCGGGCGGTCGAGCAGCGACAAGACAAGCGACCGCAGTTATCGGATTTGCGCGAGAGCGGGAGCATTGAGCAAGACGCGGACGCTGTATTGTTCTTGTATCGAGACGAGGTCTACAACCCGGATACCACCGAATTCCCCAATCAGGCCGATGTGATGCTCTCAAAGCATCGTCACGGACCCACCGGCACCATTCAACTCTACTTCGAGAAATCGATCACCAAATTCATGGATGTCAACATGAAGCGGGTTGATCTAAGTAATTTGGAATGAGCGCTATGACCGATAGCTTCGCTGGATTCATGATTCGAGACGAGGTCGTCGCCCTGCCGGCTCAGCTATTCGAATCCTTGCTGCTGGAGATTGACGATCTCGCGGAATTAAAGCTGACGCTCTTTAGCCTGTCCGCGATTCAGCAGAAAGAAGGCAATTACCGCTATCTGCGCTACGATGAATTGCTCGCGAACAAGCAACTAATGAACAGTCTTCAGACCGCGGACGATTCGCGGCGGGCATCCGAAACGCTTGACGATGCGCTGGAAAAAGCAGTTCGTCGCGGAACGCTATTGGAGGCGACTATCCGTCGCCAGGGTATGCAAAGGCGCGTTTATTTGCTCAACGACGCCGACGGGCGGATGACCCACCGTCAACTCGTCGCCGGGGAATGGATACCGGCCGGCGAGGACGAGATAGAAATCCTGCCGCCGCGGCCGACGCTTTACGGGCTTTACGAGGAAAACATCGGCGTGCTGACGCCCATGATCGTTGACGCCATCCGCGAAGCGGAATCCGAATTCCCCAATGACTGGATTGAGGACGCGATGCGCTACGCGGCAGAGCGCAGCGCCCGCAATTGGAGATACATTCGTAAAGTGCTTGATAGCTGGCGGCACGAAGGACGCAGAAGTGAAAAAGCTGGACAAGATCTTGAGCGGCGCAAACAGTACACCGCCGGGGAATGGAAAGACTTCATCGAAAGTTGAGTCCGATACCGGTCTCGAACTTCCCCTGCAGATCATCTGTCGCGATCCAAAAAACAAGGATGAACCCTGTCCGCTATGTGGTGGAAAAGGCGTATACGCGCTGGACGTTCCACTTGATGACCCGCGCTTCGGCAAGTTCCAGCGCTGCCCCAATAATCCAGTTCAGGACGATCAATGGCTGCAAGAAAGGCTGCGGCGCTATGGCAATCTGGAGGCATACAAAGAGAAAAGATTCGAGAACTTTCAGACCGATTTCGGCGGCAGCAGCTACACGCAAAACGTCGTCAGCTCACTCAGTAATGCCAAAAGCGCAGCTCAACAGTTCGCGGACAATCCAAGTGGATGGATCGTGTTTGAGGGACGCTATGGCTGCGGCAAGACGCATTTGGCTGTGGCGATTGCCAATTGGCGCCTAGAAAAATACGGCGAGCGCGTCTTGTTCATTACAAGTCCCGACTTGCTCGACCTGCTTCGTTCGACCTATGATCCAAATTCGCAGAGTTCATTCGACAACTATTTTGATCAAATCCGCGACGCGGACCTCCTGGTTTTGGACGATCTGGGCGTGGAAAAGCCCAGCGACTGGGCAAAGGAAAAATTATTTCAACTGCTGAATCACCGGCATGTCGAAGCGTTGCCCACAGTCATCACAACCAACACGCGGGTCGAGGATTTGGATCCACGGCTTGGCAGTCGCTTGATGGAACGGTCGCTGGTCAAGCACATCAAGATTCAAGCCCCCGATTTCCGAAGAGTGTCGCGCAAAGAGGCTCGTGATAGTGATATTTTCAATATGCACTTGTACCGGGATATGCGCTTTGACACATTCTCCACAGATAGCGTCTTCGTCGAAGATGTCGGCAACCTGAAGCGCGCGCTGACGGTGGCGGTGGAGTGGGCAGAGAATCCCGAGGGCTGGTTGTACATCATGGGCGAGTATGGATCAGGAAAGACGCATCTGGCGGCCGCCATTGCCTACGATTTGTACGAGCGCGGCCATGATGTCATGTTCACGACAGTTCCTGATCTGTTGGATTTCCTGCGCCTGAGTTTTAATCCGCGCTCGGAAGCGCGTTTCGACAAACGATTTCACGAGATCGTCAATGTTCCTTTTCTGGTGCTCGATGATCTGCGCATGGCCAGCGCTACGCCATGGGCGAAAGAAAAGCTCTTCCAGATCATCGATTACCGTTATCTGTCGCGTATGCCGACGGTCTTCACGTCGTCTGAAACGGTGGAAGAGACCGATGAACGGCTTGCAACTCGCTTGGCTGACCGCAGAGTGTGCACGATCTTCGCCCTGGAAGCCCGCAGTTACGTCAAGCGGATGAAAAACCTTCGCTGATGCTTGGTACGCGGCTCCGCATTACGCCTTACAGTCGGCATTATCGGGGCGCCTTGCTGGACCTGTCCTGGTACAGCCAATGGACGCACAAGCACCTGGATTGGTATACAACCAGTCGCTGGCTTGATCGCGATGACGCCCTCGTTTTCCTGGCATGGGAGGGTGAAAAGCTGGTTGGATACATAGGCTTGTCGCCGGAAAACTACGGCTCTTCCTGGATCCGCCTCATGGGTCTGCGCGACGGATTCATGCCCGAAACGATCATCAGAGAATTGTGGCAATGCGCGGAGGCAAAGTGCATTGAACTCGGCATAAGCAATATCATGGTGTTGATGGTTACCAATTGGCTGCCCGCTTACCTGCGCGATTACGGTTTTATCTATTGGGACGATATCATCACCTTCAATTATCTTGGCAACTACGACCCACATCAACCCAACCCATCGCTAAAAATACGGCCAGCTGAAATGGAACATCTGCCGGCCATTGCCCGGGTCGATCGGATGGCATTTCGCCACAACTTTCGCCTGTCGCAAATCGATCTGCGCCAGGCGTTGCGCATAGCAGCGGCCGCCACTGTCGCGGAATATGAGGGAGAAATCGTTGGCTACCAAGTCAGCACACGGCATTGCGAGGTCGGTCATTTGGCTCGACTGGCTGTCACCCCCACAATGCAAAGGCGGAATATCGGTTCGGCGCTGCTGCAGCGTCAGTTGAGTGACTTCGAACGGAGAGGGATCACGACTATCAGCGTCAATACACAGTTGAGCAACTTGCCATCGCAGCGCCTCTATCAACGCTACGGCTTTTTCCGAACTGGCTTTGATCTTGAAATCTGGAACAAACGCCTGCCAAGACCGTCACCAGAATAGACAAAAGAAAGCACGTGATGAGCATTATCTATCATGAAAACGACGCCAACCTCGGCGTGCTGAGCAGCAAGACCGTCGGCATCATCGGTTACGGGAATCTGGGACGGCCGGTGGCAAGAAACCTACGCGATTCGGGCATTCGATTGTTGATTGGGCTGCGCGAAGATGAGACGCGCGATCATGCGCGCGAGGATGGATTCGAGCCACAAGATATCCAGGAAGTTATTCCCCGCAGCCATATCCTGCTGCTTATGCTTCCTGACGAAGTTCTGCCCGAGGTGTATTTGGAGACGATATCGCCCACGCTGCAGCGGGGACATCTGCTGGTATTCGCCAACGGATACAATATCGCCTTTGGCTTCGTGGAGCCGCCGCCGTTCGTCGATGTCGGCATGATCGCTCCGCGCACCATTGGCGCGGCAGTACGCACGCGCTATCTCGATGGCAGCGGTTTCTTCAGTTTCGTCGGCGTAGGGCAAGACGCAACCGGCACTACCTGGGAATCGCTGCTAGCCCTGGCGAAAGCCATGGGCAGCCTGAAGGCGGGCGCGATCGAAATCTCCATGGTCCTGGAGGCCCAGCTTGATCTATTTGTGCAGCAAGCGATATTGCCTGCTTTTCACCATGTGATGACCACTGCAGCTCACGTTTTGCTGGAAGTCGGATACCCGGCGGAGGCTGTCATGACGGACTTGATCTTGTCCGGGGAATTCACCGACTATTTGTCCCGCGTGGCGCAGGGCGGCCTTTTACACGCGATGCGCCTCTCGTCGCTGACCGGGCAATACGGGATCTTCAGCCGTTTGCCGCGCTTCAAAGAACTGAAGCTGGAAGGACTCATGGAGGCCACCTTGGAGGATATCCGGAACGGTGATTTTTCCAAAGAGTGGGCGCGCGAATATGAAGCCGGTTATCCACGTCTCGGCGCCTTGTTACGCGCGCAGGAAAGCCACGAACTTTGGGCGCTCGAACAACAGACACTGGATCTCTTGCGTGACAAATGATCGCATTCCGGAGGCGCCTGCCTAAACTTGCCGCGCGCATGCTAGAATAACCGCTTGACCCATCAGAAGAGAGGAAAAGTCAATTGCTCAAACAAATACGAGCGATTATCTCCGACATGGACGGTGTCTTGTGGCGCGGCATGCAGCCTTTGCCCGGCTTGCACGACTTTTTCGCTTATATGTTGGACAATGACATCGGTTTTGTGCTTGCCACCAACAACAGCAGCAAAACCCGGATGGACTATGTGAACAAGCTCGCGAAGCTCAATGTGCGTGGATTGCAGCCCTCGCATATTGTCACCAGCGGCACAGCAACCGCCAGCTTCTTAGGGACGAAGTTTCCACCCGGCACGCGCATATTTGTGGTTGGCGGCGCGGGACTGAAGCAGATCCTGACGAAGGCTGGTTTCATGATAGTCGAAGATGATGCTGACTTGGTCGTATGCGGCATCGACATTGATCTGACTTACGAAAAAGTACGTAAGGCAACGCTGCTGATTCGCGGCGGCGCCGGCTTCATCGGCACGAATCCGGATTCGTCTTTTCCTTCTCCGGAGGGCTTGGTTCCGGGCGCCGGCAGCATTCTGGCGCTACTCGAGGCCGCCTCCGGTCAGCCGCCAATTGTCATCGGAAAGCCGGAACGCGGCATGTTCGAGGCGGCGCTACGTCAATTGGACGCGGATCCGCAAGAGACGCTGATGATCGGTGACCGCATCGGCACTGATATCCAGGGAGCGCAGTCGCTCGGCATCAAGACCGCGCTGGTCATGACCGGGGTCGAAGATGAGACGAGTCTAGCCGAAAGCGCGACCAGGCCGGATTTTGTATTCGAGGGTTTGCCGGAGTTAGTCAAAGCCTTGAAGTCCGCCGACTAATGGCGAGCGTACAGCAACGCAGCTAGAACCTCGTCGAGCGTCGGCAATTCATCGGCCTCTTTGAAATGCGACATGCCTTGGTAGATGTCGTGGGCGGCGAGGAAGAATCCGTTCGGCAGCCCCGCCCCTTCAAAGGTATTGGCGATTTCTTTCATCTCGCCCGTGAAGCGCCAGGCTTTCTCGGTGACGCCACGCATATTGTTTTGCGCCCTGGTCGCTGAATCGGGATCGCGCCTTTCCCACTCGCGATACAAGTCTTCTCGTACGCCAAGGCGCTCGGCAAGCGCCTGAATCGCCGATTGCAAGGCTGTGAATCCTTTTGTCCCCGACGCGAATACCATCTTCAGCGCCGAGGCTCGTCCGACCTCGTCCCCTATCACAATCGCTTCCGTGACAGTAGCCGCAAACAAGTCAGCCACATGCGTAGCGGAGGCGCCCGAGAGGTAGAAGCGCGTGCTGCCCGGCTTCCATGCCGGCGGTCCGATGATGCTGCCGTCAACGAAGTCGATGCCCGCCGCGTCCATTCTTTCGCCTATTGCGAGAGCCTTCTGGGGCGCGATCGCATTGCCATCGCAATACAGACCGCGGAATCCGGTCTCGATGACCGATTGCGCCACGGCTTCCGCAGCATGTGGAGGGCAGACGCATAGAATCAATTCGCAGGCCGCGCAGAGCTCCTCAATCGAATCGACATCGAGCAAGCCCTGTTCCGCGGCCCGTTGTCGACTTGCCGGGCTGCGTCCGGCGGAAGACCATAGCACATCGTGCCCGGCAGCCCGCGTCGAAGCCGCGATCGATATACCCATGGCGCCCGGATTAATGATGCCAACCTTGCTCATGGTCTATTCTCACAAACTGACATTATCGCCTCCAGACAACAATGATTCAAATCGCCCATAAGTTTCCGACTTGTCGTCAAAGACATAATTCGGTCTCATCACGATGATGTCGGTCCCGCCAAGATCCCGCAAGTGCTGCATGGTTTTGTGGATCAGGTCCGCCGGCACCAGCAAGTTTGTTTCGAACCATTTTTCAGCAACTCCCTGCGGACTGGCCACCTCAACGACGCCGGGTCCTTTGCTTCCGCTTAACGCGGGGTTGGCAAGAATTCGCCCTTGTACATCCGCAACGGATTGGCCCCGGATGTTCGCGCGCAGAGATACAAACCGGCTGGCGCGACGATGCGCCTCAATTAGCTCAATCATCTCACGCAAGGTCTCCAGCTTGGCCGACGATGCGCGCAAGCTGCGGCGATTGCCAATGAGCACCGCTTGCGAAGCGAGTATCGCGCCGCCGTCAATTGGCCGCAGGTGGTTCTCGCGCAAGGTAGTGCCCGTTTCGGACAAGTCAGCGATCATATCAGCGTAACCCATGCGGGGCGCGGCTTCCATGGCGCCGTCGGCATGAACCAGCAAAAACTGGGAGATGCCCTGGTGGTACATAAAACCTTTGGTCAAGTTCCCATATTTCGTGGCGATACGCAGCTGTTTTCCACGTTCGTGATACCGCAAACTCAGGTCGGCCAAGTCCGCAATCGACGTGACGTCAATCCAGGAATCGGGCACGGCCAAAAGCAATTCGCATCTGCCAAACCCGAGCTTTTCAATGACAATCACGTCTTCCGTTTCACCACCGTATTCGGCAACGATATCGTAACCCGTGATACCGATATCGACGCGTCCCTCGCCTACCTTGCCGAGGATATCGCGCGGACGCTGATAGACGACCTCGGCGCGCGGCAAGCTGGGGATCGTCGCCGTGTACTGACGTCGATTGGGTTTGTATATCCGCAAGCCCGCCCGACCAAAAAAACTCTCGGAAGCCTCCCCCAACCTTCCCTTGCTTGGCAATGCCAGTATCAGTTTGTCCGCGGCAGCCCTGTCAATCATCGTCCGTGAACACCCTCGTCACTACATCGGGGACCTCGTCCAGGGCGACGGTCATCTCTTGACGACTGCGCATATCTCTCAGGACGACTTGACCTTGCGCGCGTTCTCTCTCGCCAACGATGACAACTGCCTCCGCTCCCTTGCGATCAGCATGCTTGAGGCTCCTGCGCAAATTGCGGTCGTCAAGGCCGACCTCCACCACCAGACTCCGGGCGCGAAGACTGTTCGCCAATTGCAGGCAATAGGCGACTTCGCCCTCCGCTACCGGAATGACGTATACGTCAGGACGGTTCAGCGACCGACGATCTGCGATATCCAAAACGCTGGCGACCCGCTCGATGCCGTAGGCGAAGCCCGCAGCCGGCGTTGGCTCGTTACCGCCAAGAATACTGACCAAATTATCGTAGCGCCCGCCTCCACAAAGCTGGATATCTTCCCCGCTTTCGCTCGGGCAGTGGATCTCGAACATCAAGCCGGTGTAATAGTGCAATCCTCTATTCAATCCCAAGTCCAAATGTATATCCGCGTCCAGCTCGCCGAATAGACCGAGTTGAAGGAATGTCGCCTCCAAAGTGTCCAGGGCGCTTGGATTGACACCGTATTCCGCGAACAAGTCGCGCGCCCGCCCAAGGACTTCTCCTGATGGACCAGTCAGATCGCTCAGCTTGCGCATGTATTCGAGCGCGATTCGAACTCTCGGGGCTTGTTCGTCTTCTCGGATCTTGTGCAAAAGCCGGTCGATAACTTCGTCTTCGTCACGATTGGTATCTATGCGGATATTGAGGCTGTGCAGAAAGTCCGTGATTGCTTGATGCGCTTCGCTATCATTCATCTCGCGCAGCAAATCAATCAAGCGCTGGCTCTTGGAGCCGTCGGCTGGTCGAGAACCCGCTTCTGCGGTCGCAAGACCAGCAAGGTCGGGATAGAGATCGCATAGAGAATCTACCACAGCCTCCATGCCGCGTTTGCGGACGTTTTCCATGTTGCGCAGGAGATAATTCAGGAGTTGCCTGCGCAAGCCCAGCGAAGTCAAAAAACCCGCCAGTATCTCGCTATGACCGACAACGAGACGGAACTTGCGAAGTCCAAGCGCCCCCAACCCGCTGCAAGCCAGGTAGAGAATTTCCGCATCCGCCAATGGTCCCGCCGCGCCCAAAAGCTCGGCGCCGGCAACGGTAAACTGCCGGAATCGGTTCTGCTGTGGCTTCTCGTAGCGAAAGACCGGTCCCGCGTACTGAATCCGCAATGGCAGCGGCTCTTCTTGCAAATGCTCAACATATGCGCGCAAAATGGACGCTGTAACCTCCGGTCGCAGGGCGATGCGCCGGCTCTTGAAATCGAACTCATACAAACGTGAGGCGATGTCTTCGCCAGATTTGCGCAGATAGAGTTCGGTGTTTTCCAGGATTGGCAATTCAATCGGCACGTAGGAATGCCGCAGCAGGTGCCCTTCCAGTTGCGTCTGAATCTCTCTGCGCTGCGCGTATTCAGCGCTGAATACGTCGCGCATGCCGCGCAAAGCCGTGATTTTTTGTGCCGGTGGCATGATCAGCGGACCGTATCTACCCTATTGAACATCAAAACAACAGACTACCATGCAAATGCATGAACGAGTAGAGTGCGCGCCGGCGCTCAATCGTAGGTATCGATCACGACGGTGTGGCTGCTTGCCTCCTCGTCAAAGAACTGAAGCAGCCGATTGCCCTCTTCCTCTATTGCCCGCAAACAATCCTTTGGCTGCGCCTCGAAGAGCTTGACATTGAGAGTTAAGGAGCGCTTGTCCTTTTTGACGTTCCAGGTTGCGCCGACAAAACCGTCGATCAAGACCGTGCCAATGACGCGGCCGGCGCTCAGAAAAACTTTTTTGCGATGCTCGTCGGGGAGGATTCGCGACCGATCCCGATGCGCGATAAGAATGTTATCGTATTCCGGGATGAAGCGAAGTGGCGCTATCGAGTCAGGCGCGGCAATTGTCAATTCGGGCAGGTCGTACATGTCCCGGCCGCTTTCGCTCTGATAAACCACGAGATCGGCTAGCGTCGGCGCCAGTTGAGACTTCAAATGGGTCATGCCGGTCCAGGTCTGGAAATCCATGATGTCCGCGGGACCATAAGCCGCCAGATATCGGCGGAATAGGCTTGGCAGATCGGAGGGATTGGCCGGTCCCAGCCAGCTATCCGCGGTCGTGTAGGTCGCGCGCGTACCCGCGCCCCAGCTCCCGCTAGGCGGTATTTGAACCAGCGGCAGGTGGCTGCGCACGGCATAAGCCATCGCTTCCTTGTTCAATTCCGGCTCGTGCTCCTGCAAATGCTTGCGAAGCGCGCCTATCGAAGGCTGATTTGACTCCAGGAAGGGCTTGGCGATGCTTAGCAGTCGCTCGATATTCAGGTCCGCGCCGCGCGCCCCAAAAAACGACCGAAGACCGCGAACCAGCGCCGGCTGAATGACCGACTGAAAGCGTTGATGATCCGCCGCCGAAACCAGGTGCAAGGTCGAGCGTACCCACGGCGCGCGCACTATCTCGCGAGACGCCAATAGCTCGGTCAGTTGACCGCGTTCGAACAGGCGTAGCCGTGTCCACAAGCCAATATAGGGCGGATTGGGTATCTGTGACTGCAAGGCGATCAGATGCTCGGTAGCGGCAACTGGATGCGCCTCCCGACGTTCCAGGAGCATTTGCCGGGCCAATAATGTCCGATTCAGTTGTCGTAGCGTTAGCCGGGTCTCTGCCATTGACCGGTCCTAATCAAAATCAATAGTCGACGAAATAGTCCGTCGTCCTGAAGATGCGCCAATACAGTTCAAAGCGAAAACCGCCTCGTACCGTTTATGTAAACTGTGGCGCTCTTGTGACAAGCAGGTTTGCTATTTTGCGCGAGTACGGTATGCCTGGAACATCTTCGCCGGTTGCGCGCCGAGCGGCTCAGTGAATAATTCGGTATCAAAAGGAAGGGAAGCTAAAGCGCTGTCGCGACAGGTTCCTCGGAGATTTCCTGCGCGGTGGAGTCGCCGAATAGTCGCCTCGAAAGCAGCAGGCTGAATCCGGCGAACAGGGCAAGAATCGCAGCGACATGAAGGCGCGCGGGCATTTTCCTTAATCGCGCCGCCAGCCCCGCTTCGCTTTCCAGCAGTTGCGTTTTTAAGTGAGCGGCAAATTCCGCGCTCGGCTCAACCGGAAGCAAGGTATCGCGCAAATCTTGAATGACAGAAACCAGATCCGCATACTCCTCGTGGGCGCCGTCGGACAAGTCAACAAGCGGGTCTATCGAATCTCCCCGTTGTAGCGCGCCGGTGATGTCATCGACGAAGTCTTGCGCCTTCGCGTCGGCATGTGAATCCATGATCGCTCTTATCCCTCTCTTCCGCTTAGACGACGAGCGGCGCCGATATCTTCCTGGCGCTGCAAATCTTCCCGCAAGGCCAATAGCGTCCGGTGATACAGCGATTTGACCGCGCCTTCCGTTCGACCCATAATCTCGCCGATTTCCGCATTTGACAATTGCTCGATGAATTTCAGCAAGAGCAACTGCTGGCGATCTTCCGGCAATCGGCGCACCGCCTCCATAAGTTGCTTTTGCTCTTCCTGCTCTTCGGTCCAGCGATCCGGCGCTTCGGATTGCAGCGAATGCGCGACAAAATCATCAAGCGCGATGATCTTGCGTCTGCCCTGATCACGATGCCAGTTGGCAACCAAATTGTGAGCGATACGATAGAGCCAGGCTTGAAAGGGCAGACCCCTGTCGACATAAGCGCCAATATGAGACATCGCTCGCTGAAATACCTTGGCGGTCAAATCCTCGGCGTCGTGCGTGTTGCCGGTACGATAGTAGACATAGTTGTACATCTTGGTCAAATATCTCTCGTAAAGCTCGCCAAATGCCTCTTTGTCGTCGGCGGCCAATTCTACCAGCGCCCTGTCATCAAGCGTTTTGTATTTCTTGCGTCGCGCGAACAACTTTTGCATAGTCTAAAACCCGTGACGATATGTGCGGTTACGCAACTCTAGAGATCGTAAGCGTTTACTTACCCTGCGCCCGCAAAAGCGAATTTACATCGCTCAATCGCGGCAATGACGACATAGTACCGTGTTTGCTGCAAGCGAGTCCAGCCGCCGCTGTAGCGAACTTCAGCGCCCGCTTGCCGGACCAGCCTTTGACCATAGCAAGCGCGTAAGCCCCGACAAAGGCGTCGCTCGCGCCGGTTGTATCCACGACCGCGACCGCGAATGCGGATTGCTCCAGCTTGCGCTCCCTTTCATATAGTACGCAGCCATCTTCTCCCAGTGTCATTACGACTCGTCTGATCCCCATATTCAGCAATCGACGCGCCAACACGTCCGGGTCATCACTGTCGTCCCCGGCGATCAGTTGCGCCTCAAACTTGTTGGGTATGATGACATCCACCAAATGAAGATATTCGAAAACGAAGGCGTCGCGGGTAAAGAATGGCGCGGGATTAACGACAGTTGTAGCGCCAGCGTTCTTGGCGAGTGTCAGCGCATAATGAACCAGTTCCTGAGGGATTTCGAAGTCAATTAACAGCAGATCGTCCTTTTGCAGATGCCGCAGGGCTCTGTCGATATCGCCTTCGCCGATCTTGCGGCTGGCATCCGGCGCGCCGATAAAGCCCGGGACCAAGTCTTTGACCACGATACTGGCCAAACTGGTCCTGGCTGAGCCGTGCGTCATGACATGGTCGATGTTCACGCCGATATTCCGCAGTTCATGCAGCATCTGCGCGCCAAAAAGATCGTCGCCTACACAACCTATCAGCGCCACATCAGCGCCGAGCAGACGGGCCGCCGCAGCCTGGTTTAAGGCTTTGCCGCCGGGGGACAAGGTCACCTGGGAGGCGTGAACCGCGCGATTGGGTTCAATCCAATCGGGGACATTAAACACCAGGTCATATACCAGAGCGCCAATAACATGGATTCGAGGCATCGAACGTCGTCCTCGCATGTGTGATTATCGCGCTCCATTGTATCATGGACCAGCGGATCACCTCTATCGGCTGTCAGTTTGTTGTTCCTTATTTCAGCTGACTTCACTACACAGTAGAACCAAGTAAGTAATGAGAAAAAATGCCACACTTCACCCCCATCCACATCCAACGGTCGAAATCTGTACGGGTCAGCCGGTGGCTGACCCATTGCTATCGTTCCGCTTGTGTTTATTTTGAGGGCGAGCCGTCGGCTCGCCCGTACAGGCTCCTCATTTTTTACATTGCTTACTTGGAATCACTACAATCGACCGCTGCATTGTTTTGGATTTCGCGTCTGCTTTAGCTATAATGAGCGCAGCCGGATGGAATGCACGAGCAACAGATGAATCGTCATAGAGCAACAGATATTCCACGACTGGGCTTTTTTGATACGCGACGCGGTAGAATTGTACTGGAAAATCTGACAGCCTACGTATTCCTCGCGCCGGCTGGCTTGCTCATTGCCTTGTTTGGGCTGTTCCCGGTGGCATTCGCTTTCTTCGTGAGCCTGCACCGCTGGCGCCGTTTCCCGGATCATTACAATGGCCTCGCCAATTATGAAAAGGCGCTGGGCAACCTAGCGTATATATTATTTTTCTGGTTCGCGCTGGCTGCCTTTGCTTTGGCGGCATTGATGATCCGGCGCGTACTGCGCGCGCTTCGAGAGTCGGATTCGCCGACCGAATCCTTGAATCTGTTGTCCGGACTTGTTTGCGGCTACGTAGCGCTGCTGGTTCTTGACTGGTTCTTCAAACTCATCCCGGCAATCATGCTTATCCCGCGTCAAGTTCGCGGACAAAATACCAGTCTTGAACTGTTCATGGCTAAACTCGGCGAGAGTTTTGCTATGCCCGAGGTACTCGCGGCCGGCAACCTGATGATTCTCGGCCTGCTCATAGCGATTGGCGTCACCGCGCTGACAGCTTGGTTTTTTCGGTCGGCTCGCAGCAACGACTTGATTGTTTGGAGCGCTTTTGCAACTACCTTAATCGTCAGCGGCGTCTTCTTGCTGCAGCTCACCCTGACCGAAATCCGGGCGGCGCTTGACGCCGCCCGCGAGTCCGGCGAGGCGCTGCCGATTTGGTCCCAATTGGTCTTTGTAAGCGCCGGCGTCATTCTTATCGCGCTGGCTTGGAGGATCTTTCAGCGCGGTATCAATGCCCAGGAAAACAGGCGCTTCACGCTTATGGCATTTAGCGGTCTGACGCTGGCGGTAGGCGGATATCTGCTCATGGCGGAACTGCCCGCCGCCCTGGCCGAGGCAGATGACGACCTGCTGCAAGGCTTCTGGGTTACTGTTATGTACGCATTCGGGACGGTGCCAGTGCAATTGTCCGTTGGCTTGGCGCTGGCGTACCTGCTCTTCCAGCCGATCCGTTTCCGCGCCTTCTTCCGCATGGTCTATTTCATACCCTACATCACGCCCTTTGTCGCGACCTCGATCGTTTTTCGCGTCATGTTTGACGCGGGCAAAACCGCGCCGGCGAACCGCGTACTCTCGCTCTTTGGCATAGAGCCGCAGCGATGGATTCTGGAGCGCAATTCCATCGGCGAGCTTTTTGGGCTGCCCGATTTCCTTGCGGGTCCCGCCCTGGCGCTGGTCGTGATCATGATCTATTCGACCTGGACTTATATCGGCTACGACGCGGTGATTTTTCTGGCGGGCTTGGGCAACATCCCGGGCGAACTTTACGAAGCCGCGCGCATTGACGGCGCCAGCGGCTGGCGCATTTTTCGTCACATCACCTTGCCCATGCTGTCCCCCACCGTATTCTTCCTGTCCCTGGTAGCGATAATCGGCACCTTCCAAGCCTTCACGCAGATCTGGATCCTGCGCACCGGCGCGGTGGGCAGCAAGGTCAATACGGCCAGCGTCTATATCTTTGACGAATTGCAGAACAGCAACCGCTACGGTTACGCCTCATCGATGGCTTTTGTGCTCTTCGCCCTGATCTTGCTGATGACGCTTTTCCAAAACCGCGTCATGGGAAGACGAGTCTTTTATGCCTAGCCAAAGCCGCGACCCTAAAGCAACCAAGGCGAAGAAGACGCTACCGCCCCGCGTCAACCGGGGTCAACTCGCGATTTACGCGGTACTGTTTGCCGGCGTCATCATTGCAGTGGGTCCCTTTCTATGGATGATCAGCGCCTCCTTCATGACGCTGAGCGAGGTCAATCTAACGCGGCTGCTGCCGGAGAATCTGCTTTGGGAGAATTACGCCACCGCCCTGCGCCGGGCGAACTTCCTTGATATTGAACTAACTACAGATCCGACTAGCGGCATCCTGCAGTCTATCGGCATATCGGGTTATCTGTGGAACAGCCTGCGTATTACCCTGATCAGTGTTTCCGGATCGCTCGTCGTTTGCATTCCGGCCGCATACGCTTTCGCGCGGATGGATTTCATCGGGCGCAATTTCATATTCGCCCTTTTTTTGTCCACCATGATGATCCCGGGTATTGTGATGCTGATACCGCATCTGCTAACGGTTATTTGGCTGGGGCGTTTGAGCGAAAGCCTTTTCGGACCCGCAGGCGCCTGGTTCAACAATTGGCCCGCTCTAACTATCCCCTTCTTCGCTTCCGTCTTTAACATCTTTTTGCTGCGACAGTTCTTCATTCAGATCCCCAATGATCTCTGGGAGGCCGCGCGGATCGACGGCGCGGGACATTTCAAGTTCTTAAGGAGCGTAGTCCTTCCCTTGTCGAAGGCGCCCATCATGACCATCGTTACCCTGGGTTTTATCGGCTCGTGGAACGCCTTGATGTGGCCCCTGCTGGTCACCATCAACGACGATTGGCGACCGATAGCCGTAGGCTTGTCCAATTTCGTAACCGCCGACACGCCCGGAGATTTGAACTTGCAAATGGCGGCTTCCGTGATTACCGTCATACCGATCCTGATCTTGTATTTCGTAGCGCAGAAGCAATTCACCGAAGGTATCGCGCAGACAGGCATCCGAGGTTAGAATTGAACCCTCCACCGTATCAGGCAATGCGGTGTTCATTCCGTGGCTGAATCCCGTAAGAGGGGGTATGGAGCAGCCGCCTATTTCGAAAGCTCATTTATACGAAGGAGACTCGCAAGCTATGAAGACAAAAATGACCATCGCGCTCATGTTCTGCGTTCTAACGCTTGGACTGGTTCAAGCGCAGAGCACGACCGACTATGAAGGTGTTGATCCCAGTGGACAGACGGTCGTCTACTGGCATCAGTATTCCGATGACAGTTCGCAGGCCGAAACGATGTCGGCATTGATCGAGGAATTCAATAGCGGCAACGAGTATGGAATCACGGTGGAAGCTATCCATCAGGGCAGCTACAGCCCCATTCAAGATCTGATGAACACCGCCATTCTCTCCGGAGAGCTGCCAAACCTGGTTGCGGGATACGCCAATGCCATCGCCGGCTGGGCCAACGAAGGCGTTGTCGTCGACATCAACGAATTGCTCAATAGCCCGATGTGGGGAATCCCGCCGGACGAGCAAGCCAATCTCAACTTCGATCTGCTCGACGTCAACCAACTGGACTTCGCGCCGTTTCACGGTATGCGCGTCGCCTGGGCGAACCAGAACTCGCTGAACATTTTCTATACCAATCTTGACATCGTCGAAGCGCTGGGCTTTGATCGGCGTCCGCCCGAGACGCTGGCGGAGTTCGAGGCAATCTCCTGCGCGGCCGGCGCCAGCGAGATGTACCAGGGTTATCCCCTGGATACCGGCACATCGCACTTCGAGAGTTTCGTCGCCGCGCATGGCGGCGCGATATTTGACGCCGACTCCGGCCAGTACATCTTCGAATCCGCCGAAGTAGCTGCCGTCCTGGAAATGTTCACGCGCATGCTGGAAAACAATTGCGCCTATCTTTTCGCGGAACGCTATCAAAACACAGGTGACTTCGCGGTGGGCGTCACGCCATTCGCAGCGGGCAGTTCCGCCGGCATTCCCTTTGTCACCTGGGACGCCGCAACTGCCGAAATGACCGACGAATGGGTAGTTTCCGCATTCCCTGGCGCCGACGGCGTTGGTCCTACGCTGCAACTCTTCGTCCCCAGCCAGGCGATCTTGACCGCGACGCCGGAACAAGAAGTGGCCACCTGGCTGTTCGTGAAGTTCCTGGCCGGCGCCGAGGCGCAGCTTGCCTGGTCCGGCGCGACCGGATACTTCAGCATACGCAACGACATTGAGATCACCGAGGACGATTTCACCGAGCCGCGCATGCCCTATCACCGCTTTGTCGAAGTGCAGGGCATCTTAGCTGACGAAATGGTCAGCATTTATGCCTCGCCCGGTCTTCCCAGTTATAGCGCCGTGCGTGGGCTGGTGCCCAATGTGATCGCCGAAGTCGTCAATGGCGATGCCCCGGTCGCCGACGCGCTGGCGGAATTGAACGAGGAAGTGGCTGAATTGCACGCCGACCTGGACATGTAAGCATCCAACAACAGCACAGTTGATCCCCGCCCGCGGGCGGGGATCAAACCATGCATTGCAATGTCATATCAATTACTGCAAAAACCAAATACTGATTCAATAAACATTTGACGCCTTCCTAAATCTATGCTATAGTCTGCTATACAGGTTCTTTTTTCCACATCTGCACCCGTAAACGTCATAATTGTGGAGTGTCAAAAAACCTCTTTTGGCTATCCGCGTAGCGAGTGAATTAAGTGAGCATGTCTTGAAATTCGTCCGTCGGTCAGAATTCCACTCGGTTGAGCGTCTCCAGATCTAATGTCCCTTACGACGACAGTTCACGATTCCCAGAGGAAACGAGTTCCCAGTAATCTTCCGGCAATTCACTAAACACGCAAAGGACACAATCTTTGTTCGCGCGGCGACCCCAACATACACCCCTGCCGCAACAAATTAACTCAGGACAATCAGCATGAATATCGCAAAACTTGAAACGAAGACCCTTCCAGAATTGCGCAGTCTGGCGCGCGACCATAATGTGCCGCGCTTCAGCCGGTTGAAGAAGCAGGACCTCATCATAGGTTTACTGCGTCAAGACGCCGTGCGGCGAGGCCACGAGCTTCGCGGCGGTGTCTTGGAAGTAGTGGACGATGGTATCGGCTTCTTGCGCGCCGAGGGCTACCTACCGGGCAAAAACGATATTTACGTCAGCCAGACGCAAATCAAAAAGTTCAACTTGCGCACTGGCGACATGGTTATTGGTCAGGTTCGTCCGCCAAAAGATACCGAGCGTTACTTCGGGTTGCTCCGCGTCGACGCGGTTAACGGTCTCAACCCCAACGAGGTCAGGCAGCGCGCCAATTTCGAACGCTTGACGCCCATCTTCCCGGAAGTTCGCTTCAACCTGGAAACGCTGCCGCGCATCATGTCCACACGCATGCTGAATCTGATCGCGCCCATCGGATTCGGACAACGCGGGTTGATCGTATCGCCGCCCAAGGCCGGCAAGACCACCGTTCTCAAAGACATCGCCAACGCAATCAGCCATAACTATCCCGAAGTCCACCTGATGATCGCCCTCATTGGCGAGCGCCCGGAAGAAGTGACCGATATGGATCGTTCCGTTGATGCCGAGGTCATCGCCTCCACCTTTGACGATCCGGTGCATCATCATGTCCGGGTTGCCGAAATGGCGCTGGAGCGCGCCAAGCGTCTGGTCGAAGTCAGGCGTCACGTCGTGATGATGCTGGATAGCGTAACGCGTTTGGCGCGCGCTTATAACCTCGTCGTCCCCACCAGCGGGCGCACGCTTTCCGGCGGTTTGGATCCCTCCGCGATTCACCCGCCAAAGCGTTTGTTTGGCGCGGCCCGCAACGTCGAAGAAGGCGGCAGCCTGACCATAGTCGCGACCTGCCTGGTCAATACCGGCAGCAAGATGGACGACGTCATCTACGAAGAATTCAAGGGCACGGGCAATATGGAACTCCACCTCAGCCGCAAGCTGCAGGAGCGTCGGATCTTCCCCGCCTTCGATATCGAGCAGTCTTCCACCCGTCGCGAAGAGTTGTTGCTCGGTCCCGACGTCTTGCAACGCGTCTATACCATGCGGCGTATGTGGTCGCATTTGGCGGAACAGCCGGAAGGCATCGTCGGCGCTACCGAACAATTGCTGCACAGCTTCCGACTTTACGACACCAACGAGAAGTTCCTCAACAGCTTGAGCGGCTCAAACGGGCGCTAGGCATCCCGGGCCAGCAGCGCGTTCCTCTCGACGCACGGCGACCGAACGGTGCTTTCGGTCGCGGCCCTTTGCGTTACACAGTCTATCGGGAGCCATAACCATGAGAATGGAAGAGGTTGTAGCGCTTGTCACCGGCGGCGCGTCCGGATTAGGCGCGGCGACCGCGATACGTTTTGCCGAAGGTGGCGCCAAGATCGTGATTCTTGATCGCGAACTCGAAAAGGGACGCGAACTCGCGGCGATCATAGGCGAAGCTGCACGCTTTGCCGAGGCGGACGTGACAAGCGAGTCGGATATCCAAGCCGCGCTGGATCTGGCAGTGGCTGAATTCGGCGCTCTGAACGCGCTTGTCAATTGCGCCGGCGTCGGGCTCGCCATCCGTACGATCAGCAGCCGCGGCGCGCATCCGCTGGACTTGTTCGAGACGGTCATTCGTATCAATTTGACAGGCACATTCAACGCCATTCGTCTGGCCGCCGCGATGATGTCGGCGAATCCAGCCAGCGAGGGCGGCGAGCGAGGCGTGATTATCAACAGCGCCTCCGTCGCTGCGTTCGAAGGCCAAATCGGACAGGCAGCCTATGCGGCTTCCAAAGGCGGCATCGTCGGCATGACCTTGCCAATCGCCCGCGATCTCGCCCGAAATGGCATCCGTGTCTGCACGATCGCGCCAGGCATTTTTGATACGCCGCTGCTCGGCAGTTTGCCGCAAGCCGTCCGCGACTCGCTCGGCGAACAAGCGCCCTTCCCCTCGCGCTTGGGTTTGCCCGCGGAATACGCGCAATTGGCGCAGCAAATCGTGGAAAACGAAATGCTCAACGGCGAAACGATTCGCCTCGACGGCGCTTTGCGCATGGGTAGCACTTGAGCGACATCGCGAAATCATATGAAAAGCAGGCGCTGAGAAACGAGTTTCCATTAATCAGTTGACAAAGGCGCAAACATGCGCTACGCTCTCTTGAAATCGGTCTAAACCTTGGAAATCCAGATGTTCCCTAACTGCTGTTCCGCCTGTTGTTGTCAGACACTATCTTCCGATAGTCGTGCGGTGGGACGTTGCTAGGTTATTGAAAGCCTGGATCAATCCGAAACGAGCAGCCCCGTTACGACACGGGGCTTTTTTGTTGCAAGACGCAAGGGACATTTTTGAAGATGCCAACAAGCAAGACCCACCGCCGCCACGTTTGTTGTTGTTGCTGTACCGAGCCGGGCAGGCTGGGTTATCCGATGCTGGCGCTTGAGTCTCGCTAGCAGAGTCGTTCAGGAATCTTGGGGCGCTTCGGATAATCCGAAGCGTTTTTTGTTTTAGAGGTCAATAATGCGGAATAGGAGTTCAAAGTGCTGGGATTGAACATGAGCGCTGCACAGATCAACGGATTGGCGGACCAATTCGAGAGCGCGGATCCACGCGAAATCTTGTCCTGGGCGAACAATAACTTTGGCGACAAACTCGCCATAGTAACCAGTTTTCAAGCCACCGGGATCGTTACGCTGCACATGATGCAAGAGATTGCTCCCGCTACGCAAGTGCTGACACTTGATACGGGCTTTCTTTTTCCGGAGACTGTCGATCTGGTGAATGCGCTGGAAGAACGTTTCCAACTTAATCTTCGGCGCGTCAGACCGCGCCAAACGCCGCAGCAGCAAGCGCGCGATTACGGCGACCGCTTGTGGGAGCGCAATCCCGACCGCTGCTGTCATATTCGCAAAACGATTCCCTTGCGAGAGGCGCTTTCCGGTTATTCGGCTTGGGTGACCGGGCTTCGCCGCGATCAATCAGCCAGTCGCGCCAACACGCCCATCATCAGCCGGGATTCGCGAACGAGCCTGCTCAAGATCGCGCCCTTTGCCAATTGGAGCGAAGACAGGATCTGGACCTACCTGCGCGCCCATGACTTGCCCTACAATCCCCTGCACGACATCGGCTATCCCAGCATCGGCTGCTGGACCTGCACCAAAGCGGTCAATCAAGACGCCGATTCTCGAAGCGGCCGTTGGTGGCGCCGAGACAAAACAGAATGTGGCATCCATATCGAGCATATCGACAAACCGGCTCGGGAAGGCGTCCATGCCTGAGCCGACGGTCGGATATCCCATCTTGCTGCACCTGCAAGACAAGCAAGTCGCCGTCATCGGTGGCGGCCGAGTGGCGACGCGTAAAGTCAAGCATTTGCTCCATTCGGGCGCCCGGGTTCTGCTTATCAGCCCGGTAGTATCGACAGAGCTTCTGGCGCTGGCCAATGAGGGTCAGATTGAGTTAATTCATTCCGAATATCAGCGCGACATGCTAAATGAACACATGCCTTTTCTGGTAATCGCCACAACTGACGATGATGCTGTCAACCAAATCGTGGCTCAAGACGCGCATCGCATCCGAGCCTTAACAAATGTCGCCAATGGCAGCAGCGACGACAGCGACTTCAGCAACATGGCGGTTGTCGACCGGTCCCCGCTGATAGTCGCGCTAAGCACCAATGGCGCCTCGCCCGCGATGCTGCGGGAGCTCAAGAAACAATTGGAACGCGCTATTGGCGATGAATACGCGATTCTCGGCGAATGGCTGGGCGAGTTGCGGGAACCGCTCAAAAGCCAACTCGATTCCCAAATGGCCAGGGAAACGCTTTATCGCCGCATTCTGGATTCAGATGTACTCCCGCTATTGCGCGATGGCCAGCCCGAAATCGCCCGGCGAATCTTCGATAGAATTGTAAGTCGGGAATTGGCTTTATGACGGACTCCGCGCTGATACTCGCCGGACACGGCTCACACGTCAGCCCAAACACCGCCGGCGTCGTCTGGAGCTATGTCGACCGCCTGCGCGCGCTGGGAGCAGCACCCGAAGTCACGGCTTGTTTCTGGAAAGAACCGCCGGCTTTGAACCAGGTGCTCGATACGGTGAAGGCGACTCAAATCTTCGTCGTGCCTGTATTCACGGCGCGCGGCTATTTCACGGCTTCCGTGATACCGTCAGAAATGGCTTTGCATGGACCTGTGACCAGGCGAGACGGCAAGTCGATCACGCTCACGCGGCCGCTCGGCGAACATCCGGCGATGACAAGCGTTGTGCGCAACATCGTGCGCAAATACATTGATAACCACAATCTGGATCGAGCGGATACCGCCGTCGCAATCATCGGACACGGCACCCGTCGCAATCCAAATAGCCGCGCTACAACCCGCTACCAGGCCAAAGTCCTGCGCGACATGAACTGGGTCGGCGAGGTGGTCGATGTATACCTGGACGACGAGCCCGACATCCAAAGCATTTATCGGAGAACTTGCGCCGGCAATATCATCGCTCTGCCTTATTTTCTGGCGCCCGGATCCCATGTCACTATCGATGTGCCGCGCGCGCTTGGCATTTCCGAACTGACGAGTCCGCAGACGGTCGCGGGCAGACGGGTGTATTACACCGAATCCCTGAGCGAGGACGAATCCATCTGTTCAGCGATCCACGAATTGGCTCTCGACGCCGGGCTTCCTGTCGAACGCGACTCCGACAGTCGCTCTTGGCATGGCTTCCCCAAGGCTGGCTGCGACCGTCTTGTAAAGGCGCTGAAGAAAGGGGAGTCGCTTCAATTCGGTCAAGTGATGATAACGGAAAAACGTGTCTGGCATTGCGATAATGATGCATGCAGCGCCCCCATGTCGTCGGCCGCGCAGCTTCGCGCCTGCTTGCGCGAAGATCCCTTCCGCCTCTTGCCCACATCCACGGACATGCCCGCCGGTTGGCGCGTTGATCTCGACCAACCCGCGCAAGCGCATGCCGTGCTGGAAACCGTTTATCCGGGTTTGGTCGCCGATTGGGCGGCAAGGCGTCAGGGAGACTTCCTGGCTGAGCCTCTCAAAGTCACCAGCGAGCGCCAAATTGGCATGTTCAAGGGGATACACAATCTGGCTGCCGAAGTCATTGAAAAGACAGTGGCCAAGGTATGCGGCGCTTGCGTCCGCCAACCGACCTGGTGGAGGGACGAGCCGGCCTCAGATCTGCCCTGCAAGACCGCTTGCAATTACTGGTTGTCAACCGCCGCAAAACTGGGAGAATCAACGATATGAAACTTGGCAAGGTTTATCTGGTCGGGGCAGGACCCGGCGATCCGGACTTGATTACGCGCAAGGCGCTTCGGCTGCTGGGGGAAGCGGATGTTGTCATATACGACCGTCTGATTCCGCCGGAACTGCTCTGGGAAGCGCGCCCCGACGCCGAATTGATCGACGCCGGCAAAGAGCCGACGAAGCGCCGGTTGTCCCAGGAGTCGATTAACCAGATCATGGTCGATCGCGCCTTGAAGGGCAACACAGTCCTTCGGCTGAAGGGCGGCGATCCGCTGGTCTTTGGGCGCGGGGGCGAAGAAGCCCTGGCTTGCCACAAGGTCGGCATTCATTTCGAGATCGTTCCGGGCATTTCCAGCGCTTATGCCGTACCCGCCTACGCCGGTATCCCGCTGACGCATCGACATCTCAGCAGTTGCTTCACGGTTATCACCGGCCACGAGGATCCGCAGAAGCCCGAAAGCAGCATCGATTATGAGGCGCTGGCGAAAATCGGCGGGACTATCGTCATATTGATGGGCGTAAAGCGCTTGACGCGCATAACTCGGACCTTGATCGCGCAGGGTCTCGATGACAAGACGCCGGCCGCGATCATCGAATGGGGCGCGACGCCCCGCCAGCGCGCCTTGATCGGCGCGCTATCGACAATCGCTGATATCGCCAGCGAACACCACATTCAATCGCCCGCCATCACCGTGATTGGCGAAGTTGTTCGCTTGCGCGAACGTGGCTTACAATGGTTCGATCTCTTGCCGGCAGATCTTCTCGCGCCAGGCCAAGCCTCCAATGGCACCATTTGACAACTGAAAGCCCAACTCTCAAGCAACAATGTTTGGAAATGGAAGGACAAATCATGAATACCTGGAAAGAGCAACTTGCGGACCAGATTCCAGCCGACATGGGGAACCTGATCGATACCTTTGAAGCGCAAATCGAATTGCGCAAACAAGGCAAGCTGGATGAAAAAGTCTTCGCCGAGCAGAGACTGCGCAAGGGCGCTTATGGACAGCGCTATGACAACGGACAGCGCCATGACGGGGTCCGCACACGGGAATTGAGCTATCCCTCAGGCGAATTGGTCAAGGGACCGGATACGCTCTGGGACGCGCCGGGCATGCAACGAATCAAAATCCCCTATGGCGGATTGACAGCGGAGCAGCTCGAAGTTTTGTCGGAACTCGCCGATGAATATGCCGATGGCATCTTGCATATCACCACGCGCCAGGACATCCAACTGCACTACGTCCATATCGACGATACGCCCGATCTCATGCGCCGTCTCGCCGCGGTCGACATCACCACGCAAGAAGCTTGCGGGAACTCCGTGCGCAATATCACGGCTTGCACGCTGGCGGGCGTCTGCCACGACGAGGTTTTCGACGTCAGTCCTTATGCCGACGCCATGATGCGATTTTTGCTCGATCACGACGACGTTCAGGACTTCGGGCGCAAGTTCAAAGTCGCTTTTTCCGGTTGCGCCGGCCACGCCTGCGGCTTGGTCAAGATGCACGATCTGGGTCTGCTGGCGCAAACGCGCGAGATTGACGGCGAGATCAAGCGAGGATTCACCGTCTTCGTCGGCGGCGGCTTGGGCACAGTTCCCCAACAGGCGAAAGTGCTGGCGGACTTCGCCACGGAAGAACAACTGCTGCCCCTCGCGCAAGCGGTATCGCGGGTATTCGCGCGGCTTGGCGAAAAGAAGAACCGCAATCGCGCCCGCATAAAATTCCTGGTGAGCAAGCTGGGCATCGACGAATTTCGGCGCGAAGTGCAAGAAGAACTCAAAACCGTGCCGCAGGACGACCGCCACACCGCCTACCTCGACACTCTGGGCGACTTCGGGTACAAACCTGCCAAGGCCGGCATGGCGCTAAACGGAACGCCCCTGCCTGACGGTTTCTCCGACTGGTATCGCACAAATGTCTATCATCAAGCGCAGAGTGGCTACAGCACGATCACACTGAATACGCCGCTGGGCGATTTCACCGCCATGCAAGGCTTCCAACTGGCGGAAATCGCTCGGCGATATGTCGGCGACAACATACGGCTGTCCGTAGAACAGAACATCGTACTGCGCTGGGTGGCTGATGCCGACCTTCCCGCCATTTATCGTGAACTCCGCGAGATCGGATTGAGCGATGCCGGCGCCGGCACCATCGTCGATATCACCGCCTGCCCGGGCACCGATACCTGCAAGCTCGGTATCGCCTCTTCCCGCGGTTTAACTGCCGAGCTACGCACCCGGCTGATCGAAAGAATCAATCTGCTGCCGGACGCCGTCCGCGAACTCAAGATCAAGGTCAGCGGCTGCTTCAATTCCTGTGGCCAGCACCATGTCGCCGATATCGGTTTCTTCGGCAACAGCAGGCGCTCTGGCAATCACAAGATGCCGCATTTTCAGGTCGTCCTCGGCGGCCAATGGCAGGAGAACGCAGGCAGCTACGGTTTGGCTGTTGGCGCCGTGCCGGCGAAACACATCCCGGAAGTGCTGGAAGCCTTGACCAATCGCTATGTCGCCGAGCGCGCGGAAGAAGAAGTTTTCCAGACCTGGGTGAAGAACCTGGGTCGCAAGGAAATCAAGGCAATGCTGCAGCCCTACATGAAATTGCCCAGCTTTGACGACAAACCCGAATTCTTCAGCGACTGGGGAGACTCTCGCGTTTACACCATCGACGATATCGGCGTCGGCGAGTGCGCGGGCGAGGTGGTTTCGCTCTTCTCTCTGGAAATCGCCCGTGCCGAATCCGCGCATTTCGAGGCGCTGCTCGCCTTGGACGACGGCAACTATCCCATGGTCGACCAGCAGGCTTACAAGGCCATGGTGCTGGCTGCGCGCGCCCTGGTCCGCACCAAGTATCTCGACGTGGGCGACGACTATGGCAATATCGTCAACGAGTTCCGCAGCCGATTCTATGACACGGAGTTGGTCTATGATCGCTTCGCCAAGGGCAAATTCGCCCGCTATCTTTTCAAGCGGCACGACCAGCCGCCGACGCAAGTCGGCGAGGACTACGCCCATCAATTGATCGACGAGACGCAACTTTTCATCGAAAACATTCACAGCGCCGAGCAACGCATCAACGGCGTCATCGTGAGCTAGCGGCATCGAGAGCTGTAAGCAAAGCGCCTGGAGAAAAGCAAATGACAATCGTTCCCAATCGCCTTGGGGTCAAATTCAACTTGAAACGCGAACCTGCGATAGCGGCAGCCGATATCGTTCCGATTTTCCAACGCTGGATTCAGGAACACACGGTCGACGGTATGTTGATTGATGTCATCGACTACAAACATGTTCCCGAAGGACCCGGTGTGATCTTGATCGCGGACGAAGGCGACTACGCCTATGACTTCGGCGACGGCCAAGTCGGCTTGCACTACATCCGCAAGCGCAATCTGCCCGGGCTCTTGTCCGACGCCCTGCTCATGGCGTTTCGCCTCGCGCTGGGTGCGGCGCTATGCCTGGAAGACGAGGCGCCCGGCGATATCGAGTTCGATTTCAGCAGCGCCAAGATCAGTTTTCTGGATCGCCGGCGCTACCGCAATGACCTGTCACTCTTTACCGCGCTGCAAGACGAGTTAAGCGCAATTCTTGCCGACATCTACGGATGTGAAATTGCGCTGGAGCGCGCTTACGACGATCCTCGCCTCAGCTTTGCCCTGCGCGTCGCAGCGCAAACCGACAGCGTCGACGGACATAAGCTGCTCGCGCGTTTGTCGGAACGCCCGGTCGGCGTCCAGTAGCGGAAGACAATCGCTAGACCTTATTGTATCCGCTTCTCGACGCGCTCGTCGAGATTCCGCATTTCGTCGATATCAATTATCCCGCCAACCCGGAAGCGCCGGTGACCTCAGTGAAGAATTGCTTAGGCGATTCAAGCCAGCAAAGCAATCCGGCTCTTGGCGTCAGTTCTGGCAAGCTGTCGCCGCAAACCGCCCGTGCATCTATCTGCGCAATCGGTTATAGTTTCTGGCATGTTTTCCTGAAACCGTCGTGAACCAGAGAAAGCCAGGAACATGACCGAGTACAACTTTGATGAGATCATCGACCGCAGCGGGCATCACAGCGCGAAATGGGGCGCAGTAGACGAGGGCTGCTTGCCGATGTGGGTGGCTGATATGGACTTCCGCTCGCCGCCCTCCGCCATCAATGCCATGATCGAGCGCGCTCAACACGGCGTATTCGGATATACGCTGGATCCTCCCAAGCTCAAAGACGTCATCGTCGAGCGCATGAGCCAGCTCTATGATTGGGAGATCCAGCCCGGTGACGTTATGTTTTCGCCGGGCATGGTCCTGGCGCTCTGCGCGGCCTGCAGTGGTTTCGGCGCGCCCGGCGATACCGTTTTGATTCAGACCCCGGTCTATGGCTCTTTCTTCAAAGCCGTCCGCGCCAATCGAAAATTCACTGGCAACATCGATATGGAATACATCGCCGATAGCGCCAACAGCTTCCATTATGAAAACGATTACGATGAGTTTGAAATGGTCGCGCGGGACCCGCGCACATCGATTCACCTGCAATGCAACCCGCAGAATCCAGCCGGCTTTCTCTATTCGCGAGCGGAGCTCGAGCGCATTGGAGAAATCTGCCTAAAACACGGTCTCTTGATTATCGCCGACGAGATCCACTCCGATCTGATTCTGGAGGGAAAGCACATTCCCATCGCTACTTTGTCTGACGAGATCGCGCAGAATACGCTGACAATGATCGCGCCGAGCAAGACATTCAATCTGGCCGGCATGGCTTGTTCGGTTTTGATCGCGCAAAACAAGGAAATCCGCGAGACGATGGCGGCGGCGCTGCAAAGCTTCAGCGCGCATGTCAACATCATGGGTTACGAGGCTGCCTACGGCGCCTACACCGGCGGAGAAGAATGGCTTCGGCAGTTGCTCCGGTATCTCAAGGACAACCGTGACTTCGCTATCGATTTCATTCGAGAACACATGCCGCAAGTGAAGACAACGATTCCGCAATCGACCTACCTGCTCTGGCTCGACATGCGCGACTTGCCGATCGAGGGCGATGTCGCCGCGTTTTGCACCGAACGCGCCAGCGTCGCGCCAACGGGAGGCAGCTTCTTCGGTAGCGCTGGCGAAGGCTTTGTCCGCCTGAATTTCGGCTGTCCGCGATCTGTCCTGGAGGAAGGACTTCAACGACTGAAAGTTGCGGTCGACAGCCTCGTCCTCAAAGTTTAGGCGACCGCAGGAGATGTGGATATGTCCCGCCCTTTTTTGATTGATACCGACGCCGGATCGGACGATGCCGTCGCCGTGCTGATGGCGCTGCGCCACAGCGATATCGATGTTCTCGCGATCACCGTCGTCGCGGGCAACGTGCCCCTTGAACAGGGTGTTGAAAACTCGCTCTACTTCGCCGAAATTTGCAAGGCGAATACCCCTGTTTACGCCGGCGCCGATCGGCCGCTCACCCGCGAATACGTGTCGGCGGACTGGTTTCACGGCGCCGATGGCCTTGGCGACTGGGGCGACCGCTACAAACCTCGCCGCAGCCAGGTACAAGAACAGCATGCCATAGACGCAATTATCGAGGCAGCCCGGTCCACGCCGGATCTCGTGATCGTAACCCTGGGTCCTTTGACCAACCTGGCTCTCGCGCTTCGAAAAGCCCCGGACATCGTATCGCGCGTATCCCGGTGCGTTGTGATGGGCGGCGCAGCCTGTACCAACGGCAATGTGACGCCAGCGGCTGAATACAATATCTGGTGCGATCCCGAAGCGGCGCAAATCGTCTTCCGCTCCGGTTTGCCAATCGAAATGGTCGGCTGGGAGTTCAGCCAGGGCGAATTCGTTCTTTCGCTGGAAGATATCGACAGCGTACGCGGGATCGGTACCGAATACGCCGACTTCACAATCGATTGCAATATCAAGGGCATGCGCGGTTACGAAATACAGACCGGCGAAATCGGCATATCGCTGCCCGACGGCGTGGCCATGGCTGTTGCCATTGATCCCTCGATCGTAACGTCAACCAGCCGTCATCTCGTCGATATCGAATGCCGCAGCGAACTCACGCGTGGCATGACAGTGGTGGACAAGCTCAACCTTGCGGACGACGTGCGGAACATCGACGCCTGGCGCGAGGCGCTACAAAACCCCAACAAGCCGCTCATCTGCTGGGAATTGGACGCCGCGCGCTGGAAGGGCATGCTCTACGATTTGCTCCGCTAAACAAGCGGCTCAGTCGACAGTTGTACAACTCAGCATCGGCGGATACGTAGAAACTACTGGATGAAGCAATCCAGTGATCAGGAGAAAGACATGAGCGAAGATCCGCGCAAACCGAAAAATCAGCGCGATTGGGTCGAAGAGATGGAAGTCGCCGGCAGTGAACTTGTCGAGCGCGTTAAGGAGTTGGTCGCGGAAGGCAACGTACGCCGCCTCATCATTCGCAACGCCAACGACGAAGTCCTGATCGAAGTCCCGCTGACGCCGGCGGTGGTGGTTGGCGGCGTTGCCACGATCTTTAATCCGGTACTCGCGGCGTTAGGAACAATGGCTGCCTTGATCGCCAAACTGAAAATCGAGATCGTGCGCGTTGAAGACATCGACGAAGACGGGGAAACAATTGAGATCTCGACGGACGATGTTAGACCTGTAGATCCGGAAGCGTAAAATCATCGCGCGACCTGACCCTTACGGTGACAATCAACGTTTGAAAATCTAGCCGAGCGACTCTTCGGCAATATGCACAAAGATGGCAAAACGCGACCATTTAGTCGCCCTTTCAAGCGAACATCTGTGCTATCATTGTCTCATTCGCCTAAAGCAAAGAGCTCTCACCCATGTCCGAAAAAAATTGTGGAACCCAACGACGCCCTGCCATGTGTCCGCGCCCTCTTTTAACAAGTCCCGCCCGCGTGAGCGCGGGAGCCCTTTTCCTTGCTGAAAGTCAGTGTCGGCGCGACCTGCGCGAGCGACTGCTTCGCTCTGTCGCAGTCGGGGCAAGCCCCTCTTAGGGCTGAAAAACTGCCGCGAACGGACACAGCGCCGACATAAAAAACTGTGAGCGGACACAACGCGGACATAAAAAGCTGTCAAGGGACACAACATGGACACATCTCAAAGTTCTTGTGTCTGTTTACCGCCTGATGCCTTGGAGATGCCTTCAGTGGGAGTGATTGTAAGCAAATAGCGCGCTAGCCAAATACTCAGCCCCGTGTGGGAATTCCGCCCCCCGTTTAGCGGAGACATGAGGGGGAACAGTGCTGGGGGATGAGGGCTGTATTTCAACAGACGCCACCGCCTCGACCCTATAGGATTATGTGCTTGAAGGTGGAAGATGGGGGCTTGACGCGCCAACAATCTGCAATACGCCCTGGCCGTGTTGATAGTGGGAAGTCCGCCTGTCTTGGGCTATAATGCGGACAAAATGAATGCGCGCCTAGACTGGTAACGTCGGCGCCCAGAGCTCTCTACTAGAGGATAACCATGATCGTAAGTGTGCTGCAAGAAAACCTGGCGAAGAGCTTGAATACTGTGACCAAAGCGGTGGACAGCAATCCCCCGCTTCCCGTGCTCGCCAACGTGCTGCTGGAAACTGAAGATTCACGCTTGAAGCTCTCGGCGACAAACCTGGAAATGAGCATCACGGTCTGGATCGGCGCCAAAGTGGAACAGGCTGGCAGCATCACGCTCCCCGCCAAAACCTTCAGTGAATTGGTCAACAATCTTTCCCGGGAGCGCGTCGACCTGCGCCTGGACGCTTCCACGCATACGGTTCATATGCGCTGTGGCATACAGACTTCCAACGTCCGCGGCATCGACGCTGACGAATTCCCTCCGATTAACCACAACGAAAACGCGGATCTATATCTGGAAGGCAAAACCTTGCGCGAGATGATCGTGCAGACGGCTTTTGCCGCCGCCCGCGAGCAGAACCGCCCCATTTTGACGGGCGTATACATGCAGCTTGAAGGCAATGCCTTGACGATGGCGGCGGCCGATGGCTATCGCCTGGCAGTGCGCACAGCCGAGTTAGAAGAGAACTTCGGCGACCGTCAAGATATGGTCATCCCCGCCAAAGCCATGAGCGAGATCGCTCGCATCGCCGAAGACGACCAGGAAGTCGGCATTTCGTTGCCCAAGCAGCGCAACAGCGTCACGGTCTTTATGCCCAATATCCTGGTCTCGTCGCAATTGTTGGAAGGTCGATTCCCCGATTTCGCCTCGATAATCCCGCGCTCCTATGCGACCTCGACAGTAATGTATACCAGCGACTTGCTGACCGTCTGCCAGCGCGCCGAGATCTTCGCCCGGGACAATGCCAACAGCGCCAACCTGCATGTCAAGCCGGCGCAGAACCCCGGCGAACCGGCCGAGGTGCTGATTGTGGGCAAGAGCGCCGAACGCGGCGACAGCGAAGGTATGCTCGACGCCTCCGCAGAAGGCGAAGCGCTTGATATCTCATTTAACATCAAGTACTTGATTGAGGTGTTGCGCGTGATCAAGGAAGAACGAGTCGTCTTCCAGAGCAATGGTCCCGAGAATCCCGGCGTCTTGCGGCCGGAAAACCGCGAGGACTTCACCCACGTCATCATGCCCATGAGCAAATAGCGCATGAGGACCCAGGGAAACGAGCCGCCGCCATGATCCAACCGAAAAACGCGCGGCGCGTCCGACCGAATATGCCGCATTATGGCGTCAACGTTGAAGAGACGGGGTCAATGCTGACCTGGGATTGGATCGAAAGCCAGATGGCAGCCGCCCGCAATTATTGGATTTGTACCACCTGCCCGGATGGCAAGCCGCATGCGGCGCCCGTCTGGGGCGCCTGGGTCGAGGGACAGTTGTTCACCGCCACCGATCGCAATTCGGTCAAAGCGCGTAATATTTCACAGGACAGCCGGGTCGTCCTACACCTGGAAAGCGGCGATGAAACCGTTATTTTCGAAGGCGCTCTCTCAGAAACCGTACCTTGTGAGTCCTTGCAAGCGAGGATTAACCAGGTTTATGTTGACAAATACGATCTCGACCCCAGCCTGGACGAAGAAGACGCCGTTCAGTATCGCTTGAAACCTCAGAAAGTCATGGCATGGCTGGAGCGTGATTTCCCGCTGACGGCGACCTACTGGCTGTTCGACGACTGAGGCTTGAACTGAATCAGCCCGCGCTTTCCGTTTACCCGCCAAGTTGGATCGCTTCGGTCGAGATCCTCGGCGACTGCCTCGGAAGGCAAGCCCACGATTGGATCGCTCTTGAGCGTTCGCAAGCACAAAACCGGCGCGTCGAGATAAGACATGACATCGCGGAATGGACTGTCTACAGGCCAAAGACAATCGCCGACCGCGCGCCGGTAGTTGGCGTCTCCCTTGATTATCACAAGTCGCGACGCGTTAAGCCTGTCGCACAACGCTGATGGCATATCGCGTAAAAGCATGCTGCTATTCCAAAACTGATGCGGAACGAACAGCAAACGCGCCGATTCCCAGTTGGCTGCCAGTCGTTCAGCCAGTTGAACGCTAGCGCCGCGGCGCCGCTTCATCTCATCCAGCATGATCCAGACATCTTCCGGCGTCGCGTCGCTGACAAACGTGGGATGCGCTTTCAAGTAAAGCACGACGCGGTCAGCCAAGTAGCGCAGCAGGCGATCCGCCAAGACCAGATCCATAGCCAACTCGGAACCGGCGTTGTCCACCACAATGTAAATGGTGCCTTCATCGCGCTTTTGAGGGGAAGCCGTCGCCGAGCGGCAAAGGTAATCCATCAAATTAGCGCTGTCATCCACCAGCAGATCTTCGGGCGCGATATCGGTGCCCCGTTCCAAAGACGCCGCATAACTGAGGTCGATTCGGTTTGCCCACAGGTCCAGTAACACAGCTTGCGCGACCTGCCGCTCCGCCGCAACATCGGATGCCAAAGCGCCTTCGATCAGTGACCAAAGCGCCTCGCTGGTCAGTTCAGATTTCTTCTTGGGCGCGAAGGGATCTCGCCGCGATTCGAAATAGCGCGTCGCTTCAACCAGGCAGCGATAGGCATAGGTTTCGGCAAAGAACCACTCGGCGTTATGCCATGTCACCGGCGCGCCTATAATGTCTTGCTGTTGACGCAGCGCGTGCAGCCACTGCTGATAGTCGCTCGCCCGCTCCGCTTCCAGAGGCGGTATCGCCTCTCCGGCGCCGATGTCATCGCGCAAACGACCAAGGCGATCCTTGATACCCGTCGGGTAATCCGGATTCAGATCGAGCGTTTCTTGAAGGATGGCGGGGATGCGCGCAGCCATGGTGTTGTGCGCGAAAGCGTTGCTATGATCGGTGCGGATAGGTGGCGGTGGCTTCAACGACACGGGCATGTATTCCCTTTCGGCAGGGGCAAGATTCGCTCAAGCATCGCGGAAGATCGTGACATAACGACGTGGTTCTTCGCCGACGCTGGCCGAATGCATTTGCGCCTGACGCGCCAGTTGATGCTGGCGCTTGCGTATCTGGGAGACCTGCGGTTTGAGGTCGATATAGTCTTCTCCGGCCCGGATGCGCCTGATGGCTTGTTCAGCTTCTTGTATGGCTTGACCAAAGGGATCAAGATCTTTCCTGCCATTCAGCCGGAACAGATCGACCAGGAAGTTTTCCATTTGCGTCACCGTATTCGCCCGCAAAACGTAGATCGACATGCCCCGCTTTTCGCCATCTGTGATCAGGCGCGGACGGCGGCGATAATGTGTCTTCAGGGTGACGATGGCTTGCGCGTCGCTAAAGTCATCGGTCAAAATGAGCGGCACGTTCAGCCGACGCGCGGCTTGTTCGAGCCGATTGCGCGCCACGCCATAGGCATATACGCTCACCGGGCTCAAATCGCGTCTGCCTATCTGAGCCAGATCGTCTCTCATCTCGTTGCGCGTGACGCCATTTTCGCGCGTGCCACGAACATGATGAGCGTTCATGTCGCGCCTGTTACCTTGCAGTTGGGCGCCCAGGCGAGCCGGCGATGAACGCGAATCGGCTTCCGGAATGTATACATTCACGTGAATAAGGCCCGCGCTGTCGCGCTCTCGCAACTCGGCGGGCTGCGGGCGGTTGCGCAGAATCGCGTCTACAGCCGTGGCGACGTCCGCGTGTACGACCAAACGATCGCGAGCCTGAATCTCGATCATGATGTCGAAGGTTGGCGCCGTGCGCCTCTCTAGCACGACCTTCTGTGTCCCGCGCCGCCGCGCTTCGTCATCGGATAGCGTGACGGATTCAATGCCGCCGATGAGGTCGGACAGAGTCGGGTTCAGCATCAAGTTTTCCAGGGAATTGCCGTGGGCGGTGCCGATTAGCTGCACGCCGCGTTCCGCGATGGTGCGCGCCGCCTGCGCTTCCAATTCTCGGCCGATTTCGTCAATCACAATCACTTCGGGATTGTGGTTTTCCACCGCCTCGATCATCACTTCATGCTGACGATCGGGCTGCGACACTTGCATGCGGCGCGCCTTGCCGACCGCCTCGTGCGGGATGTCGCCATCGCCGCCGATTTCATTGGAGGTATCAACGATGACCACGCGCTTGCGCGTCGCTCGCACTCTGGCCGCTTCCCGCAGCAGCGTTGTCTTGCCGACGCCGGGCGGTCCTACTATCAACACGCTCTGACCTGTTTCGATCAAGTCGGCAATGATATCGATGGTGCCGTAAACCGCCCGACCGATACGGACGGTCAAACCGACAATCTTGCCACGGCGATTGCGAATCGCCGAAATGCGATGCAGAGAGCGCTCAATGCCGGCGCGATTGTCATCGTCAAACTCGCCGAGTTCATCAAGCACCTGCCGCAGGTCTTCCTCCGTCACCTCACGTTCGGCAAGCGCGTGTTCGCTGTCAACATATCGGGCGGCAGGGATCCTTCCCAGATCCAAGACGATTTCCAGAAGTTGACTGGTATTGCCGACTTCATCAACCGCGTCTCGGATGCGCGGCGGCAAGACGTTTCTGAGTACTTCGAAATCGTCCGTTATGCGTTTGTCCATCTACTCGGGTGCTGTCCTTTTGCTATTGCGGGATTCGCTTGAATCAATCCAGATGCCGGGAAAGGCGCCCGGGCGCGCTTTCACTCTCGCAGCGCAAGGTTATCGTTGAGATATTCCATTTGCAAGGTAGCGGCTGGTTTCTGCCCCCCGCTCGCGCTCAAATTAACTTGCGCGAATGACGTCTGTCGCACGCCTGCGGTTAAGTGCTTGACCATCACTGCTTGCTCCAGCCAGGGATTGAAGCCTAGATCCAGCATGGCGTTCTCCAACCAGCCTTGATACCCGCGGACGCTGATGTAGACCGGCAGCTTGCGGCAACGCTCGATTTTTAGCAACGCGGCGGCAATGATATCCGGCGCCTCGCTCAATACTTCCGGATGCAAAAAGGGCAAAAGATAAACGCCGTGCTTGCCTTCGGAATAGGCGACGTAGGCTTCAACTTGGCCATCCTTGCGATAGACCAATCCTTCCATGTCGGCCGAGGGTCCCATGACCGTCTGCATGATGCGCGGAATTGTACATCCCAGCAGCGCGGCGATGCCTATCTGATCGTTCTCGGATTCCGGCGTGACTTCCAAATCCGCAAACGGGAACTCCGCGACGATCGGCCCATGCTGCCAGATCACTTGCCGGCTATACACCGCGTAACCCGCCCGGCGCATCGTCTCAAAAAGCCTGTGGCTCAGTTCAACCTCGCCGACGAGATTCTGCGCGCCGTTCTTGCCCGCTTGTTCCGCCATGGCATCGAGCATATGCAGCCAGGGGCTATCATCCTCGTCGTCATCCAGTGTTGGCGCCAGGTAAACAATATGCGCATTGGATTCGCCCGGGCGATAGCGAAACTGACCAACAACATTCTTGTCGTCGACGTGACCCAAGAGCGTATGCAAGCCGCGCGGAAAGACGATGCTGGAGAGCAAGGCGCTGTTTCTACCTCGCGCGTCTTCGGTCAAACCCAGCTCGCTATGCATAACGATGGCATTCTGTTTGAGCCGCAGCATCAAAGGAAGATCCAGCAGTTTCATCGAGTGCGTATCGGTTTGCAGCGCCATGATGGTCCTCGCTCGGAAATCTCCAAAAGAGACGATTCCGATCTTATTGTATCATCTACCCGCAAGCTATGACAACGGAACCTCTATTATGACCAGGGCAATCGTACCAAAAATGAAAGAAGATTAGACTGGGTTCATCGATATGGATTGAGGAGTAAGCGAGATGAGCCCAAGTGGCATAGCGGAAGCCTTTGCCGGTTTAGAAGACCCGCGCCGCGAACATGGCCAATTACACCAGTTGCTGGATATCATCATCATCGCTATCTGCGCGGTGATCAGCGGTGCGGAGACCCGGGTGGACATTGTTGATTTTGGCGAGGATAAACAGGAATGGTTAAAGAGA
>JAJEFB010000038.1 GCA_022820665.1 Anaerolineae bacterium | reverse complement strand
GATTTTTAGAGTTGCCCAACGGCATTCCTTCGCACGATACTTTTGCTCGCGTATTCCAACTATTAGACCCGCAACAGGTACAACAGCGCTGCCAAGATTGGATTCGCAGCATAAAGCCGGTTTTAACTGAAGGGGATATTGTGGCAATAGACGGGGAGACGATGCGGCGGAGCCATGATCGTGGTCAAGGAAAGAGCGCCCTGCATCTGCTGCATGCCTGGTCAGTAGAGGCTGGCTTGGTCTTGGGAAAGCGGGTTGTAGATGAGAAAAGCAATGAGATACCTGAGATTCCCGAGTTGCTGAAATTGCTGTATTTGAAAGGCTGCATCGTGACCTCGGATGCGATGGGCTGCCAGAAAGACATCGTTGACGCTATTATCAGCGAGCACGGAGCGGATTATGTCATAGCCTTAAAGGAAAATCAGGGCAGTTTGTACGACACAGTCCAGTCTCTCTTCGCGTATGCGGATGCCCACCATCCGCGCTTGATAGGGCAATATAGCCACAGTGAACAAATCAGCAAGCCGCGCGGTCAGGTCGAGCGCCGCGTCTGTGAAGTGATGACCGATGTCGCTGTTTTGAATGACTTGAGCGAGCAAGAAGGATGGACGGGCTTGCAGACGATAGCCCGTGTCCAACATGCTCAATTACTAGATGGGCAGTGGCAAAACACACAGACGCGCTGTTTTATTTCCTCATTACAACAGCAGGATGCCAATCAACTACTGCGAACGAATCGTTCGCAGTGGCATATTGAAAATAAGCTCCATCGGGTCTTGGATGTGACCTTTCGACAAGACGACAGCCGCATCCGAGTTGGACACAGCCCGGAAAACTTTGCGCTGATACAGCATATCGCCTTGGCCTTACTCAAAAAACATCCCAAAAAAATCAGTCTGCGGCGCAAACGATTACAGTCAGCACGGAACGATAAGCTCCGATGGCAAATCCTCAACGCCTTCTCCTAAATTCTGGTGCGATTGCTCTGAGAGGGAGAGGTTTCGACTTGACTAAGGATTGTGGCTCTATTAGAATTCTCTAGCGCAAAAACGGGTAGGACAATAGATGTTCGAATCGCTATCACAGAGATTGGATACAGCCTTCGAAGGCTTGCGCAAGGGCGGCACAGTCAAGGAAACTGACGTTAAAGCCGCCATGCGAGAAGTCCGCATGGCTTTGCTGGAGGCGGACGTCGCCTTGCCAATCGTGAAGGACTTCATCAAGAGCGTGCGAGAGCGCGCCGTCGGCGAGGAAGTCCACAAGGCGCTCAAGCCAAGCGAGCAAGTCGTCAAGATCATTCACGAAGAGCTCGTCGAAATGCTGGGCGCAGCGGGCCGTTTGAGCTACAGCGGCAGCGTCAAACCGCATGTCATCATGCTCGTGGGTCTGCAAGGCTCCGGCAAAACGACGAACGCCGCCAAACTGGCGCTGCATTTGCGGGCAGAGGGGCGCAGACCATTCATGATCGCCGCGGACACTTATCGTCCGGCCGCGGTCGATCAGTTGGTGACGCTGGCCAAACAGATAAGCGTTCCTTATTATGAAGAAGGAACTGACGACACCCCACCGGCCATTGTCAGGCGCGGAATCAAAGCGGCCAAGGACAGCGGCGTCGACATTGTCATCATCGACACTGCCGGTCGCTTGCAGATCGACGACGCCTTGATGACTGAGCTTGAAGATATCAAGCGCATTGCCAGCCCGGCGGAGATTCTGTTGGTCGCTGACGCCATGACCGGGCAGGAAGCGGTCAATATCGCGCGCGGCTTCAACGAGCGCCTCGGTATAACGGGTCTGGTCTTGACCAAGGTGGATGGCGACGCTCGTGGCGGCGCGGCGCTTTCCATGCGCGCGGTGACCGGTGTACCGATCAAATACATGGGGACGGGAGAAAAAGTAAGCGCGGACACGCTCGAGTTATTCCATCCCGACCGCATCGCCCAAAGAATTCTTGGCATGGGCGATATCATGTCGCTGATCGAGAAGACCGAATCCGTCTATGAGGAAGAAGAAGCGCTGCGCCTGCAGAGCAAGATCATCAAGAACGAGTTTACATTGCAGGACTTCCTCGATCAATTGCAAAAGATCCGGCGCATGGGTCCGCTAGGCAAAGTGATGGGCATGATACCCGGCATGTCCAAACTTCAGATGCAAGCGGATTTTGACGACCAGGACATCGAAAAACGCGTCAAGAAAGTTGAAGCGATCATCAATTCTATGACGCCGAAGGAACGACAGCATCCACGAATTCTCAAAGCCAGCCGCAAGCGCAGGATCGCCAGCGGCAGCGGCGTTGAGGTGCGGGATGTTAACGAATTGCTGAAGCAGTTTCGGCAAATGAGCAAACTTATGAATCAACTCAGCAGAGGAAAAGTTCCTCATATACCCGGCTTGAACTTGTAGGCCGGTTGACAGGAGAAAAGCAAATGGTAAGGATTCGCTTGCGCCGTCAGGGCCTAAAGCGGCAACCCACGTATCGCATCGTCGTTACGGACCAGCGCAAGGCGCGCAACGGCAGCTATCTGGAAAACATTGGCTACTATAACCCGCGTACGCGCCCAGCCACCGAGGTTATCGCCGAAGATCGCGCGCTTTATTGGCTCAGCGTCGGCGCCCAGCCGAGCGATGCGGTTCGCCGCTTGCTGGATCACACCGGTACCTGGGAGCGCTTCCAGCGCTTGCGGGCCGGCGAATCACTGGATGATCTTGTGAAGGAAGCGGAAAGCCAGCAGACGGAGTTGCCCAGCCCGAAAACGAATTACCCTGCCCCCGGCGATGGTGAAAGCAAGATCAAGGCGCGCGAAGCTGCTCGGCTCGCTAGTGAAGAGACCGCGGGCGAAGACAGCTAATGTCAGTAGATCGGTCCAGAATGATCGAAGAAGACCTTGTCCAGTACATCGCGGAAAACCTTGTCAACAATCCTGAACAAGTCAAATTGTCGCGGCGGGACAGCGGACGAACTGTCGTCCTGGAACTATCCGTCGCTTCGGAGGATATGGGCCGCGTGATCGGGCGCAGCGGCCGAGTAGCCAACTCGATACGCGCGCTATTGCGCGCCTTGCCGAGCCACGAAGAAGGACGCGACCGGCGCAGACGTCGGGTTATCCTTGAAATCGAATAAGACAGCCCGGAGCACCAAGCCCGTAAGCCCGCAACATCTTGTCGTTGGCGAGATATTGCGTCCCCACGGCGTGCGCGGCGAAGTGCGAATGCGCGTCATCACCCACTATCCCGAGCATTTGGCGACATTAAAATCGGTATACATCGGCAAATCCGCCGACGATAGAAATCTCACTGAGGTCGCGTTGCAAAATGTCCGCTTCCACAAAGCGTACGCCCTGCTTACGCTTGATGGATACCGCAGCCGCGATGAGGCCGATGGGCTTCGGGGCAAATTGGTTCTAATATCGATGAAGGACGCGATTCCGCTGGAGCCTGGCGAGTATTATCCTTTTCAACTTGTCGGCATGCTGGTGAAGGATCGCGAGCGAAGCATAGGCGTCGTGAAGGAAGTCTTGCAGACCGGCGCCAATGACGTATACGTGGTGCAAAGCGAAGTTTACGGCAATGTCCTTTTGCCGGCGCATCAGGAAACGATTCAATCTATCGACTTCGAAAACGAAGTTATCACGATGGTCTTGCCCGACGGATTGCTGGCTGACGAATAATGCCATTCCTAACTTGACAAAAAAAATCGCTTGCTGATATGCTGTTGGCGCCGACGAAACAGCAACGGTCCCTCATGCAAGAAACTGAAGAACAGCAGTACTGGTTGGGTTTGCACCTGATCCCTCAGTTTGGCAGCGCGAAGCTCGCGTTGTTGCTGGCTCGTATTCCCTCCGCAGCCGAGCTTTGGCAGGAGTCTGATGACCGCCTATTGCGTCTGGATTTGCCGCAGAAATTGTTGCGTCAGTTTATCGCCGGGCGCCAGGCGATCGACCTGCCGCGCGAGTTGAACAAAGTTTGGCAATGCGGCGCGCATATTGTCAGTTTCGATGATCCAGCATATCCACGCCTCTTGCGCGAGATCGCCGATCGTCCGCTCGTTTTGTACGTCCGGGGAAAGCTCACCGAAGCGGAGGCCAAAGCGATCGCGGTTGTAGGCACGCGGAAGCCGAGCAAATACGGATGGGATGCGGCGCGCGCAGTTTCGCAGAACCTGGCGCAGCATAATGTCACGATCGTATCTGGCTTGGCTCATGGAATTGACACGGCCGCGCACCGCGGCGCTCTGGATGACGGACGCACCATCGCAGTTATGGCGACGGGAATTGATCGCGTTTATCCCGCCGAGAATACCGAACTGGCAGAGCAAATCGCGTCTAACGGCGCTCTCATCACAGAGATGCCAATCGGCACGGCGCCGCTTGGCAAGAATTTTCCCCAGCGCAACCGTATCATCAGCGGCATGTCCCTAGGCGTTCTGGTCGCGGAAGCGCCGGAAAAGAGCGGTGCGATGAACACGGTCAGCCACGCTATTGATCAGGGCCGGGATGTCTTTGCGATGCCGCACAATATTTTCAGCAAGACAGGACGCGGATGCAACGCCTTGATTCAAGACGGCGCCAAGCTGGTGATGCGCGTCAGCGATGTTCTCCAAGAGCTGAACATGAGCCACTTGCACAGTCAGGCGCGGATTGAAACCGAGAGAGTTCATCCGGAAAACGATACGGAATCCTTGATAATGCAACAGCTTGGCGCTGATCCGATTCATATAGACGTCATCGTGCGCCAGACCAATTTGTCAACTGCGACGGTCTCAAGCTCTCTGACAATGCTGGAGTTAAAAGGGCTTGCCGAGACAGCGGGTCCTATGCAATACTGCCGTGCGCGTTAGCCAAGGTAAGGAAAGCAGGTCTTTGTGGAGAACTTCTACGCGCTAATCGCCGCTGGGGGACATGGCACGCGCCTTTGGCCTATGAGCCGCGCGAAACTGCCGAAACAGATGCTGCCACTCATCGAAGATCACTCCATGTTTCGGACCAGTGTTGAGCGGATTTCCGGTCTGTTTGCGCCTGAAGATATATTTGTCGTTACGGGCCAGGATTACGCCGAGGAATTGCGGCGGGAAGTTCCCCATATTCCGGCTGAGAATTTTGTCATCGAACCTTATGCCAAGAACACCGCGCCTGCGCTTGCCCTGGCTTTGGCGACCATACAAGCGCGCGATCCAGAGGCGATTGTCGCGATCTTGACGGCCGATCATCACATTGCCGATCCCGACAAGTTCCGCCGCGTCTTGGAGGCAGCCAGGCAGATCGCCCAAGACGGCAGAATTGTTACACTGGGCATCACACCATTGCATCCGGCAACCGGTTACGGCTACATACAGCAAGGTCCGCCCATCACGCAAGTTGATGACTTCACGGTTTATCAATCGAAGCGCTTCACCGAAAAACCGGATATCGTTCGCGCGACGCAGTTTCTTGCTTCGGGACGATACAGTTGGAATTCCGGCATGTTTATTTGGAAGGTGAGCAGCGCTATGCGCGCTTTCGAACAATTCCAGCCAGCCATTTACGCGATGTGCGCCTATCTTCAGTCCGCCTTTAGCGCGCCGGACTACCAGCAGAAGCTGGAAGGCATTTGGGATACAATGCCCAAGCTGTCCATAGATGTAGCGATTATGGAAAAAGCCGAGAATATAGCCGTGATTCCCGTCGACATCGGTTGGAGCGATATTGGCAGTTGGTCTTCCTTGTATCATATTCTGCCGCAGGACAGTTTCGGCAACTGCATCAAGGGCGACGCGACCGACAATCGCGTGATCCTCGATACGCGCGACACCCTTGTTTACAGCGACCGGCTGACGGTGGCTATCGGCGTCGAAGACATGGTCGTTGTCGATACTGACGATGTGCTGTTGATCTGCCATAAGGATCGCACACAGGATGTAAAGCAGGTCGTTGACTATCTGAAAGAAAACGGCAGCAAAGAGTACCTTTAACGCGGTCGAATGTCTGTGCAACCATTGAAGGAATCGATATGAGCGAGGACAGGGTTCAAAGTTTCCAGGCGTACTGCGTCAAATGCAGAACCAAGCGCGACTTGCGGGATCCAGAAGCTGTATACACCAGAACAGGTACACCCGGCAGCAAGGGATCTTGCCCTGTATGCGGTACCAAACTCTTTCGAATGGGTCACACGGAAGCCCATGCCCATGTACCCAAGCCGGAAAAACTCGATAAACCGGCCAGGAAGACAAAGCCGAAGTCCAGAAAATCCTCGAAATCCCGCAAGAAATCGTCGCGCAATCGAATTGGCAAATTGGTCATTGTAGAGTCTCCCGCAAAAGCCCGAAGCATAGGTGGCTTTCTTGGCAAGGGTTACACAGTCATGTCTTCCAAGGGACATGTTCGGGATCTGCTCAAATCCCAGCTATCCGTGGAGATCGAGAACGAATTCGAGCCGAAGTATCGTGTGCCCAACGACAAGCGCGACATCGTCAAAGAGTTGAAAAAAGCCGCCAGGAACGCGGAGGAGATCTTTTTGGCGACAGACCCCGACCGTGAAGGCGAAGCCATCGCATGGCACCTGGTCGCCGCGGCGGATATGCCAAGCTCCGAGGTAAAACGAGTCGTATTCCACGAGATTACCGATAGCGCCGTCGCTGACGCCTTTGCCCACCCGCGCGATATCAATATGGACCTGGTCAACGCCCAGCAGGCTCGCCGCATATTGGACCGGCTCGTCGGCTATAACATTACTGAATTGCTTTGGGAGAAAGTGCGCAACCGATTGTCGGCCGGTCGCGTGCAAAGTATCGCGCTTCGTCTGGTCGTTGAGCGCGAGAAGGAAATACAAGCCTTTGTCGCAACTGAATACTGGACCGTCGACGCCCTGTTGTCCAAGCGGAATCCCAACGGCAAGCAGGACGGATTCGAGGCGCGCTTGCTCAAAATCGATGGCGAAGATCTGGTATTGGATAGCGAAGCCGCGGTCCGCCCGCACCTGGAAGTGCTGGACAAGAGCTTGTACAGAGTTGAGGACGTCAGACGCGGGACCCGCCAGCGCAAGCCTTACGCGCCTTTCACAACAAGTACCTTGCAACAAGAAGCTTCCCGCAGGTTGAATTACAGCGCCCGGCGGACTATGCAACTCGCCCAACAGCTTTACGAGGGCATCGCGATAGGTCAAGGCAATCCCGTTGGTTTGATAACCTATATGCGAACTGACAGCGTACAAGTCTCGCAACAAGCGCAAAGCGAAGCCCGCAACTACATCCACAACACGTTCGGTAAAACTTATACGCCCAAACAAGCTCCCAAATACAAGACTAGATCTCGAGGCGCGCAGGAAGCTCACGAGGCCGTGCGCCCTACCAGCGTCACGCGAACGCCAGCCGAGATGCGGCCGCACCTCGGCAAAGATCAGTATCGAATGTACAAGCTGATTTGGGAGCGCTTCGTCGCCAGCCAAATGTCCAACGCGGTTTACGACACTATTCGACTCGATATCAAAGCGGGGCTGAAGGCGGATAATCTGCGCTACCTATTCCGCGCGTCAGGACGCACATTGAAGTTCGCAGGTTTTCTCGCGCTGCATAACGATAGCCGCGATGACGAAAGCCGAACGGCGGGATCCGAGCGGCAAGCGTTCCCGGAGTTGCGAAAGAATGAATGGCTGGACCTGCGACGTCTGTCTCCCGAACAGCATTTTACCCAGCCTCCCCCGCGGTACACCGAAGCCACGCTGATTCAAAAGCTGGAGGAATACGGCATTGGTCGACCGAGCACCTATGCGCCAACCGTGACCATTATCCAGAGTCGAGACTATGTCAACAAAGAAGACAAGCGCCTTGTGCCCACAGAGACCGGCACTGTGGTCAGCGATCTCTTGTCGGAGTACTTCAGCGAAGAAATGGACTATTCTTTCACTGCCAAAATGGAAGATCATCTTGATGATATTTCGGAGGGCAAGTCCGACTGGCGTCCCATGCTCGGGGATTTTTATGTTCCCTTCGAGCAGCGGCTGGTTAACGCCCGCGCCAATATGCCCAAGCAGATCCAGCAAGAGCTTGTCGGGCGCAATTGCCCCAAGTGCGGAAGCGGCGATTTGCTAATCAAGTACGGGCGTTGGGGCAAGTTCATCGGATGCTCCAATTATCCAGAGTGCCGTCACACCGAACAATTCCTGGAACGCACCGGTTTGCTCTGTCCGGAATGCGGGATTGCGAAAGGCGGGGAACTGGTCGAACGACGTGCCAAAAAGGGAAGACGACGCCTGTTCTATGGTTGCAGCCGCTTTCCCGATTGCGAGTATTCGACCTGGAATCTGCCCAAGGATCTGGACAAGGTAGCAGCGGGCGACGCGGAGCCCGGCCACCGGGAACGCAGCGCCTGAAAATAAAGGCTCTGCGCGCTTTGCATTAAATCTCAACCCTCTGTATACTGAATAACAGAATAGAGATTGAGGCGGGTATTGGCTGTTTTCGCCTTGAGATTTTGAGCGTTGCCTTGGTTTGCCCAGTGTCGACTTGAAGGGTCGGATAATATGAGTTTTCAAGATCGTAGTTCGAATGAATCTCAATCGGTAGACAAGGAAGGCTTTTCCAGCAGATCGCCGTCGGCTGCTGACGGCGGGGGCTTCCTGGGAAGCCTGCGGAACAATGCGTCCGGCGCATTGGGCAATAGCAGGTTCAGTGACTCCGCGCCAAAGCGCAGTACCATCGTGACCATCTTGATTGGCATGCTACTGGGAATGGCTGCCGCCTACGTCGTGTTCCCGGCGGAATTTACCGGAGCCGCGCCTCGTCATATGAGCCAGGGCGCGATCGACCAATGGGTGCGGATGGTGGCCGTCGGGCATTCCGAGGCAATCCATTACGATGACGCGAATGCGCTTATCGCCCTGGAAAAGATCCCGAACCCGCAATCGGTTGTGGCGCGCCTGGGGCGCAACGCAAACATAAATGCAAGTGAACGCGAGGCTATTTCCTCATTAGAAAATATTGATGGATTCGATAACCTAACTGGCGCCATCGCGCCCGCGGATCCGGGATTAATCGCTAGCAGCCTGCAAATTGTCCTTGCCCTGGCCGCTGTCGCGATTGCCGCGCCAGTGCTGGTGATTGCCTGGCGAAGCGTCGTTCCCGGCGGCTCAAGCGATGCATCCAGCCAGCGCCGCGCCGCGCGCAACGCTGCGGGATCAGCGGCCCAAGTTGCCCCGCGCGCCCGTGCCAGGCCCCAGGCTTCGCCATCGGCTACGCCTGCTCCGCAGTGGCCTGAGGAAGAGACAGAAAAAAGCGGTGTTCTTCATCCACAATTCGGCGTGCCGGTTTTGCATGCTGTCTCCACCTATGTTAAGGGCCAGAACTACGATGAATCCTTTGCTATAGAACTCGGTCCGGAACAAGGCAATCAGTTCCTGGGCGAGTGTGGAATCTCGACAGCTACCAGGGTTGGCAACGAATTGCAGGCTATCGAGTTCTGGGGATTTGATATGGCTTCGCAGGAGACACTCACCAAGGTATTTGCCGCTCCCGCCGCCATCAGCGATCCTGCTTTGATCGCAGCCGTCGGCAATCGTGTCAAGGATCCGACTGCTGACATTGTTGCGGCGACTTCGGGAGCCATACTCGTCGTTGATACCTATTCGATACAGTTACAGGCCGAGATCAAAAGCGTCATCTGCAACTATGGCGGTGGCGCGCCCAATAGCGGCATTGAATCTTTGCAACTCGAAATCCTGGCCTGGCAGAAGCAAGCCCAGCAAGTCGGCAAGCCCGCGACCAGCGCGCCCCCGGCAGCCGAGAATCCTTTCATCGATTACTCCAATGTGGAATACGCGTCATCAGAGCAGATGCCATCGACGGTTCCACCCCCTCCATCCGTCGGACAATTCGATCCTGCCAAGCCAAGTTCTCGACAGGCTGCGCCAGGTCAACGTCCGGAAGACGAGGAAGACGATCCCTTCGGCGGTACCGGCAACTTCATGCCCTATTCGTGATTGTCAGGTATAACGCGGGATTGCAACTCTTCGTTGTCGACGCTTGATGAGCGGCACTTAGCAAGCGCGCCTGTTTTCGATACAACCGCCTTCTAGCGTATGTCTACGATCTTGAATTTGACAAGACCGTCTGGTGTCTTCACATCAATTTTCCTGCCTCGTGTTTTGCCCAATAAAGCCGAGCCAATCGGACTTTTTTGAGAGATCTTTCGTTCGCGCGGATTGGCCTCGGCGCTGCCCACAATTCTATATTCTTCGTCTTCGCCGGTGCCGTCTTCGCGGATGACCACAACTGAGCCAATGCGCACTTCGTCGCTGGGGCCCGCGTTGTCAACGACGGTCGCGTTCCGCAATATAGCCTCAATATGCTGTACGCGCCCTTCAATGAAACCAAGTTGCTCCTTGGCATCGTGATAATCCGCGTTCTCTTTCAAGTCGCCCTGCGCCACAGCGTCCTTGAGCTTCCGCGCAAGCGCGGGCCGCCGGAGCTCGACAAGCTCTTGCAATTCCTTGCGAAGCTCGGATTCGCCCTCTTTGGTCAAATAAGTTTCGTCTGTTGACATCTTTGCTTCCTTCGCAATGCTACTTCCACGTCAATTGCTTCTCATAGTCGTCAGTAAGCTCTTCCTCGACAAGGGCATACAGTCTGTCATGGTAAGGTAGCGGCATCCTTGGTCGAGCGCTGTTGTCGCTCTATCATCGACCGTACGTTCTGCCGATGCAATTCCCGAACCACGCCATTGAGCAATACTTGACTTTTGCCACAGTCCTCCGCCGTGATCCCTTCTTCGGCTTCAGCCGCGCCCATGCCAATACTCCCAGCGACCGCCTTGTCAAGCAAGTCCAAATAGGCCAGATCGCTATCTAGTTTTTCCTCCGCTTCGCCCCGTAGAATGATATCGCCATGACCTTGCACGATATTCTCAAAGCTGGCGCGGCGCAGCCGACGCAGCGATCGCTTAAAGTCCACGAAATCGCCGTCCACGAAATAGGGTATCGGCATGACGGTATCGGCCGCGAAGAGGATATCTTCCTCTTCCACCAAGCACACAATCGAATCTGGACTGTGGCCAGGGCTGGACCACATTGTAATCGTCGTGTCTCCCAGGCATAAGGTAAGCTCATCGTCAAATACGATATTCGGCAACACAAGCCTGACCGACTCAAACTCCAGCGACGACGCCTTCAAGTGCTGTAAACCGTCGCGACCGCGCGTATCAAGAAGATCGCGGCAGAGCCGATGGCCGATCACTTGCGCCCCGGGGAAAAAGCAGGTACCGGTCGTATGATCGGCATGAAAATGCGTATTGATGACATAAGCAAATTCATATCCCAACCCGGACTCAACAAAGCGACAGATTCGCTGACTTTCTTCTGGGTAAAGAAGCGTATCGATCAAAACGGCGCCGGCCGAAGTCAAGACGACGCCGGCTGTCACCTGCGCATACTGGTCACTACGAAAAACGAGGATATTATCGGTGATTCGCTCACGTTGCATTTGGACAAATTGGGATCATAATATGCGAGCAATGGCAATATAGCAGAAGTATAGTTACCGGCGCCTTCAAAATCAAGACAAGGATAGGCCGCACCGCTTGCCCGCACTAGCCTTTCATGTATACTGACCGTATTGTCCAGCCAGAAAGCGAGAGCTTCATACGATGTCCTCTTACTTAACAAACACTCTTGCTCGTGCAAGGAGAAGGCTTGATTTTATGTGTGAGAGCGGCAGGACGATTCGCTGCCGCCGAGCGGCTGTCCGCTGTGTTTCCGCCCGATTGGCTTTAATGGTTTTCGCGCTGCTGCTTATGGCAAACCCGTCCGCAAAAGCCCAGCCGATTGTCCGCATCGGCGTTATCGATCGCATGGAAGGGTCTATCGCGCGGGGAGCCCAGCTTGCGGCAAAACACATAAACGAAACCGGTGGATTGGCGGGCGCCAACGGCGCAAGATACGAGATCGTCGTTGCCGTGGCATCACCCGATAATCTGGAGATCGCCACGGCGAACATGCGGCAAGCGGATGTCATTGCTGTCTTGGGTCCAAGCTCGCCCGACGCCTTTCATGCGGCATTGCCGCAACTGCAAGACCTAGGCGTCCTGGTTTTCAGCACAGTATCCAGCGATACCTTGCTCTTGCAAGACACAAGCGGCCGCGTCTTCCGCAGCGTCGCTCGGGATGCGGTGCAAAGTCGCGCGTTGGCGACTTATTTGATCCAGTCGCTCGGCCTCAGCCAGATCACGACAATTCAGCTTGATGCCGCAAGCACCTCGAGCCTGATCGGCTTCGCCTCGGCGCTATCGGAACTCGGCGCGGGACTTTCCAATCTCTTATACGACGAGATCGGCAACGATCTGGTCTCCATCGCTAATCAGGTCGCAGCGCGGCAGCCGGAGTCCGTTGTCATTTATGGTCCTCCGCTGTTGGCGGCGCAATCGTACAATCAGTTGCGCTCTGCCGGATTCGCTGGCCTCGTCAGTTACAGCCAGGCTATGGACCCGAGGTTTACAAGTATTGTGCCAAGTGACAGCCTGCCCGGCATTCTAGTCGCAACACCCTGGTCCTTCACATCAAGCGATGCGGACAGCCAGCAATTCGTATGGGACTTCGCAAGCGCGTTTGGCACGGTACCGGACGCTGTCAGCGCGGCGATTTATGACGCCGTCGGACTGTTCGCGGAAGCTTATCGACGTCCCGGCAGCCTCGCCGATAACATAGCGGCGTTGCGGCGTTTTGACGGTATACAGGGTTCGCTAAGTCCCGGGACCCTGCCTCGTGGCGAGACTAGCGCGAATGTCATGATCACCGAGATCAATGAGTTTGGAACGGCTAATGCAGTAGCAAGTTATCGAGGCACGACGTTAAGCACAGAAATTCGAGCCGGCGTCGCGACGGCTACGCCCACCGCTCAACCATCGCCCACAGCTTCGGGATATCACCTGACAATTCGAAGCACCTATCAAAATATTCGCAGCGGGCCCGGCCTCAACTTCGATGTTATCGGGCAGCTTGCGCGCGGCACGCGGGCGCGGGTCATTGGCGCCACCGATGATTTCTCCTGGTTGGTAATCGACTTCCGCGGACAATGGGGCTGGCTGGCCGCCTACCTGGTGGACGCGGTCGGCAATCGAAACCTGGTACCGATCATTCTGCCGCCTCCAACGCCAACGCCGCCAGCAACCCCTACCGTGGCGGGACCCAGTTCAGCCGATCTGGTGATCGTTAATGTCTATCCGCAGCGCGTCACGCTTGATCAGCAGATGACCGTCAATGTCACTGTGGCCAACCAGGGCTTGGCTCCTGCCGGTCCGTTCGCGGTAGCGACGTCCTTCCAACCCGGCGGACGATATACCGCTGTCAATCTGCCGGGACTGTCAGCCCGACAGCAGGCGACTGTTCAGTTGCAGCAAAACCTTAGCGGGGCAACAGGTCCACAATCCGTCATCATCGTAGCTGACCTGAATGACGAAGTGTTTGAGGGCAACGCTGGCGAGGAAAACAACCGCAGCTACGCCTATAACTACATCGCGGACCGCGAGGTCATCAACAGCGGCACCTGGACAGGCAGCTCGGGTTCGCTCGATTTGGACAGGAACGGGAACGTAGATTTATCCTGGTCCGGCAGTGATTTGGTCGCACTGAATGGCGCAATGTATTTGATCACGGACTTCGGCGCAATTGATGATGCGCATCACGATGCAATTGGACCGAGCTTGGCGAATGCCAGCGCATTTAACGCAAGTCGCTTGTCCAAAGCGTTGATTGGCTTCGTCAGCGGCGAAGACAGGCGCGGTGTGATTCAAGTCCTGGATTTGAGGGACGATGGTTCGCTGACGCTGGCATATCGCATGTATCGCTAGAAATCGCCGTCGGCTCAGCCAAGGCAGCTGCAGCCAATGCAGTTTACTCGCTGATCTCGATATCGACGAAAGTCGTGGTGTAAGCTTCTACTTGGATATTCTCGCGATAGGCGAGCGCGCCGCTCTCTTTCAGCACAACAATCTCGTACTCGCCGGCAGGCAGGTCGCCGACTGTAAAGTTTTCTCCCCAAACCGGATCACGGTTGACCAGCTCGCTGCCATAGGTATAGGCTTCGCGATTCAGCGCATCCGACCGCAGGATCAATCGCTTTTCCGCGATTGCTTCGCCATATTCATCGTGTATGAAACCAGCAACCATCCCGTTGTTGACATAATATTGCAGCCACAACTCTGGATTGCGCGTCTTGCGATAGTCGAAGGGACTCTCTACACGAACTTCATAGTGCAAATGCGCGCCGATGGCAACGCCGGTTGAGCCGATGGCGCCCAATAGCGCGCCATCTTCAACCGCCTGGCCTGTGCTCACATTGATTCTTTCAAGATGGCCATATAGAGTGAATACGGGTTGACCGTCGAGCGATAACAGGTCATGCACGATAACCACGACATTGCCATAGTAATCCGCTTGCGGCCCCAGCACTGTCTCGCTGTCGGAACCTGCGAAAACGACTTTGCCCGATTCGGAAGCGTAGACCGGCGTATCGCGCGGATTAACAAACTCCACACCCAAGTGAACCGGGCGAGTACCCCACTGCGTACTACCGTAAGGATAGGTGCGATCGGGCCAATGGACCAAGTCCTCGTCCAACTGGATCGGCCGCCGAAGCAGGTGGTGCTCTTTCGGCTCGATCAACGCTATCGCCGTTGCCGTCGCGTCCGCGTCGGATTTCGCTATAGCATCAGTCCTGTTCGGATTCTGCTGAATTGTTTCAGATACTGATGGCGTCGCCGTTTCGCTTTGGGCTGCGGATTGTGACAGACCCGCCAGCCAAAATATGGCAAGCGCCATTGTTGACGCGCAGGAAAGAATCTTCTTCATGGTTATTCGATTGCGCTGCTTGACAGCGCTTTGTCCGGCAGAAGGTCTCACAGTCTGGTCACAGTTGCGGGTAGAAAAATCAACTCGAGTTTACCACGAGCGCCCATTCAATTGCGAGTATAGCGAATTGTCAAATTAAGCCCGGATTTGTCGATATTTCCTTGATCCTTCGCGCGAAAGCAATGGCTCGGCGTCCAGCCTGGCTTCGATACAATTCTGTCTTCACGAGGAAATGCTAAAATCAGTTGACGAATGCGCTTGACCATTGACAAAAAGCGTAGCGCGATAATTGCCCGGCAGAAAGGGAAAATCCACCGGAGTGGCATAAAACCAGATACACTCGGCCGCCGCCGCATAGGAGGCCCGCCACGACACCCGATATAACACGCGTTCGCCAGATTTCCAGTCAACTTCAAAATAGGTGTCCGGGCGCAGTCCCTCGACGCGGGCTGTTACGTAGATGCGTTCGTTGCCGGAATCGAAGCGGCGCACGTTCCCGGTCGAGCAGCCGTTGCTGGCATTGACAGCATTCGCAGTCGCAAGATTCACAATTCGCATGGGCGACAGGTCGCCTTCATTGTCCGGCATATCGTCCATCATATCTTGATCCAAGGAACTGCCCATGTCTTCGGCGCTTACTACCACTGCCCGGATCTCAGCAGTTGGCGTAAATGCCGCTCGCAAGGTGGCGCCCAAAGCCGCATTCACTTGCGACAACTCGGCAACTCTTGTTCCCCCGGCGGACAATGTCGCGGCCGCCTGCGCCTGATCCTGGGCGGCTGCGCCTTGCAAGACAGTCGCCTCCAAAACATATACCGTCGCGTTAACGTCAACGGGCGCCCCGACATTTTCACTTGCCAGCGCTTGACAGCCGGCCATAACCGGCGCAAGAAGAAACCAGCTTAGGCAGCAAATCTCAAGGGCGAGTTTGTTGATGGTATTGGAACTTGAATATGCGGCGCTCAAGGCTGATTCCACAATCGCTAAAAATCTTAGTCAAGCCAGCGGACTCCAAGGATTCCTTCGCCCGCGTATTAGCTGTAGGTCAGATTATATCAAGACCAGCCTCAGGTTTGCACCCAGCCAGTTATGTGGTCAAAAAGGCACTCGCTTCAAGAGGCTATCCGGATACGGCACTTGTCCGCTCGTGAGCCATCTGCTAGGATTGGCGCTGTATGCCCCCGTAGCTCAGGGGATAGAGCGCTGGTTTCCGGAACCAGGCGCACAGGTTCGAATCCTGTCGGGGGTGTTAATCACGGCGCTTTGCGGCCCGCTCTTTACGGGTTCGCTTGTCAGATTAGACCGCTTCCGCGCGTTCGCGAAATTGATCCATATTGACGACAGTTCTGTTGATACGCGCTTCTTCCGCCGCAAAAGCCAGGAGGTGGCTTTCCAGCGACTCGCGCGCCGTCGTTACGCTGTCATCAGGATTGCCCTTGATGGTATTCAAGAAGCTGCGCACGATGCCGTAATCCCCGCCGCCGTGGCCGCTGCTATCGCGCGCGATCACTGGCACCTCTTCGACCTCGCCGCTCAGGTGATGGTTTACGCGAATAACATGACCCTTGGACGAGAATTTGCCGTAGAGCGTGGCTTTGGTGCCATCCCAGCGCATCGTGCGACATTCTTCGTCGCCTTGCCCATTCATGACCAGGGTCACTGTGGCGCCGTCTTCCATTTCCATATTCACGGTTTGGTGATCGACCACGTCGTTGTCGCAAAAATAAACACAGCGCCCGTACCAGTCGGTCTTTAGTTTCGCCAAACGAGCCCTGACCGTCGGCTCGACAGTCACGACATCAACGGGCCAGCCGGCGCCAGCGCGGGCGTAACGCCTAGTCGCTTCATATTTGCAGGTTTCGGCGGCTGGGCAGCCGTCGGTACAACGTTCCGTCGCGCCGGGCGGCGCGTTCTCTGGCCGAAAATGCGAAAGCGACCCGAAGGAATTCAGATACTTCACCTTTTTCTGCAAGATCCACAGCAGAATATCAAAGTCGTGACAGCACTTGCAAAGGATCATTGGTCCGGATGTCGATTCCTGCCGCCAATTTCCTCGCACGAAACTATGCGCCATGTGATAGTAGATCAGGTTCTCCCGATGCGTGATACTGACGATGCGTCCGAGTATTCCCGACTGCACAACCGCGCGCAAGGCTTGCCAAAATGGCGTGTAGCGCAGTACGTGGCAGATCTGAAGCAAGCGCCCGGCAGCTTCCGCCTTCTGCACCAGTTGCAAGTTCTCGCGCAGAACCGGCGTCATGGGTTTTTCCAGGAGCACATCATATCCCTCGTCCAGCATGCGCATCGTTGAGTCGAAATGGTCTCGGTCCATGGTACAGTTGATAATCGTCGCCGCCTTTTTCCCGGGCGTTTTCAGCAAGGATTGCCAGTCCTCGAAAGCCATGTCCGGCGGGATGTCGTGGTCGCGCGCGAGGCTCTGCCGCTTTTGCGGATCTGGCTCCGCAACGCCGACAACCCGCAGCTCCTGCGGATATTCCAGCGCGAACTTGCTATAGGCTTTGCCTCTTCCGCCCGCCCCCACAATGATAGTATCAATTGCTGTCATGCTGGCAGCTCCTGAACAACTAGATATCGCAACAAGATTCTATCCAAGAATAGTCAGAAGCGCTAAGACCGTCTTGCGCGGGGCTGGCGCGAACCCCAGAGCAATCGCTTCAAATTGTTTCTGAAGCACCGAATACACCGAGGGTCGCGTGGGGCGTGCCGACACTGACCGTCGAGCGCTTGGACACCCGCTAAGCCGTCGGCACAGAGTTTTATATTTGCTAGCGAAGTTATCATGCAGTCAGCGGGCAGCCAGCCCCAGAAAGTATTTGTGTTCGGTTGGTTTATTGTCCAACTTTGTCCGTTTCGGACAATAAAAACTATTTTTCGGACAATATACGCGGTATTTTGACCGAAACGGCGGAAAAGCAGGCGCTTGCTGGTATGATTTTGGTTTGCCAGCGCGGCGGCGCAATCGCCGCCATAAAGTCGGCTTCTGCCCCTGACATGCCTCTGAACCCTCCCTGGCTGCTCCGCTAAATTCCAAAAGCGTATCGACACCGTATAGATACAGTCTGTTTTTCCGGAGGATAGTTTTTAGAGTCCGGTGGCGGAGGGGGGAACAGGCGGATTGCATCGGCTGGGGACCGAGATTGAGAGTCTGCGATAATTGATCCATAGGGAGACTATATCATGATTTTGAATAGAAGGAAAGAACAACTGTTCGCGATTTTTCCAAGATTGCCAAGAATTGATTTCGGACGTCCGGCAGGGTGGCGCGGGTCACGTAGACAATATCTTCGACACAGCCCGCCGACATTAACCATCGGCGCGCTCGGCGGCGAAATTGAGTTTGAATGTTGTCTTCGCGGCGGAGGTCAATTTTGAAGCGATTGCCCTGGGCTTTCAGCGCGGATTCTGGCAGTTTGTTCCGCCAAAGGCTAAACTCGGCTGGCGACTGTCCGAATCCGCAAGGATTAAAAGATGCCTGAAGAACTGGCCATCGGGCTCGATATTGGGGCAAGCAAGATGGCATTTGCCGTCGTCAACGGCCGGGGCTGCATTCTTGATCATCGTACGCTGCCAACCAGCAGCGGTGATTCTGTGGACCAAACGCTCGACCGCATTGCAAGCCAACTTGAGCAACTATTGGCGGCACATGAAAGATGCGCGGCCATCGGCATAGGCGTCCCCGGTCCAGTCGACAGCGATCAAGGGCTGGCGTTGAACGCGGTCAATCTCAATTGGCGCGAGTTGCCTTTGCGAGACGAACTTGCCCAAAGGCTCGCGCGGTCCTTGCCGATTTATGTCGACAATGATGTGAACGTTGGCGCAATCGGCGAGATGCTCTTTGGCGCTGCAAGGGACATGACCGACTTCGTATATTTGGCAATAGGAACCGGCCTGGGCGGCGCTGCTGTGAGCAAGGGGGCGATCTTGCGCGGGGCTACCCATTCAGAGATGGAAATCGGGCACGTTTCGATTGATCCGGTGAAGGGTCGACCGTGTTCCTGCGGTTTACGCGGCTGCCTGGAGATGTCCATTTCAGGCAAGGGACTGGTCGCGATTGCACGAGAACATATTCAAGACTTCCCTCAATCGGAGCTCAGCATGGATGATCTGACAACACAATCCATCATCCGCTGCGCCGACCAAGGCGATCCGCTCGCCTCGCTCGTCCTCCGGCAAGCGGCTGCCGCGCTCGGCGTCGCTTGCGCCTGGTGCATTAACTTGTTCAATCCCGAGAGCATCGTCTTGGGTGGCGGACTGATACATGCGCTTTTCCATTTGTTGGAGACGGATATGCGTGAAGCCCTGCGAGTCCGCTGCCTGCCAGGCAGTCTGGAATACACCAACATAATGCTGTCGCAACATGCCGATGCCGCGCTGGGCGCTGCGGCACTGGTTTGGTATCAGCGCCAGAAAGAAGCTGAAAAATGAGAATCGCTATCGGTGGCATCGCAACTGAAAGCTGCACTTTCTCCCCCCTGCCCACGCGCTTGGAAGATTTTCGTATTTCACGGGGGGCTGATGACGCCTTCACAGAACCCTATCCCTTTCTGAACAAGTACCCGGATATTGATTTCGTCGGCACGATAACCGCAAGAGCCTTGCCCGGCGGGCCGGTCGAAGCGGCCGCTTATGACGCGATCAAGAGCGAGCTTTTGGGGCAGCTGAAATCCCAGGGACCGTTCGATGGCGTTTATCTGGATATGCACGGCGCCATGAATGTGGCCGGCATGGACGACGCCGAAGCTGACTTGTACAGCTCGATTCGCGAAATCGTGGGCGACGATGCCCTCCTGTCCGCGAGCTACGATCTCCACGGCAATGTCTCCGACAGAATCATGGCTACCCTCGATATTATCACTGGCTTCCGGACCGCGCCCCATATCGACGCCCTGGAAACGCGCGCGCGGGCGATGTCGCTCTTGCTGCGTTGCCTGCGCGGGGGCATTCGCCCACGCAAGGCATTTGTCAAGATCCCGGTGGCTATGCCCGGGGAGAAGACCAGCACAGAATGGGAACCGGGCAAGCGCATCTATGGAGCGATTGAAGCGCAGATCGACGGGCGCGCTGTGCTCGACGCGACCATACAAGTCGGATATGTTTGGGCGGATGAACCCCGCATGACCGCCTGCGCCATCGCCATCGGAATGAACGAAGAAAAGATCAGCCTGGCGGCGCGGGAATTGGCCGCTCTCTACTGGAAGCATCGCCGGGATTTTGGCTTTGGGGCGCCGGCGCTTTCAGTTGACGATTGCCTGAGGCAGGCGATGTCCGACGCGGTCAAACCCGTACTTATAAGCGATTCTGGCGATAACCCCACCGCCGGGGGCGCGGGAGACGTGACCTATTTTCTGTCGCGCGCGCTGGCGCTGGAGCCAAAGGACATGATCTATGCCAGCATCGCCGACCCCGCCGCAGTCCGCGCGTGCATCGCGGCGGGACTGGGCGCGGAGCTTGACCTGCAAATTGGCGGCAAGCTCGACCGGCTCAATTCTCCGCCCCTGGACATATCGGGAACGGTCGAAAGCATCAAGTCGGATGCCGACAATCCGCAAGTCGTTCTCAAGACGGGCGGCATTCACACGATACTGACTGGCAAACGCAGCGTATTTCATCGCCGCCAACAATTCATTGACCTCAATCTTAACCCCGAAGAGCATGAAATCATCGCCGTCAAGATCGGCTATCTCGAGCCAGAACTCAAAACCATGGCGCGCGCCGCTTATCTGGCGCTGTCACCCGGTTCGGTCAATCAGGACATCACTGCCCTGCCCTTTCGTAGAATCCAGCGACCCTGCTATCCCTTTGACCAGGATATGGATTGGAGGCCGACCGTTCAAATCTTCTAGCATGAGGTAGTAGCCACAGTTGAATCTGCCGAGAGCTTCTAAGATACGCCTGCCTTCGGAACTGCTGTATGGCAATGTGAGCCGAACCTCTGCTATACTTTTATGGCATGACAATACCCATTGTACGATTTATCATTCAGGAGATTGCGATGCTTAAGCTTATGAGGATTGTCCTTCTTACTCTGTTTGTGGCGAGCCTCGGTTTCGCCGCAAGCGCGCAGGATGGCGGCATTCTGATCGGCACCAACTTCGGTGGCGACCCGACAAATATGAATCCGCTGATTTCCAACAACACGGTTGAGTTAGCGCTCAACGAATTTCTCTTCCCCAGCTTGTACAATATCGATCCCGAAACGCGCGCGCCCATGAAAGCGGGACGCAACGATCAGGACAACGGCTTGGCTCTTGATTGGAGCATATCTGACGACGGACTCGTCTACACCTTCTCGCTTCGCGAAGATGTCACCTGGAATGACGGCGCGCCCGTTACCGCCTTCGACTACCAGTTCACCTTTGACGCTTTGGCCAGCGGAGAAACTTCATCGCCGCGCACCGATGTGCTGCAAAGCGTGGAAAGCGTGGAAGCGGTCGACGCGACAACCCTGGTCGTCACGCTGAAGCTGGCATCGTGCCGCGTGATTGAAGAACTTGATGACTTCGGCATTTTGCCGCAGCACATCATCGAGCCCATGCTTGACGGCAATTACGCCGAGATCGACAATCTGGAGTACAACAAGAATCCCAGCGTCACCGCGGGCGTCTTCAACTTTGGCGCGCTGGTGCCAGACCAGCAGACCAGCTTGATTCGCAACGAGAATCACTGGATGGACGTTTCGCCCGAAGGTTACATCATCCGCAACGTGCCCGACCAAATCGTCGGCATCGAGCAGTTCCTGGCGGGCGAGGTCAACTCGGTCGGCACAGCTGGCTCGGCATCGGTACCAGCCGTGCAAATGCAAGAATTCCGCGACCGCGCCGAAGCCGGCGAATTCCAGATCTTCGAATATGTGGATGACGGATTGACCTTCATCGGCTTTAACATGGCCGATCGCGGCAATCCGGTCAATGGCCAGGATGAAGACGGCAACCCCATTGACCAGGGCAAGCACCCGCTCTTTGGCGACGTGCGCGTGCGCCAGGCTCTGGCGCAGGCGGTCAACTATGTGGATATCATCGAAGGCGCCGCCGAAGGCGAAGCGGTACAGGTCAACAGCTTTGGCACGCCAGCGCTCTGGGGTTACGATTCCAGCATCGAGCCTTGGGAATACAATCCGGATGCGGCATTGGCTTTGCTGGCGGAAGCCGGCTTCGTCGATGACGACGATGACCCGAGCACGCCGCTGGTCGCTACCGAAGACGCCCTCTACGCCGAACCCGGCACAGCGTTCGCCTTCGAGTTGCTGACCAATTCCGGCAACCTGGTTCGTGAAGCGGCCGGCACGGTCATTCAAGATCAGTTGGGTCAGATCGGCATCGATGTCGATTTCCAGACGCAGGAATTTGGCGCGCTGGTTCAGTTCCTGCTCGGTCAAGATTTCGACGCCATCATGATCGGCTTCACCAACCTGGACCAGGACACCGATGCGCGCAATGTGTTCACCCCGGTCGGCGATTTGGTCGGCGGTGGATTCAACTTCGTGTCTTACCGCAACGACCGCGTCACCGAGCTCTATGATGAGGCGCTGGCTCTGCCGGGCTGCTCTTTCGAAGGACGCCAGGCGCTCTACCACGAGATCAGCCGCATCTTGCACGAAGATCTGCCCTGGTGGTGGCTCTTCGCGCCATTCAGCATGTACGCCGAAGCCAATTCAGTCCAGAACTGGATGCCCTATGCCGAGACCCGCTATGCCAACATGGCTGATATCGCTATCAGCCCCTAAAACTCGATAGATATATTTGAAAGAACGTGCCGGTATATTCGCCGGCACGTTCTTTCCTTTGCTGAAACTGGCTTTTTGCATGATCAAATACATCATTCGCCGCCTGGCGCAATCCATTCCGATATTCTTCGGCATCACGCTGCTGTCGTATTTTTTGTTGTGGCTGGCGCCGGGCGACCCGATTATCCGGCTTTACTTCGCGCCCAATATCAAAGCGGAACGACGGGCGGAATTGCGGGCGCAGCTTGGCGTCGACGATCCCTTTCACATTCAGTATTTGCGCTGGCTAATTGGTGATGACTGGCTGCGCTGGGATAGCGACGGCGATGGCATTGCCGATCAAGCCTTTGAGCTTTTCACCCAGCTTGATACCAATGGAGATGGCAAACCAGAGCCGCCGGGCAGCAACTATGGCATCCTGCGCGGCGATTTTGGCGACTCTTTCGTCCGGAAAAAGCCGGTGATGGAAATTATCGCCGCTGCTATACCGGCGACCCTGGAGCTAAGCGTTTCCGCTTTGATCATCGCCATGGTTTTGGGCATTCCTATCGGCGTCATTTCCGCAGCGAAAAAAGGCAGCTTGTTTGATAACGTGTCAAGGGTGCTGGCCGTCCTCTTAAACGCGATACCGGATTTCTGGCTCGGGTTGATCTTGCTTCTGATTTTTGGCGTTCTATTGGGTCTCGTCCCCTTGGGCGGGAGATGCGGCTTGACACTGACCGGCGAATGCCCGCAGATCTTGCTGCGATGGCAGTATCTTGTGCTGCCCGCAATCGTTCTGGCCGGGGCGAATTTGGCGAATTTTTCCCGTTATTTACGCACCTCGACTTTGGAAGTGCTGAGCCAAGATTATATCCGGACTGCCAAGGCAAAAGGATTATCGCAGCGGCAAATTGATTTCCGACATGCCTTGCGTAACGCGCTGATCCCTTTTGCGACTCTGCTGGGACCGATCCTGACTAACTTGTGGGGTGGCGCGACGGTTATCGAGACTGTCTTTGCCTGGCCCGGTGTTGGGCGTGTGTTTTTCAATGCTGCTATTCAGCAAGACTATCCGGTTGTGATGGGCATCGTCATCATTTCCGCTATTGCGACCATTCTTGGCCTTATGCTCTCCGATATCTTGTATGTCATCATTGATCCGCGCATTCGTTTGACCTAGGAGAGGCCGATGCTTAAAAGCAAAACTGGCGTCTCAACCCTTGAAGTTGATCCGATGTTGCGCAGCCGTTCGCTGTCGCAGTTAGCCCTGATCCGATTGAGCAATGACAAGCTATCAATGGCAGCCATCGCGGTTCTGCTCTTCCTGACGCTTTTATCGGCGGGCGCGCCGCTGATAACCAGCATCCTGGGTGTGGACCCCAATACAACCGCTGCTGCGGAAGCAAAGCACCTGCCGGTCTTCAGCGCCGGGCACATCCTCGGCACCGACAATCTCGGCCGCGATCACCTTTCCCGGTTGTTGTACGCGGGCCAAGTTTCCTTGTTGATTGGCTTTCTGTCCGGCACTTTGGCGTTGGCGGTCGGCGTGACCTTGGGCATCCTCACCGGCTACTTCGGCGGCATCCTAGATGACATTTTGTACTGGATTATCACGACTTTGAATTCAATACCGGTGTTGGTCTTGCTGATCGTCATTTCCACCATCTTTCAGCCGGACGCAGGCACATTGATCTTTTCGCTTGTGCTATTGATCTGGACGCTGACATGCCGACTGGTGCGCGGCGAGACGCTCTCGATCCGTTCGCGGGAATACATCGTAAGCGCCAAAGCGGTCGGCGCATCCGATATCAGGATCATGCTGGTTCATATCCTGCCCAACATCTTCTCGGTGACCATTATCAACTTAGCCATCATCATCGGCAATGTCATTCTGATTGAATCGGCTTTGAGTTTCCTCGGGCTTGGCGTACAACCGCCTACCGCCACCTGGGGCAATATGCTCAGCAAATCGCGGGAATTCTTCAAAGTAGCGCCGCACCTGGTCTTCTTTCCCGGCATACTGATCTCGACCGTCGTACTCTGCCTTTACATCATAGGCGATGGCTTGCGCGACGCTTTTGATCCCACCGCCAAGGACTGACCATCCAAGGCGCTAATCCGTGCCAAACTTGTAAACCGTGGTCGATTCGTAACGCCCCCCGGGGCGCAAGACCGTTGTCGGGAATTGCGGCTGATTGGGCGAATTTGGAAAATGCTGCGTCTCCAATGCCAAGCCATCGCCCTGACGATACGCGCGTCCACTTGAACCGACCAGCGTGCTGTCAAGAAAATTGCCCGAGTAGAACTGGATGCCCGGTTCCGTCGTCCAAACCTCCATGCGCCTGCCATAGCGCGGTTCGTAGACCCCAGCCGCGAACCCCAGTTCTCCCTCGGACAAGCCTTCTCGATTGAGCGCGAAATTCTGATCGTAGCCACCCGCCAGCGCGATCTGCGCGTGTGAAGACCGCAACCCGGCAGCGATCACTTTAGGATTGCGAAAATCAAAGGGCGTGCCAGCAACCGACGCCAATTCGCCGGTCGGGATCAAATTGCTGTCAATGGGCGTGAAGCGGTCGGCATTTAAGGTCAGGATATGGTCGTAAATCGTCCCTTCGCCCTCACCCAGCAAGTTGAAGTAGCTATGATTGGTCAGATTGACGACCGTCGGAGCGTCTGTTGTGGCTGAGTAATCGATGCGGAGCGCGTTATCGTCGCTCAGCGTGTACCTTACGAGGGCGTCCAGGTTTCCCGGATATCCTTCTTCGCCGTCCGCGCTGCGGTAGGTTAATTCAAGACCAGGTTGCAAGCTCTCTGTCAATTCGCGCGCTGTCCAGACACGCTTGTCGAAGCCCGTCTCTCCGCCATGCAAGCTGTTCGGCCCGTCATTCACGAAGAGCGTATATTCTCTTCCGTCCAGTGCAAAGCGACCACCAGCGATACGATTGGCGTATCGCCCGGTAATGGCGCCAAAATAAGGATGCCCGGCTTCGTATTTTACCAGGCTCTCGAAGCCAAGCGCGACATTGGCAAACCTGCCTTGGCTGTCGGGGACAGTGATAGAGGTGATGATGCCGCCGTAAGTGATAACATGCACTTCCATTCCTGCGCTGTTCCGCAGCGTGAATTGCTCCACTGTCTCACCCGATGATAATCTGCCGTATTCCGCCATGTGAAATCCTCCTGACCACAGAAAACAGCGTTAATCCAATATACCTCATTTCGGGGGCTATTTTGCCAATTTCTGTCTAACGTCGTTCAAGTCCCGTTGACCTAAGAAAAGATGCTGGACTAGACGCTCCTGAAAGTTCCGAGGCTTTATATGATCAATAAGTCACCAGCTTGGCACTTACCCTTCGGCAGGAGCTTGCGATAGAATACACAGTTCAAGCTGTTAGAAACTGGAGCGGAAAATGGATTATCGTTCTCTCGGACGCACAGGTGTCATGGTCAGCGAATTCTGCCTCGGCTGTATGAACTTCGGCGGGGTGACAAGCGACGCCGATGGCATGGACATTATCGACCGTGCCATCGACGAAGGCATCAACTTTCTCGACACCGCGAATGTTTATTCGCGCGGCGGCAGTGAAATCGCAGTAGGCAAAGCCCTAAAACGCAATGGCAAACGGGAGAGCATCGTCCTCGCTACCAAAGTACACGGTCGAATGGACGATGAGGACATCCTGGCCGCCGGCAACAACCGGCGACACATCATTCAGCAATGCGAAGCATCCCTGAAGCGCTTGGGAACGGACTACATCGACCTCTATCAGATACACCGTCCCAACTCCAATATACCCATCGACGAAACTCTCCGCGCGCTCGACGATTTGATTCGCGCGGGCAAAGTGCGCTATATCGGCGCCAGCACCTTTCCGGCTTGGCGCATCCTGGAATCTTTCTGGGTCGCAAAGGAACTGGGACTCAATCGCTTCGTCAGCGAGCAGCCGCCCTATCACCTGCTGGACCGCGGCATCGAACGCGAATTGATTCCCATGGCACAGAGTTATGGCATGGCGATCTTGCCCTGGTCGCCGCTGGCGCGCGGTTTCCTCAGTGGCAAATACAAGCGGGGGGAGCCAATCCCGGGCGACAGCCGCTTCGGCAGCGATTCCGGACGCGGCGCCGCGTTTGAGCGACGGCTGCAGAAGCATTTTAGCGATCGCGCCTATGACCTGCTGGACGGGATTGTAGAGTTGGCAAAAGAGAAAGGCTGCAGCCCCAGTCAGATCGCGCTGGCATGGGTTATCAGCAAGCCCGGCGTGACCAGCACCATCATCGGTCCGCGCACGATGGAGCACCTGGTGGATAATATCGGCGCCCTCGACGTGAAATTGAGCGACGCCGACCACGCGCAACTCGACTTGATGGCGGAACCCGAATTGGCGACCGTGCCTTACTATCACGGCAGCATGATCGATTTCAAACCGTCAGAATACGGCTGGAACTAGATCAGTACAAAAGCCTCACGCGTCTTGTGCGGCTTGTTCCTTTTTCAGAGTCGCCAGGCGCTCGTATTCACCCCGCGACTTGTAAAACTCGTCCAGCGGAAAACAGCCGGACACCATGCCGTTGCGCGGGGCGGTTGTGCAGTCGCTGAAGGTGCGGCAGACGCGTTTGCGCTGCAAGGGACCCCCAGCCAAGAGATCAGCCGGCAAGTGCGGATAACTTAGCGCCATGCGCCCCAATCCAATGAAATCGGCCATGCCGCGCTTGATCACAGCCTGCGCCACATTGGGCAGCCAATCCTGCAGGTACGAATATCCCGATCCCACCATCGTCAGGTCCGGGAAAGCCCCTTTCAGTTCCGCAGTCACTTGGATCTGGCGCGCGACGCCAACCAGCGGATCTTCGGGCAGCAAGTAACCGTCGGAGGGCGGGAAGATCGCCGGGCGCTGAATGTGAAAGTTGTAATAGGGGCTGCCGGCGGTGATGCAAACCAAGCCGATGTCGAGCTCGCGCAGCAGCGCCAGGAAGCGCTTGGGCTCGCTCAGATCATATCCGATCCCCGTGCCGTCGCCGCCGAATGCGTAGGGATAGGTGTGGCTATCACCGGGCATGGGCTCGCCGATACGATTGCTTCCCGCATGAAAGGGCGCCCAATCGATGGCGCTCAAGCGCACGCCGATATCCAAGCCCGGCGCCAGGGCGCGAACCAACTCAACCGTTTCCCGCAGGAATCGCGTGCGATCCTCGAAGCTACCGCCATACTTGCCTTCCCGATTAACGGCGCTGAGGAACTCGTGGCCGAGGTAGCCGTGGCAATGTTTGATGTCGACAAAATCGAAGCCCGCCCGCCCCGCCAGCGCGGCCGCCCGACCGAAGTCCTCAATCAAGGCGCGGATCTCGCCGTCGCTCATGAGGCAGTCGTCGTCTTCGAGTTGGAATTTCTTGTCAAGCCAGGGATGCCGATAAAGCGCCATCGGTTCCAGCTTGGGACCATTAGGGCGGCAGAAGCGGCCTGAATGCGTCAACTGCAGACCAATCAAGGGTCGGTCTGCCGATCCGAAGCGCGCTTCATGGGCGTCCAGCAATGACTGCCGCAATTCAGCGATACTCTTCACGGTACGATCGTTGATGATCAACTGACGCGCATTTGCCCGTCCGTCATGTCGTACAGCCACCGCCTCGCCGCCCCATATTAACTTGGCGCCGCTCTCTCCGAAGCGTCGCCAGCGCCGAATTGTCAAGTCGGTCGGTCCTCCGTCGGAAGCGCCATCCCAGCCTTCCATTGGCAGAATGGCGAAACGGTTCGAGAAATCATGCTGACGGTAGGCATAGGGTCGCGCAAGCGGAGATTCCTTCCCAAATACGGCGCGCTCATCAACCGGCAGGTCGGCCCCGGCAGATTCGCAGTAACTTGTAAACTGTTGATAATTACGCAATTGCGCGACTCGTCGGTAAGCCATCCGCTAGCTCGCCTTCAAAACATTCAGGCGTCCGGCGATATCCTTCAGGATGGGAATATCGCTTTCCGGTCGCCGCGGCGAATCAAGGTGTGTCTGGTCAGATTCGATCCAGCCGCGCAGTTTCAAGAATTGCGCCGCGGAATGTTTGTAGGCGGGCACCGGCGGACGGAAAACCAAGAAGCCCAGGTACTGGAGAAGATCGTTCAATTGATAAAAGCCGGCATCCCCCGCCAGCCACATGGCATCGCGCTCGGCAAAGAGATCCGGGGCGAAGGTGCTCAAGCCCAGAAGATAATCACTGCCGTACATCACCATATCGATCGCCAGGTCGTTGCCAGTGAAAACTTTGAAATCCGGCCTCACCCGGTCGCGCAGCAGCAAGCGTTGCCATTCCAACTCCCGGCTCAGGGAGGAGTGCTTGGCGCCCAGACAGCGCTTTACTCCCAACAAGCCCTCATAAGCGCTCATATCGTAGATGGCGCCAAATGGCGCGAACATGGTACCAAGCTCAAATGCGATGAAACCATCGGTGGCCTCGCCCAATCTCTCGTAGGCAACGACGATATCCTCGCTCGCTTGCCCCGTCAAACCATAGGACTGGAAGATAATCGGCCTGCCGCCATGGCGCTGTATCGACTCGATCTGGCGCAGATAAGCGTCGCCGTCAAAGGCGTCGCCATCGTTGTCCGATACAAAGGCGCCGGCCACGAAGGCGCCGCTCCCGAGCACTTCGCGCGTGACCTCCAGGACCTGCTGACGTTGGGCTTCGCTGATCAGGTTGGCATAGCCGGTATCCATATTGACCGCGGGCGTCAAGCCGGCTTCCGCCGTGCGTCGTACATGATTCGCCAAGCCAAGCCAGTCGACCTCGCGGTTGTCATGGAAAGGCAACAAGATCGCGCTGATGCCGGTGATCTCGCGCTGGGGTTTTATCATCTCAATCGGATTGACGTTCAATGCCATCACCTTCTTTCGATTCGCTGCAGGGCTCAATCTTTCAGTTGTCTTCAGTTAGGACTCAGTTTCAATCACCGTCTGGCGAAAAAGCCTTAACAGGTCCGAGGTCAAAGCGCGGATTCTCCTTGAGCAGCCCAAGATCTTCGCCGTCTCGGGTCGCGCGCACGTCGTCTCGATGAAACTGCACCGCGTATGCCAGCCTTGGCTGGTCCGTGATATTGGCTCCCGACCCATGCAATGTCAAGCGCGAGAAAGCCACTGCGTCGCCAGGCATCATTCGCAGCGGCAAAAAGGCTTCCGGCTCTATAGCCACGGTCCGGTGACCATCCCTGTCTTCACTTTCGACTGAGTCGATCGTACCGCCCAGGTGAGTCCCCGAGGCAATCTGCAGACAGCCGTTGTCCGGCGTCATTTCCATGAGCGCGAACCAAATGTTGATGCCGGGCCCGTCGAAACGCGTATACTGATTGTCCTGGTGAAAGTGGAATCGACCGCCGCCACCGCCGCTCTTGACCGCCGTGAAGGGCAGATAGAGCGTTGCAGGACCGCCCATCAATTGCCCGGCGAGCGCATTCAAAGCCTCGCTGTGGATTAAGCGCCCCAGGCTTGAACCGGCCAGGTACTGGCGGCTCTGGCGCAATTTGTCCGCGCTCGTCCTGGCTGTGCGTAGATCCTCTCTCGCGATGCCCAAGCCTTCCATCACCTGGAGCTCTTCCTCAGCTAGATCAGCCGCCGTCTCCCGACGGATCAATCCCGGCAGACACAAATAACCATGCGCGTTATAAAAGCTGATCTCGTTGCCGCTGAGCTGGCTGTATCGCAACAATTCAGACTTCATCGCTAGCTCCTGTACATTCGACCATGCCAATCCCCGCAGTGGCAGCGCATGCAAGCAATGTCGGAGGCGACCGGGCAATCCCTTCGCAGCCGAAACTTGGCGATTTCCAGCATATCATATAACATCAACGGGTTGACCGCACATTTGCAACATTCTTAGTGAAGCCGCTCGCGCGGAATGGTGAGATTGAATGAGCGACCGCGTCAAGAACACGGTGTCTATATTTGTCCCGCGGTCCAGGGAGAGCAAGGTGATCAATGCTGATTTCTGAAATGAACTGGATGCAAGTCGAGGAATATGTAAAAGGCGACGATCGCTGCATTTTGCCGACGGGAAGCACCGAGCAGCACGCCTACATGAGTCTGAGCGTCGACACGATCCTGGCAGCGCGCTTGGCAAAGGACGTGGGCGACTTGTCCGGGGTACCAGTTTATCCGGTCCTGCCTTACGGGCTGGCGCAGCAGTGGACAGCCTTCCCGGGGACAGTCACCCTGCGCGTTCGCACCTACCTGGCTCTGATCCGCGATGTGCTCGATAGCATCCGCCGCGCGGGATTCCGCCGGATCCTTCTCGTCAACGGCCATGGAGGCAATGCGCCCGCCCTTGGCATGCTCAAAGAGTGGATGATGGACAATAGCGATACCCAGGTCAAATGGCACAATTGGTATAACGCGCCCAAGACCTGGGGAAAAGTGCTCGAGACGGACCCGGTCGGCTCGCACGCCTCCTGGATGGAGAACTACCCCTGGACGCGACTGGAGGGACTTGAAATGCCCAGCGAGCAAAGACCGCTCATTGATGTATCCCGTTTGGAGCGCCTGAATCCCGCGGCGGTTAGGCGACATGTGGCCGACGGCAATATGGGAGGCTTCTATCAACGCTCCGACGAAGAAATGCTGGCGATCTGGCAGGTGGCTGTTGACGAGACGCTTGCCCTGCTTGAGGGAGGCTGGGACTAATGCGAATCCTAATCTGGGGCGCCGGCGCTATCGGCGGCACGCTTGGCGCATATCTGATACGAGCCGGTCACGATATCCTGTTTGTCGATGTCGTCGAGGAACACGTGGCAAAAATCAATCAAGCGGGATTACAAATCACCGGTCCGGTTGATGCATTCACCGTGGGCGCGGCGGCACTTTTGCCAGATCAATTGGGGGAGAAATACCCAATTATCCTGCTCTGTACTAAAGCCCAACACACCGAAGCGGCGGCCGAGACGCTTGTCAATTTTCTTGCCGATGACGGCTACGTCATGTCGGTACAAAACGGCTTGAACGAGTTGATCATCCGCGAGATCGTCGGCAGCGAGCGGACTTTGGGCGCTTTTATCAATTTCAGCGCCGACTATCACGAGCCGGGCAAGATCCTCTTTGGCGGGCGCGGCGCGGTAGTGGTCGGCGAACTGAACGGCGCCATCACAACACGCCTGAAAGAAATCGGCGCCGCTTTCCGCGACTTCGAAGAAGACACAATTATCACCGAGAATATCTGGGGATATCTCTGGGGCAAGGAAGCCTATGGGGCCATGCTTTTCGTATCCGCCTTGACCAACGAAGCAATCGCGGACGCGCTGGCCGACCCAAAATACCGGGATCTGTACATCCGCGCCGCGCAAGAGATTTTGGAAGTGGCGGCGCAAATCGGCGTCGAAGCGCGCGGCTTCAACGGTTTTGAACCCGCGGCATTCGCCGCCAAGGACAGTGATGGAATCACGCGATCGCTCAATACGCTGATCGCGTTCAACCGCAGATCAGCCAAGACACATAGCGGTATCTGGCGCGACCTGGCTGTGCGCAAGCGCAGAACCGAGGTCATCATGTACGAGCCAATCCTGGCGGAAGGCGAAAAGATCGGCTTGGACCTGCCCCTCACGCGGCGCTGGATCGAGATGATTCGCGAGATCGAAGATGGCAAGCGTCCACAGGCGCTCAGCAATCTCGATGAGTTAAAGGCGTAATTGCCATGAACATTCAATTCGACGACAGAGTGGTCATCGTCACCGGCGCCGCCCACGGGTTCGGCCGCGCGATCAGCCTGGCATTTGCGGCGCGCGGCGCCTCAGTCTGGGCTTGTGATGTGATAGAAGAGGAACTAAATGAAACCCGGCAACTTTGTCACGACGCCGGCGGCCGATGTGAAATCGGCCTTGTCAATGTGCGCGATCGAGCGGCGGTCTTTGCCTTCGTCGAGCGGGCTCTGGCCGCTGAAGGCGCCGCGCATATCCTGATAAACAACGCGGGGGGCGTGCAGAGTCAGGTTGGCAAGCCCCTGGAACAGGTCACGGAAGAAGAATGGGACAGCATCGTCGAGGTCAATACGCGGGCGACGTTTTTCTTTTCGCAGGCGGTCGCGCCGGCAATGAAAGCGCAGGAATACGGCCGGATTGTCAACATATCCAGTGGCGCGGGCCTCGGTCCCAGCTTGACCGGCATCCAAGCCTATGCCGCCGCCAAAGCCGGTCAAATCAATCTCACGCGACAACTGGCTCAGGAACTGGGCAAATGGAAGATCACGGTGAACAATATCGCGCCCGGCTTTGTCTTGTCCAATCCCACATCCATCAGACAGTTCGAGTCCTACGGCGTCGAAGGACAAAAGGCGCTGATTGAGCGCTTTGCGCTCAAGCGCCTCGGCACGGCAGAAGACATCGCTCACGGCGTGCTCTTTTTCGCCTCGGACTACGCCAACTGGATTACGGGCCAGGTACTTTCCATAGACGGCGGACGTTGAGATTGTCGCGGCAACGTCTCTTTAGAATCAAAAGAGCCAACCTGGCAGTTGGCTCTTGGAATCTTATGTTCGGCCTCTCCTAGCGCTGTTCCAGCGCTTCCAGGACACGCGGCGCGGTCATGGGCGTTTGCGTCAGTCTCACCCCGGTCGCGTCAGCCACGGCATTGGCAATCGCAGCGACCGTCGGTATCACCGGCGGCTCGCCGACCCCGCGCGCGCCAAAGGGACCGCTCTCCGAGGGCACTTCTACGATTTGTGTCTGTATCGGCGAAGCCTGCATGGCATCCGGCATAGCATAATCCATCCAGGATCCGGACAAGAGTTGTCCGCTCTCATCGTAGCGCATCTCTTCGTAGAGCGCCCAACCGATGCCTTGCACGGCGCCGCCCTGCATCTGACCTTCAACCGCCAGCGGATTGATGGCGCGTCCGACATCTTGCACCACGGCCAGATTTACCAGATTGACTTCGCCGGTCTCCTCATCGACCTCAACTTCAGCGACCTGCGCCGAAAATGACGGGGCGCGGTCAGTCACGGCTTGTCGGCCATTGCCGTAGACAGGTTCGTAGGCGCCGCCAAATGTCATCGTTTTGCCGGCTAGCTCGCCCAAGCCAATCGAGCGATCGGGGAAGCCCCGCACCTGCACGCGACCGTCAACAATCTCCAGATCTTCGGCGGACACTTCAAATTCTTCGGCGGCAATGGCCAGGGTTTGACGTCGCGCGTCTTCCGCCGCTCGGATAACGGCATTGCCCAAAGTGTACAATGTCTTGCTGCCGCCGACGCCTCCGCCATAGGGCGCGCTGTCGGTATCGCTGTAGACGAAGCGCACCTGGTCGGGATCAACGCCATAAGCCTCTGCCGCGAGCAGCGCGAAACTAGTCGGCGTACCCGAAAGATCGGCTGTGCCAATCTGCACCTGCAAAACGCCATCTCGGTTGAGCTTGCAAGCGGCTGCGCCCGGCTCCAGACCGCCCATCCACCCGCCGATCGCCACGCCGACGCCGCGACCGACTTTGCGCGATTCCGCCCGGTTCTTCCATAAGGGGTGCTCGCGCACGGCTTCCAAAGTCTGGATCATGCCGATGTTCGAGAACGCGCTTTCATCGGGCATCAGGTCGCCGGCTTTCGCCGCGTTCATGAGCCGCAATTCGATGGGATCCATGCCCAGTTGAGAGGCAGCTTCATCAAAGAGCGTTTCCGCAGCCATAAAAGCCGTCGGAGACGTCGGGGCGCGATAGGCGCCGACGGATTGCTTAAACGTCATGACATTGATCGATTCCAGCAGAACATTGTCGCAGGGATAAAAGTTGGCGAATTGGAAGGAAGCAAAACTTCCCAGACCGCTCGGATAAATCCCGGTATCGGCCATTGCCAGCGCTTGCATAGCGAGCAAGCTGCCGTCGCTCTTGAAGCCGAGCTTAGCGGAGAGCCGCAGCGCCGGCGCCGGGTTCGTGGTCAACAGTTCCTCGCCGCGCGTGAGGATCAGACTCACCGGACGACCGACTGTAAATGCAATCAGCGCCACCATCGGTTCGTACAAGCCGAACTTCGCGCCGAAGGCGCCGCCGACCGGCATGCCATAGACGGTCACGTCAGATTCTGGGATGCCGAGCGTATCGGCCACGTCCAGTCTCACGCCGAAGGGCGACTGAATGCTGCCCCACATGGTAAGCCCGCCGTTGATCGGGTTTGGCTGCGCGACCCAGCCTTGCGTCTCAATTGAACTCTGGTGCACCATCGGTGTTTCGAAGGTGCGTTCCACAATGACGTCCGCCGCAGCGAATGCCGCCGCGACATCGCCGCGTTCAATCTTGGTTCTGCCGGCGATGTTGGAGGCTTCTTCCTCTTCGTCTTCGGCCTCGCCGCCGGCATCGGCGCCGTGCGCGGCTTCGTCTCCCGCGCCGGTTTGGATGCCGTTGGGCCATACCAGCGGCGCGTCCTCCGCCATTGCCGCATCCATTGTCGTGGCGGCGTCCAGCGGCTCGTATTCCACATCCACCAATTCGGCGCCGTCGGCTGCGGAGGCTTGGTCATCGGCGAGCACAACCGCCACCGGCTGACCAACAAAGATGACACGGTCGCGCGCTAGCATCAGCCTGGCGCGGGAAGACGGCGCAATATCGGGCAGATCGGCAGCGGTTAAAACGCGCTGCACACCCGGGAGCGCCAGGGCTTCGTCGACATCAATCCCCTTGATATTGGCATGAGCGTAGCTGCTCAGGACGAACCTGGCATGCAACATGCCCGCCAGCTTCAAGTCGCCCGTATACTTCAAATTGCCCGTGACCTTGGCGCCGCCGTCGATCATCGGGGTCGCTTGTCCAACAAATGAAAAATCTGACATCTGTATTACCCTCCTTATACGCTTCAATAGCGAGAAACAGCCGATTAGCTCGTCACAGTCTCCAAGATTTGATAACCTTCGCGTTCTGTCCGTTCGCGGAACAACCCACTCAGGCGCATGGTCATCTCTCCAATTTGGCCGGCGCCAATGGTCCTGCCATCCAGCTCAATCACCGGCGCCAATTCCCCCATTGTTCCGGTGCAAAACATTTCATCGGCTCGGTAGACTTCAGACAGCGATATGTTTTTGATCGCACAGGGAATGTCGTTGGCGTCGCAAATCTCCAGCACCGCCGCCCGAGTGATGCCTTCCGGGCAAGAACCCGTATCCGACGTCATGACAAAGCCGTCGTCGACGATGAATACGTGGGTTGCGTTTGTCTCCGCCACGTATCCGTGATAGTCCAGCATCAAGGCGTCGTCGACGCCGGCGGCATTGGCCTGAATTTTTGCCAGGATCGAGTTTATCAGATTGCAGGAGTGGATGTTCTGATCGACGCAATCCGGCGGTATGCGCCGTATGCCGGAAGTGATTAAGCGAATGCCGCTTTTGTCGTATACCGGCGGTTTGTGCTCGGCGAGAACGATCAAAGTCGGTCCCTGATTGTTAAGCCGTATATCCATCCCGCTAGTGTATTTGACGCCACGGGTCAAGGTCAAGCGAATATGAACGCCGTCCGTCATTTCATTGGCATGCAATGTCTTGTTTATCTCGTTGATGATCGCCTTGTGGCTCGGAATCTCGGCAAATGCCATGGCTTGAGCCGAGGCGCGCAATCTGTCGAGATGAGGGATCAATTTGAAGATCCTGCCCTGATATAGTCGCAAGCCCTCCCAAACGGCATCGCCGCCTTGCACTGCCGAGTCAAAAGGACTTATGCCCGCCACATCACGATGATAGAGTTCTCCATTGATATTGATGAGCAAGTCCTTGTTTTTGGGATTGAATGCTTGTTTCATGCCTAACCTTAGTTTATACAATGTTTTGCCATCTGCTCGTAAAGTCCCTGGCATTCGTCGAGCAAGCCGCGCAAGTGTTGCGGCAGCGGACTGTCATCGCGCTCGTAAGGCGCGAATCCAGTTGACTTTTCCACGCTGGCATACCAATGCTTCGCCCAGAGTCCATCACTTTCGTGCCTGCCCGCCTTCCAACTGAGCATCGCGCTTTCAAAGGGCAGATCGAGGAGCGCGCACAGCTTCCGCAACGAGCCCTCCGGATCGGACAAAACGCCGCGCGATGATATTACCGGCGGTACCGTGCCCGTAACCCTTCGCACATGTTGGAAAATCTCCACCTGTTGGACTAAACCCAACTGATCGAGACGCGGCTCAGGAATCACTTTTGAAAAGGATAATAGCATGCGACGCGGATCCCTGATCAAGAAACAGTTGGAAACCCGGGCAATCCAGGAGCGGTCGATATGCTCGAGCATATGCTGCGTCATATGTTTTTGATAGACGATTGTTTCAGCGCTTGCTTCATCGTTTGACGCATCCGGGAGCAATCCGTCAATTACTCGGCGCCAGTCCGTCTCGTATGCCGCAATGATCTCATCAGCGCCAGGGTGATCATAGCCGGTGAACTGGAGATAATGCGCATAGAACGGCTCGTCGATCACCCTGGTATCGCTTCTGCTCGCCCAAGAGCGCATCAAGGCGGTAGAGATATTACGTGGTCCAGACCACATGGCGATAACGCGCTGCGGCAAATCTACCTATCCTCACACAAACATCAGCCACTACAATATGTCTGTTCAGCCTCCACGCAAAACTCCCGATTGCGAATGCAAGGAGCCGCGAACGAACATGCGCCATTGTACCTTATCGCATAAATAATGTCACATATTATGTAGCGGATGCTCAACTCATTCAGGCAAGAATTACGCCGCGCCTTCATGTTGCTGCCCCGACCAGGGTGGCTGCTGCTGCTGACTGCTGTGTACATTTTCCTTTCAACCAACTGGTCCCCGGTTGAATATGTGGAGCTGGGAGAAGCGCAGATCGTCCAGACCACCAAGCCGCAAGTCTGCGTTCATACCCTGTTGGAAAACGAAGTGCAGGAGCGGAAGATCAAGCGCTCGCTGGAATTGGTGAGAGAGATGGGCGCGACCACGATCGTACAGTTCTTCCCCTGGGCATACTTTGAGCCTAACGATGATAAGTACAACTGGACGCAGGCGGATCTCATCGTCCGCCACGCCAAGAACCAGGGCCTGCGTATCATCGCGAGGCTGGGACTGGTGCCCGACTGGGCGCGCCCGGCTGCTAGCGACGGCCGCGCTACAACGCTCAATTACTTGCCGGAGGCCTCCTTCGACGATTTCGCCCAATACGCCTCGCGGTTGGCGGCGCGCTACCGGGAAGAAATCCGGCATTTTATCATTTGGAACGAACCCAATCTCAGCTTCGAGTGGGGTTATCGACCGGTCGATCCAGCCGCCTATGTCCGATTGCTGAAACTGAGTTATCCGGCGATTAAAGACGCGAATCCGCAGGCGGTCGTTTTGGCGGGCGCGCTGGCGCCCACAAACGAAATCCAGGGCAGCCCGGCCGGGCTCAACGAAAACTTATACCTGCGCGAGATGTATAGCAGCGGCGGCGCGCCATACTTTGATGCGCTGGCAGTTCACAGCTATGGAGCAACTGAATCGGCCGATGCCGAGCCTGGCGCCGGCCGACTTAACTTCCGCCGTCTGGAATTCCTCCGGCAAATCATGCTGGAAGCCGGCGACGGCGCAAAGCCCGTTTTCATCACTGAGAGCGGTTGGAATGATCATCCGCGCTGGAGCGGCGCTGTCCGACCGTCGCAGCGATTGCAGTATACGATAAAAGCTTTCGAATATGTGGAGGCCAATTGGCCCTGGGTGGAGCAACTCTGCATTTGGGCATTTCGTTACCCCGCGCCCCTGAACGGCTATCCGGACAACTTCACGCTCGTTAGTCCGGAATTCATGCTGAAACCAATCTATTATGCAATCCAGGACTACGCCCGTGGCTGGGAACGGGGCGCTACCCAGTGGCTGCCGCCGCCGGAGGAGCCATGAATAAGCGGGTGCGTCTGGCGCTGTCGCTTGGCCTGCTGGTCATCTCGAGCAGTTTGCTGTATCTCTTTGCTTCATTGACAGAGCGCCCCGCCGACAAAGTCAAAGCCTTTCCCCGCGGCATCATTGTCGTCGGCGTCGACGCCAGTGTCCCGCCCTTTGCCAGCGACGACGGTCAGGCGGTCCATGGGCTGGATATTGATCTCGCCAAGGCCATCGCCCGAATGATTGATCTGCCGATTCGATTTGTCAACATCGGCTATTACGGCCTCTACGACGCCTTGATCAGCGGAGAGGTGGACATACTGATTTCGGCTTTGCGCGTTGAAGAGGCGCGCATGGACGATGTCCGCTATACCCGGCATTATTTCGACAACGGACTTCTGCTGGTCGCGCCGGTCGACGAACCCGTCGCGTCGCTTGACGGGCTGGCCGGACTAAAGGTCTCCTACGAGTTTGGCAGCCGGGCGGACACAGAACTGCGCAAGCTGGAAGACAAAAATGAAGCCGCAACGCGCCTGCCCTACGAACTACCGACATATGCGCTGGATTCCCTGCGCCTCGAATACGCCGATGCCGCCATCGTAGATGCTATCACGCTGCGGCTTTACCAGAGGCGATTTACTGACTGGAATACCGCGGAAAGATACTTGAGTCGCGATCATTACGCGATCGCGGCGCGCCGCGACAACCGAGATGCCTGGAGGCTTGTCGACGGCACCCTGGCCGCTTTGAAAGAAAGCGGCGAACTCGATAAAATCATCGCTATGTGGTTATGAGATCTAATAAGGAGAGTGCCTTATGCCCGACAAAGTCCGCTGGGGTATCTTAAGCACCGCCAATATCGGACGGAAGGTCATCCCGGCTATCCACGAGTCGCGTAATGGCGTCGTCGCGGCAGTCGCCAGTCGATCGCTGGAACGCGCGCGGGAATTCGCCGCCGAGCAGAACATCCCGATCGTCTATGGCAGCTACGAAGAGTTGATCGAAAGCGACGAAGTTGACGCCATCTACAATCCCCTGCCAAATAGCATGCATGCCGAGTGGAGCATCAAGTGCGCGGGCGCCGGCAAAGCCACGCTCTGCGAAAAACCCTTCGCCAGCGACGCGGCGGAAGCGCAGACAATAGTCGACGCTTTTGAAGACCATGACGTTTTGCTGGCGGAAGCCTTCATGTATCGCTTTCATCCCCAGCACGCCAAGGTCAAATCCATCGTGGCTGAGGGCGGCATCGGCGACCTGAAAATCATCAACGGCAGCTTCACATTTTATATCAGTGACGAGGCTAATATCCGTTTGAGCAAGGCGCTGGCTGGCGGTGGCTTGATGGACGTGGGCTGTTACTGCGTCAATTTGATGCGCTTCATAACGGGCGAAGAACCGGAAACGGCGACCGCGGTTGGCAACATCGGTCCCAAGACAGGCGTCGACGAGATTCTTGCCGGCGCCTTGAAGTTTCCCTCGGGCGTGATTGGGCACTTCGACTGCGGGCTGCGCGCCCATCGCCAGCAAAGCTACCGACTCAAGGGCACGACCGGCTCGATTGTCGTAGAATCCAGTTTCACGCCGGATAAGCGTAAGGACACGGTCGTTCAACATTGGCAGGGCGATCAATTGACGGAACATGTCATCCCGCCGGTTGATCACTATCAATTGATGGTCGAAGACTTCGCCGACGCCCTGCTCACGGGACGCCCTCCGCGCTTCCCGCCCAGCGACGCCGTTCGCAATATGGACGTAGTTGACCGTTTGCTGTCACAGTTACGCTAATCGCCGGCTTGAGCCAGCATTCGTTCTCCGGTTTGCACGCGCCATAGCGCCGCGTAAAGGCCATTGAAATGCACCAGGGCTTCGTGCCCGCCGCTTTCTCTCAGTTGGCCGTTTTGCAAGACATAAATCATGTCGGCGTTGCGAATGGTGGACAGTCGATGCGCGATGATGATCGTGGTGCGGCCCACAGCGATCCGTTCCAGCGAGCGCTGTATTGCGGCTTCGGTCTCGTTGTCGACTGAAGAGGTAGCTTCGTCGAGCACCAGTATTGGCGGATCCGTCAGTACAGCCCGGGCGATGGACAAGCGTTGCCGCTGTCCCCCGGAGAGTTTTTGCCCGCGCTCCCCGACGACTGTGTCGTATCCTTGCGGCAGTTCGCTTATGAATTGGTGCGCCTCGGCGATCCTGGCAGCCGCAACAATGAGATGGTCGGGCAGATCTTGGGATCCATAGGCGATATTCTCGCGCACGGTACCGTGAAAGAGAAAGACATCCTGGCTGACCAAGCCGATCGCATTGCGAATATCCGCCTGCTTCAACTCTCGCAGATCGTAGCCATCAAGCAGAACACGTCCCGATGTCACGTCGTAATAACGCAGCAGCAGCTTGATAACAGTGCTCTTGCCGGCGCCGGTCGCGCCGACGATCGCCACGGTATCGCCAGCCGGGAAGTCCAGGGTCAAGCCCTTTATGATTTCACGCCCGTCACTGTAGGAGAAACTCACGTCATCAAGGCGCATATCGCCGCGGATTGCCGCTATCGGCAACCCAATGCCGCCATCGGTGATCTTGCGCTTGATGCCCAGCAAATCCAGGATGCGTTTGGTCGATGCCATTGCCCGCTGGTAAAGATCAAAAGTCTCGCCCAGCTTGGTCAACGGCCAAAGCAAGCGCTGCGTCATGAATACCAGTACGCTGAAAGCGCCGATATCCAAGGTACCGTTGAGCGCCAATTGGCCGCCGGCAACGGTGATAGCGATGAATCCAGACACGATCACCATCCGTATCAAAGGCGTAAACGCCGAACTCAGACGGATGGCGCGCCGGTTGCGTTCGACATACTCATTGCTCTCGACGCGCAGGCGCTCCGCTTCGTAATCCTCTGCGGTAAAGCTCTTGATGGTTGCGATGCCGCTAAGACTATTGGACAAGTGGTGGTTGATCATGCTAACTTGTTCGCGGACTTCGCTGTAGCGCGGCGCGAGCAAGCGCTGGAATCGCAATGAACCCCATATAATGAAGGGTATGGGAATTGCGGCCATCCAGGCGATGCTGGGCGCGACCAGGAAGAAGATGCCGCCAATCACGACAACGGTGGTGACGATCTGCACCACATCGCTGGCGCCGATATCCAGAAAGCGCTCCAACTGATTGATGTCATCATTCAGCACCGCCATCAACCCGCCCGTACTTTGGTCTTCAAAATAGGCCAGTTCCAGGTGCTGTACATGGTCATAAGCGTCGACGCGCAGATCGTGCTGCATTGACTGCGCCAAATTGCGCCAGTGAACTCGCTGAATGTATTCAAACAGGGATTCAAGAATCCAGACGATCAGCGTGATGAAGCCCAGTATCAACAATTGATGCGTCAGGTCGGCGACGCCCAGCCGGCCCAAAAGCGAGTCCTGCCTCTGCACGACGATATCGACCGCGACCCCGATCAAGACCGGCGGCATGATGTCAAAAATCTTGCCAAGCGCGGAGTAGATCGTGGCAAAAGCCACTCGCCGCTTGTATGCCGAAGCATAGTTTAATAAGCGAACGAAGGGATGACCACTGTCTTGCGGCTTGCTCATATACAACGTAAACCGACGAATAAGAAAAGGATTTCAGAATTATAGGTAAGACGTCGCACTGCGGCTAGCGACAATGGCGAGCAATTTCCGAGACATCGCGGCGCGCAGGCATTCCTGCCGGGCGCGCTAGCGGATGAGACCGCCTCCGGTTGATCCAGCCACCAGGGAGGCCACTTCTTCGTAGTCGACCAAGGGAAGATCACCCGGGATTGTGTATTTGTGAGAGGACATGGCGACGCCCCATTTTAGCGCCAGCGGGAGGTCCGCAAAGGTCAGCCAGGCGTAAAGGAAACCGGCGGCGAAGGCGTCTCCGCCGCCTATACGCCCGACTTCACCCGCCAGGATGGCCGATTGGCGAAAGAGTTCGCCATCCGGCGCAATCGCCCCCGCGCCATCTTTGCCGAGGGTCATGATGATGAGCGTCTCGGGATATTTCGAAGCCAGAGCGGCCAGCGCATCCTCGGCCGCCGCGTCGCCATAAAGCGCCTGGTAATCTCCAAGCGGGCAAAACACGATGTCCGCCAGCGCCATCGCTTCGTCACAATCCGCCGCCGCCTGCTGGCCCGACCACAACGTGCTGCGATAGTTCGTATCGAAGCTAACTTGCCAGCCAAGGTCCTTCGCGCGCCGCATGGCTTCCAGCGCGGTCTTCCTGGCGGAATCGCTGATCGCCAGCGTTATCCCGGTGACATGAAAGAGTCGACTCATATCAACCAGGAACAAATCCTCTGGCAAATCCGCCGGCTGGACGCGGCTCACAGCTGAATCTTTTCGATCATAGATGATGCGGCTGGCGCGCGGCGCTTCTGACTTTTCGTGGAAAAATATGCCCAGCCGCGCATCCTCAGCCCAGACGATATGGCTGACGTCGACGCCATACTGCTGAACGCGATTGCTAACATAGCGTCCCATCGGCGACGCGGGCAAGCGCGAGAACCAGGCTGCGTCCATGCCCAGACGGGCCAAACCAATCGCTGTATTGGATTCCGTCCCGCCAACCCAAATGTCGAAGGAAGTCGTCTGCTCAATGCGCAAATAGCCAGGCGGCGTCAAGCGCATCATCGTCTCGCCAAATGTCACCACATCATATGTCGGCATGGTCCTCCCTTTCCATAGCCCCGTTCGAACAGCTTGCCGCGCCCCGTCGGTCCGCCAACAGCCCAGTCTTCAAGGGTAGCCGCGATCCGTCTGGCATGAGCATTATGATACCGTTATACTCAATTCATGGCACATATCGGAATAGATGCTCGTCTAACTCACTACCGCGTAGGAGGCATAAGCCGATACACAACGGGCATTATTTCCGCCATGGAGAACGAACCGCCAGCGCACAAAATAACTGTCTTCCAGAGTCGCAAAGCCAGAGGCACGCTATCGCGCCGCTTTGCAAGCGCCAAACTTTGGACGCCCCCGCACCATCCATTGGAGCGGAGGGCGCTGTCAGTTGAACTGTTGAGGCGCCGCCTGGATTTGTTGCACAGTCCCGATTTTATTGCGCCAACGCGTGGCGCGCGACGCCAGGTCATCACCGTGCACGATTTAAGTTTCATTCACTATCCGGAATACATGACCCCTGCCAGTCGACGATACTACAATGGTCAGATCCAAGTCTCGGTTATGCGCTCGGACCATATCCTTGCCAACAGCTTCGCCACCAAACAGGAATTTGTAGATATCCTCGACGTCCCGCCGGAAAAAATTACCGTTCATCATTTGGGTGTGGAAGATGTTTTTCGTCCCCTGCCCCGCTCTCTCACCAAGCCGGTGATTACTGAGTTGGATTTACCTGAGTCATATCTGCTGTTTGTTGGCACAATTGAACCGCGCAAGAATCTGGTCGGCTTGGCGCGAGCCTATCGCGACCTGAAAGTTGAGATGCCCGATCTGCCGAAACTGCTTATCGCGGGCAGCCCCGGCTGGCATTTCGAGCAGCTAATGCATGACATAAGCAAGGTCGGGATCAATGACAGCTTGATCTTTCGCCACGGCATATCCGATTCGCAGCTTCCCGCCCTTTACAATCATGCGCTAATGCTGATCCTGCCTTCTCACTACGAAGGCTTCGGTCTGCCCGCCCTGGAAGCAATGGCTTGCGGCACGGCGCCGATCGTCAGCAATGTAGCCGCATTGCCAGAAATCGTCGGGGACGTCGGCATTTTGGTTGATCCGCATGATACGGCGACGATCTCGGGAGCCATGCGGCGCGTTCTCGTCGATAGCGCCTGGCGCGCGGCGCAGTCCGCCGCGGGCATCGAACGCGCCAAGCGATTTCGCTGGCAAGCCACGGCGCAAACGGTACTCGACGTTTACCAGGCTCTGCTCAACTGAACAAGCGATGGAGATCTTGCTGCTATGCCCCGACAACCCGTTTCCCAGCGAATCGGGAGCGGCGATACGAAATTATGGCATCATTCGCGGCCTCTACGGCTCCGGTCACCGAGTGACGCTGCTGACGTTCAGCGATACCGCCCTGGACCCCGGGACGAACCCTCTATTCCAATATTGCGCCGACGTTTTCAGTTGCCCGATTCCGCAGCGCAGCAAGTCGGATCGCATTGTGTCACTGCTTACTACTCGCAAGGCGGACATGGAAGATCGCTTGATGAGCGCCGCCTTCGGTCAAAGGCTCGCCGCGATTTTGGATTCGCGCGCATTCGATATCATCCAATTCTCCGGTATCGAACTGGGCAGCTATCTTCCGGTGATTGGACTGAAAAAGGGCGCGGCAAAAGTCGTATACGATGCCCTGAACGCGGAAGCTGAATTGCAGCGGCTGATCTACCGGCTTGACAGGAAGCGACCGTCTCGTTTGCACACCGCGCTCTACTCGGCGGTTCAAGCGCGCCGCCTGGCGACTTACGAGCGAAATCTGTGCAGGTCCGTTGACGCTGTAATTGCCGTTAGCGAAGAAGACCGCAGTCTGCTGGAACCCTATGGCGATTCTCCGATTTATGTGATGCCCAGCGGCATTTTTGTCGACGACTACGAATCTTGCTCTGGAGAAGGGAGAGCCGACAATCAACTGGTCTTCACCGGGAAAATGGATTACCGCCCGAATGTCGACGCGGTTGAATGGTTCTGTGATTCAATTCTTCCTGTTCTGTTGCAGCGGCATCCCGCGCTAAAGCTGATTGTCGTCGGCAGGAATCCACATCCCAGGATACAAGCCTTGGCCGATGGCAATCATGTGAGCGTGACCGGCTGGGTCGAGTCTGTGCTGCCCTATTTGCAAGCGGCGACTTTATTTGTCTTGCCAATGCGCATGGGCAGCGGCACGCGGCTCAAGATCCTCGAAGCGATGGCTGCAGGCTGCGCGGTAGTTTCGACGTCGCTGGGCGCTTCCGGTCTTCATGGGTCAATGCGGGAAGCCATCGAGATCGCGGACGGCTCCCACAGATTCGCTCACTCCATATCGTCCTTGTTGAGCGATAGGGATCGTCGGGGGGCGCTGGGCGCGCGCGCGCGCGAGCAAGTGCGGGCGCATTACGACTGGTCGGCGCTAATGCGTCACCTGCTAAGCGCCTATGAGGATCTGGGCTTTGGATAAAGAGACGTTGGCAGTCCGCAATCTGAACAAGGCGGGGACCTTGCATCAGCCCTCCGCGCGGCATGCGGTTCGAGACCTATTTTTATCCTGTCTCGCCAAGATGCCGATTCTTCCGCAACGCGCCCGCTCGAACCGGATGCTTGTCATCCGCCCGGACCACCTCGGCGACGTCCTGCTAATGACGCCTGCGCTTCAGTTTATCAAGCGCGAGCGGCCCCAAACAGAATTGCATGTCATCTGCGGAGTCTGGGCTGCCGAACTGCTAGCTCGTTTCGATGAGGTCGATGTCGTACTGACGCTCGACTTTCCCGGCTTCCAGCGCCAAGGCAAGTCACCGAGCGGCAATCCTTATCTGCGAGCGCTTGATTCAGCGCGCATGCTGCGCGGAATCGGTTATGACAGCGCGCTAATCATGCGCCCGGACCACTGGTGGGGCGCCATGCTGGCGTTTCTGGCGGGCATAGAAGAGCGCATCGGCTACGACCATGCCAACGTCGCGCCTTTCCTGACTGGAAGCGCCTCCCATCAACATGAACACGCCGTCCTGCAGAACTTGCATCTGGCGCAGTTCTGGCTTGGCGCCGCTCATAATCGAGACATCGAATTATCTTTGCCCGTCGATCCAGCCGACAGCGCCAGCGTGGACCAGCTTCTATCCGATTGGGAGATTGATATTGAGCAGCCAATCGTCTGCATACATCCCGGCTCCGGGATGCCCAGCAAGCTCTGGCAGTCGGACAAATGGGCGAGAGCAGCCGATGAAGTCGCGCGGCGCCACAAAACGGCGATCATCTTCACCGGCAGTTCTGCTGAAACGACGTTGATCGACGATATCGTCGGCAGGATGAAGGCGAAGTCTTGTTCCGTCGCCGGCGGAACAAGCGCAGGTCAGTTGGCGGCGCTTTATCGACGCGCGAGGGCGGTCCTGGGACCGGACAGCGGCGCGATGCACGTGGCCGCCGCCGTGCACACGCCGACCGTGACCTTGTTTGGTCCTGCCGATCCAATTGAGTTCGCTCCCTGGGGCGATCGGCGCAAGCACGCGGTGATCACATCGGCAATCGCTTGCCGTCCCTGTCGCATCCTTGACTGGCGGGATGACTCGCCCGAATACCATCCTTGCGTGCGAGACATCAGCGTAAGCCAGGTCCTGGAAGCGACTCAGCGCGTATTAGGCGCGGGAAGCGTCGACGATTAACAGTGAAGAGTTCTTGTTAGGGCTCATTTCGTAAGCGCCGTTTCGTCCCGAGGTTCGACTGATACCGTCTTCTCGTTGCGGTAGGTGACCATCCCCGGTCCCGCGCCCTTGATCGCTTTGACGAATTTGACGCGCGTATAATCCACCGAAACGCGTTGGTCGTTGCGCCGTCCGCTATAATGGGCTGCCACAGCGGCCGCCTCTAATATCAAGCGGTCGCTGATACGCCTGCCATCGTTGCGGATGACGACATGAGCGCCAGGCACGCCACGCGCGTGCAACCAAAGATCCTGGCTGTTGGCGGTCTTGAAGGTCAGCTTTTCGTTCTGTCGGCTGTTGCGCCCGATCCAAACTACATAGCCATCGCGACTGACAACGCGGAGCGGGCCTTGTCTGCCGCCGCCGCCAATTCCCTTGAGCTTTTTGCCTTGCCAATGTCCGCGTTGCTGCAAGATCTGAATGACGTCGTCAATCTCCGGCCAGTTGCCCGCCGAGGATAGATCGGATTCCAACTGCGCCATGAATGCTAGTTCTGTTCTTGTCTCCGCGATCAAAGCCGGAATCGCCTTCCGCGCCGATTTCGCCTTTTCGTATTTGCGAAAATAGCCTTGCGCATTCTCGACCGGGCTAAGCTCGGGGTCGAGCTTGATGCTCAATTCCGGCTCGTCGGGTTCATAATGCGCGCGCAGCAATTCCTGTCCGTCATGCAGGGCAGTTTGATAAGCCAGGATAAGTTCTCCGCTCTGCCTTATCGCCCGCAATTCGCGTTCATCTTTGAGGCTCTGCTTCAGCGACGAAAGTTTCGCCGACAGTCTGGCCCGCGCTTCGTCTATCGCCCTGCGCGCAGGCTTCTTGGCTTCGTCGTAGGCGTCGGCGCTGCGGAGCAAGCCATAGAATTCGCTGATCGCGCCGCTCATTGTTGGGCGGTCTTGCCAGTCCAGGAATGACAGGGGGAAGGCGGCAAATTCGGCGGCGACGCCCATTTCATAGCCGATGCCGGGTCGCCATTGTCGACGCAACAGCGGCGCGACAAGCGCCTGATAGGCATCAAGCAGCGCGCGACAGTCGCAATCTCGGGCTTTGGCGTCGGCGCGTCCGCTCGCTCGGAAGACAATTTCCTTGGCTAGCAGCGGGCTCATGCCCAGAATTCGTCCCGGCAAAAGGCGTCTGGTTTGAACTGACGGCTTCTCTGCCGCATCCACGATGCGCCGCAAGCTCTCCAGCGAAACATCAGCCGGCGCAAGTTGGCCGCGGATCGGCGGCGGCGGCACGTAGTCGTGGTTGGGCAAGCTCAAACGATAGCGATTCTCGTCGGGACCCACGCGGTTGAGGCAGTCAAGAATCAGTCCATCGCGCAGGAGCAGGACATTGGCGCGCCGAGGCATGAGTTCGACGACGAGCGAGACGTCGCCTTCCGGTCCCGCAAAATCTATCCGCAGCAGCCGTTCCCAATCGGGCTGACTGACATGCGCGACAATGCCGCTTTCGACAGTTCGCCGACAGAGCAACCCCAGTTGCGTCGGTTTCATCAAACCGCGGCGCAGCTTGCTCGCAGCCAGGTATACCCGAGGCTGGTTGGCGTCGGCGCTCATATAGAGGTAGCGGCGCCTGCGATTGGCGTAGATTTCCAGACCAAGACCCATCTCGTCGACATCAATCACGTCCTGGACGCGACCGCCGACCAGCGTGTCGATAAATTCGTCCACCAGCGCTGAAATCGTGAAGGCGTCAAAGCTCATGATATTGCCCGGATCAGTCGATCTACGAGTGTTTCTCGTCTATGAGCGGGTGGAATAGCCTCAGCCAAAAGGCGAACAGTCCGCGCAGCTAATAGGTCGGCGGCTCTTCGGTAAGCGTCAGCAAGTAGGCGATCATGTGACCGACCTCTTGCTGGCTGAGTCGTTCGTCGTAATTGTTCGGCATAGAATCGCTGTAGTCTTCGACTATGAATACGCCCGGCAAAACAATCGCCTCGTACAAGTATTGTTCGGCAGAAAGAGGCGGTCTGCGTTCTCCCGCGAAGATGCCGATGCCGTCGAAGAGGGGCGACTGGCTGCCGTCTCCCAAGACATGGCAAGTGTAACATTCGTATTCGTTGATCAAGCCGGCGCCAATATCAGCGTCGGCGCCATCCAGCGCCAGCGCGAGCTCGGCAGCGTAGGAATCTTCAGACAGGGTCGCGGTCGAAGCGCCTGCGGAATTGTCAACAAGCATATATGCGATGAGCAGAAGGAAGGCGAGCAATACGAGCGCAACAATTGCCAGCGCGGCTTTTGGCCGCGGACGCCGAACCGCTTTGGACGCATCAGTCATGAGACGAGACCTTCACTGCAGAACATGGCAATTTGCGGATCTTGCCGTCGAGCGTTTTCAAGGCTTGTTTGGTACTGGCGAAAAAGAGTTCCATCTGTCCTTTTCAATGCAGATATCCAACCGCTCCGGCCGGGAAGCGGGCGGGCGGACAGGTCGCCCCTACCGATTTTGACATGATTGTAGATGGCGCTTTTGGCGGGTTTGTTAAGTAAGAGGCGAAATGCCCGCGCCAGTAGAATTAGCATAGCGTTTAGGGCGCTCATCAGGATATGCCATCACATGCGCGTGGATCGCATCCGCAGGTGATAGCGAATAGAACTCAGGCTTCCGCTTCTTGACGCGCGACGGTCACTTGACGATTCAAGAGCCATATTACCAGCGCCAGGGTAAGCCCTGCCCCAATCACATTGACGAGAATGAACCCGACAACCAAGATGAAGGCAACTGCTTGATCTGGCGTGGCGGTCAGCGCGTTTCCGCTCGGATCCGTCGTTTGCTGAATCGCCAAATCCGACGAAAGCAGGTTCGAGGTAATCGCGCCCCCACCCAACAAGACGATGAATATTAGAGCCAAGGCTCCCAGTCGCTGCATAGATGCGCTCCGATCGCTTACGCAGGTGATTGTACTATCTATCACAAAGCGCGACAAGCCATCAAGGACATTTGCCCAGGGCAATTGCGGCAGATTTTTTCTCGCCGCCGACAGCCTCCGCAATCGCTTCCTGGCTGTCATGCCCGGCTGTAGGGGGACATTAACGACGCCTGTAAGGCTTGTCCGGTACTGGTAAAGTCGCATTCGCCTTTGATCTACCCCCCTCAATCCCCCCATAGCAATGGGGGGAAGCTAGTTTCGACGCTGCATCAACGCGAGTATTCTGATGTTGCAAGTGTCGATAGCTGCC
>JAJEFB010000039.1 GCA_022820665.1 Anaerolineae bacterium | reverse complement strand
GGCAGCTATCGACACTTGCAACATCAGAATACTCGCGTTGATGCAGCGTCGAAACTAGCTTCCCCCCATTGCTATGGGGGGATTGAGGGGGGTAGATCAAAGGCGAATGCGACTTTACCAGTACCGGACAAGCCTTACAGGGTCCTTCTTTTTTTGCATTACTTACTTGGAACTACTTCTGTTCCGTTGCGGGCTGACGAGCGGACACCTTTTCAATGGGCGTGATGTCGCCGCAAAACTGGAAATTATTTCGGTGATTTTCGGGCGACCTGATAGAGTCCGTTGAAATTCTACCCCACCCCCGGCCCCGAAGCATCAGGGAGGGGGAGCTTAGAGAGCCGCTATGAATCATTTTGGCCTTTCGCTTGTGTGTGATAGGGACAAGGCTTGATCAGAAATCGTAATTTTCAACAGCGTCCACCGGATCGCCCCTACTGGCTGTCGGTTGTTGTTATTTATTTCAACCGACTTCGATACGCTACCCCGAGCTACATTGACCCATTTCTGCGACTCGGCTAGAATAGCGACATCCGAAAGCTATCAAGTCAAACTTTGAACATGCGATATCAGATCTGGACCCTTGGCTGTCAAATGAACGTCGCAGATTCCCAACTGTTGGCTTCTGAGTTGGAAAAGCTGGGGCATCGTTCAACGGCGGATGGCGAAGAGGCGGATATCATGGTGGTCAATACTTGCGTCGTCCGGCAGAGCGCCGAGGACAAGGGGCTGGGCCGTCTGGGTTTGTTGAGCAAGGTCAAAGAGACTCATCCGGACAAGGTAATAGGCGTGATGGGCTGCATGGTCGGCGTGCGCGATCCGCTGTGGATGCGGCAGCGTCTGCCTTACGTTGATGTGTTCATGCCGCCATCCGACCCGTCTCCGATGGTCAGATTCCTTGAAGAGCGGATGGACGAAGCGGAAATCTTGCAGCTCGAGGCGCGGGCGCGTAAAAACCGGGACGCCTTGCAGGACGGCGAACTCATTTTACCGCTGCATGAACGCGGGCAATTGGTCACGGCGCATGTTCCAATCGTATATGGTTGTTCGCATGCCTGCACATTCTGCATTATTCCCTTTCGACGCGGCGTCGAACGCAGTCGCAGCATCGGCGAGATCGTGGCGCATGTTCGCAGTTTGGCGGGGCAGGGCGTCAAAGAGGTCACGCTCCTGGGCCAGATCGTCGATCGCTACGGCAAGGACATTCCGGATGGACCGGATCTGGCGGATCTGCTGCGGGTCACTCACGAGGTTGCTGAAGAGGCTGGTATTGAGAGGATTCGCTTCTTGACGAGCCATCCCAATTGGATGACCGACAAGCTGCTGCATACAGTGGCGGAGTTGCCGCGGGTAATGCCGCATATTGAGGCGCCTGTTCAAGCGGGCGATGACGCGGTGCTGGCGCGGATGCGGCGTGGATATACAGCCGACCAATATCGCAAGCTGGTCAAGAAGATTCGTAAAATCATTCCAGATGCGGCTATCCACACCGACATCATCGTCGGTTTTCCGGGCGAAACGCGGGCGCAGTTTATGCAGACGTACAAATTGTTGGAAGAGCTAAAACTCGACAAGGCGCATCTGGCGCGTTACAGCCCGCGGCCGCAAACGGTAAGCGCGCGTCGAATGGGAGACGATGTCCCGGAAGAAGAAAAGCGCGAGCGCCACAAGATGCTGGAGGATTTGCAGGCGCAGGTCGTTGCGGAGATCAATTCGCAGTACCTGGGTCAAATGGTCGAGGTCCTGGTCGAGGACAATTACAAGGGTAGATGGCGCGCCCGCAGTCCTCAGAACAAACTTGTATTCTTCGAAGCGGACGGCGACTGGAAAGGCAAGCTGGCGCAGGTTGAAGTGACCTGGACCGGACCCTGGAGCATGCAAGCGCGGTTGCCCGGGGAAGAGCAGCCGCCGGCGCCGGCGCATGATCCGCTAGTTGTTGTCGCCAGTTGATTTCGCTTGTGCGCCGCGGCAGTTTAATGGCCAGCGTCCGGCTCAGTTTCCTGGCATGTTCCCTTCTAGTTCTTTCAGCCTGTAATTTGCGCAGCAGGTCCGCTCTGCCGGACAGCGGCGCGGCGACCAATACGCCAGATGGACCGCCGGTAGTCATCATAAACTCGCCGAGCGACGGCGATGAATTTGTGGTTGGCGAGGAAATTTTGGTATCGGTGGAAGCCTCCGACAGCATTGGCGTCAATCGCGTTCAGCTTTTTGTAGACAATCAGATCGTGCGTACTGTTTCATCGGAGTCGCTGCAAGGTGATTTGTCAATGCAGGCTATTCTAAATTACGTCACGCAGGCGGCCGATCTGGGCAGCATAGCATTGCGGGTGCTGGCTTATCGAGACACGGTAGTTGGCGCGGCTGATGAAATCACTGTGGTCGTCCGTCAATCGCCGGCCGATATCGTTGCGACGCCTGCGAGCTCTTCCAATCTCCCCTTCATTCCCGACGACGATATTTGCCGGGCGCTAGTGAACGTTGGCTTGAATTTCCGCACAGGACCAAGCACCGGCTATGCGATAATCACTGTTCTGGAAAGCGGTACGCTGACGCCGATAACTGGTCGGAACAGCGCCAATACCTGGCGGCAGTTGGACGTTAACGGACGGAGCGGATGGGTCAGCGCTGACTTCACGACCGAATACGGCGATTGCGCCGAACTCCCAATCATTGCCGAACCGTAGGCGGATTCAATGGTCAGCAATGGCGAATGTGATAAAATCAATATGATAATCGGGAATGCGCCGGTGGCCCACGCAACTTGGGGATTGGCCTCGACGCAATCCAGGAATCACTCATTGTCTTGTTGCTTCCTCATTCTTAACGACAGTGCCCCGGGGTGAGCCATGACCATCGCGGTCAAGCGCATCTTACTGGTTACCCGCAATGTGCAGTTTGCCATCAACGTGAAACGCGCATTGGAGTCCTTGGGCGAATACGCTGTAACGCCGGTCACGGAAGCGCGCAACGCTATTGAGCAATTGCGCCGCAAACCACATCACCTGGCGCTGCTGGATATTGAGAACCTCGCTATTGCGCCAGCGGTGATGATTGACTTGATCCGCGCGCGACAAGGCGAAATCGCCATTGTTTTGGCGCCCGACAACGCGACGGCGCAGGAGTTGGCGCAGGCATATCGCGTCCAAGGCGTTGTCGATATTCCAGTGTCCTCAAGACACTTGATTCCCCTTCTGGAAGGATCGCTGAGAGACGTATACGAGGCTCTGCCACAGACCGCAAGACTGCCCGCAATTGACATGCAAGAGGACACCGTCAATATCGAATCCCTGGTTGACGGTTTGTTGGTTGATCAGGCGATGCCGTCATATACCTTGCAAAAGCTGCAAGCGTCATACCGACTGCTGCACCCGACGGACGACGATGTTAAGGCGGGTCCGCCGCCCGATGGCATTGAACTGGCAATTGAGTCGGAGGGCGATGGCGATACCATACGCTATCGGCACTTGCGAAGCGAAGACCAGGCTGGCTCCACGACCGGCAAACAGGACGAGGACACGCCTCTCTCCAGCACAGGCGAGCAGACCACAGTGCGCGATCTGAGCCGGGCGCTGTCTAATCCGGCGCTTGGGGCGTCGGAATTCGCAACGACCGTTCCAGACGCGCAGCACAGTGATACGGACAACCTGGGACGGATACTGCGAGATGTTGAGAGCGAAAACACGACTATATATAACTTGCCCGGCGGCGGGCGGTACGAAGATATCGGCAGAGGTTCATTTGATGACCTGGGTCGCGCATCGCAAATGGGTCACGGCCGCGACATCCCGCGGAAACCAGGCATTTCGCAAGAGAATCTGCCAGCCATTGATGGGCCTCCAATCCTGGACCAGACGACATTGCCCGCAGTCTCAAATAGCCTCGGCGAGATGGCCACAACGCATGCCGCGAGTTCCGCAGCCGCATCGCGCAGAGCCGAAGCAAGCGCCTCTATGCACGCGCCCCTGTACGGCAAGGTCGAAGATCCTTACGTCCGGCAAGTGGCTGTGGTCATGACGCAGATGATGACCGAACTGACCGCGGAAGCGACCTTGCTGACACGGGACAATGCGGTAGTGGCGTATTCCGGCGCGCTGCAACCGGATGATCTGAAAGCCTTGCGGAATGCGATTAAGGACGATTGGACGGCGGAACAGAACAGGTCGCGGTTGCGATTTCTTAGCTTGCCCCATGACGGCAGACACTTCATGCTGTATTCCAAGGGTACGCTGGATGATTTGACCCTGTCATTGGTTTTTGCCGGCAGCCAATCCTTGAGCGCGATCAACAGACAGGGCGACCGCATGTTGCAAGCCATGGCGCAAGTACCGGCGGTCGAGGCAAAGACAGGAGAAGATGACTCGGATACCAAGCCGGCGCTTTCACTGGCGGATATCCCGGCGGCGGGATCAACGCGGGCGCTTACCTTCGTCTGGCTTGTCGCCGATCCGGCGATCTCGCTGAGCCAGAACGTGGCCAAACAATTGGTCTTTTGGCTGGAGGTGCAACTCAATAGTCTGGGATCGACGGTGCGCCGCATTGATGCGCATCAGGACTTCGTATACCTGGTCGCGGAGTTTGTGGAAGGCGCCGCGCCGGATCAAATTGCAAAGGACTTGATGGCGCGGTCGGAGCGCATCGCCCGTTCGGAAGATCAGAGTTTGCCGCAGGAGCTTTGGGCGGACGCATACCTGGTACTACAACCCGGGCGGGATCTTGACCTGCGCGAGCTACAGGGCTTTCTGAGCTTCGTCCGCGCTGATACCTGACTGTCGCAATCGACTCGGATTGGTTATACTCACCGCAATCTCTCGAGGACAATTGATTGAAGGAAAATCATGGAAGCGCGCCCGGTTCTCTATCTCATTGATGGTCATGCGCTGGCTTATCGCAGCTACTTTGCGCTCAAGGCTGGCGCTTTCACCACCTCAAAAGGCGAAAGCACCAACGCAATATACGGCTTTACGCGCACCTTGCTTGATGTGTACGAGCATCATCAACCCAAGTACATCGCGGTCACGTTTGACCGCGGACTAAGCGGACGCGAAGAGTTCTACAGCGAATACAAAGCCACGCGCGACAAGATGCCCGACGATCTCAAGATCCAGATTGATCGCATCGAGGGAATCGTTGACGCGTTCAACATTCCACGGCTGACCATGGAAAACATGGAAGCCGACGACATCCTGGGCACGATCAGCGAACAGGCGGTGGCGCAAGGGCTTGATGTCCATATCGCTACTGGCGATCGCGACATACTGCAACTCTTGTCCCCGCATGTGCGCGTTCAATTGCCGCAGCGCGTCGGCGGTGATGAAGTATTGGACGTGGCGGCTTTCCAAAAGCGTTATGGTTTGGAGCCGAGTCAACTGGTGGATCTCAAGGCTTTGGAAGGCGACACTTCGGACAATATCCCCGGCGTGGCTGGCGTTGGGAAAAAGACCGCCACCGACCTGTTACAGCAGTATGGCGACCTGGAGACGATCTACGAACATCTGGATGAGCTCAAGACCCGTGTTCGCAACCGCCTGGTCGAGGGTCGGGAAAAGGCCTTCCTGAGCCAGCGATTGGCGACGATCATGCGCGACCTGCCCATCAAGCTGGATCTGGAAGCCTGCATCGGGCAAGATTTTGCTCTGAAACCGGTTGACGATATCTTTGCCGAGCTTGAGTTCAGGACATTGAGAGATCGGCTGCGCCGGCTCTATACGGATCTGCATGGCGACGAAGTCGAAACAGGTATCGTCAACGCGCATGAGGTTATTGAAACGGTCATTGTGCGCGACGAACGAGGCTTGGCTGAACTGGTTGCTCAACTTCAGGGCGCGGATGTCATTGCCTTTGACACCGAGACGACAGGCATTGATCAGATGTCGGCGGAGCTTGTCGGGATATCGCTGGCGGTCGATGGCGGCCGCGGGTACTACATACCGGTGGGGCATACGCGGGCAAACGGGGGAGGACAGGCTGATATGTTTGCCGAGCCGGTCGGCGATCAGTTGCCTTTGGATGTTGCAATTGATGCGATCCGCGATCCGCTGGAAGACCCGACAATCGGCAAAAGCGCCCATAACGCTGTCTACGATGTCATGATTCTGGGACGTTATGGGATAGACGTAGAGCCGATCAGCTTCGATACCATGTTGGCGGAATGGGTCTGCAACCCGATCAGCAAGTTCCTCGGTCTCAAGGCGTTGGTCTCGCAGAAGCTGGATATCCAGATGACGGAAATTGTCGAGTTGCTCGGCACTGGAAAAGCGCAGAAAACGATGGACTCGGTCGATATTGAAGCGGCGGCGCCTTATGCGGCCGCGGACGCTGCCATGACCTGGCGCCTGATCGAACCCATGCAAGGCGAATTGAAGGCGGAGGGCTTGGATCCGCTTTATTCTTCGCTGGAACTGCCATTGATTCCGATCATCGGCGGCATGCAAGCCAAGGGCGTCACGCTGGATGTCGATTTCTTGAAGGATATGAGCGGGCGCCTGCGAGGGCGCATTGCCGAGCTGGAAGCGGAAATCTTTGAGTACGGCGGGATTGGCAAGTTCAATATCAATAGCCCCAAGCAACTGAATACCGTGTTGTTCGAAGTGCTTGAACTGCCCGTTGAGGGCTTGAAAAAGACGAAACTGGGATATTCTACCGATGCCACCACCCTGGACGCCCTGCGCGACAAACACCCGATTGTCAATATGATCGTGGACTTCCGCGAGTTGTCGAAGCTCAAAAGCACCTATGTCGATGCCTTGCCAGAGCTGGTCAATGAGCGTACCGGGCGATTGCATACGAGTTATAATCAGACTGGATCGGCGACTGGGCGCTTCAGCAGCAGCAACCCGAATTTGCAGAATATACCGATACGCACCGAGATCGGGCGCGAAGTGAGGCGAGCCTTTGTCGCGCCGCCTGGATATGTTCTGCTGGCGGTGGACTACAGCCAGATTGAATTGCGGGTGATGGCGCATATCAGCGAAGATGAAACGCTGATTGACGCATTCCATCGCGGTTTGGACATCCATCAAGCGACAGCCGCAACCGTCAACGGCATTGAACCCGCGGACGTCACATACGAGCAGCGCAGTTTCGCCAAGCGCGTCAACTTCGGCTTGATGTACGGCATGGGCGCGTTTCGACTGGCGCGCGATAGCGACCTGACGCGGGAGGAGGCAGAGGCTTTCATCGCGACCTACTTCGAGCGCATGCCGGGTGTAGAGAAATATATCAAGGAGACCAAAGCCTACGTCTGGGAGAACGGCTTCACGAAAACGCTCTATGGCCGGCGGCGCATCTATCCGGCGATCAGATCCAATGGCAACCGCCGCAGCACCGCCGCGGAGGAGCGCGCCGCTATCAATATGCCCATTCAGGGAACGGCGGCGGATATCCTTAAACAATCGATGATCAACTTGCAAGGTCGGCTGGCGAAAGAGGCAACAGACGCGGCGATGATCTTGCAAGTCCATGACGAATTGGTCCTTGAAGTCAAGGAAGACGAGCTCTCAAATGTCACATCGCTGGTTGTAGAGACGATGGAATCGGCTTTTCCCGATGGCAAGCCGCTGCGCGTTCCGTTACGAGCCAACGCCAGCTACGGGCGCAACTGGCGCGACATGGAAGAGATGGATTAGGCTAGCTAATAGCAGTTACTTGGGACAAGTTCAGGGGGCGGAACCGGCGCCCTCCATTGTCAAAGCCAGGGCGCTTGCTTTGGCGCTCCTCCTTTCCCGAAGCCTGGGAAATGGGACGTTGCCCGCGGCCCGTCATGTGCTATACTGCGGCTTTTAGGTCTGATGTCGATAATGGACCAGGTTGATGAAACACTTCCTCGATTTGGCAAGTTGCTCAACAGAAGAACTGCATAATCTGCTTGAGACGGCTTTGCTGCTCAAGAGCGAATGGCGGAACGGCGGCAATCAGCCGGTCTTGAAGGACAAGACCTTGGGCATGATCTTTCAGAAGCCATCGTTGCGCACGCGCGTGTCCTTTGAAATGGCCATGAAACACCTGGGCGGGAGCGCGATAATGCTCGGTCCGCAAGAGATTGGACTGGGCAAGCGGGAAAGCGTGCCCGATGTCGCGCGCGTACTCTCGAGCTATGTTGACGGCATCATGGCGCGCGTCTTCGACCACGCCCATGTGGTGGAATTGGCTGAATTCTCGCGCGTGCCGGTGATCAATGGGCTAAGCGACAGCTATCATCCCTGCCAGGCTCTGGCGGATATCATGACCGTCCGCGAGCACTTTGGCCGGCTTGCCGGCTTGCGTCTGGCCTTTGTGGGCGACGGCAACAATGTCGCGGCGTCGGTCGCGCTAGTTTGCGCGCATTTCGGCGTGACGTTCAGCATCGCGACCCCGGAAGGCTACGAGATGAAGTCGTCGATTCGGGAGCAAGCCTACGATCTTGCCGAAGGCAACGGCAGCAGCCTGGAAATGCATACGCGCCCGCAGCAAGCCGTCGCCGACGCCGATGTCATTTATACTGATACCTGGGTCAGCATGGGGCAGGAAGCCGAAGCCCAGGAGCGCATAGGCGAATTTGCAGGCTTCCAGGTTAACCGGGATTTATTGCGATTTGCCAAGGACGACACAATTGTGATGCATTGTTTGCCGGCGCATCGCGGCGAGGAAATCACCGACGACGTGATGGACGGTCCGCAATCGAAAGTCTTTGAGCAAGCTGAGAATCGAATGCACGCGCAAAAAGCTGTCCTGACGCGCTTGCTAGCATAAGCCTGCGGATTGCCAACCTGGTCAAGGTTGGGCATCTTCTCACTGTACAATTCGCAATCGACGACGCCTGTCAACTGCTTGCGTTTTAGCCGCAGGGATTTAGCTGCGGATTACTGAGCGCAACTGTGTAAGCAGTGTTAAAATTCCATAACGAAAACCGATATCAAGTGTTAGTAAATACATGCGAAACAGGCGCATTTCGACCGATGCGCGCCTATAATGCAGAGGCGGTAGCTGAACCTTGGAACAGATAGCAGTCGTATTACAAAACCTGGCGCCGTCGGACATTGTGGATATCGCCATCGTCACATTGCTGTTTTACAGCATCAGTTTTCTGTTTCGCGGCACGCAAGCGGTCACGCTTTTTCGCGGCATCGCGCTCATCGTCATTGGGCTGATCGCGCTGGCGACCGTATTCAATTTGCAGGCGCTGAGCTGGCTGCTCGTCAACAGTTTGGCGGCGCTGGTGATCGCGATTCCGGTTATCTTCCAGCCGGAAATTCGACGTGTGCTGGAGCGCCTGGGACGGGGCTCGATTTTTGGCAGTCGACAAGCGCCTGAGGAAATCAGGGTCTCGGTAATTAAAGAAATTTGCGCCGCGGCACAGAAGCTGTCGGAGCGTCGGCACGGCGCGCTCGTTGTCTTGCAGCGCAACAGCGGCCTCGCCGAGTATATACGCACCGGTGTACAGTTGGATAGCATAGTAACCGCGGATCTGCTGGTGACGCTCTTTTGGCCGCGCACCGAGTTGCACGATGGCGCAGTGATTATCGACAATGCGGGGAGAATTGCGTCGGCGTCCAGCGTCTTGCCGATCACGGCAAGCCGCAACTTGCCCAACCCGAACCTGGGGACGCGTCACCGCGCGGCAGTCGGCATCAGCGAAGTAGGCGACGCCTTGTGCGTGATCGTATCGGAAGAGACGGGCAAGGTCGGCGTGACGAACGGCGGTCGGCTCATCCTGGACCTGGATATACAGCGTTTGCATCTGGTGCTGAGCGCCTATTACGGTCCAGCGGATGAGACCTCGGTTTCGATCCTGAGCCGCCTGCGCGAAAGCCTGCACGATTTGTCGCTTCGCATGCAAATTCGGCGCAGGCAACAGGCAAACCCATGATTCAACGATTGAGAGAGTCCGACCTGGCCGGCAACGCGCTTTGGCTGGTCATTTCGGTGATCCTGGCGACCGGTGTCTGGTATATTGCCGTCACGTCGGCCGATCCCATAGATACCCGCCGCTTTAGCGGTATTCCAATACAGTTTGTTCCCAGCGATACCACGGTCATGACTAATAATCCATCGCGCTTTGTAACGGTGGAAATCCAAGGTTCTCAGTCCGCGGTGACATCGCGACGCTCTGAGGACATTGTCGTGCGCGCCGATCTAACCAATCTGGGCGCTGGCACACATACCGTGCCATTGGAAGTCAAGGTTGCCTGGCCCGAATCGATTAGTATCCGGCGGCAGGAGGAGACTCTGCCATCTCAGATTACAGTAGAGTTGGAACCGATAGAAACGATCTCCAGTCCGCTGAACATTGTCGTTGTTGAGCCGCCTCCGATGGGCTTCAGAAATGACGTTCCAGAGACAGAAATCCTCGAGATGTCTGTCAGCGGGGCGGCCAGCATAGTCTCGGAGGTCGTTGAGATACGCGGTGATTTGGACTTGTCCCCGCATCGCAGTCCCATCGAGTTGGATGTGCGTCCCTATGCTGTGAATGCGGAGGGCGATCGCGTCAGCGGCATTAAACTGGAAGCGCAAACCGTGACCATTGTCGTCAACATCACCAGACGCGACGATGTACGGCAAATCGCCGTCCGGCCCAATGTTCGCGTCGATACCTTGCCGGCGGGCTATACCTTGGCCAGCGTGAGCCCGGACCCCAGATCTTTGTTCGTGGGCGGTCCGCTAGCGCAACTGACGAACATTGCTGACACCTTGTTCACTGTTCCCATCAGTCTTGAAGATCGTCAGACAGATTTTGAACTGTCGGTACCGGTACAATTGCCCAGCGATGATCTCTTTGTCATGGACGGGGAGAACAGCATCACCGTCACCATCGAAATTCTCCCGATTGTCACCACCCGCCAGATCGACAATATCGCGGTGAATGTTATTGGTCTCGACGAGAATTATGAAGTCGTCATCGTTCCGCAAAATGTTTCCGCGTACGTCAATGGACCGGTTTCGCTGGTTGATGTGCTGACGTCCGACGACATTCAGGTAGTCGTCGACTTGAACAGCCTCGAACCCGGCGTTTACGACCTGCCGCCGGTAGTTGGCATCAGCCAGAGCGAACTGACTGAGGCGAATGTCTCGTTGTTGCCAGCGGAACTGAACGTGGAAATCAGCTCTGTGGAGGCGGCGGAATCGTCTGAAACAGTCGTCGCAACGGCAACCGCGCCTGTGGACGCTTGATCGTCGTTCAGGATCTCCCTACCGATCTTCGCCCGCAGCCACTACAATCCACAATTCTGATATTATTAGGCAGCACGTCGCTATGGCAAACAAACCGATAGTTGCGCTTGTTGGCCGACCCAACGTCGGAAAGAGCACCTTGTTCAACCGTCTGGTGGGCGAGCGCATGGCAGTCACTCACGAGATACCCGGCACTACGCGCGACCGCCTGCACGGCGAATCATTTTGGAATGGCATCACGTTTCAAGTGATTGATACGGGCGGGATTGAAGTTTATCAGCCGGCGGGCTCGCGCGATGAATCGCCCTTGGCGGAAGGCAGCGCGGCTTTCGTCGAGGAGATCATCGAACAAGCGATGATCGCCATCGGCGGGGCAGACCTCATCATCATGGTCGTCGACGCGCAATTTGGGGTGACGGCTGCTGACGAAGCCATTGCGGAAATCCTGCGACGGTCGGACAAGCCAATCCTCGTCGCCGCGAACAAGATTGATGACCACAGGCGCGCGCAGGATGCCTATGACTTTTATAGTTTGGGCTTGTCCCTGGTGGTGGGCATCAGCGCAATTCACGGATATGGCGTGGGCGACTTGCTCGATGAGGTCGCGCTCCAGTTGAGCGCGCGCGCGCCTGGTGATGAGGATGAAGAAGCTGAGGACGAGCAGCTCAAGATCGCTGTCGTCGGGCGTCCAAATGCGGGCAAGAGCACGCTGGTGAACAAGTTGATCGGCGAGGATCGCGTGATCGTCAGCGAGGTTGCGGGCACGACGCGCGACGCGATTGACACGGATATCACCTGGTATGGGGAAACGATTACCTTGATTGATACCGCCGGCATTCGCCGCCGGGGCCGCGTTGAAGCTGGCGTGGAGAAATTCAGCGTTATCCGAGCGATGAAGGCGATTAGCCGAGCGGACCTGGCTTTGCTGGTCATTGACGCGGGTCTTGGGGTGACGGAACAGGACGAACACATAGCCGGTTATATCATTGAAGAGTACAAGAGCCTGGTCATTGTCGTGAACAAATGGGACGCTGTCGATAAGGACGCTCAAACGATGAATGCCTTCATCGACAATATCCGCGATCGACTTCATTTTGTAAGCTACGCGCCGATAATCTTCATCAGCGCGCTGGGCGGTCAACGCGTGCATCAAGTGCTGGAGGTAGCCAATCGTGTCTGGGAGGCGCGCTTCCTCAGAATACCGACCGCCGATGTCAACCGCTTGTTGCGCGACGCGATTGAAAAGCACCCTCCGCACGGCAAAGGGACCAAGCGGCTCAAGTTCTTCTATGCGTCGCAAGTGCGTACCGACCCGCCGCTGTTTCTTTTTCATGTCAATGATCCGTCGCAAGTTCATTTTACGTATAAGAGGTACTTGGAGAACCAGTTCCGTCAAGCTTACGAATTCGAAGGCACGCCGCTTCGTATGAGCTTTCGCGCTCGTAGCGAGCGCAGTTCTTTTTCGGCTGCGGACGCGCGAAAGAACAATGCGCTGGATGTAATCAATTAAGTGGATTAAAGAGGGCGCAGAACGAGATGGCGCTCTGTATTGCGGTGCTTCAACGAGGGACATATAATCGGATTGAGAATGAAAACTTGTCGGCATCCAGATCTACAATGACGATAGCGTTTGCCTAAGCGAAATGACGATGCTCAGAAGTCATACAGGACAGTTGCCACGACCGCCGCTTCAGTTGCCGGGCTTGTTCCGAGAGATTGTCGGCACCGTGGTATTTGTAGTGGCTGTTACGGTACTCTTTGATTTGGCGATTCCCCGGTCCCTGGTGGATGGGCACAGTATGGAGCCGACGTTTTACGGGGATGATCGCTTGGTTGTCAGTCGGATCCATTATCTGCTCGGCTCGCCGGAGCGCGGCGATATTCTGGTCTTCAATTCCCTGGTTCCCAGCGAGTCGGAACGCGGAATCATGCTTATCAAGCGGGTGGTTGGTTTGCCGGGCGAGACCGTTGAAATGCGCGATCAACAGGTATACATTGATGGCAATGCGCTGGAGGAATCCTATATAAAGGAACGCTGTCGACACCGCTGTAGCGACAAGACTTGGGTCCTGGGTCGGGACGAGTACTTCATGATGGGCGACAATCGAAACAACAGCCGCGACTCTCGAGTCTTTGGCGCCGTGCCTCTGAGCAAGATCGTCGGTCAAGTTGTGTTGCGCTACTGGCCGCTGGCATCTATCGGGATGATACCGAATTAGAGATAGGACATGATGGATTCAAAGACGAAGGGCTATGCTTGTCCGCGATGCACTGTAGGACGTTGCTCCCCGCGCGAGATGATTTTTTCCGAAGTGCACCAGGGGCAGTTGCTGGCGATACCCAATGCGCCTGCGTACGTCTGCGATGTCTGTAACTTCGTGGAATTTGCGCAGGAGACGCTGGAAGCCCTTTGGCAAGAACTCTATGGCGAGCAAACAGGCGATCAACCAATCGAAGATATGCCGGCGGTCTCACAGCAAAAGCGAAGGTCTTCATACGGCGAATAGACAGGCTCGTCATATTTGCCGACCTCTCGGAAAATCCAATCAGCATAGGGCGGAACAGATGAATAGCAGCGAAGAGAACTTGCGCGATTTAGTTTGTCGCGTCGGTCGCCTGATGGTCCAGAAGGGCTTTGTCGATGGCGCCGGCGGCAACATCAGCGCGCGGCTTGATCACGATCGCGTCTTGCTCAGCCCCAGTGGTTTGTCGCTCGGTTACCTGGAGCCGGAACAGTTGCTCGTTGTCAATCTGGATGGCGAAAGGGTAGACGAAAGGACCGATGCCAATGCGCGGTTGCGGCCAACCTCAGAAAGCCCCATGCACCTCGAATGCTATCGTCAACGGGAGGATGTTCAAGGCGTAGTACATGCGCATCCGCCAACCGCGATTGCGCTGACCTTGGTCGGCTACGACTTTCAGCAGTGCATCATTCCCGAGGCGGTTGTTTTGCTCGGTTTGATGCCGACCGCGCCTTACTCAACGCCGTCCAGCGTCGAGAATCGCGATGCTGTCAGCGAGCTAATCCGCGGACATGACGCGATCATGCTCTCGAATCACGGTTCGCTGACAGCGGCAAAGTCGCTCTGGCAGGCTTATTTGATGCTGGAATGCCTGGAACATTGCGCCACGATCTTGCACAAGGCGCTTCAAATCAGTGATACGCTCCGACCGATTCCGCCGGATCAGATTAGAAAACTGCTTGGCTATCGCGAGCAATTCGGCTTGCTGCGGCCGGGAGATACAGAGCGTTTTAGCAAGTTCCTCAAAGGGTAGGTCATCCAAAGTGGGCAATAGGTCGGAACAAACCGACCTTGACTTTTGCAGAACCGACATGTAGCTTATTGTGTTGGGTTTGGCCCCTTCGTCTAGCGGCCTAGGATGCCACCCTTTCAAGGTGGAGACACGGGTTCGAGTCCCGTAGGGGCTACAGTGATCGGAAGACCTCGTCATCAATGGCGAGGTCTTTTTGTACGTCCCTGGCAGTTGTCTCAGCTCTTACTGCCGCTCGGCGCGTAACCGTCGAGTTGCACGCAAGAATATCGCGCTCACGCAAAGCAATGAGCCTTCTCGTCGGATGAGCGACGCGGTTCATAAAACAAGATAGCGGCGGAGCGCTATTTGAAAGACTCGCGGATCTTCCGCGATTGTTCAATGTTTCCGCGTGATCGCTGACGGGTTTCTTCGATCTTTTTCTCGACTTCGACCGCGCGCTCCTTCAGATACTTTTCGGCGCGTCCCGACGCCCGCTCCAGCATTTGGCGCATTTCGTCATTCAGGTTGCTTGGGGGCGCGCTGGCAGGCGGCTATTTTCAGGCGATTTGCACCCCATGTCCATCTCGAATACCTCCCGCTAGTCGCAGTTGTTCAAGCGCTGGCGGTTGTCTTGTACGATTTTTGTTGAGTTTGTATTCTCCTGGCGACGCCAGTCGTTACGGGAAGTTCAGCGTCTGGAGATTTTGACAGGCGACGCACAACTGCCTACAATCAGGTGATAGTCCACCCGCCTTTGAATTTGCCTGGTGAAATGCGCCGTCATGAAGAAACGCGTGGGCATCTTAAACAAATACAGCGTTGTACAGCGCGGCGAAATCAAGTGGGCGTACCTGTTCATCGCGCCCCAGATGATCGGCCTTGCCATCTTCACCTTGGGACCAATCCTGTATGCTGGCTACTTGAGCTTCACCAAATGGAACCTGATTAAGCCGCCGCAGTGGGTGGGTTTGCAAAACTACCTGGACCAGTTGCAGGATCCCGCCTTTGGCAATCTGCTGCGAAATACGATCTTCATCACCGCTGGTTATATCCCATTGGTGATGATTGTCTCGCTGGGGATGGCTTTGGCGCTCAATCAAAAGCTTCGTTTCACCGTTGTATATCGTACCGCGTACTTCATGCCCGTCGTCACATCGTTGGTGGCGATCGCGCTGGTATGGCGCTGGGTGTTACAGCCCGATTTTGGCTTGGTGAATTATCTGCTGAGCTTGATTGGCATCGAAGGACCGACTTGGTTGAGCAGCACAAAATGGGCAATCCCGGGTTTGATCTTCATGCGAGTTTGGTGGGGCGCCGGCTTTTACATGGTCATATTTTTGGCTGGTCTGCAGGGCATCCCGCAAGAATTTCAAGACGCTGCGGAGGTCGATGGCGCAAGCGCCTGGCAGCGCTTCCGCCATGTGACCCTGCCCCTGCTTTCGCCAACCACATTTTTCGTTTTCATCATGGCCAGCATTTGGACGCTGCAGATATTTGACCAGGTCTATATTATGACCGGCGGTGGTCCGGGAGAAGCGACGGAGGTGTTCCTGCTACGAATTTACAGGCTCGCTTTCCGCTATTTTCGTATGGGCGATGCCGCCGCCCTGTCGATGATCTTGTTCCTGATAATCGGCTGTTTCACCTATTTCCAATCGAGATACGCCCGACGCTGGGTACATTATGATTTGAGTTAGGCGCAATGAGACCGTCTGTTCATTCTCAACAGCACGCGGACATCGCGCCCCGCGCGCAGAAGATGATTGCCGGCATAGTGAAGGCGCTCTATCGAAATGTTAAATAGACCTTCGCGCATAGTCACACATATTGTTGTCGCCGGAGGCGCGCTATTCATGATGCTGCCTTTTTTCTGGATGTTGAGCGCCGCTGTCAAGAAGCGCGAAGATATCTTTGTCTTGCCGCCCGTTTGGATTCCCCAGGAAATCCTCTGGCAGAATTTCGTCGAAGTTTGGACGACTGTGCCGATGGCGCAAGCCTATGTCAACAGCTTGAAGATAGCGGGCTTGGTCACTCTGGCCACCTTGGCGACGAGTTCGCTGGCTGCTTACGCTTTTGCCAAGATTGAGTTCCCCGGCAAGCGGATATCCTTTGCTACATTGATGGGAACCATCATGATTCCGAGTCAAGCCACGCTGATTCCGGTTTACATTTTGATGCGGCACATCGGCTGGATCGATACGCATTGGCCGCTCATCGTGCCGCCGGCGCTGACAAACGCCTTTGGCGTCTTCCTCTTGCGACAGTTCTTCATGGGTGTGCCCGATGAATTGATCGACGCTGCCCGTATCGAAGGCGCCAATCCCTTTCAGATCTATCTCCGCGTCGCGATTCCGATTGTTCGACCCGCACTGGTGACCCTGGCGATCTTCACATTTTTGGGCAATTGGAACTCCTTTCTTACACCCTTGATCTATATCAATTCTGAAGAGTTGTGGACCGTACCCCTGCTCATTTCCAATTTTCAGGATGCTTACGGTGTGGAAACGGAGTGGAGCCTGTTGATGGCGGCAAGCAGCCTCGCTCTGATTCCCGTCCTGCTCGTTTACATATTCTCGCAGCGTTATTTTATTGAAGGTGTGGCTTTAACCGGGTTGAAAGGCTAGGCGATGGATGGCGAAGAGTTGACTTGGCCGCATTGGGATAAGTATCGGCCCCTGCGCCCCACGGACTTGAGCGCAACTCCGTCTCTGGCGACGAACCCGCGCGACATCCAATTGGAGGTATCGACGACTGACGATGAGATCTGGCTGAAGACCTCGCGGCTTCGCCTGTCGATTGGCCTGCCTACTTGGTCGTTAACGGTTTACGATTGCCGGGGGCAACAGCTTGTCCGCGACACCCCGGCATTGCCTGGCAATCCGCCGGACGCGCCACTGGCGATGTACGGTTCGCTGGCGTTTCAGTTGGAAATACCCGAGAGAGGGCTGTGGCGCAAATACCATCATTTTCGCCAGCGTCGGCTCTGGTTCCATGCGGCGGAAATCGATTCCTGGCAGGCGGACGAGCGCGGCGTGGAAATCCTGGCTAAGACCAAAGATCCTTTCGATCGACAGTTGAAAATCAGCATCGCCTTCCTCGATGAGGCGATATTTCAGCTTTGCGCCCAAGTGTCGGATACGACCTCGTTGATCGGGTTCGCGCATGCGCTCGAGTGTCCGCCCAAGGAGCTCTTCTACGGCTTGGGCGAACGCTTCACCGCTTGCAATCAGTATGGTCAAGAGGTCTTGGCATGGTCGGCCGCGGGACCCACGGGCAGACGCGACTGGACATATTTTCCCCAGCCCTTTGTCTTGACCGGCAGCGGCTACGGGATCTTGCTCGATTCGACTTATCGCAACCGCTTTCGGCTTTGCTCCGACTTTCGTCAGCGCTGGGCATTCCAGACGGAGGGTCCCGAACTGCGCTATCACTTCGTCCACGATCCAGATCCCATGAAAATCATTCAAGGATTGGCCGACTTGGTGGGCAAGCCGCCGATGCCGCCCAAGTGGAGCTTTGGCGTGCTACGCAATATCAACGGGAGCGAGGCTGCTGTTCGCGCAGAAGCAACGAGACTGAGGGAAGCTGATATACCTTGTTCCGCCCTCTGGTATTACGATTCGCTGGATGAAGCGAGACATATCGGCTTTCCTATCAATCCGCATCACTACGACGGCGACTACGACGATATCGCCGGGTTGAATCGCGATCTGAAAGGCATGGGCTACAAGTCTCAGACCTATTTGTTTCCCTATGTATTCGTCGGCACTGACAACTATTCTCACGGCAGCGCGGTGGATTACTTTGTCAAGAATCCACGCGGGGATGACTATCTGATCCCATTCCACACCATCGACAAGGAAAGCAAGCGACCCGCTACCAGACCTGCGGCGATTATCGATTTTACCAATCCCGCCGCGGTGTCCTGGTATCAAGAAATCGTTCGCCAGATTATCGTTGAACTGGACTTTGACGGCTGGATGCACGATTTCGGCGAGGATGTACCGGTCGACGCAGTTTTCCACAATGGCAAGAGCGGCGCCGAAATGCACAATATCTACCCGGTTCTTTATCAGAAAGCTACCTATGAAGCCTGTATGCGTCATAAAGCGGATGTGAGCTTTTATGCCCGCGCCGGATATGCCGGCTCCCAGGGCTATACGATGGCGCTGTGGACTGGCGATCAGGTGATCAACTGGAGTTATGACGACGGCTTGCCCAGCGTGATCGCGGGCGCTCTCAATTTGGGATTCTGCGGGTCTCCGTATATAGGTCCCGACATCGCGGGTTATTATCACAGCGACGATCATCCCAGCATTGTCTCCGAGGAGCTATGGATCCGCTGGCTGCAGTTGGGCGCCTTGTGCCCAATCATGCGCGACTTGATCGCCTATTATCCGATTGAGCTTTGGACATCCGAGCAGACCATCGCGGCATATCGCAAATACGCGCGGCTGCACATGAGCCTGTTTCCCTATCTGTATAGCTATGCGCTGGCGGCGCATCGCAGCGGCCAGCCCATCATGCGGCATCTTTACCTGGCCTATCCCGACGACAAGAACGCGCGCGATCTGGACACACAATATCTGTTGGGCGACTCGCTGTTAATCGCGCCGGTGCTGGAGCCTGGCGTTGACCAATGGCGGGTCTACCTGCCCCAAGGCGAGTGGATAAGTTGGTGGGATGGAAACCGATACCCGGGTCCGCGAACGGTCACGGCGCCGGCGCCGCTTATGCGGATTCCGATCTTCGTTAAGGCATCGGCGATTATCCCGCAGTTGCCGGAAGACGTTGACACGCTGGCCCCGGCAACTGCTGATGGCGTTCGCGTCGCCAACGATGACCTGATAATCGACATATTCCCCTCAACTGATCAGCTTGCTTCGCGCTTCCAACTCTGGGACGGAACGCAATTTCGCTGGGATGCCGAGCGGTCTCAATTGGTGGTGGAGGGTTCGCCGGTCGTCCGCGAGTACAGTTTGCGTTTTCGACAATACAAAGTGCTTGACGATGTCCGGCTTGTGTCTTCCGATCCGCCATTTGCCGAGCTTGCCAAAGCGCGGATCGCCGAGGATACCGAGTTTCCGGCGCTGCAAATCACCTGCAGGGACTGTGTTCTTCGTTTGCAATTCGCGCGATAATTTTATATTTTTAGAATGACACAGATGAGAAAGGAGGGTTTGGTAGAGATAGGCAATCCGATCTGGTTGTTTTCAGATGCTAGATTTACAGGAGGAGACAAACAATGTTTAAGAGACTGTTGCTTCTTTATCTGATTCTCGGGCTTCTGATATTTGGCTCGGCTCAGCTTGGCGCGCAAGATATGGTCGAGTTGGACATGCTCGGCTTTGGCTGCCGCGACGGTAGTCCATGTGAAGAAATTATTGATCAGTTCAACATGGGACCGGGCGCCGAAATGGGCATACAAGTCAACTACGAGACTGTGCCCGGCTCCTGGCAGGAGTATACGCAGAAAGTTGTCTCGCAAATTGCCGCGGGCAATCCGCCGGACATTATCAATATGTCGCCGCTGCAAAAGCCCGACTATCTGGCGAATGAGTTTCTCACCAATCTGACGCCGCTGATGGAAGCGGACGAGAGCTTTGACGCGAGTCAATGGTACCCGCCAACCTTCGGCGCCTGGATGGACGACGCGGGAGATGTCTTCGGTTTCGGTCACGGCATCTATACCGAAGCCGTGTTCTACAACAAGGCGATCTTCGCCGACGCTGGCATTGAGGCGCCGTCGCTGGAATGGGACAACAGTTGGACCTGGGAAGAACTGGCGGACGTTGCGCTGCAGCTAACTGTCGGGGACGACCCAGCAACGCAACAGTGGGGCTTCTATTGGCAGTTTGAGCCTGGCTGGTTGTTCCCGATCTTCCGCGCGTTCGGCGGCGATATCGCCAACGCCGACCGCTCGGTCATCACATTGGACAGCGAAGGCTCTGTCGCCGCGCTCGATTTTCTCAACGATTTGATGTGGGTCAATGGCGCGGCTCCGCCGCCCTCGGTGACCTCCGCGACCTCTGCGGGCAATTTGTTCATTCAAGGGCGGTTGGGCATGTTCCTGGACGGCTCCTGGTGGTTGGGCGGCTTCCAAAGCGGTATCGAAGACTTCGAATGGGGCGTCTTGCCTGTGCCCACGGGTCCCAATGGCACTTTCACCGGGTATTGGGTCGATGCCTGGGGCATCCCTGCCAATTCGTCGCACCAGCAAGAAGCCTGGGAAGTCATCAAGTACCTTTCCGGCGAAGAAGCCTCGAGCCACTATCTCAACTACGGCATGTTCGGCATTCCCGGCTTCCGAGCGGTGACCGAAAGCCGTACTGACGAACTCTTCACGCCACTTTCCGCGGAGGAGACAGCGGTCTGGCTCAATTCCACCGACTATGGCGCAACCCCGCCTTACACTCGCAATTGGAACGAAGTCTGGGACATGACCACCGGTGTGCTGCAGAGACTGCAATTGCAAGAACTCACGCCGGAAGAAGCGGGGCAAGAGATATCCGAACGCGGTACAGCCTTGATTGCTCAAGCGCAATAGCTCAACGTGTTGATCCCGGGTCGCGCTGGTTAGGGAGCCGGGATCCTTCCTTGCAATGACACAAGAGAGACGAGTGAAGCACATGGACAGCGCGCGTGATTCAACTCTGTACAAAAAAATCTATGGCTGCCTCATCGGCGGAGCCATTGGCGACGCCATGGGCGGTCCTGTGGAGGGGCGGGAATGGACGCCGGAAAAACTGCGCGACGCATACGGAGAGATCGACCGGTTAATGCCCTACGAACGGGATATCGGCTATCACGCCCACTTCCACAAGGCTGCCGGCGCTTATACCGACGATACGCGCATGAAACACCTGCTTTGCCAGGCGATCATTGAAGCTGGGGGCATGCCGAGAGCGGGCGAATTGGGGCATGTCCTGGCGCGCGCCTATCATCACGCGCCTGATGAAATGCACGAAGGCTTGCTCGAGGATTATTATCTGAAAGCTATTTGGGGACGCGACAAGCTCATCTACAGCGGCGAGCCAACCAATGGCGCTATTATGAGCAATTCTCCCATCGGACTGATCGCCGCCTGTCGACCGCATGATGCCTATCAAACCGGCTTTGATCTGGCCTTTTTGACTGACGGCTACGCCAAGAGCGCTTCCGCGATGATGGTGGCGGCTATTGCCGAAGCGATGAACCCGGCCGCTACGGTTGATGGCATAGTAGCTGCCGCAAAGGATGCGCATCGGGCTTTTAATGCTCGCCGCGAGGGTCCTCGCTGGGGCGACCTGGATTGGAAATACGATCCGAACCTGCAGTTCTTGGATAAAGGAATCGAAATCGCGAAGTCGTCCAAAGATTATGTCGAGGCGCAGCGGCGGCTTTATGACACGCTTGAATGGGGACATCTATTCTCCGAAGCGACGCATACCCTGGTCGTGCCACTTTCCATGTTTGTTCATTGTGGAGGGGACTTCAAGCAATCGATCATCGCTTGTGTCATGTACGCCCGGGACAATGATAGTTACGCCAGCGTCGCCGGCGCTCTTGCTGGAGCATTTCATGGCGTGGACGCCATTCCCGAAGATTGGATCGCCACTGTAATCGCGGCGAATCCCGAAACTGACATGGTTGAACTTGCTGAGCGGCTGACTCGGATCATTATCGACGAATACGAGATTGCCAGAGTAGCTGTGGACGCGATCGCTAGGCTGATGTAGCGGAGCCTGCTGTGGCTCGCTTGAGCCGCAAGCCATCAGAACCAGGTGATCTGTTCCGCGCCGGTATCCGTCGCCAAGGCGAGCGCGTCAAAGCTGCGCCGCATCAGATCGAGTTTTGTACTCGTCATCGCCGGATCATCCCATAGATTGTCGAACTCATCCGGATCCGCTTCCAGGTCGAAAAGCTCGCCAAGTCCGCGCCCGTGATAGACGACCAGCTTATAGCGCTCGTCGCGGATCATCGTGGCGAAACTTCCGTTATAAGTGTCAACCATGTTGGGATTGATGGCGCTGTAGTATTCGCAGCGCACCGCGTCTCGATGATGATCTTCCGCGACGCTGTCGACGAGCAGCTTGCGCAAGGATTTGCCCTGCATTCGCTTTGGTATTGGCAAGCCCGCCAGTTCAAGCAAGGTGGGCGCGATATCCAGTAATTCGACTAGGGCATCCCGGCGCGCGCCTTCCAAAAAAGCGCCGGGCCAGGAGATTATGAGCGGCACCCGGGTCAAGCCCTCATAAAAGCGACAGCCTTTCAGCAGTAAACCGTGGTCGCCGAGCGCTTCTCCGTGATCGCTCATGAAGATGACAATTGTATTGTCGCGCTGTCCCGTGCGCTCCAGCGATTCCAGCATCCGTCCCACATTGTCATCAATGAGTTCAATCATGGCGTAATAAGCTGCCTGAATCCACTTGGCGTTGAATTCCTCTGGCTGGCGAGGGGGATGCTGAAAGTCAATCTGGCTCAATTTGGCTTGCGCGTCCAAGTCGCTCTCGCGGAACTTGGGACCGGACAGAGAATCGACGTCAAAGCGGTCCAGATACTGCTGCGGCGGATCAAAGGGCTCGTGGGGATCAAAGATATTGACGCTCATCAGCCAGGGCTTGCCGCCGTGGTCGGCTTCCATGAAATCTATGGCGCGGTCGGCGCACCAGGTCGTCTGATGCAACTCCGGCGGAATATCGTGGGGATTCTCGCGCATTTCACCGAGGTCATGACCCAATGAGCCGAGCCAGTCCGCGTATGCGTGGCCGGCATCCCACTGATCTTCCGGGTCGTGGCTCCAATGAAAGAGCCGGTAGCCATCGTGTTTCGGGCGCGGTTCTATGCGGCCATAGGCGCCGGCCAAATGCAGCTTGCCGGCTAGGGCGCAGTCGTAACCGGCGTCCGCCAGAAGCGCCGTGACCAGCGGGGCGGCTTCTGCCCAAACTTCGTTGCCATTGCCGCAGGCATGAACGCTGCTGGGATACATGCCGGTCAAAAAACTGGCGCGGCTCGGCGTGCAGATGGGGCTTTGGCAATAGGCGCGTTCAAAGGCGACGCCCGTCGCCACAAGCCTGTCGATATTGGGCGTATTCAATTGAGTATTGTTAAGGGCGCTGATCGTGTCGAAGCGTTGTTGGTCGGTGCAGATCCAAAGTATGTTGGGCGGTTTTGATTTCATTGCCTTTCCTTTGCCGGTTCTGTCAATCTCCTGGATAATCCCGTCAGCCTTTGACTGCTCCCGCGGTCAGACCGGTGATCATATAGCGCTGAATCAGAAATCCAAAAACAACGACAGGCGTCATGATGATAACTGAAGCAGCCGAAATCTTGCCCCACTCGTAACCTTCGTAGCCCATGTAATGCGTAATTATGACTGGCAGCGTTACGGTTTTCCGCCGAGTGATGACCAGGGCAAACAAGAATTCGTTCCAGGCAAAAATGAAAGCGATAATCCCGGAGGCGATAATGCCGATACGGACCAGCGGCAATTCTATCAAAACGAGGATCTGCCATAGATTGGCGCCATCGATCATGCCAGACTCGCGCAATTCCAGCGGAACAGCGCCCCAGACCGGTATGAGCGTCCAGACAATCAAGGGCAGGCAGAAAATAAGATAGATGATGATTAAGCCGATATGCGTATCAAGCAAATCGAGGCGAGAATAGATCACAAAATAGGGCAGCAAATAAATCATGCCCGGTACCATGCGGATGAGCAGGATAGTCAATAAGGAATTTCGCCGCGCCCGCCCTCGCATAATGGTTATGGCAAAGGTCGCCGGTATCGCGAATGCCATCGCGAGAACGACGGACCCGGTTGAAATGATGACGCTGTTGGAGAAGGCGAGACGGAACTCCGGATCCTGAACGATGGCGATGAAATGCTCAAGCGTGGGCTCAAAAATGAACAAGGGTGGATAGGCAAAGGCATCCAGGGCGTTCTTGAGCGCGAGCAGCAATATCCATAGGATGGGACCAAGGATTGCCAGCCCATAGATTATGCCGACGACATAGAGGCTCGCTGTTGTAAACTTCGATCGGCGCTTCATGAGTTATGAATCTACTTGGAAATTTCGCAGCAGGATTCGCATCGTAGGACCAATGATCAGCAAGAGCATAAAAAAGTAAACAACGATTATGGCTGAGGCGTAACCGACTTTCAGATAACTAAATCCGCTAACGAATGCGTAGAAGTTAACGGTTTCGGTGGCCGCGGCCGGTCCGCCGGCGGTCACAATATATATGATCGGGAAAATACCCAGGGCTTCCATGGTGCGCAGGATGCCGATAAAGGTGAGGGTCGGTTTCAGCAAAGGCAGGGTAACGTGCCTGACAGACTGGATCCAGGTCGCGCCGTCAATAACGGCGGCTTCGTATAATTCATCGGGAAAGGATTGCATAGCGGCCAGAAACATAAGCGCGACGAATGGCGTCCAACCCCAAACAGCGACGATGATGATGGCGACGAGAGCCCAATTGGCGTCCGTTAACCAACTGGGACCATCCAGACCCACGAGGCTCAGGAAATAGTTGACGCTGCCCAACTTTGGCGTGAACAAAACGCGCCAGGTCAGACCGGTCACGATCGGCGGTATCACCATCGGCGCGACAAGAAGGTAGCGCAGCCACTTCATGCCCGGCAGCCGTTCATTCATGATGACGGCAACGATGAAACCGAGAATCAGTTGCAGGGCGACGGGCACGACGATGAAGAGTAAGCTGACGGGAATGCTTTGCAAAAATCGAATATCGTCCAGCAGCCGGTCGTAGTTCCGCAAGCCGATGAAGCGTTCCGGTCTGGGACTGGCAAATGACAAGGACGAGGTGCTCAGATAGAGCGTGAAGAGCACGGGGAGCGCGGTAAGCAAGAGAAGGACGACGATCGACGGCGAGAGATACTTCAAATATGCTCGTTGCGGAATAGGCTCATACGATGCCATTTCGCGCCTCTCGACCATTGCTCGACTTGTCGTGATGAAGTCTTTGCGGGACTCCGAGGGTTACCGGCGTGATCGCCGAATGCAATAAAGAGGGACGGCTCTCGAGGTCCTTGATTCAACCCGAGAGCCGTCCTGGATGCCAGCTTTAAGGCAGGTATCCCTCGTCTTGGAGCATCTGTGTTATCAGTTCATTGGCGTGGTTGAGCGCGTCTTCCGGCGTCCTCGCGCCGATTTCGGCTTCTTGCACCGCCTGCCCCAGAATATCGCCCATCAAGGGCCATCCCGCGAATGCTGGGTAATAGTCGAAGGGCGCGGCAGCGAGACTGTCTTGAAATGCTTTGAGGAAGGATCCAGCGCCGAAATCATAGTCATACTTGGCGATGAAGTCCGCATCTTCCCAAAGGCTGTCCCGTGTCACCGCAATCTGTGGCAGAGCCAGGGAAATCTTCTTCATCGTGTCGAAGCTCAAAGCCCATTCGACGAATGTATAAGCCGCTTCCTGATGCTCTGAATCGGCTGTGACGCAGATCCCATGCGCCGCGAATGACGGCTTGGGACCAGCCGCGCCGCCCGGCACGACGGCGAAGCCGAGATTTCCGGATACCTTGGACTCCTCGGGATCAAGGATACGTCCCGCTAATGGCGCCCCCTCCATGACCATCACAACCGTACCTTGTTGCATCGCCCTGGTGACATCGGGGTATTGATACGCGGCTACGCCCTCTGGTCCATAGTTGTTCTTCAGCGTCACAAAGTTGGTGAGCGCTCTGATGGCTTCCGGCGAATTGACGGTCGGTGTCAGATCGTTCGGGAAATCGGCGAAAAACTTGGCGCCTTCACCGTGGAAGAAGGAATTGAAATGCCAGATATTGCCATGCGCGGCCGGCGGATTTCCCCTCAAAGCGATTAGCGGCACCTCGTCGCTGTGAAGCAGCGGGGCGATCTCCAGCAATTCGTCATAAGTTGTCGGCGGACTCTCGATGCCGGCCGCTTCAAATATGTCAATCTGATAGTACATGATGATCGTCGCCGCAAAGAAGGGCAGGCATTGTTGTACGCCATCCCATTGCATGGCGGCCATTGTCGAAGCGATCAAGTCGTCGTGGTCCAGCGCCTCCGGATCCGAAACGTCCGTACCCCAGAAATTTTCAACCGGTGTCACCCAGCTGTTCTCCGCGTAAAGCGGTATATTCCCGCTCTGAATGCCGACGACATCATAGTTGCCGGCTCCGCTGGCCAATTCCAGTTGGGTCTTGCGCACGGAACCTTCTTCGTCCAGCAGTTCGAATTCGACGCTTATGCCGGTCAAGGCTTCGAATTCCGGTTCCAGTTCCTTGAGCCCATTCGTAAAGGCGGTAGCCAAGTACAGGAAGTTGAGGGTCGTGCCTTCATAGGGTTTCTCATCGCTTTGACCCGTAACATTCGTAACGAGTACCACGCAAAGTAAAACAGCAAGTATTCTGCGTATCATTTTCTTTCTCCTTCTAGTAGTTGGATTAATCGTTCTGCGCGCGCGATTAATCAGCTTCTTGCTAATGTTGATGCCTTAGGTCGTATGCTTATGTCCCCCTTCTCGTCATCTAACAAAAATTCAAATGATGCGGCTTGGGCTTGCGGGCCGCTACCAGTCGTCAAGTATATCGCTCCCGCGCTTGACTTGTCAAACAAAGCTGGGACATGGGCAGGGTATCGAAGTCGGTTGAAATAAAGAAAATTTTCCACCGAGTCGCCCCTGCCAACGTCGATCGTATTATGGGTTAAGGATCTTATGTCGGGGATTGGCTAAGTCTATTACAACCGAAATGGATACACTGCCCGTCGCTTGGGTGTTTTGACATCACCATTGGAATTGTTATACTCTCGATGGAGTGGACTGTTCAATCTTAAGATTCCTTGATGAGACATTGGCGTCCTTCACTTCATAATTTACTCGTCGCGGCGATCAAATCGGGCATTCAACGTAAAAGCACATAAGGAGGTGTGAGTGGTAGGATTACGTTAACGCGTATGGCATGCTAGACGAATCTGAATTATTTGCTGTAACGAAAGGAAACCTGCAATGTTAAGAAGAAGACTCGCCGTTTTGTCGCTGTTGTTGTTGATCACGGCTCTTTTTGCCGGAGCATCAATGGCGCAGGATAATAATGTAACAATCTGGGCTGCCGATGACGATACAGGCACATGCTGGTCAGACATGCTGGTGGAAACGTTCCCGCGCGAAGACATCACTATTGAAGTTGTACTGCAGCCAAGCACGGGTCTCATCGACGCGCAGCGCACAGCGTTGCAAGGCGGCGCCGGTCCCGACATTACCTACTCGCACGGTCCTTCTTTCATGTTGGAGTTGGCAAATGCGGGTCTGCTACTCTCTCTCGACCACTACTCGGATGAGTATAACTGGGACGATCGCTTTGCTCCATGGGCGCTTGATCTGGGGCGGGTTGAAGGTTCGCTGTACAGCCTTTCCGAGGAACTTGAGACGGTCATTTTGTACTACAACAAGACAGTCTTCGAGGAGAACGGTTGGTCAATTCCCAAGACTTACGATGAGTTTGTCGCTTTGGGTGAAGCCATTGTTGACGCCGGCCTTGTAGTTATGGGTCCCGCATTCGGTGAATGCGCACCCTGCTACGAATGGGCGGTCAGTGTCTTCCTAAGCCATCACGCCGGACCTGAACTGGTTTATGAGGCGCTCACAGGTCAGCGTCCCTGGACCGACCCCGCTTTTGTCGAGGCGATGACGGAATTGAAACGCGTAGTTCAGGATGGCTGGTTCATGGGAGGCATGGATCTCTTCTTCGCTGACACATTCGATTCGGCGCATGCGCTGTTTGGCGTGGGCGAGATTGCCATGAGCTTCGAAGGCACCTGGATGTTGGACAACTACCAGCGCGACTTCTTCGGTGAAGCGGCTGGCAACACGAATGAGTGGGACTGGTTCGCGTTTCCGACAACCTTTTCAGACGAGGCGCATTTCATCATCGGTGTGGGTTCGAGTTGGGGAATCAGTTCCGCGACCCAAAATCCGGACGCGGCAGCAGCCGTGCTTGACCACTATTACAGCACGGGTTTTCAGGCACAGTCGCATGCCGCTTGCGGGAATGCGCCAGCGCCTCTGATTTACGAAGGCGACGTCTTCGCCGAGGCCGATCCGCGCGAGGCGCGTCTGTATCAAGAATTTGGCCAAGCCTCGGCGGCTGGCAACGTCGGCTACACAAGTTGGAGTTTCTGGCCCGCTCGCACCAACGTCTGGTTGTGGGAGCAAATCGTGCGCGTGTACGATGACCAAATCTCCGTGGAGGATTACCTCGCCGGCATGCAGAAGGAATTTGAAGAGGAATTTGCCGAGGGTCTGATCCCGCCGATTCCCGCCCGATAAGCTCAATCCCATGTTGGCGTTCTGGCGCAGTTCTTGCCGGAACGCCAACACTTTCCTGGATCCTGTTCACTCATTATCGTTCAATTCGTTCTTCACAATCAGCAGTGGCGGGACGCGTTTAAGAATTGAGAGGAATGTGTTTATGGCGTGGAACGCTGGAGCGCTATCCGATTCTCAGTCCGAGACGAAAGCCCTGAAACCACTCAAGCCGAAGCGCAAGAGAGACAACTGGTCGCGCTATCGCCTCATGCGATATCTTGTCGTTCCCTGGATATTTCTGCTCCCTATCCTGGGTTTGCACGCGTTTGTCGTGGTGTTCCCGGCCATACAAGGGGTTTATTACTCATTCACCGATTGGTCCGGGATCGGCGAAGCGGAATTCATCGGATTGCGCAATTTTGAAGAAATGTTCTTCGAGGATCAAAGCCACATTGATGCCCTGTTGCGGAATATCCAGTGGATGCTTTTCTTCATTACGGTGCCATTCATCTTTGCCTTATTCGGCTCCAGCTTGCTGGCAAAAGTCAAGCGGGGCGCCATGTTCTATCGAACGGCGCTATTCATGCCCTTCATTTTGCCCAGCGTTGTAACAGCCACGATCTGGCGATATTTATACAATCCACGTTTTGGCTTACCGACACTTGTCGGTTATGACAAAGCGCTATTGGGTCAATCGGACACGGCGCTCTGGGCGATCGCCTTCGCCGATAACTGGCACTTCTGGGGTTTCCTCATGGTGTTATTCCTGACTGCGATGCAAGGCATTGATCCTGTCTTGTACGATGCGGCAAAAGTCGACGGCGCCAACCGCTGGCAGGAATTCTGGCATGTTACTTTGCCCGGTATCAGACCGGTTGTGCTTTTCATGATGATGATGGTGATGATTTGGGCATTCCTCGTGTTCGACTACATTTTCATTCTGACGGGGGGCGGTCCAGCTGGGGCAACCGAAGTACTTGGCATCGACATCTATAAGAACGCCTTCCAACGATTTGAGGCTGGTTACGCTGCGGCGCAGGGAATTACGATATGCGCCTTCGCGGGTCTGATTGTAAGCGCCTTCGCCTACCTGCGTAAGAGGGGATGGGATATATGACCGTCAGACGAGAATTTGCGCTGTTCCGCAAGCAGCGCGAGAGCAACGCGTTCAATCACATTTTCCTTTCTATTCTGGTTGTCTTTTCCTTGGGTCCGGTGGTATTGCTGGGCTTGAATTCCATCAAATCCAATTCAGAGATCGGTTTGAACCCGCTCGGTTTGCCGCGACAGGTGCACCTTGAAAACTTCGGTAACGCCTGGGAGAAAGGCGAATTCTCTCGTACCTTCAAAAACAGCGTGATCCTCGTCATCGGCACCGTTGTCGCGGAGTTAACGCTGGGCGGATTGGCCGCTTACAGCCTGGCGCGTAAGAATCCGCCTGGCGCGAATTTCGTCATGATCTATTTGTTGGTGGCTTCTACCGTGCCAATATGGCTGTACCTCGTTCCCTTATTCTTTTTGTGGCGACAGTTGGGTTTGCTAAATACCTATCATGGACTCATTCTCATTTACACAGCTCTAAACGCGCCGTTTTCGATCTTTTTGCTACGCTCTTATCTAATCGGTCTGCCGGTAGAGTTGGAAGACGCCGCGCGTGTTGACGGCGCAAATGAGTTGCAGGTGCTGCTTAGGATAATTGTGCCCTTGGCTTGGCCCGGTTTTTTGACAGTTGGTCTTGTAGTGGGGCTGGGCATCTGGAGCGAATTCCAGGTCGCGCTGATCTTCATACATAAGCCGGATATGTTTCCGGTCACAACAAGTTATTTCAAATTCACCGACCGCTTTGGCAGGGATTGGGCGATGACGAGCGCGGGCGCCTTCATGATGATCGCACCTGTTTTGGCGCTGTTTCTAGCGCTGCAGCGCCGCTTCGTTGAAGGCTTGACGCAAGGTGGCGTTAAGTTCTAATTCTTGGCTAGTTGCGAAGATCCACCGCGAACTTGATAATGTCATCGGGCTGCTCCCTGATGTGCTGGAACGCGCGCGTCGCTTCCTCCAGCGAATAGACTTTGTTGATCAAGCCGCGGGCGTTCAACTGTCCCCGCCGCATCATGGCCAAGATCGTCTCGAAAGCTCGCTGCTGGTCCCAATAGGGGTAATCACGCGATTCATGCCCCCCGCCACAACCGTGCGGGACGATCATCGTCAGCCGATTGTGATGCCATTCACGGCCGAGAAAAAGTCCCTGCGCTTCGCCCTGATAGAATCCGGCGGAACAGATCAAGCCGCCCACTCGCGTGCTGATGATGGCTGTATTCAACCCGATATAGTTGCCGGTCAGTTCAATAGTGATGTCGACTCCCATATCGTTTGTCAATTCGCGAATCTTCAGTCCTACATCGCCGTCGCGCGGATCCAGAGTGACTTCAGCGCCGTATTCCGCGGCAAGCGCCCGACGTTTTGGCAAGAGGTCGACGGCAATTATTTTATCCGCTCCGGCGGCGCGGGCGATACTAACTGCCAGCAATCCCAAGGCGCCCAGCCCGATGACCGCGACTCGATCGCCGAAGCGCAGGTTGGATTCACGGACGCAGTGAATCGAAACGTAAGCTGGCTCCATGCACAGGGCGATGAGCGGGTCAAGATCGCCTAGAGGGAAGATCCATTCTTCTCTGACAATATTCGTCTCGCGGATATCCATCACGCCGACCACGCGATCGCCAGGTGAAAAGCGCGTCACACCTGCGCCAATGGCTTCGACTACGCCGATACCGCTCGTGCCCGTATTCCACGGAGTCTCGGTCGAAGGACTGTGAACAGCCTCTCTTTTTTCAGCGTCTAGGAAGATATGCCGCTCGAGATCAAAGCGCTTTCCGGCGAAGCTGCGTCCATCAAGCATGGCAAAGGTAGTGCCATGCTTAGCGGAGGCGATCTCCGTGCGCACCAACACTTCGTTCTCGTCCAAGACGCGGTCTTCATATTCCAGAACGCTCGCCTCATACGGTCCGGTCACTGCGAGTCGACGTGGCATCTTGGCTTATCCTTTCTCAAGGTCTTTGCCCAATAGCAAGCTCGATCCTATCGCTGGGGCTTGGTCATTACAGCGGCGGTCGAAGACAACCCCTGCAGTCACTCGGCACAGGTTTCACAATAGGAATGCGCCTCGGCTTTCCGGTTCGCGGCATTTGCCGTTTTTCGCTTTGGTCAACATACGAGGGATTATATGCCTGCGGAGCTGCTATGGCAAAATGTATCAAGCGATGTCTTCCGCTTCGATATTGACCCCGATCAGGTGGGCGGTGTCGGCGACATCGCCCAAGTTGCTGTAATCTACCAGGTAAACGCCCCCGTCCTCGCGTTGAATCCACGATGAATAGCCATGATCGGGCCAGGGCTTTTGCGCGGGGTGATTGGCGTGAATCTGTATCATGCGCTCGCGCTGGTATTGATCGGGGTATTCGCCGGATGAGGCGCCCCAGCGCCAAGCGAAGTTATTGAGCTCGGGGTTTCCCAGCCGGTACGAGACCGCCCGCCAATAGCTGCGACCGCTATCGCCGAACTGTCCAAATTGACTGCGCCGCGCCGGGTCCCCGCCATGAAAATCGTTGGCGGGCCTCTCTTCGCGGAAAACGCAGCGACTTAAGACAGTTTCGCCGTCCAGCTTGACTTGCAGCCAACCGCGCCGGTGGTGCAGACCCACTCGGTGAAAGGCGGTCATATCAACAGGATGGCGGGCTTCGTGTCGTCCACGAGAGATCGCAATATGATCGGGCGCGATGCGCAGCAGTTGTCCCAGACGCGAGATCGACATGAAGGCGACCGCGGCATGTCCGGCAGAAGCCTCAACTCGCAATGCCGCCTCGAAATCGACAGCGCTGAATGACGACTCCGGCGGGAGCAGGGTATAGCGGCATTCATGTTCAGGCCGGTTGTGAATGACCAGCGCGCCATCTTTTAATTCGGCGGCATACTTTCGTCGGGGACCGCCGATCGCATATCTGCCAGCTTCCGCTTCCAGGTCGCCAGCCCAGGCGTAAGTTCCCAGCCCACCGTTCACGTTTCTGCCCGTCACCATGACACGCCCGTCTGTGAGCTGTTTGGCGTAGGGTCGATGCAGCGCGAAAGGCAGCATTTTCGGCTCGCTCCAGTTGTGGCCGCTGTCATTGGAAAAGGCGACGAATGAGGGGATGCCGCCCGAGTGATTCTCGCGCATGACACATGCCAGCCGTCGCCCGGCGTCTATTAGCACAAGCGCGCCTTCGCAGAAGCGGTGGTAGCCGTCATGCGCGATAGTGCTTCTTTCGGTCCAGGTCCGGCCGCGGTCCTCCGAGGTCCACAGGACCTGCGCGAACTCTTGCGACCCGCCGCGCATTAAGTGCGATGTGACGCCGAGCGTGCCGTCGGGCAGGTCCATGACGCGGTCGGGTTCGAAGCCGCCGATGCCGTTATCTCTTTGCGCTTCGGACCAGGTATCGCCGCCGTCGTGGCTCCAATAGAGCCAGTTGCCGGGTTCTTGATCTTCATGGAAGTGCTCATCGTCGTCATGATCCACAATGACAACCAGGCGTCCGTCGGCGAGCAGGCTCAGCCGCGGCGTCACCAGACGTTCATCGCCGGCGGACAGATCCGCTTGATCAATCTCGCGATGTTTGTACCAGGTGGCGCCCCCGTCATCACTGGCCAGCAAGGTCAAGATCTGGTTCTTCAGCGACCAATGCGCGTCCACATCGCTGTAGATCAACAAGTAACGACCCGTTGGGGCGACTACGATATCGGGGTTCTTGGTGAAGCGACCCGGACTACGCCAGATGTCAAAGACTTTGCGCGCGACTGAGCGTGTATGGATCAGCATGGGAGTTGCCTTTCAACATGGTGGCTTTACTTGCATGTGATTTGTCAGTTGGATATACTGCTTTACCAAACTTTGAAGAGATTTTATTCCTCTTTCGAGTTCACCGTAAGTTTGTTTCTCGTCTTTTGTCAAAGCAAGTTTAGGCATTGTTGTTTTTCGCATCATTTGGAGAGTCTTTATGAGTAAAGTTGTAGGCAATCGCGCTGCGCCCATTCCCTTAAAGCAGGTGTCCATCACCCGTGGCTTCTGGGGCGAAAGGCAATCAGTCAATCGCGCGGTAACGATTCCGGCTATCTACCGGAAGTTGGAAGAAACCGGGCGAATTGAATCCTGGTCGATGGGGGGACCTGCCGTGCCGCCGCCCTCACACCAGAGGATCGGCGTCCGCGTGTTTTGGGATTCGGACTCCGGCAAGTGGTTGGAATCGGTTGCTTACAGCCTCGCCACCCATCCGGACGCGGAACTGCAAGCGCTGGCGGACGATCTGATTGATGCTATCGCAGGCGCTCAGCGGGATGACGGCTATTTGAATACCTATTTCCCCGTGCATTTCCCCGAGGGAGAATGGGCCAACCTGCGCGATAACCACGAAATGTATAACGCCGGGCACCTTTTGGAAGCGGCAGTCGCTTATGCGCAGGCGACTGGTAAACGCAAGATGCTTGATGTCTTGATTCGCTTCACGGATCATATCGCTGCTACTTTCGGGACAGAAGATGGCAAGCGGCGCGGTTATGGCGGTCATCCGGAAATTGAGCTGGCGCTGGTCAAGCTGTATCGTGAAACCGGCGAAAAGCGCTTCCTGGACCTGGCTTCATACTTGATCGACGAACGCGGACAAGCGCCGCATTACTATGACCAGGAATCGGTACAACGCGGGGAACAGCCCGAAGATTACTGGGCGCGTACCTACCGCTATTGTCAGGCGCATTTGCCCTTGCGCGAACATACCGAAGCCAATGGCCACTCAGTACGCGCCTGTTACCTATACGCCGGGATCGCCGATGTCGCGCTGGAAACGGGAGATGATGAATTGTTGAGGCTTTCGCGCTTGTTGTGGGACGATCTGACGCGGCACCAGATGTATGTGCACGGCGGGGTAGGACCGTCGCATCACAACGAAGGCTTCACTTTCGCTTATGATATGCCTACTGAAACAGCCTATTGCGAGACTTGCGCGGCGATCGCTCTAGCGTTTTGGGCGCATCGCATGTTCCATCTCGATCCCGACAGCCGCTACATCGATGTCATGGAGCTCGCTATATACAACTCGTCACTGAGCGGGCTATCCCATTCCGGCGATGAGTTCTTTTACGCCAATCCGCTGGCGGCCTATCCCGGCGTCAACCCGCAGGGCCGCTGGCACGAAAACATGGAGGATGGGCATTATCGCCGAACGCCCTGGTTTCACTGTCCCTGCTGCCCGCCAAACATCTCGCGCTTGATCGCGAGCATCGGCGAATACGCTTATTCGCAGGCCGGTGCTCGCGTCTATGTGCAGATGTATCACGACAACGCGGTCACTTTGGATGTAGGTGGCGGAGAGATTCGGCTGGTGCAAGAGACACAATACCCTTGGGATGGCTCTGTCCGTATCTCGGTGGAATCGACGGGGACGGTCGCCTTCGAAATGGCGCTGCGCATTCCCGACTGGTGTTACGATTGTCAGCTCTCGGTCAACGGCGAGGCGCAAGCGGCGCCAGCGGAGCGAGGCTACGCAATCCTTTCGCGAGAATGGAATGATGGCGACACGATAGAGTTGACGCTGGCTATGCCGGTCGAGCGGGTCATGCCGCATCCGAGCATCAGACAGACCGCCGGTCAGATTGCGCTGCAGCGTGGTCCGCTAGTGTATTGTCTCGAAGAAGTCGATAACGGACCGCGACTGGCGAATGTCTGCATTCCTGAGACTTCCGAGTTGGACGTGTCGTTCGACAGCGAGTTGTTTGGCGGCGCTTCGGTGATTACCGGTGAAGCGCTTCGGATTGAGCCAGCGGAGGAAAGCGCGGCGCTGTATCGTCATCAAAGCCGCGCGGGATATAATGAGGCGGCATTCAGTTTCAAGGCGATTCCATATTATCTGTGGGCGAATCGCGCACCGGGCGAGATGCGCGTTTGGCTGCGGTCATGTTAAGGAGTATGAGAGAGTGTCAACGGTTTCCGCAAGAATTATGTGAGCGATTTGCTTGTATTTGGCGCGGGGGGGGGGGGGGGGTATACTTTGCATACCGGTGGGGGATGCGCCCGGGCGCAACTGATCCTGTAGGCGGCCGGTCTATCGTTTATCGAGATTGGTTTGTAAGGAGACAATCATGAGTATTTCACGTAGAGAGTTCTTGAAGTTAACGGGCGGGTCAGCAACGGCGGCGGCCATGCTGGCGCAGCTCGGCTATCTGCCTCCGGCGCTGGCGCAAGATGTCACCAACATCACCTTCGGCGGGTGGGGCGGGGTCGCCGAGGATGAAGGCGTCAAGGCAGCCATCGAAGTATTTATGGAGGAGCATCCTGACATCGCCGTCGAATGGCTGCATACACCGGACGCCGGGGAATACGGACGCATCCTGCTCTCCAGTATCGCGGCGGGCACGGCGCCGGACACCGGCTTCATCTTGTCCGATAGTTACGAAACCTTAGCTGTCGGCGGCGCTTTGATGGATATCACCGATCTTGTCAAGAATGATCCGCTTTTGGGCCAGCCAGGCTACTTCCTCGAACCACAGGAAGCTAACCGCTGCGAGGTCAACGGGCGCTGGTATGGCATCGGCTCAACCTGGGTAGCTCATCACTTCTACTACAATGCCGAAATGTTCGAGGCGGAAGGCATTACGCCGCCGGGCTTCCAGGATGACGAAATCTGGGAATGGGATGAATTCCTCGAAGTCTGCAAAGCCTTTACCAAAGACAGCGCGGGCCGTCATCCCGGCGATGCCGGATTCGATAGCGAGGACATCGTGCAGTGGGGCGTCGACTGGCCCTTCTGGTGGATGCCGCTGGGCTTGGCCGCCCACGCGAACGGCGGCGAGTTCCTCACCGAAGACGGCTTGATCGGTCTGGACAGTCCGGAAGCGATGGAAGGCTTGCAGCGCATCACGGATCTGGTGCACGAGCATCATGTGGCGCCGCGGAGCGCCGCCTTGGCCAGCCTGGGCATGAACAACGTGCAAATGGTCGATAGCGGCCGCCTGGCGATGGCGGTAGACGGTTCCTGGGCGCTATCCTGGATGAATCCGTCGCTTATGAATGTGGCCATGGGCACGGGCGCGCTGCCCAAGATGCAGAAGCCGGCCAGTATCATGCAGGCGCACTTCCATTCCGTGCTCGCGGGCACCGACCATCCGGAAGAAGCCTGGCGCTGGGTGCGCTTCCTGGCTACGCCCTTCTATCAAGAGCACTTCTGCAAGATCGGTCTGTGGATCCCCAACCAGACAGCCATGCTGACGGAAGAGGGGCTGAAAGGCTGGATCCGTGAAGGCATCCATCCGCCAAACTATTCGCAGTTTGCGACCGATTATCTGCCGAAGCACGGTGTCGCTGTGGCTATACCTCCAGGCTATATCGAAGCGGCAAATGATTACATCAACCCGGCTTTTGAAGGGCTGGCAAACGGTGAACGGGCTGAGGACATCATGCCCGATGCCGTGCGCGGCGCGAACGAAGTCCTGATGGCGGCAAAGGAAGATATGTAGCCTCCGCCACAGGTTCGTACATTAGTGCCTAGCTCTAGGCACAAAGAACTGTGACATTCGCGCAGGCGGGAGAGTCAAAAGGCTCTCCCGCCAGGCGTGTTGTTTGCAATGAAAAACGAGCGAAAACTCATGACTGCGCATTCAGCCAATCAAGGCGTCGCCGAAGGCTTCTGGCTAACGCGGCAATACAACCGCTTGACCCTGCGGCAGCGTCGCACGCTGATGGGTTATGTCTTCATCGCGCCCTTCATCTTGGGTTTCCTGCTCTGGTGGCTGGGACCAGCGGCGGTCGCGGGTTATCTCACATTTCACAAGTGGAACTTTTTGGCGGCGCCCAAGTTCGTCGGCATGGCCAACTTCAGCAAGATGATCGGCGACCCTATTTTGGCGCAGAGCCTGAAGGTCACGATAGTTTTCTCGGTCATATCGGTGCCGCTGGGCTTGGTATTCGCGTTTTTCCTGGCTAACTTGATCAACGCCAAGTTTCGTTTCATCGCCATTTTCCGTACTATCTATTTCCTGCCCAGTATTGTGCCGGCTGTGGCAAACGCCATTTTGTGGGCTTGGCTTTTTAATACGGAATTCGGTCTGATCAATTTCGTCATTCGCGCCTTTGGGGGACCGAAAATCGGCTGGCTGCAAGACCCAAATTGGGTAATGCTGGCTTTTGTGATTCTGACCGTCTGGGGAGTCGGCGGTTCAATGATCATCTTCCTGGCTGGCTTGCAGGGCATCCCGCAGATTTTCTACGAGGCGGCCGAAATCGATGGCGCTGGTCGTTGGCAGCGGATGCTCTACGTGACATTGCCGATGATGTCGCCGATTATTTTCTTCAATCTGGTCATCGGCTTCATCAATTCCTTTCAGGTTTTTGTCAGCGCGCTCTTGATCACAAACGGCGGACCACAGAGAGCGACCCTGTTCTTGGTGCTGCACATTTGGCGCACCGCCTTCAGCAGTCAAAAAATGGGTTATGCCGCGGTGCTCTCCTGGCTGCTCTTCGCAATCCTGCTGGTGCTGTCGTTTTTCGTGTTCCGTTATATCGGTTCGCGCGTCTATTATGAAAATCCGGGCGATTAGGAGCGTAACTCGTGGGCTTTAGCGAGAAACCAGCTGACTACGTCGAATCGCGACGTCGACCAAAGTCATACGGCGATATCTTTTTCCACTGGCTGACCGTATTCCTGCTGGTATTCTTCGCTGTCGTCATGATCACGCCCTTCATCTGGCTGCTTTCCAGTTCGCTGAAAACGCAGATCAACATCTTCCAGTATCCGCCTCAGTTGATACCCGACCCGATCGTTCCGGAGAATTACGTCTACGCGCTGACCTACAAACCCTTCGGCACATACTTCCGAAATACGATTCTAGTCGCCGGTCTGAACGTCATCGCTGTGGTATTCACTTCGTCGTTCTGCGCCTACGGTTTCGCGCGTATGCGCTTTCCGGGCCGAGACTTTTGGTTCGGCATTGTGATGGCGACGCTCTTCCTTCCTTACGCTGTGCTTTTGGTGCCGAGTTTCATCGTGTTTTCACGGCTCGGCTGGGTGGATACTTTCCTGCCGCTGGTTGTTCCGCCATTCTTCGGTGGCGGGGCTTTCAACATCTTCCTTATGAGGCAGTTCTTCCGGACCATACCGGAGGAGATCGCCGATGCCGCGCGCATCGACGGTTGCAGCGAATTTGGCGTCTATTGGCGCATCATACTGCCCCTGTCAAAGCCGGCGCTCATCACCATCGGGATTTTCACATTCCTCTTCGCCTGGAACGATTTGATCGGTCCCATTACTTACCTGCGCTCGCCCGATAACTTCACCATCGCTGTGGGATTGGCTTCCTTCCGCAGCCAGACCGATATCCATTGGGATTTACAACTGGCGGCGTCGACGGCGGTCACCTTGCCGGTTATCGCGCTCTTCTTTCTGGCGCAGCGTTATTTCATTCAGGGTGTCGTAATGACGGGCTTGAAGGGCTAGCGCATTTGCTTAAGCCCAGAAGGCTTTCTCGAGGTCGTCAAAATCCGAAGCCGGTCCCTCGAATTTGTTGCGTCCCAACTCCAGAACATAGACGTAGTCAGCGATCTTGAGCGCCTCGCGAATCTCTTGATCGACAAGCAATATGGTCAAGCCTTCTTGATCCCGCAGGTTGACTAACATGCGATAGACTTCCTCGCTCAGCAGCTTCGCCAAGCCGGCGGTCGGTTCATCCACCAGGATGACTTCGGGGTCGGTCATCAAGGTACGCCCGATTTCGACCATGCGCTGCTGTCCGCCGGACAAGCTGCCGGCGTGATCCTGCTGTTTTTCGCGCAAAATGGGGAAGCGCTCGTAATTCTCTTCGATTTTGCTTTCCATGCGCTTCTTGTCGTTCTGGAATGTCCAGGCGCCCATCATCAGATTCTCGCGCACGCTCATGTGCTTGAAGACGCCCGGCTGCTGCGGGATATAGCTGATGCCGAGGTCAATCAGCTTGTGGGTCGGTGTGCCGGTGACATCGCGGCCGTTGAGCAAGACCTGGCCGCTGTGCGGTTTCAGGAAGCCGTATATGGCTTTTAACAGGGTAGACTTGCCGACGCCGTTCGCGCCCAGAATTGCCGTCAACTTGCCGTTTTCCGCCCGAAGGTCAAGCCCGCGCAAGATATGCAGATCTTCGTAATAGCCGACGTAGAGGTCTTTGATCTCAAGCATAAGCTAGTCATCCTCGTCGTGGCCGAGATAGGCGTCAATCACGGCCGGATCATTCTTGACTTGCTGAGGCTCTCCATCTGCGATCAAGGCGCCGAAATTGAGCACGATCAGGCGCTGACTCAACTCAAAGACGGCGCCCATATTGTGGCTGATCAAGATGATGGCTTTGCCGTCCTCGTGCACGCGGTGGATGTAGTTATAGATCGTTTCCTGCAGCCGCGGATGAACGCCGGCAAATGGCTCGTCCAAAATAATCACCGATGGATCCAACATCAAAAGACGACCCAACTCGAGCAGTTTTCGTTGTCCCCCGCTGAGCGCGCGACTGTATTCGTTGGTCAAATGATCGATCGTTAGGAAAGACAGAATCTGCCGCGCGCGCTCTGTCAGATCGGCTTTGCGCGCCCCCGGCTCGTGAGCCAGCCCGGGCACCATCATGTTTTCCATCACGGTCATGCGGTTGAGCGCGCGCGTAATCTGGAAAGTGCGCCCCAAGCCCGCTCTGGTTACATCGTAGGGGGCGCGTCCATCGATACGCCTTCCATTGAGATAGATGGTCCCGCTGCTGGGTTTTAGCATGCCGCTCATCAGGTTGGTCAAGGTCGTCTTGCCCGCGCCGTTGGGACCAATCATGCCGATTAATTGCGGCTTCGTCACGCTAAACGACACATGATCCACCGCTTGATTGCCGCCGAAGCGCTTGGCGATCCTGTTCAGTTCCAGGTTGATCTCACTCATCCTGGTCCTCCAGCATCGCCACGTGATCATCGTCGTGTTTGCGTTTGGCGACGGTCTCTTTCAAGACCAAGTCGCGCCCGCTGAACCAATTGAAAATCGGAAAGAGCAATCCATTGCGCATGTAACGCAGGGTGAAGACCATCACCAGCCCGAAAAGCGCAAAGCGCCAGGCGCCGGTCTCCCACACGAAGGCGTCGGAGCCGTCAGCCATGGTTAAGCCGAAGGGCAGGGTGATGATCACCTCGCGCATGGCTTCCAGCAAATAACGGGAAATGAAGGCGCCCGCCGCCGCGCCCAGCAAGCTTTCCATGCCGCCAATGCACGCGTAGGCGATGATCAGCGACATTTGCAGGACTTCTAACTGTTCGGGGATGATGCGCTCCGAACCAACATCGCTGTAAAAGATCGCGCCGGCCAAGCCAACGATCATGCTAGTGAATACAAAGACCAGAATCTTGTAGCGAACGACATTGACGCCCAAAGCCGAGGCCGCGTCTTCATCTTCCCGCATCGCCCGCAAAAAAATACCGATGGGCGAATGCGCGACTCGATACATGACCAAGAGACAAGCGACGAGCAAGCCAAACATCAAATAGTATTCGATTTGGCGCGCGGTATCGACATCCGCCACCTCAAGCAGCGGCCGCAAGGACAAGCCGTTTGACCCGCCTGTGAAGTCGTACTCGGTCAGCATCGCGATGCGGAAAAGCTCGGAGAAGGCGATTGTGAACAGCGCCAAATACGACGAACGGAGCCGCAGCAGCAGCCAGCCGATGACCAAACCGACCGCGCCAGCCGCTATCGTGCCAATGATGATGGCGCCAACGGCCGAGATGGATTCCGGTGTCAGCGCAATGCCCAGCGCCGCGACGGTGATGCCATCGCGGGCGAACAAACCGGCTACATAGGCGCCGATGCCCATGAAGGCCATGTGCCCGAAGGAAAACTGACCAGCGATTCCCGCCAGCATTGCCCAACTGGAAGACAAAATGGCGTAAAAGAACCCGCTGATGAATACCGTCTTGGCGTAATTTGATTGCGAAGTATCGTTGGGAAACCAGAGAAAAAACAAAACCACCAAGCCAAGCAGCAGGTATCCCAGCCTGCGGCGCCCGATGCTGTTGTCAATTGCTGATTGAATTTGCTTGAAGAGCGCCATGATCAGATCTGCTCCCGTCCGAAGAGACCGGTCGGCTTCAACAACAGAACCAGCGCAAAAATCACCAGCGCGAAAGCCTCCTTATATGCCGCGCCTTTGCTGGGGTCGGGATAGCAGCCGGCGCCCAGCGCTTCGACGATGCCGACAACGATACCGCCGACCAAGGCGCCCGGCACCGAACCGAGGCCGCCCAGCACGACGATCACGTAAGAGCGGCCTACCATCTCCGCCCCGACCCAGGGTACCCAAGCGAAAATCGGGATCAGCGCCGCGCCGGACATCGCCCCCAGCATCGAGCCCAAGCCGAAGGACAAGGTATTCATTTTGGTGGGGTTAATGCCGGCTACAGCCGCCGCTTGCTTGTCCTGGCTGGTCGCCCGCAGACCGCGGCCAATCCAGGTGCGCTGCAAGAAATAAAGCAGAGCAAAAATAAGGACGATGCCAATCACCATGGCGAAGACGCGATCGCCAATGATGTTGATCGGCCCAAAGGCGAAATCGTCGGTGATCTGCGCTCGCTGCAGCGTAAAGCGCCTGATCTCGATGAAGCGATCGGCGCGCTGCGGGAAGGGACCGGCGATGGCCAAGGTCGTATATTCGAGGAAGAAACCGAAGCCAAACGTGATCAGAATCGCGTATTCCGCCGCGCGTTCAATCAGTCCGTCGTGCATCGGCTTTAGAAAGCCGCGTTCGAAGACGGCACCAATGAGAAAAACGATGAATCCCGCCACCGGGATGCCCCAGATTGGATTGACCGAAACCTCGGCGCCCGTGAGCTCGCTCAGGTAGTTGCCGGCATGCAGCAGAAAATAATAGGAAAAATAGCCCCCGATCATATACATCTGTCCATGCGCGAAGCTGATGACGCCTTGAACCGAATAAATCAATGTCAATCCGACGGCCATCAGAGAATATATCGTGCCGATGACAACGCCATTGGCAGTCTGCTGCGTCAAATAAGTCGCGTGGTACGGCGCCGCGACACAGGGATTCGTAGGATTATTTATGGCAAAAATTGTGTAGATTTGCCAAGCGCCCAATGAACCCAGCACGATTATCCAGTCGCGGCTGATCTTGGGACTGTGCTTCCACATCAAAGCGAAAATGAGCGGACCGATGGCGAAGCCGCCCAAGGCCGCTGCCGTGAGCGCGTTGTTGTCGTCGGCGTCGACTTCATGATAATGCCGCGGTATAAAATAACTGGCGAGCGCCGCCCACAGCGGACCGGCAAGAACCAGCCACATCACCGAGGGCACATTCGGATCGCTGACGCGCACCAGAACTTGCGATGAAACGAAGACGGCGATCAGGATGCCCAGAATCAGCGTCGCCCGCCGAATCAAATTCGGCAGCAGGTATATCAGCCCAACCCCAACGGGCCCCAAGGCGAAGCCGGCGATCAAGCCCGCAATTTGCAGTTTGGACTGGCTTATTTCCTCATCGCGTTTGATCTTTCGCTGGCTTCTGGGCATGACGTAGAGCCCAATCGCCGCCCACAACGGTCCGGCGGCAATCAGCCAAAGCAACAAAGACGCGTCGTTAATCATCACTTGAAATTAACCCTTCATAAAGGGACGAGCGGCGGGCATTTGGCGCCCACTCGCTCGTCCATTCCTTTGCTCGGCGGAAATGCCAATCACTGAGAAATTCAGGCTAGCCGCCGCTTAGGGCGTTGTCCCCGGCACGATATAGGAAGTGCCATGCGTCTGATAGACTTCCGGAAAGATGACGGCGGCATTCAACGCGCTTTGGTTCGGTTCGAAGTACTGCATTACGGTAACGATCGGGTCCGGCCACTGATGCCACATGAAGGCAGGCGTTCCTTCCGGCAGGTCGGGATTGTGGCTGCCATACATGAAGTGGTAGCGACCCTGGGACAACTCGATATCCGTCGCTTCGATTGCGTCCACGATAGCGGCGGCATCCGTGAAACTGCCCGCCCGTTCCATCGCGTCCGCGACGATATGCACGGCGTCGTACGATGCCATCGCGAAACTGGGCACAAGTTTACCCCAAGCTTCTTCGAATGCCTCATTCAACTCTATGCCTTGCTCGTTGAACAAGCTGGGTATTATGCCGACGCGGTTGAAAGCGCAGTAATTCCCGTCAGGCACGGTTCCCCAATATGTGTCCGATTGGAAGGCGTACTGGTTCGTTACACAGACAGTATCTTCCGTGGGCGCAATGCCGAGTTCCGCCATTTGCTGCGTGAGATTGAGCGAGGTTTCTCCGGTCACATGCAGCCGGACTGCGTCAGGAACGACCGGGTTCGCCTGGATTCGGCTCAAGATCGGCACGAAGTCTTCAGTGCCAAGTTCGACATCCAGTTGCGTTACCGTGACGCCCGCCGCTTCGAGTCGCGCTGTTTCATCCGCCGCCGCCGGTTGTCCGTAGTCGGTGTTTTCAGCGATCAGGACAACATTTTCGACGCCTAGCGATAGCAGCCAATCTACGACAACGGACCCTACCATTGTAGAGGTTGGGGAAATCCGGAATACGTGGTCGATGCCATCAGCTGATCTGGGCGGTCTGCCGTCGTATTCGATGATGCCGTTGGCGCTGACATTATCGTTCCACGGCTCGGAGAAGACGGTGGGTATGCCGTTTTCGTCCAACATGGTCATCGTGGCTAAGCCAACGGCGCTGTGGTAGACGCCAACAACGGCATCGGCTTCAGATTCAAAAATGAGCCGTTCGACCGCGGCTTGACCGCGTTCCGGGCTGCCTTCCGAGTCGCCGACGGCGACCTCCAGGCGATAATGCGAGCCATCAATGTGTATGCCACAATCGGCGTTTATGCCTTCTACGGCGTGCTCAATTGCCCATTGCATGGAGATCCCACCTTCGACTGAACCAGGCGCAGAAAGCGGCACCAAGGCGCCAATCGTGATGGAATCTTCGGCGAATTCGCAATGGCCGTCGGCGCGGATCGCGCTTAGCGGCATTATGGCGAGCAGCGCCAGCAAGATTACCAGGCTGACGAGCAATGATTTACCTTTCATGTCGGTCTCCTTTGAAAGAATAAATGGACAGGTCTTGCAATTCGGTCGCCAAACCGCCTAAAACGGTCCGCGCCGGGACGGGATCAGCAGGGGTCATTGTGGCGCAAGCATCGTTAACAGACCTCGGTCTTTCAGAATGAGGCGACGCATTTGGTCACAAAGGCTGAAATGCTGGCAAGCGCCTGTTACAAACAGTTTAGCGCCGATTCCTGCGGATCTCGCACTACTAGGTTAACCTGTGCAATGCGTCATGTCAAGCGAGCGTAAAAGGAGGGGGTATTTCGGTTTCTTGGCGAGTCAAGTGCTTGTTGCGCGGACGATGCATGCCAACCACAAAGACACAAAGCAAAAGAAGGGTACCTCCACGCTCACACAGAATTAACAAACCTGCTTGGCTACCGCAAATCGCGGTTTATTAAAAAGAGACGCAGAGCGCGCTGAGAATACAGGACAAGACGATTGATTATTCGGGCGTTTCGCCGAATCGCCCCTAGAGCCGCCTATTTCTAGGCGATCTTCACCCGATTTGACAAGCACTTGCGACGCTAGTATAGTCCCTGTCTACGGTTATGGTGACGGAAGGAGTTCATTCGTCGATTGAGGCAATTTGTCGCAGGTTCAGAATTGAAATTGTTGCTGGAAGGAGGCGCTTGGCGAGTGACCTGTGTAGCGTGAGTTTAGGACTCCAAATTGACACGGTTCTGGATGAAAGAGGGTAGAAATGAAGAAAGTCAGACTTATCGTCCCACTATTATTGCTCGTCCTTCTGATTGTAGGGGCAGGCTTGTCGACAATGGCGCAGATGTCCGAGCAAGTTTTGCGCTCGGCGCACGACGCCGAATGGACAGGACTTGATCCACATGTCGCCAGCACTGTTTCCAGCTTCTATGTACTGGCCAATGTCGTTGAGTCATTGACGACCAATAACGATGATCTCGAACTAACGCCGCTGCTGGCGACGGACTGGTCGCAATCCGAGGATGGCCTCACCTGGACATTCAACCTGCGCGAAGGCGTACATTTCTCCAACGGCGAAGAAATGACGTCGGAACATGTTGTATTCTCGATGAATCGCATCATTGATCCAGCTACGGGTTCCGGCCGCGTGGCTTCTGTTGGCGGGCCAGACGCGGTTTGGGAAGCAGCCGATACCTATACGGTAACCGTAACGACCCCGGATCCCAATGCAATTCTGCCCATTCTTTTGGCTAGCCGCGCCACGGCGGTCGTGCATCAAGACAGCGTCGATGAAAACGGCGTGATCGTTGTTCCCATCGGCACCGGTCCCTTCACCGTGGAAGATCTCGATGGCACCATCAGCATGAGACTGGCCAAGAACGAGAATTATTGGCAGGACGGCTTGCCGCTTCTCGATGCCGTAGAGATCTCGGTAATCCAGGAAGATGCAGCCCGCGAAGCTGCGCTCCTGGGCGGCGAGGTTGATTTCGTCACGAGCGTCGCGCCACAAGCGGTCGAGGCTTTGCAAAGCAACTCCGATATCGTAGTGCACGTCGCGCCTGCCTTGGCATACAAGTACATCGGCTTGAATTTAACCCGCGAGCCTTACGACGATGTGCGCGTTCGCCAAGCCATCGCTTACGCCATCAACCGTGACGATCTCTGCGCGGCGGGTGACTTCGGTCTTTGCACGCCGCTGTATGGCGGTCCTATCGATACGGGAAGCCCCTGGCACTTCGACTACGCGCCATATTCGCAGGATGTCGAAAAGGCTAAAGCATTGTTGGCGGAAGCCGGCTACGCTGATGGCTTCGAGATGGAACTGATGCCCACCTCGACCTATCAGGATACCGTGCGTCAAGCGCAGGTGCTGCAAGCGCAGTTGGGCGCTATTGGCATCCGGACAACCATCAATGCGCCGGAATGGGCTGAATGGCTCGAACTTGAAGGAAACTATCGCTACGATGGCTATATCTGTAGCTGGAACGGTCTCACCGACGTTGAGCACTATTTCTACTTGCAGCATCGCACCGATGAAGTCTTCAATTTCACTGGCTACAGCGATCCGGCCTTTGACGAGCTGGTAGATCAGGGCCGTCAAGTTTCCGATTTCGACGAGCGTTATGCCATCTACGAACAAGCCAATCAGATACTGGTTGACGCCGTGCCTTACGTCTACTTCTACAACCCGGCATTTGTGCGGGTCATGAGCACGAACGTCAAGGGATACGTCTTGCGTTCGGACAATGCCAACCTGTACATGAATACCTATCTGGAAGGCTAGTCGTCTGGAGGGCGCGGCTCGACCAGTCGAATCGCGCCCTTTTTCCTCCCTGCCAGTAAGCCGCAACCAGGTTTCGGGACAACTCCGGCATGAACTATCAGTACGTGCTGCAACGCTTGCTTTCGGCAATTGTTGTTGTTCTCGGCGTAACAATTCTCGTCTTCATAATTGTGCAAGTCGTGCCGGGCGATCCGGCGCGCGTGATGTTGGGTCCCTACGCCAGCGACGAAGCGGTGCTCGGCTTGCGAGAGCGCCTGGGACTTGATCGACCGATCCTTGAACAATATTTCTCCTGGCTGGGGCGCGCCGTGCGCGGCGATCTTGGCCAGAGCTTGCTCAATGGGCAAGAAGTGGCCGCGCAATTGTGGGGACGCATCGGTCCTTCATTCGAATTGGCAATGGTCTCCCTGGCAATTGGTCTGGCGATTGCCTTCCCTATCGGCTTGATCTCGGCGCTGAAACCAGGCAGCGCGATTGATGTCGTGGCGACCTTGTTCAGCCAGATTGGCGTGTCCGTCCCAACATTTTGGATGGGCATTCTTCTGGTCATCGTCGTCTCCTTGAATCTGGGATTGCTGCCGCCCAGCGGCTATACGCCGATCGCCGAAGATCCGGGGGACTGGCTGGCGCATATCATTCTGCCCGCCTTCACCGCGGGCTTCGTCAGCGCGTCGATACAAACGCGTTTCATCCGCAGCGCCATGCTGGACGTTCTCAACGCGAATTATGTGCAGACCGCCCGCGCAAAGGGCTTGACGGAACGCGCCGTTGTCGTAAACCATGCGCTGCGCAACGCGCTCATCAATATCGTCACCATCATCGGCTTGCAGATCACCGCGCTCTTCAGCGGCATTGTCGTTGTCGAGGTCGTCTTCTCCTGGCCCGGTCTGGGGCGGTTGGCGCTGAATGCCGTGGAAGAACGGGATTATCCCTTGCTGCAAGGCGCAGTCCTGGTCGTGGCGGTGATGGTTACAATAGTAAACTTGTTCATTGATCTGCTTTACTTCTTGCTTGATCCGCGCATCGAATACGTATAGTCGAAAGATCCGCTGGTGGATGTTTCAGAAAGTTTGAGCGGTCGCGGAATACTGCCCGATGAGCCGCTAGGTCCTGCAAACACGCTCTGGCGGGACGCCCTGCGCCGTTTGCTCCGGCATCAACTGGCGATGTTTGGCGCTATTGTGCTGCTTATTGTTGTGGTGATGGGCATATTTGGTCCTGCGATCACGCCCTATGATCCCAATGGCATGGATTTCTCCAATCGCTTTGGCAATCCCTCCATTCAGCATTGGATGGGCACCGACGACTTTGGGCGCGACATTTTCTCGCGCATCATCATTGGCGCGCGCGTCTCTTTGCAGGTGGGTTTCGTCGCGGTCAGCGTGGCAACCATTATCGGCACCGGTCTCGGCTTGGTCGCCGGCTACAGCAACCGACTCACTGACGAGGTCATCATGCGCGCGATGGACGTGCTTTACGCCATCCCCGCGATTCTGCTGGCGATAGCGATTGTGGCGGTATTGGGCAAGGGCATCGGCAATACCATGATCGCCATTGGCATCGTCTACATCCCGATATTCGCGCGCATCGCCCGCGCCGCTGTATTGGGCATTCGCAATGAAGAATTCATCATTGCGGCGCAGGCGATGGGAGCCGGCGATATACGCATTCTGCTGACGCATGTGCTGCCCAACGTGCTTTCGCCGATTATCGTGGAAATCACGCTTAGCCTGGCTTTCGCGATCCTGGCGGAAGCGGCGCTAAGTTTCTTCGGTCTTGGCACGCAGCCGCCGGATCCAAGCTGGGGCAGGATGCTTTCCGAAGGGCGCGACTTTTTCCGTCAGTCGGGCTGGATGGGCGTTTTCCCGGGCTTGGCTATCTTCTTCACGGTGATGGGCTTCAACTTCCTCGGCGACGGATTGAGAGACGCGCTCGATCCTAAACTGCGGCGCTAGGCATCGCCCATGTCCGCCATCAATACGCAACGTCTCATCGGGACGGCAGTGCTCTCAGCCAGCGCCCTCTTGTTGGAAATTGCCTTAACGCGCTTGTTCTCCGTTCTCTTCTTCCCGCCATACGTCTTTCTGGTCATTTCAATTGCGATCTTGGGAATCGGCATCGGCGCGGCTTTGCCCGCGCTACGCCCGGTGATGGCTCGAGCCAACCGGACCGCGCTTTACGCTTGCGGCGCGACATTGAGCACCCTGCTGCTGCTCGCTTTTGCTGTGCTGGGCGCTTCCCTGGATCTGCAAATCATTCTTTTCCTGTTGCTTGCCTTGCCATACTTTTTCTTCGGCTTGGCGATGTCCGCGCTGTTCAGCCAGAGTCCCGGGGCGAGCCGCCTGCTGTATATGAGTGATTTATTAGGCGCCGGCGCCGCGGCATTGATCGCCATTCCGCTTCTGGATCGTTTCGGCGCGATCAACGCCGCGCTGGTCGCCGCATTGGGCTTTGCCATTGCCGGTTTCTACTTCGTAACACATCGCCACCGCTGGATCGTGGCGCTCTGCATTGGATTGCCCGCCGTACTCTTTGGCGGCAACGTTGCAGCGCCCTTTCTCGAAATCGACATGTCGTCGCTGGCGACAAGAAAAGCCATTGCCGGTCCCTTGAACGCGGGAGGAAAGATACTGCAAAGTCATTGGGACGCTTTTGCGCGTACTGACCTGGTTGAACCGGGCGATGGCGGTCCCATGCGTATCTATGTGGACGGCGGGGCGGCGTCAATCATGCCCTCGGCAGCGGCAATGCAAGACTTGATTCGAGACGTCGGTTTCTTCCCATTTGCGACAGAGCAACCCGAACGCGTTTTTATCATTGGTCCCGGCGCTGGCTTGGATGTTTATTTCGCCTTGCAGGGAAACGCGAAAGCCGTCACGGCTGTGGAAGTCAATCCAGCCAGCGTGGCGCTCGTCGACGAGTGGCGCGGCATCAACGGGGATCTTTACAATCAACTGGAAGTCGAGCTTGTCATCGACGATGGGCGGAGCGCATTGCGCCGCGCCACCGAAAACTATGATCTGATCTATTTGTCTCAGGTTGTCACATTAGCCGCGGAGCGGGGCGGGTATGCGCTTTCCGAGAACACGATTTACACCGCGGAGGCTTTTGTCGATTACCTGGCGCGGCTTAAGGACGGCGGGCAGATCGCGCTCAAGCTCTACGACGAGATCACCTTGACGCGCGCCGTATCGACGGCGCTCGCCGCTTTGCGCGGTCTCGGCTTAACTGACGAAGGGGCTATGAAACACCTCGTGGCGATAGTCGATGAAAAAAGCGATCCGCCGATTCCGCTTCTGATGATCGGCGCGGCGCCCTATACGGAAGACGATTCATTGGTATTGGGCGCGATTGCTCGCGAGGTTGGTTTCACGCCCTTGCTTTTGCCCCATGTATTGGCGCGCCCGCCCCTGGATGCGGTAGACAGTGGCGAGGCCTCCTTTGATGCGCTAATTGATGCCAGCGCCGATGACATCTCTCCGCCCACAGATGACCGACCCTATTTCTTTCAGTTCGAACGCGGGATTCCAAGGACCTTGGTCCCATTGACAATTGTTGTCGCGCTCCTGTCACTTGTTTTACTGACGCTCTACATTCGTCACTGGCGTCGGGCGGGAGTTCAAGCCAGGAGATTGATGCCCGCCTTCTTCGCCATGTTGGGCTTGGGCTTCATTGCGCTGGAAATCTATGCGATCCAGCAGACAAGGCTCTTCCTCGGCCATCCGACATTTGCCGTGACAATTGTTCTGGCGACCTTTCTTGTGGGCGGCGGGCTTGGCAGCGGCCTTAGCCAACGATTCTTTCGCGATCATCTGGACGCGCGCCCTCATTTGAGCAATGCGTTGGCCACCGCAACCATCGCAATCCTCGCGATAGTATGGAGCCTGGTCTGGCCCGTACTTGCTCAAGAACTGCTTGCCGCGAGCTTGATCTTTCGTGGCTCAGTCGTCATTTTGCTCACGCTTCCGCTGGCGATGTGCATGGGCATTCCTTTTCCGCAGGCGCTTGATTTCGTCGGCCGGGGCGACCGGCGGCAGGTGGCGGTGGCTTGGTCCGTGAACGGACTGATGACGGTCGTGGGCTCTGTGGTTGCCGTACTGCTTTCGATAACAACTGGATTCGCTTCGGTTCTCTGGCTCGGTTGCGGCGCCTATGTCGTTGCCACCTTGGTTCTAATTTTCGCGCATAGAGAGGCGGAAACATGAGTGCTGAAAACAAATGGGCGGTCGATGAATCAATCATTCTGATGGCGAAGGTGGGCAGGTGCTGGTCGCCGAGCTTCTCTCCGGATGGGCGGGAATTAGCCTTTGTCAGTGACTTGACAGGCAGCCCTCAGGTATGGCGAATCGCCCTGTCGGGGGGCTTCCCCGAAGCAGTAACCGCCTTTGATGAACAAGTCAGCGCTGTATTGTGGTCGCCGGATGGAGACTGGCTGGCGGTTGAATCGGCGCCTGGCGGCGGCATGAATGCGCAAATCGACCTCGTACGGCCCGACGGGAGCCACCGCCGCCGACTGACAAAAAGCCAATCGACCAACAATTGGCTCAATGGCTGGACGAAAGACGGCTGTTTTGTGCTCTTCTCGTCGAACATGGATCAGAGCGACTCGATGGATAGTTTCCGAATTTGCGTCGAGAGCGGAGCCATTGAAAAACTGGCGAAGAACGCTGGGACCGGCGTAATCGAGGACGTGACCGCCGACGGTGGCCGAGCGCTCCTCAAGCGTATCGTCTATCGCGGTGACAATAATGTTCATCTGATAAATCTGCTTGAGAATCGGGAACGGTTGCTGACGCCTCATGATCCGCCCGCAAGTTTCGAAAACCCGCGCTTCTCCGCTGACGAGCGCCACGTATATCTCATTTCCAACCGGGATCGGGACTTGGGGTGTCTCTGTCGCCTGTCCCTGGGTGAAGAAGAACAATGGCGCGTTCTGCAAGCGCGTAACGATGCGGAACTGGTCGAATTCGCGATCAGCCCGAGCGACAAATCGGCGGCGCTCGTTTGGAATATCGCCGGCCAGCATGAATTGGAACTGATCAACTTGTCGACTGGGAACAAGCTAGGCGATATTGAATTGCCGGGCGAGATCGTCGAGGACTTACGCTTTTCATCCGACGGCTCCCGGCTGGCAATGTGCCTCAGCGGATCGCAGCTGCCGCAAGACATTTGGGTGCTGGACATCGGCGCCTTGGCATTGCGGCAACTGACGCGCAGCCCTCGCATAGGCTTTCAACTTGAGCGCCTGGGTCCTGCGCGCTTGCTGCGATATTCGGCGCATGACGGGCTCCCTTTAACAGGATGGTTGTACACGCCACCCGACGATGATGCGCCATTCCCCACAGTCTTCAGCTTTCATGGCGGGCCCGAGAGCCAGGAACAGCCGCGCTTCCGTTATGACTATCAAGCTTTGCTGTCCAAAGGAATCGCCGTATTCGCGCCCAACGTGCGCGGGTCCTCTGGATTCGGCAAACGTTTCGTCAATCTGGATAACGGCGCGCTGCGCTTCGACGCGATTCAAGATATCGCTTCGAGCGTAGAGCATTTGATCGGCGTCGGCATCGCGGCAGCGGGTAAACTGGGCATCATGGGCGGCTCTTACGGCGGTTACATGACCATGGCTGGCTTGGCGGCGTTTCCCGAATTATTTGCCGCTGGCGTGAACCTGTACGGCGTCGTCAATTTCAAGACTTTTTTTGAACGGACAGAACCCTGGATGGCGAGCATCTCCAAGATCGAATATGGCGATCCGGATACAGAAGGTGAGTTGCTGGATGCCTTGTCCCCGATTCACAAGCTGGGTCGCGTTGCCGCCCCCACGCTGGTACTGCACGGCGCTAACGATACCAACGTGCCGGTTTACGAAGCGGAACAAGTGGTAGAAGCATTGCGCGCGCGCAATGTACCTGTTGAGTATATTCTGTTTCCCGACGAGGGACACGGATTCCGCATCGAGCGGAATCGAATAAAGTCTGCGAGCGCGATAGTCGAATGGTTCACGAAGTACTTGTTGAGTTCATAGGCTGTTCAAATAGCGCAACAATGCCAGACTTTGCGAGCTTTGTTATCATAGGAATCTGGAATCCTCAATTTAGCTAAAGGTGAGAGGCATGAGCAGTTTTTCAATCGGATGCGCCCTTTGGACCCTGGGCGCGACGCCCGACGTTGATGCGCTGGCGCGGCAAATGGAGATCGCCGCCGATACCGGCTGTACATCGGTGCAGCCCTGGATCGTCAACGTGGAATACCGTCCCTGCATTTTGGACCCCGAAGTCGGCAGCGCGGCGGACCGCCGCGAGATCGTCAAGATTGCCGAGTCGCTAGGCTTGTCATTTAGCGCCTTTTGCGCGCAGATGCAAGGCGCGACGACTTATGGCGGCTTGGAAGAAGAAGCCGGTTTGCAGTGGCGGATCGACAAAACCAAGGAAGCCCTGGACACCACGGCGGAGCTGGGTGGGAATATCATTACCACGCACGCGGGCTTGCTGCCCGAAGACAGGTCCGATCCCGCGTATCAGACCTTGCTGCGCTCGGTCGGCGAGATCGCGGAACATAGCGCGAAGGTCGGTGTCTACTTCGCCCTCGAGACCGGGCAAGAATCACCGCAAGCGCTCAGCGACTTCATCGACGAGATCGGCAATCCCTGGCTGCGGGTGAATTATGACCCTTGCAATCTCTTGCGCTTCGGTACGGAGGCGGGAACTGTTCAAGGCGTTCATATCCTGGGCGACAAGATCATTCACACCCATGCCAAAGACTGGAATCCCGAGACGATGCAAGCGACCTGCGGCGAGGGTCTGGTGCCCTGGGATGCTTACATAGGGGCGCTCAGAGAGGTCGGCTATGACGGCGTCCTGGCGATTGAAGACGAAACCGGCAACGAAGATATGGTCGGTTCCATAGGCCGCAGCTACCAGTTCTTGAGGCGCTATCTCGATGATTAGGGTCGGTATCCTTGGCGCGGGTGGCATAGCCGCGCTAAGCCATCTGCCGGAAATCGCCGCGATTGAAGGCATGCGAGTGACGCACATCTGCGGACGCACGGAACGGCGCTTGCGACTGCTCTGTGATCGCTTTTCGGTTCCGCGCTATTCGACTCATTGGCAGGACTTGCTCAACGACGAGAACTTGGACGCGGTCATCGTGGCGCTGCCGCATCCGCTGCACGCCGAGGCTGGGTTGGCGGTCCTTGAGCGCGGTTTGCATCTTTTCATGCAGAAGCCGCTCTGCACAACGATGGAAGAGGCCGATCAACTCGTCGCCGCCAGCGGGGCTCGCCCTGAGCAGATTGTCTATTGCCGGCCCTCCTTTGGCGAGGTCGTCTACGAGATGCGACGGCAAATCGCCGCCGGAACGATCGGGCTTGTATCAGGCGCGCTGGCGCGTCACAGCCATGGCGGTCCCGAGGTCTATTACGCGGAAGTGGCGGATGCCTTTGAAGAGCCGCGCGCCGAGAACGACTTCTGGTTTTTCGACGCGGATACGGCCGGCGGCGGCGCCCTCATCGACATGGGCGTTTACGCGATCGCAACTTTGGTCGCTTTGCTTGGTAAAGTAACCGCGGTGACGGCGCGCATGACGACGGTCAATAAACCAACCGCCCTGGAGGACACCGCCACGCTCATCATGGACTTCGAGAACGGCGCCATGGGCACTGCGGAAACCGGCTGGTGCGATCCGGCAAGATCGTCATTCTTGCGCGTGCATGGCACAACTGGAAAGTTGATACAGGACGGTGATACGCTCCAATACATACGTCCCGGCTCGGCTGACCGAGAGTGGGCTGCGCCAATTATAGAGACCTTGCCGGCGCCCGGGGTACCCAATCAACATGTGGAATGGCTGCAGTGCATCGCATCGGGAACTCAGCCTGAATTATCGAATCTGTGGGCGGCGCGCCATGTGACGGAGATCATGTCCGCGGCGGTCGCGTCCAACGCGGGGGGGCGACGAATCGCCCTGCAATCGCAGCCCTTTCCGCTGTCAGGCATGGTCTGATAATTGCGGCCCGCGCCTGTTTGCCAGGTCCCCGACTCAATCGCGGTCTCCCAGGTCAAGTTCCGAGGCCCGCCAGATATCGCGATTGTACTCGGCAATTGTTCGGTCGGAAGAGAAGAATCCCGAACGCGCGGCGTTCAAAATCGACATTGTCGTCCAGCTCTCGCGGTCGGCAAAAGCCTCCATCGCCGCCTTCTGGCATTTCAGGTAAGCGGCGAAATCGGCGCAAAGCATATATTCATCGTGATGAAGCAGCGAATCAACGATGGGTCGAAAGAGTTGTGTGTCGCCCCCGGAAAACTGTCCGTTGGCAATCCAGTCAATTGCCATGCGCAATTCGTCGTTTCTTTCATAGTAATGCCAGGGGTGATAGCCGCCTTCTTTGGCCGCGTAAACCTCTTCCGTTGTCAAGCCAAAGAGGAAGAAATTCTCCGCGCCGACGCGATCTCGTATCTCGATATTCGCTCCATCCAGCGTGCCGATGGTTAATGCGCCGTTGAGCGCGAACTTCATATTGCCCGTGCCCGAGGCTTCTTTGCCCGCCAGCGAAATCTGTTCAGAGATATCCGCCGCCGGGTAGATAAGCTGCCCCGTGGTGACGTTGAAGTTCGGGACGAAGACAACGCGCAAAAGCTCTGCGGAAACCGGGTCACGGTTGACAACTTCCGCCACCGAGTTGATCAGTTTGATGATCAACTTTGCCATGTAGTATCCCGGCGCCGCCTTGGCGCCAAATACAAAGGTAACTGGATCAAGCGCCGTCGAGCTATCGGTCTTCAGCTTTTGATACAGATGTACAATGTGCAAGGTCTTTAGCAACTGTCTCTTGTATTCGTGCAAACGCTTCACCATGACGTCAAACATGGACTCCGTATTGACGCTCAAGCCGAGGACGCTTTCGATATAGTCCGCCAACTGCACTTTGTTCGCCGTTTTCATCGCGCGCCAGGCTTGCCGAAAAGCTGGATCGTCGACAAACGCTTCCAAACCGCGCAATTCTTCCAGGTTGCTCAGCCAGCCAGCGCCGATCTTTTCCGTGATGAGATCCGCCAAAATGGGATTCGCCAACTGGATAAAGCGACGCGGCGTGACGCCGTTGGTTTTGTTGCCGAATTTTTCCGGCGTCATTTCCGCAAAGTCGGGGAACACTTTCGTCCGCAAAAGTTCAGACTGTAGCTCGGCAACGCCGTTGATCGAATAGCTGCCGACGCAAGCCAGGTTTGCCATTCGCACCTGCTTCTCCGGACCTTCTTCGATGATGGACAGGCGACTTACTCGCTCCGGGTCGTTGGGGTAGGTCATGCGCACGCCGTCGAGGAAGCGATGGTTGATCTCGTAGATGATCTCCAGATGACGAGGCAAAACGCGCTCCAGGAGCCATACGGGCCATTTCTCGAGCGCCTCGGGCAGGAGCGTATGCTGTGTGGCCGCAAAGGTGCGGGTCGTGATATCCCAGGCGCGTTCCCAAGGCAATTTGTAGAGGTCGACCAGAAGCCGCATCAATTCGGCGATGGCGATCACCGGATGCGAATCGTTGAGATGGATGACCGCCACTGCCGGCAGTTCCTCCCACTCCGCGTTCTTGATCATAAATCGTTTGATGATGTTGTTCAGCGAACAGGCAACGAAGAAATACTGCTGTTTGAGTCGCAGTTCTTTGCCTTGCGGCGTATTGTCGTTGGGGTAAAGCACTTTTGTAACATTTTCAGAACTGGTCTTTTGTTCCACCGCGCGACTGTAGTCGCCGACGTCAAATAGCTGGAGATCGAATTCGCGCGTGGCGCGGGCGCCCCAGAGCCGCAACATATTGACGGTCTTGGTCCGGTAACCCGGGACCAGCGTATGATACGGTTGCCCCATAATGGTCTGCGCCGGGATCCAGCGTACACAGTAGTTCCCTTCGCTGTCGTGGTAGCTCTCGGTAGAGCCGCCAAAACCTACTTCGACCATATCGTCCGGCTGCGGGAACTCCCAGGGATTGCCGTAGTAGAGCCATTCATCCGGGCTCTCGATCTGCCAGCCGTCGCGGAAGCTTTGCCGGAAAATGCCATATTCATAACGAATGCCGTAGCCAACGGCTGGTATATTGAGCGTCGCCAGCGAATCCATGAAACAAGCCGACAACCGTCCCAAGCCTCCGTTGCCCAAGCCCGGCTCGATATCCAGTCGGATCAAGTCCGCCAGGTCAATGTCATGCTGACGCATGGTCTCGCGGGCGAAACCGTAGGCGCCTGTGTAGAGCAGATTCTTCTCCAGTTGTTGACCTATCAAGTATTCCGCAGACAGGTAATAGACGAACTTGGGATTCTGCCGGAAGTAGGCGTCGACATTCTGTTGCCAGTTGAACATCATGTAGTCGCGCACGGTATGCGACAAAGCCATATACAGATCGTGACGCGTGGCTGTGTAAATGGCTTGCCCGCTCGTGTAATAGAGATTGTCGGCAAAAGCCTGCGCGAAAGCCTCTTGCGTGAGTTCAACCGGCGTAATGTTATCGAAATTCGCAATCACAATGATTTGTCCTGTTTTCTAACTATTCATTAGGCAGAGCGAGAATCCACAGCGCCGACAGAATCCTGTTTCCGTTGATCTATTGTCGCCGCTATATTATTTATATCATATTTGTAATACATGCTTAACAGGATTCACGGGAGGACTTTCGCTTTTCCAACATATACGCGATAAAATCGCGTCGCTCGCGGCAGACGAGAAGCGCGCCTATGCGACGACCGAATATCCTCATTTTGTACACGGACCAGCAGCGCTGGGATGCCTTGGGCGTCAACGGCAATTCCGAGATACTGACGCCGAATCTCGACGCGCTGGCTGCTTCCGGCGTGACCTTCACCCATCATTTCGTGCAGAATCCGGTCTGTATGCCCAGCCGCATAAGCATGTTGTCGGGCTGCTATCCCTCCAGCCTCGGCATCACGCATATGGGTGTTCCGGCGCCGCAAGACCTGCTGACGCTGCCGCGCATTTTGAAAACTTACGGTTATCGCAGCGCCAATATCGGCAAGTTGCACTTTCTGCCGCACGCCAACCGCGATCACCGTTTGCCGCATCCGGATTATGGCTTTGACCATTTGGAAATCTCGGACGAGCCCGGCGTCTACGAAGACGCCTATCGCGCCTGGGCGCGGCAGCGCGCGCCGGAAGCAATGGACGCCATCAGCGCCGGCATCCCGCCGGCGACAAGAATCTGGTATCGGACGATGGGAATTGATGACAAAGTCGCGCACCGTGGCGATCTAGAGGGGCGTTTTGACTTTGAGGGCGGCATTCCCTTCGCGACCGACGACAGCCTGACGCATAGCGCCTTTGTCGCCGAGCAGACCATCGAATACATTCGGCAAGGGGGAAATCAACCGTTTCTGTGCATCGCTGGTTTCTATTCCCCGCACGCGCCCTGGATGACCCCGCAGAAATACCTCGATCTTTACGATCCCGGGAGCTTGTCAATACCGGAGTTTCCGCCAGATATCGACAGACAGCGGCCAGTTGAGCCCGGTCAACGCTTTTCGGACGCGCATCTGCGTCGCGCCAAACAGGGTTATTACGCCATGATTAGCGAAGTCGACGACTACGTCGGCAAGATCCTCGAAGCGCTTGACGCGATCGGTCAGCGGGAAAATACGATTATCGTTTTCACATCGGACCATGGAGAGTGGTTAGGGACGCATCTCAAGTTTGGCAAGGGCTACCCGGCCGACGATGCGGTCAGCCGCGTGCCTTTGATCGTATGCGCGCCAAATGGCAAGCCCGGGCAGCGGGTTGACGGCATCGTGGAAGCGGTGGATATTGTCCCGACGTTGTTGAGCTTGGCTGGCATTCAAGCGCCGCCGAGTTTGCAGGGCGCCAGCCTGGGAGATCTTATCATGACCGGCGCGCAAGTCCCCAAGCAAGCGGCGCTGACCGAGGGCGATGGCTGGAAGTGTCTGCGGAATCGGCATTATCGCTATCTGATTCACAGCGACGGCAGAGAGTGTCTGTGGCATATCGAAACTGATCCGGGCGAATATGCTGATGTTGTCGACGAGCCGGCGCATCAGTCAGCGCTGGCGCGCTGCCGCCGTCAATTGCTGGAACGCCTGCTGCAAATGGAGCGTCCGCTAGCGCGCACCTGGGCTTACTGAGCTCGGCACTCAAATCTGGCCATCATAAAGCCGCGAGGTCATGCCGCCGTCGATCGTCAGCACGGTTCCAGTAATGTAGGAGGCATAATCGCTGACGAGAAATGCCACGCCCTGGCCGATATCTTCCGGGGCGCCCATCCGCTCCAGCGGGATGTATTTCAGCCGATGCGCCAAGACTTGATCGAGCTTGTCCCGCTCTCTCCAGGCATCTGTCAATATAGCGCCGGGAGCGATGGCGTTCACGCGGATGCCCGGCGCAAGTTCCGCCGCCAGGCTCTTGGTGAAGCCGACGATGCCCGCTTTTGAAGCTGCGTAAGCGCTCAAACCGCCCACCGTTAGCGAAGCATTGACCGACGACATGTTCACGATGGCGGCGTTCTCGCTTTGACGCAGATGAGTCAGACAGGCTCTTGTCATTAAGAACATGCCCCGTAGATTCACGCTTTGCAGTTGATCCCATTCTTCCGGGGACATCATGTCAAGATTGAGGACCTGCGTTATTCCGGCATTGTTCACCAGGATATCGATCTTCTGGTACTGGCTGATCGCAGCGTCAACCATGGACTTGATGCTGTCTTCTTCGCGCACATCGCAAGCGATGAAGCGAGCGTCATAACCTGCGGCTCGAAACTCTGCGGCGACGCGCGCCCCCCTTTCAGGATCAAGTTCCGCGATGACAACGCGCGCGCCCTGTGCCGCCAGCACCTTTGCCGTGCCAGCGCCGATGCCGCTCCCGGCGCCGCTTACGACAGCAACTCTGTCATTCAGGGGAAAATCCGCGTTCATTTTCATACGAAGGGGTAATCGCTCAGCGCGAATTCGGCAATGCGATCCCAGAGGCTTTCTACGGTTCGGATGTCATCGGCGTTGAGGCTGATTTTTTGTGGATCGCGGACGTATGGAGAGCGCAAGACTCCCCGGCGCCACAAGACATATTTGTGGAAAGAAATGCCGTAGACGGCTGCGTAATTCAAGAGCGGCAGCAACTGGAATTGTATCTCTTCCGCCCTCTCTTGCTCGCAGTCTTGATACAAATCATAGATCTTGACCTGGACATCCATCACGCCGCCGGCTGGCATATTGCCGCAAGCGCCGCGCCTCAGTTCGTCTATCAGGTATGTGCCGTTGGCGCCGCCGAAGACGCCCGCGCAATGCCCCGTGTCCAATTCCAGTATCTGGTTGATGTGCTGCAAGATCGGTATGGTTTCTTCTTTGATGTAGGCGATATTTGGCTCGGATGCCAGCAGTTCGACAAGTTCGCCGGGTGACAAGGGCGTGCCGATTGGGGCGGGCGCGTTCTGAATTATGAGCGGTCGATCGAATTGAGCCAGCGCGCGATAGTAGTCTTTCACGTAAGACTTGGAGGCTTTGCGCAAATATGGTGGCATGGCCATCAGCGCGGTAGCGCCATTTTCGCAGGCGTGGCTGGCGAATGCCCGCGCGGCCGACAGCGTCAGACCTTGAACGCCGACTACAAGCGGCGCCCGCCCGTCAATCGATTTTGCCGCGAATTCGACGACGCGGAAGCGCTCGGCGTCGCTCAAGGTGAAGAATTCGCTTGCCAAAGCCGGCAGGACCAATCCGTGGGCGCCAGCCGCCATACAGTAGTCGATCTGCCTTTGAAAGCTGCTCCAATCGATCGTTCCATCGTCGTCAAAGGGCGTATGTAGTATTTGAAAGATGCCTGCCAGCACGGTTCACCTCGTCACAGTTTGTGGTAGTGTATCTTTTTCGGTTGAAATACTTCGTAGTCAGTATTCGATATGAGATCCTTAACCCAAAATACGAACAATCTGGTAGGGGCGACTGATCTGCGGTGTCTACGCGCAGCGTTGAGTCGCCCGATACTCATTCAGTTTCTACTCGTCGGGCGATTCATCGGACTCTGTTGAAAAACACCCCCCATACCCCGGCCCCGTCCCCCCCCAGGAGGGGTGGAGCGGGCATGTTTGTGGGGTTGTGTATTGCGGCGATTGAGAATTGGGGTGAAGATTAATAAGTAAAACTTCTATCCAAGCATTGTTTATA
>JAJEFB010000007.1 GCA_022820665.1 Anaerolineae bacterium | reverse complement strand
ATCTATCACAAGCCCGATCCGACGCCCATTTAGTTTTGTAGTTTTGTATCCCCTAGGATTGGAAAGGCTACAAAACTGAACCCACACTCCCGTTGGACAACTTTTGTTGTTGTTGTCCAACGGGAGTGTTCTTGGGCGTGGTGAATCTCCCTCTGCGCCTCTGTGGTGAATCCCCGCCTCTACTGGCGAGCGCCAATCATGCCTGCTACAATGTCGGAACTTTCGCCGGGAGCAGAGTTCGGGAGACTTGAGGATCATGAGCAATCCCCCCCTGGAGATACAGAAGCACGGGCAAAGCGCCTGGCTGGATTATATCCATCGCCAAGACCTAGAAAACGGCGATCTACAGCGCCGGATCGACGAAGAGGGCGTGCTGGGCGTAACCTCGAATCCATCGATATTCCAGAAAGCCATCGGCGATTCCGATACCTATGACGACGCCATCCTGACCATGCTCGATCTGGAAGCGGATGCGATCTATGAAGCGCTGGCTATCGAAGACATCCAAAGCGCGACCGAGCTTTTCCGTCCCATCTATGAGCGCAGCGAGGGCGGCGACGGCTATGTCAGCCTGGAAGTGTCGCCGCTGCTGGCGCGCGATACCCAGGCCACGATCGACGAAGCCAAGCGCCTCTTCCAAGCCGTTGACCGCCCCAACCTGATGATCAAGATTCCAGCCACGCCCGAAGGGCTGCCAGCCATCGAAGCAGCCATCGCGGCCGGCATCAACGTCAATGTCACGCTGATCTTCGCGGTGGATAATTACGAAGCGGTGGCGGAAGCCTTCATCCGCGGTCTGGAGCGGCGCGCCGCCGCCGGTGAAGACGTCGCGCGCGTGGCCTCTGTGGCCAGCTTCTTCCTCAGCCGCATCGATGTCATGGTCGATCACATTCTGGAAAACAACATCCGCGCGGCGCAACTGCGCGGGGATACGGCGCGCATCGCCTCCAACAGCAAGCTGCTGGGGCAGACGGCTATCGCCAGCGCCAAACGAGCCTATCGCTCCTTCCAGCGCATCTTCGAGGGCGAGCGCTTCGCCGATTTGCGAGCGGCCGGCGCGCAGGTTCAGCGCCCGCTCTGGGCTTCCACCGGCGCCAAGAACCCGGCTTATCCCGATACCATGTACGTTGACAACCTGATCGGCCCGCACACGGTCAACACGCTGCCGCCCGCGACTTTGGCGGCGTTCAAGGATCATGGCGCGGTGGCTGAAACGCTGACGCGGAAGGCTCATAATTTCTTGCCGCCGGACGAGGTCGTGGATCGCCTGGCTGAGGTCGGCATCGACTTGGGGCAGGTAACCGCGCGCTTGCAAGACGATGGCGTGGAGGCTTTCATCGAAGCCTTCGAAACCTTGATCAGCCAAGTGGCGGCAAAGCGCACCCTGCTGCGCAGCGGCATCATGGAACGCAGCAAGCTGGCGCTGGGCATTTATCACGGCGCGGTGGACCGGGCGGTGGCGCGGCTGGACGCGGACTTCGCCAATCAGCGGCTTTGGAACAAGGACGGCAGCCTCTGGAAGAATCACGGTCCCACGATGGAGAAGATCGCCGCGCGGCTGGGCTGGCTCGATACCGACCGGACCATCGACCGCGAGCGCCTGCGCGCCCTGCGCGAGAGCGTCCGCGGGGGCGGCTTCAAGCATGTCGTGCTGCTGGGCATGGGCGGCAGTTCGCTGGCGGCGGAAGTGCTGGCTGAGACCTTTGGACCGCAAGCGGGCTTCCCGAGCCTGATCGTGCTCGACAGCACCGATCCCGCGCGCATCCGACAGGTCGAGGCGGAGATTTCGCTGGCGGAGACGCTCTTCGTCGTCGCCAGCAAATCGGGCGGCACCATCGAGACCGTGGCGCTGGACCTCTACTTCTGGGAACGGACCGGCGGCGCGGCCGAGCAATTCATCGCCATCACCGATGCCGGATCGCGCTTGCAGCATGTCGCCGAGAAAGAGCGCCTGCGCGATCTCTTTCTCAATCCGGCCGATATCGGCGGGCGTTACAGCGCGCTGAGTTACTTCGGCTTGGTTCCCGCGGCGCTGCTGGGGCTGGATCTCGATGGCTTCTGGGAGAGCGCCGATACGATGATGGCTTCCAATCGCGAGTCGATCCCCGCGCATTATCATCCGGGCCTCCTGCTGGGCGCGGTCATCGGCGCGCTGGCTAAAGAAGGTCGCGACAAGGTCAGCATCTACACCTCGGCCTCCTTGACGGGCTTCGGCAACTGGGCGGAGCAACTGCTGGCGGAGAGCCTGGGCAAAGAGGGCAAAGGCGCGCTGCCGGTTGCGGGCGCGACTATCGGCCGCCCGCACGATTATGTCAGCGACAGGCTCTTCATCTATCTGCGCGTCGACAATGACCCCGATGTGGCCGAGAAGGACGCGGCGATACGGGCGCTGCGGGAAGCGGGGCACCCGCGCGTGACCATCCGCGTGGCGGACGCCAAGGGCATCGCCGGGGAATTCTTCCGCTGGGAATACGCCACCGCCATCGCCGGCAGCTTGCTGGGCGTCAACCCTTTCGACGAGCCCAATGTCACCGAAGCCAAAGAGGCGACCAAGGCGCTGCTGCAGATCTACAACGATACCGGGCGCCTTCCCTCTGATGAGCCGATCATGAGTCGCGAAGACTTGCAGATCTACGCCGACGAAGCCACGCTCAAGCCGCTGCGCGAGCTCTGCCAACAGCACGGCTATGACGGCGGCGACGTCGTGGGGGTGATCGCCGCGCAGATGGCGGGCACCCAAGCCGGGGACTATTTCGCCTTTCTGGTTTACTTCAGTCCCGATGAAGAAGAAGAGCGCTTGCTGCATCAGATCCAGCGCCGGCTGCGCCATGTCACCAAGCGCGCCGTGACCATCGGCTACGGTCCGCGCTATTTGCACAGCACGGGCCAGTATCACAAAGGCGGCGGGAACAACGGCGTCTTTTGGCAGTTGACAGCCGATGCCGCGCCCGATTTGGACATTCCCGGCTTAGATTACAGCTTCGGCACGCTCTTCGCCGCGCAAGCGGCGGGCGACCTGCAAGCCCTGCGCAATCACGAGCGGCGGGCGATCCGCTTGCGCCTGAGCGGGGATCGGTCGGCGGGCTTGCGGGAGCTGCTGACGGCGATCGATTTTGTGGAATCGCGGCGGGGCTGAGGATTCACGAGGGATTCACCTCAGAGGGTTTATTCTACCCCATCCCCCGGCCCTGTTCCCCCCTCAATCCCCCCGCTAAACGGGGGGCGGAAACCCCGAGGCATCAGGGAAGGGGAGCGCATTTGGCGGGATTGGGATCACATCCAAAGCTTTCGCTACAAATGAGATTTTTTCGCATTATTTTATCGGTACTACTGAGAGCACAGAGGGTTTATTCTACCCCATCCCCCGGCCCCTTCCCCAACGCATTGGGGAAGGGGAGCTAGGGTCGTGCGAACTAGGTCCAAACACTGTGTTCAGCACTTGGATCCTCAAAATACTCGCGTCAACGTCGAGCTTCCCCCTATTGCAATGTGAGGGGGTTGGCGGGCGACTCACAGAGTCGCCCCTACAGCGTCCTTTATGTTTGAAATGGTGGAGTGGGCGGATTGCCCGCCCGAAAAACCCTCTATGCCCTCAGTAGTACCAATAAAGTAATGCGAAAAAAACTCATTTGTAGCGAAAGTTCTGGACGCAATCCTAGCCCCGCCGAATGCGCTCCCCCTCCCTGATGCTTGATACTGTTGGCGAACCACTTAGGCAGCTGCCAGCGCTGCAAAGCGGGAGGTTCTCGTCTTGGCAAAAGGCATTTCATTGAGCCAGTGAATGAAACGCAAGATATTCGTTGCCGTAGCGCAGGCGATATTTTGTAGATGC
>JAJEFB010000035.1 GCA_022820665.1 Anaerolineae bacterium | reverse complement strand
GCAGCGTTTGCGCGTCAAGCGGGTCGCTTTCAGGATCTTGATTCGCCCCGACTGCCATTCGCTTTAGCGCCGCGCGCGCGCCAATGCTTTGAGGCGGGACGGGATTCTGGGGAGTTGCAACTGCCCCGGGTGGCGGGGCATTCCCCGCCACATCTTCGTAGACAAATTGGATGCGGTTGGGTTCTTCCGCTTCGTTTTCCCCCTGCGGCGCCAGATCTTCAAAGTTGTCCTCGAGTTTGTTGGCATGATGGAGCAGCGTTGACAGGGTGTAGGCGAGTTGGCTGAGGGAATTGCCTTCGTGGTTGCCGCTCTTGATTTTCTTCATGATGTCGCGGGAGGTTTCCCACATGTCCTCCATGAGTTCGAGCTTGATGGTGGCGAAGTAGCTATATTGTCGGTCTTCGTGTTTGTGTCTGAGTTTGACGTGGTTGGCGCGCCAGTCTCTCAAGAGTTTGAGCGGGATTTTGAGGATGGATTGGACGAGTTTGAAGTCGCCGTCGTGTCGATCGAGCAAGTTGAGCGCCTCGATTTTGTTATCGAGCGTGTAGGTAGCTGCCATGGCGGGTCCTCCATATATGTTTCGGTGATAGAGGCATGATAGCACACATGTTCTGTAAAGGCAAGTAGATGTTTGCGTTTTGATTTTTTATTTTTTATTCACCACAGAGGCACAGAGAGCACAGAGGGGCGAGCCGTTGGCTCGCCCGTACAGGCTCCTTATTTTTTTGCATTACTTACTTGGAACTACTGAGAGCACAGAGAGTTTTTGACCACCGAGAGGCGCGGAGGGCGCGTGGGTCGCGTAGACACTGACCGCCGACACAGCCCGCCGACACTGACCGTCAAGACACGAAGGAAACAAAGGTATTTGCGGGCGACCAGATTGGTCGCGTAGACACTGACCGCCGGTCGCCCCTACGGGTTTCGAGGTGAATGTAGATGGGGTTTGGGCTGTCAAATGGTGTCATATTCAATGTGGTTGTCCGAGCGTTGCGGGTTGGGAAGCGGGGACGTACGCGTTGTTCAGCGGTCGTTTCTTTTGTTTCAAGCGAAAAGGGCACACTGCGCAGGATCTAGACCTTGAATTGGTTCGCCGCCAAGGAATGGCTATGCTAAACTACGCTAGAGATTAGGAATTCAGCCTAGGAAATCAATGACAGATTCTGAGTTCATTAGGGGCGGAGAGGGTCCGCGCCTGGCTTTTGTCGATTCCGTCAACACGGTCCAGATCGCGGAGAATATGGTCGCCTTTGCCAACACCGAGGGCGGCGTTATTGTCGTCGGTCTGCAATCCGACGGCAATTCCGGCACCGCTCCGCCCGAGGTCTCGGAAATTGACCGCGTACTCCAACTGGCGGACGGCCTCTACAATCCTCCTGTCGTCACCGAGAGATTAGAACAGATACAGTTTCAGACTATTGAAGACAAGTCTGATCCGCCAGCAAATCCCGAAGCAAGCGAGCCTATTCAGCCGAGCAAGGCGACCAGCAAGATCCCAGCCTACGCCATTCGCGTTCCCAGGAGCACCGAGTTGCACGCGCTTGCTGATGGTCGCGTATTGATCAGGAGCGGCAAGGTAAATCGGCCGCTGGGCGGGCAAGAGATCCTGCGATTGGCGAGCGCGAAGAACACCGGCGACTTCGAGGGAGAAGCCGTGCCGGGCGCCACGGTTGACGATTTTAGCCGCGAGATGATCGACGAATACTTGGAAAAGCGCGCCGAGCGCAGTAAACGCCCTTACGACGGCGAAATCAACAATCTCTTGTCCGAGATCGGCGCGATAACCGCGGAGGGCAAACCAACCGTCTGTGGTTTGTTGCTGTTCAGCGAATATCCGCAGAAGTGGTTGCCACAGAGCGGTGTTGTCTTCGCCAAGTTTGTGGGAACCACGCCACGCGGGGACAGCGGTCTGGCTGGCTATACGCGGCGAGAAGAGCTAACCGGTCCGGTCCCGCGCTTGATAGAAGCAACCTGGAACCTGGTCTGGAGCGAAATGGCGGTGAGCGCCGTCGTTAAAGGACTGGAGCGTGAAGAGACCTTTGAGTATCCGCAATTCGCGGTGCGCGAAGCGCTTGTCAACGCCATGTGCCACCGTGACTATCGCTTGCGTGGCCGGCGCATCGAAGTGCGCATGTTTTCCGACCGGCTTGAGGTGATTTCCCCGGGGGGCCTGCCGGGTTTTATCACCGTTGAGAACATCAAGGACGAGCATTTTTCGCGCAATCCCAGGCTGGTGGGCGGGCTATTCCAATGGGGATACATTGAAGAATTGGGCTTGGGCATCGACCGCATGATCGAGGTGATGGAGCAAGCAGGACATTCGCCGCCCAAATTCGACGCGCGCCCGTACAGCTTCGCGCTGGCGCTGCATAATGAGCGCAAGAAACCAAAGCCGCCCGAGTGGTCTCGCGACACCAATCACCGGCAAGCGCGGGCGCTGCAGTATATTCGCGAGAATGGTTCGATAACCAATCGAGAATTCCGCGGATTGATCAATGCTGTCTCAGCCGAGACTTTGCGCCTTGATCTGGTTGATATGGTGGACAAAGGCATTCTCACCAAGATAGGCGCCAAAAAGGGCACCTATTATGTGCTCAGGGAAAAGCGCTGAACCGACGCAAAAGACAGACCCATCGCGTCGAGCCCGCTATCGTTCCGAGGCTCAGCTGATTTGGGAATGGATTATCGGCGGCGTTCCTTGAGGCGCGCCGACTTGCCTCGCCGCTCGCGCAGGTAATAGAGTTGCGCCCGACGCACTTTGGCGCGCCGCAAAATCTCTACTTTTTCCACGCGCGGACTGCGGAGCAGGAAAGTTCTCTCCACACCTATACCGTGGCTGGCAATCCGCCGGACAGTAAAGTTCGCCTCGTTGCCGCCCTTGCGGGCGCGGATAACAACACCTTGAAATACCTGAACGCGTTCGCGGCTGCCCTCCACGATGCGCACATGAACCTTGACCGTATCACCTGATTCGATCTGGGGATGTTTGTGATTCTCGGCGACCAAGGTCCGCATGAGTTCCTGGCTCATGGCTGGCTTCCTTCCATAAAAATACGCCCGCAGGCGTAGCAAAGACGTATAGAACAGCGGGAATTATATCACAGGAAAACTTGGCGTATCAAGGGTCAGCCGCGCCCAGGGTGTATTTCAATATTTTGGCAGTATGCTCTAGGACCTACAAAAGCGCATCGCCCTTTGACGGGTTCTACGTACGGATTCACCACAGAGGCACAGAGCGCACAGAGATTTAAGCTCTTGCCTGCCAAAAAGGGGGCGTTTGACGGTCAGTTGACGGCGGGCGACCTGATAGAGTCCGTTGAAAAACACCCCCCATCCCCCGGCCCCTTCCCCCACAAGGAGGGAAGGGGAGTTTAGTAACCCATAGTGAGCCGTTAAAGCCCCTCCCTCTTTATGAGGGAGGGGGAGCTAAGCACTGCGAGACGCAAGGTATTTTGCGTGGGCGGCTGCTGTGCAGCGCGTGGGTCTACATTGCCTTCTTTATTTTGGGACACGCGCAAGGCAAGGGCAACTCTTCATTCGCATGCAATTTATGTCATTCTGCAAAAAATTGAAATGCACCCGCCGCGCGAGTGTTTTGAGCAATCAGTCATGACGCTGGATAAGGCGCGGTTAATCAACATGCAGCCGGAATTGCAGGGGCAGAGCAGCGCAGAATGACCTTAGGGAATCAGCAATTCGTCTCCCGCTCTTACATCGTCCACATCAGCAATGTTGTTCAACGATGCCAGCGCGTCTATAGACGTGCCGAACTGCAAAGCGATGCCGAGCAAGGTATCATTTCGCTGCACTGTGTAGCTGCGTCGAGGCGTCGCAACCGCGGACTGCGCGCTGAATTCGTCGACAGCGCCGGCTTGCGCATTGCTCAGTATGGCGTTCTGCGCCTGTTGCACCAATGCGCTGAAGTCTTCTTCGTCTTCCGCTTCTGTTACCTCGACTTCTTCGGGAACTGCGGTCGGTTCGATGGCGCTGGGATCCGAAGTCGGAGGCGGCGCCGATGTTGGAGGCGGCGCGAAACCAGCCGTACCGCAGCCGGGAATCGTAATGCGCTGCCCGACCGATATGCGGTCTGGATTGTCAATATTGCTCGCGGCAGCGATCTCATCCACCGTTGAACCGTAAGCCAGGGACAACATGAACAAGGTCTCGCCGGCGCGGATCTCGTGTATGCAATCTTCGCCGGGCGGCACCGTTACCCGAACCAGTGGAATTGGCGTGGCTTGAACGTCGGGCGCGTCATCAACTGCGCCGGAGGTATCCGATTCCTCAGTGTCGTCAATCAAGGGCGCGGTTGCTTGCGGTTCCGCAGCCTCGGTCAGGCGCGCAATGAGCGCGGTCGCGGTCAAGGCGAATGTATCGGGAGGCTCCGCGGTGAAGAGTTCTTCGAGCGACTCGGCGGTAAGCGTTGGTTCCGGCGCTTCGGTATCGACAGCCGTCGGGGACGCGACCTCGCGAGCTACCGGCTGACTATCAATAACTTCGCTAGCGTCGCGGAAGCATGCTGTCGCCAGCAGGCAGAGCAGCGCGCATACTAGCAAGAACGATATGCGCCTGCGTAGCGCGTGATTACTTTGCCTATATGTCATAGACAGACCGTCCCATGCAAGACAGGTTAATCGCTTGTATTTATTATAGTGAAGTGCTGAAAATCGGACAATCAGATCTGCAAGCAGGTTTGGAAACCGAAGGCCTATAAGGCTAGTCCGGTACTGGGTCATGCAACCGCGCTTTTCCTACCCCATCCCCCGGCCCCTTCCCCGAAGCATGATACTGTTGGCGAACCACTTAGGCAGCTGCCAGCGCTGCAAAGCGGGAGGTTCTCGTCTTGGCAAAAGGCATTTCATTGAGCCAGTGAATGAAACGCAAGATATTCGTTGCCGTAGCGCAGGCGATATTTTGTAGATGC
>JAJEFB010000045.1 GCA_022820665.1 Anaerolineae bacterium | reverse complement strand
CTCCCATCCACATCCAAGGTCGAAATCTGTACGGGTCAGCCGGCGGCTGACCCATTGCTATCGTTCCGCTTATGTTTATTATGAGGGCGAGCCACCGGCTCGCCCGTACAGGCTCCTTATTTCGTTGCATTACTTACTTGCGCTTACTGAGAGAGAAAATATTAAGAATACAGACTTCTTTGTTGTTGTAAATCAGATTGAGTGACAGGTTATAAAGTTAATTTGAAGCGATTGCCCTGAATTGCCAGCCCCGCCCGTTGTCCCTTCTTCTACAGTCTAGTATAATTAATGAAGAGAATGATCGCCCTTCATTCGGAAAACTGTCAATAGTTTTGTTGGTATTTTTTCGACGAGAGCCGGGGCTTGCGGATAGCTTCGTCGGTTATTGTTTGGCTGGCAGGAGGGACCATGGCGAAAGACAAGGAAGTTGTGGAACAGCAGCAGAATGGCTATACCGCGAAGAACATCCAGCAGCTGAGTCCGCGAGAGCATGTTCGCAGGCGCCCAGGCATGTACGTTGGGGGCACCGATGCGAGCGCGCTGCATCACTTGATCTATGAGGTCGTTGACAACTCAATTGACGAAGCCCTGGCCGGGCGCTGCGACCGAATCGAAGTGACGTTGCACGAGAACGGCGGCGCGACGATCCTGGATAACGGGGTCGGCATTCCGGTCGATATGCACGAGAGCGGCAAGCCCGCGCTCGAGGTCGTCATGACAGTGATAGGCGCGGGGGGAAAGTTCGACAACGAGGTTTACACAGTCAGCGGCGGTTTGCATGGCGTCGGCGTATCCGCTGTGAACGCCTTGTCGGCTGAATTGACCGCCACCATATATCGCGATGGCCATGTCTGGCGGCAGACCTATGCTGAAGGCTTGACCACAAGCGGCGTCAAAAAGCTGCGAAAGCTGCGCGACGGAGAGGAAACTGGTACGGAAATTTCGTTTGTGCCGGACTTCAGCGTCATGGAAGAGAACGCGTTCAACTTCAATACCTTGATGACGCGCTTTCGGGAAATGGCTTTTGTGACTCGGCAGGTGACGATCAAGCTACGCGACGAACGCGCCAAGCCGATTCCGCGCGAGGTCACTTTCTATTTTGACGGCGGCTTGCGCTCTTTCGCGCGTTATTTGAATCGCAGCCGCCGCGCCATCCACAATATCATACATGCGGAGCGGGACATTGTATTCGTGGATCGCAATGAAGCGCCCTACAAGGTCGGCGTCGAAGTAGCGATGCAATACTCGGACGTAGCGATCACAACAGAGCTCGCTTTCACCAACACCATCAATACGCCGGACGGGGGCACACATGTCACGGGCCTGCGCTCGGCGGTGACGGGCGTGATCAACCGCTACGCCAGGAAAGCGGGTTTGCTGAAAGAAAAAGAGGGCAATTTTTCCGGCAATGACACGCTGGAAGGGCTAACGGCGATAGTCAGCGTCAAGCATCCGGATCCGCAATTCGAAAGCCAGACAAAGGTCAAGCTGCTGAATCCGGAGGTGCAGGGCGCGGTTTCGCAAGTGGTAACCGAGTCGCTGAACGAATTCATGGAAACGAACAGCCGGGATGCGCGGCGCATCGTTGACAAGTGTATGACCAGCAAACGCGCTCGCGAGGCGGCCAAGAAAGCGCGCGATTTGGTGCGCAGCGGTCCCAGCCTGCTGGAGAGCAGCACCTTGCCGGGCAAACTGGCTGATTGTTCGCAGCGCGGCGACGACGCCGAGATTTACCTGGTCGAGGGGGATTCGGCCGGCGGCAGCGCCAAGCAGGGCAGGGATCGCCATTTTCAAGCGATATTGCCGCTGCGCGGCAAGATACTCAATACGGAACGGGCGCGCATTGACAAGATACTTGACAACAACGAGATCAAGTCCCTGATATCTGCTTTGGGCACGGGCATCCACGACGAGATGACGATCGAAAAGCTGCGTTATGGTCGCGTGATAATCATGACAGACGCCGATGTCGATGGCAGCCACATTCGCACCTTGCTCTTGACCTTCTTCTTTCGACATATGCCGCAGATTATTCAGCAGGGGCACCTGTATATTGCGCAGCCGCCGATTTATCTATTGAGAAACGGCAGAAAGGCGGAGTACGTTTATCCTGAAGCCGGGCTGGACGACGCGCAACTGTTGGAGCGATCGATCAAAGTCTTCAAAAATAGGGACAAGGTCAGCATTCAGCGCTACAAGGGTCTGGGGGAAATGAATCCGGATCAGCTATGGGAGACCACCATGGATCCCGATAAGCGGACGCTGTTGCAGGTGACGATTGAAGACGCGGCCGACGCGGACAAGGTATTCGATATGCTGATGGGCGCCAGCGTGCCGCCGCGGCGGCGATTCATACAGACGCATGCCCGGCAGGTGCGCAATTTGGATATTTAGATCATCAGTCAGGTTCGTAGTTACAGCCCCGAAGTCTTGGCATCTTGTTCTGTCCAGCCTTGCGCGTCGCGCAGGGCTGTTTTTTGCTGCGCGCGCTCCAGGGGGCGGCGCTCGAAGAGGGCGAAGAGGATCGAGAAGAGCAGGCTCAGCAGCGCCAGACCGACGAGGATAACGATGATGGGGCTGAGGGTGATGCCGGCGACTTGCAGCATATCCGGATGCAAGACCAAGACCGACGCGCAGACCGCGGGCAGGATGGCCGCGAAGCATAGTCCGGAAAGGAAGTTGAAGATAGCGGCCGGGGCGCCGCCATAAATCGCTTGCTGTCTGGCTGAGCGCCGGTGGACTTGCCAACCAAGCCAGGCGATCAGCGCCAGCAGCGCAATCAGTACGATCGTCTTTAGATCCACGGCTGCCCCTTACTGCCGGACGGCATAGCGAACCGCCCTAGAATAGCGAATAGATGAAGACGCCGGCGGGGCTGGCGCTGCCAAACATGATCACGAGGGCGAAGACCAGGAGCGTGATCACCAGCGGCAACATCCAATACAATTTGCGTTTCCACAAAAAGGCGAGCAGCTCGCCGAGCACTCCCAGGCGCATGAAGAAATCTTGAAGCGCGCTCGGCGTGTTCTTGCCTGTTTTTGCTTTGGAAGTCATTCTGTCTCCTCGCAAAGTGCTTGCCGATTAGAGGGGTTTCCTTACCACGTGTGAACCAAGGACGAGCATATCGATATCGCTATTGCGGAAGGTGTTAAAAGCCTCTTGGGGCGTGTTGACAATTGGCTCGCCCCGCAGGTTAAACGACGTATTGAGGACAACGGGCACGCCAGTGGCGTCGCCAAACTGCTTGACGACATCATAGTAGCGCGGGTTGGTATCTCGGTCAATGGATTGAAGCCGTCCCGTGCCTTCGTGGTTGACGGCATGGATTTCCGACTGTTTCTCCGATTTGATCGGGGCGACCATCAACATATAGCGAGGCGTATCGTGCTTGGCGACTTGCGGATAGTCAAAATATTCCGGCGAGCGCTCGCGGAGAATAACAGGAGCGAAGGGCCGAAAGGGTTCGCGAAACTTGATCTTTGTATTCACGATTTCTTTCATTTCTTCGCCGCGGGGATCAGCCAGAATGCTGCGATTGCCCAGAGCGCGCGGACCCCACTCGAATCGCCCCTGGTGAAATCCAATAACCTGCTGCCGGGTCAGCGCGTCGACGATGGTTTCCGTCAATTTGCATTCGTCGTCAAAGGATTCATAGCGCAAGCCGGCGGCGTCGAGGAATGACCTGCAATGGGCGTCGTCGTAACCCTTGCCGAAATAGGCGTGCGACTGCACCCATCCGCGCGGTTTGCCCAGGACGATATGCCATGCCCAAAGCGCCGCGCCCAAGGCACCGCCATCGTCGCCGGCCGCCGGCTGGATCCAGAGTTCTTCAAAAGGAGTTTCATTGAGGATGCGCCAGTTGGCTTTGGTATTGAGGGCGACGCCGCCAGCCATCACCAGCTTTTTCATGCCGGTCTTGCCGTGCAGGTAGGTGGCGATGTTAATGAGGGTATCTTCGGTGACTTGCTGCACGCTGGCTGCGACATCGGCATAATACTGATTCGTTTCCATCGCCAGTTTTTCGTCCTTGCGATGAGGCTGTGTGCTGGCGGTGAAGAATTCACTGTCGGGGTCGCGCTTATCCCCAAACAGATCAAGAAACTTATCGCTGTAACTGCGCGATGTGGAACGATGAAAGTCGAAATAGGACATATCGAGGCGAAATGATCCTGTGGTTCGGTCACCGGCGACGACTTTGTAAACTTTGTCCAGATATCGCGCTTCGCCGTAAGGGCTCATACCCATGACTTTGTATTCGCCGTTATTGACGCGGAAGCCGAGCCAGGCAGTAAATGTCGAATAGAGCAGACCTAAAGAATGCGGGAAACGCTGCTCTTCGAAGAGGTCGATGCTCGGCGTCATGGCATCAGCCTCGCCGAGCGAGCTTTTGCCGACGCCCAAGGTGGTGGTCGTCCATTCGCCAACGCCATCCACGGTCAGAATCGCGGCTTCCTTGTAGGGACAGGCGAAAAATGCGCTGGCGGCGTGGCTCATATGGTGATCGCAAAAGAGTATTTTGTCGTTGGGAACGCCGATACCGCGAGCCAGGTGGCTGCGCACCCAGAGTTTGTCCGTCAACCATGTGAGCATGGACTCTCGCCAGAGGCCGGATGAGCGAGGAAAGGTGTTCAAGGCTGTTTGCAATATGCGTTCAAACTTCAGCAGCGGCTTTTCGTAAAAGACCACGTAATCAAGTTCATCAGGGGTAATCCGCGCTTGTTCGAGGCAGAATTCCGCGGCAAGCTGGGGAAAGCCATTGTCGTGTTTGACCCGCGTGAAGCGTTCTTCCATGGCGGCGGCTACCAACTCGCCATTCTTGATTAAGGCGGCGGCGGAATCGTGATAAAAGGCTGATATGCCCAGAATATACATGCTCAACCCTGCTCTCGCGCCGAGTCAAGATCAGAAGGGACCGGTTCGCGCGACTGCCAGGATACTTGCGTCTTGCGGGTGCGCAAGGGATCCATGAAGAGCGCGGACAAAAGTCCAAAGGGCAAGAAAATCGTGAAATAGAATAGCGTGGCGATGAATCGGCCATTGCCGTCAGCCACAATGCTGGAATTGAGACTGAAGCGCTCCCAGGCGATCTTCCAGAGTTTTTTCAAGTGAATATTTCTCCCCTTCGCTAGTCGTTCCAAGTTAGTCCTGCGAATTTAAGCCCTCACCCCCGACCCTGTTCCCCCCTCAGTCCCCCCGCCAAACGGGGGGCGGAAATCCCACAAGGGGTGCGCGTAGACACCGCACTACGAGAGGGGGAGCTAAACACCGCCGGACGCAAGTTATTTTGCGTGGGCGGCTGCTGTGCAGCGCGAGGGTCTACAAGGCTTGTCCGGTACTGGGTCATGCAACCGCGTTTTTCTACCCCATCCCCCGGCCCAGCGCCCCCTCGGTCCCCCGCCTCACGGGGGAAGTATCCCGAAGCATCAGGGAAGGGGAGCTAAACTTAGCGGATTCCGCAGTAATCTGTTGCCTTACGCAAGGATTGACCCTCTTTTTTGTACCGTTTCGGTATTGTTACAGTTGCCTATGCGTAAGACTTTCAGTACCTGACAAGCCTTACAGATTTCGATATGACTGTAGATAGGAAGTTTGGCAGGTTTATTCAATGAGAGAATCATTGATTCCTCACAGATTGCAAACAACATCAAGCCTACACTAATTCAGGAATTTCTGCAGTTCCTGACGGGCGAGATCGTGTCCCAATTGATTCCAGTGCGTATCGGCAAAGAAGTAGGGCGAGTTTCCGTTTTCTATGGCTGCTTGCAGAGCCGGCGTCATATCCAGGAACTCGATCCGTTGTTCCAGCGCGACTGACAACCAGAGATCGCGCTGGGCGGAGATATTCTTGTCAATCATCTCCGGCGCAATCGGCGAAAGGTTCTCTGCAAGGTAGGACGCGATCGCGCGTTTGCTCTCCGCGTTCAGGTATGGCCAGACCAGTTCAGCCTTCTGTGGGATATACATCATGACAAAGCGGATTCCGCGCGCGCTTAGATCTTGCGCCATCTGTACTATGGAGGTCAGGGTGGCTTGGAACATGTCGCTGGCGCGCAAGGCGTCGGCGTCCAGGGCGAGGATCGGCAGCATGTCGTCAAAAAAGGCAACCGGCATCGCTGGATCTGTAGCTGCGACTTGTGGATAATGACAGTCGCTTATGTTGGCTTTATGGATCATATCGCGGAGATACAATGCTATATGAACGGTCACCAGATACTCGAATGGGGAGCGATTCTGGTGTACTCGGTCGGCAATCGACTTGCCTTGACGCCGCATTTCCTGGAAGACTTGATTGTCGGAGAGATCGTTGCCCGCGAAGTAAGCCAGGACGACCGTATCCGGCTGAAGCGGCAGTCCGTAAGCCCCCAGCAAGAGACTTTGTTCGATTGTGCCGCTGCCGGGAAAAGCCAATGAAAGCAGCGAATCGGAAAGCCCGGTCCAGAAGGGATTTTGTATCGCTTCCGCGGCGGTGAAGGAATCTCCAAGGACGACCAAATCAAGGTCTTCGTTCCATGGTTCTTCGTTTCGGAATCCGTGTTGGTCGCGGGTAAATCTCACGCTATAAGGCTCAAAGAATTGCGCGTGATCCGCCGAGAGGCAGGTTAATCGGAAGAGGTCGCCAGAATACTGGTCGACATGTATCGCGGCAACTTCGCCGGCGGGAGATTCTCTCGCGCCGTGTTCCGTAACTAAAGCAAATCCAGATCGCTCGCGGTATTGCGGCATACGCCCTATCAGTTCCCCCGGCAAGCTGGGAAAGGCAAGTTGAAACGCAATCTCAAGCAGGATGGCGGTAGCGGAGAGTACAAGGGATAGCCGCAACAAGTATTTGAGGACGCTTGTCAATAGCCTACCTCTAAACTCCGCTTATGCTGATCGGCGGCGGACTTCAAGCGATTATCCGCGGCACGATTCTACCATGTCTGATGGATTGTAGTATTCCACACCGGGCAGTCGCTTCAAAACTCTTTCTTTATCACCGACGGCACCGGGGACAGAAGTAAGTGCAAGTAAGTCATGCAAAATATCAGCCCAAATCCCTATCCACATCCGCGTCGAAATCTGTACGGGTCAGCCGGTGGCTGACCCATTGCTATCGTTCCGCTTATGTTCATTTTAAGGGCGAGCCGCCGGCTCGCCCGTACAGGCTCCTTATTTTTTTGCATTCCTTACTTGGAATCACTGAAGTAAGTGCAAGTAAGTAATGAGAATGCGAAAATGCATTTATTCAACCCCACCCCCGGCCCCCTCCCCGAAGCATCAGGGCGGGGGAGCGCATTTGGCGGGATTGGGATTACATGCAGAACTTTCGCTACAAACCTGGTTATTTCTCATTATTTCCTTGGAATTACTTTCGTGTCTTTGTGGTGAAAAAACAAATTTCAGCGATTGCCTTGGCATGCCAGATTAGTTGCTGGAAAAGGGTCCAATGTTGAAGTCATCATCGGGCGGGTTCAAGCGCATGCCCAGCAGCATTGTCTCCAAGCGATAGATCTCGACCAGCAAGTTCAAAAGACGCGCCATTTTATCCTGGCGGAGCAATTCTTGTTTCTGCGTATTGTCAGCCTGCAAAAGTATAGCGGCGATTTGGGCAAGGGACTTGGGGGAATGGGGGATTTGCTCCGGATCGAAGTCCACTTCTTCCGCTGAGGCGAGGATTTCCAGGTAGCGAATGATGAGCGGGCGCAGTCTTCTGCCGAATTGGCGCATGGCTGCTTTGTCGTCTTCTCGTGGCACAAAGTACTCGACATCGCCAACCAGATAGGGCTTGCTGTGATCCAGCCCGCGAAGGCGAAAGCGTCGTTGTCCCACGGCGACGATATTCATGCGATCAAAGGGGAGTTTCTGCACCTCGATAATTTTCGCCGCGCAGCCGACGTCGTGGGTAATTGCGACCGGTCCCAGCGCTTCGCGACCGCTCTTGATCAAGATCACGCCAAATGGCGCTTCGTCATGAATACAGCGACGGATCATCAACTTGTAACGTTCTTCAAAGATATGCAGTTTGAGTTGCATGCCGGGGAACAAAACAGTGTTCAGCGGAAACAGCGGCAGATCATGCATAACGAGAAACTATTTTCCCATCTCCTCTTCAAAAAGCATGCGCCGCAGCACTTTGCCGATAAATGATCGCGGCAACTCTTGCCGAAACTCAATCTCCCAGGGCACCGCATATTCTTCCAGGCGCCTCCTGCACAAGGCGACCAGCTCCTCCTTGGACAAGGTGGCGTTGGGCCTGGGCACAACAAAAGCCTTGATCTTTTGCTTGCCGGATTCTCTGCCGACGCCGACGACGGCAGCTTCCAGAACCTTATTGTTCTCGTAGAGAACTTCTTCAACATCTCGCGGGTAGACACTGAAATCTCCCGTGAAGATGGTGTCGCGTTTGCGGCTGATGATCTTGAAGTAGCCTTCGTCGTCCATAATCGCGACGTCGCCGGTATGCAACCAATCGTCGCGCAGGATGGACTCATTCTCTTCGGGAGAGCGCCAATATCCTTGCATAATTTGCGGACCCCGGACGATCAGTTCGCCGATCTCTCCCGCGGGCACCTCGTTACCGTCAACCAGGTCGACGATTTTGGCATCTGTATTGGGGAGCGGCACGCCAATTGATCCGATCTTTCGCAGTCCATACAGTGGATTGGAATGCGTGACGGGCGCCGCTTCGGTGAGCCCGTATCCCTCGACAAGACGGCCCCGGGTGAGTTTTTCAAAAGCCTCCTGCACTTCCACCGGCAAGGGGGCCGCGCCGCTGATACAGGCTTTTATGGAGGAGAGTCCGTAGCTTCTGACGTTGGGCGCCTGGTTGATCAAGGTGAACATAGAGGGCACGCCCGGGAAGAGCGTCGGCTTGTGCCGCTTAATCTGCTCAAGCACCTGCTTCAATTCAAAGACTGAAACGATCACGATTTTGGCTGCGATCAAAATCGGCAGATTCATGGCCGCGGTCATGCCATAGCTGTGTTCGAAGGGCACGACCGCCATGACGGTTTCCTCGCCATATTCGATTTCGGGCATCCAGTGCCTCGTTTGCAAGGCATTGGCGACCAGGTTTCTGTGCGACAGACAGACGCCTCGGGGTTTGCTGGTGGTGCCGCTGGTAAAAGAGATCACCGCGAGATCTCTTGGATTCACATCAACTTGAGGAGGTGTCGGCAGCTCATCATTCATGACATCAGACATGAATTTGCCGATGCGTTGGGCGATTGCTTCGTCCGATTGCGTTGGGTGCTTATGCCGGCCAAAAGCCTTGCTCTGGCTGGTCGTGACGTGCTTGCCAATCCGGGTGAAGATAACGGTTTGGGCTGTTGTGGTCCGCTGAATCAAGTCCGCCAGTTCGCTAAAGGCGCTAAGCGTGACGAGAACTTTGGCTCCGGTGTCTTGCGCCTGGGAAGCGATCAATTGCTCGTTGGCGTCGGGGTTGGAAAGCACGACCACGGCATTAAGTTTGAGAATCGCGTAATAGGCGATGATGAATTGCGGCGTGTTGGGCAAGACGATCATCACGCGATCGCCGGGTCCGACCCCAATCTTGCTCAAGCCGCGCGCGAACTGATTGACTCGCGCCTCAAGGTCACGGTAGGTCATGGTCTTGCCATAAAACACGGTGGCGATTCCTTTGGGTCGCCAGTCGGCGGCGCTCTCCAGAAAACGAAAGAGCGGCTGATTGGGAATAGGAATCGTGTGTGGCGTGTCGAGGTGATAGTGGCTCAACCAAGGTTTGCCGCGATTGAGTTTATCGAGCGCGGATTCGCTGCGCCAACTGCTGTGCTGGGCGGCCAAAATGAAGCGTTCAATGGCGCGGTTGACCGCTTCGTGCCGCTCTAACTGAACTTTATGTTTTGCCGATCCTATGTCATAGACCTCGGCCTCCGGCATCATCTTGGCGACATCGTTATATATGTATCGCGGGAAATAGGTATCTCGTTCGCCGGTGATAACAAGCGACTGCGCTGTGATATTGCGCAGAAGCGACCAGCCCTGCCACTGATGAAGCGCGTTGAGGTACATCTTCTTCAGCACATGATATTCCGCGTCCCATTTGCGGCGATAGCGCCAAAAGGGAACGGCGATTTTAATGGGAATGTGAAAGAGCAAGGACGCCGCCCTGGGCAGGGGATATTCCCCGGCTGTGGCAACCAGCACGAGTTTGGCGATGCGCTCCGGATAGGCATTGGCGTATTCAACACAGATCGCGCCGCCAAAGGAGTGGCCGATCAGGACAAATTTCTGCGGGACATTCAGCGAAGTAACGACAGTGTGCAAATCTTCAACGAGCTCCCGCATGTCATACTCGCTGTGCGGGGCGTCGCTCTGTCCATGCCCGCGCAGTTCCGGCGCTATAACGCGAAACTGATGGGCAAAATGCGTGAGCTGGTATTCCCAGGATTCGGCGACGCCGGCGAATCCATGCTGGAAAACGATTGTCTGGTCGATGTCTTGCGGGGACAGATCAATGACGCTGAGATGGGAACCGTCATAGCCGGGTATTGGCACCTTGACCCGATACAGATCGAAATCCAACTGGAAGGTAGCCCGTTTTAATCCACGGATGCGCTTTTTCATCGGCAAACTCAGTCAACTTTGGATATATTATATCGGAGAGACGCGTCTTGAAAAAATATCTGGCTAATGGGGAAGCGGTGAAAATCGCGGAATCCCCCTTATGCGAGTTCAATACAGGGGGATTCACCACCGAGGCACAGAGAGCACAGAGGATTTTTAAGGAGTGACTTTCTGTCTTTATGGTGAAATATTGCGATACACGCAGTTTGCATAAACAGTTCACCACTTCCGGCTGGAGGCGGTATTGAACGATGACGGTATTGGTCTGATGTATGTTGCGTACTGGAGGCGCTCATGGGTTCGCCATTGGTAAACAGTGCTTGGCTGGAAGAACATCTGAGTGACAGTGATCTGCGCATTATCGACATGCGCGGGGCGGTGCTGCCGCCGACGGCGCCGCCCCCGCATTATATTAGCGATCGAGCCGCATACGAAGCCGCGCATATTCCCGGCGCGGTTTTCGTCGATTGGCAGGTTGATATCGTCGAGCCGGGTTCGCCGTCCAACGATATTGCCGCACCGGGCCGCTTTAGCGACTTGATGAGGCGGCTGGGCATCAGCAATGGGGATCTCGTCGTCGTTTATGACGATGCCGCAAGCATGTTTGCCGCGCGCATGCGCTGGTGCCTGCTATACTATGGTCACAATAATGTTTGGATCCTCGATGGCGGCTGGCGGAAGTGGACAGCCGAGGGGCGGCCGACGGAAGACGCTCTGCCCGCAGCGCGACCGGGGACCTTCGTCGCGGCAAGAAAATCCCGATTGAAAGCGAAGGCGGAGGATATTCTGAGCGGCATCGACGCCGGAACCATTCAGTTACTGGACACGCGCTCGCCCGCCGAGTTTGCGGGGGAGACGTCGCGCGCCCAATTCGCGGGGCATATCCCGACGGCGATCAACTTGCCAAGAAATGCTATGGTCGCCGATGACCTGACAATGAAACCGGTCCCCGATCTGCAAGCTCGGTTTTCAGAGTTGGGCATCAACCTGCATGCGGAGGATACGGTCATTTACTGCAACTCGGGCGTTTCCGCCAGCTTTGCGCTGGCCGCGCTCGAGGCGGCGGGGGCGACAAATTTGCGCGTTTACGACGGCTCATGGAAAGAGTGGGGCAACGATCCGTCGACGCCAAAAGTTCCGGCTGGTTAAGCGAGGCAATGCGGGACGCGCTTCGTAAGAATGGATAGCTTAGCATTGTCACAGGTAATGAGTTCAGCCCCTAAGCGAAACCCGAAGTCCAACGAAGGGCAGAGGCAATAGTGGAACTAAACGTATACCGTGAAGCGACGGTATTTGACACCTTGCAGGCGGAATGGAATGATCTGCTGGCGCGCGCGCAATCCGACTGCATATTTTACACATGGGAATGGCATTCGACCTGGTGGCATGCCTACCAGCCCGGCGAGCTGTTGATTTTGACTTGTCGGGATCGGGAAAGGCTTGTCGGAATAGCGCCGCTTTTCGTAAGCGAATCCGAGCGCGGGCGCACAGCCCAGATAATCGGCTGCGTGGACGTAACGGATTATCTTGATTTCATTGTGGACGCGGACCATTTGCAGCCGGTCTTTGAAGCCTTTGCCGATTACTTCGCAAAAGAGCGCGCCAGCATCGATTGCTTCGACCTATGCAATATCCCTCAAGCGTCGCCGACCCGCGAGATTCTTCCTGAATTGTTACGAGAACGGGGATTCACAACTGTGGTAGAACCGCAGGAGGTCTGTCCGGTGATTGATCTTCCCAGCGACTGGGGCGGGTATATGCTGCAGCTGGACAAGAAACAGCGTCACGAAGTACGGCGCAAGATGCGCCGCATTCACGGTTCGGAAAGCGCGATCGATTGGTACATTGTGAACGGCGAGGACAACCTGGATCAAGAAATCAGTCATTTCGCGCGCTTGATGGCGGCGAGCGACCCGGAAAAAGAGCGATTCTTGCTGGATGAAGGCAATATGCGCTTTTTCAAAAGGATCGTGCCCTTGGCGCAAGACAAGGGTTGGCTGCAGTTGAGTTTCCTGACCATTGACGAAGAGCGCGTCGCCGCGTATATGAACTTTGTCTATGGGGACCGGGTGATGGTCTATAATTCAGGGCATGATCATCAGCGTTATAGCCAGTTGAGTCCCGGCATCGTGCTGCTGGCGTATAACATCCAACATGCCATTAAAAGCGGCTACAAGTTTTACGATTTTCTACGAGGCGACGAGAGCTACAAGTACCGCATGGGCGGGCGGGATACCGCTGTTCTGAATATCCACGCGACTTGACCGCGCGAGTCATTTGATGTCAATTCAACGCATTGCCCTGTTGAGCGTTCACACGAGCCCGCTGGCGCCAATGGGCGGGATGAAGACGGGCGGGATGAACGTCTACATCCGCGAGCTGGCGCAAGAATTGGGCAAAGATGAATACCATATCGACATTTTTACACGAAGATCTTCGCCCTTTGAACCGGAAGTGGACCATTCCATAGGTCCCAAGGCACGCGTGATCTATCTCCAGGCAGGTCCAGCGACGCCGCTGCCTCCGGACGAACAGTACCCGCATCTTTCCGAATTTACCGCCAACCTGATGGCTTTCGCCACCTTACACAATCTGCACTACGATATTGTTTACAGTCATTACTGGCTTAGCGGGTGGGTCGCCGCCAAACTGAAGGAGGCTTGGGGCATCTGTTTTGCGCATATGTTCCATACGCTGGGCCACATGAAGAAGCGCATTCGCGCGAATGAATTCTACCAGCCCGATCGACGGATCTTGACCGAAGCCCATGTTCTAAACTGGGCGGACCGGGTGATCGCGGCGACGCCTGCCGAACTGGCGCAGTTGCGCTGGCTGTATCGCGCCAGGCGCAAGCAACTGGTTGTGATCCCGCCCGGCGTCAATGTCGAGCGCTTTAACGGCAACTTGACGGCGGCAGAGGCGCGCGAACAGCTCGGTATTGATCCCGAAAGCCACGTTTTGCTTTTTGTCGGGCGCATCGAGCCACTGAAAGCGGTTGACACTATTCTTGAGGCGCTACATGTCTTGCGGGAGCGACAGCCGTCCCTGCTCAAGCGGCTTCATTTCATGATCGTAGGCGGCGATCCGGAATCTCGGCGCGATCTGGAACTACAGCGCCTGCAAGATCTCAGCCGCAAGTTGGGAATCAACCAGATCGTGAGCTTTGTGGGCGCGAAAGAACAAGCGCATTTGCCCGTATATTACTCGGCCGCGACGGCTGTCATTGTGCCGTCGGATTATGAATCGTTTGGCATGGTCGCGCTGGAAGCAATGGCTTGCGGGACGCCGGTCATCGCATCACAAGTTGGGGGGCTGCAATTCCTGGTACGGGATAGAGAGACGGGTTTTCACGTGCCGGCGCGGGAACCGATATCCCTTACGGAAGCCATCATCGCATTGGTGAGCGATCCTGCGAAATCCGCGTCTATGGGCGCAAGCGCGGCGCGGGCGGCGCAGGAATATGCCTGGTCGGTCATCGCCGGGCGCTTAATCGAGGTATTCGAAACGGTGGCCTGTCAGAAACTGCCCAAGACCTAGCCCCCGTAAGCGTTGGGGATGTCGGCGACGGCAGCCTCGATATAGGGGTCCTCGTCCATGTGCTCCAGCGCAGCGTCTTCGGTCAGCAAGGTTTGTCCCTTGTGATAAAGCGTATTGTTGAAGCCGTCATAACGATAACGGCGGTTCACCCAGCCATGCAAGTTATGTTGAAAAAGCACATGAAACTGGATCGCTTCGTCAGATTCAAATAATTCCTCGCTGATGATCCAAACCGGCGCGTACTGTTCCAGGTGAGGCAAGGCTTTTTCATCGCGCATTTTCCGCAGGTCGTCCACAGTCGTCATCTGGCACTCCGATTCAAGAAGACGGCAAAACTCGCCACATATTCTAGCCGCGCGAGCAGTTCAAGGCAAGCATGGTTTGTCGCAGGGAAACGGTGAAAGTCGTGGATATCGCCTATGCGAGTTCAATACGGGGGATTCACCACAGCCGCTCGGCGGCAGCGAAAAGGTCTGCCGCGCTCACACAAAATAATAAACCTTCTCGTCGCATGAGCGACGCGGTTTATTAAAAAAGAGGCGCAGAGGGCACAGAGAGTGAAATGAGAATGCGAGAATGCCTTTATTCAACCCCACCCCCCGGCCCCCTCTCCCCATTGCAATGGAGAGGGGGAGCGCATTTGGCGGGATTTGGATTACATGCAGAACTTTCGCTACAAATGAGATTTTTTCGCATGACTTACTTGGTTCTACTGAGGGCACAGAGGAGAAACTGAGAAATTCAACAGAATCCGCCGAGTCGCAGCGGGGCGAGGGGGAACCGTGTCAAGGTCGGCTAGCGACCTCTTCCAAATGCCGCAAGATTGATTACACTTGGCGACATTCGATGACGTTCAGATGGAGTTGGTCGATGGCAACATCCGATATTTCAAAAGTAGTACTTGCCTATAGCGGGGGTTTGGACACGTCGGTGATCGTACCTTGGCTGAGGAACAACTACGGTTGTGAAGTGGTCTGTTTCTGCGCGGATCTGGGACAAGAGGAGGAACTCGACGGCTTGGAAGCGAAAGCAATCGCGTCGGGCGCGTCGAAGCTCTATATTCGGGATTTGCGCGAAGAGTTTCTGACTGACTTTGTGTTCCCGACAATGCGAGCCGGCGCGATCTACGAGCGGGAATACCTGCTAGGCACGTCGTTTGCTCGCCCGTTGATCGCCAAGCATATGGTCGAGATTGCCGAAATGGAAAGAGCCGATGCCGTCGCGCACGGTTGTACCGGCAAGGGCAACGACCAGGTGCGCTTCGAAGTATCGACGATGGCGCTTAATCCCAAGCTGAAGACGATCGCTCCCTGGCGCGAATGGGATATCCGGGGCAGGGAAGACGCGCTGGCTTACGCGGAAGAATTCAACGTGCCGGTCTCGCAAACCGAGAAAGACATCTATAGCCGCGACCGAAATATCTTCCACTTGTCCCATGAAGGCGGCTTGCTGGAGAATCCCTGGAACGAGCCCGAAGACAGCATGTACCAGTTCAGCAAGAGTCCAGAGGAGGCGCCTGACGAAGCCGAGTACATCGAGATTGAGTTCGAGGAAGGGTATCCTGTCCGCTTGAACGGCGAGAAACTGAGCGCCGTCGATCTTTTTTTGAGGCTCAACAAGATTGGCGGGAATCATGGCATTGGCCGCAGCGATATTGTGGAGAACCGGCTTGTCGGCATGAAGAGCCGAGGCGTATACGAGGCGCCGGCGGGCACAATTGTACATCGCGCCCATCAATTGCTGGAAAGCATCTGCCTGGACAAATACACGATGCAGTACAAGGATATCCTGGCTGCCAAGTACGCCGAGCTGGTTTACAACGGCATGTGGTACAGCAAGCTGCGCGAAGCCCTGGACGCCTTCGTGGATGTCACGCAGCGTACCGTGACCGGCGTCGCGCGCTTGAAGCTGTACAAAGGCAATATCGCGGTGGCTGGTCGCAAGAGCCCTTATAGCTTGTATCGCGAAGATTACGCCTCCTTCGGTGAAGAAGACGTCTATAACCAGCAAGATGCCCACGGCTTCATTCAATTGTTCGGTTTGCCGATTAAGGTGGAAGCCATGTTGCAAACGGAGGGCGGCGACAAAACCAGCTATCGGCAGCCGGACTACAGCAAGTTCAAGCGAGACTAACTCATGTATTGCGCAAGGATAAAGGTATGAGCCTTTGGGGCGGACGGTTCTCCCAACCAAGCGATCAAGACTTGCGGGCGCTCAACGACAGCATAGGCTTTGACATTCGCTTTTACCGCGAAGACATTGAAGGCAGCATCGTCTATGCTCTGGCGCTTGCGGATGCCGAAGTCATTACGCTTGACGAAGCGCGGGCGATCGTTGCGGGATTGCGCGAAGTCTTGCAGGAATTCGAGACCGGTGACTTCGAGCTGCAGGAAGCCGATGAAGATGTGCATACCGCCGTCGAACGACGTCTGATCGAAATCATTGGCGATGTCGGCGGCAAGCTGCACACGGGTCGCAGCCGCAATGATCAGGTGGCGACGGATTTTCGGCTGTGGAGCATGCGCGCAGCCGAACGCCTGGCAAGCGAATTGCGGGACCTGCAAGCGGCGATCGTCGAGACAAGCGAAAGCCAGACAGAGACACTGATGCCGGGTTACACGCATTTGCAGCCAGCGCAGCCGATCACGGTCGCTCACTGGTTGATGAGCTTTTTCTGGATGCTGGAGCGTGACCAGGATCGCTTGGGATCAGCCCGGCAGCGCATGTCGATTTGCCCGCTGGGGTCGGGGGCGCTGGCCGGCAATCCGTTTTGTCTGGATCGCCAGCAAATCGCCGCTGACCTGGGTTTTGACGCGGCGAGCCAGAATAGCCTGGACGCCGTCAGCGACAGGGATTTCGTCGCTGATCTGTTATACGCGATTGCTTTGTGCGCGAGTCACCTGAGTCGATTGGCCGAGGACATACTCGTTTACTCCAATCCTTCCTTTGGCTTCATCACCCTGGATGATCGCTATAGCACCGGTTCCAGTTTGATGCCGCAAAAGCGCAATGCCGATCCCATGGAGTTGATGCGCGGCAAGGCAGGTCGTCTCGTGGGCAATCTGGCTGGCTTCTTGACTACCCTAAAGGGATTGCCCAGCGGCTACAACAAGGACTTGCAAGAGGACAAAGAATCGCTATTTGATTCTTGCGACACCATGCATCAGTTGTTGCCGGTGATGACAGCGATTGTCGCCAGCCTCCAGGTGAACCCCGAAGAAATGATGGCATCCTTGACAGAGGAACTTCTCGCGACAGATTTGGCCGATTACCTGGCGCGCAAGGGCGTGCCTTTCCGCCAGGCGCATCAACTCGTCGGCGAAGTTGTGCGCCTCGCAAGCGAAAGCCAGGCGGACATGTCGGCTCTGCCGCTTCCCTGCTTGCAAGCCATTTCTCCGCAATTCGGCGATGATGTCGCGGAGGTATTTAATTTCGCCCAGTCGGTGGCGCAACGCAAGACCTACGGAGGGACCGCGCCCGATGAAGTTAGAAAGCAGATCGCCTTGGCAAAGACGCGATTGACGAGCTAGTTGGGTAGTATGCACAGGGTATCCCTGTAAATGTTTATGAAACACCTAGTCCTTTAGGGGAGGCAATCCGCCAAATTGCTTGACAGATGCGAGAAAGTTCGTTATTGTAACGCGTATTCCTTGCTAGGGAGACCGCGAAAGAAATGCATAGCAGTTCCGCGCACACTGTACTTAGCCTGCTCATTCTTGTCATTGTCCTCGTGATTATCAGTGGACTTTAAGGGCTTGGGCAGGAAGCGCGACAGCAAGCAGCAGACAACAGCCTCCCAAGCCACGGGAGGCTTTTTAGTTCACAAGGTGAAAGGCAAGCGGACACAGGCTGACATGAGACAAGGAAAGCGGCGCTACACAAGGTCAAGCGATGCGCGGCGATTTGCGAATTGTCGCTACGGCAATCCGAAACTATGGTTTTGTGGCAGCGCGCCCCTCTCCTGTCAACTGAGTTGATCTGAGGCGGGCGTGTTTTCATTTAATGGCTACCAAGGGGAAAGTAGATGACTGCTGAATGGGTTTGGCGCAACGGCGAATTTGTAAAATGGGATGATGCGACAGTACATGTTAGCGCTCATGCCTTGCATTATGGTTCCAGCGTCTTTGAAGGCATCCGCGCTTATGACACGCCCAAGGGTCCGGCAGTCTTTCGCCTGCGCGAGCACACCGAGCGGCTGATGCAAGGCGCTCGCGTCATGCGCATCGAGCACGAGTACGATCCCGATTCCCTGGACAGAGCCATTGTGGAAACAATACGCAAGAATGGTCACGCGTCTTGCTATATACGTCCCATAATCTTCCGCGGCAGCGGTTCGCTTGGTTTGGAAGGGCGGGGCCGCACCGCGACGGAAACGATCATCTTCACCGTGGAGATGGGCCGATATTTGGGGGCGGAAGCCATTGAACAAGGGGTTGACGTACAGATCAGTTCATTCCGCCGCATGGCGCCGGATACGCATATGGCGCTGGTCAAAGCCGGCGGCAACTATGTCAACAGCCAATTTGTCAGCATGGAAGCGCATGATAATGGCTTCGAGGAAGGGATCGCCCTGGACGTCAACGGCTACGTCAGCGAGGGCGCCGGAGAGAATATCTTCGTCATCTTGAATGGCGTCGTTTACACGCCCGGCGCCTGGTCGTCGATATTGATGGGCATTACGCGCGACAGCGCTTTGCGCATTCTGCAATCGCAGGGCGTTGAGATTCGCTTCCAACCGGTAGCCCGCGAGATGCTCTATATGGCTGACGAGATATTCTTCACGGGGACGGCTGCCGAGGTTACGCCGGTGAAGTCGGTTGACAGAATCCAGATTGGCTGTGGCAGGCGAGGTCCGGTCACAGAAGCGGTTCAGAATGAGTTTTTCGCTATTACATCCGGGGAGATGCCGGACAAATATAACTGGCTGACATTCGTCAAGGAATGATGCGACCGCTGTTTTGGGCGAGTCAAGCGCGTTAAGGAGGCGATGATGAAACTTACAGGTTCGGAAATCATCATGGAATGCCTGCTGCAAGAAGGCGTTCACGTCATGTTCGGCTATCCTGGCGGCGCGATATTGCCAACCTACGACGCCATGACCAAGTATGAGGACCGACTCCATCATGTCTTGGTGCGGCACGAGCAGGGCGCATCGCATATGGCGGACGGTTATGCGCGCGCTACCGGCGAGGTCGGCGTGTGCATCGCCACTAGCGGACCAGGCGCAACCAACCTGGTTACGGGCTTGGCAACGGCAATGATGGACTCTTCTCCGATTTTGGCGATAACGGGCCAGGTGCCAATTCCAGCCATTGGATCCGACGCCTTTCAGGAGACGGATGTCACAGGTGTGACGCTGCCGATTACCAAGCACAATTATCTGGTTACCGATGTACGGGACCTCGCCTACACAATGAAAGAAGCCTTTCATATCGCGCGTACGGGAAGACCGGGACCGGTGCTGGTAGACGTCCCCAAAGATGTGCAGTTGGCTCAGACCGAATTCGAGTATCCGGAAGGCGAGATCGTGCTGCCGGGCTATCATCCGCCCTCGTCCGCGGACGAATCCGAGGTCAGCGCTGCCTTGCGCCTGATCGAAGAGGCGGAGCGCCCGATTATCCTTGCCGGGCACGGCATCATGATGTCCGGCGCCATGCGCGAACTGCGGGAACTGTCCGAGCGGGCGCAGATTCCGGTGACGCTGACCTTGCTGGGCAAGGGGGGAATGCCGGAAGATCACCCGCTGGTGATCGGCATGATGGGCATGCACGGCGAAGCATCCGCGAACCTGGCCATTCAGGAAGCCGATCTGCTCATCGCCCTGGGTATGCGTTTCGATGATCGCGTTACCGGCAACCTCAAGACCTATGCCTTGAACGCGCGCAAAATCCATATCGACATCGATCGCTCGGAAATCAACAAGAATGTGAAAGCTGACGTCGGCATCGCGGGCGACTTGAAGACCGTACTCACACAGATGCTGCCCAAACTCAAGCAGAAGTCTCATCCGGAGTGGATCGGAAGAATCCGCGACTGGCTGGAAGACTCCAGTGAACGCGACATTCTCAACTACGAAACGCCGGACCGGCTTTTGACGGCGCAAGTCATCAACGATATTTGGAAGCAGACCCAGGGCGAAGCCATCACTGTGACCGATGTAGGGCAGCACCAGATGCTGGAAGCGCAGTATTATCCGCATCAACGACCAGCGACTTTGCTGACCAGCGGCGGGCTTGGGACGATGGGCTTCGGCTTCCCGGCGGCGATCGGCGCCAAGTTTGGGAAGCCTGACGAAGAGGTCTGGGCGATCGTCGGCGACGGCGGTTTCCAGATGACGCTCTGTGAGATGGCAACAGCCGCGCAGGAAAACGTCAATGTCAATATCGCGATCATCAACAACTTCTTTCTGGGCATGGTGCGGCAGTGGCAAGAATTATTCTATGAAAAACGCTACGAAGCGACTCCACTGTTTAATCCGGACTTTTGCAAGCTGGCGGATGCTTATAGAATCCCCAATCGCCGGGTGACACGACGAGAAGAAATTGCAGATGCCGTTCAGTTCGCCCGCGATATTGATGGTCCCACGTTGATTGAATTTGTAGTTGAAAAAGAAGAGATGGTTTATCCGATGGTACCGGCCGGCGCGGACTTGCATGACATGAAACGCCGTCCCAAGCCAGGGGAGGGATTATGACCAGCCAAGTAGACATCAACAAGGTAACCGTTGTCGCTCTGGTGGAGAATGAACCTGGCGTCTTGAACCGGATTGCCAGTCTCTTCCGGCGGCGGGCCTTCAATATAGACAGCTTGACTGTCGGGCGCACGCACAAGCCGCATATCTCGCGCATGACCATTCGCGTCGTCGCGGGTCCCGAATACGCCAGGAAGATCGCGACCAACTTGCAGAAGCTCGTGAATGTCATCGACGTGCGCGTACTGGACAACGAACCGCATGTCGAGCGCGACCTGGCGCTGATCAAAGTGCGTAACGATGATGCCAACTCTCGCAATACCATAACCGAGATCTGCGACCGTTACCCGGCGCGCATCGTCGATATCGGTCCCAAGGTCGCCATCATTGAGATGGTAGGCACGGAAGAAATACTGGAAGAGTTCATTGATGAAGTACGGCCTACCGGCATCGTCGAAATGATTCGGACGGGCGTGGTGTCGATGGGGCGCGGCACCCGGATTCACGACACCAATTTCACTCGCCGCGATCTTGCCAAGATTCAGGATGAACTCTCGGCCGGCGGCAATGGCAATGTGATTTGACATGTTTATTTGCGGCTGTTCGCTCGGAGCCGCGGCATCTTGCATAGCGATCTTTTGAAAAGGGAGAATATCCATCGATGGCGAAACTCTACTACGATCAGGACGCGGATCTGAACCTGCTTGATGGCAAGACCATCGCGGTGATCGGATACGGCAGCCAAGGGCACGCGCATGCCTTGAACGCGCGGGACAACGGCCAGGATGTGATTGTCGGCCTGCACGCGGGCAGCCAGAGCAAAGCAAAAGCCGAGGCTGACGGGCTGCAAGTTTTCACGGTTGCGGAAGCGGCAAAACGCGCCGATGTGGTCATGATCTTGATTCCCGACACCAGGCAGGCGGCTGTGTACGACGAACATATCGCGCCCAATTTGAAAGACGGCGCCATGTTGATGTTCGCGCACGGCTTCAATATACACTTCAAGGAGATCGTTCCCCCCGAAAGCGTTGACGTGGCGATGGTCGCGCCCAAGGCGCCGGGACATCGCGTCAGGGAAGTATTCACCGAGGGCGCGGGGACGCCCGGGCTGGTCGCGATTGAACAGGATGCCAGCGGCAATGCGACGGCGCTGGCGCTGGCATACGCGAAAGCCATTGGCTGTACGCGCGCGGGCGTTATCGAGACGACTTTCAAAGAAGAAACCGAGACAGATCTTTTTGGCGAGCAAGTTGTCTTGTGCGGTGGCGTAACCGCCTTGATCCGCGCCAGCTTCGAGACCCTGGTCAAAGCCGGTTATCAGCCGGAGGTGGCGTATTTTGAATGCCTGCACGAATTGAAGCTAATTGTGGATCTGCTCTATGAAGGCGGTCTGAGCTATATGTGGTACAGCGTCAGCAATACGGCGGAACATGGCGGATATGTCATCGGCGACCAATTTGAAGATACGGTCAAGGAAGAAATGGCGGGGGTCTTGCAGCGGATCCAAAACGGCGAATTCGCGCGTGACTGGATTGATGAAAACCGCCAGGGCCGTCCCAATTTCAATGCCCGCCGCCAACGCGAACATGATCTGCTAATCGAGAAAGTCGGGGCGGATCTGCGCCAGATGATGCCCTTCCTCGATGCCAAGAATATCAAGCAAAGCGACTAGCGGGATAGCAAAAGCCGTTGTTTCACAGACATACGGAGGGAAAGGAGGTGTTGACATGTCAGAAGATGGTCTCGTTGATCTTAGACGACGATTGATGTATGTACTTGACCGGATTCGAATGACGAAAGGAACACCTCTCAATGGTAAAGCGAACTTACGACGAAAACACTGTCATCGTCTTTGACACGACGCTGCGCGACGGGGAGCAAAGCCCGGGCGCGACCTTGTCCAGCGCCGAAAAGCTGGAAATTGCCCGGCAATTGTCGCGCCTCGGCGTCGATGTGATAGAAGCCGGATTCCCCGCCGCGTCTCCCGACGATCTGAAAGCTGTGCAGCGGATTGCCCGCGAAGTTGGCACGCCCGATGGGCCGACGATTGCGGGGCTGTCGCGGGCGCTTGAAGGCGATATTTTGGCCGCCTGGGAAGGCGTGCGCGAGGCTGCCAAACCGCGTATTCATACCTTCCTTGGCACATCACCGAGCCATTTGGCGATGCTGCGCATTGACAAAGACGAGGGCTTGCAACGCATTCGCGAGGCGGTCACCCTAGCCAAAAGCCTCTGCGATGATGTCGAATTCAGTCCGATGGACGCTGGGCGGACCGACACGGAATACTTGATTCGCGCCTGCGCCGTCGCTGTCGAAGCCGGCGCCACCACCTTGAACATCCCCGATACAGTCGGCTATGTGATGCCCACAGAATGGGCGGAAACGCTGGAGATGCTGATCAACGAGACGCCCGGCGCCGGACCCGGCAGCGGGGTGATCTGGTCTGTGCATTGCCATAACGATTTGGGGCTGGCGACAGCCAATACTTTGGCTGGCTTGAAGAAAGGCGTGCGCCAGGTCGAGGTGACTATCAACGGGATTGGCGAGCGCGCGGGCAATACCAGCCTGGAAGAAGTTGTGATGTCTATCCAGACGCGCAAGGCTTATTACGGCTTGCGAACCAATATCGACTCGACTCAGATTATGAAGACGAGCCGCATGGTGCGCAACTATATGGGTATGCCGGTGCAAGCCAACAAGGCAATCGTCGGCGCCAACGCCTTCGCGCATGAATCCGGAATCCATCAAGACGGCGTGCTCAAAAACGCCGAAACCTTCGAGATCATGATGCCGGAAGATGTCGGCTTGACCCAGAGCAAGCTGGTATTAGGCAAGCTGAGCGGCAGGCACGCGCTGCGCGTGCGCCTGCGCGAGCTGGGATACGAGATTGAAGGCGAGGACCTTGTCGAGATCTTTAAGCGCTTCAAAGATCTGGCAGACGTCAAAAAAACCGTTACGGATGCCGATCTGGAAGCCCTGGTCGCGGATGAAGCCGCCCAAAAACCGGAAGATCATTTTCGCCTGGTCGATATCCAGGTCGCTTGCGGCACGATGGGTCTGCCGACAGCGACGGTCAAGATGGTCAATCAGGATGGCGAGGAATTCGTCGTGGCGTCGGTTGGCACCGGACCTGTGGACGCGTCTTACCGCGCCATCGACGAGATCATACAGGCGCCTAATGTCTTACTGGAATTCAACGTGCACAGCGTGACCGAAGGCATCGACGCGCTTGGAGAAGTGACCGTGCGCATCTCGCCGGAAAACAGCAATCGGACCTTTGGCGGCTATGGCGCTGATAGCGATATTATCGTTTCCAGCGTTAAAGCCTATGTCGCGGCTTTGAACCGAATGATATCCAGCCTGGGCATCGGGGACGTTGCGCCGGAAGGCGAAGCGGCGACGGTGGGATTGACATCCACTTCCTAAAGCGCCAATTACCGTATTCAGCCTATGATTTGCAAGAGGAACATAAGATGACAAATAACGGGAAGCCCCGCACCCTTTTCGAGAAGGTATGGGATGCGCATACAGTTAGAGATGAGAGCGAAGACAGCCCCGCTGTGCTCTATATTGACTTGCACCTGGTTCACGAAGTGACGTCTCCGCAAGCCTTTTCGATGCTGCGCGAACGCGGACTCAAGGTAAGACGTCCCGATCTAACAATTGGCACCATGGATCACAGCACACCGACCACGCCCCGAAACGAGTTGGGCATCATACCGGTTGCGGATGCGATGGCGGCAAAGCAACTTGATACCTTCACGCGGAATTGTGACGATTTCGGCATTCCCATGTACGCCTTGGGAGACGAACACCAAGGCATTGTCCACGTCATTGGTCCGGAAAAAGGCTTAACGCAACCTGGCATGACCATTGTCTGCGGCGACAGCCACACCAGCACGCATGGCGCCTTCGGGGCATTGGCTTTTGGCATCGGCACCAGTGAGGTCGGTCATGTCCTGGCTACGCAGACGCTGTTGCAGAACAAGCCCAAGACCATGGCTGTCAACGTCGAAGGCAAGCTGGAAGAGGGGGTCACGGCTAAGGACATTATCCTGGCGATAATCGCCCGCATTGGCATCGGAGGGGGAACGGGACATGTCTTTGAATACCGCGGAGAAGCCATTCGGGATCTGGGCATGGAGGGTCGGATGACCGTTTGCAATATGTCGATTGAGGGTGGCGCTCGCGCTGGCATGGTCGCCCCCGACGATAGCACTTTTGAGTACATCAGCGGGCGCCAACATGCGCCGTCGGGCGCTGAATGGGATGCCGCGCTCGCCAAATGGCGCCAACTGCCGACTGACGATGGCGCGGCATACGACCAGGAAATCACGCTGCGGGCTGAGGAATTGATCCCGATGATTACTTACGGAACCAATCCCGGCATGGGTATGCCTATCACCGCCGCAGTTCCCGCCCCCGACGACGAAAGAGACTACAACAAGAAAACTGCTCTCGACAAAGCGCTGGCCTACATGGACCTGCAACCTGGACAGCAGTTGCTGGGAAAGCCGATCGACGTGGTCTTCATCGGCAGCTGTACGAATTCGCGGATAAGCGATTTGCGGCAGGCTGCCAAATTCATTGAAGGACGCCAAGTGGCTGAAAGCGTTCGGATGATGGTTGTGCCGGGCTCTCAGCAGGTCAAGAGACAGGCTGAATCCGAAGGGCTCGACGAGGTGTTCCGCTCGGCAGGCGCGGAATGGCGGGAAGCGGGCTGTTCGATGTGCATCGCGATGAACGGCGATCAACTGGAGCCTGGTCAATACGCGGTTTCGACCAGCAACCGCAATTTCGAAGGGCGTCAGGGCAAAGGCGGGCGAACCTTCCTGGCTAGTCCTTTGACCGCGGCCGCTTCCGCCGTTGCCGGCGTCGTCAGCGATCCGCGCGCCATGCTTTAGTCAAAGAGCCGCCAGGGAGAAAAGAATGGAAAAACTGAAACATATCCAAGGGACTGTCGTCGCCATCCCGGTCAACGACATTGATACAGACCAGATCATTCCCGCGCGCTTCCTCAAAGTGACGGACAAGGATGGCTTGGGCAAAGCGGCTTTCTGCGACTGGCGCTATCTGGAAGACGGCACGACGCCAAATCCAGACTTCATTTTGAACAATCCAGCCTATGCCGGCGCGTCAGTCTTGATAGCCGGCAACAACTTTGGCTGCGGCAGCTCCCGCGAGCACGCGCCCTGGGCGCTGATCGGCGCAGGTTTCCAGGCAGTCATCAGCACCGAGTTCGCTGATATCTTCCGGAACAACGCGCTCAAGAATGGCTTGCTCCCGATCATTGTTGATGAAGAAACACAACGGCAGTTATTCAGCCTGGCTGATGAAGATCCCACGACATCGGTCAGCGTTGATGTAGAAGCGCAGCGCTTGACACTGCCGGATGGCCGTCAGATCGAATTTCCCCTGGATGGATTCTCCAAGTACTGCCTACTGAATGGGGTGGATCAACTGGGATACTTGCTCAACCTGGATGATGAAGTGCGCGGTTTTGAAGCGCGCAATCCGCAGCGAGTTGAGACAACTGCCTGATCGAATTTGTGACGGGAGGTCCTGCGGGTAGGGGAGGTTTGAATTGAAGCAGAGTGTGACAATCTACGATACGACCTTGCGCGATGGCAGCCAGCGGGAAGGCATTTCCTTTTCGGTGGCGGACAAACTTCATATCACGAGGCTGCTCGACGAATTAGGCGTGAAGTATATCGAAGGAGGTTGGCCCGGTTCCAACCCCAAAGATGTCGCTTACTTCGAACAAGTTCGCGAGTTGGACCTGCGGCATTCTCTGATCACCGCCTTCGGTTCCACGCGACGCAAAGGCGTGAGGCCCGATGAAGACGCGAATATTCGCGCTCTGGTGGATGCAAACACGCCTGTGGTGACGGTGGTTGGCAAAACGTCCATGTTACACGTTACCGATGTCTTGCAGACTACCGCAGAGGAAAACCTGAACATGATCGCCGACAGTCTCGCCTATCTCAAGAGTCTGGGCAAAGAAGTCATTTATGATGCTGAACATTTCTTTGACGGCGCCAAGCTGGACATGGAATACGGATTCGATACCTTGGCCGCGGCCTGCGATGGCGGCGCCGATGTCGTTGTGCTCTGCGATACCAACGGCGGCTCGACGCCTTGGGAAGTGGCGGAATTCATGTACAAGGCGCGCGAGTTGTTTCCGGAAATGGATTTCGGCATCCATACGCACAATGACAGCGAACTTGCGGTCGCCAATTCATTGGCGGCGGTACGCGCGGGCGCGATCCATGTACAAGGCACGATCAATGGCTATGGCGAACGCTGCGGCAACGCCAATCTCTGCAGCATCATACCGGATCTGATTCTCAAGATGGGCATTCCTTGTTTGGCGGAAGACGGCAATCTGGCTACGCTGACGCATCTGTCGCGGGCGGTGGCTGAGATCGCCAATTTGGCGCCGGACACACATTTGCCTTACGTGGGCAAGAGCGCCTTCGCGCATAAAGGCGGCATCCACGTGGCGGCCATGCGGCGCAACGTGGACAGCTATCAGCATATCGAACCAACGAAGGTCGGCAACGAAACTCGGGTCTTGGTGTCGGATCTATCAGGTCGCGGGAATCTGCTTAGCAAGGCGGAAGAACTCGGCCTTGATGTGTCCAAGGACGAGGCGGTACAGGTCCTCAATGACATCAAGCAGTTGGAGAACGCCGGTTTCGTATTTGAAGGCGCCGAGGCATCGGTCGCGGTGCGGCTGCGGCGAGCCCGCCCGAACTACCTGCCGCTCTTCAACTTGATCGACTTCACAGTCATTGTTGAGGATCGGCGCGGTCGCGGGCAATTGGCGGAAGCGATGGTGAAACTCGATGTGGATGGCGATGTCGTGCATACGGCTGCCGAAGGCAACGGACCCGTGAACGCGCTGGACCTGGCGCTGCGAAAGGCTTTGTTGCCGAAGTATCCAGCGCTGCGAGACATACAGTTGGTAGATTACAAAGTACGAATACTGGACAGCGAGAACGCAACCGGCGCCATGACGCGGGTTTTGATTGATTCCTACAATGGCAGCGAGCGCTGGAGTACCGTTGGCGCGGGCACCGACATCATTTGCGCCAGTTGGCTGGCGCTGGTCGATAGCGTCGAATACGGCTTGTCGGTGGCGGACGAAAAGAAGGCTCATCCGTCCCTGATGATGAGTGACTAGGGCAGACTTTATTCATTTGCGCTGCGCGATCCGCTATTGCGCCGCAGCGCGCCTAATGGAGCGAATTTGATATGAAGGCAAGGATTGCCGTATTGCCGGGTGACGGTATCGGTCCTGAAGTCGTAGGTCATACAACTCGATTGTTGTCGGTCATAGCCGACAAGCACGGTCATGATTTCACCTTTGTGGAAGGGATGATCGGCGGCATCGCTATCGACGAAACTGGCGATCCGCTGCCGGAGGAGACGATCAAGATCTGCGAAAACGCCGATGCCATACTGCTAGGGGCGGTTGGGGGACCCAAATGGTCGGATCCGACGGCGAGCGTACAGCCGGAACGCGGCCTGCTGGGGCTGCGCCAGCACTTTGGTCTCTTCGCTAATTTGCGTCCGGTGAAGACATATCCGGCTCTGGTTGAACATGCGCCTTTGCGCGCCGATTTATTGCAGGACGTAGACATACTCTTCGTGCGTGAACTGGTCAGCGGCATTTATTTTGGCGACCGGCAAGAACAGGGGAGTGGCGAGGAATCTCACGATACCATGCGTTACACGCGCGCTGAAGTGGAACAGGTGGCGAACGTCGCCTTTCGCGCCGCGCAAGGTCGCCGCAAAAAGTTGTGCTCGATAGACAAAGCCAATGTCTTGGCGTCCATGCGTCTGTGGCGGCGCACGGTTGTCGATGTTTCTGAAGATTACGCGGATGTAGAATTGGAGCACCTGCTGGTAGACGCCGCGACTATGCACTTGCTCACGCGTCCGGGTAGCTTTGATGTTATTGTAGCGGGCAATATGTTCGGTGATATTCTCAGCGATGAAGCCTCCGTTTTGGCTGGCAGCCTGGGGATGTTGCCCTCTGCTTCGCTGCGGTCGGACCAATTTGGCTTGTACGAACCCGTACACGGGTCTGCCCCGGATATCGCCGGGCAAGGCAAAGCCAATCCCATTGGCATGTTCTTGAGCGCGGCCATGCTGTTGCGTTACAGCCTGCGCTTGGAAACGGAAGCCTCGTCCATTGAGACCGCTATCGATGCCGCGCTGGCTGATGGATTGCGCACTGCCGATATAGCCGGGGAAGAGGGCGGGGCGATTTCCACTGAGGACTTCGCAGCGGCGGTAATCGCCAAGTTGTAGATTACGCCATGCCCGGACTCACCAGGCGATCGCCGGGGCGGGCTGGGTTTCGATTCGAGTAATATCAGCGCCGAGCTGGTTGAGTTGATATTCTATATCTTCGTATCCGCGGTCGATTTGATAGACGTTTTCGATGACGCTTTCGCCAACGGCAGCAAGTGTAGCCAGCAGGACCGTGGCGCCAGCGCGGATGCTTTCCGCCCTGATGCGCGCCGGGCGAAGCTTGTTGACCCCCTTGATAATGCAGACATCGTTTTGACTGATGATAATATCCGCCCCCATTTGCAGCAGCGCGTCCACATAATCGTAGCGGCTGTCGAATATGCGTTCTCGGATATAGCTTGTGCCTTTGGCCACGCTGGATAAAGCCGCAAAGCAGGGCTGCAGATCCGTCGGGAAACCAGGGTAGAAGTCCGTCTGAATATTGATGGGATTCAGATCCCGATTCGGTGGACGAAACACGCGAATCGCCTTGTCGTCAACTTCGATCCCAACGCCCATCTGTTCCAGCTTCGCGATGACAATACGCAGGTGATCGGGTTCGACATCGCGAATGGTGACATCGCCCCCGGTGATGGCAGTGGCCACCATGACTGTTCCCGTCACCAGGCGATCCGGCATCGGGGTGTATTCGATAGCTCGGAGTTTCTCAACGCCATTGATCAGGAGCGTATGCGTGCCTAGACCGCGTATGTCGGCGCCCATCCCGATCAAAAAATTGCCAAAGTCGAGCACTTCGGGTTCGACCGATGCGTTTTCCAGGACGGTCTGCCCGTCAGCCAGCGCCGCGGCTAGCATCAGATTCTCGGTACCGGTGTGGCTAGGCAGGTCAAGATAGAGCGACGTACCGGTGAAGCGACGATTCTCGAGATCAATCACGGTGCGACCGTCCTCGAAGTACTGAACCCTTGCGCCTAGGCGCGCGAAACCGCGATGATGAAAGTCGATTTTGCGCGTGCCGATATCGCAGCCGCCGCTGCCCGGCAATTCTACGTAACCGAGGCGAATCTGCAGCGGCGCCAAAAAAAGCACAGAGCCACGAAACTTGGAAGCGATTTCCTGCGGGAGGATGGCGGTAGTTACGCGCGAGGCGTCGATACGGGCAGTCCCGTTCAGTTGGTCGTGATCGACAGCCGCGCCGACCGAGCGCAAAAGCTCAAAGGCGCGCTGTACGTCTTCAATGTTGGGGACGCCATGCAATACAGTCTCGCCTTCTTCGGCGACGATAGAAGCCGCAATCATTGCGAGGATCGCGTTCTTCGCCCTTTGCACTTGAACCGTGCCGCGCAAGGGCTTTCCACCCACTACGCGGAAAGCTGAGGTGTTCATGATCTGGAGACCCTTCCGAACTCGACGCTCGTTATTGGACAAGCATAGCACAATAATTTGTGAATTGATAACGAGAGCGAAGCAATTGCATCAAACGTTGAAGAAAGCTCAAATCGTTCAGAGAAAGTAATGTGAATGCGGAGATGCTTCTATTAGCCTCGCCCCCAGCCTGGCGCCCCCTCGGTCCCAAGTCTCGCGCCGTGGACGTGACAGGTTTCATCGGACGGGATGTCGCTGCAGAGTCAATATTTTTTGGGGCGACCTGATAGGTCGCGTAGGCACTGACCGCCGGTCGCCCCTGTTTTCTTTGCCAAGAGCGACATTCTAGTCTAAGTTTATGCGGGTGACTGTGCAAAGTTGACTAGATTTCTTGTGAGATTTTACGAGTTTTAATAGACTGATGGTGGGAGCGGAGAACGCCTCTCGCTCCTTGAGATACCGATGAAACTGAAGCGGCAAGCTCCTTAGGTAGACTGTGTCATCCGGAGAATTGTCGTCACGCATGCGGCTCAGACCGCCAAGCAGCGTTTTGTCAATGCTGTGAAGGGCTGGAGGATTTCTGGAAAAGCGGATCCTTTGACAGGATGGGCTGTGCAATATCAACAACGGACCGGATACAAGCGTAACAACACTGCGCTCGCCCATAAAATCGCGAAATCGCTCCGATACATGGGTCGGACTGGCGGTCAAGCATACTCTCCGCGCGGACCTGCTGAGAAACCGACCGCACACGACGCACCAAGCCGCGTGTGAAACAGGCAAAGCCTTTTGCCTGAGCCGCTGCTTTGCAGCGCGTGGGTCTACATAGCCTGTCTTTTTGTGTAGTTTGGGTCGCCAAATGGTGTCGTTTTTTTGCTGTGGGGTGGGTATTTACGTCCGTCCTGTTCATCACAAATTGAGTACCGGAAAAGCCTTACAGCGTCGACTTTGGCGGTCAATGGATGGGAGCAGGCAGGCGCGATCAGGTGTTAGAATAGGTCTCACAGGTCCCGCTTGACGAAAGCGAGCATGGGTTCGTTCGCGAATATGCCACGGAGTTGCGAGTAACAGGATTAGCTCAATGTCTGAACCGACAGCGGCATCGCCTTCAGATGCGGAAGCTGACAGGCAGCAAGAAGATGGTCGCAAGCGGAGCAGTCGCTTGAGGACTGTGGGATGTGGACTTCTTCTGCCGCTCTGGTTTATGCTCTTGCTGATGCCATGCGCGCTATTTTATTTGGCGGTCAATGGCGAGATACGAATCTGGCAGGACAGCGTCCCTGATCCCTATTCACAGCCGCGTCTGCTGATTTCCTTAATCAGTGAGATGGATGATCGCGGACTACGTATAGAAACGTCGTCAGTCTTTAATCCAGACGCTGATAACCTGTCGACATGTGTGGAGACAACCGTGCGATTCCTACTTTGGGAATCGCACGGCGGCAACCAGGACGTTACATATTGTGAATGCTATGGGCGGGCAGACGCTGAATCAGCCTGGGCATGGGAGCGAACGTACGGAAAGAGCTGCACGACGGCGGAATAGGCAAGCATGGGGAAGGAAGGATGGAACTACTTCAGAACATTGATCCGAGTCTATTGCCATATATTGGCGTTGCTTGCGCGCTGCTGTGCTTGATACTGATTGTTATCGGCTTCGTCTTGCAAGCCGTGAGCGGGTTCTTCGATGTGATCGTCGGCTTGATTGAGATCGTTGTGGAGATACTGCAAGGCGGTCCGGTAGCCTGGTGTGGCTGTGTGCTGCTCGTTGCGGGTTTGCTTGGATGTTCGGGGCTGGTATTCCTGTATTTGAACGCCCCCGCCAGTTGCGCCGAGCACGCAACTAACTTCTGTCGCTGGTTTGGCTTTATCCCCTAATCCAGTTGAATTTCTAACGGCGATCAAGGAAAATATACTTTGCATCGCTAAATAAATTGCAGTAGAATTACAGTAACCATTTACGTTGGAGTTTAGCCTTGGCAACGAGCGCCATAACACTTGCAGAGTCTGAAATCTACGCGGCGGAGATCGACAAAGGCGGTCTTTGGCTACGCAACAAACGATGGGATCTTTTCTTCATCACTTTGAGCGTCGTTGTGGTGCCTTTGCCCTATGTCCTGTACCTGCTCGGCGTGCAATTGGGCATGGACGACGATTTTAGCCGAAACTTGGTCAACGCCTTTGTCGCAATCGCTATTGGCGGACCGCACATGATGTCTACATTCCTGCGCACAGGTTTGGACGAGGGCTTCAAAGAGCGGTATCCAACGCTGATTCGATCCTCGATCATAATTCCCGTCATTGTCATATCTCTGGCTTTCCTGAACTTGAACTTGATGCTCACGTTTTTCTTCTTTTGGGCATCGCTTCATGTCCTTCATCAAGTGACCTATATCGTCGAGCTTTACAACCACAAGGAAGCGAAATTCGTGCGTAAGAGCGCATTGAGTCCAGTGTCGAGATTCATTGATTACGCCATTGTGCTGACCAGTCTGTTTCCAATTGCGATGTGGAAGATCAGTCAAGGGCAATTTGAAATCGGCCAAAACGACCTGGGAGAGGCGATCCCGGATCTATTTCAACAGCCGCATAATCCGTGGTTCTTCATTCTTGTGACAATCGTATTTGCGACAGCGCTTGTCGCGTATTTGTACAAGTCCTTCACAGAATATCGCCAAGGCACGCTAAATGTTCCCAAGTTTGTGTTCATTGGCTTGACGGTAACTGTGGCGTTTTTCACGCCGCTGCTTCCCAACCTTGATACGGCATTCCAAGGCTTAAACACCTGGCACTCGTTCCAGTATTTGGCGATAACCTTTTACATTATCAAGATTCGGCAAATGATTGGCAATCTGGAGGGCGACGCGCCGCTTGTGGCGAAGTTCAGCCGACGGACCAAGGACGCTCGCGCGCTCTATGCGTTCAGCGCAATGTTGCTTCTAGGCTCGGGGGTCATTTTCTTACTGGTCTACGGCTTGGCCGGCATCGTCAAACCGGGTATTGACGGCAACAGTCATTTTGATATCGCATATTATACGGCAATCCTGTCGTTCCTTTGGATCCACTACTACCACGACCATTTTCTGTTCACTGACTTTGAAGCTCTCGACGGCGCCTTCGAGTCCTAGCGTTGAAGCCCTGCCGGAGCTACGGGAAGACTTGCTGAACCCACTGCAGCGGGTCAACATTCACGCCATTGAGCCAAACTTCCCAGTGCAGGTGGGGACCGGTGCTTCTACCGGTTGAACCAATGGCGCCGATGATTTGACCGGAAGTCACTTGCTCGCCCAGGCTCACTTGAATGCTGTTTTGGTGCGCGTAGGCTGTATACAGCCCCCAGCCATGATCAATGACGGTTGTGCGACCGCGGATGTTGAGCATATCCGCCAGGACAACTTTGCCGTCGGCCGCAGCCAAAACCGGGGTTCCCGTGCCGCCTGCGAAATCGACGCCATGATGATAACGGTCATAGGCGCTGCCATTATACGAACGAAGGGTGCCAAAACGCGCGTTCATCGTTGCCGCGGCGGGCAGGCTTAGCGATGCGTCCCAGTATTTGTCTTGGGTGAATGGCGTTGTTGCCCGGACCAGCAGGGCGCGCTCTTCGCTCTCCAGAGCCGGTGACAACAATTCAGAATTGTCTATTGTAATGGTCTGATAGCCGTATCCTCCGGCTATGATTTGCAGATTGGCCGCGATCGAGACCGATGTCGCTCCTTCGTCAACCAGGTCGAGCCGCAGCGGGTAAACGCCTTGTTCAGTGAACATCGGGATGCCGACCATGACGTTGTGACGCATGTTGTCTTCGCTTGCGATGATACGCAATTCCTGCCCTAAAAATGTGCCGCTGACTTCGACTGGAACTGTCGTGTGGACTTTGAAACGGCCGGTTCTCCCTTCTTCAAGTATCAGCGGATCTATCGTGAACGAAGCTACGATATCCGGCAGGTCATGCGCCAACCGAGGAGGTTCGATGCCGGGAATAACGAGTCGCTGACCGATGAAGATCTTGGTTGGGTCCTGCAAGTTGTTTCCCTTGGCGATATCGCTGACTGTCAAGTTGAAACGCATGCCGATGTCGAATACGGTATCACCCGCCTCAACTGTATGGACAAAGGCGAAATTGGGATCACCCAGTATCAGCCTGGCAGGATTAGTCACGCCGGCCGATATCGGCTGTGAAGATGTGGGCGTTGATTCCGCAGCGACGGACGGGACCAGGGTCGGCGTTGGATCTGCCTCGAGCTCTCCCGGGACAATTACAAGGCGCTGACCGACATAGACTTCCGCATCTTCGGCGAGTCCGTTTAGAGACAATAGATCGTCTACGGTTTTACCGTAGGCAGTCGCGATACTGTGAATGGTTTCGCCAGCCAGGGCGGTATGCGCGAGCGGTTCATCCGGCACGTCCTGTATGAGGGGAATAATCAGGCGCTGGCCGACGACGATGCTATCGTTGTCAGTGATACCGTTGGCTTTTGCCACCTCATTGGCGAAGAGATTGTATTGCAAGGCAATCCGAAACAGGTTTTCGCCACGCTGCACCACGTGCACTGTCAGGACGGAATTGCTTTGCCCTTGCGCCAACAGCAAGTACGAGAAACTCAAGACCACGCAAAGCAAGATGAAATAACTCAGAGCGCCAAGCGTCTTCAAGGTGGCTCCTTGTCAAAAACCAGCATATCCCCGATCCTGCACGGCGAGCGATTTGGGCAGATCAAACAAGGACCGCGGATTGGCAGACAGCTTGTCGATCGCCAAACCGCGCTTGTCCAAGCAGATTATGCCTATGCTAAAGCGCATTTCCATTGTATGTACAGCGGCGAATACAGGATTTTATTTCGATAATTCAAAAATAGCGCCTTCGTTCTCGGCAAGACGCGAATAACAGCCCTCGCAGCCGACAGAAGAAGCTCGCGCAGAATTTCGCGCGAGCTAATGTAATTATGTTGGTTCGAGCGTTTACGGCGAGGGACCATTGGCTTATCCTGGAATGGTCAGCACCTGTCCTGGATACACAGTGTTATAGTCGACGATGTTGTTGTATGTGCCCAATTCGACCACACTAACGCCAAAGCGCTCCGCAATTTGGAACAGTGTGTCCCCGGCTTGTACAGTATATGTCGTAGGCGCGGAAGTTGGGATTGGCGTAGGCGAAGGCAGCAATGTAGCCGTCGCGGTCTGATCCCCGGTCGGCGTTCCTTCTCCCGGGGCGGCCGGGATTTGCAGGACTTGGCCAGGATCAATACGGCTGGGGTTAGTTATGCCGTTCAACCGTACAATCGCGTCGATCGTCGTGTTGAACTGAGTCGCGATTTCGTCAAGCGTGTCGCCGATCTGCACTGTGTACGTTGTATAGGAGGTAATCGTTGATTCCGCAAGCGCCGTCAGATGGATCTGAGGAGTGGCTGTCGGCAAAGGCGTTGGATCGGGCGTTGGAATCAGCAAGACCAGGCCGACAGCCAATCGGTCCGGATTCTGAATGCCGTTCAGTTGCACCAGCGCCTCGACCGTTGTGCTATGTGCCACGGCGATGTCCAGAAGCGTATCGCCTGTTCGTACGATATAGACCACCGGCGTCGCAGTTGGTATCGGCGTTGCGGTTGGCGTCGGCGTCTCGGTAGGCGGGACAGGCGTTTCCGTAGCTGTTGGCAGGTCCGGCGGCAAGGGCGTTTCGGTCGGATCGGGCAGATTGATCGGCACGATCAGTTGTTGGCCGACAACGATCAACGAACTCGTAAGTCCGTTGGCGTCTTTAATCGCCTCTTCCGTACTGCCGTATTGAAGCGCGATGGCTGAGATCGTATCGTCCTCAACGACCGTGTGAGTGACAGTTTCGAGATACTCATCAGAAACTGAAGCGTCATCTGGTACATCGGTGGCCGCCGCTTCTTCTGTAGCGGTTGGTTCAGCCGTATCGGTAGGAGGAATCTCAGTCGCCGTTGGCTGATCGGTGGCTGCCGGTTCCTGGGTAGCGATTGGCGCTTCGGTCGCCGTCGCATCTTGAGCGGCGGTGGCGGTTGATGTAGGCTCCAGAGTGGGCGTGGTTGCGCCCCCAGCCCCGCCCGCAAGTTCTTCATTGGTCTCTGACGTAGGCGTGCTGTCCACAACGACGACGTTCTGGGTCGCCACCTCCAGTACCGCATCCTCCAGGTAAATATAGTTGTTGGCGACTGGCTCGCCGACGGTAGATTCGACGAATACCGTAATCGTAGCGCTCTCTGCCGCGGCAATCACCGAATACTGGTAGTAGGCGTTGTACAGGAAGACCGCAGTTGTTGACCAGACGATATCTTCGCTGTCGCCGTCTGTGCCGCCGGAGGGATCAATACCGACTCTAACGCTGACGTTGCCGGGCTGCTCGCTGATGTCCCAATCTTGTCCAATTGAAGACCATACCCAGGCGTAGATACTGAAGCGATAGTTAGTGCCGACGGTCAGATCGTCAACTTGCTGATAAACGCCGCCCTGGTGGGTCGCGTATTGGTTGAAATAGACCTGGGCTTTGCCGGGTTCATCGCCGCGCGTGCGCACAGTCTCTTCATTATAGAAAGGCGCGTGATTGGCGTAGGCAGGGCTGGAATCACTGCGGGGTATGTGCCAAGCGTTCCATCCGGCGGCGACGTTTTGCGACGCCTCACCGTCTTGCTCGACGAAATCTCCTTCAAAACCGGGATTGGTCAACAGGTTTTCGGCAGTTTGAGGATGTCCGTAAAAGACATTGAGAGCAAGACACAAGACTACAATGAAAATAAGCGCCGATAATCGTTTCATCGGTTACCCCCCGCGTATGAACTGCGTTCCGCGCCACACTTCCCGTATAAAAAACCGCTCTATCGGACAACTCGAACGGACCGATAATCTGCCGTCAAACAAGCGCGATTGTGACTTGAGATTAATTCCAGTATAGCGTAACCTTGCGAGGTCCGCCAAACGGCACGCTGCCTATTCTGCGTCGACGGGAAGCGCCCGAAGCGATTTCCTACTTACGACACAATTAGCCAAGCTTAGGTAAAGAAACCGCGTCTTGCAAAGACTCCGACAGCGTTTCGCATTGCCAGGCGCATGGCGACTTAATGGAGGAAGCAAGCATTGAAGTTGCATGAATATCAATCCAAGTTCTTGTTTCGCGATTTCGGGATACCGATTCCTGAAGGCCAGGTTGCGACGACAGCCGACGAGGTCCAGCAAATCGCTGCCGAGTTGGGCGGCGTTGTTGTCATAAAGGCGCAGGCGCATGTCGGCGGTCGCGGGAAAGCCGGCGGCGTCAAAGTAGCGAAGAATGTCGAAGAAGCCCGAGCTTATGCCGAACAGATCCTTGGAATGGACATTAAGGGACTGCGCGTCGATAAAGTACTGGTCGATCCCGGCGCCGATATTGAGCGCGAGATCTATCTGGCGATCACCAATGACAGAGGGGCGGGTCGTCCATTGATCATGACGTCGATGGACGGCGGCATGGATATTGAAGAGCTCAATCGCGAGCGGCCCGACGCGATCACGCGTGAGCACATTGATCCCATCCTGGGATTGCAGGGATTCCAAGTGACTTACATTGCCAGCGCGATGGGCATGCCTCGGGCGCTGTGGCGTCAATTCGGATCAATCTTGCGCGGTCTTTACCGCTGCTATGTGGAAAGCGATGCGGAACTCGCGGAAATCAACCCCTTGGTTATCACTGGCGGGGGCGATCTATTGGCGGTCGACGGGAAAGTTATCATCGATGAAAATGCGCTCTTCCGCCAGCCGGCGCTAACAGCCGAACGCGACGCCAGCGACGAACTTGAATCGGAGCGTCAAGCCCGCGAAGCGGGAATCACCTATATAAAGCTGGATGGCCAAATCGGCTGTATGGTCAACGGCGCTGGTTTGGCAATGACGACAATGGACATGACCAAGCTCTATGGAGACGCGAACGGGATCGGTCCGGCGAACTTCCTGGATATCGGCGGCGGAGCGACGCCGGAGCAAGTTGCCACGGCTTTGCGCATCATCCTCTCCGACTCAAACGTGAAGTGCGTTCTCTTTAATATTTTTGGCGGAATCACCCGTTGCGACGAAGTAGCCAACGGCATCTTGACGGCTTACAACGAGGTGAAACCGGACGTCCCCATGGTTATTCGGTTGCAAGGCACCAACGCCCCCGCTGGAAACCGCATCATCAGCGAGGCGCAGATCCCCAACATCATGAGCGCGCAGACCTTGACCGACGCCGCCAAGATGGCGGTCGCCGCTGTGAAGGAAGGGGCTTAGCATGTCGATTCTCATTGATCGAAGTTCCAAGGTGCTGGTACAGGGCATAACCGGGCGACAGGGCGGCTTCCACGCCAAGCTCATGATGGAGTACGGAACAGATGTTGTTGGCGGCGTCACGCCCGGGAAAGGCGGCGAGTGGTTTGAGGGCAAGCCGGTCTTCGACACTATGCGCAAAGCCGTCGAAACAACCAATGCCGATGTCAGCCTGGTGACAGTGCCGGCGCGTTTTGCCGCGGACGCCATGATGGAAGCCGCAGACGCTGGCCTCCGGCTTGTTATTTGTCTGACCGAGCATATCCCGGTCTCGGACATGATGAGGGTAGTCAGCTATTGCGCGCAAAAGGGGACACGATTGATCGGTCCTAATTGCCCCGGCGTGATGACGCCCGGGCAAGCGAAAGTCGGCATCATTCCTGCTATGGTAGCAGTGCCTGGAAACGTAGGGGTGGTGTCCAAGAGCGGGACCTTGACCTACGAAGTCGGTTTTGCCATGAAAAACGCCGGCATCGGCAACTCAACTATTGTGGGGATTGGCGGCGACCCGGTCATTGGCACGACCTTTGTCGAAGTTCTCGAAATGTTTGAGAACGATCCGGAAACGGAAAAAGTAGCTTTGCTGGGCGAGATCGGCGGCAGCGCGGAGATCGTCGCGGCCGAATATATCAAGAATGCGATGACAAAGCCCGTTGCCGCCTTCATCGCCGGGCGCAGCGCGCCCCCGGGCAAGCGCATGGGGCATGCCGGCGCGATCGTCGATGGCGGCGAAGGATCTGCCGAGGAAAAGATCCAGGCGCTGGAAGCGGCCGGCGCGCGCGTCGCGGCGAATCCTGAAGAGATTCCTGGATTGCTAAGCTAGCGCGCTTCAGTCAAGGGGCTTGTGTATCGGGGCTGCCGGGCACCTCGTGATGCAGTCGGCAGCGCGCTTCGTAGGATTCTTGGGCGCCTACCAGTATGATGGGATCGTGGTACGAGGCGGGCGCGCCGTTCACCAGACGTTGCGTTCGGCTGGCGTTTTCTCCACAGACAACACAGATTGCATGTAGCTTGACAACTTCTTCGGCGATGCTCAGCAATTGCGGCATCGCGCCGAAGGGCTGGCCTCGGAAGTCGAGGTCAAGCCCGGCGATGATCACGCGGATGTTGAACTTGTCGACGAGTTCCTGCACCACGCCGACGATGCCTCCGTCAAAGAATTGAGCTTCGTCAATCGCGACGACAGTCGTACCCCCGTTTGCGAATTGCAGGATCTCGCTGGAATCCAGTACCGGGACCGCAGCAACCGTCTGTCCCGTATGACTGGTAATATTTTGAATCCCGTAGCGGTCGTCGAGACTGGGCTTGAATACTTTGATCTTCTGCTTGGCGATAATGGCGCGCCGGACGCGCCTTATCAGTTCCTCGGTCTTGCCACAGAACATGCTTCCGCAAATGACTTCAATACGACCCGAATGCGTCTGCATTTAGCAAGCGTCCCTCAGTTATTGACAGATGGATAAACCGCGCGCCCGAGAGCCGGCATGTGGCATAAGTTGTGGAGCGGGGCAATCAAGTGAAAGCGGGGCCTCGCTTTTCACATCAAGTGAGCCGTCAATTGGCGATTTCGTAGCCCTTGGCGCGCAGCGTTTTCTTGAGATCGCTCAATACCTTGCGCCCGATGCCCTGGATCGCCAGAATGCTTTCCTCATCGTCTTCGTCACCCAGGCGAGTCAAGACGTCGGCCACCACGGTGATGCCATTGTCTTCCAGAATGTTGGTGTAGCGCGTACCCAGGTCCAGCTCGCGAACAGGCAACTCCAGCGGCGCCCGTTCCGCCTCCCGCTGTTCTTGCTCGCTACGGATCTCGTCACGCTGCTTCAGCCGCTTCATGAACTTGTCGACGCGTCCTTCGGTATCGACAATGCGCTGCTCGCCCGTGTAAAAGGGGTGACAATTGGAACAGATTTCTACTGTCAGGGATTCGACCGTGGCGCCGGTCGTCCAAGTTGTACCACAGGTGATGCAGCGAACTTGCGCCTCGTGCCAGGCGGGGTGAATCGCTTCCTTCATGACTTCCTCCACGCATTCACGGCTCGGCAGAGTGGCGTGAATGACTTATTGAGCGAATTGGTTAGTTTAGGGTCTGGCCCGTCTTCTCGTGCGTTTCGTAAACGCTGATGCGCTTTTGCCCTTTGCGTCCGCGCATTTTTTCGAATGTCACAAAACCCGCGCGGGTAGCGAATATGGTGTGGTCTTTGCCAATGTCGACGCCTTCGCCTGGATGGAATTTGGTGCCGCGCTGACGCACGATGATGTTCCCGGGTATAACAAATTGTCCCCCGTAATTCTTTACGCCAAGCCTTTTTGAGTTGCTGTCGCGGCCGTTGCTGGACGAGCCGCCGCCTTTTTTATGTGCCATTGTGAAAGTTCTCCTGATCGACCGGTCAAATCGAAATGTCGTCAATGCGCAGACGCGTGTAGTATTGACGATGTCCTTGCTTGCGCCGGTAATTTGTGCGCTGGCGATATTTGTATACGATGATCTTTTTGCCGCGGAACTGGTCCACAACAGTTGCCGATACCGAAGCGCCCGCGACCCGTGGTTGACCAATAACTGTGTCGTCGCCATTGGCGACCAGCAAGACATCGCCGATCTCTATCGAGTCGCCAACGTCGTTCGGCAGGCGGTCTACGTCTATCGTCGCGCCGACTTCCGCGCGATATTGCTTGCCACCACTGCGGATAATTGCGTACATGATGGGATTCTCCAACCTTCGCTTCTGTTCTCCGCGGCGGAGGCTCTGTGCGGCTCCGCAAACGGGGAAAATTGGGCTAACAGTAAAATGCCCTACACCGGGTTGCAGGGCGAAGGGAAGTATATACCTTGGCAGCCTGGTCGGTCAAGGCGCATTTTTGCGGGAAATGCCGCAGGCGCTGTAGGGCTGGCGAAGCTGGAGTCAGGTGACGAACATGGCGTCGCCGAAGGAATAGAAGCGGTAAGCTTCTTCTTTTGCGATCTCATAGGCCTTCAAAATGACCTCGCGGCCCGCAAAAGCGCTGAGCATCATCAGCAAAGTAGAACGCGGCAAATGGAAATTTGTGATCATGGCGTCAACGACGCGCCAGTTGAAACCCGGCACTATGAACAGATCGGTATCACCGCTGATGGGAGCGACCAGGCTTTTGCCGGAATCGCATGAATGATGGTCTTGACCGATGCTGTCGTCTTGATTGCGCGATTGCGCCGCGCTCTCCAGCGTTCGTGCGGAGGTTGTTCCGACCGCGATGACGCGGCGCCCGGACTCGATGGCGCCGTTGATTATTCCGGCGGCTTCGGCGTCCAAGCTGGCAAATTCACTGTGGATGACATGATCCGAGACCTCGTCGACAGCAACTGGCTGAAAAGTATCAAGACCGATGTGCAAGGTGCAATAGGCTAACTTGACCCCGAAATTCCGCAGATTCGCCATCAGCTCGGGCGTAAAATGCAAGCCAGCTGTGGGCGCGGCGGCAGAGCCATCGACGGCGCTGTAAACTGTCTGGTATCTTTCGGATTCGTCAAGCGTTCTTTGGATGTAGGGGGGCAAAGGGATATCGCCCAAGCCATGCAAGCGATCGTCGATTGCGCGATCGAACTCTATGACATGCTGGCCCCGTTGCAACCCTCGTATAGTTTTGCAGGATATGGATCCTTTGTCCAACTCGAAGCGCTGGCTTTCACGAATGTTGCGGCCGCGGATCAGGGCTTTCCAGCGGGTTGCGGTCAAGCGGCGGAGCAGAAGGATCTCGACCTTGCCGCCTGTGGCGGCTTTGCGCGCCGCAAGACGAGCCGGTATTACGCGCGTATTGTTCATCACCAGCACATCTTCCGGGTTCAAGAGACGGACAATATCATTGAAACGGAAGTGAGCGATGTTGCCCGTAGCTCGATCGAGGTGGAGCAGTCTTGACGAATCGCGAGGGCTTGCAGGCGCCTGCGCGATAAATTCCGGAGGTAGATCGTAGTCGAATTGGCTGACTTTCATAAAAGGCGTTGCTGATCGGGCGCATCTTCGTCGGATAATTCGATATTTAAGTGCTTGTAGGCGCGCGGCGTACAAGCGCGACCGCGGGGCGTACGGTCAATAAATCCCAGCTGTATCAAATAGGGCTCATAGACATCCATGATGGTCGCGCTGTCTTCGCTAATGGCGGCGGCAATCGTTTCCAGACCCACCGGTCCGCCGCTGAACTTCTCAATGATCGTATACAAGATACGCCGATCAATGTCATCCAAACCCAGGTGGTCGATTTCCATCAACTCCAAAGCCCGCTTGGTGACATCTTCGTCTATTCTGCCGTCGGCACGCGCCTCGGCGAAGTCGCGCACGCGCCGCAATAGACGCAGCCCGACGCGCGGCGTTCCTCGGGCGCGTTTGGCGATCTCGACCGTGCCTTCGCGATTGATATCAACCTCAAGCAGCCCGGCGGCTCGTTCTACGATCTGTTCCATGGCTGGCAGATCATAAAAGTCGAGACGAAAGCTCGCGCCGAAGCGGTCGCGGAGGGGCGCGGCCAAGAGCGCCAGGCGCGTGGTGGCGCCGATCACTGTGAACCGCGGCAGATTGAGACGCAAAGTCTTGGCGGCAGGTCCTTTGCCTATGACGATGTCGAGTACGAAGTCTTCCATGGCCGGATAGAGGATCTCTTCGACCGCTTTGCCCAGACGATGCACTTCGTCTATGAAAAGGATATCGCCCTTTTTCAGGTGCGTCAGGATAGCAGCCAAGTCACCGGCTCTTTCTATCGCGGGACCCGCCGTAACCCGAATATTGGCGCCGACTTCGTTTGAGACTACGTAGGCCAGCGAGGTCTTGCCTAAGCCGGGCGGCCCGTAAAACAGCAAGTGGTCTATCGGCTCGCCGCGACCCGCCGCGGCGTCGATAATGATGCTGAGATTCTCTCGGACGCGGTCTTGACCCATCACATCCGCCAGCCGCTTGGGCCGCAGCGCGACATTTTCGCGGTCGGATTTGCCCTTGCTGCCGCTCACGAAGCGCTCGTCGCCTGGCATCGCTTTGCTTATCCTCAATTCTCTTTATTGTTCAAAGCCCTTCCTCATGCAAGGAGAGGGCATGATACGCTGTGTGAGTCTGCTTGTCGCATGAGCGACGCGGTTTACATAAACAGGAGAGTATAACCGAGGGGGTGGGGCTTGCAATGCTTGCTTTACAATGTGCGGCTGCCCCCGTACACTATAGTTGATTTCATTCCTTCGGGGAGAGCGGGCTCTCATGTCAGATCAGTTGCAGGTTTCGTCCCATCCTTTGGTCAAGCACAAACTGACCCGGCTGCGCGATATCGATACCGACCACCGTCGATTCCGCGAATTGGTGCGGGAGCTGGCGCTACTCATGTGCTACGAAGCGACGCAGGACTTGCATCTGCGACCCAAAGTCGTGAACACGCCGATGGGTGAAGCGACCGGTTCGGAGGCTGACGAAATCATCGGCTTGGTACCGATCTTGCGCGCGGGGCTGGGACTGGTCGACGGCATTCAGGAACTCTTGCCTTCAGTCCAGGTTTGGCACATCGGCCTCTACCGCGACGAAGAGACGCTGCGTCCGGTGCAGTATTACAACAAGCTGCCGGATGCGCCTACAGTGCAACTTTGCCTGGTGCTCGATCCCATGTTGGCGACTGGCGGCTCCTCGGTCGCTACGATCGATATTCTCAAACGCTGGGGGGCGAAGCGCGTCAAATATGTTGGCATACTGGCAGCGCCGGAAGGCGTCGCCGCCTTGTCGGCTGCCCATCCCGACGTACCGATTCATGTTGCCGAGCTTGACGAACGGCTGAACGATATCGGATTCATCGTGCCGGGCTTGGGTGATGCCGGCGATCGCATGTTTGGCACCTGATGTTGGAATCATACGCCTATATCATCGTATTCAGCTGCGCGCTTTCTTTGTCTTTGTTGACGATACCGCTGGCGCGTTATTTGAGCACGCGCTTTGGCGTCTCTTCCATTCCGGGCGGCCGTCGGCAAGAACGGGTGGCAATGCCAAAGCTCGGAGGTTTGGCGATCTTTATCGGCTTCACATTCACGATCTTGCTGGCGCAACTGTTGCCTGTGCCGCGCACCGATCCAAACGAACTGAACCGGCTGGTCGGTCTGGCTTGCGGCGGATTGGTGATCTTCGTCCTCGGCGTCATCGACGACGTCATTGATCTGAATTACCTCCAGATTTTTTTCTTTCAAATTGCGACGGCTGTGATCGCCATCGCCTTTCAAATCTTCATCGAGTTTTTCAACAACCCGCTCACTGGGATCAAGACCGATCCCTGGTCGCCCGTTGTGACTGTCGCGCTGACGATGTTCTGGCTCGTTTTGATGATGAATACCGTAAATCTGCTGGATGGATCGGACGGATTGGCGGGTGGCATTGCCTTTATTGCGGCAATTGTCCTGTTTCTCAATAGCGCGTTCCGGCAAGAGCCGCCGCAGGCTAGCGTGAGCTTGCTGCATCTGGCATTTGCGGGAGCCGTCCTCGGCTTTCTCATACACAACTTTTATCCGGCGCGCATCTATGTTGGCGGCAGCGCCTGGTTCCTCGGCTACGTCTTGGGTTGCCTGAGCATCATAGGCGGCGCCAAGATGGCGACCATTCTCTTGGTGATGGGCTTGCCGCTGATGGACCTGGGATGGCAAGTGGTGAACCGCATTCGGCACGGGAATAACCCCTTCCAAGGCGATCGCGGGCATTTGCATTTCAGATTGCTGGATACAGGTGCGCTCAGTCCCCGCCAGATCGCGCTCGGATACTATGCCGTCTGCGCCTTCCTGGGATTCCTGACACTGGTCACGACAAGTCAGCTTTTCAAGTTCATTGCGATTGCCGCGATGCTGGTGTGCATCGCGATTGGATTCATCGCGGTAGGGCGCTTTGCGAATCCGCGCGCGGACTACGACGAATCCTCGTCGTCATAGACGTCGACATCATCCAGCGGCTCATAGCGGAGTTCGCCCGAATCGTCGTCAATGTCTTTGCTATCCATGTCATCGTGTTTTGAACGCTGTGATGGCTTGGGAACGGGCCGCGTCTTCGGCTTGAGCCGGTCGATAGCGGCGTTTGGCGCGCTTGTTGGACGTTCTTTATCCGATACCCGGGGCGCATTGTCGGAATCCGAGTCTATCGCTTCGCGCGTCGGCGGCGAGTCCGGCGGGGGCGCGAAAGGACGCGAGAATCCCGAATCAGTCAACAGGGTATCTTGGATATCGTCAGAGTCTTCAATATCATCTGGGGACGCGACAAAGGGACGGCTAAAAGGCGCATGCCCGGTTGTATGCCAATCGACGTCTTCGGGCATCGTCTGGGAGGAGGACTCTGCCGCGGCGGGCTCTGCTGCCGGCTGCTGGCGAGACGCGGGAATGCCTCCCCGCGCCGAGTCGATTGCAGATCGCTCTACAGTCTCAGGCATCTTTTTGGGTCGGGGACTGAACTCGCGGCTCTTGTCCATGAGGTCGGGGGCAACTACCGCCGCGGGCTTGTGATCAGAGGCGCTCGTCAGATCGGGATCCACCCCAGGCGATACATTGAGCACGGCAGCGACCGGTTTGCTCACGGGTTCTTTTCCCGGGGGTCCGGGAATCGGCAATGGCAGCGCATAAATCGAGCGGATCGATATTTCTGGTTTAGAGGCGCCACGCCTCGTTGGCCGTGATCTAACTTCGCGCTTGCGGTCCCCTCGTTCTGTCAGCGCTTGCTGACGAGTCCGCGTGATCATCTTGCCGCCGTCAAATGTGGCGCTGTGGCCCGTGACCCTTTCAATGATGGCTTCTATCAAGCCCAGGGCAAGCGCCATGACGAAATTAATGATTGATGTAGCAAACAGGACGAACGACAGACTGCTCAACAGCCTGCGCGCGTTAGAGCCGAGGATTGCCATGCCTTCTATGTTGCTCCCCAGCCCGATGACGAAGGCGCCAGTCAAGATGATGATGGATGTCACGCGGCGGCGATTCCGCAATTCCTGCGAAATTGGCGGGAGCATGGTGTTGGCGATTGTGAACATCAAATAAAACCATAACCAAAAATCCGGCTGCGCGGCCAAGCTAGCGATTGCCCAGCCTATGTCAGCAACACCGCCGCCCGTCGCGACGCGCAGCGTAGCCTCTAGATCCAGAACATCGGTCGCGATCAGCCAAAGCGCAGCGAAGGCGACGATCACCGGCGTTCCCTCAATTATCATTTGCTTGGGCGCCCGGGCATGTGGCGAAATCTGCACCAGGCTCAGTTGCAGTTCGCCGATCTCGTCATGCTCGGGCAATTGCGCCGTGCGAGTCGCCCGCACATTCAACACGCCGGCTGTCAGCCAGCGGCACAGTTCATGCAGCGCTATGCCGGGCAGGAAAGCGGCGTAATAGAAAACAACTGTGGTCTTGCGATTATGGGTCAGCAACCAGCCGACTTTGAAAATATGCTGGTGCATCCACTGTTCGCTGCGACGAAAGATGACGAACAGCAGGAGAAGAAGAGAGGTGAGCGCCAATAGATCCAGCGCGCCCAGATTAGGATCCTTTCACCCTGGAAGCAATTTCGATGAGCGAGGCGAAATCATTCACGTCAAGCGAAGCGCCGCCAACCAAGGCGCCATCGATATCGGGTTGCGACATGAACTCAGCCATATTCGACGGTTTGACGCTGCCGCCGTATTGGATCCGCGTCGCTTCCGCTACCGCCCCCCCGTACATGTCCTTGATGCTGTCGCGCACGGCGGATGCGATTATGGCATTGGCGAGCTCGCCGCTGGCGCTTCTGCCGGTCCCAATCGCCCAAATCGGTTCATAGGCAATGACAACCCTCGCCATGTCCGCCGCGGGCACAGCATCCAATGCCGCTCGCACTTGTCCGCTGACGAAGGACTCGGTCTGTCCGGCCTCGTTCTGTTCCAGGCTTTCGCCGACGGCGATGATCGCGCCCAAGCCGCTAGCTAAAACCGCTTTCGCTTTCCGGTTGACAGACGCATCCGTTTCCTTCAGATTGGCGCGAGTTTCGGAGTGGCCCACGATGACGTAGCTCACGTAATCGCGGAGCATGGCGGCCGATACCTCCGAGGTATAGGCGCCGCTCGCTTCCCAATGCCCGTTCTGCGCAGCCACCTTTACGGAACTGCCTTGAAGCGCGCCGGCAACTGCCGTCAAGGAAAGATAAGTCGGCGCCACTACCTTTTCTATGTTTCCGAAAGACTCGATCTTAGGCAGCAAATCCCTGACAAATTGCAGCGATTCGGGGGGTGTTTTGTTCATCTTCCAGTTGCCGGCAACGATTGGCGTTCTTGTCATCGTCAATTCCTTTCATCGTCGATTGTAGCAAATGTGAATGCTGTCGCTAGCCGATCATGAGCCTATTCCGGCCGAATACTCAGCGATCCGCCAGCGCGGCAAGCCCGGGCAAGGTCTTGCCTTCCAGCAGCTCCAGGCTGGCGCCACCGCCGGTAGATATGTGCGAAATCTGATCGGCAAGGCGCGCTTGTTCCACTGCGGCGGCGGAATCGCCACCGCCCACGATCGTGGTCGCGCCATTTGCGGTCTCCTTCGCCAGAGCCTCGGCAATGCCGAAAGTGCCCGCGGCGAAGGCGGGCATTTCAAAGACGCCCATGGGTCCATTCCAAACGATCGTTCTCGCGCCGCCAAGTTCGCGCGCGTAGAGGTCAATGGTGGCTGGTCCGATGTCGAGCGACTGCCAGCCCGAAGGCAGGTCTGCGGCAGCCTCCAGTATACGCTGTCTTGCTCCGTTGTCGAAGGCGTCGGCGATGCGCTGATCAATCGGCAGCAGCAGCTTGTCGCGGGCTTGCGCCAGTAAGTCCCGCGCGATGTCAAGCGCCTCGAATTCGACTAGCGAATCAGCCATATCCCGCCCTTGCGCGGCGAAAAATGTATTTGCCATCCCGCCGCCAACCAAGAGCTTGTCCACTTTGTTCAGGAGCGCTTCGATAACGTCGATCTTCCCGGATACTTTGGCGCCACCCAGAATCGCGACAAAGGGACGCTTTGGATCTTCAATCGTTGTGGATAGATAATCGATCTCTTTTTCCAGCAGCAAGCCCGCAACGGCTGTCATGGTTTCGGACAGTCCAACGTTCGAGGCGTGGGCGCGATGCGCGGTTCCAAAGGCATCGTTGACAAAGATATCGCCATGCCTCGCCAATTGGCGGGCAAAGTCCCGATCGTTTTTGGTTTCGCCCGCGTGAAAGCGCGTATTTTCCAAGAGAATGACGCCGGAGCGCGGTAAAGCCTCTATCATGGTCTCTGGTCCCTCGCCGATGCAATCATCGGAAAAGGCAACGTCCAGGTCCAGATACTTCTCCAGTACCGGCGCCACAGGCGCCAAAGAGAGTTCCGGTTTGCGCCTGCCCTTTGGGCGCCCCAAATGCGACATCAAGATCAGCGAGCGCGGCTGCTGCTCGAGAATGAATTCAATCGTTGGGACTGCCGCCCGAATGCGGGTATCGTCCACGACAGTCGGTCCCTCCAGCGGCACATTGAAGTCAACCCGCAGCAAGACCCGTTTTTCGGCAAATGATAGATCTCGGACTGTCATCTTATTCATTGACATGCTCCCGCAAGATGCAAAAAGGCGAGGTGATTCGCCTCGCTCTGCGCGCCCTTCTCAATAGAACCAAGTTAGCCATGCGAATTTAACCCCCTCTAAATCTCCCCCATTAGCAATGGGGGAGACTTGCTCGCGTCGTGCGAACTCCCCTTCCCTGATGCTTCGGGTCGCGTAGACACTGACCTTCGGGAAGGGGGTGAGGGATGGGGTAGACTGGCGCGAATTTCTCATTACTTAGTTGGAACTACTTCTACAGGCGATCGCCGACAAATTTTGCCAGATCGGCCGTTCGGCAGGAATATCCCCATTCGTTGTCATACCAGGTGATGACCTTCACCAGGTCGCCCGCGACATCGGTTGAGAGCGCGTCGATGACGCTGGAATGCGGATTGCCGATGTAATCCGTCGAGACCAAGGGTTCGTGCGATACATCCAGATAGCCATTCATGGGTCCGGCCGCCGCCTCTTCAAAGGCGTCGATCAATGCTTCCTTGCTTGGCGTATTCTCAACTGTGGCGACGAAATCGACCAAAGATCCGGTAGGCGTAGGCACGCGCACCGCCATACCGTCGAATTTGCCTTTCAATTCGGGTATGACCAGAGCCACCGCCTGCGCGGCGCCGGTACTGGTCGGTATCATATTGACAGCGGCTGCCCGGGCGCGGCGCAGGTCGCTATGCGGCAAATCGAGGATCCGCTGATCAGTAGTATAACTGTGAATTGTGGTCATGAAGCCCTGCCTGATGCCAAAGACATCGTTGACGACTTTGGCGGGGGGCGCCAGGCAATTGGTTGTGCAGGAGGCGTTGGACAAGACGCTGTGCTGGGCGGGATCGTATTGATCCTGGTTGACGCCAAGGACGATCGTGATGTCCTCTCCCTTGGCTGGCGCCGATATGATGACCTTTTTCGCCCCAGCTTGAAGATGTTTGGAGGCGCTGGCTCGGTCGCGGAAAATGCCGGTACTTTCAATTACGATGTCAACGCCCAGATCGCCCCAGGGCAGTTGAGCCGGATCTCGTTCGGAAAGGGCGGCGATGCGGTTGCCATCGACAATGAGCGCGTCGTCGGCCGCCTCGACAGTCCCTTCGTATACACCGTAATTCGAATCATAGCGAAACAAGTGCGCCATCGTGTTCAAATCACCAAGGTCGTTAAAGGCTGCAATGTCTATATCATTGGGGTAACGTTCCAGCATGGCTTTTAGCACCTGCCGCCCAATGCGCCCGAATCCATTGATTCCAACTCGCACTGCCATCGTCTATTCTCCCTTTATTCTTCGCAATCAATTGTCGGCGTACATAACTGCAATAGCTTAGTATATGCTCGTTGTTTTTGACATGCTGAAACGTGATAGTGTATCGAATTCGGCTGAAATAAAGCACGGCGAGCACCTGACAGCCGATAGGAGCGATCCGATGGAGCGCTCGACGAGTAGAAACTTAAAGGTATCGGGCGACTCACCGAGTCGCCCCTACCAACGTAGTTCGTATTTTGGGTTAAGGATTTCATATCGAAAAATGTAAAAAGTATTTCAAGCGAAAAGGATGCAATACCTGAAACGTAAAATGATTGGCAGATGCGCCCTCGTGCTGAATTCACAGCGCTATCTGCTTCGAGAGAAGCGAAGACATGGTGATAGGGCGACACCTTGAAGGCGTGAGAAGTCTTTCATTTCTGCCTGTTGCTGGTTCGGGCATGCAGAAACAGCACAAGCAGGCAAGGCAAAGCCAAAAGCGCGATGATGGCAATGGCGGCATCAACGAACAGGCGTTCAGGATAGAGACGTATCAAGGTGTCGGAGAAAGGAAATCGCCAGGTGCCAGCGGCGAAGAACAACTCATGGAAGGCATCAAAGGCTCTGTCCCAGACGGTCCCGGCTATGACAGCGAGCGACGACAGCGCTGCCAGCGTCAGCATGCTGCCCAGATGCAAGCCGCGCAGGATGGCTCGGCGGTAGGTCCCGGAGCGCCTGGTCAGGATTACTGCTGCGCAGGCAGCAATGGCTAAGCCCAATCCGAAAGCAAAACTCAAGTTCGTGACATATTTGACATCTTCCATGTGGCCAAGCGCAGCTTGGGAAAACATGGGACAAGCGTCTTCATTTTCGTACCCGCTCAGGCATTGATCAGCAGCCAATGTCAATGAGCCCAGGAATTCGATTTTCTCGCCATTCAGAAGGTAGTCGATGGCGTAGAAGCCCAAGGCAAGACGATCCTCTGTGGTCAAACCGTAGGGATCAGCCGGGAATCCCGGGCGCGTGTATTCGTATCGCAGAAACTCATGGGAAAGCACTAGACGCAGCGCCGCCAGCAACAGAAGTGTCGGAAAGGCGAGCGCAGCGCCGACGATCAATAGACGGGCGATTCTGGCGCTATGATTCATCGGTTTGTCGGAATTCTTCAGCCCGACCGGACAAGAGAAAGTCAAGGACGATTGAATCGATCAGCGTTTCCACCGGCGCTCGGTCATCCGTGAAGACAATGTCGCTTTCGCCGAGAGGAACCAAGGAAGCCGCAGCCAGTTCCATCACTTCGTATAAAATCGGATCAACACTGTCGATCCGATATCCCAGGTTTTGACGCAAGTTGGAGGCGCTGGATGAGTCGACAGTCCCGACGAGGATAGTGTTGAAAGATGCCGGTACATCCAGCGCATGTACCCTCGGGAAAACCAGCGACATGGTATTGGCGAGCGCGTCAACCAGGCGCCGGTCCGTATCGGTGCGGCCCACATTGATGATGACAACGCCGTTTTGAGACAGGCGCGCTTTCGCTTCCAGGAAGAATTCAACCGTCGTGAGGTGCCAGGGAATATAGGGCGGACGATAGGCGTCAATGCCGATAACGCTGTAGCTGCGATCCATTTGATTGAGCAGATATCGTCCATCGCCTGTATATGCGGTCAGGTTGGGAAGGGAAGCCGCGTTCATATCAAAATACGCCGCGCCAGCCTCGACAATAGCCGGATCAATTTCAATGCCGTCAATCGGTATGTCGCCGTAGATCGCGGTGTATTGCCGGGGGATAGTACCCGCAGCCAAGCCAATCAGCAGCAGTGATGTCACCTGATCGGCGCGAAAGGGTGGTTGATTCAAGTACGAGCCGACCAAGAAAAAGTCCCAGGTTCCGCCATAGAGGATTTCGGTTTCGTGCCATTTGCTATGGATGCCTTGACCTTCGTTCAGATACAGATAGCGATAGCCATCGCTGTCTTCTTGCACCTGGATGTAGTTGTACGCGCTCTCTTTCTCGTATCTGAGAGCGGCGTTAGCGGCGGGTGGTCGTAATGGTCCCTGGAGCAGGAAGTGCGCCAGCAATGCGATGATGAGCGGCATGGACAGATAAGCCAGCGCCGGCCGGCGATTGACCGCGAAGAGACCAAGCAAAGCGACCAAATACAAGATGCCGGCGAAGAGCAGAAAGGTGCGCGTCGTGCCCAGTTCTGGAATGATCCACAGTACCGGGAAGAAGGTTCCCAGGAGGCTTCCCAAAGTACTGATGGCATAAATCTGCCCGGCGATTTTGCCGGACTCTTCGATCCGTTGAACCGACAGTCGAATCACGAATGGCGATACCGTGCCCAGCATCGTAACCGGGATCGAAAAAAGAACGAGCACCGAGAGGAAAGATCCCAGAGCCAGCGCCGCGTCCGCGCCGAAGACCGCTTGAGCGGCCTGGGTGACAACAGGTCTGGCAATGATGGGAATCAAGGCGCAGAGGAAGGCTGCCCAGATGATGATCTGCAGCAAGACAGCGATGCGAGGCCATCTGTCCGCCAGACGGCCGCCGACGAAGTACCCGACAGTCAGATAGAGCAACATCAGTCCGATAACATTTGCCCAGACCAGATTGCTGTTGCCAAAAACGTTGCCTAGCAAGCGGGAGGCTGATAATTCAATGGCGAGGGTAGTCATTCCGCTGACAAAGGCGATAATGTACAAGTACCTGTTCTGGTAAGCTGATCCGCTCATGCGACGAACAGGTTTGTCAATTTGCGCGCGCTCGGCAGGCATTTCCGTTGCCGCCGAGCGGCTCTTGCCAGGCGATGACATGCTCAAAACTGTTTCCGGGAATCCAAGACAGATGCGCCTTCATTATGTTCTTGGGTCCAGGAAAAATCAATGAGCGTTAGCGTCCGTCGACCGTCCCCCTCGGATGCCTCGGCGATTGCCGTTATCGCGGAAAAAACTTTTGGCGAACCCTTCGATCGCGATCGAATCGGGGGGCTGTTGAAGTCGGGTCGAGACTGCTCGTTCGTTGCGCTGGACGCCCAGGAAATCCGTGCCTTTGCGGACAACTTTATAACTGTCTCAGAGACGGGAGACCAACGCCTTGAGTTGGATCTACTGGCTGTCGACCCGAAGGCGCAAGGCATGGGCATCGGCCGCCGGCTGATTGCCGAAAGCCTTTTGCTCGCGCGGGAGCTCGACGTGTCAATAATACGCGCCTTAGTCAGAAGCGAGAATCTCGTCATGCGCCGCCTCTGCGACTCCTCCGGATTCGCGATCTCCGAACGACGCTATGATCTGTATGTTACGTCGCCCGAGCCTGGATGGAATGGTCCTTTAGACATCGAAGGGACCCACCTCGTGCCGGTGGAGACGCTTGCCTACAGCGGTATCTGGATCGAGGGCCGCTTAAGTCGGGCCGGCATAGTGCGGGCGCTGTCGGTCGCGGCCACCCAACAATTGCAAAGGGTCGGCGCGCTGGTGGCGCAAAGTGATCGCGCCCCGGTTCAGCTTCTGGCTGACAAGGGATTCCAAGCAATCGGAACTTACAATTGGTGGACGTTTAAGCTGAAAAACGATTGATTTTGAAGAGCCGATCATTATGAGGCGTCGCGCCATCGAGCGCCAGATCGCTGAGCATTTTTCCGACGATGGTGCTGAATTTGAATCCATGACCGCTGAAACCCGCGCCAATCACGACATGAGCATGTTGCGGATGCCTGTCCACAATGAAGTGCTCGTCCGGCGTTTGCGTGTAAAGGCAGATGCGGCTCTCTCTCACTGGCGCCTCGGCAAGTCCGGGGATATGGGATCGCATGAACTCTCGGACGCCCTCAACATTTTCCGGATCAGGATTGTAATCGATTTCGGAAGGGTGACTATGAGGCGCGCCACCATGAAAGGCGACTTTGAAACCGGAATCCGCATGCGAGGGTATGCCGTAAAGCGTTTCGGGAAACAAGTTGCTCACATGCGCAATCCAGACCGGGCACGTGTCGAACCCATATAGGCTGGAATGTGAGGTCGACATAAAGTTCAATTGGCAGCGTAGAACTGTGAGCGGCAGGTCGAGTCCGGTTTCCAAAAGAAGCGATCGCGCCCAGGAACCTGCCGTGACGACCAGCTTTCCTGCCGAATAGTCGCCGGCGTTGGTGGCGACTTCGACGCTGTCCCGGTTAATCGACAGGTCCGTGACGACAGTGTTGTCTTTGAGCACTGCGCCGTTCTGCCGGGCGAGCTTAATATGTCCCTTCACGGCGCTTGAGGCTTTGACGAAACCGGTATCCGGTTGGTAGAGGACCCGAAAGCCCTCCCCAAAACGATACTGCGGAAAGCGCCTGTGAGCTTCTTCAACGGATAAAAGTTCATGCTCAATCATACCCGACTGTACAGCCTCAATAGTTGCTCGGAGCATCTCATCGTCAGCGGGACCGAAATCGATACCGCCCGTCTTCACGTAGAGTTGCTCGCCCAAGCTGTCTTCCACAGCGAACCACAGCGGAAATGTATCTTTTGCCAGCTCGACGTACTCTGGATAGTCATAGGAATAACGAATGATGCGCGAATAGCCATAAGAACTGCCTCGCCTATGATCAAGCTCAAATTGTTCGAGCAGGAGTACCCGCTGCTTCCTCTTGCTGAAGTAATAGGCGGCCGCGCTGCCCATCGCGCCGGCGCCAATGATAATGACATCAAAACTTTCGCTCATATTCTCAACTTTCGCATTCCTTCGCTTTTTTAGATGACAATCGCAACCGCTTTGTCTGAATCGATTCCATTATGAACTGTGATCGAGCACTGATAGTCTCTTAAATTGGACGTTGTTCCAAGGCAACTGTCAAGTCGTCGCCCTTGCCGACAATGAGTGTAGGAATCTTCGCCAGTTGCAGCATCCCACGAATTTCGCCCGAATCCTGCCGAGGATCGAATGTCTGTGGATCCATGAAGACACAGATGGGGCGGACACCGCGCCTGATCATGATTTGCGCCTCGGCAATCCACTCCTCGTCCAATGATGATGTGATTATCATGAGTGTCGTGCCACGCGTGAAATGCGGCGTCTCCAGCGAAAGCGTTTGGCCCAAAGTATGGCTCGACGTGCTGCGCGCAACCGCCAGCGCTTGAAAGATCCTTGTCAATTGACGGTTGCCGCGATCGGGCTGGAAAACCTGCCGGAAGGGCGTGTAAGCCGCGTATCCCACAACGCGCTCGCTCTCGATGAAATACTTGGCCAGGGAGGCCGCAATGACGACGCCGTATTCTTCGGTCGATGGCGGAATCCGGTATCGATCCGAAACGACGTGCCCGCCTTGGGCTGCGCGCCGCAATCCTTGCGCTTCGTACAAAGAGTCGGAAGAGAAATCGCTAAACAGCCAAATGTCCACCAGCGGATCCAGTTCAAATTCCTTGACCATGATATTGCCGGTGCGAGCGGTGGAGCGCCAATGTATACGATTCATACTGTCGCCGGGGACGTAGTCGCGGATGCTGCTGGCGTTGGTGGTGATCTCGTGCGTAAGCTGCCTCTGCGCATCGCCGCCAGATAAAAAGCCTATTGGCAAAACCACCTTGTTGAGATCGACGGTCATCGGGTAGACGATCAGCTTCTCGGTCGCGCTGACCCGCCGCGGAGAACGGAAGAAACCAAAAGGATCGCTGCTAATCACGGTCAGCGGACCAAGCTGAAACTCGCCGCGCACGGCGCAGATTGTCTCGACGTCCCATCGGTATTCTTTGCCCCCAAGGAGGGAAGGCACAACGTGGCTGGCATGGTGACCGGGCAGGCTGGAATGATCGTGTATTTCCAGCCAGAGTTTCGGCAAGATTCCGGTTTTGCGCACGCTGAATGACTCGCGAAACATTCGGCCCACCTGGGATCGTCGCGTGCGCGTCGTCCGCTGCAGGGCGATCCCGCGCAGGGTAATCCAGGTCCATGCAAGCGATAGCAGGAGCACCGCTGCGATCAGGTAGGTCAAATTGAACAACTGCGGACTACCAGTGAACAAACCGGTCAGCAAGCTGATGATCATCAAGATATAGAGAATGTTGCGTCGGTTTGGCATAGGAGCTTAGCGCACGGATGCGCCGGGCACTGGCGTCGTCTGCAAGATGTCTTGCACGATAGTTCGCGAGGTGATGTTTTTGATGCGCGCGGCCGGACCAACGATAATACGATGCGCCAGCGTGACTTCAGCCAGGGCTTTGACATCGTCCGGGATAACGTATTCGCGGCCCGTCATGGCGGCGCGAGCCTGAGCGGTACGGAAAAGCGCCAATGAACCGCGCGGACTGCTGCCGAGATAGACATCGGGGTGACGGCGCGAAGCGGTGATCAAGTTTACGACATACTGCTTCACCTCTTTGGCGACATAAACATCTTTGATCAATTGCTGGACAGAAAGCAACTCTTGCAAGCTGACCACCTGCTGGAGATTGTTAATGGGATGCTGGTATTGTTGCGCGGATAAGATCTTCAGTTCTTCTTGCGGCTGCGGATAGCCCATCTGGATGCGAATAAGAAAGCGATCCAGTTGCGCTTCGGGCAGGGGAAACGTGCCTTCGTATTCGATCGGGTTCTGGGTAGCCATTATCAGAAAGGGATTGCTCAGTCGATAGGTAACCCCGTCGACCGTCATCTGGCCTTCTTCCATCGCTTCCAACAGGGCGGACTGCGTTTTCGGCGTGGCGCGGTTTATCTCGTCGGCGAGCACAATCTGCGCCATGATCGGTCCGGGTCGAAACTCAAATTCGCGCGATTTCGGGTTGAAAATTGAGACGCCTGTAATGTCCGAAGGGAGCATATCCGGAGTAAACTGAATACGGTTAAAGGTACAACCGACCGCGCGAGCGAGGGACTTCGCCATCATGGTTTTGCCCACGCCGGGGATGTCTTCGAGCAAGATATGGCCACGACAAAGCAGACCGAGTATGGTGAGCCGGATCTCGTTGCCCTTACCCATGATTACTTGCCCGACAGCGCTGGCGATGCGTTCGGCAATTTCTTGTACCGGCGTCGTGGTTTGCGTAGTCTGTCGGGCGACCCGGGTCCCTTCGTACTGTTCACTCATTGATACCGTTCCATTCGCGTGTCGATAGCCGTTTACAGGTTGCGATATCTGTTGACAATTGCGTTCTAACTGTGGCCAACGACTGGAAAATGCCAGCCGCCCAGCTTGCCCTTTGCGCCACGTCTAGTATAATTAAACATGGCAATATGCTATATGGCAAATCTGCCATTCCACGTTTGTCGCTTCAAAGTTGATCGTGCGCTTGGCGCCACAAAACGGCGTTTATTTCGCATTTGGGAGAGCCGTTGAGGAGTGGCTGTTGAGAATGAAGGGAGCGGGGTGATGGAGCAATTGCAGGCGGATGCCTTGCTTGCGCGCCTGCGCCAAGTGCATGCCATGAACCCCGAACTGGAAGCGATCGCGGTTGTCAGCGTCGAGGGCGTCACTATGGGATCGTTTATGCCGAATGATGTAAACGATGAGCGCTTGTCCGCGATGAGCGCGGCAATGGTGGGCTTGGGCGAGCGAATCGCGACGGAGTTGGGACGCGGCAGCCTGGATCATCTCATGATCAAGGGCGATTCCGGGTTTGTGCTTATGATGTCTGTCAACGACGAAGCCGTGCTGACATCGGTCGTTAACGACGAAGCCAAATTGGGACTGCTGCTGTTGGATATGCGCCGAGCGGCGTCGGACTTGGCAAAAATCATTTAGATTTCCTGTTGCGGTGTCGGACGGATACCGTTTGCAGGTAGCGAAACGTGAATTGATAGCTCATTGGCGAGCTTATGCGCGACAAGAGAATGGGGTCAAAGGGGAGAAGCGAGATGGTAAAGCCCAAATACATATTCTGTACGGGCGGTGTCGTAAGTTCAGTTGGCAAGGGGCTGACTGTCGCGGCGATTGGCCGCATTCTAAAGGCGCGCGGCTTGAAAGTTACGATCCAAAAACTGGATCCTTATCTCAATGTTGACCCGGGGACAATGAGCCCTTACCAGCATGGAGAGGTTTTTGTCACCGCTGACGGCGCCGAAACCGACCTTGACTTGGGACACTATGAGCGCTTCGTCGACGAAAATGTCAGCCGGCTGTCAAATGTCACGGCTGGGCAAGTCTACCTAACGGTAATCGAAAAAGAGCGGAAGGGAGATTACCTCGGCGGCACGATACAGGTTGTTCCCCATATAACCAACGAGATCAAACGCTGCATGAAATTGGTGGGCCAGCGCAGCGGCGCCGATGTTGTCATCGTCGAAGTGGGCGGGACGGCCGGCGACATCGAAGGCTTGCCCTTTCTCGAAGCGCTGCGTCAATTGCGGACGGAACTCAAACGCAGCGAGGCATTGTATGTTCACGTCACGTTCTTGCCGCACATCGGCGCTACCGATGAACTAAAGACCAAACCAACTCAACATAGCGTTCGTGAACTGCGCGGAATAGGTATCCAGCCAGATGTGATCATCGCTCGGACCGATCACCCGGTCAACCATGATATCGTCAACAAGATTGCCCTTTTTTGCGATGTTGACGAGGACGCCGTCATTCCCTTGGAAACCGCGGACAACATCTATGCCGTACCTTTGCTGATTGAAGAGACGGGTTTGGCCGATTACATTCTCGACCGTTTCAAGATCGAAGCTTCGTCGCCGGATTTGGGGGAATGGCGCCAACTGGTAAGGCGCTTTCGGTCGGCAAAAGACAAGCTGCGCATCGGAATCGTGGGCAAATATGTGGAGCTTCATGACGCCTATATGTCGGTGAAGGAGTCGATCGTTCACGCGGCGATTCAAAAGGATCAGGATGTCGAGGTCGTTTGGATCCATTCTGGCGACTTGGAAAAAGGCAAAGATCGGGACAAGCTGGGGGACCTCGACGGCGTTGTGGTCCCCGGCGGTTTTGGTTATCGGGGCATTGAGGGCAAAATCGTCGCGGCCAAGTTCGCGCGGGAGAACAATGTGCCGTATCTGGGATTATGTCTGGGCATGCAAGTCATGTGCATAGAGTTTGCCCGTAATGTACTCGGGTTGGAAGATGCCAACAGCTCCGAATTCGACGTGAGCACGCCACATCCAATCATTGATCTTATGCTCGAGCAGCGCGCGATCACCGATTTGGGCGGTACGATGAGGCTGGGAGAATATCCCTGTGTACTGGTCCCTAACTCGCTCGCAGCGCAAGCCTATGGCGTCAAGGATGTCATGGAACGTCATCGTCATCGCTTTGAGTTCAATAATGCTTACAGAGATCTTTTTGCCAAGAACGGCGTCAGCTTCAGCGGTTTGAGCCCGGATAACGTACTTGTAGAAATCTCTGAACTGCAGGACCATCCATTCATGCTGGGAACTCAGTTCCATCCGGAATTTCTCAGTCGGCCAAATCGACCTCATCCGCTGTTTTCGGCTTTCGTAGGCGCTTCCGCAGCCTTTCGCGATGCCAAAGCGAGTATGGCGAGCGCGATGCGTTCCGGCATGGAATCGGCAGAATGAGCCCCCAAGGAGCATGGCGCATCCCTGTTTGCCTCGGGCTTCGTCGATTCTTGGTCCGGCTGGTAATTCGTTTACGAGGAATGTGATATGGGCTTACGCGAATTCTTTGCCGCAATCCCAAAAGTGGATCTTAACTTGCAATTGACCGGCGCCTTCGTTGACGAAGGTTTGCTGATGATCGCGCGCCAAAATGGCGTTCCCGCAGAGAGTGATGATTTTGCATACTGGACGGATATGCTGGTCAATCCCGATTATCAGCGCGTCGATGAACTGGCCGCCGTCGCCGGAAGTTGGGTGAGATATCCAGAGGATATTGCCCGGGTCGTATATGATATCGGCGTCGGGCTTTCCAAGGCCGGGGTCAGCTATGCTGAAATAGCTGTCACGCCATCGGAATTCATGCAGCAATCTTCGATGAGCATTGATGTGTTTATCAACGCGCTCAACGACGGTCGAGATCGCGCGTTGCGGGGTTGGGGCGTCGACATGTCCTGGATCCTTTGCATTCCACGGGACAACCCACGAGTCGGCGATGACGTGGCGCGCTGGGCGACTGGCGCTACGGCGAAGAGTGGAAACGTGGTTGCTCTCGGGTTGATTGGGGAAGAGGACGCGCAACCGGTGGGCCAGTTCAAACGCGCATTCGCAACCGCTCGCAAGAAGGGCATCTTTACCGTAGCGCAAGCCGGCAGCAGCATGGGCGTCGATGGGTTGACGTCAGCATTGGAGGAGCTTGAACCGCACCGGCTTACCGAAACCTGGGGTATCCACGGTCATCCGAACATGATCAACAGTCTTGCCGACTCCGGCACTCCCATTGTTGTTTCCATAAGTCGCGCGCTGCGGCGCGGCTTGGTCGACGATGTCTCCGCTTATCCTCTGCGAACGCTTGTGGACAATAACGTTCAAGTGCTTTTGGCCTCGGGCATGCCAAGACTTTACCGGAGCTCTCTTGTGGATGAATACGTTATGGCGGTCGAGCAATGCGGGTTGGACCTTACGGATGTCGTCGACCTGGCTCGAAGATCGATTCAACTGTCATTCCTGGAAGACGAGCCGAAGAAAACCTTGCTAGACAAGTTCGACAAGCAATTAGAGTTCGCCAGGCTAAGCCATCTGGACAATTGAATGCGCATGGATGCCGCGGCCAAAGATAGTCTAGTCGCGAGGACCGCGCTTATTCAACCGGGGTCACGGTAATATTGCCGTAAAGACTGTCATCCACCGGCATGGTCACGACAAGGCGATTGCCGTTCTCCACTTTTGCCCGCGCTTCGTTTCCCTTGACAGGTATTGACAGTTCGACCGAACGACTGACGTGGCCAAAGCGTCGCTCCTGCAGGAAATAGCGCGCTGTTGTTGGCGTAGATTCGGCTTCCGTTTGCAGCGAGATCGTCAGCACGTTGCTTTCGAGGCTGATCTCAATGCTTTCCTTGAGCAAGCCATCAATGGCCGCCGTGCGGATGACAAGTTGATCCTCCGCCTCGTACATATCAAGCGCGAGCTGCTCTGGCCCGCTTGTGACATTTCGGATACCTTTTTCAATCTGCTTGCTGATGTGCTCGCCAATGTTCTGTATTTCTTTCATTGGGTCGAATCGCTGTTCTCCGGTCATTTTGTCTCCTGGCATCAAAGGCTTCCATCATATTATACGAGTTTCGGCAAAATCGGTCGCAAGACCTAAGGCGTCTCGCCATTTATACGTCACGGCATAGAACGATTTCAAGTCTTTCATAAATCACTGTCATCGGATATGATTCGGCGCACTCGATTTTAGAAGCGGAAACCTTATGCCAAAGGTAGCGTATCAAGGGATTCCCGGCGCAAATTCAGAAATCGCGGTGCGTCAGCATTTCGGTCCCGATGTGGATTGTCTGCCTTGCCTGGATTTTAATCACCTCTTTGACGCATTGCAGTCGGGTGAAGCTGATTACAGCTTGCTGCCGGTAGAGAACGCTTTGGCCGGCTCGGTCAGCGGCGCTTACGAAATGCTGCTCGATCACGATGTGCGTATCCAGGCGGAGGTGATCCTCCACGTCCACCACGCTTTGCTGGGGAATACCGGTACGACCTTGCATGATATCAAGCAAGTTCGCTCCCACCCGCAAGCCTTGATGCAATGCGAAAGATTTCTGAAACGCTACAATCTGGAGCCTGTGGGATGGTACGATACGGCAGGCGCGGCGCATGATCTCTCTCATGATCCACAGCCGGGCTTGGGTGTAATCGCGACGGAATTGGCGGCGGAGCTTTATGGTCTGGAGATAGTGGCTAAAGAAATCGAGGACGAGCCTTATAACTATACGCGATTCCTTTTGATGGGCCACGGCGATCCAGAACCCTCGGATTACAACAAGACCTCAATCGTTTTCGCCACGCGCAATCAGCCTGCTGCCCTGTATCAATGCCTGGGAGAGTTCGCCAAGCGAGATCTGAACTTGACCAAGCTGGAATCCCGTCCGCGCCGCAACAGACCCTGGGAACCTTTGTTTTATCTCGATTTTGAGGGGCACTGGCAAGACTCGAAGTGCCAGGATGTATTGACGCAATTGTTGCACTTGACATCATTTGTAAAAATGCTGGGTTCTTATCCCGCTGTGCGATCCGGCACCGTAGGCATGTGAGGCAGGTTTGGACGATGGGGAAAATTGATGTAGCGGTTCTGGGCGCAACCGGCGCCGTCGGGCAGCGGTTCATTCAACTGCTGGACCGGCATCCCTGGTTTCAGGTTCGCGAAGTCATAGGTTCGAGCCGCAGCGCGGGCAGACCGTACGGCGAAGCCGCTCACTGGGCGCTTGATGGCAATCCGCCGCGTAATGTGGCTAAACTGACCGTGAAAGCGCTGAACGACCCCTTGGATTCTCCATTAGTCTTTTCGGCTTTACCCAAGGAAGCGGCGGTAGAGCGCGAAGTGGAGTTGGCCCAAGCCGGCCACGTTGTTTGTACAAATGTATCTATAAACCGGATGGCGCCGGATGTCCCTCTATTGTTGCCAGAGGTCAATGCGGATCATGTTGGCTTGATTGATGTACAGCGTTACCGCAGGGGCTGGTCTGGCGGAGCGCTTGTGGCCAACTCCAACTGTACGGTGATGCCGGTGGTCATGTCCTTGAAGCCGCTTTTGAAATATGGGATTCGTCGCCTGCACCTGGTCAGTGAGCAAGCCGTTAGCGGGGCGGGCTATCCCGGCGTGCCTTCGTTGGATATCCTGGACAATATCATCCCCTATGTACCTGGCGACGAGAACAAGATGGAGATCGAATCGCGCAAGATGCTCGGCAAGTTGCGCGACGACGCGATTGATGATCTGGAAATGGTTGTCAGCGCTACTTGTACGCGCGTGCCGGTGATTGATGGCCACTTGGTGAATATCTCGGTCGAGCTTGAAGACGCGCCGGATTACGAGACGATCATCCGGGACTGGTTGGCTTTTCGAGGACCGGAGCCTGTGCCCTCGCTGCCGAGCGCGCCCAGCAGTCCGCTACAGTATCTGGAGCAAATTGACCGCCCGCAGCCCAGGCGCGACCGCGACGCCGGCCAGGGCATGGTGACGAGTATCGGCCGCCTGCGGGAATGTCCCATACTGGGTTACAAGTTCGCGGCGCTTTCGCATAACACGGTGCGGGGCGCGGCAGGGTGCAGTATCTTGAACGCGGAACTACTGGCGGTGAAGGGATACATTCAAGGTTCGCCCCTGGCGGAATTCGCTATGGCGAAGTGATCCCCTGCGAATTGACGCTCAATCGTACTCGCCGCTCGAGTAGACATAGACTGCCGGGCCGATATAGTCCGCGTTCGCGAAGTCATATTCATCTTCCGCCCATTGGAACAACCAATGCGCGTCGGTAATCGTCATGTTTACACAACCGTGGCTCTTGCGATAGCCGAACCCGTCGTGCCAGTAAGCGCCGTGCAAGGCAATATCACCGTCGAAATACATCGTCCACGGCACTTCTTCGAGATAATAGAAATCAGGTTGATTGTAGGCTCCGCTCATGAGCGTTCGGGGGAAACGCACATAAACATGGAACACGCCCTCATTAGTTGGCCATTCTTCCAGGCCTGAGGATATCAAAGTGGCAAAGACTGGCCTGTCGCCTTCGTAAGCGATGGCGACTTGTTCGTAGAGGTCAACGCTGACCCATTTGTGAGTATCAACTTCTTCCGGTTTTTCCACTGGCAAGAGCTTGGCGACCTTGAACTGGTGCACCCATTGATTGGTCCCGATTTGGTACCAGTTGTAGCCATCAACTTGGACAGTTGAGTAGATGTTCACCCGGGAATAACGATAGAGAAACGGGTTGCTCGCGACCTCGGGTCCGCCCGGGGTATTCGCGCCATTCAAGTGCCGCAAGGTCCAAGCCATGGTGTAGGGAAGCTCTTGGTCCGGCAATGTCACACCCGCAAACCTTGATGGCGTCCATGGCTCTCCCAGGCTATCGGACAAGACCCACTTGCCGTCGCTAATTTGCGCCCAGCCGTCCAATTCTTCCTGCACAGTGACGAAGCTGTAACCTGTGCCGAGTGTTTCTATGACCTCTCCCGCCGGTTGATCATAGATGTCCAGTTCGGCGCTGACTTGTCGATATTCGCGGTCATAGAGCAGCCCTTCATCAATCTGCAATGGAACCACGCGAGGAGTGGGGTAGGAAGCGATGGCGCTTTGATCCAGACCGCAACTTCCAACCGCGCAGCTATTCTGCGCTCTGGCCAAGCCAGATATATTCAGGATCAGCACATATACAAGTATGGACACAGGTGACCGAAGCATTTGCTATCCCATAGCGCTAGACGTTTACTCTTCACTATCACTATAAGGGCCAAACAATAAGGAATTCAAGCTCGCTTGCCAGGGCACAGAGCAATCGTAGGTTTGCGCGTTTAGTAGCTTCGAGCACAGAAGTCACCGTCAGCCCTAGGAAAAATCCGACAGCGTATCTTGGACTGCCTCCATTATGACATAGTTTGCGAATTTGGTATGATTGAACAATTTCAATTCGAGAACAGCGAGAGGACACAAGTATGGAGGTCTTGGGCATAGACATTGGCGGGTCGGGTATCAAAGGCGCAATTGTCGATACGTCCGAGGGCATATTTGTCGGCGAGCGCCTTCGCATAGAAACGCCGCAACCTGCCAAACCCGAACCCGTAGCGGATGTCGTCGCCGAGATTGTCAGGCATTTTTGCTGGGAAGGACCGATAGGCTGCACTTTTCCAGCTGTCGTACAGCATGGGATTACCCGCACGGCGGCAAATGTCGACGACGCGTGGATTGATACCGATGCCCAGGCGCTCTTTCGGGCGGCTTGTGGTAATTCGGTGCTCGTCCTCAATGACGCCGACGCTGCTGGCATCGCGGAATTACAATTTGGCGCCGGGAAAGACCAGGGCGGCTTGGTCGTCATCCTGACCTTGGGCACCGGGGTCGGCAGCGCATTTTTCATAGACGGCGTTTTGATACCGAACACAGAATTTGGTCATCTCATTATTCGGGGTAAAGATGCCGAAGATCGCACGTCCGACCGCGGACGCCAGGAAAATGGATACAGTTGGCGCAAATGGGGCAAGCACCTTTCTGAACACTTGCGCTATATTGAGGCGCTCTTCACGCCGGATATTTTCATCATCGGGGGTGGCATCAGCAAGAAATACGATAAGTTCTTTCCTCATATTTCTTGCGCTACAAAAATCGTACCAGCGCAATTGCGCAACCGAGCCGGGATTATCGGCGCGGCAATAGCCGCCCGCGAGCTGGTCTAAAACTATTTCCTGGTCAAAGCCGTTCGGCGCATAACTGGCGAATCTGGGCTACCGAAAATCGCGGTTTAATGGGGACAGTCGAGAAACGTTGACTACTTTTCCTCTGTAGCCGAAAAAGTTCCCCACAGTCGGTTGTGATACAAGAGCGGCGTTTTGTCGGTTGTCCAGCCGCCTTCCTGAACATGACCGACAAACATGGAATTCTCGCCTACATTGATCATGTGCTCGACCGTGCAGCCGAGCCAAGCCATCGCATCGGGGATGATGGGATCGCCTAGCGAGGTCGTGTCGCAGTTTAGCCCGTCGAAGCGGTTTTCAAGTTTATCATCGTAGTAGCCGGCAAATCGCTTGCCCAGTTCCAATTGCTGGTCGGAAAGAATGCTCACCGAGAAATGCCCCTCGCGAGCCATATAAGCGCGCGTATCAAGCCGGTTGGCGATGTTCAGGCAAACCAGGGGCGGGGTCATGCTCACGCTGGCGAAGGAGTTGACTGTTATCGCCTGCCAATCTCCCTCGGCGGAAACAGATACAACGGTGATGCCAGCCGTCCAGCAAGCCAGGATGTTCTTGAATGCTTGACCGTCGACTTCGCTCATGAAATCTCCTTCTTGTTTAACACTCTCCTTGCTCATGCAAGGAGAAGGCTTGTTATTTTCTGTGAGCGCGACAGACCTTTCCGCTGCCGCCGAGCGGCTGTTGCGGACATTTTAATGGGACTTGTTTGAAATATCACCGGCGAAAACTGAGAGCGTATCCGTCAAGTATCGCCAGCGCTTTCGCCGTGCCGGGGCGTCCATAATTGGTAATCGAAGCCATTCATCGAAATGATTTGGTCAAGCTGATAGTTGCTGTGAATCGCGAGCATCACCGGATGGGGAAACAGACCCGCGCGTATGATCACCAATGCAAAACTGCGAGACTTGATCGTTTTGATCAACTCTGTCGGGTCGAACAAGCCGTTCTCCCACAAGTTTTTCAATTGTATGGCATTGGCTATGACTTCGCGCCCGCTGCGCAGATTGAAGCCGGCATCTTCGGAGAGCAATAGCCCGTCGGTCTGCTTGATCGCGTCGACGATCTCCCAGCCCCGGTCATAGTCATCTTGAGAGGGCAAGTGACCGGTTACCGCGTAGCCGATTGTCCAGCCGGCGGGATCGTATAAAGGGTAACGCCAGGATGGTAGAGGTTGGATGTTTAGAGCCGAGGCGATTGGCGCGAAGAACTGCCCCGATGTCGGTAATTTGAAAACGGAGATGCCGTATGCCAGGAAAAGTATCGTGGCTGAAAGCGCGAGCAATTTGCCACCTGCAAGCCCCGTGGTCGTTTTCAGGAAGCGCGCCAGATAGTTGACGGGCACATGCCAAGCTCCAGCTACCGATCGGGCAAGGAAAATCCCGCTCAAGATACAGATGGCTGCAAGCGCAGTAACGAAATAGCTATCGCCGGCGCCCCATTTTCCGGCGGCGCTGGTGTTGATGAAGGCGGCAACGAACCAGATCGAGAAGACCGACAGTCGATCAAAGTACATCTCGTAAATGACCATTCCAATTGCCAGCGCAAACAGCCAGCCGTGGAGTCTTAGGAATTGCTGCAGCAAACCCAGGAACTGGTCCATTCGATAGGGATTCTGATTTGCGGAGATTATGTTGATCCACCAGTGACCGTCGGTCACGAGCATCAACAGCGCGAAAATGGCGCCTGCCGCTAGCGCAAGGACCAGGCTGTATTGAATGGCAGCGCGCGGATTGCGCAAGAATAGCCAAAACGATACAGCGATACAACTGGTGTAAGCAAGCTGTTTGGTATAGCCGGCGCAAAGTAGCAGGGCAAAAGCCACAAACAGACGGCGTCTCGTGTTGACGCGGGGCTCGAAGGCTCTCGCTATGGTGACCACGGCCAAGGTTTCGAACATCACCATGAGCAAATGCTGACGCAGCAGCGGTCCGATGTGATAGACATAATTGGACGACAAAAAGGCTAGACCGGCAATCGTGGCGATCAATCGATGTCGGGAATCTCGAAACACTGCCCAAGCGATGGCCAATGCGGTGACTAGCGTCGCGCCGAAAATCATCAGGCGACCATACCAAAACTGTGATCCAAACAGTTTCACAAAGGGGACCATCAACATATGAAATAGCGGGGGATAGCCACTGCCGTAGAAGGGAAAGACATCGTTGTTGCAGTAGGGACAACGTCCCGAGGCGAGCAAGACCGCGTTATTGAGTTCAAAGCCCTCCGCCTGATCATAATCAAAGGGGAAGGGGATGAGGGCGACGCCAAAAGCCAGGTACACCAAGGTATGTACAAGCATCAGACAGAACAGCATAATCAAAAGATAATTGAGGACGCGTTGCATATCGTTTAGTGATTCAGGCTGACTATGAATACCGATAAATGAGGCGACGATGTACGATTGCTATTGTCACTCAGTCTAGCACAGCCGGTCGGCGCGTAACCGGCGAATTGTCCACAAGAATGTCGCGCTCACAGAAAATAACAAGCCTTCTTCTTGCGCGAGCACGAGGGTTTTCAAAGAGGGGACAGTCTGAAAATGCGCCATGAGTTGCCAAAGTTTCAAAAGGTACGCCGCCATCTTGCGGCGGACTTCATCAATGGCGTCTTGTCCGGTCCGCGAGGAGCCTGTCTGATAAAGCTGATCGAATACGACGACCATCACTTTCGCGCGATTTTCCGCAGGAGCTATTTCGAACTGATCGATAACGCGGATATGCCAAGCAAATCTCAGTGGAACACGCTCAAGAAAAAGCTCAAGCGGCGCAATCGCAGGGTTTTTGTATTTCGTGATTACGGATCGGTGGAATGCTCGCAATATACATCTGTTGGTCCCGATCAAGTGTGCTTATACCTAGACTTCGGCTTCTTGCTCGCCTAAGTCTAGGACTATAGGTCTTGATCCTTGAAGTTGATGAAACGGTAGCCGACGCCGCGTTCGGTAATGATATAACGCGGATTTGAAGGATCTTCTTCTATCTTTTCGCGCAGATAGTTGACATACAGCCGCACGTAATGCGCCTCATCTCGGTATTCGTAGCCCCAGACCTTTTGCAAGATCTGATCGTGCGGCACTGTCCAGCCCGCATTCCGAATCAGATGATACAGAAGACGATACTCCGTCGGTCGCAACTTCACCGCCGTGCCGTCTACAATAACCTGGCGCTGGTTGAAATCGACGCTAAGCCGATCGTCAACGCGCAAGATGGCTTCTTCGGTCGATGGATTTTCCAGTCGCCGAAATATTGCTTTGATGCGGCTTGACAGTTCCCGCGGTCCAAAGGGCTTGGTGATATAATCATCGGCGCCCAGTTCCAAACCTAGCACTTTGTCGTTTTCCTCGCCTTTGGCAGTCAACATAATGACCGGAATATCGGAAAACTCTCGCAACATGCGCAAGGTCTCGAAGCCGTCCAGATCCGGCATCATGACGTCGAGGAGAACCAGGTCCGGCAATTGCGTGCGGAGCGCGTCTAGCGCTTCCAAACCGCTATGCGCCTCGATTACTTGATGGTCTTCCAATTCGAGGTTCATGCGAATGAAGCCAATCATGCGCGGTTCGTCGTCGACAACCAATATAGTCTTGCGCTTGCGAATCCGATTGATGGATGGCACTGAATTCATTTTTTCCAGTCTGTTCCTTCAGGTCCTTGGACAGAGCGTTATCATGCTGCAACTTATGCAAAAAATACGATTATTGTTTCCAGTCACGACGCGATGCGACGTGCTCTAGATATTGACGTCGTTCTCCGGAATTTTCAATATGATGACGGAAATATTGTCTGTTCCCCCGTAGTCATTGGCAAGGCTGACCAGCCGATCGCAAGCTTCTTGTGGGCTTGATGATTCGAGCGTCACACGCTTCATCGTTTCGTCGTCCACCAGGTCCCATAAGCCATCGCTGCAGAGTATCATTTGAGCCGCAGAGGGCAAAGTGCGAATCAACCTTTCCACTTTTAGACTTTCATTCTGTCCGATCGCCCGGTATAGCACATTCTTCTGTGGATAGAACTCGGCTTCTTCGGGCGTGAGTTCTTTCATCTCAACCAATCGCTGCACCAAGGTGTGGTCAGTCGTCAACTGCTCAATTTCATCATTGTGGATCAGATAGGCGCGACTGTCGCCGACATGTACGAGATAGGCAAGATTGCCCACAATTGCCACGGTGGACAAGGTTGTGCCGCCACCCGGCACTGCGTCAATGACCGCTGAATTCGCCTTTTCCGACGCGGCGACCAAGGCTTCAAGGATTGTAGTCTTTTCCGCGGCTCTGAAATTCCGCAGCAAGGGCATATACACGCTTTGCAGCATCTCCGAGGCGAGCGTCTGCACGGCGATGCCTGCCGCCCTTTCGCCATCGAGATGTCCACCCATACCATCTGCAACGACAAAGAATCCAAAGTCCGGGCGATTTTCTACAGTCATCGTATGCCACTGCATAGCGAAACAGGCATCTTCGTTGTTATCGCGCAGCTTGCCAACATCTGTCGCGATGCCGTAGGTCAAAGCGCGCTTGGGCTTGTGCTCCCGAGGAGTCGCGCGTCGCGGGGGCGCAGGTTCCGCGCGGGGCTGCCGTTGAATATTGGCCGGTCTTTGTACCGGCTGTACTTGTGGTTCTTCAACGGATTCGATTTCTTGATCCGCTGTGTCCTCGCCCTCCGGCGGAGGTTGCTCGGGCGGCAATTCTTCTAAATCAAATTGGTCGTCGACTAGGTGGGCTTCGGTGTCCGCTGCGCTTGGTAGGGGCGCTGCCGGCGCGCTGCTGCTGCGTGTAACATGCGCTATACGACGAGACGTCCCATCTCTTCCCATGTGGGAAGGAGATATGCCCAGTAGGCGCCGCAAAAAGTTCATCGCGTTTCCCTATATACCGGGGGCGCGGCTTTTGCAAATACAAATACCGCCACATCCATACCCGTGGATTGGGTTCTGCTGATTGTTCGGATTCGACTGTTTCGGGCTTGCACAACATCCTGCCTGCTAGCTTGTGGAGTTGCCGACCCGACCAGACTTATTTTAATAAACCGGTTCGCTCATGCGACGAGAAGGTTTATTATTTTGGGTGAGCGCGACATTCCTGGGACTTTTTCGCCGGCTACGCGCCGAGCGGCTGTAGCGAATATGTCTGGGAACGCTGACTTGTATAATTATATTTTAGTAATAACATTGGCGCAATCTCTGGCTTGCTTTGAAACCAGCCGCGATTATGAGCCGACAAGCGCCGGTTTCCGCATACATCCACATACCATTTTGCGAGACGCGTTGCAGCTACTGCGCGTTCAACATCTACACCGATCTTGGGTCTCTGGTGCCAGAGTATATTCGCGCGCTTCTCCAAGAGATCTCGTTTGCCTCCGCGAACATTTCACATCGGGAGATTCATACCGTTTACTTCGGAGGCGGAACCCCGTCCCTGCTCGCAGCGCGCTACTATCGGGAGATCCTGGATTGCTTGGCGAAGCGCTTCTCCCTGGCTGTCGATCTTGAAGTCTCTATTGAAACTAATCCTAATGATATATCGACTTCGTATATGCGCGAATTGCGTGAGATCGGCATCAACCGGTTGAGCATTGGCATGCAGTCCGCATCGGAAAGAGTTCTGCGCCTATTCGAGCGTCGCCATGACCTCGATGCTGTCGAACGCGCTCTGCGTAGCGCCCGGCAGGCGGGCTTCGAAAATGTGAACCTGGACGTCATATTTGGATCTCCTGGCGAGACTCTCGATGAATGGAAGCCTACGGTTGAAGCTATTCTCCGGTACGCGCCGGAACATGTTTCAATGTACGGTCTAGAATTGAAAGGCGGAACGGCTTTACGCGCGCAAGTCGACGCCGGCGCATTGCCACGGCCCAACGACGATATTTTCGCAGATATGTACGAATATGCGTCGCGCAGTCTGGAAGGCGACGGATACGCGCAATACGAGATTAGCAATTGGACACGTCCTCAATTCGAATGTCGCCATAACTTACAGTATTGGCGCAACTTGCCCTACCTTGGATTCGGCGCGGGCGCGCACGGTTTCGCAGGCGGCCTTCGCTATTCCAACATCGCCAATCCAATACGATATGTCGAGTCATTCAGCCAGCGTTCAGACGCGAATTATGATTTTCCTCTTACGCCTGCCGTTGCGAAGTCGACAAAGGTCAACAGGGTGGAAGACCTTTATGAGACTGTGATGATGAGCATACGGCTAACCCGCGAGGGGATCCATCGACCGACATTCCGAAGACGTTTCGGCGTAGACATCGCCGACAAGTTCTCTGTCGGCATTGGGAAAATGAAGACCCTGGGCTTGATTCATGTGGAACGCGACCGCGTCCGCTTGAGCGAGCGGGGCCGGCTGCTTAGCAACGCGGTTATCCGGGAGTTGGTGTAAGCGATTCAATCAATTGATTTGATTTCCGCATTGCGCAGTTGGGCGATATCTTGCGAAGCCGTACATAACATGGCGATACGCAATTGAGCGTTCAATTCTGTAATCAGTACATCAACCGCTTCGGCGGATTCGTCCGCCGCGCTGAGGAAGGGGCTGGCCAGGCCGGCAAGACAAGCGCCCAAGGCGATACATTTGGCGATATCGACGCCGTCGCGCAAGCCTCCGCTGGCGAATACCGGCAAATCTGGGGCTGCCGTCCGCGCGTAAGCTAGCGCCTCAGCGGTGGGGATTCCCCAGTCAGCGAAGCTGCGAGCCACCCGCGCGTGGAAGGGTGTCGGCGCGCGGTGATACTCCACTTCGCTCCAGGATGTGCCTCCTGATCCAGCCACGTCAATTGCCGAGACGCCTGCGTTGGCCAAATCGCGCACGTTTCTGTGGGAAAAGCCCCAGCCAACTTCTTTGGCAATAACCGGTACTGCGAGATGCCTGCATATCGACTCTACTTTCTTAAGGAGACCGGAAAAATCGACATCGCCCTCGGCTTGAACCGCTTCCTGCAAAACATTGAAATGAAGAATCAAGGCATCAGCAGCCACCATGTCGATCGCCTTGCGACACTCTTCGATGCCGTAGCCATAATTAAGTTGAACGGCGCCGAGATTGGCGAAAAGCAGGATATCCGGCGCGACCTGACGGATATGAAAGGTGCTTCTCAATGATTCATCTTCAATCGCGGCTCGCTGTGAGCCCAAACCCATTGCTATGGCATGTTCTTGAGCAGCCGCGGCAAGATGTCTGTTGATGCGTCTCGCGGTTTCGGTACCGCCTGTCATTGATGATATCATGATCGGCGATTGTAGTTGCTTGCCAAATACTTGGACGGAAGTATCGATATCATGCAAGCTCAACTCTGGAAGCGCCTGGTGAGTAAATCGATACCGTTCAAAACCGGTGCTAATGCGGGGAAACTGAACATCCTCTCGCAGGTTGATCCGGATGTGGTCCAGTTTGCGGCTTTCGGTTGAGGGTGTTTCCGTGACTTTAGGCATAACGAAGTGTTCCCTTTATTGAGGCGGTTGCTGAATCCAGGTCGCCGCCGAATCATCGTACTGTCGAAGTTTTGACGTGTCAATTATGCGCGTGCCACCATACAGGCTGGCATGGAAAGTGATAATCGGTATAATTGGCGCTTATGTGAGTGCTAAAGATTCCGTTGGGGAGGAGTGACCAAGATGGCATCTATTGAAGATCGGGTCAAAGGAATCGTGGTCGAGTTGCTTGGTGTGGAAGAAGAACGCGTCGTCAGTACCGCGAGTTTCCGCGAAGATCTGGAAGCCGACTCGCTCGACCTCGTCGAATTGATCATGGCATTTGAGGAAGAATTTGGCGGCGAAATCAGCGATGAGGACGCTCAGCGAATCGAAACTGTTGGTCAAGCTGTGGAGTACATTCAATCCAACATGGAATAATCCGTTACACAACGGGTATTTGCAATTAAGAACGAGGCAGCAGTTGCTGTCTCTTTTCATTCTCTGCGCCAGACATCAACAAAGTAGAGGCAAGCCGTCTAGTCAATAGACCGGATTTGCAGGCCATGCGTGTATAAGCGCATAAGAAAACCGCCGTCCGCTGAGAAGGACCAAGTAGATGCTCCGCACGACTCTCTTGAATTGCTTTGAATACACGGCGGAAACAGTTCGGATGCAAGCAAGTGTCGTCGGCCATGCGGAAAGTCTGGTTCAGCCTTTCGATAATTCACACAGTATCAACTGGCTATTGGGTCACATCGTTTCCGCCCGAAGCACGCCTTTGACCCTGGTTGGAGCGGAAAACGTATGGTCGGAGGCGCGTCGCGCGCGATATCGTCATGGCAGCAGTCCGATCAGCTTTCAAGACGAAACGGCGCTTCAATTCGAGGAATTAGTGAGCCTGTTCAACGAGACACAACACCGATTCCGGGCGAGCTTGCAGTCAATAGGCGATGGAGCGCTGCTGAAACCATCCGGGTACGGCAATAACAGCGTATTCGATAGCCTGCTCTATTTCCATTTCCATGAAAGCTACCACGTCGGTCAGATGACGATGATTGCCGAAGCGCTTGGAAAGCGGGCCGCATATCTTGCATCATCGACGTCTTAGAAATTTTCGCAGTACATTGAGACTGAAAGCGGCATAAGCCCCTACGATTAGCCACAAGCCGCCGCCTGTCTCCCCTTGCTCCAGCGTAACTTGATACAACTCAATCGCTTGCGACTGTCCTAGGAGTGATGTGACGATTCCCGCAACCGCAAGGAAGATAATGACAAAGGGCCGAAACCGCGCCGGCAGTATGAAGCCCAGTCCTGTTGACAAGATGATTGTCGCTATAGCAAGAAACAGCAATTGCCGGTAGTTTGGATCGGCGACGTTGTTCAGGAACTCCAGCGGAGGGAGTTGTGAAACCGAGAGCAAGGCTACGAACAGAAAGGCGAGAATTCGCTCGTTTCGGCTGGTCGACCATAGCGTGATTAAAGCCGCTAAAATCGACAGCTGCGCGCGCAGTAGCAATGGCACAATCAATGGCGGCATCGCACCCTGCTGCAATGGATGCAAGCTTGTCCATTCGGCCAAATCGAATGCGTTAAGCGTCATTGCTGCATTCGGGGCTGTTGCCCAAGGCAACAGGTAACCTGCCAGCGCCAGCAGCGAGAGAAAAAGTACGCCGTTCCCACGAGCGTTTATTTCGTTATTCGCCATGCTCATGACTCTTGAAAGCCTCGATTCTTTATCGGACTATGATATTAACTCAGACGCCAAGCATTTCATCGTAGATGGACTTGAGTTGGCTCGCTGCGCTCGCCCACGAAAAACGCTTAACATGCTCAAAGCCCGCAGCAACTAGCTGCTGTCGCAAGGCTACGTCGGTCAAGAGCCTCATAATGGCATCACTGATAGCTTCGGTATCCAGCGGGTCAACCAGAATACCCGCGTCCCCGGCGACTTCCGGGAGCGACGACAAATTGCTCGTAATCACCGGCGTTCCACATGCCATAGCCTCCAGAACCGGTAGTCCGAAGCCCTCGTACAAAGAGACAGCAAGAAGCGCGCGCGCGCCCGAGTAGAGCGCGGGCAGGTCCTCATCAGGGACGAAACCAAGAATATGGACACGGTCCTCCATCGCGGTTTCCCTGATGCTGCGATAGATCTCGTCTTCGAGCCAGCCACTGCCGCCCGCAACGGCATAATGCAAGTCTATACCTTGATCCCGTATTTTTGATAATGCGCGGATTGCTCCGCTATAATTTTTGCGTGGCTGGACGGTACCGACCGACAGGGCATACGTTTTATCTTTCAAATCGTGCCTATCCAATACCTCTTGCAATGCCATCTCGTCCGTCACCCGAGCGAAACAGCCATCCACTGCGGAATACAAAACGCTGACCTTGTCGGCTGGCGTCCGGTAGATTTCTATGAGATCGTCTTTAGTCGCCTGAGAATCCGCCAGTACGTGATCCGCCCGCTCAACAGAACGCGGCACCACGGCTTCCAGGTACCGTCTTAGAGGCGGGCTGGCAGCATTTGGCGCGCGAATAAAGGAAAGATCATGCACTGTCAGCAAGCTGCGCGCTCGGGGCAAAGTCGGCGGCAAGACGAAGTCGGTAGCATGGAACAAATCCACGAGCCCGGTGAAGGCTTCGACTGGCAGCGGCAGTTGAGCGCGCTGCCAGATTCTTGCCAGCCACCGTGGGGTCAAGATTGTTGTCCGCCATTCAAAATTGGATCCGGGCGGATTCGGGAGTCGCTCGCGTTTCGCGCCCGCGGCGAAGAGTCGATAGTCCGTCGCAGGATCTTCTATGGCAAGCGCTGCCGTCAACTCGCGAACGTAGCGCCCGATACCGCCACCCTGTTCGTAAGCAGGTGTGTAGTCGATAGCAATACGGGACACGTTATTCGACGTCGTTAAAGGTCCAGTAGCGATTCGCGAGGAAATTCCAGATCATCACGACGATGACACCAATAAACTGCGAGATCATCGTGCCTAGTTTCAACTCGTCTTGCAGAACGGGATTGTAACTCGAAATCACGCTCTGAATCGCCGCGGTCGACCATATGCCAAAGAAGGCAAAGGAACTTGTAATCCAGAAGGTTCGACCAATCCAGCCGATCACGCTGACTATGGCGAATTGCGTCAATTGGCGACGAACTGAATATGATCTTGAATCCGGGTACGTCCAAAGACGATTCCAAGTGAAGTTGCTACTAACAGCCAATGTAAAGCTAATGGTAGTGGCGAGCGCCACGTTGAGCGGCAACTCAATGTTTTGGTCGTCTGCCGCAGGCAAGACAGTCGACTGCAGAATAAACAACACGCCAAAATCGATGACAAAGCCCAGTAAACCGATGAATGCGAATTTGATGAATCGCTCGACTTCTTTCGATCGTCTGCCACCGACCCGGCTGGCCAAGGCAATGATGAAACGATCAATGGGTGTTGACAGCCCTTGGTAACCTTCGCTCTTGGAGGAGACATCCGGCGTAAACGCTTGTGACATGGCTAATCCAGAATCAGTCTGTGGTTACATTGCCAATACAAAGTCGCAAGTATACCCAATAATACACCAATATGCAGAAAGAGATTGTTCACGAAGAGGTTGTCAAAAATGCTATGGACCGCCAGGTATGTCCAACTGCCTAGCAGAGCGATCGCTGTTGCGCGAGCAAATGAATCCGGATGGGCGCGCGCGCGCCAGGTGACGACATAGATCACGAGCCAGAAAGCCAGATACGCGACCAATCCGACTAGGCCGGTTTCCGCAAGCGTATTTAGATAAAAATTATGCGCATGCCCTAATGGCTCCTTCCAATTAATGAGTCGATACTGGTCATAGACGATTTCGTAGTTTCCCAGCCCGACTCCCAAAATCGGGTTGGATTGAGCCATATTGAGCGCCGCCTGCCAATGGGCGATTCTTTCGACCACCGCGTAGTTCATCGGGCTGACATCAACACCGCGAACATCTTCCATCGTGAGAAAATCCTCAGCGGAAGTCGTCAAGCGATTGACAACGGATCGCGGTAACAGTCCTCCCAACCATAGTCCCGCAATCAGAAGCGCTAGACCAAGGGCGGCGGCGAACCCCGCTGTCGCGCGTTTGGGCAGCGCGAAGAGCATAACCGCCGCTGAAACTGCTGCGCCGAGCCAGGCGCCGCGACTCCAGGATGCGAGCAGTGCGGCTGAAATCAAGGTCCCTGACAGCCCGAAACAGACAAGTAGCCGCAGGGAATACCAGTTGATTTCCTGTTTCTTTCGGTACCCGGAAAGAATCGACGCAGCCTGAACATAGGCGCCCATTAAAGCGAGTGGCAGCATAAGGCCCATGAACCCGGCAAAGGGATTCGGCTGCCCAAACGTGCCAAAAGCGCGGAAAAACCGCCCCAAAATCGCAAGATGGTCTGCGCCGCTTCCGCCAAAGAATATGTACAAGCCGACAAGCGCATTTGCTGTAGCGGCGACTAGCAGCGCGAATACCAGCCAAAGCCAGTAGCTATGTTCCGAGATCGTTATTTGCCACACGAAAACCGCCATCAAGATCCATTTGAGCCACTCGCGCAGCCAGGCGGACTGCGAGGCGCTTGTCCAAGATCCGAGCGCGAAAACGGCGCAAAGGCACAAGATTGCAGACAATACGATGGTGCGATGTAAGGTGACTACGGGTTTGCGAAGCGCGATTCGATGCGCCAGGCAAACTCCCATATAAAAAACGAAAAGCAGCTGACCGATATCCAGCGGGAGATCAATACTGAGTTCTGTGGCAATCAGCGCTCGCAAAGGCGCGAGAACCAACAAAACGACAAGCGCTGCCGTTGGAGAAGTCAGCGCTGCGATCAAACATAAGCCTGCAAGGCTAAGACCAAGGAATTCGGGTGTCGAAATGGAGAGATTCACAATCGCGACGGCGACTGCGATGACAAGCCAGAAGATTCGACGGCGCAAAAGGTTCTGAAACCCTTGCATCTCAAGTCGTGGCGGCGATAACTTGACGAAAATATGCGATTGTGCGCGCGAGGCCGTCTTCCAGCGCCACTTGCGGTTGCCAATCGAGCAGACTACGCGCGCGGCTCGCATCCGGTTTGCGCGTCTGAGGATCGCCATCAATCCGAAGTCCGTCGTCAAAGACGATGCCGGCGGGATTGGCTGAGACGCGGTTGACTACATTCGCGAAATCAAGAATGCTCACTTCGCGAGTAGTACCGATATTGACCGGCTCGACGAAACCGCTGTCAAGCAAGCGCACAACGCCCTCCACCAGGTCGTCAATGTATTGAAAGCATCGCGTTTGACTGCCGTCGCCATAGACCGTCAGCGCCTCGCCGCGGATCGCCTGGCCGACAAAATTGGGGACGACCCGCCCATCGTCAAGGCGCATTCGCGGCCCATAGGTGTTGAATATGCGCACGATGCGGGTGTCCATACCGTGTTGGCGATGATAAGCCATCACCAGCGCTTCCGCATAACGTTTTGCTTCGTCGTATACGCCACGTGGACCAACCGGGTCCACATTGCCAGCATAGCCCTCACTCTGTGGATGCACCTGCGGATCACCATAGACCTCAGATGTAGACGCAAGCAAGAAGCGCGCGCGCTTCGCCCGGGCCAAACCCAGCGCGTTGTGCGTGCCCAGCGCGCCGACTTTCAGTGTCTGGATCGGATACTTGAGATAGTCAATCGGGCTGGCAGGAGAGGCAAAATGCAAAACAGCGTCGATTTGACCAGGGAGGTGGATGAAGTTGCTGACATCGTGATACACGAATTCGAAATGACGATTGCCAGCCAGGTGCGAGATGTTGTCCTGGGTGCCCGTGATGAGGTTGTCAACCGCCACCACACGATGGCCATCGCTCAAAAAACGATCGCATAAATGCGATCCTATGAACCCGGCCCCACCTGTGATCAGTACACGCAAGTCTTGATATCCTCAATTTGATTGCTGGGCAAAGTGTACCACAGTTCGTAAGACTAACGCACGGCATAGCTTCATCCATGAATAGACTCGGAAACGGATTCTGTAGCTGGCGCCAGTTCACGTAGACACGCGGTCGCAGCCAACTGGAACATGAATATGAAAGCCAAATCGATGACAAAGACGCTGTTGTCAATCAAGCCATGACCCAATAACGCTGCCATGCTTCCCATCAAACCCAACATGATCGCGAAACTGACCCGGTCTGTGTTTCTCAACCTGCTGAAGTTGACAAAAGCGTATCGCCAGAATGCAAACTGCAAGAGCAGAAAGATGATCGGCCCGGCAATACCTAGACGCGTCCAAAAGTCCAGCAAGAAATTGTGCGGGTGCGACAGATCCAGGTCCCAGATCGCATCCGGCCGAACATATTCCCCGCTGTAATAATATAGAAACTGATCCAATCCGATACCGAAAATCGGATGGTCACGAATGATTTCGATGGCGCTTTCCCATAACCGGAGACGAAGAAAACTGGTGCCGCTTGTGAAATCAAGTATATTGGCAAATCGCGCCGAAATCTGTGTCAACAGGACCAATCCAGCCGCTAGCGCAGCCCCGATACCCAAGATCGGGACAAATGCTTTTCGCTGAGCGTAAGCGATCAGCACTACCGCTATTCCTATGGGGATTCCCAGGAGTATCGCGCCCACACTCTGCGTCAAGAGCGCGGTCATGCCCATGACAAACAGCGCCGCCACCCAGGTTAAGCGCACCCGCGCGCTATGCCCGACTAATAGCAGCGCCAGCGCGAAAGGTATCGACCGGCCGAGCAATAATCCTACGTTATTGGGAGAGCCATACACAGAAATGAGACGACGCGCACCTTCTTCCGCGACTATGACATCGTTGCCCGAAAAGTACCTCAACATGCCGATGGCGCAGACCAATATGGAAGCAAGGACAAGCCCGATGACGCAGTGCAAAACAGTTCGCTTGGACGGACGCAGGGCTCTGAATATCACGTAGAAGAGCAATGGCTCCAGAACGAGCGTACGCAGTTCTGTCGTCGCTACATCGGTATCGCGCGCCCAGCTTAGCGATAGAATGGCGACAACCGCGATCCCGACTACGGCAATGTCAATAAACTTGATCTGCGAAAATAGCGACTTCATTCTTAGCGGATAGTCGCCGTTTGCCATTTGATACTGCTCACCCAGCCAGACGCAAAATCTAAATAAAGCCGCGATTGACGTGATCAGTATCAGGATTTCCACCATGGGAAAGGCAAAGCGGTACAACTCGACTGGCGTCAAAAAGAAGGGCGCCCAGAATAGGGTCAAGATCAAGCCCGTTTCCAGGCGATGAAAAATCAATACGAATAGAACCAGACCTGAAACAATTGTCAAGAAAAACGAAGGTGACAGGTAAAGGACGCCGCCGGTTGCCAGAGCGATCAGGATATTGATCTCGTCGCGGACGAGCAGGGCAGGTCTGTGACTTGTCCATGTCCACATCATGGCAAAGAGCAGTACCAAGGACGCGACGCTGCTAATCGCCAGGTGCGCCGTCGCAGACAGACCGGCAAACACCAGTCCGACAGGAGGGAGCCAGCGACGCCATGGCGAGGTCGCAAAGGTCAGCAATACGATGGACAGCGACAAGAGCGTCGCGATAGCGCCGAGCGCAATCTGTCGATCAAAGGCGAATGACAGATTGCCTGAACTCACGGCGTATCCGGCGACCGCCCAACGGTCCCATCCGCGATCCGCCACAACGCGCAGGGCATGTGGACCGAGAGACAAGTTGCGCGCGATGGAAACCAAATTCTGTTCCGGACCATGCGAGTTGCTTCGGAGAAATATATAGCTGTTATCATTTGAGTCATGGGCTGTCGCGTTCGCTGGGCTTCCGTCGACAGTCGGATACAAGAAGGCTATATAGTCGTCCTCCCGCAAGAGCATGGCGAGATCTGTACCGTAGAAGTCGAATTCGAGCTGACTGTCGCTCGTCTCCAGCCAGCCAATATCCGCTCCCAACTCGCTGAATTGCCAGACGCCACTGTAACGAGCATGCTCTGTGCGCGCATGAAATAAGCCGTTCTGCGCCACCGCGGGAAAATCATAGCTTTGCACGGCTGTCAACAATTCGGAGGGCTGATCGTCCGGTCCGATCAGCGCGAATCCCCACTGGGCGCTGCTGCTTTCTACATTGGGCTGCCAGTGGTGCAGGAACATCGCGCCTAGCCAGGGAAACTCGCGGTGCGCGCGGTCGAACGCTTGTAGCGTATACGCGATTTGCTCGTTCGGAGTGACGCTTCCCCAAATGGATGGGTCGCCCGCCCATTCGCCGGGCAAGGCGTTCCAGCCCCAATGGCTCGCCCAAAGCGGCTTACGTCCATCATTATGCGCCAGCATCACTTCGCGCAAGGCAACAATCCGGGAAAAGTTCAGGATGCTTTCATCGACGCGGCGATCCAATGGGGGGGTTGAGAATCCGTATGGCTTTCCAGCCACGATGTCCATCAACTCCGCCGCGCCAAGTTGATACATCGCGTCAAGATAAAGCAAGTCGCTGATGTTTTGACCACCGGTCTCGGTAGTCGGCGCTAAAGCCGCTGCGATAATCTTGGCGCTTGCGTCCTCGGCGCGGATTGCCCCCCCACCAGCGGCCAGCAGAGCCATATAATCAGCTGGCTTGGGCTGAAGCGATCCCCAGGCGTCATCGAGGTTCGGCTCGTCCCAAATCTGATAATAATTCACGGAGTCGCCATAGCGCCGCGCGAAGCGGCCCGCGAAACGCGCGAAGTCATCGAGGGACTCGGGCGGCGCCGTCTCCGTGACCGCTATTCCCGGCGGCGAAACGCGCGCCCATTGGGGCGAATGCGTGAGCACGACCACCGGCTCCAAACGCGGGTGCTCGCGCAGAACGTTAAATATCTCGTCCCACTGCGCCCAATCGTACTGGTTCTTGCTGACCTCAATTTCATCCCAATAGATGAATTGTCGCAGCCATACGAAACCTGTTTCGCTGATAAGGGCGAGATTTGCCCGCAGGCTGTCGAGCTCATATTGACGCAAGTCAACATTTATGCCAGGCCGAGACGACAGGAAGGGGAGATTCTGATCCACCGTCGGATCAACATAGCCGCGAAGTTCGAAATCACGAAAGTGAATGGTGCCCAGGGTGGCTATCAAGCTGCCCGAAAGCAGCAGCAAACTGACAAGGACCAGTATCACCTGTCGCATTATCGCGTCCAAACCGGATTGCTTGCGCCACCGTCAAAGCTTATCTGGCGGCCCGCGCCTGATTCTACGTCGACCAGCCAAATGTCCCCCAGGTATACGACAGCGATATGCCGCGAGTCCGGACTCCAGCTCATGTCGGTAGCAGTCAGACCGAAGTCGCTTCTGCGAATGCCGGGTTGGCCGGCGTCAGGAAAGATTACTTTCTGGTTGCTGCCGTCGCGATCGGCGACAATGAGGTCGTACTCGCTGTAAATGCTATTGTACGGTTCGCGCGCCTGCCACCACGCCAGATAGCCTCCAGAGCCTTCGGCGTCCGGTGAGGCAATGCTCGGTGAAAAACTCGAAGCCGCCCACATCCCGACAGACCGTCTCATTGTCGCCTTAAATTCGCCGTTGGCGCCAAGAATCGCGAGATCAAATACCGGACTGGTTGTGGCGGGTTCGCTAGCCAGCGGACCGCCATGCGCGGTGGCGGAAATAATGTTGCCGCCGGGTGACCAAGACAGCTGTGAGAGCCAGACCCAGGATCCGGAGGTGTTAAACTCTGGATACTCAAGCAAAGTGTTAACCTGTTTGCCTTCGATCTCAACCACACCCACGCTGTCAGCCTTCACCCAGGCGAGCCGGTCCCCGCGCGGTGACCAAGCGAAGTTGGTCCCCCACCATCCAAATGATCCTCCCGCATCCTCCCCAATGATCTCCTGGATGGAAAGCGCGCGACCCGTTTGGCGGTCGATCTGCATCAGCCAAAGGTTGTTAAGAGACTTCCACGGCGCCCGACCCTGGCCTCGTTCACCGGTCGAATAGGCAATTGTACTGCTGGATCTTGGTCGCCATTCCGCAAAGAGAACGTCGGTTGGAGCCAACTTGACGGGCTCGTCGTCATCGAGGGATACCATCCAGAGTTCGTTAAAGAACTTTTCTGATTCGTCGCTTGCCGCGGTGTAAATTAGAGCCGATCCGTCGGGGCTGGCTGCAAATACCAGCGAGTCCAGATTCTCGCTATTGCGCAAGGGGCGCTTGTTAACGGTGTTGTCGCGAATGCTCCAGGCAGTCCCGTTGTTGATGTAGCTTAGCCTTCCCGCTAGCTCGAATGGTTCGACCGAACGCGAGGGACCTACAAGCACGATTTCGTCCCGTGGCTCGGTGAGGATAGTAGGTTGTCCAATTAGACTCCGCCCGGACTCAACATCGTCTTCAACAACGACGCGGTAGCAGGCTTCCCGCATGCCGGTCCTGCCGGCCTGGCTCAATCTTTCTTGCCCGGGGGCGATACCTTCGTATGGAATCCGCTGCCGCTGGAAGGGCAGGCTTTCGCGCTGGCAGACTTGCTCTTCCCGTACCCGGCGCACCGTGACGAGCATTCCGTCTGCCAATTGCAGGCTTAGGGGATGACTGACTCGATCCAATTCGCCCAGAACGATTTTGGCGTTCGCCAGCAATTCTTCGACAGATACCCGAGAAGCGTAAGTAAAGGTCTGCGTTCTGCCATCGGCAAGCAGAGAAACGTTCAGCGTTACTTCTTCTACTGGCGCTCGACACGCGACCAGGACAAGCAACATGAACGCTAGCGAGCAAGAGCGGATCAATATTCTGCTCCTCTTGGAATCCGTCGACAATTACCTATATATCGTAGTCGATTTTCGTTTGAGGACAAATAATCGTGGATGCAAGCCGCTGAGAGTTATCTTGGTTTCCGAAATCGTTCGCCAGTTTGATTGGACGATACATTTTCGAAGCAACTTGACCTCATGCGTCAGTAGAATCAGTACTGCCTCTGGCTTGGAAACTCGATAGGCTTCTCGCAACAAGGCTGGATATAGCCGGAGATTGTCGGCATGTGAACCGACGTGTCCGCCAAAGGGCAAATCGGCGTAGATACGATCAATAGCGCCCGAAGGCAGCGGTGTGCGTCCCGCGTCAGCATTTAATAGAATAACTCGATGCTTTGTGTTGGATGCGCAAAGATTGCGCTTGGCCGCGCTTAGCATTTTGTCGCTGATGTCGACCGCGAGCAATTGACCCGAGGTTCTGCCAAGGGCATGTTCCACGAGAATGCTTCCGGAACCGCAGCACATGTTAAGAACGCTATCCTGCGCGTCTTGTGACCGGATCTGGGTCATGGCGTATGCGACCGTCGCGTTCAGCGCGCCGGGCACGTTGATCACTCGCCAATCGCGCTTCGACAGCGGACGCGGTCCAAGGCGAACGAGAACTTCCCAAGCCGACCGATCAACTGGTCTTACCAGGCGCAGATAGAGTTCGCCTTTGTTTTCCTCCGCCAATTCAACAGCAAGCAAAATTGCCAATTCTTCTTTCAGACGATTTATCACCCGCGTGTTCGCTCCCGCGGCGCCAATGCCCAGTCGGGGATTTTGCAAAGTCCAGTCGCGCATGGCAGCCCTCAAGATACCGATCAATCGCGTGAGATGCTGATGACCCAACAATGCTTTTGGACGCGGGACCTCGAAGCGATGTACGCCGTAGACCGCAATTGCTGATCGAAGCGTTATGAGCAGTCGAGAGTCGCCAGCAAAGCGAAAGCGGAGGAATCCCGGTCTAAGGGTCTCTAAACTGCGAGCGTCATACGAATTGAGTTCGTCCATGACGAACGCTTCCAAACCGGGAATGCATTCTACCTCGTATTCGTTGGAGAGGCTTGCCCGCTTGCGCATCTGTGCTTGCTTCCCAGTAAATGCAAGTAAATAATGCAAAAAATAAGGCGCGTGTAGGGGCGACATATCATGTCGCCCGTCGATGAAAGGGCGCGGTTTCGGGCGACCAGGTTGGTCGCCCCTACAGCTTTCGATTATTTTGTAGTTTTCTATATTTCATCAACTTTTCGCATTACTTTCTTGGTTCTAATCCTGCTTTTACGTTCTGGAAATAACCTGCGAATGACTGGCGTTTCCGCTGAACCTGACCAGATTGACATCGCCAATTTGCCAGCGCAAGTATTATAGCGCAGCGCCCTAATGGCGGCGGAAACGCGGCGCTATTATATTTCCAGGATGCGGCTGCGAGCTAGTTGATGAACGGCATGTGTAGTAGAATAACGCCCAGGCATCCGAACGGGCTCAAGCGCGCAATTGTTCTGATCTCACTGCTAGTGGAACTTATCGGCTGGAGTATCAATGAAGTTCGCTATTCTCATTTTCTTGGTAGTCATTGCCACTGTTGTCAGCGCCCAAGATAGCAGGCCTTCGGATTCAAACGACGGGGAGACCGCAGCCGTCGAAGCTGCTGTGCCGGGCATGAATGATGCGGATGATAGCAGTGTTGTCGCGCTTGCGACGCCGCTTTTGCAAGATGATCTGCAATTGCTGGTGGGTAACGTGCAGCGACCCAATGCCATGGTCTGGTTTGAGGATCACCTCTATACCGTCTGCAACGGAGACTGGACGATTTACCAGATCGATGATCAAAGTGGCGACACTATCACATACGTTTTTGGCATCAAGAATGGCCACAGCATGCTCATGGAGAGCACTGATGAGGGATTTGACCTGTGGGTTCCGGATCCCGAAAGTGAGACGCTGTGGAAGGTCAACCAAGACCGGCTTGCTCCAGAAAGCGTGTTCGACCAACTTGCAGCGCCTTGGGGTATTGCTCGTATTGACGAAGACTCGCTGCTGGTGTCTGACACCAAGGAAAACGCCATTATTCAAGTAAGCGAGGCGGGCGAAGCGACTACCATCGCTTCAGGATTGCGGTCGCCAACTGGCATCGCCATCGACGGAACCCGGATCTATTTCGCAAACGGCGGTAGCGCGCGTCGCGGGATAGAGTGGATGCAGGTAGAGGAGAACGGCGCGATCTCCCCGCCGAAACCCTTGGTGAACGGCTTGCAAAACACAACTAACATCATCCTCGGCGATGACGGGCTGCTGTATTTCGGCTACGCGCTGGGCACGCGCGCAGTTGTTGGGCGCGTCGATCCCGATCATTGTCTGGAGGATGGCTGTAGCGGGGACGAGGCGGAAATGGTTGTTTTCTCGGATATACCGGCGCCTGTATCACTGGCGCTTTCGTCTGACCTGCGGCTGTTCTTGCACAGCCGCTTCCGCCCGGAGATCTACTGGGCGCAGTTGCCGACCTGACAATCCCAAGGACGATATGTTTAAGTTGACTCCGCGCTGTCGATAGCAAACTTCAGATAGTAGTTGCTGACTTGCTTGGGCATGGACAGAGTCAAGAGCCAACCATTCTCTTCCGTAGACTGACGGCGAATATATCCCCGCTCGTACAATTTTGAATACTCGCTTCCAGCGTGATAGGGAAGCAGCACCTCAAGCGTTGTATCCCGCTCGGCCAAGACCTCTCGCATAGTAGACAGCAAGTCGGCAATACCCTTGCCGTCCAGCGCCGAGGTAGCGACGACGCTGCGGTAATTGTCAACGAGCGGCAACTGCGGAAGGGGACCGTCTAGCAGGTCAATCTTGTTCAATACCAGCAGCCGGGGCATGCCGGCGGCATCAATTTCCGCTAATGTATCTTCCACCGCGTCGATATGTTGCAGGGCGTTTGGGTGACTAACATCGACAATGTGCAAGAGCAGATCGGCTTCTATGACCTCTTCAAGCGTGGCGCGGAAGGCGGCAATCAACGTGGTCGGCAGCTTCTGGATAAAACCGACGGTATCAGTCAGCAGAACTTCCGAGTGATTGGGCAATGAAATGCGCCTCGTCGTGGGATCAAGTGTCGCAAAAAGCTGATCGGCGGCGTAGACGTCGGAATCCGCCAGCGCATTCAGCAGGCTCGATTTTCCGGCGTTGGTATAGCCCACAAGCGCTGCCAATGGCAATCCGGATCTCTGGCGTCGCGATCGATGCAGTCTGCGGTGCGAGCGCACTTGTTCCAGCGCGGCTTTTAGCTTGGTGATCTTCCGGGTAATCTCGCGCCGATCGACTTCGAGCTGGGTTTCGCCTGGACCGCGCAATCCAACGCCGCCAGAACCGCCACGCGCGCCTCCGCCCCCGGCCTGTCTAGCGAGGTGCGTCCACTGCCGCGTCAAACGCGGCAAACGATACTCATATTGCGCCAGTTCAACCTGCAGCGCCCCTTCGCTGGTTCGCGCGTGCTGCGCGAATATATCCAGAATCAATGCCGAACGATCCAGCAGCCTAATCGTCTCGCCAAACTGTTTTTCCAGTTCGCGCTGGTGACGTGGGGAGAGTTCTTCGTCGAATATGATGACGTTAACGTCGAGTAAAGAAATATCGTCTATGATTTGCTCAAGCTTGCCGGAGCCTATAAAAGTCTTGGCATTGATCTTCCGCAGGCGCTGAAACGTTTGCCCGACGACCTCAAGACCGGCGGTTTCCGCGAGAAGCGCAAGCTCACTTAGGGAATCCACTACTGAGAATGGCGCTGATACCCCCTGCAGCTCGATTCCGACCAGATAGACCCGTTCGGCATGTGCGTTTGCAAATAGCTCAGGTTTCGACATGTTGTTCCAACTCGCTGTTTTCGAGATTTGCTTGAATCACCTTATCATCCAAATCGCTAAGCGCGGCCAACATCGCGCTGCGCGCGCGCTCAGCGTAAGCTTGTCGGCGTTGCGCTTTGTTTTTGATCTTGACCGTCAGCGGCGGCAATATGCCCAAGTTCGCTTTCATGGGTTGGAATTCTTTTGGCGGGCAATTCGTCACGTAGTGACACAGGGCGCCCAGCATTGTCTCTTGCGGCGGCGCCCATTCGCGCAAGCCAATCAGTTGTCGCGACAGATTGAGCGCGGCAATGTAGCCAGTGGCCGTATTGCCAACATAACCTTCGACGCCGGTTATTTGACCGGCAAAATACAGATTAGAATTCTGACGAAACTGCATGGTCGCATGCAGGAGCGCCGGCGCATTCAAAAAAGTATTGCGGTGCATTTGACCCATGCGAATAAACTCGGCATTTTCCAGCCCAGGAATGAGCCTAAGAACCTCTTTCTGCTGTTTCCAGCGGATGTTGGTTTGGAAACCAACGATATTGTAAAGGGTGCCAGCGAGGTTGTCTTGCCGCAATTGAACGACGGCATAGGGACGACGGCTCGTATGCGGATCAGTCAAACCGACCGGACGCATCGGGCCAAAAGCCAGCGTATCGTCGCCGCGTTTCGCCAATTGCTCAATCGGAACACAGCCCTCAAAAAAGTTCGGGTCTTCACGCTCGAAGTCGCGTAGCTCTATCGTCTCGGCGCTTTGCAGAGCGTGGACGAAGCGCAGATACTGATCTTTGTCCATTGGACAGTTAATGTAGTCGCCGCCGCTATCGTCGCCTCTTCCGTAGCGATTGGCCGAGAAAGCCCGTCCCATATCGATGCTGCCGGCATCTACAATGGGAGAAATAGCATCGTAAAAGTACAGGTAGTCTTCACCGGTATATCGCGCAATCTCTTTGGTCATCGCGGGGGACGTCAGCGGACCTGTCGCGACAATCGCGGGCGCATCCCCGGGCAATTCGGTGACTTCCTCTCGTATCACCTCAATGTTGGGATGGAGATTCAATGTTTCAGTGACGCTTTCAGCGAAGCGTAGCCGGTCTACCGCCAAGGCGCCGCCAGCCGGCACGGAAGCGGCTTCGGCACAGCGCATGAGCAGCGAACCCAGCATTTTCATTTCCGCCTGTAAGATACCTGTCGCGCGATCTGGCAACTTGGAACCAAGGGAATTGCTGCAAACCAATTCCGCCAATCGGTCGCTCACGTGAGCGCCGGTCGATCGCTGGGGTCGCATTTCGTATAACAGGGTGCGATGCCCGCGTTCCGCCAATTGCCAAGCGGCTTCGCAACCCGCCAATCCGCCGCCGATCACTGTCACGGGATAGTTCATGGGAGCTTTTGTCCTTTAGAGCCGACGGATGATAATTGAGGCGTTTTGCCCGCCCAAGCCGAAGCTGTTGGACATAAGGGTATTGATGCCCGGGACTTCACGCGCGTGGTTCGGTACGTAATCAAGGTCGCACTCAGGATCCGGCTTGTCGTAGTTTATGGTCGGGTGCAAGAGCTCGCGCTTTAGAGACATCAAGCAGGCGGACAATTCCAGGGAACCGCATCCAGCCATCGCATGCCCAATCATGCTCTTGGTCGAGCTAACGGGGATGCCGTAGGCGGATTCGCCAAAGACGCGCTTTATCGCCTTCGTTTCGATCAAATCGTTGGCAGCTGTCGATGAACCATGCGCATTGATATATTCGATCTCCGTCGGCTCAACGCGAGCGTCGTCCAAAGCCCACTGCATGGCGCGCTGGGCGCCCGCGCCCTCCGGGTTGGGCGCGGCAACATGGTAGGCGTCGGAGGAGGATGAATATCCCAGGACTTCGGCATAAATCGGCGCGTCGCGCTGCCGCGCATGTTCCAGGCTTTCGACAAGAAAGACGGCGCCGCCTTCTCCCAGCACAAAGCCGGAGCGGTCCGCATCAAAGGGACGGCTGGCGGCTGCTGGAGTATCGTTGTACTCCCGGGTCAGGGCGCGCGTGGCGCTGAAGCCGGCGAGAATATAATCAAACATAACGGCGTCAACCGCGCCCGCAAGCGCGACATCGCATCTGCCAAATTGAATCAGATCTGTCGCGGTTCCCACAGCTTGAACACCTGTGGCGCAGGCGACCGATGGCGTTATCAAGGGACCCACAGCGCCCATCATGCGGCTAACATAGTGAGAGGGCATATTGGGCAGCGCGTTGATAATGCTCATCGGATTGGCGCGCTTGTAATCGGAGTCGCGCCAGTCGCGGATGCCCGATTCGCCGATTTCGTAGCTGCCGAGCGTTGTGCCTAGTATGGTCGCTACCCGGTTTCCTATCTCGGCAATATCCTCTATCTGGAATCCAGCGTCTTCTATCGCTTGGGCAGCCGCCACGATGGCGAACTGCGACGCGCGCCCCATTCGACGCGCTTGCTTGGGAGGAATATACTGCGACGAATCAAAGTCTAGAACTTCGGCGCCGATCTTGACATTTAGATGTTCTGTCTCCACGTTTTGCAGGCGGCGTACACCGGATTGACCCTGCGCAATAGCTTCCCAAAACTCGTTTTTTGCCCCCAAGGGAGAAACGACGCCCAGTCCAGTGATTACGACCCGCCTGCGGTCATGTCGCGTCAATTGCATTTTGCGAGGCTCCGCTAGAGGACGACTCCTGCGATATTCCGCTGCGGATTGCGCCGATGACGTTTTCTTGCACAGCAGTGCGCGCTTGCCTGATCGCGTTTTTGATACCGGTCGCGGAGTTCTGCCCGTGTCCAATAATGACAACACCATTGACGCCCAAAAGGGGCGCGCCTCCGATTTCGGAAGTATCGACCCGGCGACGGATGCGGTTGAAGGCGGGCCGCGCCAGAGCGCCGCCAAGCAAGGAAATCACGTCGCCGCGAATCTCTTGGCGAATCAATGTTGCGACATAGTGCGTCGTCGCTTCAAACATCTTTAGCACGATGTTGCCGACGAAACCGTCCATCACGATGACGTCGGCGACGGAACCCATGAGCTGAACCGGTTCGACATTGCCGACGAAATTCAGTTTGCTTCGCGTCAGGATATCTGAAGCTTCGCGAATGAGCTGGTTGCCCTTGGTATCTTCCGCCCCATTGGATAACAAGGCTATTCGCGGCTGCGGGTAATCGAGCACGCGCTGCGCATAGATGCTGCCCATCACAGCGAACTGCGTGACCCACTCGGGTTTGACATCAGTATTGGCTCCGACGTCAAGAAAAATCATCCGATGATCGCTGATAGGAAACAGAGCCGACAGCACCGGTCTTTTGACACCCGGGATCCGGCGCAACGTTTTCAAGGTCGCGATGGCATGCACCGCGCCGGTATTGCCCATCGTAACAAAGGCATCGGCATGGCCGGTCTTGACAGCGTCAAGCGCAACGTGAATCGAAGACCTTGCTTTGGACTTCAGCACATCCGCCGGCTTCTCGTCCATGGCGATGTCCTTGGGCGCGTGCAGGATTTCTACATTGCCAGCGCTGACGTCGTGCTTGCTCAACTCCTCTTCGACTGTGGCTTTGTCACCCACGAGGACAATCGTATCGCCAAACTCGTTGGCGGCCATAACGCCCCCGGCGACGTCCGCAATTGGACGAGTATCCGTACCCATCGCATCCACAGCAATGCGCATGTATCAAAGACTTTCTTTGGAATCGGCCAAATTCAACAAGCGCTAATAATAAGGCAGGAAGGGGGCTCCCTCAAGATCAATTAAGGATAATGGGGGAACTATGCAGGGCAATCGCATCATATTATTTCTTAGCCCCGGGTACAGCGAGGGGCGCATCGGTCGCGTCGACACCCGCTAAGCCGCCGACACAAAGTTTTTTGTTTGTTAGCGAAGTCATCATGAGTCAGAATGAAACCACTCTCGTCAGTCATTTGTTTTAGGTTTGTTTTTTGATCGACTTTGTCCGTTTCGGACAATGAAATATATTTTTCGGACAATAGACGCGGTTTTGCAGCCGAAACGGACAAAAGGCGGGCGACTGACGGTATGAATCTGGTTTTCCGGCGCAGTGGCGCTCCCGCCGCCATAAAGTCGGCTTCTGCCTCTGACATGCCTCTGAACCGCTCCTAGCTGCCCCACTAAATTCCACAAGTGTATAGATACCGTATAGATACAGTCTGTTTTTTCGGGAGATGCTTTTTAGAGTCCGGTTGTGAAGGCGGGAATAGGCGGGGGGCATCGGCTGGGGAGCGAGATTGAGAGCTTGCGATAATTGATCCATAGGGGGAGCATACCATCATTTTGAGCAGAAGATAAGAACAAATGTTCGCGATTTTCGAGATTGCCGAAAAGCGGTTTTGGGGAGTCTCGCCGGGTCGTGTAGGGCGGGTAGGTCGCGTAGGTCGCGTAGACGCTGACCGCCGACACAGCCCGCCTAGATCTAGTAGGCCTTCGACACTGACCTGTGGGGAAAGATTCAGGGTGAGGATGCAAAGGTAATTGTTTTTGATGCGATTACCCGCGGGAACTACGCAGAGGATTGACATTAAAGGCGAAAACCATATACTATTCGCTACAACTTGCCCTGATGGCGGAACTGGCAGACGCGCACGGTTGAGGGCCGTGTCCTTAACGGGGTGGAGGTTCGAGTCCTCTTCAGGGCACCTCGAATGGCTTGCCGCTGTTGGCAAGCTTTTTTGTTGCGCTCAATATGAAGCAGATGTAAACTGCCATTGAAGAATCTGGCTCTTGACGAAGGACGCTCGCATGAGTGAATCCACTGATGGCATTTTGCGCAACGCTCACGAGTTGATCGAAAACGATCAACGGGAGCAAGCGGAAGAGCTGTTGGCGCCGTTGCTGGAGACTGAGGGCAATAATCCGGCGCTCTGGTGGGTGTATGCTCATGCCGTCTCTGATAGCGCAATTGGTGTAGCCGCGCTCGATCGTGTGTTACAGCTCGATCCAACGTATCCCGGGGCGCGTGAATTAAAAGCGGAGGTCCTCGCAGCGCAGGGCCTGCTGGCCGGCGATCTTGATTCTGAACTGGAATTGGCAAGCGTACAGTCATCATTTGTTGACGAAGATGATATTGATGACTGGGAATCGATAAAACCCACGGTAGAAGACGCCTCCGCGAATCCGCGCGCGGGTCGTGGTTTCGTGCTGATTATCGTGGCGCTGCTGATATTGGCGTCTGGCGCCGTGCTCGTTCTTTCGGGAGCGATTGATATTGATGAGATCCTGTCGCTGTTTACCCAAGCGACGGAGGAACCGATCATTGTCGTAGCCGCGCCCACAGTTGCAGCAACCGGGACTGATTTGCCCTCGCAGCCTGAATCAACCGGCGAGCCGACAGTCACGACCTCCGCGATCTTTGCAACCGCGCCCGACGAACCCACGTCGGAATCGACATCGGAACCGACAGTGGAGCCTACAGCCGAAACGGAAGCGGAGATGGAGCCCACAGTAGCGGCCACGTTGTCCGCCACCGCAGCGCCCACGTTGTCTACTACCCCCGCGCCCACGTTGTCCCCTACCGAACTAGAAACGCTTATTGATCTTGTCGGCGATCAGATCACTGATTTTTCGATAGACGCGTCTCGGAGCGCCGTGAGAGAGTCTCAACTCGGCATGACCTTTGATATTCTAGTTTGCGCGACGCCGGGTCCAGAATTTAATGCTCGGCTCCAAGCGGTCATGGATGCGGCGGCGAGCGTGTCCGATAGTATCCCGGCGCAGATCCAAGCCTTCGCCGTGAGCTTGGTGAATTGCGAAGACCCTAAAGCCAGCGTGCGGACTATTGGCGTGGCGAGCAGCGTCCTCGATGATTTCGCCCAGGAAAAGATCGACGCCAAAGCTTTCCAGAGAGCCTGGCAGACCTTGGCATAAGAGCATTTCCATCCATACACGGTGTTGGCGACGCCTTGCATCGCGGTTATTCTATTGTCCGCCAATGGTTACAGTATCCAGCAGGTTGCCATTAACGCCTTGTATGCTAGAGTTGGCAGATCGCTACATGCCTGCAAATGCTCAAGAGAAGCCCCATGACCGACGGACGAAAAGTCATCAGCAAGAATCGCAAGGCGCATCGAGATTACTTGATCAACGATCGCTACGATGCTGGCTTAGCGCTCCTGGGATCGGAGATCAAATCGATTCGCGCGCATCGCATCAACATTGGCGAGGGATTCGTGCAAGAGAAGGACCGCGAACTGTGGCTGATGAATACGCATATCGCGCCATATGAGCAGGCGCGACATTTCGGCCATACCGATCCGCGGAGACCTCGCAAGCTCCTGCTGCACCGACGCGAGATCAACCGGATCATCACGCGTATTCGGGAGAACGGCATGACTGCCATTCCGCTGCAAGTCTACCTGGAGCGGGGCCGGGCAAAAGTGGAGATCGGCATTGCAAAAGGCAAGAAGCGATATGACAAGCGCGCCGACCTGGCAAAGCGCGACGCGAACCGTCAAATCGCAAGGGCGCTTAAGGAGCGCTACTCGACTGACTGAGTTAGGCGACGGTTGAATGGCGTCTTGGGGGATGTTAGAATCGCCGCACTTGAGAGAATTTTCCAGAGACTAGACCAAACTATGGCAAATACCAAGAACAAGAAGCCCCGCGTATTGTCCGGGATTCAGCCATCAGGCAACTTGACTATCGGCAACTACCTTGGCGCTCTAAAGCAATGGGTGGAAGTGCAGCGGGACTATGACTGCTTTTACTGCGTGGTCGATCTCCACGCCATAACCGCTGGGCAGGACCCCGTCGAACTGCGGCAGAAAACCCGCGAAAGCGCAGCGATGTACATTGCGGCCGGGATTGACCCGGAAGTCTCCACGATCTTCGTACAGTCGCACATACCCGCGCACTCCGAATTGGCCTGGATGTTGACCTGCATGGCGCCCCTGGGATGGCTGCAGCGCATGACGCAGTTTAAGGACAAGGCGGGGAAGCAGAATCAGGAGTCGATTGGCGCCGGGCTGCTCAATTATCCTTCGCTGATGGCCGCGGATATCTTGCTTTATCACGCCGATCTGGTGCCGGTTGGCGATGACCAAAATCAGCACCTGGAATTCACGCGCGATCTGGCGCAGCGCTTTAACCATCTCTATGGCGAGACTTTCACCTTGCCCTCGGTGATGAATCCGCAAGCCGGGGCCCGTATCATGGGTCTGGACAACCCGACAGCCAAAATGTCCAAGAGCGAAGCCTCGGAAAATCATGCCGTCTTTCTGCTCGATGACTTGTCCCGCGCCCGCAAGAAGATCATGCGCGCTGTGACCGATTCCTATCGCGACATACGCTTCAGCGACGAATCGGAACGCGCCGGCGTCAACAATCTCTTGACAATTTATCAGGCGATCAGCGGCGAAGCGCGGGAAGCAATCGAGGCTGGCTTTGCCGACAAGGGTTATGGCGACTTGAAGAAGGCTGTCGCAGAGGCTGTCGCCTCAACGCTTGAACCATTGCAAGCGCGCTACAACGAACTCATGAACGAGGCTGGTTATCTGGATTCCGTGCTGAAGCTGGGTCGAGAGAAGGCGGGCGCCGTCGCCGAACCGACGCTGAAACTCGCGCAGGATCGCATGGGATTCCTAGCGCCATCTTGACCATGAGCACAGGCTGATTTAGAATCGTTGCTCAAGCCCCATTCGTCTAGTGGCCTAGGACGTGGCCCTCTCAAGGCCAAAACAGGAGTTCGAGTCTCCTATGGGGCACAAATGTTTCCGTCCACAGTGATTCCAAATAGGTAATGAAAAAAATAAGGAGCCTGTACGGGCGAGCCGCCGGCTCGCCCTCAAAATAAACATAAGCAGAACGATAGCAACGGGTCAGCCACCGGCTGACCCGTACAGATTTCGACCTGGGATGTGGATGATGGTGAAGTGCGGCATTTTCTCTAATTACTTACTTGCACTTACTACTGGCGTCTTGTTCTGCGAACGCTCCACCCGCGACTGCGGAGTGGTGTGACTGCTTCTTTGTCTGGCGAAGTTCAATTGTTAATGGTCCCTTGTCGCATTTGCCGAAGCTTGATCCATTCCAAGCGCCAGATTTTATCCTGATTATATGAGCGCTAACTGTTGACGGATAATCACACTACCGAAATAACCCTATAGAAACAGATGTATAAAGAGTTAAATATGAGCTACCATTTTTCCTTGGCATATTGACATGCAATCACTTGTTCCCCCGCTTCCAGAATCCACAACAGGAGCGCTTTCCAGATGAGCGCTAGCTACTTGATCCCGGCCGAGCCGGTTCGTACCGAGATCGTCATCAAGAAATCGCGATTCATTTCCACCGCGCAACTGGCGACTTCGGTGCAAGAGGCTCGCGCTGTCATCGCTGGCGCGCGCGCGGAAATGCCGGACGCCAACCACCATGTTTACGCTTTTCGCGTCGGCTTCGGGAAGACGGTGACGGAAGGCATGAGCGACGATGGCGAACCGACGGGCACCTCCGGCCCGCCTACTCTGGCGGTGGTCCGGGGTTCGGCGGTCGGAGACATCGCCCTGGTGACAGCCCGCTACTTTGGCGGCGCCAAGCTTGGGACTGGCGGATTGGTCCGCGCTTATACCGAGTCCGCGCAAGCAGCGCTGTCCATGTTGAAAACGGAACTTAAGGTGGAGAAGCGAGTGCTTGGCTTAGAGATGCCCTATTCGCTTTACAATATTGTCAAAAGGCTAATCGCGACCTACCGTGGAGAGATCCAGGAGGAAGAATTTGCGGTACAGGTTCTGATTATAGCGAGATTCGCCGTAGATGATTTGGCGGCTTTTTCCGCGGAACTGCAAGAGCGCAGCTCGGCTCAGGTTTCCCTGGTCAATCTGTCGGAACTCTAGTCCGATATGCGCTCGGCAATGAAGCGCCTCAATTGCATGAGCGCGCCATGCGATGGCGCGATGCTCTCCGCCCGCTCGACAAACTGTTTCGCATCGTCTAGCTGACCGTTCTCTATCAGATAGCTGGCGGTCTGCGCCAACAAGGAAACATCGTTTGGGAATTCGGCGATTCCGGCGTTCAGCGTCAAGATGGCTTCGTCGCGCATCATTCGCGTCCACTGGATCTGCGCCATACCCAAGACGATGCGCGGATGATTTCCGGCTTGATTCTTTGCTTCGCTCAATACCTCAATGGCGCTGTCATTATCTTTCCAATTCAAATAGCAGCGCGACAATGTGACATAGAGGTCTATCATTCTCGGCGCGATTTGAATGGCTTCCTCAAGCAATTCCACATCGCTTTCGCGAATGGCTCGCTGCGCGTTAAGCAATACTTTGATCTCGGCGAAACTCTGCTCGAAATCCGGCCGATCGACAGCAAGTTCCAGCCTCTGCAATTCCAGTTCCAATTCCTCATCAACAGTTTCGGTGACGCGCCGGCATTCTTGCAGTTGTTGCTTGGCCATTTGGGAGTTGCCGTCGACGATGGCTAGCTGCGCCAAATTAGCGTATAAGTATGGATTTCCAACGGGCTCGACAAGCGCGTTCTGCAGTATCTGATATGCCGGCGTCAATGATTCAGTATCAGCCAGCCTTTCAATGATTTCGCCTAGGTATGCAGACTTCTCGTCACGATTGACCAATTGCTCGAAGTAATCCCACAACTCAGGGTCTTCAACATCAATCATGTACATCAGCGCCAGTTGCAAGGCTCCTAGATGGTTTGGCCGCGATGCCAACAATGTCTTTAACGCGCCAATAATTTCGTGGGGTATCTGTTCGCTTTCGTCGATGTCGTCGGGGTCAATCAGCAGCACGTCTTCGATCAACCAGTTGTTCGTCTCGGACATAATTAATAGCTCGGCATATTTCCAGTACAGCGCGGGGTGCTCGATGCCGGTTTCCAACGCTCGTTGGCAAGCGTCGATCGCCTCCGACGCGCGTCCGGCGCCGAGGAAAATCTCGATCAATGTATACCATAGGCTTGGTTCCGCGCTGTTTACCGCTAGCTCCTCAAGCGTCGTCAGCGCGGGATCGACGTAGCCCAATCTGCTTAAGCCCAGCGCTGCCAACGCCCGGCCTGGCGCAGCCGCGCCTTCGTCCCCAAAGGCGCGGTCGATAAGCGGGACGATCAGCTCTCCCTGCTCCTCCAGCCCCAATTGCATCATCTGTTGGCAGGTCATTCCGAGGCACCAAAAAGCGAAATCGCTTCCAATTTCGCGGCAGAGCTCGGCGAGAGACATGAATTGCGACTCGATTTCATCGGCCCGCCACTCGACGCCCCAATGGCTCAGATATAGGTCCAGATTCCAGGCAAACAGGTCTTCGAGCATGCTTTGAAGGACAGCGGAATTCTGTTCGAGCTCGGGGTAATCAATCACCAGATGAAGCGGCTCTTGGTCAAACAGATTCAAGACAAGTTCCGTGGCAACTGTTGGCAAAGCCCCTATGAGTTCCGGAATACCCTGATAATTGAATGTAAAAACAGAGTCTATTTCCGCATTGATCATGCTCGCGTCGAGGTGGAGTTGCAGTTGGGTTGCCGCCTCGTGAAAAGTCGCGGATCCGTACAGCGCCAAATTGTCGTCAAGCCCATCCAGTTCCCAGTCAGCCGGTGAGAACTGGTAATCGTCGCTAGCGATGTCGCTATCATCTTCGTCCGCTTCGATCTTGAGAAAACAACGATAAACCTTGATGCCCGGCCACTGCTCCAGCAAGTAACAGAGGCAGGATGCGATGCCCATCGCGAGGTCGGGCATTGTGTCGTTGATAATCGGGTAAACAGCGATGCGAAAGGGGTCTTCTGTATTGATGGCGTCGGACAAGATGGCAGTGCTGCCAAATATCGAGGAGGCTGATGGACCAGGGGCGGCGCGCCTGCCTACTGATTTCATTCTCTCCGCTGCGTTTAACATATGCTATGCCCAAAGAAATACACCCCACCTAATGATGGGGCGCATTCTATACTTATTTGTATATTTCAGCCAGAAGCGCCTAGTACTGGACGACAGATACCCGGCTGAAGTCGCCGCGGAACACCACGTAATCGTTGTTCAGCCAGCCCTGACCAAAACTGCCTTCGACCAAGTACCAATGTCGACCGCGAGAAAGCCCCAATACTGCCAATTGCGATCCGCCGGGAACGCTGGTGATTATATCATAGTTAGCGCCCGGACCAGTCCTGATGTTCAGTCGGTGCGTGTTCACCACAGCGCGCGGGGTCGGTCCCGACAGCGTGGGCGATGGCGGGTCGAGCAAGGTACGGGAACGCAAACTGGCGAAACTGCCGCGGGTCACCGTGTAATACGAATTGACCCATCCGGGACCTGCCGGGGAGTTCACTTCGTACCACAAGTTGTCGCTGCCAATCGAGATGACCGGCATTTTGGTCCCCCCAGCCACCGTCGTAATGATGCCGTGGCTCACGCCCGGACCGCTTCTGACATTCAGGTAGCCAGTATTCACAACCAAATGAGGTGTGCTAGGAGCGATTGGCGCCTGCTCGGCTGGCCTGCCGATCCTCGGTATGCCAGAGAAAACGCCGCGAGGGATAGTATAATGGGAATTGACCCAACCGCTTCCCAAGGGGCTGTTAACTTGATACCACAGCCCGCCGCTATCAATTGCGATAACCGGCAACTTGGTGCCTCCTGGCACGTTGCCGATCGCATTGTGACCCACGCCCGGACCGGTTCTGACATTTAGATATCCGGTGTTAACGACCAAATGCGCTTGGCCTGGCGCTATCACTGGTTCATCAACTGCTCTCGAATTAAGGATTGGGACGCCGGAGAAATTACCTCGGTCAATCGCATAATGCGAGTTGACCCAGCCGGTTCCGGCCGGGCTCGATACCTGGAACCAGAGTCTCCCGCTGTCGATACCCGTCACAGGCAGCTCTGTACCCCCTGGAACCGAAGTAATGATGTGATGGCCGACCCCCGGACCGCTACGAACATTTAGGCGGTGCGTGTTGACCACCAAATGTGGTGATTGCGCAAAGCCCGTTATCGGAAATGTCGCTAGCAAAAGCAAAACGACCAACATAACCAAACCTAAGCGACAGCTATAGCAGGATTTCATACCCCTCCCCCCATATACAATAAATTGTCTCAGTTGGACAAGATCGGCGAAATATTTCAGCGTGTTTAGCGATTTCAGTATATGTTCAGGGTTAATTTCGCGCAAACGAATAAACACTGAATTAAGGGGCAATTCCTCATGGCGTTAACTTTGGCGTTAGGAGAGTCGACAATAGATATAGAATACTTGCCGGACTCACAGGTGCGCGCTTGCCAAGTGTTTTGAGTGGGAATCTGTCAGGAATAGTGTAGAAAACAGAACATATCTATAAGGATAGGCCTTATGCGAAATTGACACCTTGTATTACCTATGTTAAACTGACGGCGGATCTGGTACAGGGAGAGGAAAGACCATGGCGCTCGCTCAGCAAACGCAGACAGCAGTTCAAGTGGACAGTTCCGTATTGACGGTAACGCCAGCGGCCGTCGCTATCATAAAGGATTTGCTGGAACAGCGCGAGATTCCCGAGCACGCGTTGCGCGTCTTCGTGACAGGCGGTGGTTGCTCGGGTATGCAATACGGTATGGCGTTTCAGGAATCTGCCGAGGCCGGTGATACTGTAATATCAGCCGATGGTGTTCGCCTGCTAGTAGATCCAAGCAGTATGATGTATCTGCGCGGTGCGACGATCGATTACGTCGATACCCTGATCGGCGGAGGCTTTCGCATCGACAATCCCAACGCTGTTTCCAGTTGCGGCTGTGGACACTCTTTTAAGTCCTCAGATGACCAAAGCGGCGCAGCCACCGAAGGCTGCGGCACCTGCAGCAGCTACTAGAATCGCCATTGATTTCGCAATACTCCGCGCAACTTGCTTGTCATTGGGCGGCTATATATATGATTGTCTGCAACCGAGATTCACTGACGGATCAAGTTGATTAGCAGACCGACAAGGCCGAATCCAGCGAGCATCAAGATCGGAAACAAAGGCGGGAATCCCGAGCGACGATTGGAGCCTGCGCTGGCTGAGTTTTGAGTCGGCTGGTCAACTCTGCCGGTTGGAATGATAGATGGCAAATCTGGAGGGCGCGTAAAGGTTGGTAAAGGGGAGGCCATTCCGTTGGTCTCTGAACGTGCTGCTGCCCCATCTTCCGTGGCGATGACTAAAACGCGCGCATCGTCGCCTGATCCCGCGGCTGCCCCTCCGCCCTCTGCCGCAAGGCTGTCATCATCACCTGGAATGACGCTGATATCCGCAAAATTGTCCACAACTTGAATGTTGGCTAGATCACCTGTTACCTCTACCAGTTCTCCGTAGACCCACGCTCTGCCGTTGGGAGAAGGCTCGTAGCGCAATTCGTACCATTGAAAGTAACGACGCAGAGCTGGATAAAGGGCGCCGAAGGAAATCGTCCCCAGAACTTCGCTTTCCAGATCGGGAGCAGCGCGAACGTTGATGTTGCCAGCGGTCACGGGCGCCTGGAGGAAGGTTGGACCCGGCAAAGTCGCTGTCGGAAGGCTAGTAACTGTTGGAGGGAACGGTTGGGCGCCTGGCGGTGTCGCGGTCACAAGCCTAACGGTAATGGGTGTGGCGGTTCGTTGCGCCTGCGCGCTAACGACAACGTTCGGCGTCGCCAGGATCCAGATCACCGCTGTCGAGCTCAGTAACCAAAGCAATTCATACATCTTGAATATTCGGGTTTCTAACTTGTTACCATGATATTTGATTAATAGCCGTGTTTCTACCTTGCTCGGCAATCACACTGCGATTATCCGCCGAGTTGACCATAAAACCCTGATATGGTTGATTACTCAATCCGACCACTTGCCAATCACTCATTGTAAAAGGCGGTATACGCAGCGAACTTGGGCAATTGATACAATCAGCGGGTATCCATTCTCCATTGTAGCGGCGGGCTATATGAAGATGAGTCGCTGTTGAATAGCCGCCTTCGCATGAGGGGTAACCCAGGACCTCGCCCGCTTCCACAATCTGCCCCATTTCCAATGAATCCGCATGGGTGGTATGCAAATACAAGATTGTCCAGCCGCTTCCCTCATTGCCGTCCAGATCGAGATCCAGAATTACCGCGCCTTCAGACAGCCTGGCAATTTTGCCGCGAGCGACCGCGGTAACCGGAAAACTGCTCGTATAACAATAGCGCATCGGACCCGCCTCTTTGGGCGGAGCGAAATCGACCGAAGCCCAAGCGCTGCCGTTTCCCCAGCCGCCGTGATACCCGCCCGTAAATCGCCAAACCTCGCCCGGTCGAAACGGCAGGCTCAGCTTGGGCTGTCTCAGCGCGGCGGCATCCCCCTGCTCATAATCTGCAAAAGGATCACCAAACAGGTCGCGATATACGCGATAAAAACCTCCGTCGCCAACATCGTCCGCCCAACTCGCTCCGAAAGTCATTTTGGCGAAAACATGCTGAATCGCGGCAGTACCGGCGTTCAGATCTTGATGATAAAGCAGGCGACTGCCGTCGGCGAAATCAACAATGGCGTCGCCGCGATACTTTTTGCCGTAGTATCCATAATTGAGTTGGTCGGCTAACCAGATCAACTGGGCATATAGGCCAGGCCGGTCAATACCGCCTGACGCTTTTCGCGAGATTAAAGGATAAAGCAACTGCTCGCCGTCGACATCAAGATTTGAAAGCAGCCCGGCCCGGTATTCAAGGAAAGCCAGCAAGACACGCGGATCGACGCTGAAATTCAACGCGACCCGTTGCACGGTTTCGGCAGCCGACAAGGCGACATTGACCGTACTGCCGTCCGCTTGACGCGACACAACGGCGCCGCCCATTTTTCGCAGTATGCCAGGTTGCGCGTGAACAAAACCCTGGACATCAAACGATTGAGCGCCATAGGAACGCACTAACCGCGTATCCGGCAGGATATGAAACGAGGGACTATTTGCGTCGGGCGGCGGTGGCAGCTTGATGATTTGTCCAACCCTCAGCAAGTCAGGATTCTGCAAGTTGTTAATCGCTACCAGTGTTTCTATGGACAGCCCGTGAATTGAGGCGATCCTTGATAAGGTATCGCCCCAGGCTACGACATACTCTGTAACATCGTTTAATGATTGCGAGTTATCTGTCGCGACCCCGGCGTTGGCGGTTGCATCGGCAAAACGGGATGCCAATTGCGGGGGCAGCGTCGCGGTGGCAACATCAGCTTCGCGCCTTTCTGTTTGCGGCGAATTGCCACTGGGCGAAAGCTCAATCTGCGGTATTTCTAGCGTTGCTGTTGCTAATGGCGCGCTCGCCGCTGTAGCTCTTTCTTCAAAGACAGTTGTCGCGGCTTGCGCTAACACTGGATTTTCTGTCGAGCCAGAAAATGTACATCCTGAAGCGACAAAGAGAAGTAGCAAACTGGAAATGATGGGCAGTCGCATTGTATATCTTCGTTTGGTACGGTTAGCTCAAGCTGCTCTTGGGCGGTTGCGGCAACAAATGTATACTAATCCAGGATTGAAATACGCGAAACGAGTCCAAGGAGTTTCTTATGGCTGCTGCCGACGAAGTCAAGAACATATTTCCAAACATGGCTGAGCGATTCCTGCCAGAAAAAGCCGATGGCATAGATGCGACGATCCTATTTGATCTAAGCGGAGACAATGGAGGCATGTTTTGGCTCAAGATTAGCGGTGGATCGATTGAACACGGCGAAGGCGACATCAGCGAGCCGGCGATGACCTTGAAAGCTAGCGCTGACGACTGGTACGCGGTCTCCACGGGCCAACTGAACGCGATGCAAGCATTCATGACCGGTAAGCTCAAGATTCTTGGCGATATGAGCCTGGCGATGAAATTACAAACGATGTTTGCCCAATAACCTGCTATCGATCTAACCCTGATGGCGGCTTGCTGCTGCGAGGATCTTGAACGAGCCCTACTCACTGGATGAGCGTTGCAGCGCGTTTCAAGTTCGACATAAGCCTAGATCTTGTCGAACTCGAAGTCGAGCGATGACATGCTCAGGCTGAAACTTGCGGCGTCGACGGCCTCTTCAACGGCTTCCTGGATTTCCCGGTCTTCAACCGTCTCCTCCAGATCGCACAAGATTTCGAATGCGCGTCTTCCACCGATCTCGCCCAGAGCCCATATAGCCATTAACTGAATCTCGCGGTCGTCGCCGGCGATTAAGCCCCCGATCAACTGAACGCTTTCTTCCAGTTGCAGCGCGCCACAGGCTTGAACCGATTCGTATACGATCTGGTTGTCGCCGCTCTCCAATTCTTCGAGAACGGTATCACGCCAGATCTTGTCGCAAGTTCGGCCCATAGCATAAATCGCGCTGACCTTCAGGGAATGAGCGCCATCATCATACGCTTCCCGGATCAATGCCGCCGCTTCCGGATGACTTGAATTGGCAATTGCCTCCAGCGCCCGGCAGCGGATCTCTATCGGCACATTATGATCCTTGACGGCAATAAGCGCCAACTCCTGCGCCTCGCGCGCATCTTTTGGCGGAATGTCACCATATTCTCCCAAAAGAACAAACCGTCCCAAACCCGAAAACGCTTGGGCGCGCACATCATGAGAGCTGTCGGCGCGCGCTAGGTCCATCAACTGCCGCATTGTCGCAAGGGACTCATCGGACCAAAGCAGTTCAATGGCCGCTGACCGAACCAGACTGCTTTTGTCTGTCAGGTTCATATGAGCAAAGGCGCCGAAATCCAATTCGAATACCGCTTCGCTGGTCTCGAGCAATTGCTTGAGGATTCGGTGCTTGTAGGTCGCGGGCAAGCCAGCCCAAACTGGCGCCAATCGATTCAATTCAAATTCGGACAAATCGGATAATCCGTAGACCACGGTAGACGAATGCGTTGATGCATCCGAACGGGCTTCGCTTTGCAATGCCTTGATAACTTCAGTCAACTTGGGCTTTCTTAAGCCCGAGTCTTCCAAGGTGATCTCCGATTTTGTCATTCCTCTGCCTCGCAGCGCTAGGTTATGCTGGGCGGATCCAATAGATCGATGACCATTATGATCACTCCCAGCACCAGCAAAAGCAGGATTCCGATCTGGTGAATACGCGCTTCAATTCTGGGATTGATTGGCTTGCCACGCAGTATCTCTAGCAAGACAAATACGATTCGGCCCCCGTCCAGCGCCGGTATTGGCAGCAGATTGCTGATTCCCAGGAATATACTGATGAGCGCAATGAAATTGAGCATTAATCCCGGACCTTCTTGCAAGCTGCGCTGGAGAAATTCGCCGCCGATTTTGCTAATGCCAATAATGCTAATTGGACGCGCATCCCTGCCGCTCAGTGATCCATCAAGGAGACGACCCGGAATCGAAGCGATAAGCTCGAAGGTAGTGCGGGTCGTTCGCAGGCTATGAGAAATAGCTGCCGAAATGCTTTGAGGAATCAACACCGTTTTGTAACCGGCATTTGCGAAACGAGTCTCGTCATCCAAACCGAACTGGGATCGTATTGCGACACCGAGCCGGCCTTCGCCTGCCGGCGGGTTGACGCGCGGTACAACGCGAATATCAACTTGAAGCCGCTCGCGATCGTCCAACTCGCGCAAGAACGTCAAGCTCATGGCACGGCCTTCGTATTCGCGCGTTATCTCCCGCAGCACTGCTACTGCGTCGCCTGTCGCCGGAATCCGCGCTGAATTAATATGGGTAAGCAGGTCGCCTGGCTGGATGCCTGCTTGGAAGGCGGGCGATTCTTCTTGCACGCCAACGATCTGTACGAAGGCGCGTCGCTCTGCGAAAGCCGGCCGGACCGTAACCGTATACGGCTCGCCTGTCTCCTGTCGCAGCAGCGAAAACGTTATCGTATCTCCACTATATGATTCCAGGATCTCGTAAAACGCCTCGAAATCATCAAAGCGCTCGCCGTTTACCAATTCGATGGCGTCGCCGACCTTCGCAGGAGTCTCAGCAAACATCGAGCCATCCGGGATTGCCACCAATTGCGCCAAACCGCCAACTTCAGTTGGCAAGCCAATCAAGGCGACAATGAAGAAAAGGATCATGGCTGTGGCGAAATTGGCAAGCGCGCCGGCTGCCATAAAGAATATGCGCGCCAGCGGCGGCGCCTCGTTTACCGACAACATTCGGTGTTCTTTGACACCGCGCAAACGCAATTGTTCTCGCTCGGTCAAGCCTCTGTCATAATGGTCAAATCGCTCTTCCAGAGTTTCGCGATCTCGCTTCACTTTGTCGTCGGCGGCCGGACCGATCATGTCCTCCCCAAGCGGACGCACAAACCCGCCAATAGGAAGCAAGTTGATGGTGAACTCGGTTTCCCCCCACATAAACAATCTTCCCAAGCGGGGCGGGAATCCAATACCGAATTCCAAAACGTTGATACCGACCAGCTTGGCGGCAAAGAAGTGCCCCAATTCGTGAATGATGATGGCGGGGATCAAGATGATTCCAAATGCCAATATCGCCAATATGATGTCGTTACCCGCAGCGGGGAAGATCATGAATTATCACCTTGTTCTGGCTTCAACTTACTACATTATAGGACTTAGGCGTGAAATAGCGCAAGCAAAACTAATCACTCCGGTCATTCGCGTTCAATAGCTGCGCGCCCCCGCCAACGGATGAACGAATGACTTCCACATCCGAATCAAGTTCTTTCAGGCGGGCCGCGACTGCGGCTGCGTCCTCGGCGCCGCAAATGCAATGAACATTTGGACCGGCGTCCAGTGTATAACACACTTGTAGGCCTTGACGCCGCCACGCTTGAACAGCGAGCATGATTTCTAAGGATTTTGGCAACCAATAGAATAGCGAAGGCTTGCTGGTCATCATGACAGCGTGCATCAAATTGCTGTCTTCTTCTACTACGGGAGCCAAACCCTCGAAGTCGCGCGCCAGAATGGAATGTTTCGCGCTCTCGAGTCGATCGGCTGCGGTTTCGACCCGCACGCTTTGCAAGATACTGGTATTGGCCGCCGCATGACCCGCTGTTGAACCGACATGTTTATGATCTCGGCTGATAACCGCGATCACGTCTTCAAGCGGCCAATAATCTGGACTTGCAATAGACTCGGCGTATGATTCCTCGTCTCCGCTGCCGGCGTACCATTCAACAAAACCCGCGGGAATCGAGCGAGCTGCCGAGCCGGATCCACGCCGCGCCAACGCGCTCAATTCGCGCTCGGAAAGCCGCCTGCCGAGCGCTGCTTTCGCCGCTAGGGTCAGCGCGGCGAAAGCGGACGCGGATGAGGCAATACCAGCGCCCATAGGAAAGTTGTTAGTCGAAGCTACATCGGCGTGTAAGGTTGATCCCAGTTCTCTGCGCAGGGTATCAAGATGCGCGCTGACTCTTTGAAGCGCCCCCGGCGCCGCGGGCTCCTCGTTAATCATCAAGCGGTCTTCTTCCAGCGCGTCAGACCAGGTTACTCTGGTCGTGGAATGCAAGGCTGCAAGATTCATGCTGAGCGACGAATTCGCTGGCAGCCGGATCCTGGAATCCCTGTTGCCCCAATATTTGATAAAGGCAATATTTGAATGCGCCCTGGCTCTTGCAGTATATTCAATGACCATAGTTCCAATTCGCAGACCAAGCGGTTGCTGTGGCAAATGCATCTGGCAAAGCTGGACGATAACACTAAACTAATAAACCTGTCTACTGTCTAAGCAACGAGGTCCAGGTTGAGTACGTTACGCGCGCTAATCCGATCCATACGCCCTCAGCAATGGACAAAAAACATCCTTTTCGTTTTCCCCGCGATTCTGTTCGACGCCAAACTCCTGGAATTCGATTTGTTGATTCGGGTAATTGCCGCCGCTGGATTGCTCGTTCTTGTTTCGGGCAGTGTCTACATCATCAATGACCTGATGGACCGGGATCAGGACCGAGCTCATCCGAACAAACGTCATCGGCCAATCGCCTCCGGCATACTCTCTGCGACGGTCGCGAAGCTGGCATCAGCCCTACTCGCTGTTGTCAGCTTGGGGCTCGCAGTTAGCTTGGACTTTGAACTATTCCTCCTGCTCGTCTTATATCTGCTTATCCAACTGGTATATTCGTTTCGTCTGAAGCGCGTCGCCTTGCTTGATGTACTCATCGTAGCAGCGGGATTTGTTATTCGGGTTATGATCGGTGGCGTCGTCATCGACGTCGAAGTTTCACCCTGGTTGTATGCCTTTACCGGTTTGCTCGCGATGTTCCTAGTGGTTGGCAAGCGCCGGCAAGAACTCGTTATGCTAGGCGATCAAGCCGAGAACACGCGCCTGACATTCCGGCAATACAATCTTCCCTTGCTGGACGACATGCTGAGGATCGTCACTACTTCCACGCTCATTACCTACATTCTGTATACGATAGAAGTGGAAACGATGACCAAGCACGGAGCGAACTGGGGACTGATTACGGTGCCATTTGTACTCTATGGCTTGTTGCGCTACTTGTACTTGCTGCATGTGGAAGAAACTGCCAGCGCGCCCGAAGAGATTTTACTCGCTGACCGACCGATTCAGATTACGGTCATGTTGGCTGGTATTGCCTATTTCATAATTCTCTATGTCTTGTAACAGATTTCCATTTAAGTCCAGCGCGCCGGCGAAGATTATTCTCTTGGGTGAACATGCCGTTGTATATGGAATGCCGGCGATTGCTGCGCCGATACAATCATTACGCGCTTATGCTTGCGCCCAACCCTCAGATACGGCGCTCAGCATCCGCTCTATCGAGCTCGAAAAGAGCGTCGCAATGGACGCGGCTTCACCCGATGACTCTGCGCGACCGATGCAACAATTGCTGCAGATTGCATCCAGCTATTTCGGCGTGAAGGAACCGACCGGGGACCTCGTCATTAGATCGGATATTCCTTTCGCAGGCGGGTTGGGAAGTGGCGCAGCCGTATCTGCCGCTGCGATACGCGCTTTGGCGGCGCTGTTTGGTCGGTGGATCCCGAATGAAGACCTGAATCAACTCGTATTCGAAATGGAGCAGATTCATCACGGTACACCGAGTGGAATAGACAATACTGTCGTGGTATACGAGCGCCCAGTCTACTTTGAACGAGGTAAAGACCTTGAATTGCTGACTGTCGAGCGTCCCTGCCATATTGTGATCGCCGATACAGGACGCGCTACGATGACGCGCGAGGCGGTTGGCCGCGTTCGCCAGCGCTACGACGAACGACAATCGGAGACTGGGGAGATATTTGCGAGAATCGGCCAAGTTGCAAGCAACGCTCGACACGCGCTTGAGAACGGTAAACAGGGTCGATTGGGCGCCTTAATGAGTGAGAACCATCAATTGCTTCGTCATCTTGGCATATCGTCTCCAGAATTGGATGGGCTTGTCGACGCCAGCATTGCCGCAGGAGCACTGGGAGCCAAACTCTCCGGCGGCGGAATGGGAGGCAACATGATCGCCTTGGTAGACGGATCAACTGTCCAGGCAGTAAGGCGAGCCTTAAGGCTGGCGGGCGCCGCGAGCCTCGTCGATTTTGTATTGAACTGAGGCCGGTTTTCTCATGACTACGCTTATTAAGCTTGGCGGCTCACTCATCACCGACAAGCACAGGGCGCGGACATTTCGCCAGGACGCCACAAGAACAATCGCCAGCCAGATAACTGCAGTATGGAAAGCTGAGCCCGGCTTGCGCCTGGTCATTGGACACGGCAGCGGATCATTTGGTCATTTTACGGCGAAAATTCATCAAACAGCAGCCGGCGTAAACTCGGCGCAACAGTGGCTCGGTTTCACCAGAGTTGCCGAGGCTGCCCTGGCGCTAAGCCAGCTTGTTTTGCTTGAATTGTTGGAGCAAGGCTTGCCGGCGATGCGCTTTCAGCCATCGTCTTTCATCAAATCGGCTGAGGGGCAAATCGTCGAAATGCAAACGAGCTTGATCGCTCAAGCTTTGGAATCCGGCATTCTTCCACTGGTGCATGGCGATGTTGCGCTTGACAGTCAAATTGGCGGCACTATCGTTTCAACGGAGAGGATATTCGCGCATCTGGCTAAATCGTTGCCAGTGAAGCGGATAATTCTGCTGGGCGAAGTTGACGGCGTTTTGGATGCTGAGGGACGCGTGATCCCATTGATCACTCCCTCAAGTTTCGATTCGAACAGATCTGTCATGGGAGGCTCGTCCGGCATTGACGTTACAGGCGGCATGTTGCAGAAGGTAGAAGAGATGGTGGCGCTGGTTCTTGAGATTCCGAGCTTGGAAGTCATCATTGCAAACGGCCGCCGGCCAAACGTCTTGACAGACCTGATGAGTCAAGATCAGCGGACTGGCACCAGAATCACCCTGCGATCGTAAATCAGTTGCCGCCCAGTCGCAGGTTGAACAACAATGGATAGAAGCCGTAGGCGTCGAAACGCAGGTCGCGCACGTTTGATCTCGCGAGTCGCAGCCGTACATTCTCGCGGATAGGCAGGATTAGCGCGTTTGTCATCAGATATGCCTGAATATCGTAGTATTGGCTGCGCCGAGAAGGCGGATCCTGTGTTTCCACTGCGTTCAACAACAGATCGTTAAGCGCTTCGTCTTCCATTCTGGAACGCGAGTATATCGCTTGGTTAGAGAAAATATTGCCTAGAATCGCGGGATCAAGCCCGTAACTCTCAATAGCGACCAAGTCGTTTTCGCCCATCCGAATTTTTTCGGCGAGCCGTTCAAAACCAGGTACAGAATCAATCTCAAGTTGTACGCCGATTTGCCGCCACTGTTCCCGAATGAATTCGGCAACTTCGGGCAACTGTCCCCACGGTGGAATAACAATTGAAAGTCTTAGCGGCGCGCCATCTCGATCCAGAATTCCGTCCTCATCCAAGTCTTGATATCCACTCTGCTTAAGTATTTCTTGAGCATCTCCCAAATCAAAAGCCAGTTCGTTGACAAACCCGGTGTGAGAATATCCTGTCGCGATTGATAGGGGCGCCCACGCCACCGACGAGTAATTGGCGTATATGTTGTTCGCGATCGCTACGCGATTGGTAGCGACAAGCAATGCCCTTCTGACATCAACCTCATTGACGTGCTCGCGTCTAGTATTGAAGAGAAGCTGAACCGTCTGCCCGGGGATCTCAATTGGCATCACCTGGATTCGGCTGTTTCCAGCGAGGTTTGTGGCCGTCTCTGGCGGGACTTCGTCGAGGATATCAAAAGCCTCGCTCAATACTTGTTGCGCAGTCGCGTTTTGTCCTTCTACTATATAGAATTCAACTCGCTCCACCTCTCCGCCGCTTAAGGGCGAGTAGATTCCCGCTTCAGTTGCGTAGAGGTCGAAGCGCCGCAAAACGATGCGGTCCCCGGGCAAATACTTTTCCAGAGCAAATGGCCCGCTACCGGACTGATGAAACTGATAGCGCAAGCTATCGTACGAGGCAAGCGCATGTTCGCTTGCGATTCCCAGAAATGGCTGAGCCAAGCTGTCAAGCAAGGGGGCAAACGGCGAATGCAAGTACAGACGAATCCTGCGCGCGTCAAGGATTTCATAGTGGCTAAAGGGACCAAGTAGGCTGCGAGCGCGGCGAGACACAATGGCAGGATCTACAATCCGATCCAAATTGGCCGCCACGGACGCCGCCGAGAAGGGCGTACCGTCATGAAAGCGAACATCATCGCGCAAATGAAACGTATAGATCAGTCCATCCGGTGATGTTTCCCAAGATCGAGCCAAGCCGGGCAGAAATTCTTTCGTGCGGTTATCGCGGTATACGAGCGTGTCATAAAGCTGCCGGAAGATCATTCCGGCTTCGGGAAGCTCGGCGATATGCGGATCCAGGATCGGGAAATCCGTGGTCAAGGCATATCGGGCGCAGCGGCTATCCTGCTCGCAGGGTACGCGGGTTCCGTTGCCCCCGCAACCGGAGACAATGATCGCTATGCAGACCGCCAGCGCGACAGTACATAATCGAACCATATTGCCTTTACCTTTGTTTGAAACGAGCATACCACATGCTCTGGAAAGACGTCCCATGCCGCGACGCTTGCCTGGACAAAGGGTGACAAGCCTTTCCACTTTACAAGAGCGGCAAAGTTGCGTAATTTTTAAGTATGATTGAACGTCGGCGTTGCGCGCTATTTGCGGTGAATCCATGACCGGGACCTTTCAAGGACCGATTGCTTCTGGCGGTGGCCAGCGCCAGGCGACGGTGCCTGTCTGGCGAAACATGGTGATTCAGCTTGGCATGATAATTGCGCTCTGCCTCCTATTGCTTGTCTTGTCAGAAGCGTTGTCGCTAAATCCGGAGGGCGACGTCAGCCGCGTTCTCACGGCTGTATTGCTTCTATTTGTGCCTGGTGTTTGGCTGGCGGTCGCGGTAGCGCCCGAAGCGCAAAGTACTCAGCCCAGACGCCGCCTGATTGGCGTCGCCGTCCTGTCTGCTTTGTCGGCCGCGGCTATCGGTCTGCCGCTTGTACAGGATTTTTTTCGATTGGAAGAGTGGTTGCCGTTAGAGACGGTCTTCCGCCGGATTCTAGGCTTCGCTCTGACGGCTGGACTTGTCGATGCCGGCCTCAAGCTCCTTGTTCTCAGGTTCACCATTTATCCCAATGAACTGCGAATGCGAAGCGATGCGGTGGCTTATTGCTTGGCGAGCGCTGTGGGCTACAGCTTTTACCTCAATATAGCTATCGTCTTGCAAATCCAGCCCTCCCTGGCAATTGCGGCTAACTATGTGCTTGCTAATCTCGCGATTCAGTTCGCATCGGCCATGTTCATCGCCTTGGGCATCGCGGAATCCTATTTCGGAAACGCCTTTCCGCTTGTGCTGCCAACAAATGTAATCGCGGCGGCCGCAACCACCGGGCTCATCGCCCCCGTCTTCACCGGGCTAATGAGCGGACCCTTAGGCACGGCTGGAAACGCAGATCGGCCCTTATTCGGCATACTATTTCTAATTGCCGCAATATGTTTTACAGGAGCGCTGACGTTTTTCTTGTACAACGCATCCGAGAGACGAGAACGCGAAGCGTTTGTAAGCAGCAGAGACAGTGATGGACTTTGATACGGGTCGCGCTGAGGCTGTCTTGTTGACGCCTCGGCAGCGCTGGTCGATGGTTTTCAGCTTTGTATTGATTGGGCTCGGCTTGATCGCTGGCGCCAACCTGCGTGACAGCAGCCTCAACCGGTCCCTGATATACAACAATGTCGAAGCCGGCATCACAGCGCGCTATCCGCATCGCTGGCTGTTGAGCGAGGCCGAGGACTATGTCTTTCGCGTAGAGAACACAGCGCAACTGGGATTCAACACGCTTATGGAGGTACGCACATTGCCCGTTGGACCGGACACAACCGAGCGCAATCTTTTAGACCGCTTGACGCTTCGACGTTCCCAGACGCTCATTGACTATACGGTACTCGGTTATGATATCTATGTCCTGCCTGACGACACTGCAGCGGTGACGATGTCCTATTCCTATGTCTCCAGAGATGCGAGTCCATTCCTGGAAGGCGTGTCGGCAATTGTCGCGGGCTTGGACGTGCTCACGATCAGCCGGGGCCAGGCAGTCATCGTTTCCTTTCGCGCCGACGCGAGCCTCTTTCAGCGCGAACGGGCAACCTTGGATCGATTCATCCAGAGCTTGGAGTATTGATTATAACGGTGAATAAGCTCTCGTTTTATGTTCTTGTCGGGCTTTTGCTCTCGCTGTTTGCGCCTTCGTTTGGCTACGCCCAAACGGATCTGGATGCCATCAAGCGGGCAACAGTCTTCATATACCAAGTGCAAAGCCTGGCAAGCGATCTGGTCGTAAAATGCGTCAGCACCGGCACAATCGTCAGCGCGGACGGCTTGATCGTTACCAATGCGCATAGCGTCGTACCAAGCCAAACCTGCGACGGCGAAACGCTTATCATTTCCATGAATGTCGACCTCAACGAACCGCCAGTGCCAAAGTATCGCGCCGAGATCGCCAACGCCGACCAAGGTCTGGACATTGCGGTTTTGCGCATTACACGCGAACTGGATGGTCGTACAATCGCGGCTGGCGCGCTTCCAGTCTTGCCTTTCGTCGGGATCGGCGCGTCGGCAGACCTTGACATTGATGACAACATACTCGTGTCCGGATATCGGGACATAGGCAACCAAGCCGTGACGATCGCGCGAGGGACAATTACAGCTTTTATCTCGGAACCGCGCGGCGGTACCCGGGCATGGTTCAAAACTAGGGCTGAGCTACCGGGGACAATGTCCGGGGGAGGCGCATACGACAGTCTGGGGCAATTGATTGGCATCCCCACCAGCGCGAAGTACGGCCGCCCTGTGACGGCAGATAGCTGTCGTTTCATTGAAGACACCACCGGCGATGGACTTGTCAACAGCAGCGATCACTGTGTCCCCACTGGCGACTTCATCAGTACGATAAGGCCGATTCGTCTGGCGCAAAGCTTGATCAGGGGCGCCGCTCTTGATCTGCGCGTCCAAATCCATACCGTGCCTGGCAGCATGCTCTTGTCATCTGAACCTCCTACCGTTTCCCGGCTCATTTTTTCTCCCTCGGTGGTAGACGGTTTGCCTTCGACGGTTGTTGGCGCGATGCCCGCCAACACCAACAGCCTCTATCTTTTTTTTGACTATCGCAACATGACTCCCGAAACCGTATATGAGCTGAGAGTCACGCGGGACGGCATACCGGACGCCACTTTCAGCTTGCCACCCGTGCATTGGAGCGGCGGACAGAATGGCTTGTGGTATATCGGAAGTCGTGATCAGCCTTGGCCAAATGGCGCCTATCAGTTCACGTTGCTGCTCAACGGTCTTGTCGCGGCCAGCCAGCGAATCGTCGTCGGTGGCGGAGCGGACAATTCGGCTCGCTTCAGCAATATCGTGTTTGGCTTGCTGGATAATCAAGGCAACCTCATAGGCAACGGTTATATCTTGCCAATTGGTACAATTGCCTACGCGCGGTTTCTTTATGCTAATTTAAGAGACGGCACACCCTGGAGCACGATCTGGTACTACGGCGGCGCGGAGGTGGGACGCACGAACGATATCTGGTCCAGAGGCGCGAATGGGTCGGATGTTGTTCAACTCCGCCCCCTGGGGGGATTGATACCGGGAAAGTATCGACTGGAGCTTTACCTCGATCGCGTTCTATCCGCCACCTCGGATTTCGTCGTCGCCGGGAGTACAGACGGCCCCCTTCCCGCTGTGTTTTTCAACGGGCGTTATGTTTCCGCGTCAAGCGTCTTTGACGCGAGAGACGCGACTGCATCTTCAGCGTTTACAGAAGCTGTACCGTCGATTTTCGCTCTATTCGATTGGCAGGCGATCGCAGCGGGCACGGACTGGACGGTCCGCTGGTTGGTTGATGACTTGCCGTTTTTCGAATCGACTTTTGCCTGGGTCACAGTAGAAAGCGGATCCGATTTTATGCTCTCAGTTGACTCGCCCCCAGACGGCAAATATCAACTGCAATTGCTCGTGAACAATTTACAGATTTTGGCAATTGAAGGGACCGTAGGCATCGGGCAATTGCCGATTGATCGCCTGGCTGAATACGAAGGCGCCTTGCTTCGTGGACGTGTGCTGGATGCCGCAACCTTGACCGGAATAGCGAATGTGACAATCGTCCTGATAAGTGAAGATTATTCGGCAAGCGAGTTTGAATGGAAAGAAGAGCAAGTGTTTGCCACGTCAATGACTGACCGCAACGGCGATTTTCAATTTGCCAGACCGCTGGCGGCAGACACGCCCTATAGCGTCATTGTTGCCGCGGACGGGTACTTGCCACTCGCCGCGGATAGCTTTGAATTCGGGACCGATCAGCGCGCAGTCGATATCACGATGGAATTGGTTCGCGGTTACTTGAATGACTGACAAGCGAAGACTGGATCTGCTGCTGGTCGAACAGGGATTTGCCGATAGTCGGAATAAGGCTGCCGCCATGATCATGGCGGCTGAGGTAAGCGTTGACGGCAAACTTGTTGACAAACCCGGTACTTTTGTTACCAGCAATGTATGCATTCGACTCAAGGAGAAACAGCGCTATGTCAGTCGCGCCGGGCTCAAGCTGGAGGCGGCTCTGCGCGAATTCAGAATTGATGCCGCCGGGAAAATTTGCGCTGATGTAGGCGCGAGCACGGGCGGCTTTACGGATTGCCTGCTGCAGGCGGGGGCAGCGCGCGTCCACGCTATAGATGTTGGCAGCGGCATACTCGACTACAGATTACGACAGGACAAGCGCGTACGCCTGCTGGAACGGACGAATGCGCGTTATCTGGATTCGCTTGGCGAACGCGTCGGATTGCTCGCCGTCGACGTTTCATTCATCTCACTGCGGCATATCTTGCCCCCGGCCAAGGGATGGCTGTTGCCCCAAGCCGACCTTGTTGCCCTGGTCAAACCACAGTTCGAAGCCGGCAAGTCGGATGTCGGCAAAGGTGGCATCATCAAGGATCCAGCAGTGCATAGGCGTGTCTTGCGAGAAATCGCGGTATACGCCACGTCACAGGGCTTCTCGGTCTTGGATATGATGCGCTCGCCCATTACCGGCAAAAAGGGCAACGTAGAATTCTTAATGTGGCTTCGCAACGGCGAGTCAAGCTGTTCAGACAGCGAGGTTCTCGCTATCATCCGGCGCCTGGTTGATTCCACGTTTAGCTAGCCCTACTCCACCAACCGATAATCGATGATAATGACTTGCAAAGGTCTGGAACAAAGACGACCATGGAAATCGATCAAATCCGCAACTTCTGTATCATAGCCCACGTCGATCACGGCAAGAGCACCTTGGCGGATCGCTTGCTGGAATTGACCAATACAGTTGCCGCGCGCGAGATGCAAGAACAATTGCTGGACAGCATGGCGCTGGAACGCGAGCGTGGCGTTACGATCAAGGCCTCTGCGGTGCGAATGCTCTACGACGCGGATGACGGCAATCAGTATATGATCAACCTGATAGACACCCCGGGGCACGTCGATTTCACATACGAAGTGAGCAGGGCGTTGCAAGCCTGCGAGGGTGCGATTCTTGTCGTCGACGCCAGCCAGGGAATCGAAGCGCAGACGCTCTCTAACGTCTATTTGGCATTGGAACAAGACCTGGAGATCATTCCAGTTATCAACAAGATCGATTTGCCCGCAGCCCAACCGGGCGACGTGGCTCAAGACGTTGAAGACTTGTTAGGTACGCCAGCGAAGGAAATGCCCTGCATTTCGGCCAAGAATGGCATCGGCGTGCGTGACCTGCTGGAAAAAGTGCTCGTCGAAGTGCCGCCGCCGTCAACCCATGACGGGGAGCCATTCCGCGCCCTCGTCTTTGATTCGCACTACGATGTCTACAAAGGTGTCATTGCCTACGTGCGCGTGGTTGATGGCGCGATCAATCGGCGTCAAATGCTCAAGCTCGTCGCGACCGGCGCTCGCTTTGAGCCAGTGGAAATCGGCGTCTTCGACCCCATCATGCGCGCCGTTGACGGCTTGCGCGCCGGAGAAGTAGGTTATATCGCCACTGGTCTGAAAACCGTCCAGGAATGCCGCGTCGGCGACACCGTTACTTTGGCGAACAAAGGCAGTCAGGTACCCTTGCCCGGCTACGAGATGGTCAAGCCGATGGTCTTTGCCGGTATCTACCCGACGAACAACGAAGATTACGCCGATTTGCGTGACGCGCTTGACAAGCTTCAGCTCAATGACGCTTCCCTGGTCTTTCAACCAGAAACATCTCAGGCGCTGAATTTCGGTTTTCGAGCAGGCTTCCTGGGCTTGTTCCACATGGAAATCGTACAGGAGCGCCTGGAGCGCGAGTACGACTTGGACATCTTGGCCACGGCGCCGAGCGTCGAATACCGCGTCCTGCAAAAGAATGGCGAGACAGCCCTGATAGACAGCCCGGCTTTGCTACCTGACGAAAACGGAATAGTCGAGATCCAGGAGCCTTGGATGAAGATCCAGATTTACGCGCCGCAAACATATATCGGAGCGATCATGGATCTGGCAATCAACAAGCGCGGCCTATACGAAACGACCGAATACCTCGACGCGTCGCGGGTCATCTTGCATTTCTCCATACCGCTATCGGAAATAATCATCGACTTCTATGACAAGCTCAAAAGCGTGACCCAGGGTTATGCCAGTCTTGACTATCAGTTTGAAGAATATCGCACTGGCGACCTGGTCAAGATTGATGTCTTGGTCAATGGCGAGCCGGTCGACGCCTTGGCGATGATTTGCCATCGCGACGATGCCTATCACCGTGGCCAGCGTTTGATCACCAGGCTAAAGAAATTAATCCCGAGGCAGATGTTCACGGTGCCGGTGCAAGCCGCTGTCGGCAAACGGGTGATCTCGCGCGCAAATGTAAAAGCGCTGAGGAAAGACGTGCTTGCAAAGTGCTACGGTGGAGACGTCACGCGAAAAAAGAAACTACTAGAAAAGCAGAAAAAAGGCAAAAAGCGTATGAAGATGATCGGCTCTGTAGAGGTGCCGCAAGAGGCTTTCATGGCGCTATTGAGCCTGGACGAATGACCCGCTAGACCTCCGCTCAATTCCCATCCTTGAGCATTCGCCACAGGTTGGCCAGCCCCCAGCGAGACAGCCAATCCTGCGCCAGAGCCGAGCGAGCGCCGAAGCCGTAGGCACGATACGCGACTCCGTCAGCGGTTGCGATGGCGATTGCGCTACCCTGCTCAAGATCCGCGTTCTCGTCCAGATCGGGATAACTCAACGATACAACGCAGGCATCGGAACCGTTTTCTTGGCGAGATCGCTTAACCGCATCCACCGCCAACTCTCTCAACGTAGTATCCTGCGGATCCCGTTCCAGTTTGCTGAACAAATCATCTGGATGAGCAAGCGCCTCTGAAGTAACAAGCGACAAGTCCGGATCAAGTCGCTCGCTTATAACGCCCGGCAAGCCAGCTTCCAATATGTGAATCGAGAGTTGCCGCGCCTCCAGCATCTGTGAAACTACGCCCTCCAATGTCGCTTCGTCGGTCCCAAAGATATGATCTCCGACTCGGTTAAGAAGTCGCTGTTGCATCGCGTCCAACAGCGACTCCGCTTCGACTTTGCTCTTCGCCTTGGCAGTCAAACGGATATCGACGCAGCCATGGTGCGCTGCCAGACCGACGCTTGGATTGCGCTCATTGAGAATCTCGGCGCCGATCATATCATCCAGCGAACTTTCGCCGATACCGGCGGTCCTCAACGTCCTGGCAACGATGATGCCCAGGTCAAACTTTCGAAGCAAATAGGGCACGACAGATTCGGTCAGCAAATACTTCATTTCTCGCGGCACCCCGGGCAGACTGATGATGATGCCCAGGTCCGACTCAACAATGAAGGCTGGCGCTGTGCCGACGGGGTTCTCTACCAACAGAGCCTCATGCGGCAAGTAGGCTTGCTGTCGATTGTTTGCGGTCATACGAACCCCAAATCCCCGGAATCTCTCGGCAATGCTGTCATATAACGATTGATGAAACTCGAGCGGTCTTTCAGCCGCGTCGGCAATAGCTTGCCGTGTCATATCGTCCACAGTTGGTCCCAGCCCGCCGCAAGTGATAACGATCTCCGCGCGGCCAAGAGCCGCTCTTATCGATTCGGCGATCCTGCCCAGGTTGTCGCCCACCGTCGTCATGAAGAAAACGTTGACTCCGATGTTGCGCAACTGCCGCGCCATGAAGACCGAATTTGTATCTGTAATCTCGCCCAGAAGCAATTCCGTTCCAATTGCAATGATCTCTGCGTTTGGGTTGTCTGCCATGGCTTCTTCATTCTCCGCTGGGAATTTACGGGAATTTTACATCAACTCGCCAAAATATTTGCAAAATCAGAAAAAAGCGCTATAATTGCCACTATAAAAGCATTTTACTGTCAAGTAAGCTCTTTGTGCAGTTTTAACAGTATTTTCGTCTATCTAGATAATTGATCGGAGGGTCTCGTGGCTGGTGTTACATTCAATCATGTTTCAAAGGATTTTGGCGATCAACGTGTCGTGTCGGACTTGAACATTGAGGTCGCCGACAAGGAATTTCTGGTTTTCGTCGGACCGTCCGGATGCGGAAAATCGACGAGCTTGCGCATGCTCGCAGGCTTGGAAGAAATCACCGAGGGCGAGATTTTGATTGGCGACCGCGTTGTCAACAATGTCGCGCCTAAGGACCGCGATGTGGCTATGGTCTTCCAGAGTTACGCCCTTTATCCGCATATGACCGTGTATGATAACATGGCTTTCGGTTTGAAGCTGCGCAAAACTCCCAAGAAAATCATTGACGAGCGCGTTCGTGAAGCCGCCAATGAATTGGGTATCGGTCACTTGCTGGATCGGCGTCCGCGCCAACTCTCCGGTGGTCAGCGTCAACGCGTAGCCGTCGGTCGCGCGATTGTTCGCGAGCCAGCCGTCTTCTTGATGGACGAGCCTCTGTCGAATCTTGATGCCAAGTTGCGCGTCGAAGCGCGTTCCTTTATCAGCCGGCTGCATCAACGCCTGGAAACGACCTTCATCTACGTAACGCATGACCAGGTCGAAGCCATGACTATGGGAACGCGGATCTGCGTACTCAACGAAGGCAGACTGCAGCAGATTGATTCCCCCTATAATCTCTATCACAATCCGCGCAACGTATTCGTGGCCGGTTTCATTGGCAGTCCGTCGATGAACTTCTTCGATGCGACGCTCAAGCCGGATGGCGACAACATTGTCGTGGACCTGGGCTCGTTCTCCTTGCGCATGCCCGCGAACAAGACCGATACCTACAGAAGCCATGTTGGCTCCGATGTTGTTTGCGGCATCCGTCCGGAAGACATTCATGACTCGAATTACTTGCCGCAGGGCATCATCCCGGCCAACCTCGCCTCCAATGTCGAGGTTGTAGAGCAGATGGGCAACGAAGTGATCATCTACCTCGAAAGCGGTGGCAAGAACTTCATCGCCCGGACCGACCCGCGGACCGATGCGACAGTGGGGAACGAAATGAGCGTCACATTCAATCTGGACAACATCCACATCTTTGATTCCGACAGCGAAATCTCCTTGGCATACGATGAGAAGCGGAAGGTTGCTCAGAGCGTCTAGTCCGGTTTCTCACTTCACGGTAAACGATAAAAGCCGCTCATACGAGCGGCTTTTATCGTTGCCTGCTGAGGTCTCCGGTTTATTCCGCTAAAGCGCCGGACGGAACTTGTATCCGTAGACAATCATCCCTTGAGATCCGTCAGTCGTAAGTTTGCGGGTCACCATCTCTACGCGATCCCCAATTTGCAAGGACCCGTCAATGTCGGTCAATTGCGCTGTGACCAACCCGCCGTCATCCAGTTCCACCAGCGCTACATAGTACGGCGCCTGCGATTCGTAGCCCAAAGGCGGTTCTTGCAGTAGCGTATAACTGTACACAGTACCGCCTTTGGCTGTGGCTTGGCTCGCAGCGCGCGAATACTGCGTTTCGGAATCCCGTGACTCTTGGTCAAGCATTAGGCTCTCTCTGCCTCTAGTGCCGCTAGTGCCGCGTCGCGGCGCAGCGCGATCGCATGCCTGTCTTTGGACTGGCGCTTGACCGCCGGCCTTCGCCCGGCGCCTTCAGCGCTTCTGATCAAGCGATAGCGAAGTTTGTTGTTACGCCAGTATTTGGCTACCCGCATCGTGTTACTCCTTGCCCCCAACTTTGATCTTCGCCATCACTCTACGATTAGCTGCCTATCAAAAGCTATCCTGATAGCAATTGACACTGTCACAGCCTATCAGGCTTCGTCCGGCTGTCTTTGCAAGATGTGCGTTACCACGGTGCTTCCGGGACCGGCGATATTTTGGATGAGCGCGCGTCGCGCGTCCGGAACTTGATTCGCGCCTGCGGACGCGCGCAATTGCAGCGCCGATTCCACGGCTTGATAGACGCCGGTGGCGCCGCCAGGATTGCCCCGGCTCTTTAAGCCTCCGAATGTGCTAACGGGAAGATCGCCCTCCAGAGCAATATGCGATCCCTTGTCTGAGGCCAGCGTCCAACCAGCGCCCGGCAGACAATAACCCATCGCTTCAAGCGCAAGCGCTGTCATAATTGTATAGGCGTCATGCAATTCAAGCAGGTCGATATCCTCGCGCCCGAGTTGAGCTTGTTCCAGCGCGGCAAAAAACGATTTTCCGATTGCTTCAAAATGAAGAGGATCGTCGCGGTCCTGCAACATGAATCGATCCGTCGCAACCGCGCTCGCGCAGATTTGCACCGGCTGCGGCACCATATCAGCCGCAAGATCTGAACCAACCAGCACGACGGCTGCGGCTCCGTCTCCATCCGGCGCGCAGTCAAACAGGCTGACCGGGTCGGCAATCATCGGCGCCTTGGCAAATGCCCCGTCTCGCAGCTTGTTGCGATACATTGCGCAGGGATTGACAGCGCCATTTCTATGAGCGTTGATGCTGAACCCTTCAAAGTCAGACAGAGTTAGGTTGTTTTGATATATGTATCGCCTCATCATCAGCGCGGCCAAGGCGGTCATGGTCACACCGTTGACCGATTCCAGGTCTGCGTCCAGACTGATATTTCGCGCGCCCACCCGCGCGGGACCAACGATGTCGGTCGCCTTCTCAACACCGACGACCAGCGCCGATCTTACCAAGCCGGACTCCACGGCGAGGCAAGCGGTCCGCAGCGCGACGCCACCCGACGCATCGCCCGCTTCGCATGTGAAGGCCTCGATGCCGTTCATCCCTAATTCGGCGCCGATCAAGCTGCCCAATTGCGTCTGTTGATTGAAAGTCGCGCCATAGGCATTGCCGACATACAAGGCATCGACACAAGCGGTTCCCGCATCTTCCAGGGCTAATCGGGCTGCTTCCGCGGCTAGCTCGCGAATGCCTTTAGACCAGTGCTCGCGCACCGGGATCATGCCTGCGCCGATGATTGATACGTTCATGCGCTTCTAGTCCTTCAGCTTTCCACGATAACGAGTATAAGCGCCATAGTCAATTTCAATACGACGATGAATATAGTCCCGAGTGGAGGGCAAATCTTTCGGCTTTTTGTCGATCCTCTCGGTAACGTACAGGTCAAAGGCGTCCGATCCTGCGCCACTGCCATAGCTAACCATCAGAATCCGATCGCCGGGATTCGCTCGATCGAGAATCGCGGTCAACCCGATCATGCACGAGCCAGAGTAAACATTGCCAATATCGTTTGCGAGCAAGCCCCCCGCGATTTGTTCTGCCGTGAAGCCAAGTAATTTGGCAGCCCTTGCGGGAAACTTGACGTTGGGCTGATGAAAAACTGCATGTTGATAATCTTGAGCGCAACTGCCCATCATATCCATCAACGCCGATGCCGCTGCTATAGTATGGGCGAAGTAGGCTGGTTCCCCGGTAAAGCGATCCCCATGGCTGGGATACGTTTCTCCAGATCTGCGCCAGAAGTCGGGCGTATCAGTTACGTAGCTGTAACTCCCTTGATAGACGGCGTAACTTTCCTCCGCCGGTCCTAATATGAAAGCGGCGCCCCCGGAACCAGCTGTAAACTCCAGCGCGTCGCCGGGTCTGCCTTGGGCTGTGTCCATGCCGATACTTAGCGTATAGCGAGCCATACCGCTGCCGACGATCCCAATCGACGCTTGCACGGCTTCGGTTCCCGCTTTACAGGCGAACTCCCAGTCTGCCGCCTGGATATTGGCTGAGACGCCAATGCTTTCGGCGACGATCGTGCTTGACGGCTTTACCGCATAGGGATGGCTCTCGCTGCCAACCCAAACTGCGCGAATATCTTCCGCGGCAATCTCGGCACAAGCGATAGCGTTGCGCGCCGCCTCAATCGACATCGTGATCACATCTTCGTCTATGCCCGCCACTGCCTTTTCCCGCACAGGCGCAGCAGCCTGCCCCTTCGTCCATATGCGCGAGATCTCGCGGCCGGGCAATCGGTAGCGCGGTATGTAAGCGCCATATCCGACGATGCCTACGCCTCGATCCGGCTTCATTAGCCAGCGTGATTCATTGTTCATGATCGTGACTTTCGTTGATTGACCAGTTCTCTTGCGCGCTCCAATCGAATCTTGCCTTCCTCTTTCATTTGTTGCGCTATCGTCACAACGTCTTCTGTTTGGGTGCCGGCGGCGATCGCTAGCTGGCGGGCGTGCAGACGCATGTGCCCGCTCTGGATGCCATCGGTGGCCAACGCGCGCATTGCCGCCAGGTTTTGCGCCAGCCCAACCGCCGCCGTCACTTCCGCCAGTTGTCGCGCCGACCGAACTCCGAGAATCTTGAGCGCGGTCCGCGCCAGGCGATGGACGCGCGTTGCCCCGCCGACAATGCCCACCGCCAGGGGCAATTCAATTCGTCCCCGCAAGTCGCCGCTTTCATCTTTCCACCAGCGGGAAAGGCTTGAATAGCGGTCCCCGCGCGCCGCATAGGCATGCGCGCCCGCTTCGACAGCCCGCCAGTCATTCCCGGTAGCGATCAGCAGCGCATCAATGCCGTTCATGATGCCCTTGTTATGCGTGGCCGCGCGGTAGGGATCCAACTCGGCGAATAAGGCAGCCTCCAGAATGCCGTCGATGACTTCCGCCCCGCTCGCGAATTCCGTGCTCAGGGCGGTGGCGGGAATACTGCCTTCAGCCCATGCTCTTCTATTGTCGGACAAATTGCTTAGAATCCGCAGATTTGCCCGCGCGCCGGTTATCTGTTCGATGAAGGGCGAGACATGTTCCAGCGCCGTATTCACAGCGTTCGCGCCCATGGCGTCACGCGCATCGTAGAGCAGATGAACGACGATCATTTCCCCTATGCTTGTATTCTTGAAAACGCGAGTCCGCACATCGACGGCGCCGCCTCCGCGTCTCTTGATGCTGCCTGCTGTTTCGTTCGCCTTGTCGATTATCTCCGCTTTATGCTGCTCAATTGTCTGGGCAACGCGCCCGCTGTCCTTGACATCAAGCAGTTGAATTTGGCCCGTCATCAGTGAATCTTCGCTCGACGCCTGGAAGCCCCCGCCCGCGCGAAACAGCTTGGCAGCAAAGCTGCAGGCGGCAACGACCGACGGCTCTTCAATGACCATTGGAATCAGGTAGTCGATGTCATTGATCAAGAAGTTGGTGGCGACGCCAAAAGGCAAGGAATATCGTCCGATGACATTTTCAATCATCAGATCGGCCTCATGCATAGCCAAGCCGCCTTCTTCCAGCGCTTGCAGGTCCTGGACCGAAAGATCAGCCCAATCGCGGGTGATCGCCTGCCTCTCGGCAAGTGACCTCTTGTACAAGCCTGATATGCTTGATCGTCGTGCTCGCGTCATAATGCCAATCTTACTTGCTGACTGCTCGCAGAATCTATCATCGCTGTCGCGATAGCTATCAACTTGTACAATGACAGAGCGTAGCCAAAGCTGATGAAGGGCTTCTGGCTAAAGAAAACAAAAAAGCCCACCGTTGAGTGGACTTCGTCTTTGAAAAATCAGGACACATTAATCTGGCAAAATGCGTGTGCCCATAAAGGCATCCAGCCAGATGACGAAAACAAGACCGATCGGAATCGACGTGAAGAGGTAATAGATCATCCCATATTCTTCAATACTAACGCCCTGCGGCGTTTGCACCGCGCTAAAGAGCGGCAGCATATCGAAGCCTACTGTGATGATCCCGTAACCGACGAGGAGACCCAGCGCCATCGAGATCACCCAAACAACAATTCGGCGGATCGTGAGACTTGACATAACTCGCTCCCTGTTTCTGTAAACCGCGTCGCTCATACGACGAGAAGGCTTACGAATTTGCGTGAGCGCGACATTCCTGGGACCTATTCGCCGGTTACGCGCCGCGCGGCTATAAGCGCTAACTGAACGCCCGTTATTGTACGACGAATTGCCGCTCAAGCGCAAGTGAAGGATTGCACAAGTATGTCATTCGCTTGCCGATTGAATGTTGTTAATCGGTGGTCGCCCTGTTAAACTCTTGAAAGTTCGAACTTGCTCCCAGACGTTCGCGCCTTCGGTTTCACGCTTTTGTCACAAGACCGGGAGAATACTGTGGCTGATATATACGACAAGTTAGCGGGATTCACGGTCGCCAGGGAAGCTATGGAAATGGGCATTTACCCCTTCTTCCGCGCTCTGAGCGACTCCGAAGGAACGACAGCGACTTTCGAAGACAAAGACGTAGTCATGTTGGGGTCCAACAATTATCTGGGCTTGACAACAGACAGCCGCGTACAAGCGGCGGCGATTGAAGCGACAAAGCGTTACGGCACCAGCGTCACAGGATCGCGATTTCTCAATGGAACGCTCGAATTGCACCTCGAGGCGGACCGGCGCCTGGCGGAGTTTGTGGGCAAAGAAGCGGCGCTGGTTTTTTCCACCGGGTACCAGACGAACCTTGGGACTGTCTCCGCCTTAATCGGGAAGAACGATGTGGCGGTCCTCGACAAGGATGTGCATGCCTCTGTTGTTGACGGGGTTTCCATGTCACGCGGCATGATGAAACGCTTCAAACACAATGACATTGACGACCTCGAACGTGTTTTGAGCAGGATACCGGAGGAACATGGCAAACTTGTCATGGTCGATGGGGTTTATAGCATGGGCGGCGACTTCGCCCTGTTGCCGCAGATTGTAGAAGTGTGTAAAAAATATGAGGCGCGTATTCTCGTTGACGACGCGCATGGCATTGGCGTCGCCGGGGGCGGCCGCGGCACGGCGGCGCATTTCGGCCTAAGCGATCAGGTCGACCTCATTATGGGAACATTTAGCAAGAGCTTCGCTTCTATTGGGGGATTCATCGCCGGGTCGGCCGACGTTATACACTATATACAGCATCACGCCCGATCGCTGATTTTTTCCGCCGCATTGCCCGCCCCGAACTTGGCGGCGGTCCTGGCGGCGCTCGACATCATCGAAAATGAACCGGAGCATGTCCAACAGGTTTGGAAGAACGCGGAATACATGCGCAAAGGTTTGGTCGAGCTCGGATATGATACCTTCAATAGTCAGACGCCAATCATCCCAGTCAAGATTGGCGAGCAGTTTCGCACCGGTCTGACCTGGATGGCATTGATCGAAGAAGGCGTATATACCAACCCGGTCGTGCCGCCAGCAACGCCGCCCAACCAAGCCCTCTTGCGCACGAGCTACATAGCTACTCATCGCCAGAGACACCTTGATCGCGCTTTAGTTGCCTTCGAGAGAGTAGGCAAAAACCTCGATTTGATCCCGTCTCGCGAGACCGTATAAGCGCAACAGCCTGGGGCTGTCTCGGAAGTTGCGGCTTCAGGTCAGTTCAGGCGCCGTACACGATTAGGTTGCCTGTGCCGTCAATTACGTCCCCGATGATCGCCGCATCGTCCCCGTTCTGGCGCAAATCGTCCAGCAAGTTTGCCGCGCTTTCCGCCGCTACTGACATCAACAATCCCCCCGATGTCTGCGGATCGAAAAGCAGCGCCTCGTTATTGGCGTCGCCCCGGTCCGGAAACGACAGCCAGCGCGAGAAGTATTCACGATTGCGTTCCATGCCACCCGGGAAAATGGCGCGGCTCGCATAAGTCATCGTCCCCGGCAGCCAGGCGAGCGCTTCAAAGTTTAAGCGGAGATCAACCCCGCTTAGGCGAGCCATTTCATGTCCATGTCCAGCCAAGCCAAATCCCGTGATGTCTGTCATCGCGCGGACGCTATGCAGTCGCGCGCATTCTGCCGCGCTGCGATTGAGCCGAGACATGATGTTGACGGCGCTCTCGATATGCGCCGAGGACGCCAACCCGCGCTTCAAGGCCGTCGTGATGACACCCGTGCCAAGAGGCTTGCTCAGAAGAAGTTTGTCGCCCGGGCGCGCGCCGGCTTTGCGGATGATATTCGCCGTCGAGACCACGCCGGTCACCGATAAACCGTATTTTGGCTCATCGTCGCTGATTGAGTGCCCGCCCGCGATGACTGCGCCGGACTCTCGCACCTTTTCTGCCCCACCCCGTAGAATCTCTTGGAGGATATCGAGTCCGAGACCGTCGGGATAAGCCACCAGGTTAATTGCTAGCAAAGGTTCGCCGCCCATCGCGTAAACATCGCTGAGCGCATTCGCCGCGGCAATCGCGCCAAATTCATAAGGAGTGTCTACGACAGGCGGAAAGAAATCCGTTGTGCTTATAATCGCCCGGCCGTCATCCAATCGATAAACAGCCGCATCGTCTGGCTCGGACAAGCCCACCAGCACCTGCGGAAATTCCTCAGACTTAAAGTTATCACTGAGTGGCTGCAAAACTTGCGCCAAATCGCCCGGGTTGAGCTTGGACGCTCAACCGGCGCAGGTGGCCAAGCTCGTCAGCTTGATTTCATTTTCGCTCATTAAGCTACACCTTCCAAGAAAAAGGCTCACTGCTAAAGTGAGCCTGTCATACGCTGGTCGGGGTACCCGGATTCGAACCGGGGACCTCTTACACCCCATGCAAGCGCGCTAGCCGGACTGCGCCATACCCCGAACATATCTTTATGATAACACAGTTGTGAGAATCCGCCAGTCCACAATCGCTAGCGGACGCCCGGCGGAATGCTAGTCATCAATCGGCAAAACGCCGTAAGTGCAGGAGTCATAGTCTTGACCGACAATGACTTCATAATCATATTCCCGCGCTGGATCTGCTTGAGCCTCCACCTGCTTGCTCTTCATGTTCAAGGCTTTGCTGATACCCGGTACCAAACTTCCTTTGCTGGCGGCCACATAGTCAATCAATCTGCTCGATTCTACAATCTCTCCATTTGCCCAGGTCCCAAGCGCCACGGAGTTGTACCCGCCCCAGCGCAATCGTTCGCTCGCGACCAGGTCCCAGTCTTCGTTGCCGGAGCCGTTGTAAACAGCGATAGAAGGGCCCGACAAACCCACTTGATTTGCCGATGGCGGCGTATAGAAGTCTCGCATGAGCTCCACTACGGTTTCATAAACCGGCAAAAGAACAGAGTCACCGCTAGGGGTCCGCCAATTCTGAGTATGATATATCCGCTGAAAGGTGAAGTTTTGAATTCGGTCAAGATCGAGATCGAGCAAATACGGCAACAAGCCCAGCATGGCGTTAAAAGGCAAGTTCGTATCGACAACTTCTTCCAGTTCGCCCCATATCGCTGGCACCGTGCTTACCAGCCCGTTGCTGCGCGCTTTGCGCCACATTGCGCGAAGCAGCAACTGTTGGCGGCGTCCCCGGTCCAGATCATCCGTATAACGACGGGTACGGGCATACCACAAGGCGTCGAAGCCATCGAATGTATAGTAACCGACGTTCAATGTCCGCCAGTCGTAAGCGCTGCCCTCGGCCACGCCAGTCTCCGTCCGCGTGACCGGATACAAATCCCGATACGTGCAATCGACCGCGATGTCTACCCCGCCGAGACGATCAATGATGGACTTGAAGCCGGAAAAATTGACTAGCGCATAATAGTGCACGTTGATCCCGAAATTGTAAAAGATGGTCTGCCGCAACAGGCCGAATCCGCCGCCGGGTTCCCAGCCGATATTTTTGCCGATTCCGAACGCTGTGTTGAGCCGTCCCATCTTTCCGCTGGGAATATAAACGAAAAGATCGCGAGGCAGATTTATCATGGAAACCGTACCGGTTTCCGTGTTTAAAGACACGATGATCATGGTATCAGTCCGTACGGACTGGTCCTCCGTCAATTCGTCGTCGCCGCCCAAGAGTATGATATTGATCAAATCGTAGTCGCGGGGAATGAAGGGGACGCGTGTGGGCACGGCGGTGCCGGAAAGCTCAAGCCCAGCTTGCGGATCGGGGGGAAGGTAGAGTCTCGGCAGGTCTACGGGTTGAGGTGTACCGAGAACCGCAGTCGCGGTCACTCTGGGTGAAGGCGTTTGTGGACTCGGAGTACTGGTCACAAACACCTGTTGCATCAACACAATCTGCGAATCGTCGCGCAGGCTTACGCCGGATGCTTCCGTTGCCAGAGCCGTGCCTGTCGCCCGATAGCCTTGTTGCCGGGCATTGCTAGTCGCGCTGTATTGTCCTTGGTCACTCCAGAGACTCAGTACTTGCGCCGCCGTCCAAACAGTTGCCAGAAGCAGAAGCGCCACTGTCAGATAAACAACGAGCTTGAGCGATAGTCGCAACATTGTTCGAAGAGTACGCATGATGACTCCATTGCGTTGAAAGAAATTATGCGAACGCGATTCCAGAATCCATTTGCGTCGACGAAGTATTTGATCAAGGCATCGCAAAAACGATCGGCACGTCGCAAATTGCGCCTTTCGACATCGAGCCGTATTCGTCCACGATGCTCAAACGCAGCCTGTGCAAGCCAATACCGAATACTTCGCTATTTATCAAACCGATGACATCATTAGTAACGGAAGCGAACCCCTCAATATACTGGGAGTATTTGTCCGACCAAGCGGGACGCACGTCAAGCCGGAACTTAGAATTTTCAGGCAAGTTAACCGAGCCGATGACTTGGATTATCCCGCGTATCTCTTGCATGGCAACCGGCGAAACGATTCGCGAAGATTCCGATTCACAACCGATCACCTTTGGCGGATCCGAGGCATCCGGAAATACCGGCACAGTTGTTGCTGGCGGCAAACTGGGTATCGCCGGCAGCAACAGGGTCTCCCCCGCCAGTACACCGCGGATCGGTTCAAAGCAATTGCCTTTCTGAATCTCGACAATGCTTGTGCCTATGCTTTCCGCAATGGCAAGCAGATTGTCGCCCTCAGCAACCTGGTAAGGCTCCCAACCAATTGCTGCATCGCAGGATTCCATTTGCGTAACCGGGACGAGTCCAAGCGCAGTAGGCGTTGGCACCAATCTAGAATAGACCAATGGTAACATTGAAGCAGTGGCGCTTGCTTGAACCGTAGGAGTAACGGTGGGTTGATATACGAGCTCGGCAGCCCCCTCGGTCTGTGAAACCCTTTCCGTACCCTCTACTGAAACAGTCTTCGTCGCCGTCGGACTCGGAACATCCGTCGCGGTAGATGTGGCGGTTGCCGTCGCCGTCCGCCGCACTTGAGCCGTTCGGCTCGCGCGAACATCACGCTCTTCGCGTGCCGCTGTCTCCGCAATCTTGTCAGTCGCCGATGGGCTTGAAACTTCCGTAGCCGTAGCGGAAGCGGTTGCCGTTGCCGTCGGTTTTAGCAAAGCCGTTCGGCTCGCGCGGATATCACGCTCTGTGCTCGTCGTTGTCTCCGCAATCCTGGCAGTCGACGTCGGGCTTGCAACATCCGTCGCGGTAGCCCTTGGCGTGGAAGTGGCGGTTGCTGTTGCCGTCCGTTTCACTAGAGCCGTTCGGCTCGCGCGGATATCACGCTGAACGCTGGTCGCTGTCTTCTCAATCCTGTCAGTCGACGTCGGGCTAGCAACATCCGTCGCGGTAGCCCTTGGCGTGGAAGTGGCGGTTGCCGTCGCCGTCCGCTGCACTTGAGCTGTTCTGCTCGCGCGGATATCACGCTCTTCGCTTGTCGCTGTTCCCTGAGTCTCGTCAGTCGCCGTTGGGCTAGCAACATCCGTCGCAGTAGAAGTGCTGGTTGCAGTCGCCGTCGGTTTCAGCAAAGCCGTGATGCTAGCGCGAACATCACGCTGAACGCTAGCCTCTGTCGCCGCAATCCTTTCAGTCGCCGTTGGACTCGGAACATCCGTCGTGGTAGCCCTTGGCGTGGAAGTGGCGGTTGCAGTTGCCGTCCGTTTCACTAGAGCCGTTCGGCTGGCGCGGATATCACGCTGAACGCTAGCCTCTGTCGCCGCGATCTTTTCAGTCGCTGTCGGGCTAGCAACATCCGTCGCAGTAGAAGTGCTGGTTGCAGTCGCCGTCGGTTTCACTAGAGCCGTTCGGCTCGCGCGGATATCACGCTCTACGCTGGTTGCTGTCTCCGCGATCTTCTTAGTCGCCGTCGGACTCGAAACTTCCGTCGTGGTGGCCGTTGGCGTGGACGTAGCCGTTCGCTTCAGCAAAGCCGTGAGGCTCGCGCGGATATCACGCGCTATGCTAGCCTCTGTCTCCGCAATCCTGTCAGTCGACGTCGGGCTTGAAACTTCCGTAGCCGTAGCGGAAGCGGTTGCCGTTGCCGTCCGCTTCACTTGAGCCGTTCGGCTAACGCGGATATCACGCTGAACGCTAGCCTCTGTCGCCGCGATCTTTTCAGTCGCTGTCGGGCTAGCAACATCCGTCGCGGTAGCCCTTGGCGTGGAAGTGGCGGTTGCCGTTGCCGTCCGCTGCACTTGAGCTGTTCGGCTCGCGCGGATATCACGCGCTATGCTAGCCTCTATCTCCTCAATCCTTTCAGTCGCAGTCGGACTCGGAACATCCATCGTGGTAGCTGTTGGCGTAGTAGCGGTTGCCGTTGTCGTCGGTTTCACTAGAGCCGTTCGGCTCGCGCGGATATCATGCTCTACGCTTGTCGCTGTCTCCGCAATCCTATCAGTCGCCGTTGGGCTTGAAACTTCCGTAGCCGTAGCGGAAGCGGTTGCTGTTGCCGTCCGTTTCACTAGAGCCGTTCGGCTGACACGGGTATCGCGCTCTACACTTGTCGCTGTTTCCGCGATCCTATCAGTCACCGTCGGTCTTGGAACATCCGTCGTGGTAGCCGTTGGCGTGGAAGTGGCGGTTGCAGTTGCCGTCCGTTTCACTAGAGCCGTTCGGCTGACGCGGGTATCACGCTCTACGCTGGTCGCTGTCTCCGCAATCCTGTCAGTCGCCGATGGGCTTGGAACATCTGTCGTGGTAGCCCTTGGCGTGGAAGTGGCGGTTGCAGTTGCCGTCCGTTTCACTAGAGCCGTTCGGCTGACACGGGTATCGCGCTCTACACTTGTCACTGTCTCCGCAATCCTGTCAGTTGCCGTCGGACTTGGCGCATCTGTCGTGGTAGCCCTTGGCGTGGAAGTGGCGGTTGCAGTTGCCGTCCGCTTCACTTGAGCCGTTCTGCTCGCGCGAATATCACGCGCTACGCTAGCCTCTGTCTCCGCAATCTTGTCAGTCGCCGTTGGGCTTGAAACTTCCGTAGCTGTAGCGGAAGCGGTTGCAGTTGCCGTCCGCTTCACTTGAGCCGTTCGGCTAACGCGGATATCACGCGCTACGCTTGTCGCTGTCTTCTCAATCCTTTCAGTCGCCGTTGGACTCGGAACATCCATCGTGGTAGCTGTTGGCGTAGTAGCGGTTGCCGTTGCCGTCGGTTTTAGCAAAGCCGTTCGGCTGACGCGGGTATCACGCTCTACGCTGGCCTCTGTCTCCGCGATCTTTTCAGTCGCCGTCGGACTCGGAACATCCGTCGCAATAGAAATACTGGTTGCCGTCGCCGGCCGTTTCAACAACGCCGTTCGGCTCGCGCGGATATCGCGCTCTACACTTGTCACTGTCTCCGCAATCCTGTCAGTCGCCGTCGGACTTGGCGCATCTGTCGTGGTAGCCCTTGGCGTGGAAGTGGCGGTTGCAGTTGCCGTCCGCTTCACTTGAGCCGTTCTGCTCGCGCGGATATCACGCTCTACGCTTGTCGCTGTCTTCTCAATCCTGTCAGTCGACGTCGGGCTAGCAACATCCGTCGCAGTAGAAGTGGCGGTTACTGTTGCCGTCCGCTTCACTTGAGCCGTTCGGCTCGCGCGAATATCGCGCTCTACGCTTGTCGCTGTCTCCGCGATCTTTTCAGTCGCAGTCGGACTCGGAACATCCGTCATGGTAGTAGTAGTGGCGGTTGCAGATGCCGTCGGTTTCAGCAACGCCGTGAGGCTCGCGCGGATGTCATGCGCTACGCTAGCCTCTGTCTCCGCAATCTTGTCAGTCGCCGTTGGGCTTGAAACTTTCGTAGCCGTAGCGGAAGCGGTTGCCGTTGCCGTCCGCTTCATCAAGGCAGTTCGGACCGTGCGGACATCGCGTTCTACGTGTGTCGCTGTCTCCGCAATCTTGTCAGTCGCCGTCGGACTTGGCGCATCTGTCGTGGTAGTTGTGGGCGTGGCAGTGGCGGTTGCTGTTGCCGTCCGCTTCACCAGATCCGTTCGGCTGACGCGAACATCACGCGCTATGCTAGCCTCTGTCGCCGCAATCCTGTCAATCGCCGTCGGACTCGGAACATCCGTCGCAGTAGAAATTCTGGTTGCCGTCGCCGGCGGTTTCAACAACGCCGTTCGGCTCGCGCGGATATCCCGCTCTACGCTGGTCGCTGTCTCCGCAATCCTTTCAGTCGACGTCGGGCTAGCAACATCCGTCGCAGTAGAAGTGGCGGTTACTGTTGGCGTCCGCTTCACTTGAGCCGTTCGGCTCGCGCGAATATCACGCTCTACGCTTGTCGCTGTCTCCGCGATCTTTTCAGTCGCAGTCGGACTCGGAACATCCGTCATGGTAGTAGTAGTGGCGGTTGCAGATGCCGTCGGTTTCAGCAAAGCCGTGAGGCTCGCGCGAACATCACGCTCTTCGCGTGTCGCTGTTTCCGCGATCTTTTCAGTTGCCGTCGGACTCGGAACATCCGTCGTGGTAGCCCTTGGCGTGGAAGTGGCGGTTGCAGTTGCCGTCCGCTTCACCAGATCCGTTCGGCTGACGCGAACATCACGCGCTATGCTAGCCTCTGTCGCCGCAATCCTGTCAATCGCCGTTGGACTTGGAACATTCGTCGTGGTAGAAGTGGCGGTTGCTGTTGTCGTCCGCTGCACTAGAGCCGTTCGGCTAACGCGGGTATCACGCTCTACGCTTGTCGCAATCTCCGCAATCTTTTCAGTCGACGTCGGGCTAGCAACATCCGTCGCCTTCGGTTTAACAACTGGCGTCCGTCTGATAGGCGTCGCAGTGCCTGTGATCACAACGGGCGTTTCGCGTGGCGCCAGTCCGACGTCCAGACCTTCTTCCGTCGCTCCGATGCTTGTAGCCGGCCGAGTCCTAGCGGGCGTATCACGTATGTCGCGGACGGCGGAAGCTGTTTCGGTGGGCGAGATAGTAACGCGATCAAACTCCTTTGTTAAACCTATGGGCTCTTCTTGAGTAGCGGTCTTGGCAAGCGCCGTTCGCTCTTCCGCGGTGGACGGCGGAGGAAAGTCGGCAGGCGTTTCTATTCTTGCTTCTTCTGTCGCAAGCGGCTCGGGGCTCGCGCTTGCAGTGGCGGAAACGGCCGCGGATGGGCTCGCGAACACGGCTTCTGTGCTTGGTGGCAAGTCAGTCGCGCTCGGCGTAATTGTTATGGTTGCTGCGGTTTCAGCAACTGTCGCTGCTGGCGATAAAGAGGTACCTGTTACGTCGATAGCTGTCGGGGAGGAAAGCGCGGTTGGGACATGCGTAGGCCTTGCCGGCTCTGCGCCGCGCGTAGCGGTCGAAAGTACGATGGCGAATGCCAACGCGAATAAGAGAGCCGCCAATACCAAAAGCGCGACAACAAGCTCACTGCCAATGTTGCGTTGCATGGCTATTCCCCGACTGATGGCATCAGTCGCGTCGGCAAATCGAGGTGAAAGACGCTGCCTTCGCCCGCCTTGCTGTCGATCCATAGATCGCCAGCATGTGCGCGGGCAAACGCTCTGGCAACTGTCATACCAACACCAGTATCACTGAGTCCTTCAATCTTGGGGTTTTCGTGCAGATACTTGCGGGCGAAGACACGAGGAAGATCCTTTGCCGCGATCCCGCCGCCTTTGTCTTCAACGCTAATGCGAATCGCTTCAACAGATTGTTCATTGGCTGAGGAGCGCATCGACGCCAAGGCTGCGGTAACCAGTAAAGGCGCTCCTTCGTCAGACACGTCACAGGCATTCTGAAGCAGATGGCGCAAGACCTGTTTTATGCAATTGGAATCAGCCGTGATCTTCGGCAGCCCATCGTCCACAGACAACTCCAGCGCCTGTTGCTTATGGCGTATATCTGTGGAAAGCGAAGTGATTGTCTCGTCCAGCAGGTCCACAATGTCAATTTCCGCATACGACAAGACAAAATGATCATGTTCACCTTGACCGAGATTCATCAGGTCTTCCAACAATGCTGTGAGCCGCCCCAGATTAACTGAGACGCGCTGCAAGACCTCGAGTTGAGCCGCGCCAAGAATGCCTATCGACTCCTTCAAGAGAATATCCGCGCAGTCCGATATTGCGATTACGGGAGCCTGCATCTCGCGAACAAGCTCAAGTGTCTGCCGCACTTCGACAAGACGGCTAGCCGCAGTTGCCCCTTCGATTGATTCCGCCCTCTCCGCTTGGTCCAGGCTAGTAGCCGCCAGCGCAGTTTTCGCGTCGCTAAGCTCCAGCGCTAGCTTCTCACGCTGTTCATTTAGCGTGGACACTGTGTCCTGCAGTTCTTGCAGCCGCGCCCGCAGCGCGGGCTCGACCGACGCCTCCGTAGAGACGGTTGAACTGTCGGCCAGCCTTGCGGTCAATTGATCGCGGATGCGCAAGAGATTTTCTCTCTCGCCGGACAGTTCAGCGATGTTGCGCTCCAATTCATATCGCTTCTCCCCGCCGATCTCCAGTTGACTATGCAAGTCCTGAATGCGGTCCTGTAGAGCGCGATTGTCCTTGTCTCGAGATTCAAAGCGATCCAATAGATCTTGGTAATCTCGCCGCATCTCCTCACGCAGGTTCAACAGGGATTCATGATCGGCGCTCAAGCGCTTGAGTTGAGTGCGCAGTTCATCTATATCGCCGCCATTGCCGTCGACAAGCTTGGCTCGTTCCCGCGCAAGGATGTCACGCTCGCGCTGGGCCGCAGCGGCCTGTCGCTTTGACGCTCGTCTCTCGGCATACAGTTGGATGAGCGCCTGTGTCATGCTGGTCATTTCTGCGTCTACGCCCAGCATTCGTAGTTTTGACGCGATAGCGGCAAGGCGCCGCTGCAATTGCTCGCGCTCCGATTTCAGTTGGCTAAGCTCGCCAGAGAGTGATTCCAGTATCGTTTGCGGATCAACCGAGTCGCCAGTCTCGTTTTGGGCGCGCAGCCTGTTGATAAGTTCCCGCAGTCGGTCGCTTGTATTCAATAGCAGATTATGGGTCTTGTGCGCGTATTCATGAATCACCTGCGCCAGCGTCTCGTCGCTCCCGGCAGTGCAAATCTGCAATACGGTTTCGGCATCCAGAACCTGTTTGGATTGCGCGTCGCATCGTTCCACAAGTTGAGCTTGCTCATCAAACACTTGCGATACAGCAAGGCTCTCGTCGCTATCGCTTATTCTGTTCAACAGCGTGATGCGCTCGTCATGCAACTGCGCGCGCAAATCGGCAATTTGCAGGCGCAGCCTGGCTATCTGGCCTGTGTTTTCTTGCAGGCTTGCTTCCAGTCCACGGCGCGCCTTGTCACGTATCTCTCTGCCTTCATCCTGCGAAGCGATAGGATCGAGTATGGACTTTATGGCTTGCTCTTCTGCCAAATACGTCGCCGCCTCGACCTCAAAACGCCAAGCCAGAATATAACCCGCCATTTGACCTATGTCGCCCAAGAGCGCTCGCTGGTCAAGAGAAAGCTCACCTTGTCGATAAGGCATAGCGACCAGCAACACCGCCAGAACTTCGTCTTCAAAGGATATCGGCTGAACATACACCGCCCCACTGACGCCGATCTTCAGAACACGGAACAAGGCTTCAATTTCCTGTTGCTGTTCATCAGCCGCCAGGGTTCGCTGTTGGCGACGCAGCCTTGCATCAACAATTGTTGGCTGACTTTCCAAGCTTAATGACATGCCATCCAGGCTTTGGCCTTTCACATTGTCTTGGCCCGCGATGACATTGGCGTAGACTTCGCCTTCCAACCGGAGCAACAGACAGACTTCAGCATCTAGCAATTCGAGCGCGGTTGCAACGACCTGCTGCGGAATTCCGGATTCTTCGCGCCTGCCCATCATCATGCCCAAGGCTCGCAACAGTTGCCTATTTTCAAGGGCAACTGTCGAATCGACCGGGCGCGTCGGCCTGACGGGCTCGTCGCTGCTACGCGCCACTATTTCCTGCTCGCGCGGGACAAGGCTCGTATCTTCTATCCGGCGGTCACTGCTTGGCGCTTCGCCTCCAGCCAGGCGACGATCCAGCGATGTGACAATGAGCCGATGGATAATCACCGGCGCCAGGGCAACCGCGGCAAGATATGCCCAACGGGCGCTGCCAAGATAATTGCCCGACAAATCGGAATTCGCAAACTGCCAAATATCCCAGCCGTTGCCCAAGGCGATTAGAATAAAAAAGAGACATTTCAAGGGCGCGTCGACGATGCGCCTGAAACTGAATGCAACACCAAAAAAGCCCAATAGACCGATGGCCAAGGGCAAAATAGACCATAAAGGCGCCAATTCGCTCGTATTGAACATGGCGCCTGTTTCAAACTCGCCGAACCACTCGCCGGTAGTGTACAGGTATAGGAGGAGGATCAGAACGACAGTTCCGCTTAACCAAAGGTTCGCCCGGCTGTCCCGCTGCGACTTGTCTGCGCTCAGGAAGGCATAGGACATGAACACGAGCGAGAGCGACATGCCCAACCTCTCAAGTGGAGGCATGAGCATTGGCGCTTCAAACGGTGTCAGTAGCGAGAATAAAGCAACCGCCATCAGGGCTAGCCAGATGCTTACCAAAGCAATCGCTGCCAGAACATATCGATATGTCGCTTGTTCAGTCTCGAAGCGAGAACGCAATCCAAAGGCGAGGAATAGAGTGGCTTGACTCAATCCGAATACCAGCAGGAAAAAAATCAGGTCGCCAGGTGATTCAATTAACAGGTCAAGAAAATCGAGTGGAATCTGCGGCAACTGGCACCATCCAAACGCGCGCTAAGATTTTCGCGACAAAATCACACGTTGTTTCGGCAAGGGAATACAAGCAACCGCACACACAATACCCCCATCTGCATGCGCTTGGCGGCAATTCATTTGACTAACAAGTATAGCACAACGCGTACAAGCGGCATGGACTTGGCGCAGTCAAAAAACGCTCTGGAATGGCGCTCTCCAAGATGTCCTCTGTACAGTGCTACAGTGCCTTTATACCGCCGATTATCTTTGTTTATGCAAACCGCGTCGCTCATGCGACAAGCAGGCTTGCTATTCTGCCTGAGCGCGATGGCTCATAGCCTTTTCGCCAATTACGCGCCGAGCGGCTCCGTGACTATCTTGCACCGCGATGTTTGCTGTTGACGATACACCTGCGCCCCGCTAGACTCGTCCTGAATCCAGTCCTACGAGATCTAGCCCCGTGTCCCGTCAATTCGCGACCTTGATCCGCCGGTTTCCCGCCTTGGTTCGCCTTCCCTTTCTCATATTTCGCAGACTGCAATCTCGATACACGGTCGGGGTGGCCGGCGTTGTCCTTGACGAGCAGGGCCGAGTGTTGATTGTGGAACATGCCTACCACCCGCGACATCCCTGGGGGCTGCCGGGCGGCTGGATTGGTGAAGATGAAGATCCGGCCGACGCAATCTTGCGCGAACTCCGCGAGGAACTCCAACTCGCTGCCGAAGTTACCACCGTCCTGCACACGTCGAAGCCGTTCAGAAACCATATTGATATGTCTTTTCTATGCAATTCGCTCAGCCCCGTCGGCAAGCTAAGCATGGAATTGCTCGACTTTCGCTGGGCTGACCCTGACAATTTGCCAGATCTTCACGAGTTTCACCGTCAGTCGATCAAGATAGCAGTCGGTTGCGGCGCGCGAGGGGACAAATGGGAGCGCAACTGACCTCCCGTCGTCGCCAGGGCGGATTGTCGCTGCTGTTCTCTTTTTCCCTGCTGCTGCTCCTCGCCGCCAGCGCCATTCTTGTCTACGAGCTTGTGGCATTCAGTCGGCGCGAAGAGCTCTTGCCATCCGGGATCATTGTTGCCGGAGTAAACGTCAGCGGCTTGAGCGGTCGCGATGCGGTCTCTCGCTGGGAAAGCGCCTACGCGGAGCCCCTGCTCTTGTTGTACCCCGATGCCCTTGGAGGACAGCCACATCCGATTCGTTTGCACCCCGACCAGGTCGGCTGGAGAATAAGCAGCGATCCCATGCTCGCGGACGCTCTGGCATCGGGCGAGACCGGCGGCGGCTTCTGGCAACGCTTTCTGGACTACCTGCTGGGCAACGAATTAATTGTCTCCAGAGAGGTTACCCTCGTTGCCGACTATCAGAGTTACGCCCTGGAGGCATTCCTGCAGGACCTCGCTCTGCGATATGACAATGCGCCCGGCTCGCCAGGTTACGACTTGCAAACATTGACCGTTTATGCCGGAGAAAGCGGCTACGCCCTCGATATCCCCGCCGCGATGGATGTCATAGACAGTTCTTTACGTTCCGCAACATCTCGCGCAGTGGGTCTGCCGGTTACGGCAATCGACAGCGAGCTGCCCACATTGGACAGCTTACGTGAAATGATCATTGATTACCTGGATGATATTGGCTTCATTTTCGATGGCCAACGGACAGTAGCCTCGATCTTTATACTTGACCTGATCAGCGGCGAAGAGTTGAACATTCTCGGCGACGTCGCATATTCCGCAGCCAGTACCATCAAGCTGCCGATCATGATTGACTACTTCCGCATTCGGGCAGACAGTCCATCACAGGATGAAGCTTGGCTGCTGGCCAATTCACTTTTGTGCAGCAACAACGCCTCGTCAAATCTGCTGATGGAAATCGTCGGCGGCGGAGACATATTTGCGGGCATACAGAGCGTCACTGGCACTATGCAAAGAGTGGGAGCCTTCAATTCCTTCATTACGGCGCCATTTTACCTCGGCGTGGAAGGTCAACGCCTTGGTTCGATTCAAGCGCCGGAGACAGCGCCAAACCAGACCTACGTTACCGGGGCGGACCCATTTAATCAGACAACTGCCGAGGACATGGCTACGCTGTTCAATCTGCTTTACGATTGCGCCGAGTTCGGCTCGGGCTTGGTCACTGCGTTTCCAGACGGTCGCATCACCCGGCAAGAATGCCGCCAAATGCTGGAACTAACCAGCGCCAATGACCTTGAACGCTTGCTGCAGGGCGGCATTCCCCAGGGTGTGCGTATCTCACATAAGAATGGATGGATATTCGACACCGTTGGCGACGCCGGTATCGTTTATTCGCCCAACGGCCATCACTATGTCATTTCAGTTTATCTCTGGGAGGAAACAGAATTCCAGGACTATGAAAAACTCTGGCCGCTCGTTGAAGAGATCTCGCGCGCCGCATGGAATTACTTCAATCCGGAAAATGCCCTGCTCGTTCCTCGCGGCAATCTGCCCGCCACTGCGCAGGAGTGTGAAGGAAACTATCTGCCGCCGGCGCCGGAATACGTCAACCTCAATGACATCAACGGTTGGAAGCGCAGATAACCTTTAGCGCCTGGCATCAAAATGGCTTCCCGCTCTCAACCGGAAACCGCATGATCACGCTAGAAGCTGGCGATTGCCGCTTGCGACGACTCGAAGATAGTGAAGATCTCATCCAGTTTTGCCGCTTTTAATGACTCAAAAGCCGGGTCAGACGGCTCCGCCAGGCTCATGTCGCCGCCAGCCCGACGAACTCGCTTCAGTCCCGCATTTAGTCCGCGAAGGCCATGAATATCCAGCAGTCTTATGCCGGACAAGTCCACCACAAGCGCTCGCATCTCTGCCTCAAGCGCCTCTTCGATCACCTGAGAAAGCGCCGAGACGCCTGCGGCATCTAACTCTCCGGCGATTTCGAGCACGCCGATCTTGCCGTAGCTGGTCAAATTGACGCTTATCAACCTGTTTCCACCGATTATCCGCTCATGCTACAATGATACTGCATCGCCTTCGCCCGGGATATGAAATCGGAAATTGATCAAACCAGAATACTGTGACGGAGACCACTAACTGACATGGACTTGAATTACGTTGCCTTGATATCCGTCGTGGTCACGCTGCTTCTCATCATGATACAGCGCGCGGAACCGGCGCGTCGACGACTGGTGGCCGGATTCGTGCTTATCTGCCTGCTGATTATCCGCCACAACGCCTTTATCAAGGTCGACCTGCACGACGAGACCCTGCTGGCTTTTGTCCTGGGCTTGTTTCTAAGCGCCCTGTTTTGGTTGCTTGTCGGCAGGTATAACCCGCCCGGCAACAGCGACGAAATCCGCGTCATCGGAATGGACGACTAGCCCGCTGGACCGATCTCAGTCGATAATGTTGATTGGCACGACATCGGCGCCTTGTAGCATCGCCAAACTGATGCGCGCGGCTACCTGCTCGGAAAGCTGACGAAACGCTCTGCCCGACTCCGAATCCAGGTCATGGATCGCTACCGGACGCCCAAGATCTCCACTTTCGCGAACCTCGCTTGCCAGCGGAACGCGTCCCAAAAACGGAACCCCGCGCTGATTGGCGAAAGCCTCTCCCCCACCGCTCCCGAAGAACTCGCCGGACATATTCTCAATGACGCCCAATACCGGCACGTTCAGTTGCTCAAACATCGCCGCCGCGCGCAAAGCATCCGCAACCGCGACCGCCTGTGGCTGCGTCACAATGATGCTGCCCGTCAACGGGAAGGACTGCGCCAGCGAGAGCGGCGCATCGCCCGTGCCCGGCGGCAGGTCCACGATCATATAGTCCAGCCTGCCCCAGTCTACGTCCGTGAAAAACTGACGAATCGCGCTATGCAGCATCGGTCCGCGCATGATCATCGGTTTCTCCGGCGTGGTCAGGAATCCAGTGCTGATGAGCCTGACGCCATAGACCTCCAGCGGCTGCATTTTCTTGTTGCTGACCTTCGGTCGACCGCTGCCCAAGCCGAACATCTGCGGAATGTTGGGGTTGAGAATATCGGCGTCAATTAATCCCACGCTAGCCCCGGCTTCCGCCAGCGACACGGCGATGTTCGTCGCCACCGTGCTTTTCCCGACGCCTCCCTTGCCGCTCGCTATCGCGACAATCGAATTCATCGGAACGTCCAGACGGCCATGTATGCGGCGATCAGTCGGCACCTGCGCGTCCCACTTGATGCGAACCTCGCTGATCCCTTCGACCATACCGATCAACGCGGCGTTGCAGCGCTCGACAAACACGTCTTTCAGCGGACAAGCGGGGGTCGTCAGGACGATAGTAAACTCCGCGACGCCTTTCTCCACCTGGAGGTTCCGCACCATATCGAGCGTCACGATGTCCTGGTTCAACTCCGGCTCGATTACCGTAGTCAAAGCCTCCATTACACGATCTTCAACTGATGCCATGCCTTACCTCGAGAATCCGATTCCGACGTCGACCTACTATACCATTCTTCTGGCTATTGACGAATGCAAGTCGCGCTGACCGCCGGTCGCGTCGCCAATCGCCAAGCCGCCGACACAAAGTTTTTATTTGCTGGCCAATTTATCATGCAGTCAGAATGAAGCCACTCCCGGCGAGTGTTTGTTTTGGGCTTGTTTTTTGTCCGACTTTGTCCGTTTCGGACAATAAAATATATTTTTCGGACAATAGACGCGGTTTTGCAGGCGAAACGGAGGAAAGGCAAGCGGGTGACGGTATGAATTTGCTTTGCCGGCGCAGCGGCGCTCCCGCCGCCATAAAGTCGGCTTCTGCCCCGATACGTCCCTAAAGCGCCCCTAGCTGTCCCGCTGAATTCAGCAAGTGTATCGACACCGTATAGATATAGTCTGTTTTTTCGGGAGATACTTTTTAGAATCCGGACGTGAAAGCGGGAATAGGCGGAGGGTATCGGCCGGGGAGCGAGATTGAGAGCTTGCGATAATTGATCCATAGGGGGAGCATATCATCATTTTGAGCAGAAAGTAAGACAAATGTTCGTGATTTTCGAGATTGCCGAAAAGCGATTTTTGGGGCGCCGCGCTGGGTCGCGTAGGGCGCGTAGACACAGCCCGCCGGTCACGTAGACATTGACCTTCGACACTGACCGCCGATTCAGACCTGCGGGGAAAGATTCGGGATGGGGATAAAAAGGCAATTATTTTTAATGCGATTGCCCTGCGCTGACCGCCAAGCTCGCCTATGCAAGGACATAGGTCGAAAATCACAGCACGAGCTCGCGCTGTCGGGTCATACCTGCGGATGCAGTCGGGGAAGGCTTTACCCGCCGCTTCTGGCGGCGCGCTTCGCCTTGCGTTCCAGGGCTTTCCGTCGTCGCTCTTCGCGTTTGGCGTCGTCTTCGCTCCAGGGCGTCGCGCCTTCTGCGGGCGCGGCTGCGGGGGGCGCAGGCGCTTCCGCGGCAGCCGTCGCAACCGCGGCCGGAGCAGCCTCAGCTTGCGTTTCCTGCGCGCGAGAACTGGCGCGGGGGCTGGCGCTGCCGCGACGCGCCTCCTTGGCGGCGTCTTTATGTTCCCAAGTGCCGCGAACCAGCATCTCTTCATAAGCGCGCGTCGGCGCGATGCTGCGCCAGTATGAAGCGGGCTTGGACAGCTTTTCCTTGTCATGAATGTGGTGGCTGGTGCGGTCGTAACTGGCTAATTCGTAGTCGTGGTCCATCTTTATCGCGTCGAAGGGGCAATACTCGGCGCAGTAACCGCAGTTCATACAGATGTCGATATCGATGAAAAAGGCCTCGGGTTCCGGTACCGGTCGCCCGGTATTGGGGTCGTTTCCGCGCACGATCCAAATGCACTGCGGCGGACAAACTTTGGCGCAAATGCCACAACTGGTGCACCAGTCTTTTCCGCTGCGGGTTGGATGATCTTCGTCCTCAACAATCAGAAAGGGCACAAAGCGAAAGCGTTCCGGCACCGCCACTTTCTCATCGGGATACTGCACCGTGATGACGCCTTTTGCCTCAGTCCCTTGCCGGAGGCCGAAATTGTCGGTCGAATGCGAATACTTCCGCAAGCCATAGCGCAGGTCATCGACGAAAGAGTCGATGAAATGTCGCAAGGTCAGCATCAATCCTTTTGCCAAACCTGTTCCGTACATGTTCTCTCCTAGGCTTGCCTTGTTCGCCGCTTGCTGCAGCCTTAGGCTCTTTATGACACTTGCGCCCTAGCGATCGGTTTCCCCAAGTACAATATCAATGCTACCCAGGATGCCGACGATATCCGCAACCTTGTACCCGCTGCTCATCAAACCCATCGGCGTCAAATTGATGAAACTGGGCGCTCGCACATGATAGCGCCAGGGATTGGATGAGCCGCCCCTGCCACCGGCCGAGACGACATAATAGCCTAACTCGCCTTTGCCGTTTTCGACGCGACCGTAAGCCTCGCCGAAGGGGACGCGAGGCGCGTATGCGCCCGGCTTTCCGTCAGCCCATATTGATTCGCCCTCTGTCGCCTCCAGGCGGGGCAGAATCTGCTTGAGAATGCGAACGCTTTCCCGCAATTCGGTGACCCGAACTCGGTAACGAGCGTACATGTCGCCGTCTTGTTCCACCGCGACATCAAAGTCCAGTTCCGGGTAGATGCTATAGGGATCGGCGCGGCGAACATCATAGGCGACGCCGCTGCCGCGCAGCAATGGACCCGCCGCGCTGTAATTGATGGCGTCATCCCCGCTCAAGATGCCCACGCCAATGGAGCGTTCCAGCAGAATCTCGTTCTGTGTCAAGAGCTGTTCCAATTCGTCAATGGTGCGCGGGATGCGTTCATTGACCATTTCGGTCAGGAACTGCATGGTGTTGTAATCGCGAATGCGATCGTTAGTGAGGTTGCTGACGCTCTTTATGCGCTCGGGCAAATCGCCAAATAGACCGCCAAAACGCATGTAATTGCACATCATGCGGCTGCCCGCCACCGCCTCGAAGAAATCAAGAATTCGTTCCCGTTCCTGTATGAAATACAGAACGGGCGTGAAGAAGGCGCCAATGTCATTCAACCAGAAGCCGATCGCCCACAAATGATTCACGATGCGGCTTAGCTCCACCATCATCACGCGAATCGCCTCACAGCGATAAGTCGGCGGATTGTACTTCCTGCCCAGGCTCATCAACTGTTCGACGGCAAGCACGTAGCCGTGGTTGTTGCCCATGCTCGAGATGTAATCAAGTCGATCTGTAAAGGGAATATTGTGCAGATAGGTATTGCGCTCGCCGATCTTTTCGTGATTCCGGTGCAAGTAACCCATGACCGGTTCCAACGATGTCACAGTTTCGCCATCAACCGTCAGCACCATACGGAAGACGCCATGCGTGCTGGGATGATGCGGACCCATGTTAACGACGAGTTCGTTGGTCTCGAAGCCGTCCTTGTCCAATATGCGCTCGACATCGACTCCCAAACCGAGCGAAGCGTATACCTCGCTCTCGGAAGTATCCATCAAGCGATTGAGGTCAATATCAGGCGGATAGGTCACATTCTTGCCGAAGACGTTCTTTTCTTCGGACCGGTGAGCATGCCCGCCGGGCCAGCGGTTGTCAAATGGCTTTTGTTCTTCTTCGTAATAGGCTTCGCGCCAATCCTTGCGCATCGGATGACCGTGGAAACCCTCCCACATGAGAATCCGGCGCAGATTCGGGTGGCCCGGAAACTTGATGCCGTATAGATCCCAAGCCTCACGCTCTTGAAAATCGGCGCCGCGCCACACGCGCACCAGTGAAGGAATCTCGGGGTCTTCACGTTCTGTCTGCGCTTTGAACACCAGCGCGCCGCCGCCGCTCGTGCGGTAGGCATGGTAAACCATCTCCATGTGATCGCCCGCGCCCAGGTAATCAACCGCGGTAGCGCTGGAAAGATAATCGAAACCAAGATCATCCCGTATTGCCCGGGCAACCTCAACCAGCTTGCTCGCTTGCACAAGGACGCCCGAATATCCTTCGCGCTCATCATCAGCGACCGCGTCGGGATGCTTTGACTTCAGATAGGCAATTGAGTCTTCAATTGAAAGAGCATTGACAACATCGTCCGGGGCTAAAGCGGGACTCACCATATTGCGCTATTCCTCTTCTGCTTCCGCCGACCTGCGCGAGGCGCGAACCGCTTTTCTTGCCAGGGCGCGCAGGCGGCGCTTTTCGCGAATCTCTTCGGCTTCTGTCCAGGGATTCCCGCCAGTCGGCAAGACAAAACTGAGAGCGTCATCGGAAATCGCCGCGCTGGCGGCGCCTGTAGTCTCCGCAGTTGCCACCTTCGCCGCAACCAGTTGCGTCGCGCTGGGCAATTCACGTTGCCCTACCATTGCCATATCTTCAGCCGCTGCTTCGGCTTGCCGCCGAATCATATCCATCTGACGCGGGTCAATGATGTCGGGACCCAATACAGGAACGGGAGTCGGTTCGGCAGGTCCTATGCCATACCATGGCACGTCATCGCCATTGGCGATGCTCTGACCGTCGATTTTCCGTTGCAGAGCTATCATCCCAAAGAGCAGCGCCTGCGGCGTAGGCGGGCACCCGGGCACATAGACATCGACCGGCAGGTATTTGTCAATGCCGGAAACAACGTTGTAGCCCTCCTTAAAGGGACCTCCCCCGCTCGCGCAGGCGCCCATGGCCAAAACGTATTTCGGCTCCGGCATCTGGTTATACAAGCGCACAATCGGCACGACCATCTTTTTGGTCACGGTGCCGGAAACGATCATGAGATCAGCTTGACGAGGAGTCGCCCGCATCACCTCGAAACCAAATCGGGAGAAATCGAAGCGAGATGACGCCGTCGCGATCATTTCGATTGCGCAGCAAGCCAAGCCAAAGAGCATGGGCCACATTGAATTGCGCCTGCCCCAGTTATACAGTTGACTGAGACTGGTGATCGCGATATTGTTTTCCAATTCGGCAGGAACGGGAAACTCGGTTCTCTCTAACTCTTGCAGGTTCAAGTCCATCTAGTCACCGATCTCCTCGTACCATTCGCGCAGAATCGCTCGCAAAATCGCGTCATTGACCAACTCGGGGTCATCGGAAAAACCGGGCAGCGCAACGATGCGCGCGTTCAGATCATCCAAGGACAAGTCTTCCAAGACTGCATTTGGATAAAGATCTCTCAATGCCAAAACGATTTCGTAGCTCGAATCCCAATCCAGGCGCTGGTCACTCATGACCAACCTATTCTAACACGGCAACGCGCTTGCGCTCGCTTAAAGACGCGCCAAATGCAGAACCTGTCAAGAGATGTACCAGCATTCGGGAAGCCCCTTGTCTGCCATTGACAGTCACGCCGTTTCGCCAAATCGTCCAGCAAGTATAAAGAGCGCGGCCGAGATTGTCAAGAATTTCACAATCGCCACCCAGAGCAATTACATCAATATATACTTCACCACAGCCGCTCCGCGCGTAACCGGCGGAACAGTCTGTCACGGAATCCAAAACTCAAGCGCAAATTCGCAACTTTATGAATGAAAATTTTTCTCTGTGCTCTCTGTGCCTCTGTGGTTAGGTTTAAGTTTGCATAATGCTCATCGCAGGGCATACGCATTTTGAAGCGATTGCTCTGAATCGCTTCCATGCCAAGTCATTCCGCATGAATCACAATCGAACCGCGGCGGTCAACCCGGGTGGATACAGTCCGGGATTCGAGTTCTCTGTCGCTGTAGACTTTCTTCATGGCGCCGGCAACCTTTTCCGCGGCTGTCTTCGCATCGCAGAGCGCGCAGAGCGTCGGTCCGGCGCCCCCGATAAAAACGGCTAAGGCGCCGCTCGCTTTCGCTGCCTTGCGAACATCCTGCAAATGCGGCATCAGGCTGGCCCGCGCCGGTTCGGCGACGAGATCCTTTTCCATCGCGTCAGCCATCGCCTGCAAGTCGCCGCGGTGTAAAGCGTCAATCAGGCGCGCGACTTTGCCGGTCTGATGGATTAGCGTCGGCAAACTGACATGCGAGGGCATCACGGCTCGGGCTTCGGCAGTGGGAATCGCGACCTCTGGCGTAACCAAAGCCAGATGCAAGTTGTCGGGGATCGGCAATGGCTGGATGGCCTCAACGGTAATCCCGGCAACTAGCGTGATGCCCCCCAGCAGACAGGGCGCCACATTGTCCGCATGATAGCCGCTAACCAGCGCTTCGCCTTCCAAACAGAATGGCAGCAGTTGCTCGCGGCTAAATGGTTCGCCATATAGCTTGTTTAATGCGACAACCGTGACCACTGCGCTCGCGGCGCTGCTCCCAAGGCCGCTGGATAGCGGCAAGCCCTTAAAGAGCTCAATGCGCAAGCCCCGCTTTTCACCCATATGTTCAAGGAAAGCGCTGGCGGAAACGGATGCGACATTCTTTTCGGGATCGCGAGGCAGCCTGCCGGCGTCCCCTTCAATCTTGCTAATGAGGACCTCGGACGACTCTTGGAATTCGACGATAGCGCGGTCGCCCATGCCTTCTAAAGCCAGTCCCAGGATATCGAAACCGACGCCCAGGTTCGCAACGGTGGCTGGCGCAAAGGCTTCGGCTCTGGAAAATGACATGAAGGATCGCTATCCTTATCTGACTTTACAGACCTTCTTGCTCCTGCGGCGAGAAGGCTTGTTATTTTCTGTGAGCGCGATATTCCTGGGACTTTTTCGCTCCCGTCGAGCGGCTGCGGTTTCCTAACGAGAGGTCGATCGAATGCCAAGCATACTACAATGTATCGATTGCGGGGGACAATACCCAATCGACCGAGTCATTTACGACTGCCAGGTTTGCGGGGGCTTGCTTGATGTCAGACATGACTTCCGCGAATCCGCCGCCGAACTGACGCAAGCTCTCTTTGACAACAGACTGGGAACGCTCAAATTTCCTTACAATAGCGGCGTATGGCGCTTCAAGGAATTGATCTATCCCGGCATCGACGACGAGCGCATCGTCAGCCGGGCGGAAGGCAACACCAACCTGTATCACTTGCCGCGCGTAGCCTCGTATATCGGCGTCGATACGCTTTATCTCAAGCACGAAGGCGAGAATCCAACCGGGTCCTTCAAGGATCGCGGCATGACAACCGGTGTTACGCAAGCCAAGATTCTCGGCATGGATCGTGTGGCTTGCGCCTCGACCGGCAACACCTCCGCATCCATGGCCTCTTATGCCGCGCGCGCGGGCATGCAAGGCATCGTGTTTCTGCAGAATCAGCAGATTGCCCTGGGAAAGCTGGCGCAAGGCATCGCCTATGGCGCGACATGTTTGCGGATTAATGCCGATTTTGACCGCAATATGGCGCTCGTCCGCGAAGTCGCGGAGCGCTTGCGCATCTATATTCTGAACTCCGTGAATCCCTTTCGGCTGGAAGGGCAGAAATCGATCATGTTTGAGGCATTGCAGCAGTTGCGCTGGCAGGCGCCCGACTGGATTGTCCTGCCCGGCGGCAATTTGGGTAACAGTTCCGCCTTCGGCAAAGGGCTGCTGGAAATGCTGGATCTCGGCTTGATTGACCGGATGCCGCGCCTGGCCATCATTCAAGCGGAAGGGGCGAATCCTTTATATCGGCATTTCGCTGACGGATTCAAGAACTTCCAGGCGGTGGAGGCGCGGACGATCGCCACCGCCATCAAGATAGGCAATCCCGTAAACCTGCAAAAGGCGATCCGCACGCTGGAATGGACGGGCGGCGTCGTGGAGCAAGTTAGCGATCAGCAAATCATGGATGCCAAAGCCATCGTCGACGGGGTCGGCATCGGCTGCGAACCCGCCTCTGCCTGCTCCGTCGCCGGCGCCAGGAAGCTGGTTGAGCGAGGCGTCATATCGCCCGGAGATACCGTGGTCGGCGTCTTGACCGGTCATGTACTCAAAGACCCGGAAGCAACCATGGGCTACCACGCGAACAATCTGAATATGATAGATCCCGCTTTCCAAAACGCGACCTTGCAAGCTGAAGATGACCTGCGGCAGATCGTCGAGTTGCTCAAAGACCGGACCACAACGGGCTTGCCACTCTAGCCAGGTAACTGCTAACCGGCGCCTTTCAAGGGTCGCGGAGCGGGCACTTTGGACAGCGACTGCTCGAGATCGGCTATGATATCTTCGGCGTCTTCGATGCCCAGCGCAAGACGGACGAGATTGTCCTCAATGCCAATCGCGCGACGTTCCTCGGCGCTCAGGTCGTAATAGCTCACATACGCGGGCTGCTCGATCAGGCTTTCCGTGCCGCCCAGGCTTGGCGCGATATACGGTATGCGCAGGCGATCAATGAAGTCGCTGGTCTCGTCCAAACCGCCCGCCACCTGAAAACTCACCACCCCGCCAAATCCGCTCATTTGACGCTTGGCAATCTCGTGATCGGGATGAGAAGCCAACCCGGGATAGAACACCCGCTCGATCCTCGGGTGCCGCTCCAGAAAGCGCGCTGTCTCAAGCGCAGTTTCATTTTGATGCCGCACGCGTACCGCAAGCGTCTTCAAGCCGCGCTCTATCAGAAAGGCTTGATGAGGGTCAATCACGTTCCCCAGCACACCGCGGGCATCCTTCAGGGCTTTGATCCGCGCCCCGCTGCCGACGATAACGCCGGCCAAGACATCGTTATGACCGCCGAAATACTTGGTCGCGCTATGCAGGGCAAAATCGACGCCGTATTCCAGCGGCCGCAAGTTGACTGGCGTGGCAAAAGTCGTATCCAATAGTGTCATCGCCCGGTATCGCTTGCCGATCGCCACCAGCCGATCCAGGTCCGCTACACGCAAATACGGGTTGGTAGGGGTTTCAGTAAAAATGAAACGCGTCTTCCGCGGAACGATGGCCGCTTCCAGCGCTTCATAATCCCCCATAGGAACGACAGTGGTGGCAACGCCAAATTTCCTCAACGTCGTATCGCAAAATTGCCGCGTCCTTCGATAACAATCATCTGTCATGATGATATGGGTATCCGGGCGCAGCACAGTCAGGAAGAGCGACGTAACAGCCGACATGCCCGAGGGATAAATGGCCGCGTCTTCAGCGCCCTCCAGTTCGGCAATGCGATTCTCCACCGACCAGACGGTTGGATTGCCGTATCGCCCATACTCCTCGCGATCCAGTTCGCCGCCATATACCTTCGCGTCGAGAAACTCGATTAGCTTGCTCGTATTCTCAAATGTATAGGTGGCGGACTGTACAATGGGCGTAGTAAGGGAATGGAAGCCCTTCTTGCGCGGCGCGCCTCCGTGCACGGCTTGTGTGCTGGCGCCCTCAAAACTCGCTACACTCTGCTCATTCGATAATTTCATCTTCTTGCCTCACCCAATCAAAAAAGCCCAAACGGCGGCTTCACTTACGCCAGTTTGGGCTTCCGTTAGTTGACAAAAACAGTGACTGCGGCACAGTCTACGGAATAACCTGCGTGCTTCTCAGGCGTTTACCCTCATCTTCCAGAAAAATCTGCCGAATTTAGCACCTTCCCATTGCCATCTGGGGGTTGCTGTGGCTTCGTAGAGTCGGTCTCTCCACCACCTCTGGATAAGCGTAAAACTTAGTCTTCAATTGTTAACGCTACGGATGATAACACATAGGGACTACGACTGCAACAGCTCGTCAGGGCAATCGCTTCAAAATCATTCTGTGTCGATCGCCACATAAAGCATCCAAAATGTAGAGGCGACCGGCGGTCAGTGTCTACGCGACCTATCAGGTCGCCCGCTTTCCAGCTAGAAACGGTCGGATAACCCCTTTGAAAAGAACAAATGAAACGCTTCTTCACCAGTACCGGGCAAGCCTTGTAGCGCTGGCGCATCCGCGAAACCGCATGTGCAAGCCCAGCGACATTCGTTTCCGCAAAGGATCAATTCTGGACGCCGCAGACCTGTACAGAACAGCCGTTTCAGGCCGGCTCCACGAATCGCAATCTTATCTGATCTTCCTCACTATAACCGACGTGCGCATAGAGCGGGTCCCGCCCGTCTGGCAAGTTAAGAACGCGCGGGAGCAACTGCGGCAAATCCTCGACCAGATCATAGTCCAGTACCTTGTCAATTGATATCCATTCCAGCGTGCCCTCCGGACTGTCCGGCTTCAGATCTCGACTGTCGCTAATCGCCGTAAAAACAAAAAGCAGGATGCCGCTGGCTTCGCCGGCATCAATATTGTGGATGCTGCGCAAACGAAGCGAATGCGCGACCAGACCCGATTCTTCTTCTATCTCTCGCAGCGCGCTGCTGCGGACGTCTTCGTCGCGTTCGACATGACCGCCCAAGCCGTTGTATTGATTTGGGAAAACGCGTTTGCCGGCGTCCCGCTTCATCATCAAGACATCACCGCCGTTTATGACAAACGACAAGGTTCGTGGCATCGTCAGCCAACGGTGCTGGGTCGCGTCCGCGCCCTGTTGTCTGGCTCCCATCTGCAGCCCCCTCATAGAAACGACTTTGGCGCAATTGCCGTCAAGATTTCTTCGTGATAATCTATTGGGATATTGTACAAAGGAACTGCATGAAGACGAATCCAATAAGTTCTCCGCCGCCAGATTTGCGGATCGTCAACATTGATGACGTCTTGCCGCACGAAAAGAGCGACATGCAGCGATCACAACCCCTGATTTCTCGTTTGCGGGGGGCTGAGTACTTCACGAATCCGCCCGTTGTTGCCTCCCTCGGCAACGGCAAATATGTTCTGATGGACGGCGCCAATCGACATAGCTCGCTCAAATATCTGGATTATGACCACATCTTGATTCAGGTCGCCGACTATGAATCGCAGTTCATCGAGCTGGGTGTATGGCAACACATCGTATCGGATTGGCAGACGGACGCGTTCCAAAGCCGGCTGGAAGCCATCCCCGACATAGATATTCGTGACGGCTGGGATTCCAGCGCGGTGGCGCAGGTCCTGTTACACGAAGGACCGGTTTACGGCATCCATGCCAGCGCGGACGATCTCTTTGAGAGAAACGCCACATTGCGCCGGGTCGTTGAATCATATCATCGCCACGCAACCTTGTATCGCAGTCCATTGACTGATCCCAATCAGATCTGGTCCCTCTATCCATACGCGATCGCGCTTGTGATGTTCCCGGGGTATCAGCCCCAAGACATCATTGACGCGGCGACCAAAGAAGCCTTCTTGCCGCCAGGCGTAAGCCGCCATATCATCCACGGGCGGGCGCTTAAGCTCAATTATCCCATGTGCAAGCTGCGCGAGGAAAGCCCGCTGGAAGAAAAAAATCGGGAGTTGAAACAATGGCTGCAACGGAAGCTGGCCGAACGCAGCGTGCGCTATTATGCCGAAGCGACCTATCAATTCGACGAGTGACAATCAATGTCTCAAACAGTTGACGAAGTACTGCGCGCCTGTGAGTTCCACAGCGACGAGTCGGACTATCGATTGTTGAAACTGCCGGCAAACGGCATCACCGTCGCGGCTGGTATCGTCGCCGAAGCCAGCCTCCCCTTTTCAAGCATGCTTGCGGACCAGGACGAAGTGACGATGCTCTTGCCAGATGAAGTCTGCCAGGAATTCCAGCGCCGGCTGAAAATGGCGACGCTAAGCGAAGTTGTATATCGGCTTATCACCGTAGACGCGATTCTGGAGCCAGAGCTGGTAGGTTTAATCGCGGCAGTCAGCCGGTCACTTGCCGAAGCAGGGATCCCGGTTCTGGTCTTCGCCGCCTATTCTCGGGACCATATCTTTGTACCGGTTGACTCTTTCGACAAAGCGCTCGCCGCCTTGAAGTCCTTGCAAGAATCAACCCAACAATAAGAAAGTCGCGATATGGAAATCCATCTTTTCAACGATCCCAACTTGGCGCCGCAGCCCAAAGACAAGATCCGCATCGAGGCTTTTAGCGCCAGTCCCTATCCTGATGGTTTTCGCGTCAAGGTCAATCTAAAGCTCACGCCCTTTCAGGAACGACCCAATCTGGTAATTGTCGCCCGCCGCGACGATGGCTTTCAGGTGAGCGACCTGGACATAATCGCCACCATGCACTACGAAAATGAATTCACAATGCATATTCGCGGCTTGGATGATCCCGTTGGCTCCTACACCATGACCGCGGAACTCTATTACGAGACCCGCGACCCGCCGCAGCACAAGTCGCAAATCCAGTTTGAGATCCCATCGAAAGCTCCATGATATGGCGATTCGTATTCCGCACAGGGTTGCGAGGATAATCGTAGACGATGCCAGGGCGCAGGTCCCGAATGAGGCTTGTGGCTTGATCGCCGGAGACGGCAAAACAATCCAAAGCGCGATTCCCCTCTCCAATGTCGCCTCAAGCAAACGGTCGCGCTTCTCATTCGAGCCTGAGGAGCAATTGGGCGCTCTGAAGCGCCTTGATGCCGAAAACCTCCTCTGGATGGGAGTCTATCATTCACACCCCAATTCGGCAGCCATCCCGTCGATCGCGGATATAGACGGCGCCGGCGATCATAGCCTGCTGCAACTGATCGTATCGCTCAAGAAAAACAAACCGGAGCTCCAGCTTTGGCGCATCGGCGCATCGGGCGTCAAGCCACTCGAGCTGATCTTTGATACACAGGCCGACGCGGGACTTGATGAGACCGCCCCGTCACAGCGGCAGCGCGCTGCCATCATAGCGGCGGCTATCATCAGCGTGATCCTGATGTTGGCGATTTCTTTCACTTTATTGCCGCCCGCCCCTGAAATCGCGCCCTTCCCTTGATTTGGCGAAACCAGTGATGTTGCTGGAATCCTGCGCTGTCGCGATCACGGGAATTTTGGCGGGCGGCTTAATAAACGTGCTCGCGGACGCCCTGCCCTCGCGCCAACCCTTGAGCATGCCGCGATACGCGGACGGCAGACGCCGCCCAGCGCTTGCCTGGCTCGGTATCGGCGCCTTCATATTCAACTTGCGCAGCCCGCCGCAACCGAACGGAGACGAGCTTGAGAAGCGCGGCGGCGCTTTGCTCAGTTGGCGCTACCCGCTGACGGAAATAGCCGCCGCGCTGCTTATGCTTCTCTTTTACGCCGATACCAGAGATGAAGCCGCCCTGCTGTCAACAGCGACTCTCTTCAAGTTTGCCTATGCCGCGCTCTTGGTGTTGATCACAGTGATTGACCTGGAACACAGGCGCATTCCCTTTGCTGTCGCGCTTCCGCTGGGCGCGCTGGCTTTGATAGACGCCGCTTTGATTCCCGTCACTGAGCCAGGATTGCCTTCGGCCGCAATTGGCGCTTTGATCGGATTCGCCCTCTTCTATGCTGCCTATCTAGGCGGCGTCCTGTTCGCGCGCCTGCTGAGCCGATACCGCGGCAAGCCGCTCGAGGGCAGCGCCTTGGGATTTGGAGATGTGGTTTTGATGGCTGTAGTAGGACTCATGGTCGGTTTCCCGAGCATCCTGTTGGCGATCACTCTCTCAGTTTTCTCAGGCGCGGCCGGCGCCATCGCCGTCGTATTCGCCCGATTTGTGAAGACGGGCGGCTATCAGCCATTTGACAAGATACCATACGGTCCATTTATAGTTGGCAGCGCAATCATCGTGCTGTTAATTGGGAATTAGCTCGCTTTCCCGCCCTCCGCGAGCGCGCCCTGTTTCTGCAAATTTGCGAATCACTCCGCCGCCAAGGCAGACGTCCCCGTCATAAATGACGGCTGCTTGCCCAGGCGTGATATCGCGCTGCGGAAAATCGAAGCGTACATATATTTGATCCTCGCCTCTTGGCTCGACCATGGCTGGCTGCGCCCGCGCTTTGTAACGGATCTTAACCCCGGCGCGCAAGGGTCGAGCTGGAGCTTCGCCACCGACCCAGTTGACCGAATCCGCGAGCAACTCATCCCTGCCAAGCTCTTCGCTGGTGCCGACCACCAGTGAATTATCAGCGGGATTCATTTCCAAAACGTACAAGGGCGCAGCGTAGGAAAGGCCAAGCCCCCGGCGCTGGCCAATTGTGTAATTGGACAATCCCCGATGCTCCCCCAACAGCTCGCCGTTTCGTCGCATAATGGGTCCGGGTTGCGTTAGATCCGGCGCATGCAGGCGCAAGAAATCTCGATAGTCCTTGCCCCCCAGGAAACACAGATCCTGGCTGTCCTTCTTGCCTTCTACGTTCAACCCGAATTTCTTTGCCAGAGCCCGCGCCTCTTGTTTGGTAAACTCGCCAACGGGGAACATCGTCCGCGCCAGTTGCGATTGTCCCATCACGCTCAACACATAACTCTGGTCCTTTCCCAGATCGACGCCGCTGCGCAACCGGTATTCCCCCGATTCGTCTTGGTCAATGCGCGCGTAATGTCCGGTCGCGAGATAGTCGGCATCCAGCGCCAGGGCATTCTTCAGCAACCAGTCGAAACGGATATGTCGGTTGCACTGCAAACAGGGATTCGGCGTGAATCCGTCGCGATGCCCGTCGATGAAGTATTGAACGACCGTGTTGCGAAACACATCCTTGGAATCCAGAACATAAAAGGGAATGCCGAGCTGGTCCGCTATTCTGCGGGCGTCGGACATCTGATCCGGCGTACAGCAGCGATTGTGCGCCGGTCCCCCCATCGCCTCGTCCGACCACAGGCGCATCATCATGCCAAGCACATCGTAGCCGCGCTCGACCAGCAAGGCCGCGGCCACCGAGCTATCGACGCCGCCGCTCATCGCGACGACAACCCGCGAACCAATCGCGCTCATCGCGCCATTTCTCTTTTCAGCCTGCCCAGCTTTTCCACCGCCGTTTCCAGCGCATCGAGCGCATAGCTGATGTCATCCTCGCTGCTTTGCAAGCCGACGGACAAGCGCAGCCCGCTTTTTGCCTCCTCTTCCGAATAGCCAACACCCAACAATATCTCTGATGGCTCGGGATTGCCGGTTTTGCAAGCCGAACCGCTACTTGCCGCCACGCCGGCCATATCGAGGTGCATCATCAGCGCGTTCGCGTCAATGCCATGAAGGATAAAACTGGCGTGCGAGGGAAGGCGTCGATCCGGATGCCCGCTCAGCGCCGCGCAAGGCAAGCGATCCAATATGCCGTGAATCAGCAAATCGCGCATCTGCCTAAAATGCTTCAGCCGCTCATCGTTCTCTTCATAAGCCAATTCCAGCGCCTTCGCCATGCCAACAATGAAAGCCGTATTGTGAGTCCCGGCGCGCATGCCATGTTCGTGACTGCCACCGCTCTGGGAGGGCGCCAATTCAACGCCGTCCTTCAGGTAAAGCAGACCCACTCCCTTGGGACCATAGAATTTGTGGGCGGACAAACTGAGCATGTCCACCCCGAGCCGCTCCACATCAAGATCTAGTTGCCCGCCGGCTTGTACGGCGTCCGTGTGCATAAGCATGCCTTGCCCATGCGCGATTCGAGACAGCAGCGGCAAATCCTGGATCGTCCCCAATTCGTTGCTGGCATAGATGATGCTCGCCAAGGCGCCGCGGCTTTGACAAGCCTCTGTAAACTTCCCAACATCGATAGCGCCGAACTTGTCAACCGGCACGATCTCGGTATCGAAATCCATCAGCGCGCCCATCTGATCGACGGTATTGGTCACCGCGCTGTGTTCGATCGGCGAGGTGACCAGCCGCGATGGCTTGCCTCTATGACGCGCGGACCATCCGGCGCCGCGAATGGCGAGATTGTCGCTTTCCGTGCCGCAACTGGTAAATATGACTTCCGAGGGCTGGCAATTTAGTATGCCGGCGACCGAAATACGGGCGTCTTCAATGGCTCTTTCCGCCCGGCTGCCGAAGCGATGCGCTGATGACGGATTGCCGTAAACTTCGCCGAAATAAGGAAGCATCGCTTCAATTACCCGTGGATCAACCGGCGTCGACGCCGAGTGATCCAAATAGACTTGTCGAATTGCTCCCATACGCCGTATCCACCTTGGAAAGATTGCCGCAACCGCAGCCATTTTACACCGAGAGCGCCCGCAAGTTCAATGAAACGACCTATCCAATTCGGTCGAAATACTCCGCGTTGGTAGGGGCGACCTATCAGGTCGCCCGCCATAACGCAAAATGTACCGCCCCCTTAGCTAGCGCCAATCTTCAATCACGTCACAACCTGTACGGACGAGCGATCTAGGTGTCGGCGGGCTGTGTCTACGCGCCCTACGCGACCTGTGGCGAAAAAATCTCTCTGTGCTCTCTGCGCCTCTTTTTTAACGAGCCCATATGTCATGTAGGTTCAATTAGACTTGAAATAATCGATTTTGTCCCAATTTGCATTTTCGTGTTACATTTCAATCGGCAGCGGAAAGCGCGAGCACTCTTTGCG
>JAJEFB010000002.1 GCA_022820665.1 Anaerolineae bacterium | reverse complement strand
ACAATGTAGAAACAGAAGGGGATAGAGATGCTGACCAAAGTTCAGAAATGGGGAAACAGCCTTGCGGTGCGCATCCCAAAAGCGCTGGCGGAGGAAGCTGGCTTTGAATGTGACAAGCAAGTCAATATCCGCTACGAGGACGGCGAGATACGGATCAGAGCACGACGGAGAAAACGCTACGACCTTGATGAACTGCTGGCCAGCGTGCCGGATGATTACGATGAAGGGGAATGGGACACAGGACCTCCAGTTGGCAACGAGGTCTGGTGATAACTGATATTCATAAACGCCGAAAATATTCCGTTCGCATGAAAACAGCAAGATTCGGGGTTGCATTGGTATAGTAGTTAGCCTGCTTTAGACTGCCGCTCTACAGCTAGGTAATGAGGAATACAGTACAATTCTTGGCGATCTATTGACATAGCACAGTAAAATCATGTATAGTGTTTCTACATTGGATATACAAGGAGCGGGTAATGTTGGCTAAAGTTTCCAAGTGGGGAAACAGTCGTGCAGTACGAATCCATAAAGACATTGCATTAGACCTTGGTTTGGATTTTGGGACCAAGGTAGAACTTCGCGTTGTCGATGGAGGTTTGCATGTGATTCCCGTTAAAGAATCTCACTATAAGCTCGAGGAATTGGTCGCCGGTATCACTCCAGAGAATCGACACGCGGAATGGGACACCGGGCCGGCTGTTGGTAGAGAGGTCTGGTAGTGAGTTACGTCCCAGATCGCGGCGACATCGTTGAGACAAACTTTGACCCGCAAGCGGGACATGAACAAGCAGGTTCACGTCCCGCGCTCGTGCTATCGAGGAAGATATTCAATTCTGCGTCTGGTCTGGCTATTTTCTGTCCTATCACAGGCCGCCAAAAAGGCTATCCCTTTGAAGTTCCGCTGCCGTCTGGACTTGCTGTTTACGGCGTCATTTTAGTAGATCATGTAAAGAGCCTCGATTGGCAAGAACGCAAGGTCAACTACCTCGCCAAGATACCCGAGTCAGTTCTGATAGACGTAACGGCAAAGCTCAATACGCTTTTGACCTAATATCCGTATTACCTCGCCTCAATTCTGCCTGAGCCGTACTGCCTCCGAAAGCTTCCTGAAGAACTTTTCACGATATACAATTCACCAACATCAAGTTGCCCAGCCTTTCAGTACAAGGTAATCTATTCTTATCAAGAAGCCTGAGACGCCGGATTGCGCGGCAAGTACACGACAATACGGCTAATAATACCGACGGAGGAAAGCATGTTCGACTGGACACGCGAAGAACTGCCGCAACCGACAAGTGACCCGGATACCCTGAAATCAAATATCGACGAATTCGGCTACTGTCTGGTAGCGGACGCCATCCCGGCCCATCAACTGGCTGCCGCCAAACAGCGGCTGCTGGAACAAGCCCAAGCCGAACTGGAAAGCGGCCACGCCTTTGAGGACGGCGGCGCCAAACAGCAATGGGGGGCTTTCACCGACGAGGAGGGCAATGTCCGCCGTGACGCTTTCTCGGCAAAAGCCGGCGGCGTCAACCAGCGCGTCTGGATGCTCATCAACAAGGGCAAGATCTGGCGAGAGATGCTGTCGCAGCCGACCGTGCGCTCAGTCGTCGGGCACGTGCTCGGCAACGACTATCTGCTTTCCAGCTACGGCGCCAATATCGCCAAACCGGGCGGCATCGCCATGAACCTGCACACCGATCAATGGTGGATGCCGGAGCCGATCCACCGTCAGCCCAATCCAGTGCCCGCCGGCTCCTTGACCCGCGAACTCTCCAACCGCGTCGATGACCACCCGGCCATGATCGCCCCGCCGGTGGTGGTCAACGTCATGTGGATGCTCAACGACTTCACCGAAGAAATTGGCGCCACCCGCATCGTGCCGCGCAGCCACCTTTACGGTCGCCGACCGGACAAAGACCGCGACAAAGACGTCCTCAGCATCCCGGCTGAAGGCGTCGCCGGAACGGCAATGCTCTTCGACGGCCGCATCTGGCACGGCACCGGCGCCAACGTCAGCGACAGTCAAAGGCTGGGCGTCCTGACCACCTTCGTCGCGCCGCAATTCCGGACACAGGTCAACTTCACTATGGCAACCGCGCCCGAGGTCGTGGCACAGGCGGACGACGATCTGCTGGCGCTGCTGGGCTTCAAGATCTGGAACGCCTACGGGCGGATCGAGAGTCCCGTAGCCGGCTATATTCAGCAGGGCGAGCAGTCCCTGGGGGAGATGAAGCCGCAATCTTGAGAATATCCAACCGCGCTTCTGTGTTATCATAAACTATGAAGGCTGTGTCGCCCGCTCCGGACCTTCGCCGCGATGGCGCGAGCAATCAACGATAGCGGTCGGCGATGCCAAAGTTTCTGATAAGAACAGGAGGTTCGCATGATTAAGAAAACATTTATTGCGGCGCTTACGCTTCTGCTGCTGGCGGCTCCCGCCATAGCGCAGCCGGATGAAGACAGACCCAGCGTTTGGCTATTATCCTTTTACCCCTTCGGCCCAACCAATGCCATCCAGACGGCTATGCTGGACGTGCTGGAAGCTTATGGCTTCGTCAATCCCGAAGACCGATCAGATCAGCGAATGCAGGTCATGATCGAGTCGACGGATAATTCGCCCATTCAATTCAACCGCTTGGAAGCCAACTTTGATCTTGACCGACTGCGCGAACTGGTCGCATTTGCGCTGGATCACGAGCCAGACGCGCTCGTGACGATCTCCGCGCCGATGACCCTGGCGGCGCTGCAAGCCACCGCAGACATGGAAGACCCGCCCGCAATATTCTTCGCCGATGTCTACAATCCTTACGAGGCCGGCATCGCCGAAGCGCCTTGCATCAAACCAGCTCATGTCAGCGGCGCGCAATCCGTCATCGATTATGAAGCTATCGCGCGCTTGCCGCTGCTGCAAAACCCCGATATGAAGACGATCGGCGCCATATACAATGCCGGCGACGCCAGCGGGGCTTACGGCGCCAGCCAGATTGCCGAATTCGGCGCGTCGCTTGGGCTGACTGTCGAACAAGCCGCCGTTACCGCGCTGGCGGATCTTGCGCTGGCGACCGGCGGCTTGGTCAGCAAGGGCGTCGAAGCCATCCTGCTGCCGATGGACTACATGATGCTGGCTGGGCTGCCCCTCATCTCCGGCGTCGCCATGGAGCAGGGCATTCCAGTATTCTTCGCCAGCCTGGACGGCTTGGTTCTGGGCGCGACCGTTGGCGCTGGTTTCTCCCAACTCCTAGCGCCGGGAGACACTGTCGGCGTGATGCTGGCCGCCTATTTGGCGGGCGAACTGGATCCCGCCACAACCGGCATCAGCGCGCACGCGGGCGACACATTTGTCGGCATCAATATGCACAGCGCCGAGCAGATGGAATTCAGCTTTTCCCAGGCGCTGCAAGAACAGGCCGATATGTCCCTCACCATGGATGAAGAATCGGGCTTGCCCTCGATTTTGCCAATCAGTCCGGCTGCGCAGGCGGGCATTGGACAAGCCTTTTATGGCGCGCCCGAGCCGCTGGAAGCGCGACAAGAGCGAGACCGCGCCTTCCTGGCAGGCTTAGAATGCACACCGGAGCGCATCGCCGAACAGCAAGCCGAGTTGGACGCGATGGAGGGATAAGCGAAATCCGCAACATTGTGGAAGAATTGTAGGGACGACTCTGTGAGTCGCCCGCGATAGCAATGAAAACGAGGGGCTTAGATTCACACCTAAGCTCCTCGGGATCCTGTGGTCACCTGCGCAATCGGGGATCAGCTAAAGATATATATTGGCTGAGAAAGAAAAGTCTATTACAAACTCAATCAAGTCTATATTTATTGTTAAGAAGCTTATACTTATTGTTAAACCGCATAGGACTTTCAAGAACTTTGCATTAGGCTGCATGATTATCACCTTTCTGTTTTACGAACCGCGTGGATACGAATTGACAGGCAGGTGACCACACCGCAACAGTTTATCACGGGCTGCTCAAAATGAGAAGGGCTTCTTCAGGAGGTAGGTATGGCACAAACACCCGACAAACTCGATCAAATCCACATCGGCAATGCAGTCGCTTGCCCTCGTAAATCCACGCTCTTGTTCGTAGATAACGTAGCTCTATGACGTTTCGCAGGCTCATTCTGATAATCTCTTTTGCGCTGAGCGTAATTTTACCGCTTCACTCACAAGAAAACCGTGATGCCGCCACACCGACAAGCCTCCCGTCTGCTGGGGGAAGCATCGCCGATATCTACCGCAAAGTTAGCCCGTCTGTCGTCTCGATAGAGGTCGAAATCAGCGGGTTTGACACGGCTGGCGGCGCCGGTTTTCTTATCGACGAAGACGGGCATATTGTTACCAATGCGCATGTGGTCGAAATGGCGCATCTGTACAAAGACGATGCCGACCTGACCGGTGTATTTCACGATGGATCGGAAGTCGCGGCCAAGTTGATCGGCATAGATTCGCGCGTCGATATCGCCGTCATCAAAGTTGATGCGGCGCGTCATCTTCTCAAACCGGTGTCCTTCGGCGATTCGGACGCCCTTGTCGTGGGGCAAGATGTCTTGGCGATTGGCAGTCCCCACGGACTGGACGCGACTTTGACTCGCGGGATCATCAGCGGGCTTAATCGCAGCATAGCGATCGACGGCGAGAGGACGATGGAAGGCGCGATACAGACGGATGCCGGACTCGCTCCCGGCAACAGCGGCGGTCCGCTGGTCAACCTGGCTGGCGAGGTCATCGGCGTCAACACAGCGGGCTATCGCGGCACCGCACTCGGCTTCGCTATTCCATCGAATACGGTTAAACGGGTAATCGAAGCCTTGCTCGCTTTTCCTGCGACCGAAGTATGGGAGCAGGCAACCGGAACAGCCTGGCGTACGACTTGGATAGCTGAATGGAAGGCAACCGGAACAATGCGTGGGCGGACTGCAACAGCGTCGGCGGCGACCAGGGAAGCAGAGCGGCCAACCAGGGAAGCGGCGGCTTGGGCGACCTGGGAAGCGGCGGATGCGGCATTTGCAGCGTCGAGAGCCGCCATCTTTGCGCCCGAGGCGACCAACACACCAATACCGCCGGACATACAAATACCATTCGATACCAACACACCAGTACCAACCAACACCGACACACCACTACCAACCAGCACCTACACACCAGAACCAACCGACACACCAATACCAACCGAAACACCAATACCAACCAACACAGCCTTGCCGACGGTCGTCGAGGCGTTGCCTACCCGACCGACCGCGACCAACGGTCCGGCGGATTCTGATGGTGACGGCTTGCCCGATAGCGCGGACAACTGCCCTGAAGAATTTGGTTATGCGGACAATGCAGGCTGCCCCTATCCCGATGACCCGGACCGGGACGGTGTCCGCGCTGACGCGGATCTTTGCCCGCATGAGTTCGCTCCCGATAGTCCCAAGGGCTGCCGCGATAGTATGACATCGGTGTGGCTGCCCGAGGACGCAGCGTTCCTAACCAGAGACGCGGCATGGTCAGCTTTGCAAACGGTCGCGCCAGAAAAAGCGGCAGGCGTTCGGGCGACTTGGACAGCGGAGTCGGCGACTTTTGAGGCAGAACTAGCAACTTCGAATGTGGGATGGGCGACTTTAACGCGTCCTACAGATACCGCCACACCCAGACCTTCGCCCACATCAAAGCCCACAGCTACGCCATATCGCGTTTCTGCCGCTGTCGCGGTCAATATACGCTCGGGACCGGGAACCAATTACGACAGGGTTGGCTTGGCGCAGCCCGGCGACACCTTCGAGGTCATCGGCTATTGGGCGGGCAGTCCGTACAACTGGCTGAAAATTCGCTATACTGGTCATTGGGGTGGCAAAGCGTGGATCGCCGAGCCCTTCACGGCGCGCAGTTCGTGACGACGCGAGGGTAGAATAGATTCAATTGGAGGAATCATGGCGCAAACACCCGACAAACTCGAGCAAATCCACATCGGCAAAAAAGGCGCCGCGCCCATCGCCGCGCCCGGCTGGACCGGCAAAGCGACCGACCGCGTCAAACTCGTCGACTGCGACGTCCACCACAACTTCCACGATCCCGAGCAGCTCCTGCCCTACCTGCCCAAGTTCTACCAGGAGCACCTGCTCGATCAAGGATTGCACCTGCCGGGCAGCGGCTACGCCAATACCCCCTTCCGCCGCACCCGCCCCGATATCAAGGACCCGGCGCTGCAAGAGCGCGACTTCAACTTCTCGCTCGAATTCACGCAGAAGGAACTGCTCGACCGCTGGCATATCGACTTCGCCCTGCTCACAGGACCGCCCGTCTTCTACGGCTATGCCGGCTTGCCCGATCCCGATTGGGCGGCGGCGCTCTGCACCGCTTTCAACGACTGGACAATCGAGCACTGGCTGGACAAAGACCCCCGCGTCGTCAACGCCATCCTGGTCGCGCCCAATGACCCGGCGCTGGCGGTCAAGGAGATCCATCGCCTGGCGCATCGAAAAGACACCGTCGCCGTCATGGTGCCCATGCAGAGTCCGCATCTCTTTGGCAAGCGCGTCTACCATCCCATCTGGGAAGCCTGCGCCGAGCATGATCTGCCCGTGATCTCCCATATCGGCGGCGGCAGCCCGGGCGCCACGCCCACGCCGGCCGGCTTCCCCAGCTATTACATGGAATCGCGCATGACCCGCCCCAGCGTCGCCAGCGCGCAAGCCGCCTCGCTGATCGTCGAAGGCGTCTTCGAGAAATTCCCCAATTTCAAAGTCGCGCTGATCGAAGTCCAGCAAATGTGGGCGGTCCCGCTGATGTGGCACATGGACACGGACTGGAAAGCCATCGGCGACCAGACGCCCTGGCTCAAGCGCCTCCCCAGCGAATACTTCCGCGATCACATCCGCATCGGCAGCCAACCTATGCACGAGCCGCCCAAAACCGAGCAGGTCTACCAAATGCTGGAAATGCTGCGCGCCGACGAGACCCTGATCTTCTGTAGCGATTTTCCGCATTTCGACTGGAACGACCCCGTGACCGTCCTGCCCAGGCTGGACGAGCATACGCACCGGCGCGTCTTCGCCGAAAACGCCCTGGATCTGCTGCGCATCACTGACGACATGATCGAGGCGGTCGTCGCGTGAAACGCATCGTCGTCGGCAAGGTCGCGGAGATCCCGGAAGGCGGACGTAAGATCATCGTGCCCTTCCGCGGCCGCGCTGGCATCGGCATTTTCAACGTCAAGGGCGCCTTCTACGCCCTGCGCAATATCTGCCCCCATAAACGCGGACCGCTCTGCACCGGCGAAGTAGCGGGCCGCAGCAGCACAACCGCGCCGCCCTCAGTAACAGAGGGCTTCGTCGATTACGAACGCGAGGGCGAGATCATCCGCTGTCCCTGGCACGCCTGGCAATTCGACATCGCCACCGGGCAATGCCTGGCCGATCCCGACCTGCGCGTCAAGACTTACCCCGTCATCGTCGACGGCGAGGACCTCATCGTCGATGTTGATGTCAGTGATTTCATCCCCGAAGAGAACTATCATGAATGAATTGCCTATGAAACCGAAAAACCTCTATGTGGCTGCCTTTCCCTTTGCCGACGACATCCTCGCCCTGCCGGTCGAGGACATTTCGCAGACTGTGAAATGGTACGCCGACGCATTTGACCTTAAAGAAATCGAAAGACGTGAAAGCCCCCTGCCAGCGGTGATTATGGAGCGGGACGGCCTGCGGCTCGGGTTCGCGGTCAATGGCGGTGATCCCGAAAAAGAGGGTGCCGCAATCCTGGTCACCGATATCCACCGGGCGCGCGACGAACTGGAAGCCAAGGGCGTCAAAACCACCGCCTGGCGTGTGGACCAGCGCGACGGGCAAAAATTCCAAGTCTTCTTTGTCGTCGCTCCAGATGGATTATGCTTCTATTTCCATCAACCAATTGAAGACCTGTAAGCTTGGCAGATCCCTTGCATTAACGCTCTTGGAATACGGCAGGCCGCAACATTGAAAGAGGGAGATTTCATCAAAGGAAAACAACATGCCCGATTTAATTCGCCTCGCTGTCATCAGCTTCGCGCACGCTCACGTCCGCATGTATTGCCGCGCCATCGCCGACTTCGACGATGCCGAGGTAGTCGCCGCCTGGGACGATAACCGCGAGCGCGGCCAGAGACATGCCGCCGAGTTTGGGCTGGACTGGGAGCCCGATCTCGATCAGCTTTTGGCTCGCCAGGACATCGACGCCGTCTTCGTCGCCAGCCCGACCAACAAGCACGCCCAACACGTCATCGCCGCCGCCGAAGCTGGGGTGCAAGTCTTGCTGCAAAAGCCGATGGCGCTCACGCTGCAAGACTGCGATGCCATCATCGATGTCATCAATCGCGCCGGCGTCAAGTTCAGCATGTGCTACCAAATGCGCGGCGATCCCATCAACCAAAAAATGAAAGCGCTCATTGACGAAGGCGCAGTGGGCAATATCGCCGTGATACGCCGCCGCCACGCCATCCCCGCCCTGCTCAACAAATCCTGGGCTGTCCCCGGCAACTGGCACATTGATCCCGCACAGAACATGGGCATGTTCATGGACGATGCCTCGCACGCCGCCGACTGGTTCTACTGGATGCTGGGACGCCCCCTCAGCGTGGTGGCGGAGATCGACAATATCGTCACCGATGTCGCGCCCGACGACAACGGCGTCGCCCTCTACCGCTTCACCAAAGGCGAGATCGGCATCCTCTTCAACAGCTCAACCCAGCTCGCCGCCGAAGCCACCACCGAGATCTACGGCGATGCCGGCACTATCCACCAAAACTACGGCGACGCGCCCTCAACGCTTCTCCCCCCAGAAGGTACGCCGCTGAAGATCTTCCGCGCCGGCGCTCAAGAATGGGAGAAATTCGACTTCCCCTTCCTCCCGCACGGCGCCCGAATTCATGCTCTGGCTCGCCCGCTAGTCGATTTCATCAAGGGCGATGCTCCGCCCCTGGCTACCGCCGAAGATGGCAAAGTCTGCATCGAAATGGTCCTGGGCGCCTATCAATCCGCCCGACAGGGACGCCGTATCCACTTTTAGCGAATACGCGCCATCCCCGCCAACGCGCCCCACGCGCCCTGCGCGCGCTACGCAACTAATCCGGTCACCCGCAAACACCACCTACAATCACGCCGAAACCTGTACGGGCGAGCCGGCGGCTCGCCCCTCGGTGTCCTCGGTGGTAAAAATCTCTTTGTGCGCTGCGTGTCTTGATGGTCAGGTGTCCACGCGCCCCACGCGCCCCACGCGACCTGCGCAACTAATCTGGTCACCCGCAAACACCACCTACAATCACGCCGAAACCTGTACGGGCGAGCCGGCGGCTCGCCCCTCGGTGCTCTCGGTGTCCTCGGTGGTTAAAATCTCTTTGTGCGCTTCGTATCTTGATGGTCAGGTGTCCACGCGCCCCACGCGACCCGAAGCATTAGAAAAGGAGAGCGCTCGCGGCGCGGGCAAGTCTCCCCCCATTGCAATGGGGGGAGATTTAGAGGGGGGTTGAAATTCTCCATTAGAAATCTGTTAAAACGCGACCATATGGTCGCCTTTTCATAGAACATCTATGCTACTGTGCCCTTATCACAGCAAACAACTTGGAGAACAACGATGAAGATCTTTCGCCAAATGCCCAAATGGAGACGCAACAACACAAGCGCATCCGATATGTCGACCACCATCACGCTCAAGATGCCCCACGCCGGACAGGTCGCAATCCTCAACAGCCCCGCGCGCTTCAAAGTCCTGGCTTGCGGCCGGCGCTGGGGCAAATCGCAAGTGGGACTCATCGAAATCCTGAAAGCGGCGCACCTGGAACACAAACGCTGCTGGTGGATCGTCCCCAACTATCAAAGTGCCGACGACATCTGGCCCGATCTGGTAAACGCGGTACAAGACCTGAAAGACGTTGTCATAAGCCAAAGCAAGCGCCGCATCAATCTGCCAAAGGGCGGCATGATCGCCCTCCGCAGCGCCCATAACGCCGACAAACTGCGCGGCCCCGGTCTCGATTTCGCGGTCCTCGATGAAGCCGCCTTCATGCCGGCTCGCATCTGGCACAATATCATCCGCCCCATGCTGGCCACCACGCGCGGTCCTGCCCGCTTCCTGAGCACGCCCAACGGTCGCAACTGGTTCTGGGAGCGCCTTCGCGCCGGTCTCGACCCGCTGCAAGACGAGTGGCAATCATTTCATCACCCCACCGGTCAGTCCGATCTCGTTGCTGCCGAGGAATTACGAGGCATCAAGGCAAACACCGCCGAGCATATCTGGGAAACCGAATACGAAGCCAAGTTCACCGATGACCGCGGTCAGGTCTTCCGCCGCATCAGCGACGCCGCCGCGCCCGCGCCCTATCATCAGCCGCAGCCGGGGCATGCCTATGTCGCCAGGGTCGATTGGGGGCGCAGCAAAGACTACACAGCCATCGCCGTCCTCGACGCCAGCAACGGCAAGATGGTCGCCCTCGAGCGCTTCAATCAAGTGGGCTGGGACCTCCAGCGCGACCGGCTGGCGCAAATCGTGAAGAAATGGCGCCCGCAAGTGGTCTGGGCCGAAGCCAACAGCATCGGCGAGCCCAATATAGACGCCCTGGTTCGCCAGGGCTTGCCCGTGCGAAGCTTCTACACCAACGCCAAATCCAAAGCGCCGCTCATCGAATCCCTGGCGCTGGCAATCGAGCGCAACGACATCACCCTGCTCGATGATCCCGTCCTGCTGGGAGAACTGGCTGACTACCGCTTCGACCGCCTGTCCAACGGCAGCTATCGCTACGGCGCGCCCTCCGGCGGCCACGACGACACCGTGATCGCGTCTGCCCTGGCTTGGTACGGCTCAAAATTCAGCGGTTCCGCCTTCAGCTTCGCCTGACCCCTACCGGCTTATGTTTCATAACGGTAGGGGCGAGCCGATGGCTCGCCCCTCGGTGCTCTCGGTGTCCTCGGTGGTTAAAATCTCTTTGTGCGCTTCGTGTCTTTGTGGTGAAAAATCTCTCTGTGCCCTCTGTGCCTCTGTAAACTTGCCCCGATTTTGTGGACAGCTAAGTTGTCCAATAAAATGAGGTGAGGAAGGTGGTTTGGAAGGTGATGATGAAATATCCAGAGGAATTGAAACGTGAAGCGCTCAATTTGGCGGCGCAGCCCGGCATGAAAG
>JAJEFB010000006.1 GCA_022820665.1 Anaerolineae bacterium | reverse complement strand
TGTAGTGGTCCTAATTTATTGGACACAAAATCGCAGAACTTTAGAGAGGATTGCGCTGCAACCATTGCCTCTCACGTTCTGCCGGCGTCCGGTAGTCTATAGCACTGTGCGGGCGTAACTGATTGTAGACCACGTCGATGAAGTGTCCAAGCTGCTGCTGCGCTTCGGCCATGCTCTGGTAATCGCTCAGGTACACTTCCTCCTCCTTGATTGTGCGGATCAAGCGCTCGGCATAACCGTTTTCGCTGGGCTCGCCGGCAGCTGCCATGCTGATCTGCGTACCGGCATCACGCAGCGGCTTCACATAGTCTTCGGCGGCGTATTGCCCGCCCTGGTCGGAGTGATGGATCGCCGGCGCCGAATGGTTTTGCAGGGCTTTGCCCAGCGCTGTTATCGTCAAGCTCTTGTCCGATGACCAACTCAGATGCCAGCCGCGTACCGCGCGCGTGTATACATCCATCAGGATGGCCAAGTAGATGAAATCCGAGTGCAGGCATAGATAGGTAATATCGGCGACCCAGACCTGGTTCGGACGCGCTGCTCGAAGCCCTTTGATCAGGTTCGGGCATCGCTGGTAGCCATGTCGACTGTCCGTGCCACTGCCCCGACGCCGCTTCGGCTGGATGTCCAAGCTCATCTCTCGCATCAGCCGCCGCGCCAAATGGCGTCCCACCACCATCTCATAAGGCGCGCGCTGCAACTGCGCTGCTATCCGCCGACTGCCATAAGTCGGATGCCGCCCAGCAAGCTGCTCTATCGCCGAACGCAGGCGCTGATGGTCCCGCGACTTGCCGATATGATAGTAGCTGCTGCGCGGCAGTTCCAGCACCGCGCAGCTTGCCGACACCGAGTAGTCCTGGCTGAGCATCTGTACTAGCTCTCGCTTTCGGGCGGTTGAGATTTCACATAATGAGAGGCTTTTTTTGCAATTTCCAGTTGCATTGTCAGCTTCCCCAATAAGCGCTCCAACTCAGCTACCTTGTCCGCCCGGCGCTTCTGCGCAGCCGGCTGACCGTAGGCAAAAGCCTGCTTGGCCCCTTCCAGGAACTCGTCTTTCCAGCGGTAAAGCAGGCTGTCCTTGATCTGATACTCGCGGCTGGCTTGAGCCAGAGATTTCTCGCCACGAAGGATTTCCAAAACAATTCTGACCTTCGTTTCCGGGCTGTGCTTACGGCGTTTTCCCATGTCTGTGTCCCTTTCCCTGTTGCTCTAGCATACTCTCTTAACTAGGTGTCCAGTTTTTCGAGACCACTACAAGGTTCAGCCTCTCGATTTGCTCCTTCTGGACTGATTCGTCCCCCTCGTTATTTGTTTCCCGGGCTCGTATAATGCAGCGCGTTACTTCCCACTATCGCGGGCAGCAAGGAGAGTCATGGCGAATCCCCTGAATTTCCAGCAGGTCATTCTAAAACTGCATGAGTTTTGGGCAGCGCAGGACTGCGTCATCTGGGAGCCGTATAACGTGCAAGTGGGGGCGGGCACCGGCAATCCCGCGACGACTCTGCGCGTATTGGGTCCCGAGCCCTGGCGCGTTGCTTACGTCGAACCAAGCGTCCGCCCTGATGATGGCCGCTTCGGCGAAAATCCCAATCGGATGCAGAAGTACTATCAATATCAAGTCATCTTGAAGCCGGATCCGGGCAATCCCCAAGAGCTTTACCTCGCGTCGTTGGAGGCGTTGGGCATCAAAGAGCGTGAGCACGATATTCGCTTTGTCGAAGACAACTGGGAATCGCCCGCGCTCGGCGCTTGGGGGCTCGGCTGGGAAGTGTGGCTGGACGGCCAGGAGATCACGCAATTCACCTATTTTCAGCAAGCGGGGGGCATGACGCTTGATCCGGTAAGCGTGGAAATCACCTATGGGATTGAGCGAATTGTATTGGCTTTGCAGGGGAAGGACTCGGCCTGGGAGATCGACTGGCTGGACGGCGTAAACTACGGCGACATGATGTTCAACGAAGAGGTCGAGCACTGTCGATATTATTTTGATGTCGCCGATGTAAGCGCGCTCAAGCAGGTCTACGATACCTATGAACGCGAGTACTCACACGCGCTGGAAGGCGACGCCTTGATCAGCGCCTATGATTACGTGCTCAAGTGCAGCCATCTCTTCAACGTCCTGGATACTCGTGGCGCTATTGGCGTCACCGAGCGCGCGAACTATTTCCGCCGAATGCGTGGAATGACCCGGACGATCGCCAAAGAGTACGTCCAAAAGCGGGAGGCAATGGGCTACCCGCTGATGAAAATGGCGGATAAATGGAAAGGTCCCCCGGCTCAGGTAGCTGGCGACATGCCGGCGGTGCCGACGACAGCGGCGGATCTGCTGATTGAAATAGGCGTGGAGGAAATGCCCGCTGATGATGTTGCTGAGGTGTTGTCATATCTGCAAGATGCTGTGCCGACATTGTTCGAGCAATTAAAACTCGCCAACAAAAGTATCGAGCTAAACGCGACTCCGCGCCGCATAGTCATAATCGCGCGCGAGGTCGCGCCGGGGCAGAGCGACGATGAGTTTCTTGCCAAGGGTCCGCCGGCAGCCCGCGCATTCGACGAAAGCGGCAAGCCTACGCGAGCGGCTGAAGGCTTCGCCCGCGGCAAAGGCGTTGATGTCGGCGAACTGGTCGTCCATGAGATCGACGGCGGCAGTTATGTGACGGCGCTGGTGAAAGTTGCCGGTTTGCCTGCAACAGAAGTGCTGGCGAGCGGATTGCCAAAGATCTTGTCCGACCTACGATTTGGCAAGTCAATGCGTTGGAATGCCAGCGGCTTGGCTTTTTCACGCCCCATTCGCTGGATCCTGGCTCTGTTCGGCGAAACGGTTATCCCCTTTGAGCTTGGGGGCGTCGCGAGCGGAAACGTCACTCGCGGACTACGCCCTTATGGTTCGAAAGAAACCCAGATCAAGGACTTGGATGCCTATAAACGCCTTTGTGATGCAGACGGCATCAAGCTCAGCTTTGACCGACGGCGCGATTCGATACAAGAACAAGTCGATATGCTGGCGAGTGAAGTCGGCGGCATCGTCCCGTCAGACCAGGATCTGCTCGATGAAGTGACAAATCTGGTTGAAGCGCCGAGGGCTTTCCGCGGCGAATTTGATAGAACATATCTGGAGTTGCCGCGCGATGTGCTCGTCACTGTCATGCGCAAACACCAGCGCTATTTCGCCGTTGAAGACAAAGATGGCAAGCTCTTGCCCTATTTCATCGGCGTGCGCAATGGCGATGGCGAGCACTTGGACAAGGTCATTCACGGCAACGAACAAGTCATACGCGCGCGCTTTTCCGACGCCAGTTTCTTCTACGAGGCGGATATCAAGAAGCCGCTGGGAGCCTATCTGCCGCGCCTGGACACCTTGACATTTCAAGCGGAGTTGGGATCCATGCGCGGGAAAAATGACCGCGTGGCTTCTACAATTGCTGACCTCGGCGCGTTGCTGGGTTTCGACCGATCGGATATCGACATCGCGCGACAAGCGGCGCAGGTCGCAAAGGCGGATCTGGCGACGAGCATGGTCGTCGAAATGACCTCGCTGCAAGGGGTCATGGGGCGCGAATACGCTTTGAGAGAAGGCTACGATCCAGCCGTTGCGGGGGCGATTGCCGAGCACTGGCTGCCCGGTGGCGCTGGAGGCAAGTTGCCAGCCAGCGCTGCCGGACGTTTGCTGGCGCTGGCGGACAAGCTGGATAGCCTGGTGGGACTGTTGGCGGTGGGCTTGGCGCCGAAATCAACATCGGATCCCTATGGCTTGCGGCGTTCTGCCCTGGGTATCCTGCGAATTCTCGCCGAAGCGCGCATCTCCGCTGATTTGCGTTCGGTGATTAAGAGGGTAGCGGAGGCTCAACCGGTCGAGGTTGGCTCGGATATGCGGATTCAGGTTCTTGACTTCCTTACCGGGCGCTTCGACAATTGGCTGAGCGATAAACTGAGCGTTCCGCGCGATGTCGTCAGCGCTGTCTTGGCAGAGCAGGCGGCAAATCCTTTTCGCGCCATTCAGGGCATAGAAGAACTCGCGCACTGGGTTGGAAAACCGAATTGGGAATCCATTCTGGACAGCTTTGCCCGTTGCGCGCGAATAACGCGTAATGAGGGGGCGCAGTCCCTTGATCTGGATTTGCTCAAAGAGCCGCAAGAGAAATCGCTCTACGCGGCTTATTCGTCAAGCCTCAAGAACCTGGGCGACGAAGACAACATCGATAAATTCCTGACCGGCTTTGAAGAGATGGCGCCGGCGATTACGGACTTCTTTGATCACGTGCTGGTGCATGCCGACGAGAGCCGAATTCGCAACAATCGAATCGCGCTGCTTCAGCTAATAAGCGCTATGCAGCGCGGTCGAGCCGACCTCAGTGAATTGGACAATTTCTAGGCTTTTGCCTCGCGGGTCCAATATTGGGACGTATATCGAAACCCTAAATGGCGGGCAGCTTACTTGCGTCAGCTAGACAACTGGGCATAATTAACAGCATACCATTGTATAGATCTTCCAGGCTGGTCGCCGTTCTATGGCATCTCGCGACTAGCAAAGTTATACTCGACACTCGGTACTTTTGGGGGCGGCGCGTCCATGTCAGTGACGGACGAGATCAAATCACGCATCGACATTATCAGCTATGTGCAGCGCTTCGTGCCTTCTTTGAAGAAAGCGGGGCGCAACCACAAAGCCTGCTGCCCATTTCACAATGAGAAAACTCCCTCCTTTGTAGTCAATCCAGAACGCCAAACCTGGCACTGTTTTGGCGCTTGCTCCGAGGGTGGCGATCTATTCACTTTCGCGCAGAAGATCCACGGTTGGGACTTCAAAGAGGCTCTGCAAGAGCTTGCTCAAGAGGCTGGGGTGCGGCTCCGCCAACAGACGCCGCAGCAGCGGACCCGCAGCGATGAATTGGAGCGCCTGCGCGGGCTGCTCGCGAGCGCTGCTGAACTTTACCGGGAGCAGCTATTGCATCCTGGCGCGAATACGGTTTTGGGATACGTTCGCAAAAGGCGTGGCTTGACCCGGGAAACTATTGAAACATTTCAATTTGGCTACGCCCCCGATAGCTGGAACTTCGTATTGCAGGGCTTGAGCGCTTTGGGTCATAGCGAAGACGAGATCATCGACGCCGGCTTGGCTGTGCGCAACGAAAACGGACGCGTCTACGACCGATTTCGCAATCGCCTGATGATCCCGATCCGCGATGAGCGCGGCCGAGTGGTTGGTTTTGGCGGACGCGCGCTCAGTTCGGATGACTCCGCCAAATACATCAACTCGCCGCAGACCGCGCTCTTCGACAAGAGTCGCTTGCTCTTTGGCTTGGATAGCGCCAAAGCGACTATACGCGAAACGGGTACGGCTGTCGTCGTCGAGGGCTATATGGACGCGGTTCAAGCCCATCAAGCCGGCTATCGCAATGTGGTGGCGCAAATGGGTACGGCGATGACCGAGGCCCAGATTCGTCGTCTGGCGCCGCGTTACGCGCGCAGAATAGTCATGGCGCTTGATGCCGATGAAGCGGGTCAAAGCGCCACCCGCCGCAGTCTGGAAGTGGCTCGGCAGACGCTTCAACGGGATTTTACGGGTAGACTGTCGATCGATATTCGGATTCTGCAAGTGCCGTCCGGGAAGGACCCTGACGATTTCTTGCGAGAATCCCCGGCTGAGTGGGGTGCTCTGGTGGAGTCCGCGCAGGACGTGGCCGACTTCGTAATTGACATGGAGACGGCTCGTTTGAGCAGAGACGCGACCCTGCAAGCGAGGCAGCAGCTTGCAAAGGACGTGCTGCCGATTTTGATCGCTTCCGAAAATAACCTCTATCAGCGGGAGAATGTGCAGAAGTTGGCGCGCTGCTTGCGGATAAGCGAACGTGACTTATTGGCTTGGTCACAGCGTGAACAACCTCAGATGCCAGGCTCTGGCGGCTTGGTCGCGTCCCAAGACATCGTGCCGCCCGAAGCGGATGCGGAATCGGAGTTGCCGCCACCGGAATATTGGGACAACGAGGACGATACGGTCCCGCGCGATAACGGCGCGGGGGAGGGTTCTGCGCAAACAATAGAACTGGCGCAATTCCGCGCTATCGAACCCTATTGCCTGAGCTTGCTGCTCAAGAATCCCGACCTGCTGTCCCAGGTCAATCGCAAGCTGCGTGAATTGGCGGGCAATGACGAAAACTTGCTCAACGGGCCGCTTTGCGACCTGTGCGTGGAGGATTTCACGGGGAGCCAATTCCGCATCTTGATGGCGCACTTGCAAGACGCGATGTCGCAAGACGAGAAAGAGCCTCTGGACTACATCGGCGCGGCGCTTGCCGGGGAGTTGCATGCCGAGTATCGATCGCTGTTAAGCGAAGATCCGGCGGCGATTCGCGCGCTCTCCCAAGGAACTTACCGTGTGGATCTACAAGACATTTACAGCCGGAGTCGGGGCGGGCGGATCCAAGGCGATGACTTGCAGAACGAGCTAATAAACCGGGCATTGCGCCTGCGTTTGGAGCGCCTCGAGCACGAGCGGGTCGAAATGCAGTATTTGCAGGAAGAGGCGAGTTCTACTGCCGATCTCGATCACGCGCAGAGGGATCAGCTCAGCCAGAAGATCATGTTGTCGATGACCGCGAAGGCGCGGCTCGATTTGGCAGTCACTTGAAGCCTCGAATAGCTGTACAAAAGCGAACAAAAGCCAATTGCTGTGCTATGCGCAGGGGTCGGAGGCAATAGCGGTAATGGCAGGTAGAAAAAAGAGCGTCCGACAATACAGCAACTATGACGATACCGACGAGCATCGCTTGATCTCGGGTACTGATGATACGACCGGCAGCCTCTCCCGTTCGGCCTATGATGATGACATCGCCAGCGGTGAAACGACCGGCGGAGGCGCCTTCGACAATATGCCGCTTTCAGATGATCCGGTGCGCATGTATCTCAAGGAAATCGGCCAGGTGCCGCTGCTGGATAGCAATCGCGAAATGTGGTTAAGCGCGCAGATTGCCGCCGAGCGGCAGCTCGAAGCGCTCCGAGACGAATTGATGAGTCTTGACAACCCGCAACTGGGCAAGCGGGATCCCAATCACCTGGATGTCGAAAGATTTGCCTATCGAAAGCTATGCGCGAACTGGCGGAAACTCCGCGAAGTCACCCAACCCTTCGACGTGGAAATGCCCGATTTTCTCAAGCTGCTTTACGAGGTGCAGGCGATTATCAGTAATTGGAATATGGAGGAAGAGTCCTACATTCGGCATTATCTCATGCAACGCCAGTGGGGTCGCAATGACGCCTGGACCGGCGTCGCCCAGTTGCTATTCGAAATTGTACATGCCTTGTTCCTGTTTCCCATCGAACATCAAATGCACATGCGCCGGCATTTTCACCGCGAGCATGGCTTGCCGAGCTTCGATGAATTTGACAACTGGATTGAAGACACAATTGACCCGATCGACTTGGCAAAACAGCAGCAAGAGCAGGTGGAGAGTCAAGCCGCTTTGGCGATAGAAGATCTTACGCGAGCGAATCTGCGCCTGGTCGTTAGTGTGGCCAAGCGATACATGGGGCGGGGTATCAGTTTCCTGGATCTGATTCAAGAAGGCAACATTGGTCTGCTGCGCGCAGTGAACAAGTTTGACCATACCAAAGGCTACAAATTCAGCACCTACGCGACCTGGTGGATCCGGCAAGCGATAAGCCGAGCCATTGCCGATCAGGCGCGTACAATCCGTATTCCCGTGCATATGGTCGAAACCATCAATCGGCTAATGCGCGTACAACGAGAACTACTGCAAACCCTCGGCGCGGAACCGACGCCGGAACAGGTCGCGCTGGAAATGGACTTTTTGACCGATGAGGATCGCGAAGCCATCAAACAGCGGCGGCGCGATGATGTACCCCTCGATGCCAATTTGAATCGCAAGTTGCGTCGCGCCGCGCAGAAAGTGCGCAAGATCATGCGCATCAGCCAAGAGCCGATGAGCCTCGATATGCCGGTGGGTCAAGAAGACAGCAGCCAGCTTGGCGACTTCATCCCGGACGACAATTTGCCGGGACCGGTGGACGCCGCCAGTCGCCAATTGCTCAAGGAACAGATACGGTCGGCGCTTGGCGTCTTGAGCGAACGCGAACGGCAGGTCTTGGAAATGCGTTTCGGTTTGCTCGATGGCCAGGACAATACGCTTGAAGAAGTGGGCAACTTTTTTGGCGTAACGCGCGAGCGTATCCGTCAGATTGAAGTGAAAGCCCTGCGCAAGTTGCGCCATCCTACGCGCTCCCGTCAATTGCGCGACTACCTGGAAATGTAGCGCTATCGGCTTTTCCAACCTCGATTTATCCATGAAAATCCAACAATTGCATGACTGGGATCTGAGCCCGAAAGATGCCATAGCCCTGCAAAAGACGCTGGCGACGCGCCTGGTCAGCGCTAGTCCCTTGGACCTGCATAGTATCCGTACAGTTGCGGGCGTCGATGTTAGCGTCAAACGCGGATTTACCTGCGCTTGTGTAGTCGTTCTGAGTTTTCCTGAATTGGAAAACATAGAGACCGTTTGCGTGCGGCAAGCGACGAGTTATCCCTATATCCCGGGTCTATTGACCTTTCGCGAAGGACCGGCGCTGGTGGCTGCTTTCCGTAAACTGCGGCACGAGCCGGATGTCTTCATCTTTGATGGTATGGGACAAATGCACCCGCGCCGCATGGGCATCGCGGCTCATCTGGGTTTGTGGCTGGGGCGCCCGACAATCGGTTGCGGCAAACGGCATTTCATCGGCGAGTATCAGCAGCCCGGCAATGTCAAGGGCAGTTCGGCAACTGTAACTTATCACGGCGAACAAGTGGGACTTGTCCTGCGTACTCGGTCCAATGTGAAACCGATTTACATATCGGTTGGACATTTGGCGGATATCGATAGCGCGCTTCAATTAGTGCTGGCTTGTACGCCCAAGTTCAGGCTGCCGCTGCCGATTCGAATGGCGCATCGGGCAGCCTCGGAGGCATGCGCCCCCGGCTGAGCCGACGCCATCCCTGCCTTCAAGGCAATAAGTGGGAACATTGCGCTCGGATGTTGTATAGTTGGTGAAATAGAGCAAGCGAACGATTCCGATATCGGATGCCCGGCGGCTTTTGCCTCAAGCGCGAAAGGATAGTCATGAACCTTCGACGAGCGATAAGTTATCCTTACCAGAACATGCCAAAGATCTTGACTACGGTCCTTATTCTGGGCATTGCATTGGTTGCCTTTGGATCAATCATCGAACGCGGCGAGGAGATGAGAGGCTCATGGCCCTACCGCAGCTATCCTGGCAGCACGTTTGAGGATATTGGGCTCACCGGTCTTTTCCTATCGTTCATCTGCTTCGCGACCTGGCTAGCAGGCTACAGTTTGGATGTGATTCGCCAGGCCGGCGAGGGCCACAAGTCTTTGCCCTCAACAAGCTTGTTCCGGAACCTTGCAAACGGTCTGGCGTTCTGGTTGTCACTTCTGGTTTGGGGCTTGCTTGGAACGATCGTTATCCTGGAGTTTTTAGAACCAGCGCGAGGGCAATCGCTCCTCTTCGACGGGGTTCTAATCGCGTTTTATCTGATCATCGCGCTGGAATCTGTAGCGGCGGCTATGCGATGCGCCGTGCTCAGGCGAGCCAGCCCGGCTTTTGCATTCCCGCAGAATCTAGCCTTCTTTCTAGCGAACAAGTCGGCAATTGCGGGCTTGTTCGCCAGATTGCTTCTGCTGAACACGGCTTATATTATTGCCAACAACGCGTATGTTCAGACGATGACCTGGATCGACAGATCGCTGGGCTTTGACAACTATCTGATCTTCATCGCCATATTATGTGTTGGCGTCCTGATCTTTCTGATTCAGACCATGTCAAGCCTGCATCTGCTTGGCCAATTCGCCTACCGTGTTGCGCCTGTTGAACGCCGTCATCGCGGCAAGTCAGATTACGGTCCAGAATAGCCCCCGGCGTCGAGCAACTCCTGATAAAGTTCGAGCGTTTCGTTAACAACCTGGCGCAGTGTAAAACCGTCCAAAACGACTTGCCTTCCTTTGGCGCCCATTTCTTGACGCAAGGCTGGGTCGCGTATCAAGCCTTCCACGGCCGCCGCAAGCGCGTCTATATCCTCTGGCGGAACCAAAACACCGTTTTCGCCCTGGCGCACGATTTCACGACAGCCGGGCTTATCGGTCGTCACGCAGGCGCGGCCGCAAGCGGCTGCCTCGATCAAAACCCTTGGCACTCCCTCGCCGTAGGTTGACGGCAGGCAGACGATATTGGACGCCGCGTATACCTGCGGCATGTCATCGCGTTTTCCCAACCACTCGATCAATCCTTCCTCCGCCCATGCTTTTAAGCGCGCGGCCGAAACGTTGAGCGGGCTGGACGCTTCTTCGTAACCAACCACTCGGAAGCGCGCTCTGCCCCGCAGTCGGCGCGCAACTTCCACAAACTCTCCGATGCCCTTTTGCCAGAGCAGCCGTCCAGCGAACAAGACGACCGGCAACTTATCCAGCCTCTCCGCTTGTGCTGTGAAGACATTTTCATCGACGCCCGAGCCGCGGATCAACACGGCTTTTTCGCTGGAGATCATGCCATGTTTCACGAAGAATTGCCGATCGTCGGCATTTTGAAAGATCATGCGGTTTTGGGCGCTTGCCGTGACGGCTCGGAACAAGGGTCGGGTAATCTGACGTAGCAGTGACGCTCGCAGTTCCCCGCTTGCGAATACGTAACCCAGACCGCTCATGGCATGAATGATCGCGCGCTGGCGCGTGAGACGCGCGGCGATCCCGCCATAAAGGACCGGCTTGATGCTTACGTGATGGATCAGATCTGGTTTGAGCGCCGCGTAGAGCCGCCTGAGCGCGTTTATCGTCCGCAATTCGGAAAGCGGATTCATGCCGTGCTGGCTTAGAGGAATCGGATGCAGCCGCAGACCCTGGTCAAGGATGCTCCCGACCGAGTCGCTATCCTGTACAGATGTAGCAACCTGGACGTCGTACCCGCTTTGGCGCGCTGCCAAAGCCAGGGGCATGCGATGCGACAGAAAAAAGCGCGGAATATTCACCACATACAAGAGCTTTGGCGCGTCACCTGGCATGGCGACGCCTCCACGCGATTGAAGTGATCTGGCGACGCGAGGAAATCACTGTCTTCGCTTTAGCATCCGCTGGCAGAAACTCTAGGAAGAATCTTCGCGCTCAGGAAGTATGATTTCGGTCGTATCATCGACGCCGGAAATGCGATCGCTGAGGGCTTCGACAGGCGCGTGGCGCGCCTTTGGCGCCCCTGCCAGCACATAAACCAGCACGCCGAAAGAAGACAAACCGAAGCTGGCCAGTATGCCGATCATTTGCAGTTGCCCAAAGAAAATATCGACCACATCGTCGCGGATATGGGTCCCGAAACCAAGTATGTCCGCCAGCCCGGAAAGCGCTGCGAAGAGGATGCCTGTCAGGGCAAGCCGCGTGCCGATTTGCTGCACAAGCGTCGAAGGCACGTCCAGGTAAAAGGTGTACTTGAGATAGACCAGCGCGCCCAAAATCAAGAGGCTATAACCCATCAGAACCATGACCACTTGAACCAAGCCGATGCCCGCGGTGGGCTCGGCGCCGGTTACGCCCGGGAACAAACCCATAAAGCATAGCATGACGCCAAGCGCCCCTAATGCGATGCCGACCTGCGCAAAACGCCACATGAAGGTTTATCCCTCTGGCAATGCCTCTTTCAGTTTGCGAAGATGATTCCCGCCCAATATCGCCTCGACATCGTCATTGGCGAATCCGCGCTTTCCTAGATAGTCTCCCAACTGCCACAAGTCGGCTGAGGTATCCACTTCCTCCGGGAAACTGCTGTATGCGTATCCGCCGTCAATATCGCTGCCCAAGCCCGCATGAGCCGCCGATCCGGTCAACTGGCAGACGTAGTCCACCGCGTCTACCCAATGGTCCAAACTCACGCGGCGATTGGGATCGCTGTGATGCCAATCCCGCCTCAAGTACCGATTATACACCATGATGCCGATCACCCCGTCACGTTCAGCCAGCGCTCTGATGGTCTGGTCGGGGAGGCTGCGAGGACTGTCATAAAAATATCGGGGATTGGCGTGGCTGGCGATGATCCCGCCAGGATAGCGCTCGATGGCTTGTTGGCAGGCGCGTTCCGACATGTCGGAGACATCCAGCAAAATCCCATAGTCCGAGAGAACGTTCAGCAGTTCATAGCCCAAGGTGGTCAGTTCGCCCTCAAAACCGGCGGCGGCGCAGTAACGTGTGGGCAGACAGGCGGGCGCTACCACCCGCACACCGAGTTCCATCCATTCTTCGAATTGCCGGGGTTCGGTAAGGGGCTCCGCGCCTTCCATGAGCGCGACTATGCCTTGCACCCGCCCCGAGAGCGGCGCGCCGTCTTGCCAGGAGGCAATGACCGCCTCGAGATCGCTTCGCGTCAGGATCAAACGGATTTGATCTTCTTCGTCGGCCAGGCGGCGGTAATAGTCCATTTGCCCCATTGCCAGCAGCTTGGCGTCGTCCCCCGACCGATATGTGAGCTTGTGCCAGGACTCTCGCCCTGGAAACGACTCCGGAATGACGCTCATGCTGCCGTAGACGATTCCTATGCCCGACATCAGATTATCCGGCAGGCTGGTCATGGCTGGCGGAGCGGTTGATTCGCCTTCGGACTCGCGAAGCTGCCAGGCCCAGCGCGCGTAGTCGCGTCCCAGTTGCTGGGCGTTGAAAGCGATGTTTTGATGGGCGTCTACGATGAACATGTCTGGCGGACTCGCAGTAGCGCGCGATTGTCGCCATTCTAGTCTGTCACGGACGCCAACGATAGGGCAATTGCCTCTCTTGTGCTATCCTGTTTCCGCGCAAGATCATCGTTCTCATTTTTTAATAGGCCGCGTCGCTCATGCGACAAGAAGGCCAATTGTTTCGTGTGAGCGTGGGAGTCCTTTTCGTTGCCACCGAGCGGCTTGGAAGCGAAATCTAATGCATATCCTGCACGTCAATAACATCACCGTCAACTTTGCGGGGCGCGAGTTGTACCGCGATCTTTCCTGGGTCATCGGCGATCGGGATCGCATCGGCCTGGTCGGTCCCAACGGCGCGGGAAAGTCGACGCTGCTAAAGGTATTGCTCGGCGAGGTCGAGCCGGATGAGGGCCACCTTGCCATGGGCAGTGGGGCGCGCATCGGCTATCTGCCACAGGATGTCGAATTGGCGCCGGGCTCTAGTTTGATAGACACCGCAATGGTCAAACCACCGGCGCTGGCGGAACTCGAGTCACGCTTGGAATCTGTTGAAGCGCAATTGTCCGATCCCGAGGTTTACGGCGACGAAGCCGCATTGTCCCAGGTCCTGGAAAGGCACGAAAGGCTTCTGGCGAGCTACGAGCGAATGAATGGTCATCGTCACGGCAGCCATGTCCGCGAGTTGCTGGCGATGTTAGGCTTCGACCAATCTGACTATAGACGGGCGACCGAAACCTTGTCGGGTGGCCAGAAAAAGCTGGTGGCTTTGACGGGGCTTGCGGTGGCCGCGCCGGAGATTCTGCTCTTGGATGAGCCGGACAACCATCTCGATCTCCTGGGAAAACGACACCTTGAGCGCTTTATTCTGCAATATCCAGGCAGCGTTGTGCTCATATCCCACGACCGCTACCTGCTGGACGAAGTCGCGTCCTGTACCGCTGAACTCGAAAATGGCAAAATCACCATTTATCATGGCAACTACTCCTACTACCAACATGAACGACAACTGCGGCGCTTGCGACAGCAACAGCTTTACACCACGCAGCAGAAGGAAATAGCGCGCCTGGAAGAGATGATCGAGCGCTTTGAACGCTGGGCAAAACAGGTATTGAGCCGTAAACATATGTTGGCGGCTCGCCAACGCCGGCGGATGCTGGCGCAGATGGAAGAGCGCGGCGAAATTATCGACAAAGTATTCGATCAGACGCTGATGGACTTCAAAGTCTCCGGTTGGCGCGGGAGCAAGAAAGTGCTGGAATTGGACGATGTCGCCATGGCTTTCGACGACGACCAACTCTTTTGCGGCGCCCATTTGCTGCTGCGTCACGGTGACCGCGTCGGCCTCATCGGTCCCAACGGCGCTGGCAAAACGGTCCTGGCCAGACTGATTCTGGGTGAATTGGAACCCACGCGGGGTCGCATATATTTGGGACCGAGCATCCGTGTCGGCTACTATTCGCAAGAACATCAGACGCTGTCGGGATGGTTGGACAAGACGCCGCTCGATCTCATCCGTAATATGCAAAACAGCAGCGAATCCAACGCCGTAAACTTTCTGCTGCGAATGGCATTCAGCTACGAGCAAGTACGGCAGTCGATTCGGACGCTTTCCGGCGGCGAACGCAGCCGCTTGCAGTTGGCGCAGGTGATTCTGCGTCAACCGAATCTTTTGCTCTTGGACGAACCGACCAACAATCTCGATATTCCGTCCGTGGAAGTACTGGAAGAGGCTCTGGATGAATTTGTCGGCACTGTGTTGATAATATCGCACGACCGCTACTTCCTGGATCAAACGGTCGATCGCGTCGTCGAGATCCGCGCTGGCACAATGAAGGAATTCGCCGGCGGCTATACCGAGTATCTTGAGGCGACCGGGCAAGGGAATAGCCACAACTGACGACGCGGCTCAGCGGGACCGCCTGCCAATCTCGCAAAACGCGACTATTTGTTTACCCTTTGTAATTCCGTTTCTGCTATGCTGTCGAGAAATGCCGATTGACAGTCTTAGGGGGCCAATGACGTTGTGGATTTTATGTCCGAGAAAAAGTTCCCCACCGGGCGCAACGCGGACATCAAGTTCCTGTGGCGGACACAAAACGACTCGCATTGACCAATTGTGATGGGGAAATCGAGGGAGGACTTTCGGAGTTTCTAGGGGGATGTTTTGGGGAACTTTCGGATCACCTCCATATCTGGGGCAGTTGCGACTATATCCGCTGCTAGCCACTCGTTACAATCCCTTGATGATAAGTACAGGATGAGGACTGGCTTGGTGACACAACTGCTGCGCGAACGCTGGCGACGCGACAGGCTTGGGCTATTGCTGTATCTGCTGACCTTCGTTGTCATGAGCTATCCCTTTGTCACCCGCATGCACAGCCACCTGCCAATGGACAATGTCGATACGCATCAAGCGCTGTGGCAGAACTGGTGGGTGCTGGAAGCGCTGACGGAGGGGCGCGACGTCAACTATACGCCTTACCTGTTTCATCCAAAGGGCTTGGACTACACGCTGCAGCCGCCGCGCTGGACCGGTTTGGTCTTCTGGATACCGCTCTACCTTCTCTTTGGCGATCCCTTTGCCTTCAATATGACAGCGGCGATTGGCATTCTTCTGCGGGCGTATGGCATGTATCTCTGCGGTCTGCTCATCTTCAAGCGCCGCATTCCCGCCTGGGTCTGTGGCGCGTTCTATGCCTTTGCCGGCGCCAACCTGACACACGCCTTGCAGCAACCATTTACCGGTGCCTCGGAGTGGATCCCCTGGTTCATGCTCGCCTTTGTCTACGGGCTTATGCGGGTTCGGGCGTGCGCGGACATCCGCGCATTACGATGGACAATGCTTGTCGCGGCTTTTCTGTTTTCCTTGAATGTCTACGCCAACCTGAAGATAGGCATCTTCGCCGCCTTGCTTGGCGGGGGATTTGTCCTGCTCTACATGAGCCTTCATCGGCTCTGGACGCTGCGAAGTTTCTGGATGTCGATGATCATATTTGGGCTGGCCAGCATCGTGATCTGCGCGCCGTCGCTTTTGCCAATGATTCGTTCTGAAGATTTATTCGCCGCTGCTTCGGACCCGGTCATCACGGATGTCTGGGGAGGCATGGACCTGCTCACATATCTCAAAGCCGATCATGATCGGCCGCTCAATTATATGCAGAGCATCGCAAGTCTAAGCGGCGACCAGGTCGAGCACACTTTCGTGACCTGGGGACTATCGCATGTGGGCCTGGTCAGCATTCTTTTCGCCTTCGGGGGTCTTGTCTATGCTATCAAAATTGAACGCCCGGTCCTGATCTGGTTCATCCTGGCGTTGGTTTTCTGGTTATTGAGCCTGGGCGTCGTGATCTATGTACATAGATCACCGCTTGACTTTTACTGGACGCCATATCGACTCCTGGGAGACAACTTCATTTTTCGCGCCTTGAAGTGGCCCTTCCGCATGGCTTTGGTTTTTCTGTTTCCTTATTCCGTTTTGGTCGGCTATGGCTTGCATTACCGTTTGCGTTCGCTTGTGCTGGATCAAAGACAGAAACTGTATTTGATCGTTTCCGTCATCGCGTTGCTATATGGCACCAGCATCTTTCCCATTCCGACCCGAGACGCGCCAAGACCACAATACTTGTCATATTTGGCGAAACTCCCGGACGGCGCCATCATTGACGTGCCATTTGGCCGGCATGTTTCCAAATACTATATGTCGGTACAACGTCAGCATGGGCGTCCTATCGCCGAAGGCATGATCGCGCGGGTCCCGCCCGGCGCCTACGATTACATCAATCAGAACGTGCTGCTGGCGACTTTTCGCGATCCCGGCAAGGTCAACTTCGAAAACCTGACGCTCGACGATTGGAAAGCGGCTTTCAAGCAGTTGCTAGACGACGGATTCCGTTTCCTGGTCATGCATCGAGAAGTTCCCGTCTCCAGCTTTATTGGCCGCGCCAAAGGCTGGGCTCTAGAAATGTTCAAGATCGAACCCAAGTTGTACGATGACAATAATGTCATCATCTATGACCTCGCGGACGTCAACGTGGCGAACGTTTCCTCGCGAGCCAAGCGTCTGCTAGCCGACTAGAGCGCAAACGCTCTCGCGATTCAGGCCTGCATCTGAGTTTTGGGCTTAGTTTTGAGCACGGCGCCCGGGATGAAAAAACTGAAGTCATCACTGTCAATATGATCGGGCAGTTGGAAGCCGCGCCTGATGTCTTGCGAGGCTTCCCTGAAAATGGACTTGATCATTTCCCGGTTTTGCCGGGGCGTTTCCATGCGCGTCGTCCATTTGCGGAAATGCAGTTCGAGTTCAAACCTGTGTATCACCTCGACGCGGAATCCCGCCGCCGACAACAGGGCGCGCCATTCGGAAATGCGGTAGTCGCGCACGTGTGATGGATCGCGCAGCAACTCGATGGTTTGCAAGAAAGTATCCTGCGCGTAATCTTCGCTTGCCATGATGTCGCTGATGATGAATGCGCCTTTGTCCCTCAGAACACGGCGAATCTCGTCTATAGCTCTTTTCGGATGCTGCCAGTGGTGCGCGCTGTAACGCGACGTTACGATGTCAAAACTGTCGTCTGGAAAGGGCAGGTATTCAATGTCGGCAAGTTGCGGCGTGACGTTGGCAGCGCCCCGTTGCCGGGCGAGAAGTTTCACTTGTTTGAGCATGGACCCGGTGAAATCACAGGCGTAAACCCAAGCGACGCTGGGCGCGAAAGCCAGAGCAGTGTGTCCGGCGCCGCAGCCAGCGTCCAGGACGATACTGTCTGGGCGCAACGGCACGTCCCGCGCCATAATCTCTAGATCCGCTCCAGAGGCATGCACGGCGCTAGCGAGATAATTGGCCGCGACCTCTCCAAAACGCGTCTGAACCTGTTGCTTTATGTCCCGCTTTGCCATAGGTCACTTTCGTCGATCTTGCTGTCCGGCATCTGGAGCGCTGTATCCGAAGAGTTAAAGCGCTCTCGGGACTGGCCGATTTATGAGAAGTCGGAATCGAATGCGAGCGCTGGCAGGAACCCGCCAACGAAGGCGTCGCCGAGTCCGATGGTGGTCCCGTTCTCCTGTTCGACGGCCGCCACAGGCACACAGACCACGCTATTGCCCGGCGCGGCGTTAATGATGTCGGCGAAGCGCGCATCTTCCGCACTCGGTTCTCGTCCCCCGATTTCATGGTAGTTCGCCACCGTAAAGTCATCGCCATAGCGGAAGCGCGTAGTCGCCATAGTGACGCCTGCCTTGAGCGCCGCGGCGTATCTGTTGGCGTCGTCGCCATATGCGAGCGCCCAGCGCCGCGTATGCACGACGATGGCGGCGGCTGGAATGAGCCGGCTCAAGTCCGCCAACGCGCATGCGACCCTTTGGGCGTCATGCAGGTCCACCGTACGATCAAGATGAACTTGCAGCTCGTCTTCGTTCATGCTGTAAACGTCAATTCTCGGCCCGAGCTCCCGGAATATCAATTGACGGTAGCTCCGGTCATAATACGCGCCGTCCTCCATGAAGACAATGGCATCGCCGGGCAGGCCCTTCAAGATACGCTTGAGCCTGGCTAGCCGATCCGCGAGCAACTGCTTGCTTTGAACCGCGTTGAAGCCCGAGATTAGCAACACTTTCGCTTCCCTAATCAGATCAGCGAAGTCTTCATTCAAATTCATTGAAATTCTTGCGGCGTTGCAGTGATAAATGAGGCGATTCGGCTGTCTGGCGCGAATGTCAATGTCGCCTGCGCGCAGCCTTGCGTCCACCCCGAACTGCACAATCAGATGCGGATAGGTATTGTCGCCCGGATTGCTGCAGACGTAAGGGCAATCTCGGGGCAAAAGCCGGCGCACGCAGTTGTTCATTGTGATCAGATGCAGGGCGGCGGTATATCCCAATACCCTCATCGCGATAGCGGCGCGGACGGATGTACCGCCCAGCGTGATCTTTTTCTCAAATCGCGCGGCGAAACGCTCAATGATCGCCGAACTGGCAACGAAGCGCTCGCCGCCGCCTGAAGCCGTCATGAAGCTTAATATCGAGATGACAAGATCGCGTTCGGAGCCGATCTCGCTCTGGGCGCCTAGCTCATCGGCGCTGATCTCATAAGCGGTAATGAGTTCTTCAAGGACTTCCGCATTCCAGACGATTTCATAATCGACATTATTGCAGAAGCCGAGAGCAATACGCTCGCTCACCTTGTAGTTTTACCTGGACAGAACGATCCTGGAGGCCGGACGTCAATAGATGAGGTGGGCGCCATCAGTATAGCGCCGCCTTGCCCGTCGTTTTGAAGAGGTCAAACTTCTGTCGGCAGACGACTTTCATCGCGTCAATGCACTGGGGATAGATGCTGCTGGGTTCTCGCAGTATAGGATCCCGCAAGACTTCGCGACATTTCTGATAAAAAGCGTTTTTCATGTCGGCGGAAATATTGATCTTGCAAATGCCCAATTCCACTGAACGGGCAATCTCCTCGTCGGGGTTCCCAGAACCTCCGTGCAACACCAGAGGAATGTCAACCTTGGCGTTGATCTCTCGCAGCAAGTCTAGGCGAATCTCTGGTTTCATGTCCTTCGGGTACAATCCATGCGAGGTGCCAATCGCGACCGCCAGCGTATCGACATCGGTGGCATCGACGAAAGTCTTGACCTCTTCAGGATCGACAAATATCACTTCTTCGGCTCCGGCTTCGGCTTCTTCGTCGAGTTCGCCGATAGTTCCGAGTTCACCTTCGACCGAAACATCGACCGCATGAGCCAGTGCCGCGACTTCCCGGCAGGCGGCGATATTCTGGTCTAGCGGGAGCTCCGACGCGTCAATCATCACCGACGTGAAGCCGGCGCGTATGGCGGTCATGATTTGTTCCAGGGACGAGCCGTGATCCAGGTGAATTACTACCGGCACCGAGGCATTTTTCGCCTCTTCCAACGCGAATTTGACAAAGGCAGTACCGACGAATGCCAATTCGTCGGGATGAATGGCTATGATGACGGGCGCGTTAGCAGCTTCTGCCGCTTCAATCGCGCCAGTCAAAAGCATATTGCTGCTGATATTATATGCGGGCACGGCGAAGCGGTTCTCTCGCGCGACCGCCAGCAGGTCTCTCATGTTCATTAACATAGTGACATCGTCATTTCGTTGAAAGTAGATAAATGGGTATACGCACGATTAGCCTTTGACGGAGCCGGCCGACATACCCGCGATGAAGTAACGCTGGAAGAGCAGGAACAGAACGAGCACCGGCAGCGAACCGAGTACGCTCAGCGCCAACATCTGGTTCCATTCAAAAGAGTGCTGCCCCATCAGCAAGTGTATGCCAATTGGGACCGTTCGCATATCGTTGGTTCGCGTCAAAGTGAGGGCGAAAAGGAACTCGTTCCATGCCAACATGAAAGTGTAGACGCCGACCGCAACGATCCCCGGCAATGAAATCGGAACCAGAATGCGCCACAGCGTCACAAAGCTGCCTCCCCCGTCGATCATGACGGCCTCGTCAAGGTCACGAGGCAGCGTATTGAAATAGCCAGTCATCATTATGATTGCGTAGGATAAGGTGAACACCATATAGGTCAGGACCAGCGCCGCGTAGGAATTGTATATCCCAAGCCAGACGATAAGACCGAAGTAGGGGATCATCAATGTGATCGGCGGCACGGATTGGACGCCGATGATGATCAAGTTCAAGATTCTTTTGAAGCGGAAGTCATAGCGGCTGAAGCTGTATCCCGCCAGGATGCTGGTGATGACGGTGCAGATTGTGACCAATATGGCGACGAGATAGCTGTTAAAGAAGAAGCGCAATTGTCCCGGGTCGCTCAGCACAGCCTGGTAAGCCTGGAAGGAAAAGGAATAGTCTATCAGCGCTGGTGGATAGGCGAATATCTCCAGATTGGATTTGAAAGACGAAGAAACCATCCAAAGCACAGGCAGACCGGCAAAACAGGCGCCGAGGATCAGCGCAATCCATACCAGTATCTTTCTGATTAGAATCTGCCTGCGGCTGCCAATCATATTATTCGTCCGTCATTCGCTGGCTGCGTACGTAGAATATTGCCACGAAAGTGCAAATCGCCAGGATCACCATCGCGATAGTGGAGGCGATCGAGTATTCATGCGAACTGAAGGCAGCCTTATAAGTGTAAGTGCTCAAGACCTCGGTAGAGCGCAAGGGACCGCCACCCGTGGTCATCCATATCAAAGTGAACTGATGTATGGTCCAAATGAAGTCCAACAGCGCCAGGCTGATAATGATGGGCTTCAACTGAGGCAGGGTAATATGCAGGAAAAGCTGCCAGGCATTGCCGCCATCGACTCGCCCTGATTCGTAGAGATCGTCGGGAATGCCTTGCAAACCTGCTAGGAAGCTGACCAGGTAAAAGGGATAACCGGACCAGATGTTGATGAAGGTAACTGCGTTCAAAGCCAATTTACGGTCGGAAAGCCACTCCAAAAGCTCCGGGACTAGTCCCAGTTCGAGCAGCACAAAGTTAACGACCCCGTGCGGGTTCAGCAGCAGTCGCCACAAGATTGCGATAATCGACGCGGTGAATACCCAAGGCAGAATGTATATGACGCGGAAAATCGCCTTGACATTGGCGCTGAGCAGGCGCGAATTCAGGAGCAGCGCGAATGCCAGGCCGATGATGAAATGCGCGACGACGCTGACGATCGCGAAGTACATTGTGTTGCTAAGCGCGCCGCGGAACTTCCTGTTCGTCAATACTTCTTCGTAGTTCTCGAGGCCAACGAAATTAGGTGGATTGGGGTTGACGATGACATTATCCACCAGCGAATAGAGGAAGACCGTAAGGATGGGCACGACGGTTAAAGCCGCGAGCAGAATTAGCGTCGGCGAGAGATAAGCATAGGGGAGGAGTTTGCGCTTCCTCTGCTCCCACCCGATATTTGCAGGTTCAGTGATTTCGCGCTGTGTGGCTGTGACCATGCCATCTCCGCGTGGGCTGAGGCGGCCAGATGTGATCCCTGGACCGCCTCAGCTTCACAACTTAGGGGAATTGCGCGTCCGGGGAAGCTACTCGAATATGGCTTCCCACTCTTCTTGCGCGATTTCCAGGAACTCTTCCAAGTCCATTTCGCCTTCTAGATAGAATTGGAAGGGCTCGTCGAATTGACGCATCAACTCTTCCGCGGCGGGGAGCCCGGTGAACTCATTCGCCAGGTAGCCTTCTTGGAAGATCTCAAAGGCGGTCATGAAAAGCTGATCCGTTTGAATGAAGTCCGGCGTCGCATTGACATTGCCCGGGAAGGCGTTGGCGATGGACGTCAGCTTCGAGTTGCCCTCGACGCTGGTCAAGTAATCGATCAGCTTCCAGGCTTCGGCTTTATGCTCGGTGTTGGCGCTGATGCCAATGCCCCAGGAGGCGTAGGGCAAGCCGCGCGGTCCATCATAGCCTTCGGCAGCCGGCAGCGCGGTGATATCGAAGTTGAGGTCCGGGTTGCGCTCGCGGATCAAGGTGAAGTGCGCCAGCGTGTTGATGATCATGGCGACGCGCTCGTTGACAAATTCCTCGACCTTTTCATTCTCCTTCATGGCGAAGGCGCCGGGGGCGACCACGCCGGCGTCGTGCAGGCTCTTGATGTATGCCATCGTCTCTGCCAGCATCTCATTGCCGGCCAGGTTGGGCTGCCCCATATCATCGAGCATGCTGCCGCCGGTAGCCCAGAGCCAGGACATGGTGTCGTTCTGGATGCCATTGGGCTGCTCCAGCGAAAGCGGCTGCGCCCAGCCGTAGACGTTGTTGTCGGGGTCGGTCAAGGCTTCGGCCGCGGCGGCGAATTCGGCGCGCGTCGACGGCGGATCGATGCCGGCCGCCGCCAGCATGTCCAGATTGACAAAGACCGGATAGATGAAGTTGGCGATGGGGATCATATAGGTCTCCCCGGCGAGCTGAATCTGCGCCGCCAATTCGCTGTCATCATAACCAGCATCGGCCATAGCCTGTGTCAGACTATGCAGCGCGCCTTGTTTCCACAAGACATTGACCCAGGCGCCATCCAAGCCGACGACATCAGCCATCGTGCCGGTGGCCGCGCTGGCGATGATCTGGTCTTTGGTGGTCAGGTAGGGTCCGCTGATCGTCTCAACCTTAATGCCCGGGTTGGCTGCTTCAAAATCGTCCAAGATCGCGCGGAACGAGCCCTCAGGCAATTCCGGCTCCCACCATTGCTGGAATTCCAGCGTAACATCCTGTGCCATTGTGACGCTAGCCGACAGCAAAAGCAGCAGGATCATAATTGAAGCAACTGCATATTTCTTCATTGTCAATTTCTCCTTATGACAAGTATCGATCCAGTCGAAATCGACACGAGGCGCTTGAGTCGATTGAGGTCGCGAACCGCCTCGCGCATGCTTACAAGTCTTCAATTCATAGGCTCTCCCTTTCCTAGCCGCGTTCCTAGTATTTGCGGTGATCTGTTGCTCTTGATGTCTTCAGGACGGAATGCATCAAGGCGTCGGAACGCTCAATACAGATGCCAACGTACAACGCTTCCGTTAGCGCCAAGGCAGCCAAATTGGAATTCAACTGCTCCTCGCGGAACTGGCTGACTCGTGTAGCGGTGAACAGGCAATAGTCACTGTGGCGCGTCAGCGGAGAGTCCGAGTGATTCGTGATGCAAATGGTCGTGGCGCCATGTTCTTTTGCCAATCCCAGGGCATGAACCGTATCCTTTGAACTTCCGGTGTGAGAGATGCCTACTGCCACATGGTCATGCGATGTCAAGGCGGCATACATTTCCTGCATCGTCGGGTCTATTGAAAAACGGCTCAGCAAACCGATCTTGGTCAAACGGAAATCGAGGTCCATCGCTATCGGTATGGAATTGCCGGAAGCAAACAGCACAATCTGCCGACTATTGCACATGGCGCGGATGGATGCCTCAAGCGCCGACATATCGAGAATGTTGGCGGTGTCCTCGAGCGCGCGCAGCCCCATGGTCATCGCCTTCTGGACAGCTGTCGCCGGATTGTCGTCTGGCATTAGGTCTTCGTGGACGATCAACATCGGCGAGACGATGTCCTCCGCCAGGCGAATTTTAAGGGCGTGAAAGCCAGAGAAGCCAAGCGACTGGGCGAATCGGACGATACTCGCCTCGCTAACGCCAACGCGCGCGGCCAACTCTGTGATGGAGAGGTTGATAGTCTCTTGCGGGAGGTGCAAGACAAACTGAGCCACCTTCCTGGTGGCGCCTTTCAAGTTCGGCAAGGCGTCGGAGATAGTGGAAAGCGAACCGCGATCGGGTTTGTACCCATTCTTCATGAAACAAATTCCATATGATGAAAATTATTTCCAATATAGTAACATGCTTGAAAATAATTGTCAAACAAGCCAATCTGTATTCGCATGGAAAATGCTGTCTTGACAAGAGCATACCTGAAGCTATATACTGCAAGTTTGCAGTCCTCTTTCTCTGACATAGTTTGGTTGAATGAAAACCGACCATATACACGCGTCATTCAATTCGCGCGAATTCCGTGCGCTGCTTTAGCCAGTTGTAGCGGTATAGTTGCGTTCGCGGTTCGCTTTCGCATGTCCGGCAGATCCAATTATCTTTCCGAGGAGCGGCACCTTGAAACACTATTATAATGTGAAGAGTTACGCGCGTACCCCGGAAATCCAGGAACTACCGTCGCTGATCGACATACAGTTGCGGTCGTTTCAGGACTTTCTGTATGGTGGCAGGTTGCTCGAACTGTTCGACGAGATCAATCCCATTCAGAGTTTCAATGGCAATCTGTCTCTCTATTTCCCGGGCAATATCCCCCAAGCCCAGGAATTCGGATTAGAGTATTGGTTTGAAGAGTCGAAGTATGACGAAGACGCGTGCCTGGAAAGGGACATGTCGTACGCGGCGCCGCTATATGTGCGCGTCGCTCTGGTGAATCACGATCAAGGCGACGAGGTCATCCTCCAGGATATTTTCCTGGGCGACTTCCCGTTGATGACCGAGAAGGGCACCTTCATCATCAACGGCACAGAGCGCGTCGTTGTTAGTCAATTGATCCGCTCGCCCGGCGTTTACTTTGATGTAGAAGAAGAACGCGCGACGGGCCGACAACTTTCCAACGCGAAGCTGATCCCGGATCGCGGCGCCTGGATGGAGTTCGAGACGCGCAAAACAGACTACATCACTATCAAATTCAATCGCAAGCGCACGATCCCGGTCACGATCCTATTGCGCGCGCTGGCTGCTATAGACGATGGATTGGGCGAATCGAAATCTCCAATCAAGACGGGGGAGGACGAAGAAATCCTGGCGCTGTTCGCCGATGTCGACAATGACGAAACGCACAAATATATCGAAAGTTCATTGAAGAACGAGCCCGTATGGGATGTCAAGAAAAAGCAGACCATCGCTGAAGTAGCATTGATTGAGTTCTACAAGCGCATGCGCCCTGGCGACCCGCCTACGCTTGACAACGCGCGCGACTATCTGGAAAGCCAGCTTTTCGATCAGCGCCGATACGATCTCGAGCGCGTCGGGCGGTACAAATTGAACCAGCGCCTTGGCCTGGAAGGCGTCATTGACCCCAGTCATCGCACCATCAGCAAAGCGGATATCGTCGCCTTGGTCCGACATATGATCATTATCAACAGCGGCCAACGGGGCCGTGACGATATTGATCATTTGGGCAACCGTCGGGTCAAGACCGTCGGCGAGTTGATCGGCAACAAATTGCGCATCGGCTTGCGCCGTATGGAACGCGTTGTCAAAGAGCGCATGTCAATCCGCGAGGCCGAACAACTGACCCCGGTTTCATTGATCAATATTCGACCGATTGTCGCTGCGGTGCGGGAATTCTTCGGCTCGTCGCAATTGTCTCAATTTATGGAGCAAACGAATCCGCTGTCGGAATTGACGCACAAGCGGACGCTATCCGCATTGGGTCCGGGCGGATTGCGCCGCGAGCGCGCCGGATTCGATGTGCGCGACGTGCATCACAGCCATTACGGGCGCATTTGCCCGATCGAAACGCCGGAAGGTCCCAACATCGGTTTGATAGGGCGGCTGGCGAGTTACGCGCAGGTGAACGATCTAGGGTTTATCGAGACGCCGTATCGCAAGGTTGTCAGTTCGCTCAACGTAGGAGATCCGGGCTTGGTCGGTCGCAGGCTCTACGACGATATTGAGGACGCCAAGGGCAAGGTTGTATTTGAAGAAGGAACGATCCTTGACGCCAAGATCATTGGAAGGCTGAAGCGGCGGAGCATAAAGGAAGTTCCCGTGGCGCCCTTCGCCACGCAGGAGATTGAATATCTGTCAGCTGACAACGAAGACAAGTTCATCATCGCGCAAGCCAATGCCCTGCTCGACGAGCACAATCAGTTCGTCTCGAACCGCGTCTCCGCGCGCTATATGCAGGGATTTCTATCCGTGCCGCCTCGGCGCATTGACTATATGGATATCGCGCCGCGGCAGATCGTCGGCATCAGCGCCGCGTTGATTCCCTTCCTTTCTCATGACGCGGCCAACCGCGCCTTGATGGGTTCCAACATGCAGCGGCAAGCTGTGCCGCTGCTGACGCCGGATGTCTCGGTCGTCAGCACGGGCATGGAGGGGCAGGCGGCTTACGACAGCGGCCAGGTGCTGGTGTCGGAAATTGAAGCGGAAGTGATCAGCGTACAAGGGCATCGCGTGATCGTTCGCACAGCGGACGGCGAAGAAGTCACCTACCAGCTGAGAAAATACGAGCGTTCCAATCAGTCAACCTGCATTGACCAGCGGCCGCTGGTGCGCAAGGGAGACACCATCAAGCCCGGCGACGTGATTGCCGACAGTTCCTCCACATTTGACGGACAATTGGCGCTGGGTCACGATGTTTTGACCTGCTTCTTGTCTTGGGACGGCGGCAATTATGAAGACGCCTTGCTCATCAGCGAGGAGATGCTGCGCAACGACAAATTCACCAGCATTCACATCGAGAAGCACGAGATCGAAGCGCGTGAAACCAAGCTGGGAGCGGAAGAAATTACTTTCGATATCCCTAACGTCGGAGAAGAGGCGTTGAAAGACCTAGTCTTTCCGAACGACGGTATAAGTGATTTCATTCCTTGGATCGTTGGACATCTGATGCGAGGTGTCGTGCGTGTTGGCGCCGAAGTCGGACCAAACGACGTTCTAGTAGGCAAGATCACGCCCAAGGGCGAGAAAGAGTTATCGCCTGAAGAGAAGTTGCTACGCGCCATTTTTGGCGAGCAGGCGCGCGAGGTCAAGGACTCGTCGCTGCGTTTGCCGCATGGTGACCGCGGCAAAGTCATTGAAACAAAGTTATACACTCGTAACCTACGAAGTGTGGTGGCGGACAAAATTAAGGAAAAGGCATCTGACCGAAATACCAGTGGCACGTCTAAAATCCCAACATTAGAGGAGGCAATGGAGCTCCTGGCTAGTCACGGCATCACCGAACACTCTGACCTGCCGGCTGGCGTGGAAAAAATGGTTCGCGTCAGCGTGGCGCAGCGCCGCAAGTTGACGGTTGGCGACAAGATGGCGGGGCGGCATGGAAACAAGGGCGTCATCTCCAAGATCGTGCCCATTGAAGATATGCCCTATGTTGATGGCGGCTTGCCGGTAGAGATTATTCTCAACCCTCTCGGTGTTCCCTCTCGCATGAACATCGGCCAGATTCTGGAGTTGCACTTGGGCTGGGCGGCGGATCGTATGGGATTCCGAGCAGTGACACCTGTTTTTGATGGCGTGCGCGAACACGAGATTCAAGCCGAGCTCGGCCGCGCCTGGATGCTTGATTGGGCTTGGAAACGGATCACAGAGCAAGCCTGGAATAACCAGGAACGCCTGGGAGAAATCGCCGGCATCGGCCGGGAAGATTTCGACGATGATATGCACGTGATTTGCGCGTATCTGCTGGACCGCGTTGGCGAGAGCGGGATCTACGACAACGAGGCGATCATTCTCGAGCGCGACGAGATTTATGTGCGGCGCGTGGCTGTGGCGGAGGTCTTGCGCGAACTCGGCTACGATCCGAACGAAATCATGGTATATGACAACAGCGACCTGGCGGCTGACATGCGCGATGAGCGCGATTTGGCGGCTTTGCGCGTTTCCTTGTGCTTGTGGATTCAGCAGACCTCGCCTCAGGAAATCGAACTGAGCGACTCGCTCTCCATTCGCGACCTATTCGAGATTGCCAACCGCGTCATGTTTGAGACGGGCCAGCCCCTGCCGCATTATGGCAAGCAGACCTTGTATGACGGACGCACCGGTGAACCCTTTGATCGCCACGTGGCTGTTGGCTACGTTCACATGCTCAAATTGGCGCATTTGGTCGAGGACAAGGCTCACGCTCGCTCGACGGGTCCTTACAGCCTGGTAACGCAGCAACCGCTAGGCGGCAAGGCGCAATTCGGCGGTCAGCGCTTCGGCGAGATGGAGGTCTGGGCGCTGGAGGCTTATGGCGCCGCGCATATCCTGCAGGAAATGCTCACGGTCAAATCCGATGACGTGCAGGGCCGCGTGAAGACCTACGAGAGCATCGTCAAGGGCGAACCGATTGAGGAGCCGGGTATTCCCACGAGTTTCCGCGTATTGGTCAAGGAGCTGCAAAGCCTGGGGCTGGCGGTGGAAGCGATTACGGGAAGCGGCGATGTGATCCGCTTCGGCAAGGACGACGAGCAAACCCGGCGTCCGCAGCCGGCCACCGGTTTGCTGGGGCTGGGCTCGCGTTAGCGCTATTTCGGAAATTGCCAAGTATCAGCTAAAGGGCGTATCGGTTACGGTACGCCTTTGTCTTTTATTGGGCAATACCAGCATAGCGACTCAAACATGTGATTCTCCATACACTGGCAATGGCGCCAGGATGTGGAATCAGCGTATTGCTGGAGTCATTCCGGTCTCGCGTAATGTCGCTCGCCTGGGGTAGAATTATCGTCGAGGCTGAAGTCGGCGCGAAGCCTTGTCCAACCTTGCTTGATTTTGCCGACATAGTATGCTAATCTCTGTAAAGTCTCGATTTGTTCAAAAAAGCACAAACGGTTGGAATGCTTTTATGACCGTTCTCGAATTTGGTCCCGTCGCTGCCCTGCTTGTGATTGCCTCGGCGCTGGCTTTAATCATCGCTAACATTTCGCGCGTGATGGGTCCGCACCGGCCAACCTATCGCAAGTCAGTACCTTACGAAAGCGGGATGAAGCCGATTGGTCCGGCGCTGCGTCGTTTACCGGTCAAGTTCTATCTGGTGGCGGTTCTCTTCATTATCTTCGACATAGAAGTGATTTTCTTTTTGCCTTGGGCAGTTTCCATGCGCGACCTCGGCGTTTATGGACTGGCAGTGATGGCGGTCTTCACTGTGATCCTGGTCGTAGGTTTCGTATATGAATGGAAGAAGGGTGGTTTGGAATGGGAGTAAGCTCCAAGCTCGGTAACCTGGGTGTTGTCACAACCACCGTTGAGCAAGCTGTTAATTGGGCGCGAACGGGCGCCATGTGGCCCCTGCTTTTTGGCTTGGCTTGCTGCGCGATTGAGTATATGAGTTCGCAGGCTTCAAGCTACGACTTGTCTCGCTTTGGCATGGAGTTGAACCGCGCCACGCCTCGTCAGGCGGATCTGCTAATCGTATCGGGACGCTTGACGCGCAAAATGGCGCCGGTTGTGCGTCAGCTTTACGATCAGATGGCGGAGCCGAAATGGGTCATCTCCATGGGCGATTGCGCTTCCTGCGGCGGCGTTTACAATAACTACGCCATTGTGCAGGGCGTTGACGAGATCATACCCGTGGACGTTTACATTGCGGGCTGCCCGCCGCGTCCGGAGCAGTTGTTGCACGGCATCTTGACCTTGCACGAAAAGGTAAAGAGCGAGCGCGTCGCGGATTGGGCATAAGCGGTTCGCGGATTTATTGATTCAGTTTCTGAGGCGGCGTTGGGCATGGAAATTCCGGCAGCAAGAGACCCGGTATCAGCAGCGCGAGACGCTTTCGATGATGCCGTCTTGCATGTGAAGCAGTTTCGCGGAGAGACGACGCTCGTCGTGGAACCCGCCCGCTTGCCCGAAGTACTGGATTTCCTGCGTGTTAGTTCCGGGTTGGTGTATAACATGCTCTCCGATGTGAGCGCTGTCGACTACTATCCGGAAGACTACGGCGACGAATTTGACGGCGACGAAAGCGATTACCGCCCCGGGCGTTTCGCGGTCTCCTATCACATTCTTTCGATGCTCTATAACCGGCGGCTGCGCGTGAAAGTATTCGCCGCGGAAGATGATCCGCGCCTGCCGACGGCGACTGTGGTTTGGCCCGCCGCCAATTGGCTGGAACGCGAAATAGCCGACATGATGGGCATTACATTTGACGGTCATCCCGATCAGCGTCGGCTTCTGATGCCGGACGATTGGCACGGTCACCCGCATCGGCGCGACTATCCCTTGGGCAAAGAGACGGTCGCCTTTTCGTTCAACGAAGCGGAAATCCGCAAACACAAACCCTTTGCGCAGAACTAGATTCCGAGGTCACAATGGCAGTTGCAGCGCAAGCGCGATCAATTGAAGAGCAGCGCAAATGGGAAGGCAGCCTCGATGAATTGAGAGGATTGGTTTCCGAACGGGCGATGACCGGCGAAACCATGCTGCTCAATATGGGACCGCATCATCCCAGCACGCATGGCGTATTGCGCCTGCTGCTTGAGTTGGACGGCGAAGAGATTGTCACCTGCTTGCCCGACATCGGATTCTTGCACACTGGCATTGAAAAATCTCTTGAAGACAAGAGCTACGAAAAGGCGCTTCCGCTGACGGACCGCATGGATTATCTGTCGCCGATGTCCAACAACATGGCTTATTCCTGCGCCGTCGAGAAACTGCTTGACCTGGATGTGCCGGAACGCGGTCAGATCATCCGCGTGATTTGTCTCGAGTTGGCGCGCTGCGCCAGCCATCTTGTCTGGCTGGGGACGCATGCCATAGATATGGGCGCGATGAGCGTCCTGCTATATGCCTTCCGCGAGCGCGAGCGCGTGCTCGGCATGTTCGAGATGCTTTCGGGCCAGCGCATGATGAGCAGCTATATTCGTCCCGGCGGCGTCTGGCGCGATGTTCCGGCTGAGTTTCTCCCCACGATCAAACAGTTCCTCAAGGACTTCCCGGCCAAGGTTGACGACTACGAAGCGCTGCTGACCCAAAATCCGATCTGGAAAGACCGGGCGCAAGGCGTGGGAGTGGTGGAGCCGGATGTAGCGCTGGCGCACGGCATGACAGGTCCAGCCTTGCGTGGCAGCGGCGTCAACTGGGACTTGCGCAAGGCGCAGCCTTACAGCGGTTATGAGACCTACGACTTTAATGTGCCGCTTGGCGAGCATGGAGACGTATACGACAGATACCTGATCCGTATTCAAGAATTTCGGGAAAGCATGAAGATCCTGAATCAGGCGGTTGCCCGGCTTGAAACGGTGAAGGGACCTTACCGCTCGGAAAACCGCAAGTATGTGCCGCCGCTGCGCAGCGAGTTAGGTCAGAGTATGGAAGCGGTGATCCACCACTTCAAATTGTGGACCTACGGTTATGACGCGCCCGATGACGAAATCTATAGCGCGATTGAAAGCCCGCGCGGTGAAATCGGCTGTTACATTCACGGGACCGGCGCCAATAAACCGCGCCGGGTGCATTTTAAGACGCCGTCCTTTATTCACATCAGCGCGCTGCCGGTCATGTCGAGCGGCTATCTGTTGGCGGATATGGTAGCGATCATCGGCAGCGTCGATATCGTTCTTGGCGACTGCGATCGATAGATCGTACTATGCTTAACGAGGTTAAGACACGGAATCATGCAAATGCCCGTCTTTGGAGCGGGGCGCGTTTTTTGAAGGAAATTGATTGATGGCAATTATCGGCAATCCGAAATACCAAGACCGTATCCAGCACCATCTTGCCAAATACGAAACCAAACGATCCGCGGTGATGCCGCTGCTTTATCTTGTACAAGAAGAATACGGCTGGGTTAATCAGCAGGGTATAGAAGAAGTTGCGCAAATTCTTGATCTGGATCCCACGCAGGTCAAGTCAATCGCCGGCTTCTATACAATGTATTCGGAAAAGCCGAAAGGCAAGTACTGGTTGCAAGTGTGCACGGACTTGCCTTGCGCGCTGAGGGGCGCCGATGAGTTTCACGCCTGGTTGAAGGATGAGCTCGGCGTTGAAGAGGGCGGCACGACCGACGACGGCATGTTTACTGTTGAACATGTTATGTGCCTGGCCGCCTGTGACAAGGCGCCCATGCTGCAATGCAATTTCCACTATGTAGAGAACTTGGGTCAAGAAAAGATGCGCGAGTTGTTGGCGCAATGGCGCGAGGATGCGGCGCAGCCTGCCAAGGGCTAGGCGAGCCGCCGAACGGTAAAGGAACTGAAACGAAGCATGCATATTCTTTTGCGCGGGCGCGAAATCAATAACATCGACAAGCTGGAAGTCTATGATAAATACGGTGGCTTCGAAGGATTGAAAAAGTCGCTGTCTATGAAGCCGTCCGAGGTGATTGATCAGATGAAAGCCTCTGGATTGCGCGGTCGCGGTGGGGCGGGCTTTCCCACGGGCGTGAAATGGAGTTTTATCCCCCAGCACGAGCCAGTCAAGTATGTCACAGTCAACGCTGACGAAAGCGAGACCGGCACCTTCAAAGACCGCGAAATCATGGAAAAGAATCCATATCAGTTGATCGAGGGCTCCTTGATCTGCGCTTACGCTATTCAAGCCAAGGCAGTTTATATCTACTTGCGTGGCGAGTTTTGGGATATCGGTACCCAACTTGACGATTGTATCGAGCAACTGCGAGACAAAGGTTACGTTGGGAAGAATATCATGGGCTCGGGCTATGATTGCGAGGTCTATACGCATCTTGGCGCCGGCGCCTATATCTGCGGCGAAGAGAGCGCCCTGTTAAACAGTCTGGAAGGCTATTTAGGGCAGCCGCGGGTGCGACCTCCGTTTCCGGCGCAAAAAGGCGGCGGTCTATATAAGGAAGCCACAGTTGTCAACAATGTTGAAACGCTCGCCAACTGCCCCTTCATCATGCGGGAAGGCGCGGAAGCTTTCAAAGCGATCGGCACCGAGCAGAGTGCGGGCAACAAGGTTTATTGTGTCAGCGGTCACGTCAAGAAACCGGGCAACTATGAATTGCCCATGAGTACAACCTTCCGCGAATTGCTCTATGATCATGGCGGGGGACCGCTATATGATGATCGCGCCTTCAAGGCGATGTTGCCGTCGGGTGGTTCTGGACCGATTGTGCCCTTAACCGACGAAGTCCTGGACACGCCGATGAGCTATGAACATTGTGCGAATATCGGCACAATTATCGGTTCCGCTTCCATCATCGTCATGGACGAATCGGTCGATATGACCTGGGTTGCCTCAAAAGTAACTAAATTCTTTGAGCACGAAAGCTGCGGCAAATGTACGCCTTGTCGCGAAGGCACCTATTGGCTGGACAAGGTAATCGATCGCATTCTGGATGGTCGGGGGACGCCTGATGATGTCAAGCGCATCGCGGATGTGGCTGAGAATATGCAAGGCACGACGCTTTGCGCCTTGGGTGATTTCGCCGCAAACCCGATCATACATACAATCAAACACTTTCCGGATGATTTCGCGCAGCACGTGCAGGCGACGTCTGCAGGTGGCGATTAAAGCGTGACGGCTCGCTCCGGTTTATTATGGCGAATCTTGCAGAAGGTGTTTCAAAGTTCGCTAGAGCGCGAACGGGATTTTTATGATCGCTTCCGTGAACTGAGCGACAAGATTGAGGCGCTGCCGGAATCAATCACTCACTATGTGCTGCGCGGAGAGTTGTTTATCGAACGCGGCGAATACGAACGGGCGAGAGCGGACTTCGAGGCAGCGGTGGAAATCGCTGAAGCGGTGGACCCGAACGAATCTTGGGGTCTATTGGAGCAAGTGATGCGCGACCGCGCCTTGCAAGGAATTGAGTTGGCGAAACGACGCCGGTAGCGAAATCCGCGGCGCCGTTGTTGAGGTGGGGGGCTGGATGTCCGACACAGTAACAATCAACATTGATGGAAAAGAATACCAGGTAGCGGCCGGGGCGAATCTGGTTGATGCGGCCAAATGGCACGCTGGCAACGACATTCCGGTATTTTGCTATCATCCCAAGATGGATCCGGTCGGCATGTGCCGCATGTGCCTGGTGGAGTTGGGTACGCCGGCGCGTGATCGCGCTACCGGTGAGGTGATGCTCAACGACGACGGTACGCCACAGATCCGCTATTTCCCCAAACTTCAGACCGCGTGTACCACCGTTGTCAGCGATGGGATGCATATCAAGACCAATACACAAGAAGTGATTGACGCTCGAAACGATGTCCTGGAGTTTCTGCTGACGAGTCATCCCTTGGATTGTCCTATTTGTGACAAGGGTGGCGAATGTCCGCTGCAGAACTTGACCATGCGCCATGGTCCGCAGTCGTCCCGGATGTATTTTGAAGATAAGCAACTGCTTGCAAAGCATTATCCGCTGGGCGACCTGATTTTTCTCGATCGCGAACGCTGCATTCAATGCGCGCGCTGTGTCAGGTTCCAGGATGAGATCGTTGGAGACGACGTCCTGGCCTTTCATGAGCGCGGACGGCGATTGCAGATAATCACCAATTCAGATCCAGGATTCGATACCTACTTCAGCGGTAATACCACGGACATCTGCCCGGTGGGAGCGTTAACCACTGGTGATTTTCGTTTTGGCGCGCGTCCCTGGGAATTGAACGAAGTGCCAAGCATTTCTCCCTGGGATTGCGCCGGGGAGAATATCAGCCTTAGTATGCGGCTAGACCGAGACTTTGGCGGTAAAGCCATGATTAAACGGGTGATGCCGCGCCAAAACGAGTGGGTCAACGAGATTTGGATCAGTGACAAGACTCGCTTTGGCCATCACTTCACGCGCAGCGAAGATCGCTTGCAAAGGCCACAGACCCGGTCCGGCTCCCAATTAAGAGAGTCTGATTGGAAGACGGTTCTGCCGCAATTGGCTGCCACCTTAAAGAACGCAGGCGGCGACATCGCGGCCATAGCCGGCAGCGGCATGTCCAACGAAGATCTTTGGGAGTTGCGTCAATTGATAGAGGGCTTGGGCGGAACGCGCTTGGGCGCCTGGCCGCCGACGCATGGCGCTGCCGAACAAGTGGCGCAGGTTGGCGTTGGCGCTGGCACGAACCTCGGTCAACTGGGGCGGGGCGACGCCATTCTGGTGATCGCCAGCGATTTGGAAGAAGAAGTGCCGATTTGGCGTTTGCGCATCAAACAGGCACAGGATCGAGGCGCTTATCTGGTCGTCGCCAACGCGCGTCGTACGCGCCTGGAAGACTTCGCGATACAGGGCGCGCGCAACGACAAAGTGGTCGCCGGAGATGCCATCCGGTACGCTGCCGGCGAAGCTGTCGCGATCATGCAAGACTTGAAAAAGAATCACGCGAATATTGCCCAAAAATTGAAAGAGGTTGATAACCTGGTCATCGTGACGGGCGCAGAGGGCTTGACGCTCGAAGGCAGCCAGGCACTGGCTCAAGCGGCTTCCAACTTCTTGATCGAAACAAAGCATGTTGGAAAGCCAAACAATGGTTTGCTCTCGGTATTGCCTGGCGCTAACGGCATGGGTCTTCACTACTTGGGCTACTCGCCCGGCGCGACGCAAGAAATAATCGCGAATCCGCCCAAGGTATTGATTGTGGCGCAGGCCGACTTGCTCGATGACGATCCGTCGGCGCGAGGCTGGCTGGAAAGTATCGAGACAGTCATCGTCGCCAATCAATTCGATGACGGAATCTCGGAATTTGCGGAGCATCTGCTGCCGATTCAGAGTTTTGCGGAGCGCGATGGCAGCTTTATTAATGGAGAACGGCGTGTACAGCGGTTCTATACAGCGCAAGGTCCCATCGGCGAATCCCTACCGGCTTGGAAACTGTTTGGCAGTATCCGACAGGCGCTGGGACTGGCGCGCCTGAAGCCATCTGCCGCCACAGTCATGCTGGAATTGAGCAAGAGCGTCGATGATTTCGACGGGATGACTTACAAAGCGCTTGCAAAGGTCGAGAGGCAGTTTCCCGATGTCGGTGGCCGCGACCTGTATTATGGCGGCACCGCCTATACCAATGAGGGTGGTTTGGGCATTCAAATCGCGAGCGCGGCCGACCGTGGGCAGCATCCGAAAAAGGCGAAACTGACCGTGCCCGCGAACATCGAAAGTGGCGAGAACGAAGTCATCGTCATGCCCATAACTCAATTGTACAATCGACAACGCAGCTTCCGCCCGACGATATTGCTGGAACCACGGATTCTGTCTCCATTTGTGATCATCAATTCGGCTGACGCGGAGAATATGGGGATCGCTCATGGTGATGCGGTCGAAGTTTCCGCGGGTGAATCACGAGTCCGCGTTATTGCGCAGGTTAGCGACGAGATTGCCCGGGGCGCGGTAGCCTTGCCCCGTCACATGACTGACAAGGCCATTCCGATGATGTTGACGAACGGTGTGATCAACAGAGTTACCGAAGCCATGGCTTCTGGTGATTGAGGCTAGAGGACAGCAAATATGAGCCGTAATCTGCGAATAGCCATTGGCTTTGGCTTTGTAGCTGTAGTCGGGCTGATTATCGTCCTAGCGCTGATCCTGGCGAATCTAGGTTCCATAATGACCTGGATCGGCTTTGACGATGCGGGCAATCTCGATGGCCGTCAAGGCGCGCTGGGCCTGCTGCTCAATCCCGAAGCGCGCGTACATAATGTGATTCAATGCGAGGACGATGCCGGGTGCTCGGCGCTTTGGCCGATTATCTTCTCCGCTGGATTCGCATTCGTTATCGTCACGGGTTTTGCGTACACGACCTTGCTGGAGCGGCGCCTTCTGGCGTTTTTGCAGCATCGCGTGGGTCCGAATCGCGTCGGTCCCCTGGGCTTCATGCAACCGGCCGCGGATGGCGTCAAACTGGTTTTCAAAGAGGATCTGCTGCCAGCCGGCGCCGACAAGTGGGTCTTCCGCCTGGCGCCGATGATCAAGGTGATTCCTATCCTCATGATTGCGGCTGTCATACCGATGGGACCAGACCTGGTCTTGCCTTGGTTCGCGCCATCGCTTGGCGACGCCTGGTTCCAGGTACCGCAAGGCTTGATCGATTCCAACGTGGGCATCTTGTGGGTGATCGCAATCACGAGCATCGCGACCTATGGCGTGGTGCTTGCTGGATGGTCCAGTGACAACAAATACGCCATGTTGGGCGCGCTGCGCGCGTCGGCACAGATGATCAGCTACGAGTTGAGCTTTGCGCTGGCTTTGGCGGTGCCGGTGATGATTGTCGGCAGCATGGCTATCGGCGACATCATTGACGCCCAGCGAAATGTCTGGGAATGGTTCGTATTCCAGAATCCCTTGGCGGCGGCAGTGCTGATTCTGGCGCTCCTTGCGGAAACGAACCGCGCTCCCTTCGACTTGACTGAAGCAGAGCAAGAACTCACGCAGGGATACATGACCGAATACAGCGGCATGAAGTTCGCGCTGTTTATGATGGCGGAATACCTGGGCATGATCGCTGTCAGCCTGGTAGCGGTGGCTGTGTTCTTCGGGGGATATCACCTGTGGCCGATGGACGGTTTGCCAATCCTGGCCCCGGTCATCTTCATCGGTAAAGTAGTTCTGTGTCTTTGCGGCATGATCTGGATCCGCGCCACCCTGCCACGCATCCGCTACGATCGGCTCATGCAATTTGGCTGGAAAGTCATGATCCCGCTGGGTCTTCTGGCAGTCGCCTGGACATCTGTAGCGGTGGTCATTGGCGATGCCTTGGGCGGCACTGCTTATCCTTTCATTTCCGGCGCTGTTTTTGTAGTCGTTCTTGCGATAGGAGCCTTGGTATTGCGGCGGCTGGGCAGAGATCAAGCGAGCGAAGAAGCGATCCCGCTTGAAGACGATCCCATGTATACCGGCGAACGTCGCGGGCTGGGCTGGGCTTTGGTGCACCTGGTTGGCATGCTGATCGCGATTCCGATCGTACACATCCGTTTCCAGGTCAAGGCTTTGGAAGGCATGGCGAGTTTCGGACGCAGTCCCGAAGAAGATCGCCAACTGGATAGTGGAGACGCTGCGATTACGACAACGGGCGGCGGTGATTAGCGGCGCCTACGCGCGCTATGCGGCATAAACTGACAGATTTTCTCAAATACGAGTGATTCAAAGGTAGCGCAAGATGAACGTGATCAAGGGTTTCAGGACGACCTTCAAGCATCTGATGGACGACGCAGTGACGGTGCAGTATCCGGAGCAGGTGCAAAAATTTCACGAGCGCTACAAGGGACGGCATCACCTGCGGCGTTATGAAGATGGTTTGGAAAAATGTATCGGCTGTTCGCTTTGCGCCGCGGCATGTCCGGCGGACGCCATCTGGGTCGAAGCAGCTGAAAACACCGATGACGAGCGGTATAGCCCGGGTGAGCGCTATGCCAAAACCTACGAGATCAATATGCTGCGCTGTATCTTTTGCGGCTACTGCGAGGACGCCTGCCCGACAGAAGCGATCGAACTCGGGCACGAACATCAGATGTCCTTTACTGACCGTCGCGACGCCATTTATACGAAGGACATGTTGATAGACCCGCCGCAAGAAGGCGCCAGTGATACGCCACAGCAAGTCGAGCCCGGAGTCTTCACACGCTCCATCCCTGATATGGAAGATCCATCGTAAGGCAGTTCGTTCCTTGATTTGAGCTTGCCCGCAATTTATTTCGCTTTGAACAAGATTGGCGATTGTGTTAAAATGCACAAATCGATTTTGGGGTGGGATTAGAACCGTATGGAGTGGTTGTTCCTGGTCGTAAGCTTTGTCGCGGTTGTCGCGGCGGGCCTAATGCTGACGCGGCAAAATGCGGTGCACAGCGCGCTGTTTTTGATCGTCAATTTCGGCTGCGTCGCATTCCTCTATCTGATGCTCGACGCGCCATTCCTGGCGATGGTGCAAGTGACAGTTTATACCGGCGCGATCATGGTGCTTTTCCTGTTTGTGATCATGCTGCTTGGCGCCGAGGCTACCACCGATACCAGCGGCCGTATACGTTGGCTTGGATTCGTGAGTACCGCGGTCGCGATATTGATCCTGCTCATTTTTGGTTTTCCCATCGCTTCGGATATGTTGAGCGATGACGCGGTTGAACCACTGGAAGCGAAAGCCCACTTGCGAGTCATCAACGCGCTAGCGGCCGGCGAGGGAACTGCCTTCGGCGTCATAGAACCGGGAATGGACTATTCGGCTTCAGCCATGGATCGAACCTTGCTCGAAGGCGCTGTGAATGTAGACGTCGCTCTCGATTCGCTCGACGATTCGCTATCGGATATCGCCTTCGAGTCTGTCGTCCATTTTGGCGCGCGCGACGCGACTCCCGGTTATACTGAACTGCCCGCCGGCTCCTATGCCCTGCGAGCGTCACTGAGCGCCACGGCAGGCGACAGAGTATTTACCACTGTGCCAATCGTCAGCCGGGACCTGCAACTGGCGGCGGACGACGCCCTTACCCTCGTGGCATTTGAAGGCTCAGATAATCTGATCAGCATGGTCCTCTTGGCGGACGATCTTAGCGCGCCTTCCGTAGGTTCGATGCGCTTGACGCTCATCAATGGGGTCGCTGATGCCCAGGTGTCGCTGGTTGATATCGGCCAATACACAGCGATTCGTTCACTCTGTGAGGACAATTCATGTGATGCCTTGATACCCCATCGCGTTGTCGCGGCCGATTTGCCATCAGGCGAAAGCCTCAGCGTCGAACTGGATGAGGGCAAGTACAATCTGGCTTTTGTCGACAGCCAGCAAAATGTCCTTCGCACTCTGGTCGACTACGAAGCCGAGCGCGGGAGGGTAGAGACCCGCCTGCTGGTCCGCGACCCGGGTGTTCCCGGCGGTCAAGCCAGTTACCGCGCGGTGATGTTTGATGCGCTGGGCAAGCCGGCATTCGGCAGCCCGGAATCAATTGGTCAGGTATTGTTTATTGATTATGTGCTGCCGGTTCAGTTGGTGGGGATCTTGCTGCTGGTTGCATTGATCGGAGTGATTGTTCTGGCGCGTCCCGATGCGCTGCGGCAAGCGGAACGCCGCCGCGTCAATCAGCGGAGGCGCGTAAGCCGGCCGCTTGTCAGCGTCTTGTCGCAGCAGACGGGTACCGATGTCTTGAGCGGGGACTATCTCGCCAAGCTGCCTGGCGGGTCCGATGACCCGGCTAATGATTAGCCGCTGAGGAGTACGGATGATGCACTCAATCGGCACTGAGCCTTATATCATGTTGAGCCTGGTCCTCTTCCTCATGGGGGCTATGGGCGTATTGATGCGGCGCAATGCCATTCTTGTGTTCATGTCGGTTGAACTCATGTTGAACTCCGCGAATCTGGCGCTGGTGGCTTTTGCGCAGCAATGGCAGCAAATCAATGGCCATGTCTTCGTATTCTTTGTGATGACCGTCGCCGCGGCAGAAGTAGCTGTCGGCTTGGCGCTTATCGTGAACATTTTCCGCGAGCGTCAAAGCATCAATATTGACGACTTGCAGCAAATGCAAGGCTAGCGGATCGCCGTCGGAAGAGGCTCATAAAGTATGGAAAATCTACCGCTTCTAGTCCCCTTAGTGATTCTGGCGCCCTCGCTTGGGGCGATTATCAATTTCTTCGTTGGCGCAAAGCTGGGGGAGAAGTGGTCCGGTTATATCGGCTGCTTCGCGTCGATTTTCGCTTTTATCATTTCCTTACTGCTCCTGACATACGTCACCGGCACCGATGGCAGCGCCGCGGTCGTGAATCCTCCGCTTGTCGATGGCTGGCTGCGCATTGAGTCTATCGGACTTGAGATTCCCTGGCAGTTGCGCGTCGATTCACTGAGCGTCACTATGATGCTTGTGGTGACAGGAGTCGGTTCCCTGATTCACCTTTATGCCCGCGGCTATATGCACGGCGACAAGCTTTACCCGCGCTTCTTCGCCTATCTCAATATGTTCCTGGCATTCATGCTGACCTTGGTCACGGCGAATAACTTCCTGATGCTCTTCGTCGGCTGGGAGGGCGTCGGCCTGTGCTCATTCTTGCTCATCGGTTTCTGGTGGGACAAGAAAATGCCGGAAGGTTGGAAGAACAGCAATGCCGCGCGCAAAGCCTTCATCGTCAACCGTATCGGTGACTTCGGGCTTTTGATGGCGATGTTTCTCATATTCTGGACCTTCGGTACTCTGGACTTCTACAAGGCTGGCGAGCTGCCAAATACGGAAGCCAAATATTTGGTGGGATGGCGCGAGCACAATGGCCTGGTTGATCATGCGGAAAAAGCCGATGACAAAGGCGACGACGCAAAGAGCGCCGATGGAGCTGAACATGCGGATGACGGACATGGCGGCTCCTATGTCTGTGAGCCGGTGGATCAAGCCGCCCATAATGACAGCCATGACAGCGAATCAGAGCATAGCGCTCCGAATCCATTGGCAAATGATATTCGCGCGATCTATTGCGATAATCATCATTTCGATACGGATTACCTGGGCGTCTTCGGGCAAACTAGCGAACGCTTTGGCAAAGGCCAAATCGTCGATTTTAACGGCTTTGAAATGGCTTTTGACGACGTCGTTTTCTTGATCGCCTTATTCATGTTGTTGGGTGTGGCGGGCAAGTCGGCGCAGATCCCGCTCTTTGTCTGGCTGCCGGACGCGATGGCTGGACCAACGCCTGTCAGCGCGCTGATTCACGCGGCGACAATGGTGACGGCCGGCGTTTACATGATGGTCCGCGCCAACGTTATGTTATGGGAACTCAACCACGGCGGCTACGTCATCGGTTTGATTATCACGCTGGTTGGATCGGGTACCGCGCTGATGGCAGGCTATATCGCCTTAGGCCAGTGGGATATCAAACGTGTCCTGGCTTATTCGACGATTTCACAACTTGGCTTTATGGTCGCCGCAGTTGGCATCGGCGCATACGTCGCCGCCATGTTCCATTTGGTGACGCATGCCGTTTTCAAGGCGCTGCTCTTTCTTGGCAGCGGCTCTGTTATTCATGGCGTCGAGCACGGCCACCATCACGCGCACGAGCACGGCCATGACGCCGATCATGATGATCACCAGGACCAAGATTTTGATGCGCAGGATATGCGCAACATGGGCGGCTTGCGCAAACGAATGCCGATCACCTATATCACCTATTTGATCGGTACTCTGGCGTTGGCGGGCATCTTCCCCTTTGCTGGATTCTGGTCCAAAGACGAGATCTTGGCGGATGCCTGGTACGAGGGATTCCAACTCAATGAGTTACAAGGGTTCATCGCCTTTGGCATTCTGTTGGTCGCGGCGGCCTTCACGGCCTTTTACATGTGGCGTCAAATCGTGCTGGTTTTCTTTGATGATGCGCGCAGCGAGGCGGCTCGACAGGCGCCGGAGAGCAACGGCGCCATGTTGTTGCCGCTGGTTGTCTTGGCGATCTTCACTTGCATAATCGGTTTGATCAACGTACCCAAGGCGACGCCGATCTTCTCCAACATCTATGAAACCTACGAATTCAAATACTTCCTTGAACACAGCTTGCTCAGCGTGTCGCGGGGGCACTCGCTCGACTTCAATCCGTTAATTGCTGGCATTGCGCTGGCGCTTGGGATCGCCTCCATTGTGGTGGCGCACAATGTCTACAAAGGCAAGGGTTTGGCGCCTGGCAATGGCGATCAGTTGGAAAGTCATGCTTCGTCGCGCGCGGCTTTCCGCCTGGCGAATGCGCGGCTGTATTGGGACGAGATATACGGCAACGTGATCGAGCAGCCCTTCAACCGGCTGGCGACTTTCCTTGCCGACCGTATTGATTGGGATTTTCTGCACAATTATTTCCACGACAGCATTATCAAACGTGGTTTCGACAGCATCGCAAAACTGTTGGGTCAGCCCTTCGACCTGGGCATCATTGACGGCGCGGTGAACGGCGTCGCCTGGCTGGTACAGCGCCTGGCCAATTGGATGCGCGGCATGCAAACGGGCTACGTTCGCCTGTACGCGGTAGTAATCTTCATCGGTGTTGTGGCTGTTATTCTGTTGATGCTTTTGCCCTTTATACAGACCATGCTCCAAAGTGGCTCTTAAGGAGAACGTCTTCCTATGGACTTGACTGGACTTTCGCTTACGACAATTACCTTGTTTATCCCGATGATCGGGCTCGCCATATTGCTGTTCATGAATGGCGAGACGCAGAGGGATAACATCAAGTGGGTAGCCTTCGGCACGAGCATTGTCGCCTTTGTCGCGTCGGTCTTGATGTGGGTCAACTTCGATCCGAGCGTGGCGGAGCTTCAGATGGTGCAGCGCAATACCTGGGCCGAGGTATCGTTGGGCGAGTCGGTGATCAATATCAGTTACTTTGTGGGCGTCGACGGCATTAGTCTGCTACTGGTATTGTTGACAACTTTCATCATGCCGATCGCCATCTTGGGATCGTTTGGCAGCAACATTTTTGAAGAACGGGGACGTGAAAAGCTCTATTACATCTTTATGATGCTCCTGGAATGGTCAATGATTGGTGTCTTCGTGATACATGACTTGATCATTTTCTATGTGTTTTGGGAGGTCACCCTGGTGCCGATGTACTTCCTGATCGGCATTTGGGGCGCGGAAGAGCGGATATACGCCGCAGTCAAGTTTTTCCTCTACACGATGGCTGGTTCGATCTTGATGTTGATCGCCATCCTCTACGTTGGCAACAAATCCGGCACCTTCAGCACCTACAGCGCCGCGGGTGATGTCGGCGTCATCGAGATGGTGCAAACTTACGAAGGCGAAGGCAGCTATTGGGACCCGGTCCCCGACGAGGAGGAAGACGCCGGATTCTTGCTCAGTTCTGTAGAAAGCTTCCTGTTTTTGGGATTTTTGGTGGCTTTCGCCATAAAAGTGCCGATCTTCCCCTTCCACAGTTGGCTCCCCGACGCGCATGTTCAGGCGCCGACAGCCGGCTCGGTCATACTGGCGGGTGTCTTGCTGAAAATGGGTACCTACGGCATCGTCCGTTTTAATCTGACGATGTTTCCGGAAGCCGCGGTGGCTTGGGCGCCAACGATCGCCTTTCTCGGCGTGGTGGGAATCATTTATGGCGCTTGGGTCAGCTATGCGCAAGACAACGTGAAGAAGCTGGTCGCCTATTCCTCGGTCAGCCACCTGGGCTTCGTGGTGCTTGGCATTTTCGCGTTGAACTCGCAGGGTCTGCAAGGCGCGACCCTGCAAATGGTCAATCATGGCATCAGCACCGGCGGTCTCTTCTTGATCGTGGGTATGCTCTATGAGCGCTGGCACACCAAGGAAATGGCGGATTACGGCGGTATCTGGAAAATGATGCCCGCCTTCGGCGCGATCAGTTTGGTGATTTCTTTGAGTAGCATGGGCTTGCCAGGCTTGAACGGCTTTATCGGAGAGTTCACGATCTTAATGGGTTCACTGGGCAGCGAATACCTGGGCTTCGCCTTCACGCTGTTCGCGACCCTGGGCGTGATCATGGCGGCGGTTTACCTATTGAAGATGTTCCAGCACGTTTTCATGGGCGAGCACGACAATCCGCTCTCCGACGAGACGCGCTACAAATTGCAGTGGAACGAGATCGCGGCTTTCATTCCGATCCTGATCATGATCTTCTGGATCGGCATCCAACCGATTGTCTTTTTCAATATGCTGGATATGTCGGTGGATAGCATTGTGGCGCTGTTCTTGCCCTAGGAGACACCATGTTTGAGACGCCCACTATCGCGGATTTTCTCGCTCAATCCAATCTGGCCTCGACATTGCCCGGTACATTGCTGGTGCTATGGACGCTCATCCTGGTCTTGGTTGATCTCTTTTTGCCGGAAGAACGTCAACGCTGGACGCCTATCCTGGCATGCGTCGGGCTGGGCATCAGCTTTGTGGCGAATTTATTCGTTTATTCTCCGGCTGAAAGCGAACAGATCGCGCTGTATGGCATGTTCGTTGCCGACGCCTTCACTGGATTTCTAAATGTCGTGATTCTGGTCGCCACCTTGATCGCGATATTGATGAGTTGGGACTATCTCAATCGCGCCGATATTCATCGAGGCGAATACTATGTGCTAGCGCTATTGTCTTCGGCTGGCGCGATGTTTATGGTCGGCGCCAATGACCTGATTATCATATTTGTCGCCTTGGAATTGCTCAGCATTCCGTTGTATATCTTGGCGGCGTTTCGCTCGATCAAGAACGACGGCAGCGACCTGGCGCTCAAATCCGAAGAAAGCGGCATGAAATACTTCATTCTAGGCGCGTTTTCCAGCGCATTTCTGGTCTTCGGATCGGCACTGGTTTACGGCGCGACAGGTACCACCAACATCCCGGAGATATTTTCGCTTGCTAGCGCTATCGCCGGCAGCGTTTCGTCGGCTGCCTTCTACTTGATTATTGGCGCGGCGCTGCTCTTTGTTGGGTTGGGATTCAAGGTAGCGGTGGTGCCCTTCCACATGTGGACCCCCGATGTCTACGAAGGCGCGCCCACGCCGGTTACTGCTTTTATGAGCGTGACTGCCAAGATTGGCGGTTTCGCCGCGATGCTGCGACTTCTGGTCTCCGGTCTGGCCGCGCTGGTAATCGTGGATGGAGAGCCGGTTGCCTGGCAAGCGACGGTGTCCCTTGTAGCTGTTTTGACCTTGGTCCTCGGCAATTTTGTCGCAATTTCGCAAAGAAACCTGAAGCGCATGCTGGCTTATTCATCGATCGCGCACGCCGGTTACATTCTTGTGGCTGTGGCTGCCACAGGAACGACCGGTGTGGCTGACGCGGCGACACAGAGCGCCTTGGTCTACATGCTGGCTTATATGTTCACCAATCTGGGCGCATTCGCCGTCGTCATGTCGATCGAAAGAGAAGACGGCAGTGGCGGCAATATCGAGGACATTACCGGCTTGGCGCGATCACGCCCCTTGATGGCAATGGCTATGACGATCTTCATGCTAAGCTTGACCGGTATCCCGCTGACAGCTGGCTTTGTAGGCAAATTCATGGTATTCGCCTCTGCCGTGCAAGCGGGTCTGTTTGGTTTGGCTATTATCGGCGTGCTCACTAGCGTCGTCAGCGCATTTTATTACATGCGCGTGGTAGTCAATATGTACCTGCGCGACAGCTCAGGCGATTTGCAGCCGGCATTGGAAACATCAGCCGTAAGATGGGCGATCAACATTGCCTTGGCGGGCACGGTGATCTTCGGCGTCTTTTACCCGCTCGCTACGAACCTTGTGAGCTCGGTGAGCATCACATGAGTTGCCAATTCGCGCTACATCTCGGAATCATCCAACGACGAGGCGAGGCTTACGCTCGCCTTTTTTATTTGAACTTTGCTGACGCATTGAGGACCGATGTCGACGCGAGAACGTGAGGGATTTCTGTGGATTCTGGCCGCGGCCATTGGATTCGCCTTTATCCCGACGATCGTCAAAACGGTCTACAGCCACTCGAACCTTGAACCGCTCGATCTGGCTGTTTGGCGTTTCATCCTCGCGGCGCCGCTCATGTGGATACTGGTCGGGTTGAGAAACCGTTCGCAGGGTCTATCGCGCGGCAAAGTTATTTCGCCATTGGGCGCCATATTCATAGGAACACTGTTTGCTGCGGCCGTCCTTTGCGCATTTTTCGCGCTGCAGCGCTTGCCTGGCAGCACCTATGTTGTCTTATTCTTCACATATCCGGCAATGATCGTCGTCCTGTCGACATTGCTTGGCGAAGCGATCTCTCCACGCGCCTGGCTAGCGCTGGCGCTAGCTCTTGTCGGAGTCGGACTCACAGTGCCGGACTTCGCCGTGCCCAATGCCGTCGATCCGGTGGGCGCGATTCTGGCGCTGGCTAACGCGGCAATCGTCGCCGCATATTATTTGCTGGCGCGGCGCGTCTTGACGGGGGTCGAGGACATATCGCGAGCCAGCGCCCACATGATGGGCGCCACGCTTCTAATCTTGCTGCTGTCCTTACCGGTGCGGGGCTTGCAACTTCCGCAGAATCCGGCGACGCTTGTCGGCCTCTTCTGCATTGCGACATTGGGAACGGTGCTGCCGGTATTCGCTACCAACATCGCAATTCAGCGAATAGGACCGGCGAGGGCTTCTCTGGTCAGCACCATCGAACCGGTGTTGGCCATGATCGTGGCCATGATCTTGCTTGGTGAAGTGATCGTAGCTCTGCAATGGCTGGGCGCGGCGCTGATAGTGGGCAGCGTTGTCATATTGCAATTGGGAGCCAGCGACAAAGTCAACATCAATATTGCCCACGAGGCGGGATAGGTGTTAGAGTATGCTCATGACCGCCACACCGGAACGACTTTCAAAGGACTTGCTGACCGATTTCATGCGCAATCGCGACGGTCGTCTGTCGTCTCGCCAATGGCTGGAATTGATCACCGAACCGCTGACGTCGCTTTTGCTGCTGTCCGTGCCGCTGGCGCTGCTGCTGGGACGCTATGGCATGGCGGGGCGTCTTCTGGTGGTCGCGCTAATCTTGGGTTTCTTGTTGACAGTCGCGCTGCGCGCAGTTCGTTTTTCGCGGGTCAAACTTTGCTATCGCGTCCTCTATCCCGAAGAGATTCATCCGCGCTGGCGGTTTTGGAAGAAGACAACCCTTGCCAGCAGGTCAGGCGAGTCGGTCCGCTTCGACAAACGCATCGCCAGCAAAGTCAAAATGCAGCCAGACCAGGGTTTGTGTGTCTACTATTTTGATTTTGGGCAGCGCCGCGTGTTGGTCAGCATGATTCCTGAAGAGCACCCGAAGGCGGATCTTGCCGAACCGAGCGAAGTCTTCATCCACCGCGGCGGGCGCATATTCGCGGATTAACGACGTCTGGCTATAGTCTTTCCAGCATTTCCAGGACTTCGCTTCCGTCTTCCTCCACCCATACGCCGCATCGACCGCCGCCCACGCTGACGTCCAAATCGACTGTACTACCATCAAAGCGCAGCGCAGGATGATAGTATTGCGCCACTTGATCGGCATCCGCATCGATATAATGACCGATCAGAGCGCGGCGGAATCTTGACTCGGAACTATTTGGGAAGCTGCCGTGGATCAGTTGACCGTTGAAGAAAAAAACGTCCCCCGCCTTCATGATCACCGGCTCGGGTTGCATGTTCGCGGAAAGCGGAACGGTCACATCTGTGAAGCTCTGCGTGGTATCCGCGCCTTCGGGACACAGAACGGGCAGGCTATGGCTGCCCGGGACGACCTGTAAGCAGCCGTTTTCCTCGTCGCAGTCATCCAGCGCCATCCAGGCGGCAATGCAAGTGCCCGGCTGGACGCGCAAATAATACTGATCTTGGTGCAAGGCTTGGCCACGCGCGCCGGGAGGCTTGAAGTACAACATCGTCTGTACGGCTAAAGGCGCTTTGCCCAGCAACTGTTTGAAGACAGCTTCCAGCCGCGGTTCCAGCATCCAGTCAAGACTTATTTGATCCCAACGATGCATGTGAATCAGGCGCGGATAAGCCTTGAGCGGATCTGTCGCCTTGCTATCCACGCCACTGAAATCGCCTTCATAGCTTCCAGCGTGGCGCACCTTCATATAGTGCTGACGAAGCTCAGCGACTTCACTGTCGGTAAACAGCCCCGGAACGATGACGTGTCCACGTTCGGTGAACTCTTTCACATCCACTGGCATGATCGCTCTCCCTCAAGCTAACGTTGCCCGATTCATCGTGGCTGCATTACAATTGCGCTCGATAGTGTATCCGAATCGGAGCATTCATGCAAGCAATGGGCATTAAGGATGTACAACTTGCTCTAGAGCGACTGGCGCTTGAGATCGAGATTATCGAGTTCGACAGCTCAACCGCTACCTCACAGCAGGCGGCGGACAACGTCCGCTGCGAATTGGGGCAGATCGTCAAGAGCCTCGGTTTCTTGATTGATAAATCAAAGCCGATTCTTGTTTTGGCGAGCGGCGACCAGTCTATCGATGATCGAAAGTTGGCGTCTCTATTTCACGTAGGGCGCAAGAAAGTCCGCATGATGAACCCGGATCAATGCCTGTCGATCCTGGGCTACTTGCCAGGCGGCGTCCCGCCGCTGGGTCATCGCAGTTCTGATATACCCGTGATTATTGATGACAATCTCAGGCGTTACGACAAGGTATATGCTGCGGGTGGAGCGGCAAACGCGATTTTCCCGATCGAGCTCGCGGTATTGCGGGCTGTCACGAAGGCGGACTTTGCCGACATAGCTAGAACCTAGCGCGGCGCAAATGCTATGCGTCGGATTCGACATTCAAAGTTGTCAGATAATATAGTGTGCCGATCACGTCGCCGCTAACATAGCTCAAGGTCAGTTCATTTCCGGTGATCGTCTCCACAAAGCCGAGCAAAAGCGGATAGCTGCCGGTCTCGATATCACAGGGAACTTGCAGCACAGAATGATCGCGATAATACTTGTTCGCTACCCAGTCGCTGGTGAATACATTGGCCGGTACGGAGGGCGTTCTCGCTAGCTGGCCGTCTCCGTCGTCATCGGCCAAAATGATATTGAGCGTGTACGGCGTATTGTCTTCGGCTTCAAGTTGCCACCAACTCTCCACCGTGACCTCTTTGCAAGGCTGGACTTCAACTGAATCCAGCAGCGACCAGTCGAAGAGCTGCATGCTATCGCCGGCGACGAGCAGGGGTTCCTCCCTTTGCGGGGCGCGAATGTACTCGCTCAATTCATACGTTGTATGATATGGCTCGTCCCAGCGGGTTGTTTGGACAAAGGCATAGTTTCGATTAAGCCAGTCCTGAATGTTTTTCCCCCAACGATTGCCGCCGCCTTGACGCAGCAGCCATAATTGACTGTGGCTGCGCTCGGGATCGAAATTCACGGGATCGAAACTTGTGTAGGTATTGGCCAGGCGATCGGGATACGTGGGCGGATGCGCGCTGTCATTGGAGCCGATCACGTGGAACATGCGCTCCTTGGACATCTGATCCGGCGTGAAGTCCATCAGGAAATAGGCGGCGGGCGTCAGCCAGCGCCAAGCCCAGTTGAACTCGGTGAGTAGTATGCTGTCATTCTCGTAACGCTGAGCCATGGTGGCGACGATTTCGCGATAGGGTCCGTTGCTGGGTTGGATGAATATATTCTGCGGCGCCATCACGTAAAGCAATATCATCATGATGCCGCCGGCTTGGACGGGCAGGGTGCGCAAACCCAGAGCCATCAAGAGCGCAATCAGCATGACAACAGATTGCAAGCCTCGCGCATTCAGGCTGCCGTAAATCGTGTTTGCCAAACCAGCCGCGAGAAGCGTAGCGAGCAGCAGCACTAACGGGAAAAACAGATTCCAATGTACCCGCCAGCGTAGTGGGGTGAAAGCGTCGCTTGTGAGACCGCGCCGCCGCAGCAGTCGTGGCGCAAACAGAGCAAGCAAGAGCAGAAAAGCAAAAATGATCTCAGGGCGGAAGTGCAGGTGCTGGTATAGCTCATCCGGGAGATCAACATAGTACCCGCCGGAGAAGGGACCCAGCATGACGCCGAGCAAGGGAATGATCCAAGGGGAAAACGACAGGGCTATGAATACCCACATCAGCAGGGAGTTTAAGTAGGCTCGACGCCGCGCCCTGTGAAAAACTATAAGAAACACCGCGTGCGCCGCGAATATGTAGAAGGCGAAAAAATGTGTATAGATCGCCGCTATACCAAGGACCACGTACAGGATCATCACTGTCGAGCCTGGTTTGACGAGCCAGCGATAGAATGCCAGGTGCAAGGCGGTAGTCAGGGCGACCAGCATGGCATAGGGGCGAAACTCGTACATGCCATTGGCTGCGAAGCCATAGACACCCAGCAGCGCCACCGCATATAGCGCGGCTCTGCGATCGATTAGTTGCCTTCCCAGCAGGAAAACCAGGGCATACGTTAGCAGGTTGAGCAATTGCGACGACCAGCGAGTGATCGCTTCGGCTACCCCGAATGTATCCACCCAAAAGTCGGCGAAAAGGCGCCAGCCGGGCGGATGCACATCGCCCGCCATCCAGCGCACGATCTCCGGCGGCGATTTGATCAAGGCCGCATGAATCGAGTTTATCTCGTCTTCGCGATAGTTGCGTCCCGCGTACACCTGTGTATGCAGGACCGTGATCAGCAGCATCAGGAGCGCAATTGCCAGAGTGCTTGCGGCTGCCGCAACTCTTTCATTTGTCATGAAAGCGGCACCTGTTGATTCTAGGCTGGATATGCCATTAGTCTAGCACTCTTGCGATGGGCCTGCCATTTGCTCTCGCCATTGCCACAGGGCAATCGCTTCAAATTATTTCTTAGCCCCGAGTACAGCGAAGGGCGCGTAGTCGCGTAGACACTGACCGCCGACACAGCCCGTCGGCATAGAATTTTTATTTGTTAGCGAAGTTATCATGTCGTCAGAATGAAATCGCTCTCAGGGATAGTTTGTTTTTGGCTTGTTTATTCTCTGACTTTGTCCGTTTTGGACAATGAAAAATATTTTTTGGACAATAGACGCGGTTTTGTTGCTGAAACGGAGGAAAGGCAGGTGGCTGACGGTATGATTTTGGTTTGCCGGCGCAGCGGAGCGCCGCCGCCATAAAGTCGGCTTCTGCCCCTGGCATGTCCCTGAACCGCCCCCAGCTGTCCCGCTAAATTCCGCAAGTGTATAGACACCGTATAGATACAGTCTGTTTTTTCGAGAGGTCTTTTTTGAGTCCGGCGGTGAAGGCGGGAATAGGCGGAGGGCATTGGCTGGGGGGCGAGATTGAGAGCCTGCAATAATTGATCCATAGGGTGAGCATATCATCATTTTGAGCAGAAATCAAGAACAAATGTTCGCAGTTTTTCGAGATTGCCGAAAAGCGATTTCGGGTGCCTCGGCGGGTCGTGTAGGTCACGTAGACACTGACCGCCAAAGGTCTCTACAGTGTTAATTTGCATGTCTCGCTATCGCTGACTGCTATGGTTAATTTGTGTGTAGATTTAGCTTTGTCATAGCGGATACTCATTTTGAGGCGATTCCCCTGCCGTTGCCAGCAGGTCGAGCTTGTCTTGCAGATCTCGCAGCAAGTCGAGTAAGCGGCTTTGCCAGGTATCCTGTTCAGCGGGGAAGCGCACATCCGTACGGGTAACATCGACTTCGGAGCCAAGCGCGAATGACAAAAGGCTCCGGTTGATCCTGGCGAGATAGGGAAGTCTGATTTGAACATCGCCGCGCGGCATGCTAACATGCGTTGCGTGAATCGTTTGCGCCAGCGCCTTGACTTCGATCTGATACATCAGACCCTCGACCGCAACCGGCAACTGACCGAAGCGATCTATTAATTCCTTCCTCATCGCCTCTACATCCTCTACGCTTTGAATATTGCCGATGCGACGATAGAGTTGCAAGCGCAGCGCCATCTCGGGTATCCAATCGGTCGGGATGTACGCGGGCAAGGGCAAGTCGATCACTATACGTTCCCGAGAAGAGGCGGAACTCGATTCCGCGCCGCCATCATCCGGGCCGCGCTTCTGGTCTTGAACCGCCTGCTTAAGCATATCAGTGTAAAGATGTAGCCCGACGCTTTCTATATTTCCCGATTGCCGCATACTGAGAATGTCGCCGCTGCCGCGCAGCTCCAGATCTCTTATGGCGACCTGAAAGCCGGCGCCGAGTTTGGTGTTTTCAGAGAGCGTTTCCAGCCGCTCGCGCGCTTCTTGCGTGAGCGAACCCGGCGCGTGGAAGAAGTAAGCATACGCTTGTTGCGCCGAGCGCCCGACACGGCCCCGCAGTTGATATAGCTGCGCCATGCCAAAGTGATTGGCGCGATCGACGATTAAGGTATTAACCCGGGGCATGTCGATGCCGTTTTCGATGATCGAGGTCGAGATCAAAATATCGTATTCCCCGCGCGAGAACGCAGCCATCACATTTTCCAAGGCGCGCGGCGGCATCTGTCCATGGGCGACGGCGAGTGTCGCTTCCGGCACAATGCGTTCGACCCTGTTGCGAATGATGTGAATGGAATTGACGCGATTATGCACGACAAAGACCTGGCCGCCACGTTCCAATTCGCGCATGATGGCCAGGCGCGTCAACTTGTCGTCCCATGATCCTATTTGCGTGATAACCGGCAGACGTTCTTCGGGCGCGGTTTGAATCATACTGATGTCGCGAATGCCGCTCAAGCTGAGATAGAGCGTACGCGGTATCGGCGTCGCGGTGAGCGTCAAAATGTCGATCTGGGCGCGCAGCTTTTTGAAATGCTCTTTGTGCTTGACGCCAAATCGCTGCTCTTCGTCGATGATCATCAAACCAAGTTCCTTGAACTCGATATCTGCGGAAAGCAGACGGTGGGTCCCAATGACGATGTCCACTTCTCCGCTGGCGATTTGATTTACGATGACACTTTGTTGAGCTTTGCTTCGGAATCGCGACAGCATCTCGACCTTGATCGGGAAGGGGGCCAAGCGCGATTTGACGTTGTCGTAGTGCTGTTGCGCGAGTACCGTGGTTGGAACGAGCACAGCCACTTGCATGCCGTCTTGTACAGCCTTGAACGCGGCGCGCAAGGCGACTTCGGTTTTGCCGAAACCAACGTCGCCGCAGATCAGCCGGTCCATGGGCGTGCCGCTCTGCATATCCGACTTGACTTCTTGAATAACGCGCACTTGATCTTCGGTCTCGACAAAGGCGAAGTTGGCTTCCATCTCGTGTTGCCAGGCGCTGTCAGCGCTGAAGGCATAGCCTTGGGCGCGGGCGCGTTCGCGGTAGATTGCCAGCAACTCTCTCGCCTCCTCCTGGGCATTGCGGCGCGCCTTTTCTCTCACTTTCAGCCATTGCTCGGGCTTGCCAAGCTTGTTGAGCTTGGGCGGCGTCTCGTCCGCGCCCACATAACGAGAGAGGCGATCTGCCTGGTGTATGGGCACATACAAGGTATCTGTGCCGTGATATTCGACGAGCAGGAACTCGCGCTCTGTAGTGTTGACTGTGCGATGTCGCATACCCATGAACTTGCCGATACCATAATCGACATGGACGACGTGTGTACCTTCCGACCAGTCCATGTAGGCGGTTTCGGGCGTCTTGCTGCTTGGTCGAGCGGTTGTCTCGCGCCGGCGCCTTGGCTCGGGCCGCGTCCAGCCGAAGATTTCGGCGTCGGTCACACAGTGAAGCGCGCCGCCGTCGCTCTGCAGCGACCAGCCTTCCGCCATAGAACCGCGAACAAAATGCAATGCGCCCGGCTCGGGAGGTTCTACGATCGACTGCGATTTCGGTATGAATGCGGAAGCATCTTGCTCGTACCAGAGGTTTTCCAGGCGTTCAACCTGCTCAGTGACGATCACAACCCGGTCGCCACGGTTGCGGTACTGTCGGGCTTGGTTCAGCATGCTTCGCAACTGGCCGCCAAATCTTTGGCCAGGTTGAAACAGGCGCGCTTCCCCGTCGACTTGAAAATTGGACAGATCAACGTTGGGCCGAGATGAAATTTGCCGCTGTATGCTCTCCCAAGGCAGATAAGGATTAGGATGATCCGCGTCGATTTGATACGAATTAAGAGCGTCGGCGCGGTTCGCTTCCGCGCGAGACACAAGCTCGTCGACGGCTGCTTCCATTGCATCCGCGTCTTCTATGAGAATCAAACTGTTATCGGGCAGATAATCCAGCAGACAGGCCGATTGCTCATAGGCATAGGGCAAGTAGTATTCAAGCAATGGAAAGGTCATGCCTTCTTTCATTGAATCGATATCGGAAAGAATGCTGGAGCGTTCTGCATCCTCATTTGAAACAGACTGGGTCGATTGAGCCAGGATTTCTCCAACTGGTGTCATCAAGCGCGGCAATGCCTCTCTGGCAGGCACGATAGCTGTAGAGCGCAGCCGCCTGATGCTGCGCTGATCGCTGGGGTCGAATAGACGCAAGCTTTCGATTTCATCGTCGAAAAACTCAATCCGCAGGGGATACTCTGCTGCCAAAGGAAAGATATCCAGTATGCCTCCCCGCCGACTGAAGCTGCCCTGTTCGATGACAATCGTAGCTGGCTCATAGCCCATGCCCGTCCAAGATCGAATCAAGGCATCGAAATTGTGCCGTTCGCCAACCGCTAGCTCCTGAGTCTCGTTGATGAAGACGTCGGGGGGCATGGTAACTTGCATCAAGGCGCGCGCCGACGCTACGATGATCGGATGCTGGGCGGAGCGATCGCCTAGCAGGGCGCTCAAGGTTTCGACCCGGTTGCGGATTACCGGCGCGTCCCAGGGCGCGCGGTCGTAAAATAGGGCGGAGGGTTCTGCAAATCGATGCAAGCGCTCCGGCCTGTCGATCCATACCGGCAACTGCTCGCTAACGTTATAGGCGCGGCGCACTTCCGGCGTCAGATAGACCAGCGGACCGTCCCAGTCGGCAGCCAATGCCGCCAAAACAAAGGGACGCGCCGAACGGACCACGTTGAGCGGCGCGCTTGCGGGAGCGCTCGAAACGTCTTGCAAAAGCGATTGATAGGGCCGGCTTTCACGCAGAATACCCAGCAAACCGGCGAGATTAATCGACATGCCTGATCTTGGTTTTCTTTGTCGTTATTATGTTGTCGCTAGTATGGAACGGCGCAGTATATCAGAGACTTGTCCAAATGGCTAGATTTCGTCGCCAGCGATTTGGCCGAGCCGACTGGAATCGGCTAGCCGGTTAATCCACCAGCGCTTGATACACAAGCGCCCTGAAGTCGGCTTGGAAGGGTAGCAGGTTGTCCATCAATTGAGTCATGATGATGCCTACGATCCGCTCCTGCGGATCGACCCAGAAATTAGTGGCGGCGGCGCCGCTCCAGCCAAAGGCGCCCATCGAGTTAAGGACGCCCGTTTGCGCCGGGTCGAGGATCACGTCGAAGCCGAGGCCGAATCCCCTGCCGCCGATTGTGCTTAAGCCGATGGCCATGGGCAGGAGTTCCTGCGGCAAATGGTTCAGCGTCATGTACTCCAGGGTTTTCCGTCCCAGTATCCTTACGTCCTTCGATTCCCCGCGGTTCAGCAAGATCCTGGCAAACTGCCAGTAATCGCCGATGGTCGAGACCAAGCCGCCCCCGCCCGAAGGCGCGTTCGCAGGTTTGCTGTAATCGTGCGCGGGGATATTCGGCCCGCCTTCATATTCGCGGAAGCTGCCATCGGAGGGCCGATGTTGATACAGTTTTGCAAAGCGATCAAGCTTGCCCGCTGGAACGTGGAATCCCGTATCGACCATGCCGAGCGGATCGAAGATCTCTTGCTGCAAGAAATCTTCAAAGGGCATATCCGCCAGCACCTGCACCAGATAGCCGCAGACATCCGTGGCGATGCTGTAATTCCAGGCTGCGCCGGGTTGGTGCCGCAGTGGAAGATCCGCCATGCCGAGGATTTTTTCTTCCAAACTAGCTGTCTCGCTGCGGAAGATCGAATCACGATACATATCGTCGATCGGCGTGTCGTAGAAGAAACCGTAACTCAAACCAGCCGTGTGCGTCAGCAAGTGGTGAATGGTCATGGGTGGATCTTGCTCGACCAGTTCCTTGCCCAGAAAGCCGTAGCCGCTCAAAACCCGCGTCTTGGCGAAGGCGGGGATATACTTGCTAACCGGATCAATCAGTTGAAATTTGCCACGTTCGTAAAGCATCATCAAAGCGACCGATGTGATGGGTTTGGTCATGCTGTAGATTCGAAAGATGGTATCATGCTCCATCGGCAGCGATTCTCCGCTATCGCGATGGCCGATGGCCTCCAGATGGACAATTTCCCCGTGCCGGGCGGCAAGCGTAACGAACCCGGCGACATTGCCGTTATCAACGTATTCGCTCAGTTTGTGATTGATATTCTCGAGCCGGCCTGATGACATGCCGACGCTTTCCGCTTCAGCTATCCGCATCTAATGCCTCCTTGATTTCCTGCTGATGATTTTGCTTCTCGCGCAGACAATCGTCATATTCTTCATCGGTTCGCCGTTGCAGTATCTGCGAGGGCTTTCTGCGTTTCCAGCGCCTTGGGATGTTGCGGATTGATCGCCAAAGCCTCTGCTACCGCCGCCCGCGCTGCCGCGAAATCATTCTCCCCCAGGAAATAGTCAGCTATGATCAATATGCGGCTTACGGCTTTCTTCTTGTTGTCGCGCTTGAGATACCAGTCTGCGATTTCGCGTTGCAAGTCGATCAAACCGGGATTGATGGTTGCTGCCTTAACTTTTTCGGCGATGGCAAGCCGCTCTGACCCTTCGGCTTCGAGCAGCCCCGCCAAGAGGAGATGATTGTCCACGGCTTCGTCGAGCATTCCGAGTTTCTTTTGCAGCGCGATGAGTTTGGACAAGGGCTTGGGATCATGAGGCGCGAGTTCGTGGGCGCGGCGCGCAATGTCGAGTTGTTCCTCCAGATTTACCGGTTGCGCGCGCGGTTTGGCGCCGACGCCATTATGGGCTGACATGGCTTTATCAATGCCATCTTGCAGCCAGGTCTCAATCGCATCTGCCGCCCGAACCGTCAACTCCCGCGCAAGGATGAGATCGTCTCCCTTTAGCGTCTGCAATACGTAGTCCACCGGATCCATTTTACCGGGCGGCCTGCCGATACCGAAGCGCAAGCGGGCGAAGTCCTTGCTTCCTAAATGCTGTACAATACTCCGCAAGCCGTTTTGTCCGCCGTGCCCCCCCGCTTGTCGTAGTCTCAGCGCGCCAAAAGGCGTATCGAGATCATCGTGAACGACCATGAGACTTCCGATGGGAATCCTGTAGTATTCCAGAAGCGATCGAACTGCCTCGCCGCTGCGGTTCATATAGGTCAGAGGCTTGACCAGCTTTAGGCCTTTGCCGCGGATATTGGCGCTCCAGGTCTGCGCGCGCTTTTCGCTCCTGCCTTTGCCAAGATCATATCGTCGGATCAACTCGTCGATCACCCACCAGCCTATATTGTGGCGGGTGTTGTTGTATTTGGCTCCTGGATTGCCAAGTCCAACAATCAGATGAAGCTCGGACATATACCCTCGTCAGGTGAAATGTGTCGCTATGTTAGCAGAGCGGGGCTTGTCTTGTCCATTGAATCGAGGTGATCGACCCAGGCTGGCTCAGACGACTATGGTGTCGATTGAATTCCGGCGAGCTAGAGCGGGCTGTCATCGACGTAACGCGGATAGGTCGACTTTGCCGCCTCAGCCAGGCGCAGATCAAGGTCAAGCGTGACAAAGGGCTGGTCCGGGCTTGTCACGGTCAGAACTGCGCCGTCAGGATCACAGATCCAGCCCGCGCCGCCCAACTCAATATGACCGGCGCGACCGGAGTGATTGGACGAGAGACAAAAGGCGCCCGATACGACGGCTGCGGTTCGTCCGCCGGCCAGCCACTTCTCGTTCGTGCCCATCGGCGTACTGCGCGGATTGAGCAAAAGGTGAATCCCTTGTCGGCTGTATTCGCGGGCGTGCTGCATGAACCAGATCTCGGTGCAGATCATGATTCCGGTGCGTCTACCGCTGATAGACGCGCATTGAAAGTCGGTGGTCGCGCGATCATACCAGTTGGCTTCCCAGTATCCGTCGTCGTTGGGTAGGTAGGTCTTCTGGTGATCCCAGCGTAGCCCGGCGCTCCGGCTCCAGACATACGCGACATTGAATTTCTTTTCTCCAAGCTGCCGCGGCGCAGTGCCGACAATTGCCTCCGCCCCCAACTCCGGCAAGCGCCGCAACCACTTGCGGTGTGAATCTACGACGTCTTGCCAACGGGCCTCATCAGGCCCAGGCGTCGTGCAAAACCAGGGGGCAAAACACATCTCCGGCAACAAGACCAACTGACTGGCGACCTGCCGAACATGATGCCGCAAAGCCTCCCATTGGCTCTCCAGGTGACTTGGATCAATTTCTGTGATGGTTGCTCTCATGGGCCCGCGCTCGTGAACGTCTTACGGTCGCTAAAGACGCCTGCCGCCGAGTGACCGGTGGCAAGCGGAGCGCCTATGCCAATTCACGCTGCTGACTGAACTGCGTTTCGTAGAGCCGGGCATAGAGCCCATCCCGGGCGATGAGCTCACTATGAGTGCCGCCTTCGACGATGCGGCCGCGATCCAGCACCAGAATCTGATCGGCAGCGAGTATGGTGCTGAGTCGATGCGCGATGACGATACTGGTGCGGCTCTCCATGATGTGGCTCAACGCGTCTTGAATCAAAGCCTCCGATTGGCTATCGAGATGGCTGGTCGCTTCGTCCAAAACCAGAATGCGCGGATCTTTTAGTACTACGCGGGCAATGGCGATGCGCTGTTTTTCGCCCCCGCTGAGTCGGTATCCGCGCTCGCCGACGATCGCGTCATAGCCCTCGCTTAATCCCATAATGAAATCATGGATATGGGCAACCTCGGCCGCGGCTTCGACTTCAGCTTGCGTGGCCTCCGGCTTGGCATAGAGCAGATTAGTGCGGATGGTGTCGTGAAAGAGATAGGTCTCCTGCGTGACCATGCCGATATTCTGCGCCATGGTATTCAGGCTCAAGTCACGCAGGTCGTGGCCGTCGATCAATATCCTGCCTTTGGAAGGATCGTACAGGCGCGGTATCAGGTATGTCATCGTGGTCTTGCCCGCGCCGCTGGGTCCCACCAGCGCAACCAATTGTCCGGGCGTAATATGGAAGGAGATGTCTTCCAGAGCCAACTCCCTGGCTTGATGGACTTTTGAGGTTCCGCTGTGACCGTTGCCGCGTTTCGCAGGATCGCCAGATCGCGTAGCGGCGATGCTGTCCATCTTGCCAATACGTTCCACATCGGAGAGCAGATTGTCTTCGTCTACTGTGTAGCGGAAGGACACGCGCTCGAATTCCAGCTCGCCCTTTACATTATGTAGATGAACCGCGTTGGGCTCTTCCGCGATTTCAAGCGGCAAATCGATGATTTCGAAGACACGCTCAAAGCTCACAATTGACTGCGCGAAATCTACCGGGGCATTGGTCAACGCTTGCAGCGGCGTATAAAGTTGCGTGAGATAGGCGCCAAATGCGACTATGGTGCCGACAGTAAAGGCGTCCCGAATGACCAGAACGCCGCCTACCCAGTAGACGATTGCGGTGCCGATCACGCTCACGAGTCCGATCATCACGAAAAACTGACTGCCGAGCACGGCGCGCTCAATGCCGGAATCACGGACGTCGGCCGCGCGTCGTTCAAAGTGTTGAACTTCGGTATCAATGCGGCCGAAAAGCTTCACCAGCAGAGCGCCGCTGATATTGAGCGTTTCGTTCATCATGGCGTTCATTTGCGCGTTGTAAGCCATTTGTTCGCGGGCAATCGCCTGCAACCTCTTTCCTAATCTCCTGGCAATCAGGATGAAGAATGGAAGGACCAGCACGCCTAGAATGGTCAGTCGCCATTCCAAAGCCAACATCATGACCAAGGTTGCGACAACTGTAATCACGTTAGTTACGATGGACACGATGGTATTGCTGATGGCGTTTTGGGCGCCGACGACATCGTTGTTCAGCCGGCTCATCAATTCGCCTGTTCTGGTATTGGTGAAGAACCGCAGCGACATCTGCTGCAAATGATGATACAGGGCGACGCGCAGGTCGTAGATCACGCCTTCGCCGATCGAGACGTTTATCTTGCGCTGTATGATTCGGATGCCGCCGCTGAGAACCGGAATCAGGACCAATCCCAGCGCCAGCAGATGCAGGCGATCCAGGTCTTTATTGGCCAACGCCGTATCTATGATCTCGCGAAAAATGAGGGGATTCAGCAAGCCCAAAAATGTTGTGAGCAGTATCGTGCCGAGCATGCCAATTATGTGCAGCCGATAGGGCTGGGCATAAGCCAGCACGCGCAGGAGCAAGCGTCGCGAGACGTTTGGCCTGGCCGCCTCGAAGCCGTGCATGTAGCGAAACCATCCGCCGCCTCTCATCATCATCGAATCGTCCCTGTCAGCTGGTTTGTACTTAATTTATCTCATAAACGTCGGTCGAGGCTACTGTCAATACGATTGGGTAGACCGATCATATGGCTAGTGTGAACTGGCTTCCCCGATCCGCTTGACCGTCGCCAAGAGCCGCTCGGCGCGCAACCGGCGAGAAGAACCCAGGAATGTCGCGCTCACGAAAAAAGGCAATTAGCCTTTTCGTCGCATGAGCGCCCCGATTTAACAATGATGGCAAATTGAATGTGAGCGACAGCAAAGTATTGAAGCGCGCCTAACGATCTAAAGACAAGCCTCTGATTATCGCTCTCGCATCGGAAAGATTTGGCGCGAAGAGTATTTCACGACCCTCAACGGCATTGTTAAAGGTCTTGTGGATGGTCTGATAAATGGTCTTTATCGCCCCGTTAGCGCCGACCACCACGCGCGCGCCTTCGTTAGGGCGCGCCTCTCCCGAGGCCAGCAATGTCTTGGCGGCGCTAAAGACATCCTTCGGTATTGTGGTGCCTTCGAGATCTATGATGAGATCGACAAAGTGACCGACACTGCCAATTAGTGAATCCGCCCGTTGTACCGCTTCCTCAAGTTCCTCCCAGGACCATTCCGATTCGAATTCCAGAAGGACGATAGTCTTTTTCTTGTTATCCCAACGTGTCACAATTGCCATATTGCCAGTCCCGTATCTTGCTCCAGGATATATAACTCAATTACGGAAGTCGTTCCCGAACGTTGCCCGGAAAACCAGTAATAACATATCACAGTTTGTGGCTTGAAGACAATCGCGCAGCTAATTCTCGATGATCTCAAATGGCAACAGGGGAGACAGCGCGCTACCTTCCAGGCTTATTTGAACTGACCACCGGCCTGCTGTGAAGGTTGTATCGGTCTGGTCGATAAAGAACCATATACAATTATCGTCGATAAAATGCTCCGTTCGAAAACTGTGGGACACGACCTCTTGATCCCGGTGTCGCCAGCTTGAAGATAGCGTGGCGTCCGCGGGGATGTCGTATGCCCTGGCCACGACATAGATCTCGGTAGAATCCGGCGTGAACGGCGGGTTAATGTCTACAGGGCAGTCCTCGTTGTTGACGCCGGACGACAACACAAGATTGTCCAGACGCGGGTGCGAATCCGGGGTTACCTCAACGCTGGCTGGGCGGGTTGCCGTATGCGCTCCCGAGAGTGCGTCATTCGGATCCATCGCTACGCTCGCGCCACTGACAGCAGTCGCGCCTTCGCGCAGTTCGACCGCAGCAACCTGCGGCTGGTCCCCCAATTGACGCAGGTTGGCGTCGATGAAATCGCTGTCTGTGCCTAACGCAGACAAATTGGAACGCAAGAACGCGCCTGACTGTTCAATTTGCGCCACTCGCGTGCCAGCAAAATCCAGTGTGATTTGGAGTCTCGCTCTGGCAACTGTTGCTGTGGCGCGCAACCGGTCCAATTGAGTGGCGGCGGCTTCGTACTCAGCGGTGGCGGTCAAAGGCAGGTCCGATGTCCGGCAGGCTACAAGCGCTGAACATGTGAACAAAAGGAAAACGATCGCGAGCGGCAACTTGGGAGCCAGCGCAATCCACCGACGTTTCTTCCTTTCCATAATGGGGCAGATTATACCCAAGAAAAGCAAAACCGTCTCAAACAGGTTGAGACGGTTGCCGGAGTGGAAGCGCCGGGGACCTGCCCCCCGGGTCCGCTGGTTTCGAATCTCGCACTTCTACAAGCTTAGCCCTTTGCGCAGTTTCGCGCCGTGCATTCCCAAAGGGCTCGGTTCACACTGCGCTAGCCGATGGGTCTTGGCGTCATCTTATCGGCGTCAACGACGGGCACCCTCACTTTTTATGACACTCGCGGCAAATCGCGAAGGGAGACGATTCTGCAGGAGCGGTAGAGGACTTTGTGCCTCTACACCCTAATTGCAGCAGCCTAAGCTACGGCAGGAAGGGCGTTAAAGTTTGGTTTTGCACCTATGTGCGTTGCCAGTTTAACGTGTCTTGGCGCCACGGCTTGCCGTGCGGCTTCAACCACCAACGTCGAATCTGATTCGCTCCCGTGATGGCTGACGGCGCTGCCCGTCCCTTCGCGGGCCGCGCCATCGCTCACATACATGCTAGCATATTTCGGGCGTTTTGTGAAGCGTCTCGCATTTTTCTCTTACTGCCTTTGCCAAGGTCTCATCGTGTCTGGTAGCGTATCGATTTCGGTTGAAACAAAGAACAACAGTTAGTTGACAGCAGGTAGGGGCGATCCGATGGATCGCCCGACGAGTAGAAACTGAATGCGCATCAGGCGACTCAGCGGGTCGCGTAGACACTGATCGTCAGTCGCCCCTACCAACCTCGTTCGTATTTTGGGTTAAAGATTTCATATCGAGGACTGGCTACGAAGTATTCCAACCGAAAAGGATACACTACCTCATCTTGTCTTGCGAACCTGCCATATTGCGCTGAATCAGGTATGATAAAGCAACTGGGCGTGAGGACAATGAAAGGCGCAATCTGTGGCCGTTGATGTCTTGATTGTTGGCGCGGGATTATCGGGCTTGATGGCTGCGCAGAGCTTAAGCGAGCGTGGCTATACCGTTCAACTTGTCGAGCGAGGGCGCAGCGTCGGCGGACGCCTGGCCACCCGCCGGGTCGGTGAGGATGGCGTAGCCGATCACGGCGCTCAGTTCTTCACGGTGCGGTCGGAAACCTTTCAGGGGTTCGTTGATCAGTGGCTTGAACAAGACTTGGTATATGTCTGGGGCACAGGTTGGTCGGATGGCAGCGTCAAGCGCACGTTCGGCGATGGTCATCCGCGCTATGTCGTACGCGGCGGCATGAACAGCCTGGCGAAATACCTGGCGCATGATCATGATATCGCCCTTAATCGATTGGTTACACAGATTCGAATGCAGGAAAACAGTTGGTCACTAGATGATAGCGATGGCGAGCGATATGATGGGCGCTCTCTGCTTTTGACGCCACCCATGCCAGAGACCCTGGAGTTGCTCTCGTCAAGCGAGGTTCCGCTGCAGGCGAGCGATTTTAATGAACTCCAGCGCATTCGATTCGGTCCTTGCCTTTGTGGCATCCACGAGATCGCGGGCGAGGTGGAATTGCCCGAGCCGGGCGCCCTGCAAAACTTCCAGAGCGACGTCTATTGGGTGGCAGACAATCATGCCAAGGGCATCTCGGACAGGACAGTTGTCACCAGCCACGCCAACGCCAAATTCAGCCGCCAGAATTGGGACGCTTCGGAAGCGGATATCATCCGTGAGTTGGAAGCCGCCGTGCTGCCATATCTCAAAGGCAGCGCGAGGATCGCGAGCACTCAAGTCAAGAAATGGCGATACTCCGTCCCACTGACTACGTATCCCGAGGAATACTTGATGGCGCGCGGATTGCCGCGCCTGGCTTTTGCCGGCGACGCATTTGGCGGGCGTGGTCGCGTCGAAGGCGCCTTCCTCTCCGGTATCGCTGCTGGCAATGCATTGTCAGACGCGCTTTCTGATGCTTAGAAGGGCAGCCTCGCATCGAACGCCGCTCATTGCGATCCTGCTGATATTGCTGTTGCTTTCCATCGGCGGGCTCCTAGCCTGGGCGAATACTCCATCAGGGCAACTGATGCCGCAGGCGCAAAAAGCCCTGGCATCGGATGAGCGCGTTGTCGTCAAGCGTGAGCGCTGGATTGTCTTTGAGCCGCGAGCAGGGATATCATCAACAGCTTTCATCTTCTATCCCGGCGGACGCGTACAGGCGGAAGCTTATGCGCCATTGGGAAAAGCGCTCGCGAACAAGGGTTACCGGGCGATTATCGTTCCGATGCCCTTTAACCTGGCGATACTTGCTCCCGATGCCGCGGACGATGTCATCGCCGCCCATCCCCAAGTTACGCGCTGGGTAATCGGCGGCCATTCGCTAGGCGGCGTCATGGCGGCGCGCTATGCGCATTCGCATCCTGATCGAGTCGACGGGCTGGTCTTGGTCGCGGCCTATCCCGAAGATGGCTTTGACTTGTCTCGCAGCGGACTTGCTGTTGCAACAATCTATGCGGAACTGGATGGATTATCAAAGCTGAGCCAGATAGAGGATTCCTTCCGTTTCCTGCCGCCCGATGCCACCAAGGTAATGATTGCTGGGGGCAATCACGCGGGATTCGGCTGGTACGGTCCGCAATCCGGCGACAATCCGGCTGCAATCAGCCGCCAGGATCAGCAGGCGCAATTTTCCGAGGCGATTTTGGCCTTCTTGCAAGAGGCTGGTTAAGCAATCAAATCGATGTTAGATTGATTGCGCAAATGACAGTCTGGAGAGACCGGGTATGACGGCAACTAGAACGGACGCGATGGCAGGTCCACATTTCAAACTGAGCGAAGAGCAAGAGATGCTGGTGCGCATGACGCGCGATTTCGTCGCCGACAATATCATTCCCGTGGCCGCCGAATATGACGAAAAAGCCAAGTTTCCCGAGGAGATTTTCCATAAAGCCCGAGAACTGGGAATTGTCAACATGCTTGTGCCCGAAGAGTTTGGCGGCGTGGGTGCATCGGCTTTTGAAGAGGTTCTGGTATCGGAAGAATTGGGCTACGGCTGCACCGGAATCAGTACGAGTCTCGGTGTCAACTCGCTGGCTGCGCTGCCGATCCTGATTGCCGGCAGCGCGGAGCAGAAGGCTTATTGGCTGGGTGAAAGGGTGATCGACCAGGGTCAGTTCCTATCCTACGGCGTGACCGAAGCCAATGCCGGGTCCAACGTTGCCGGCATCCTGACGCGCGCCGACAAGCGCGGGTCGAGTTACCTGATCAACGGCAGCAAAACCTTCATTACAAACGCCAGTCATGCTCACTTCTATACCATTTTTGCAAAAACCGACCTGGAAGCCGGGCATCGCGGTATGACTTGTTTCGTCGTTGACCGCGAGACGCCCGGACTTAGCGTCGGCAAAAAGTTCGACAAGTTGGGTCAACGCGCTTCGGATACGGCCGAGATCGTATTTGACAATGTCGAGGTACCGGAAGACAACATCGTGGGCCAGGTTGGTCAAGGCTTTTATATCGCCATGAAGGTATTCGACTACAGCCGACCCGGCGTCGCGGCTGCCGCCGTGGGCTTACAGCGCCGCGCCATGGAAGAAAGCATCAGATATGCCAGGGAACGCGAAGCATTTGGCCTGCCTATTTATCAGCATCAGGCGGTTGGGCACAAGATCGCTGACATGGCGATCAATTACGAAGCGGCGCGATTGCTGGCTTGGCAAGCTGCCTGGCAAGTTGACCAGGGGATTTTCAACCCGCGCGTGCCGGCTTACGCCAAAGCTTTTGCGGCGGACATGGCGACAAAGGCTGCGGTGGACGCGGTACAAGTCTTCGGCGGCTATGGATACATGAGAGAATATCCGGTCGAGAAGCTGTTGCGAGATGTCAAGATATTTCAGATCTATGAAGGCACCAGCGAGATCCAGCGCAACATCATCGTGCGCGAACTCTTTCGCGGAGAGTAAGGGGCAAAGATCCCCCGCAACAAGTTCAAAGTCGATTCCATAAATTGTCTTGACAGGCGATTTCATCCTTGATAACATGCCAGATTGCACTGGCAGCCGGAAACCTCCGATCATGGAGGCGCTGTGGGCTGAATCGAGCAGATATGACGAAAGTGCTTTGCGAAGGCGGAGCGTCTCGTCATGAAGGAAGAGCGATCGGGCGTCCATAATTGTGCGCCTGTTTCTGTGTCGAAGACACAGAGCAATAAAACAAGAGATACGGAGTCAACTATGCCGACCATCAATCAGTTGGTTCGCAAGGGACGCAAATCGAAGGGTAAGAAAAACAAAGCGCCGGCGTTGCAATATACGTTTAATGCGCTGGATCAGCGGCGCTCTCGTCAGAAGAAGGGCGCCCCACAGAAGCGCGGGGTCTGCACTCAAGTTAAGACGATGACGCCCAAGAAACCCAACTCGGCGCTGCGAAAAGTTGCGCGCGTGCGCTTGACGAATGGTATAGAAGTCACCGCGTACATCGGCGGCGAGGGCCATAATCTGCAAGAGCATAGTGTGGTGCTGGTACGCGGCGGCCGCGTGAAGGATCTTCCCGGCGTGCGCTATCACATCGTCCGCGGCACGCTTGATACCAGCGGCGTAGATGGCCGTGAGCAGGGTCGTAGCAAATACGGCACCAAGCGTAGCGGTTAGTTAGGGAGAACAGGAATGCCGAGAAGAAACCGACCGCCCAGGCGCGTCCCCCCGAATGATGTGAGGTACGACAATCTTCATGTTGCCATGTTCATCAATCGTATGATGCGCGGCGGCAAGAAGAGCTTGGCGACGCGCATCATGTACCAGGCGATGGAGTCAATGGGCGAACGTACCAAGAAGGACCCCGTAGAGGTTTTCGAAACAGCGATTCGCAATGTTGCGCCGGCAGTTGAAGTCAAGCCGAAACGCGTTGGCGGTTCTACCTATCAGGTGCCGATCGATGTATCGCACGAGCGCGGCATAACCTTGGCAATGCGTTGGTTGATCCAGTTCGCGCGCGACCGCAGCGGACGCAGCATGGCGGAAAAGCTCGCGAACGAGTTGCTCGACGCCTACAACGGACAGGGCAACGCGATTCGCAAGAAAGACGAAACGCATCGCATGGCGGAAGCCAATCGCGCATTCGCGCATTTCCGTTAATTCAAAGGGGAAAAGGTCCCTTCCGCATAGAAGGGACATTGGATGGAACATGGCAGACAAGCAATCCGGTTTTGATCTCAACAAGGTACGCAATATCGGTATCATCGCGCATATCGATGCGGGCAAAACCACCGTTACAGAACGCGTACTGTATTACACCGGCATGGTGCATAAGATCGGCGAGACGCACGAGGGCTCGGCAACCACCGATTATATGGAACAGGAACGGGAACGCGGCATTACTATTACCTCGGCTGCGGTGACCGCGAGTTGGGACGATCATCAGATCAATATCATTGATACGCCCGGTCACGTTGATTTCACCGCCGAGGTGCAGCGCAGCCTTCGCGTGCTTGACGGCGGCATTACCGTTTTTGATAGCGTCGCGGGCGTCGAACCGCAGTCGGAGACAGTTTGGCGGCAGGCATCGGAATACAGTGTGCCGCGCCTCTGTTTTGTCAATAAGATGGATCGTATCGGCGCCGATTTCGATCGCTGCGTCAGCATGATGGTTGACCGGCTAAAGGCGAATCCGGTGGTGATTCAAGTTCCTTACGGCAGTGGAGAGAACTTTGAAGGCATCATTGATCTGATCAAAATGGAGTTGATCACCTACGGCAACGACGAAGGTACGGATATCAACTATCATCCGATTCCCGAGAGTCACCGGGAAATGGCCGAAACCCGCCGCGAGGACATGATCGAGAAAATCGTCGAGAACGACGAATACTTGACGATGAAGTTCCTCGAAGAAGAAGAGATTAGCGACGAGGAAATCGTCGCGGCGCTCCGCGCCGGCACGATCGCAAGTCAATTGCATCCGGTCATGTGCGGCGCGGCTTTGAAAAACAAAGGCGTGCAAGCGCTATTGAATATGGTTGTGGCGCTGTTGCCCTCGCCGCTGGATATCCCGCCGGTGAGCGGCGAACACCCCAAAGACGGCACGGCGCTGCTGCGCAGCGCCGACGATGACGAGCCGCTTGCCGCCCTCGTGTTCAAGATCGTGTCGGATCAATACGGCCGGCTGGCCTTCACTCGCGTCTATTCGGGCGTCTTAAAGGCGGGAGCCCAGGTGACGAACACCGCCAATGGCAACCGGGAGCGTATCGGGCGCATTGTACGCATGTTTGCCGACCGGCGCGAAGATGTTAAAGAAGTGCGCGCAGGAGACATTGCGGCAGTTATCGGCATGAAAGAGACCTTCACCGGCGACACGCTTAGCGCGCCAGGCGCCCCCATCCTGCTGGAAAACATCAGCTTTCCCGATCCGGTTGTAGAGGTGGCGATTGAGCCCAATACCAAGGCGGATCAGGACAGGATGGGCATAGGTTTGCGCAAACTGGCGGAAGAAGATCCGACCTTCCAGATTGAAGTAGACGATCAGCTTGGCCAAACCAAGATCAAGGGCATGGGCGAGCTTCATCTTGAGGTTTTAGTCGACCGCCTAATGCGGGAATATGGCGTCGAAGCCCGTGTAGGGCGTCCCCGCGTGGCCTATCGCGAGACCATTACGCGGACGGTAGAGATCGATACCACATTCCGACGTCAGACCGGCGGCGCCGGTCAATACGCTCGTTGTGTGATCCGTTTTGAGACGATACCGGAAGATGAAAGGGTCGACGCTGACGGTGAATTGCTCTTTGTAGACGCTATTCGCGGCGGCGCGATCCCCAAGGAGTTTATCCCGGCTGTCAAGAAGGGTGTAACGCAAGCCATGCAAGGTGGGGTCATCGCCGGGTACCCGGTGGTCAACATCAAGGCTTCCGTGGTTGATGGCGCTTTTCACGAGGTGGATTCCAGCGAGATCGCCTTTACTATCGCCGGCTCGATGTGTCTAAAAGAAGGCATTCAGAAGGGCAAACCGGTAATCTTGGAGCCCGCCATGCAAGTGGAAGTGGTTGTTCCCGATGCGTATACCGGCGCGGTTGTGGGCGACATCGCGTCGCGCCGTGGCGTGATCCAAGGCATGGAGCCTCATAGCGAGGGTATTTCCGTGATTAAGGGGCAAGTGCCGCTGGGTGAGATGTTTGGCTATGCCAATGACCTGCGCAATTTCACCCAGGGACGCGGCAACTTTAGCATGGAATTTGATATGTATACGGTCGCTCCGGAAGAAATAGCGGAAGCTGTCAAATCCGGATCGCGATAAGTAGAAGGCCGGTGTTTGCCCGGTCTGCAGTTTTCGTTCGTTAACTCATTTTCAAGTTGGCAGGATTACAAGAGGGATTGTCAGATGGCAAAGGGAAAATTCGAGCGTAGCAAACCGCATGTCAATATCGGCACTATCGGTCATGTCGACCACGGCAAGACCACATTGACGGCAGCGATTACCAAAGTGCTTGCACTTAAGGGCCAAGCGCAGGAACGCGAGTACGGCGAAATCGACAACGCGCCGGAAGAGCGGGCGCGCGGTATCACCATCAATATCCGCCACGTCGAGTACGAGACCGACAACCGCCATTACGCGCACGTCGATTGCCCGGGTCACCGCGATTACATCAAGAACATGATTACCGGCGCCGCGCAAATGGACGGCGCCATCCTCGTTGTGAGCGCGCCCGATGGCCCAATGCCGCAGACGCGCGAGCACGTCCTGCTGGCCAAGCAGGTTGAGGTGCCGGCGATGGTCGTATACCTCAATAAGACCGATCAGATGGACGATGAAGAGTTGATCGAACTGGTCGAAATGGAACTGTCGGAATTGCTCGAGGGTTATGATTTTGATCCCGATACTCCGATCATCAAGGGTTCGGCGCTGGCGGCTCAGGAGTGCGCTAGCACGGATCCCGGTGCGCCGGAATACGAGTCCATCATCGAATTGATGGACAACGTCGACGAATGGATCCCCACGCCAATGCGCGATGTCGACAAACCATTCATGATGGCGATCGAAGATGTTTTCTCGATCAAGGGCCGCGGGACCGTCGTCACCGGCAGCGTCGCGCGCGGCACCTTGCTCAAGGGCACACAGGTTGACATTGTCGGCTTGCGCGATGAAATCCAGAAGACCACGGTAACCGGCATCGAGATGTTCAACAAGGAACTGGACCAGGCGCAGGCCGGTGACAATGCCGGTATTCTGCTGCGCGGTATTGATCGCGACGAGGTGCAGCGCGGTATGGTGATCGCGCAGGTTGGGTCAATCACGCCGCACAAGAAGTTCAAGTGCGAGGTTTACGTCTTGCGTCGGGACGAGGGCGGACGCCACAAAGCCTTCTTCAGCGGCTATCGCCCGCAGTTCTATATTCGGACGATGGACGTCACCGGCACGATCACGCTGCCCGACGGCGTGGAGATGGTCATGCCTGGCGACAATGTGAATCTCGATGTGGAGTTGATAACGCCCGTTGCCTTGGAGCGAGGCTCGTCCTTCGCGATCCGTGAAGGTGGCTTGACGGTTGGCGCGGGCCGGATTACGGAAATCCTTGAATAGGTTCGCGCCGAGTAAATCGCGACGAGCCGCTCGGGTATCCGGCTCGTCGCGGTATCTCGCCAGCGCGGCAAATCGGAGAGTTCCTTGGGCTCTCTTTCTCACAATGAAGAATGTAGGTGCATTTGCTTCACGTGGGCTTGGTACTTAACGCAAAAAGGTTGCGGAATGGCAAAGAACAAAATTCGTATCCGGTTGAAAGCATATGACCACCGGGTGCTTGACCAGTCAGCACAGCGCATTGTGGATACCGCGGAACGAACCGGATCGCGAGTGGTGGGGCCAGTTCCATTGCCGACGCGTATTGAAGGCTTTACGGTACGGCGATCCCCGTTCATTGACAAGGATTCGCAGGAGCATTTTGAGATACGTACTCACAAGCGGCTGATTGACGTTCTCGATCCCGACAGCAAAACCATTGATACGCTTATGCGTCTTAATTTGCCGGCGGGAGTTGATATAGAGATCAAGATCTGAATGGATTCTCGTTGAGGGTAGACCGCGCAAAGCGCCAGTTCCGTGGCTTTGTGTGAAGGCGAGAGCAGGGAATTCCCAATGAGCCGGACTGACTTGCGAGCGCCGGCCTGGGAGCGAGGTATCTTAGCAGGGTAGTAGCGACGACGCGAAGGCGCGGTGCTGCGACCAAGTGGAGGCTAAATCATGAAGGGCATGATTGGCAAAAAAGTCGGTATGACCCAGGTTTTCGACCAGCAGGGGACAGTTATCCCGGTGACGGTCATCCAGGCGGGACCCTGTTACGTCACCCAGGTGCGCAACACCGAAAGAGATGGATATGTTTCCGTTCAACTGGGATACGGCGAAACCAAGCCGAGGAAGTTGACCAAAGGACAATTGGGGCATTTGCAGAAGGCGGATCTGCCCGCGCTGCGCCATTTGCGGGAATTCCGCTTGTCGGACGATGCGTCAATTGCCGTTGAAGAAGGTCAAGAAATCAAGGTTGACGTTTTCGAGCAGGGCGAACTGGTGGACGTAATCGGGACAAGCAAGGGCCGTGGTCATGCTGGAACGATCAAGCGCCATGGCTTCTCGCGCGGTCCCAAAACGCATGGCCAATCCGATCGCATGCGTTCGCCGGGTTCAATTGGCATGTGCGCCACTCCAGCCCGCGTTTTGAAGGGCAAGAAAATGGCTGGACGAATGGGCAACGACCGCGTGACTGTGCAGAATCTGCCCCTGGTAGTTGTCGATGCCGAGAATGATCTGATTGCTGTCAAGGGTTCCGTGCCCGGCGCCAAGGGCAGTATCGTGATGATTAAACCCGCGCGCAAACAGGCTTAGCGGTCGGCGATCGTGGAAATAGGAGCATTCGCTATGGAATTCCCAGTGATGAACAACGCCGGCAAGCAGGTATCGCAGGTGGAGTTGCCGTCGGACATTTTCGACGCGAAGATAAACGTCGGTTTGATGCATCAGGCTTTTGTCCGCCAGATGGCGAACGCGCGTCAGGGATCGGCGAGCACTTTGTCGCGCAGCCAGATCCGCGCCACGGGGGCGAAATGGTATCGGCAGAAAGGGACTGGACGCGCGCGCCACGGCGCCCAGAGCGCGCCGATATTCGTTGGTGGCGGCTTGGCACATGGACCAAAGCCGCGCGACTTCTCAAAGCGCATGCCGAAAAAGATGCGTCGCGGGGCGATTCGCTCGACCTTGAGCGTTCTGGTTAGGGATGAACAGTTGGTGCTAGTCGACAGTCTGGACTCCAATGCGCCAAAGACCAGAGAGATGAAGCGAATCATATCAGCGCTAGTCGGCGATCAGTCCGCGCTTTTGGTGATTAGTTCGCAACAGAAGGCTGTGCGCAAGGGCGTCGCCAACTTGCCGAACGCGCATTCGATCATCGCAGACTATCTCAATGTGCGCGACCTGCTCAAATACGACAAGGTCATCATGTCTTTGGATGCGCTAGAGATCGTAACGCGCATTTGGAGCAAGGAGGGCTAAGGTGGCAGAGCTTCATATATATGACGTAATCCGTCGGCCGGTGATAACGGAAAAAACGACCGGTATGGTCGACGATGACAACAAATATGTCTTCGAAGTAGCGCGCAATGCCAACAAAATCCAGATCAAGGAAGCTGTCGAAGAGATTTTCGAACTCGAAGGCAAAGTGCTGAAAGTGAACACCATGAATATGCCCGCTAAACGCGGTCGCCGGGGACGGAACTGGTACATCCGGTCACGTCAGTGGAAAAAGGCTGTGGTTACTTTGGAAGACGGCGTATCCATTGAGCTGTTCAACGTCTAAGGGAGCATGAACGATGCCGATCAAGGTATACAAGCCGACATCGCCGGGGCGTCGCGACATGACCGGCTATACGTTTGAGGAGATCACCAAGAAGAAGCCGGAGCGCGCCTTGACCACCGCTCTTCGCAAGAAGGGGGGGCGCAATAATTCGGGCCGTATCACTGTGCGCCATCGCGGCGGAGGGCACAAACGCAGGTACCGGCTCATCGACTTCAAGCGCGACAAGGAAGATTGTCGCGCAGAAGTGATCGCGATCGAGTACGACCCCAATCGTTCGGCCCGCATTGCGCTTTTGCAATACGAGGACGGGCTTAAGAGTTATATCATCGCGCCCATGGGTGTCAGCGTTGGGGATGTCATTGGCAACGGCGCTATGAGCGCACTGCGCCCGGGCAACAGCCGCGCGCTCAAGGACATCCCCTTGGGCACGGTTGTACACAACATCGAGATGAGACCTGGAAAGGGTGGGCAGATCGCCCGCTCGGCCGGCACCTCCGCGCAGATTCTGGCCGCTGAGGATAAGTACATCACTTTGCGTTTGCCCAGTGGCGAGATGCGCATGATCCTCGAAACTTGCCGCGCAACGATCGGCCAAGTCGGCAACGCGGAACATTCTAACGTCAAGCTGGGTAAGGCTGGCCGCAAACGCTGGCTGGGCTGGAGGCCCACCGTCCGCGGCAGCGCAATGGACCCAGCGAGCCACCCGCACGGCGGCGGCGAAGGCAAATCTGGAATCGGTATGGCTGCGCCCAAGACGCCTTGGGGCAAGAAGGCGCTCGGTGTGCGGACGCGGCGCAACAAGCGCACCAGCAAGTTTATTGTTCGTCGCCGGGGCAAGCGCCGTTAGTTTCGGGAGAATCTAGCATGTCACGTTCCTTGAAAAAGGGCTATTTCGTTAGCCCAAAACTTCTCGAAAAGGTCGAGAAGCTCAATGACCAGAACAAAAAAGTCGTGATACGGACCTGGAGCCGGGCAAGTACGATCTTCCCGCAAATGGTCGGTCATACCATCGCCGTGCACGACGGTCGGCGCCATGTGCCAATCTATATCACGGAGAACATGGTCGGACACAAACTTGGCGAATTTGCGCCAACCCGAACTTTCCGAGGCCACGTTACCGATAGCAGGAGATAGGGGATTCTGATATGGAAGTTCGCGCTATGACCAAGTATCTGCCAATCTCGCCAAGGAAATTGCGTCTGGTTTGCGACAAAGTCCGCGGCATGGACGCGCATGAAGCGCAGATCGTCCTTGATTATATGCCCCAGAAGGGCGCTGCTTTGGTCAGCAAGACCTTGGCTTCGGCAATGGCGAACGCCACAAACAACTTCGATCTCAATCCGGACGACTTGTTTGTTTCGCAGATTTACGCTGGCGACGGTCCCACCTTGAAGCGCTTTAAGGCGGGGGCGCGCGGTCGCTACAAGCCGCGTTTGAAGCGCACATCACACCTGTGGGTGATTTTGGCAGAGCGAGAGGAAGAAGAATAATGGGTCGTAAGGTACATCCCAAAGGATTCCGCCTGAAAGTGATTCGCGAGTGGGACGCTCGCTGGTATGCGGACGGCGAACGCTATGTCAATCTGTTGATGGAAGACCGCAAGATTCGCAAATACTTGAAAAAGAAGACCGCGCGCGCCGGCGTTTCCCGCATTGAGATTGAGCGGCATCCCAATTTAGTGATTATCACGATCAATACGGTTCGCCCGGGCCTCATCATTGGTCGCAAGGGCGAAGCAGTCAAGGAACTGCGGCAGAACCTGCAAGATATGACTGGGAAGAAGGTCAAGGTAGAAGTTAACGAGATCGAAAAACCCGATCTTGACGCGACCCTGGTTGCCGAAAACGTTGCCTCGCAGTTGGTGCGTCGAATTGGGCACAGCCGCGCGATGAAGCGAGCGATCACGCAGGCTATGCGACAAGGCGCCGGCGGCATCCGCATAGAGGTTAGCGGTCGTCTAGGCGGTTCGGACATGGCGAGGCGCGAGTGGATGTTCGACGGTCGCGTTCCGCGGAATACACTGCGCGCCGACATCGATTATGGATTCGCCGAGGCTCTAACGACATTTGGGCAGATCGGCGTAAAAGTCTGGGTTTACAATGGCGATATTCTGCCCGGCGAGAGTCCCTTTGCCAGTGTGGCGCGGTCAGGGCAAGAGGGTCGCAGGGGCCGACGAAACTGAGACTTTTGAAGATTTCAGCGGCTTGATGGCTGTCGAGTCCTTGCAATAGGGGCAGCAGCAAGAAGGAGCAATCCACATGTTAATGCCGAAACGCAGAAAATATAACAAGCAGATGCGCGGCAGAATGCGCGGCAAAGCGAAACGGGGCGCCGTGGTACAGTTCGGCGATTATGGACTGCAAGCTTTGGAACCGAGCTGGGTAACCAGCCGCCAGATCGAGGCATGCCGTCGTGCCATGGTGCGCTATATTCGCCGGCGCGGCAAAGTGTGGATCCGCATCTTCCCGGACAAGCCGGTTACGCAAAAAGCTGCGGAAACCCGTATGGGCAAGGGCAAGGGCTCGGTGGAAAAATGGGTCTGTGTGGTGAAGCCAGGTCGTATTCTGTTTGAAATGAGCGGCGTGCCGGAAGCTGACGCGCGGGAAGCCTTGCGCCTTGCTTCGCACAAATTGCCGATCAAGACCAAGTTCGTGAAACGATTCGACCCGATTTCCGGCCGGGAGGTTAGCTGATGTACATTGACGAAATCCGCGCTATGTCTACCGATGACATTCTGGACAAGATTGAAGACCTGAAGGTCGAAATGTATACCTATCGCATTCAGAAGGAGTCCGGCGAACTTAAGGATACGACATTGTTCCGCAAAACGCGGCGCGATATTGCCCGGCTGAAGACCGCTCTGCGCGAGCGCGAGCTGGCTGCCGAACTCATTGCCGAAGGAGGGACGAGCGATGCCCAATAGACGCAAACGCATGGTTGGAACGGTCGTCAGCGACAAGATGCAAAAGACGGTTGTTGTTGCGATTGAGAACCGCAAGATGCACCCGATATATCGTAAAGTTGTGACGTCGACGAAAAAGGTCATGGCGCACGACGAAACCGGCGCTGGCATCGGAGCGGTTGTACGCATCGTGCAAAGTCGCCCGATAAGCAAACGTAAACGCTGGGTTGTAGAATCCGTGCTGGAACAGCCGGACGAACTGGGATCATAAGGAGAGTCCACGATGATTCAGACAGAATCTCGTCTGAAAGTCGCTGATAACAGTGGAGCGCAAGAGATCCTGGTTATCCGTGTCATAGGCGGGTCGCGGGTCAAGTATGGTCATGTTGGCGATATCGTGGTGGGCACGGTGAAATCGGCCTCGACATCCAGCGCGGTAAAAAAGGGCGAATTGGTACGCGCTGTGATCGTGCGAACGCACAAAGAGTATCGCCGCGCCGATGGCTCGAGCATCCGCTTTGACGACAACGCCGCGGTGGTCCTGGCGGAAGATCTGGAAAACCCGCGCGGTACCCGCGTGTTTGGACCGGTCGCGCGCGAGTTGCGTGACAAAGGCTTTATGAAAATTGTATCGCTGGCGCCAGAGACGCTGTAGACGAGGGAAGTATCATGCAACGTGTGAAACAAGGCGACACTGTCGAAGTGATCGCAGGGAAGGACAAGGGCCAGCGCGGGGAAGTTGTGCGCGTGCTTGTCAAGAAAGACCGCGTGATCGTCAATACCGTTAACATCATGAAACGACATCGTAAAGCGCGTCCCGCGCCCGGCGGCCAGCAGATCCCGGCGCAGATTATCGAATTCGAAGCGCCCTTGCATTTGTCGAACGTGATGGTGGTTTGCGGCAGTTGCGACGAGCGAACCCGTGTGGGCTATCGGAGGAACGATAATGGCGTCAAATCACGTTTTTGCAAAAAATGCGATAGCGATATCAGCTAGCGACGGAGCGAGGTGAATTATGGAAAACCGCATGTACACTCGCTATCAGGAAGAAGTCGTGCCGATCTTGCAGCAAGAATTTGGCTATACCAATCTGATGCAAGTGCCAACCATCAGCAAGATAACGGTTAATGTGGGTGTTGGCGAAGCGATTGATGAACCCAAGTCGCTGGACGGCGCCGTCGAGGATCTGAAAGTGATCACTGGTCAGCAGCCGATTGTAACCCGCGCAAAAAAGAGCATTGCCACGTATAAGTTGCGCGAAGGGCGTGCCATCGGCACAAAGGTGACCTTGCGCAAACAAAGGATGTGGTCGCTGTACGATCGCCTGGTCAATATCGCGCTGCCGCGTATTCGCGACTTCCGCGGGGTATCCCCCAAGCTGGACGGTCGCGGGAATTTCACGGTCGGCTTACGCGAGCAACTGGTATTCCCGGAAATCGACTTTGACAAGATCGACAAAGTGCGCGGGATGGAGATCACGATTGTAACGACGGCAAAAACTGACGAGGAAGGACGCCGTTTGCTTTCGCTGCTCGGTATGCCTTTCCAAGGGAATTAGAGGGACGTATATGGCGAAGAAGTGTATGCAATATCGGGAGCAGCGTCGCAAATTCGATGTGCGCGTGCGGAATCGTTGCAAGGTATGTGGACGTCCACGCGCTTATATCCGCCGTTTTGGTTTGTGCCGGATTTGCTTTCGCGAGATGGCGCTAAACGGCGAGATTCCCGGCGTTGTAAAGTCGAGCTGGTAGGAGGCGGTAACGGTGTCTAATGTGACAAATGATCCCATTGCTGATATGTTGACGCGCGTCCGCAATGCGTTGACAGCGGGCAAGCTCGAGGTGATCGTACCCAAATCGAACATTAAGATCGAGATCGCCCGCATCCTGAAGGAAGAGGGCTATGTGGAAGACTACTCGATTGGTGATGAGACCCCGGTGCCGTTGATTCATATTCAGTTGAAGTATTTCGGTTCTCGCAGAGATCGGCGCCCGGTAATCACGCAGCTCAGGCGCATCAGTAAGCCGGGACGCCGCGTGTATCGCAAGCGCAGCGAGTTGCCGATCGTCTTGAGCGGAACCGGCATCGCCATCGTAACAACGCCGAAAGGCGTCATGACGGCGCAACAAGCCCGTCGCAGCGGCGTTGGTGGCGAAGTGCTCTGTTATATCTGGTAGGGGAAGGGAACGATCATGTCTCGCATTGGAAAGCAACCGGTCGTCCTTCCGGACAAAGTGACAGTCACAATCGAAAAAAATGCGGTCACGATAAGAGGTCCCAAGGGCGAGCTAACGCAGGAATTCAATCCGGATATGACGATCCGGCAAGATGATGGCGCATTGATCGTCGAGCGCCCGACGGACCTCCGCCACCACAAAGCATTGCATGGTTTGACACGCGCTTTGCTGGCGAACATGGTGACTGGCGTTTCCCAGGGTTATCGCAAAACACTGGAGATTCAGGGTGTCGGTTATCAGGCGATTTTGCAGGGCAAGAATCTGCAATTGCGGCTTGGTCATTCACACGAGATCCTTGTCGAGCCTCCGGAGAACATCAGCTTTGATGTTCCGAAGGATTCGCGCGGCTCTATCATCCATGTGGACGGGATCAACAAACAGGTCGTTGGTCAGATAGCGGCAGATATCCGCGGATGGCGCCCCCCAGAGCCTTATAAAGGGAAGGGTGTTCGCTATTTTGGGGAATATGTCCGGCGCAAGGCTGGTAAGGCTGGCAAGAAATAAGGCGCGCGACGGTGATACCCATCGTCGTGTGATCAGAAAACATGAGGTTGGATAAATGGCTGACATTGTAGGTCGCAGGAAGTATCTCGCTCGCAAGCGGCGCCATCGTCGCGTGCGCAGGCATATCTCCGGAACGCCGCAGCGTCCGAGGATGAATGTCTATCGCAGCAACCGAAACGTCTTTGTTCAGGTGATTGATGACATCGAAGGGCGCACTCTGGTTTCTTGCTCGACGATAGACAAAGACGTCGCGCCGACATTGGCCGACAAGAACAAGGTCGAAGCGGCTAACATTGTCGGACAGAAGGTCGCGGAGCGAGCGCGGGAAGCAGGCATAAGCACTGTGGTATTTGATCGCGGAGGCTTCAAATATTCCGGGCGCGTGGCGGCGGTGGCGCAGGGCGCCCGTGAAGCCGGACTCGAACTATAGGCGTGGAGTAAAGATATGGCAGACAACAGACGTCGGGATTCGCGCAGGAACCAGGATGAGCGCGATGAACTGGATGAACGTGTAGTAGATATTCGCCGCGTTGCCAAGGTGATCAAAGGCGGGCGCCGCTTCGCCTTCCGCACCGTAGTGGTCGTTGGCGACAACAGGGGCAATGTCGGCATTGGTATCGGCAAGGCGCGGGCAGTGCCGGACAGCATCCGCAAAGCTGCCGAGCGGGCGCGTCGCAATATCGAAAAAGTGGCGCTTTCTGGCACGACGATCCCCTACACGGTCACGGGCCGTCATGGCGGCGCTCGCGTACTGCTGAAGCCGGCTGCCCCCGGTACGGGCGTCATCGCTGGCGGCGGCGTGCGCGCTGTTTTGGAAGTCGTTGGCGTGCGCAATATCTTGACGAAGAGCCAAGGCAGCGCCAACTTGCTCAACGTAACCATGGCGACGCTCGACGCGCTGAAGCAATTGCGCGGCGCGGAGCAATTGGCGCAAATGCGCGGCAAGCAGGTGCACGAAGTTGCCCCGGTGTGGGAACGTCGAAGCGCTCGAGGTGCGGACCATGAGTGAGCAACGTGGAAAAATGCTGAAGGTAACTTTGGTCAAAAGTCCCATCGGCTACAACAGCAAGCAGAAAGCCACAATCAAGTCGCTCGGTTTGCGGCGTATGGGACGCGCGGTACTGATCGGCGACGCGCCTCAGGTTCGGGGAATGATCGCCAAGGTCAGCCACCTGGTCAAAGTCGAAGAGGTCGACGAATCATGAAATTGCATGACTTGAAACCCGATCCCGGTTCGAAGCGCAAGCGCAAACGCGTTGGCCGCGGCATTGCCGCCGGCAAGGGAAAAACAGCGGGACGCGGCCACAAGGGACAGGGCGCGCGCAGCGGCGGCGGCAAGGGTCCCTACTTTGAAGGCGGCCAATTGCCATTAGTGCGGCGGCTCCCTTTCAAACGCGGTTTCACCAACATATTCGCCATCCATTATCAGGAAGTGAATGTGGACATGATAGAAGCGCGCTTTGATGATGGCGCTGTTGTCAACGGCGCGTCGCTAAAGTCGGTGGGCTTGGTCCGCAATGCTGATGAACCGATCAAGGTGCTCGGCCGCGGCGAACTGGGCAAGAAGCTGGAAGTGCATGCCAACAAGTTCACAAGAAGCGCCGCCGAAAAGATTGAAGGCGCCGGCGGCAGCGTTAATCGGCATCCGCTCAAGGTGACGGGCGCGCGCGCGACCGTCAAAAAACTGCGCAAAGTCGATTTGGAGCGGCTCTACGGCAACAGCGAGTAGGGCATGTGGCTGAAAGGTCTGGTTGGATCAAGGTCGCAAAGGCTGTTTGAGACGCGGGTCGCCTTCTTGCGTATACGCTGTATACGCTCAATATGGCGGGAGCCGACAAGACTAGCGCATTTTTTGTGCGGGTAGCTTATATCGAAGGACGAGGGTTATGATTCAAGCTTTGCGTAACGCATGGCGTTTGCCCGATGTAAGGAACAAACTGCTATTCACCGGATTTATTCTCGTGGTCTACCAGTTCGCGGCTCACGTGCCCGTTGTCGGGGTGGATCGCGTTGCCCTGCGGCAGGTATTTGAAAGCGGCAGCAGCGCCGGTAACTTGATTCAGGTGATGAACCTTCTCTCCGGCGGCGCGGTCGCCAACTTCAGCGTGATCGCGAATGGCGTGTACCCTTACATCACGGCGTCGATCATCTTCCAGTTGCTAGTGCCGATTGTGCCCGCGTTGGAACGGATCCAGCGCGAGCCAGGCGGACAAGAAAAGATCCAACGATACACCTATTATGTCGCCATCCCGATGGCGGTATTGCAAGCGCTGGGTCAGATCAGTATCTTCAACCTGGCAACCGGCACGGGTACGGAGATAATCCCCGGCTTTGGTTTTGGCGTTGGCAGCAATCTGCTATTGACGGTATCGGTCTTGACGACCATGACCGCCGGTACGATGTTTGCCATTTGGCTGGGCGAGTTGATCACGGAACAGGGGATTGGCAACGGTATTTCAATTATCATTTTCGCTGGTATCGTCGCGCAAGCGCCGCAAAACCTGATTCGATTGCTCACCCAACAGCCGGATCGCAGCGTTTACAATCTGGTGCTATTTGTCATCATCACCGTTCTGAGCGTTTTGGCGGTGGTAGTCATTCAAGAAGGCGTAAGGCGAATCCCCGTGCAGTACGGCCGGCGCGTGCGCGGGAATCGACAATTCGCTCAGCAGGACAGTTTCATCCCGCTGCGGGTGAATCCCGTAGGCATGATTCCATTGATCTTTGCGCAATCGATCATCACCTTTCCGGCGATTATCGCTAGCTTGTTTCCGCCTGGCGCGGTGGGCAATACCATTCAGTCGACCTTTGGCAACCAGCAGGGACTGCTGTATTGGGGCACATTTTTCCTGATGACTGTTGGTTTCACTTTCTTCTATGCCGAAGTGATGGTTGGCAACCAAAATCTTGCCGAGACCTTGCAGCGCAACGGTGGATTCATTCCCGGCATCAGGCCCGGCAAGCGCACCGAAGATTACATCAAAACAACCACCCGCCGCATTACCTTTGTGGGCGCCTTTTTCCTCGGTGTCATCGCGATTATCCCGGGCATGGTTGATCTGGTCAATCGCATCATCTTTCCGTTGGAGGCTTCGACGTCTGGCGCGGTCATCAATGCCGGCCTGGTGATTTCCGGCTCGGGTCTGATTATCGTTGTCGGTGTGGTTATTGACACGATGCGCCAGTTGGAAGCGCAGTTGGTTATGCGCAACTACGAAGGTTTCATGCGCTAATTGCCCGGAGCCTGTTCACGATTATGCCGAGTATCTTCAGTGCTCGGCTTTATTTTTGCCTGATGACGCCGTAGGATTGTCTTTAGCCAGCCGGTGGGCCGGCGGGTCAATGGAGATTGTGCGATGAGTCTTTATGTCATACTGATGGGTGTGCAAGGCGCGGGCAAAGGCTTGCAGGCGCGACTGATCGAAGAGCACTATGGTATTCCACAAGTATCCACGGGCGATCTTTTCCGCGCGATGCGGACGCGCAGCGACGCGCTGGCACTGAAGGTCCAGGATATCATGGCTTCCGGCCGCCTGGTGGATGACGATACGACCAACGCCATCGTCGAGGACCGGCTGACGCAGGACGATGCCGGGAACGGCGTCATCCTGGACGGCTATCCGCGCAATCAGATTCAGGCGCAGTTTTTGGAATCTCACTTGGCTGCCAAGGGCGCCAAAGTGGATGCGGTGCTCTTGCTTGAACTTGATCTTTATACTGCTTTCAAACGCGCCTTCGGTCGCGTCAGCGCGGCAAACGGCGAGAGCTACAACTACTATTACAACGCCGACGGCGTCGATTTTCGCTGGGTGAATTACGATGATCATCTCTTCCCGCCGCGTTTGGAAGCATCGCTTGCTGCTGGAGATATTCCGTTGAAGCGTCGACCGGACGACGCTAGCGCCGATGCGATTATCAAGCGGATCGACACCTTCCTGGAAACGACCCAGCCCTTGATCAGTTATTTTGAAAACAAGGGCATCATGCGCAAGGTCAATGCGGACCAGTCGATTGAGGCGGTTTGGGCGGAGATCCGCCGCCTGCTCGACGCCCGCTAACGCGCGCGGCTATGACGAGCAAGATAATGGCTCCTGTACTCAAATCCGCAGAAGAACTCGGTATCATGCGCGAAGCCGGGCGCATCGTCGCGATCGCCCACGAAGAAATGCGCCGCGCCATCGAACCGGGCGTCTCGACCAAGGCGCTGGACAATATCGCTGGCGAAGTTCTGCGAGACCATGGCGCGTCGCCGTGTTTTCTGGGATATGCCCCGGGCAATCATCCGCCGTTTCCAGCTATCATTACCGCTTCGGTGAACAACGAACTGGTCCATGGTATCCCCTCCCTAGAACGGATTCTTCAAGATGGCGATGTCATCGGGGTGGACGTCGCCTGCTTCTATCGTGGTTATGTGGGTGACGCCGCATACAGCCACGCCGTTGGCAAGGTATCCAGATCGGCGCTGCGATTGCTGGAAGCGACCGAAGCGGCGCTTGAAGCGGCGATTAATGCTTCGGTGCTCGGCAACAAGATCAGCGACGTTGCCAAAGCCACGGCGCGTTGCGCCGGTAGAATGGGCTACAGTGTGGCGAGGGAATACACCGGTCATGGCGTCGGCAGGTCCATGCACGAAGAACCGCAGGTGCCAAACTGGTGGCCAGGCAAGAATAGCAAGATTCAGTGGCAAGACTACGAATTGCAGGCGGGCATGACCTACGCCATCGAACCAATGCTGATCGCGGGCCGAGGCGACCTGATGGAACTCGAAGACGGTTGGACGGTAGTGACCAAAGACGGGTCGCTGACCGCTCACTGCGAGCACACCGTCGCAATCACCGAAGATGGACCTTTGATCTTGACACTTCCGTAACGGAGAACAGTCATGTTAATTGGGCGATTCTTGTTTGTTGGCTTGTTTTGCCTAATGGCGACATACGCCCATTCGCAGCCGGAAGCGCCGAAGATCACGCCCGAGGAATGCACCTGGTTTTCTACGATGTTGACACAATCTCAATTAGACCGGCTGGAATGCGCCTGGCTGGTCGTGCCGGAGCTTCGAGATGGGCGCGAATCCTCCTACTATATGGAGTTGTCCTTGCTGCGGATAAGATCGCGGCAAGCTGCCGACAGCGCGCCGATTCTGTATTTGCCAGGCGGTCCTGGAGAAGCAGCTTCGTCGCATCTGATCGATTGGCTGGAATCGGACCTTAGTAAAGAGCGCGATATCATCCTCCTTGATCCCCGCGGCACTGGTTTTTCCTACCCGTCTATGAGATGTCCCGAAGCAAGCCGGGGCGATGATGCCGACTGGCTAAGCGTATGCCGCGAGCGTTTTTCCGCCAGAGGCTTGGATCTGAGGGCATATACGATTCCCGCGATCGTCAGTGATTATGTCGATCTGCTGTCATTGATGGACCTGCCGCAAGTAAACGTCTATGGCAGTTCCTATGGAAGTCGCTTGGCGCTCATGTTGGCTGATGCTGCGCCGGAGCGAATCCGCTCGCTTTTGCTTGACGGAGTTTATCCACCGCCCCTGCGTCACACCGCGGAAGTAGCGCGGAACCTGGATATGGCGCTGAATCGGCTTTTCGATGATTGCGCCAGCGACGCGGCTTGCAAGGAAACATATCCCGAACTCAAAGACTCATTTTATCGCGCAGTTTCGGAATTGAACGTGTCTCCGCAGGGGTTGACATTGCTGGGCCAGAATATCGGTATGGCAATAACCGGCAATGACTTTATTCTCATGATGTCATCATTGCTGCACCATACAAGCGTACTACCGTATCTGCCCGCATTCATCGCTTCCTTTGCAAGCGGCGATTACGATTTTGCGCCTTTGCTGGAATCGGAGCTATTCGCAAGTGATGAAGACGATCGCGCCTCGCAAACCGAAAGCGCCTTCTTGACACAGCGCTGCTCGGAGGATTTGGCGGTGCCAGAGGCGCAGCGTTATCTCACAAACCCGGATGAGATCGCGCCCCTGCTCGTCGCTGCGGCGCGGGAGGTTGTGGAGGCGCATTATGCCGAATGCCAAGCCTGGAATGTGCCCGCCCTGACGACCCAGATAGACAGACCAGTGACGAGCGATCTTCCCAGCCTTTTACTGTCGGGAGCTTATGATCCAGCGACGCCAGCGCGATGGGGCAGCTTTGCGGCGGAGCATCTGCGGAACAACTGGCATTTTGTTTTCCCGAATGCAGGGCACGGCATGTTGGATTCTGTGCCCTGCGCCACAGAGATCATGCAAGCGTTTTTATCAGACCCTCTGCAAGACCCTAGCGCCGATTGCTTTAGCGCGCTGCGTCCGCCGCGCTTCGTCATTTCGCCGGAAAAGAGCGAATAACTTCTGGAAACGTCCTTTTACAAGGGAGAAACTTGTGATACAATGCTCGTTCGTTGTCAACCATCCGGCAAACAATCGGGATGGATTTCAAACAAAAGAATGAGCGGAAGTTGGCGCTTCTGTTTACGTAAACCGCGTCGCTTGTGCGACGAGAAGTCTTGCGATTTTGCGCTCGGCGGCAGACCTTTTTGCCGCCGCCGAGCGGCTACAGACGGTAAGTTTTGTAGCTTGTGCCTTGCCTTGCGGAAAACTCTGGATTCGTACTTGACGAAGAAGAGGTATGCAGCATGAAAGTTTCAGCCAGTGTCAAACGTCGTTGCCCGAAGTGCCGCGTGATTAAACGAAATCGTCGAGTGATGATCATTTGTGAAAACCCGAAGCACAAGCAACGACAGGGCTAGGTCCCCAAAAGGAGTGTGACAGATGGCTCGTATTGAAGGCGTCGACCTGCCTCGCGACAAGCGTGTGCTTATCGGCTTGACCTACATTTATGGTATCGGCAGGACCACCAGCCGACGATTGCTGGATTCGGCAGGCATTGATCACGGGACGCGCGTCAGAGACTTGAGCGAGAGTGAGATTCAGCGCCTGCGTGAGCTAATCAATAATCTGACGACCGAAGGCGATTTGCGCCGTCAGACGCAGCTCAATATCAAACGTTTGATGGAAATCAATTCTTATCGCGGCTTGAGACACCGCCGCCGGTTGCCAGTCCGCGGGCAGCGCACCAAAACAAACGCGCGCACCCGCCGTGGCAAAAAACAAACGGTGGCAGGGCGTGGCCGCCGGCGCGGCGCGACCAAGAAGTAGCTGCGAAAATTCTGTCACGGGTCCTCGGTTTAAGGGCCAACGGCGCGCAGCGCCGATTTGAGATACCCCGCCAAAAGCGAATTTCAAGAATATCCATTTGGAGCAGGTAAATGGCGAAAGCAAGAAGAGGCAGTCGCGGTACTGCAAGACGAGCGTTCAAAAACATTCCTTATGGTCAAGCGCACATTTACGCCACCTTTAACAATACGATCGTTTCGATGACCGATCAGTCTGGCAATGTGATCGCTTGGGCAAGCGCTGGCACATCCGGCTTCAAAGGCAGTCGCAAGAATACGCCCTATGCGGCGCGCATGGCTGCGGAAACAGCAGCGGCTAATTCGCAGCAGCATGGCATGAAAGAGGTGGATGTATTCGTGAAGGGACCCGGTCCCGGGCGCGAAGCAGCCATTCGCTCGATCCAGCAAAGTGGCCTGAAAGTGCGTTCGATTACCGACGTGACGCCCGTTCCTCATAATGGCGTGCGCCCTCCCAAGCGCCGCCGCGTTTAGTCGAAAGGGAAATCCCGCTTTATGGAATATTCATCAGATTCGGCCTCCGTGAGTTCGAGCCCGGTTGATGCCAACCTGGTAACCGCAAATATGGTGCTGCCGCACCAGGTCGAAAGCCAAAACATCACCAAGGATTATGGACGTTTCGTCATTGGTCCTCTGGAGAGCGGCTACGGATTGACCTTGGGCAACGCTTTGCGCCGCGTACTCTTGTCTTCGTTGCCTGGCGCCGCCGTGACCAGCATTCGCATCTCCGATGTTCATCACGAGTTTTCTGAAATCCCCTTTGTCCGCGAAGACATGACGCAGTTGATCCTGCAGGTCAAGCAATTGCGCCTGCTGTTGCACGGCGTGGACAGCGCGCGCCTGCGGTTGGAAATCGCTGGAGCGGAAGTCACGGTCACCGCGGCCGATATCTGGGCGCCGCCGGAAGTGCAGATCGAGAATCCGAGTTTGTATCTCTTCACGGTCGACGATCGCAATGTTCACATAGAGATGGAATTCGAAGTGCAGTCCGGCCGTGGTTTTAGTCCGGCGGAAGAGCGGGGCCGCTTGCCGATCGGCGAGTTGCCGGTCGACGCCATCTTCAGCCCGATCAAACGGGTCAATTTCGAAGTTGATCGCGCCCGTGTCGGTCAGCGTACCAATTACGACAAGCTCGTGCTGGAGCTTTGGACCGACGGCACAATCCGTCCGGAAGAGGCGCTCGCGCAATCGGCGCAGATCTTAATGCACCACCTCAAGGTCGTCGCTGGTGTGGACGAAGAATGGTTCCAATCGATCGAAATGCCTCAGCAGTACGAAGACGAGCCGGCTTATCCGCCATTGTATGACAAGCCGATTGAAGAACTCGATCTGAGCGTGCGTGTCTTCAACTCTCTTAAGCGCACCGGCATCACCTCCGTAGGCGATGTCCTGGATATGTTGAACCGTGGCCCCGACGCCATGTTGGCGATCCGCAATTTTGGTGAAAAGTCCCTCGATGAACTCGAACAGAAGTTGCGAGAAAAGAACTACTGGCCCCTGGAAAAGGACAAGGCTGAATAGCCGGCAAGTGAGGCGCAATCATGCGACATCGAATTCGTGGGAAAAAGCTTAATCGCAGCAGCAGCCATCGCAAGGCGCTGCGGATGAACCTGGCCAGCCAACTATTCGTTCATGGTCGGATCAAAACCACCTTTCACAAGGCAAAATTCGTTCAAGGGCACGCGGAACGATTGATCACCATCGCAAAACGAGGTCTGGCAAAGGCGGAAGAGCGCGGGGATGACTTGGTCGCTGTTCATGCGAGGCGACAGGTCGCGCGGCGGTTGAATAACGATCGCGTGCTTGTAGGCAAAGTTTTTGATGAATTGGCGCCGCTCTATGCCGATCGACCGGGTGGTTACACGCGTATTCTCAAGTTGGGCGCGCGCAAGGGAGACAATGCGGAGATGGCGCTCATCGAATTGGTCGATTACTCGACCGAGGATTGAACTGCCCAGGGACAATGAAACGCTTTGTAGCGAAGGTTGCATACGATGGCACGGGCTATTTCGGTTTCCAGCGGCAGCCGGCGCCGACAGCGACGGTACAGCGAGCGCTTGAAAGGGCTATAGAACGCGTTACAGGGCAGCAGATCGCCGTACTCGCGGCTGGTAGGACGGATACCGGTGTGCATGCCCTGGGCCAGACGATCGCATTTGATGCGGACTGGAATCACTCCGAAAGCGATCTCTTGCGCGCGATAAATGCGGAACTTCCCATGGACATCGCGCTGCAAGAACTCTGGAAGCAGGACGGTTTCCACCCGCGCTTTGACGCGCTTTGGAGGCAATATGTCTATCGTGTCACGACCCCGCCTGCCAGGAACCCGCTGCTGAACGACCGGGCGTGGCAGCTTGTTGGGCAAAGTATAGATCTTGGCGCGCTGCAAGACGCAGCCGCCTTATGCCTTGGCGAGCATGACTTCGCGGCTTTCGGAACTGCGCCGCAAGAAGGCAGCGTCAATACGGTTCGCGAGGTGTTTCGTTCAAGATGGGACGTGGAAAAAAACGATCAAGGCTGCTTCTATATATACCGTGTGCGCGCGACCGCATTTCTTTATCACATGGTGCGGCGCATGGTCGGAACGATGGTGCAAGTTGGCATTGGCAAAATAGATCTTGAGGAATTTGAGGAAATACTATTAAGTCGTGACATTCAACGGGCGAAAGTCTTGGCGCCGGCCATGGGGCTAACCCTGGAAGCGGTGGGTTATCCATTACCTACGGAACAAGCGACGATTTCGAGACGGTCCTGCGAGCTGGCGACGGAAGCTGAACTGGAGTGAACAAGATGAGACAACGGATACAGACAACCTACGCGACCACGCCCTCTGTCATAGAGCGCGGCTGGTGGGTGATTGATGCGCAGGGCATGACCCTGGGCAGGCTCGCGTCCAAGGTGGCGCCGATCTTGCGCGGCAAGCATAAGCCCTATTTCACGTCCCACCTCGATACCGGCGACTACGTAATCATTGTCAACGCGGAAAAGATTCATGTGACGGGCAAGCGCATGGATCAGAAGATCTATTATCGTCATAGCGGCTATCCCGGCGGCTTGAAAAAGATGACCCTGCGCGAGATGATGAAACGACGCCCAACGCGCGCGCTTAGGCTTGCCATCAAAGGCATGTTGCCGAAGGGTCCCTTGGGGCGCCAAATGATGACAAAACTGAAAGTTTATGCGGGCGCGGAGCATCCGCATCAGGCGCAGCAGCCGCAAGCCCTGGACATTTAGGCGCGCGCCACACCGAAAAAGGAGCGAAGCAATGTCAGCACAATATTACGAGGGTATCGGCCGCCGCAAGTCGTCGTCGGCGCGCGTGCGTCTGTTCCCGGGTGGTACAGGCTTGTTCATTATCAACGGCAAAGAAGCGCGCGAGTACATGCCCCGACTGGGCGATATGGAAATCTGCACAGCGCCCTTGACGCACATTGGGCAAGAGCGCAGCTATGATATCTCGGTGCATGTCAATGGCGGTGGCGTCACCGGGCAGCGAGACGCCATCCTTCTCGGCATCGCCCGCGCATTGGAAAAGATTGATCCGGACTTGCGCGGCACTTTGAAGCGCGAAGGTTTCTTGTCGCGTGACGCCCGGGTCAAAGAACGCAAGAAACCGGGTCTAAAACGCGCGCGCAAGGCGCCTACCTATACCAAGCGCTAGAACGAGTCGAGTCCCGTTTACCCAGCAGCCATCTGATTGCAACGAGCATTTGGCTGCTTTTCTTTTCCCAAGTCCCTGCGCGATCCAAACTGCTCACTTGCTTGACGTTCACGGATTGTCGTTGCCGGCCGATGGTGGAATACGGGTAAACTTGCGAAAGGCATCAGCCCTTGAAAGACCAGCATTCGCGAAAATGCGCCGGCGCGCTTCGTAAAATCGTAGCGGACACAGATTTATGATTACTGTGATAGGCTTAGGTCCGGGCTCAATTGAAGACATGTCCCTGCGCGCCTGGGGCAAGCTGCAAGGCGTGAAAAGCCTTTATGTTCGCACGCGCCGTCATCCCTGCGTCCCCCACTTGCCCTCCCACTTGGACATTGTCAGTTTCGACGATGTTTACGAAGCCTTTGCTGCCTTTGATGACGTTTATCGCGAAATCTGCGACCGCCTGGTAAAGAAAGCGCGATCGGGTGTCGACCTAGTTTACGCGGTGCCGGGCGACCCGCTAGTCGGCGAAGCCACAGTGACGCGGCTCGTACAGCAGGCATCCTCAGAAGGCTTAAAGCTGGAAATCGTCAATGGCATCAGTTTCATTGAGCCATGCCTGGCTCTCCTCGGCATCGACGCGCTCGACGGTTTACAGATACTCGACGCGCTGGAGATCGCGGCGCAATATCATCCGCCGGTGAATCCCGCCAAACCGGCTCTGCTGGCGCAAGTCTACAGTAAAGCCGTGGCGTCGAACCTCAAACTTGCCTTGATGAATCAATACCCGGAGACCTCCGCCGTCAAATTGATCCACGGCGCCGGGCGGGACGAGGCGATCGTGGAAGAACTCCCGCTCTATGAAATCGATCGTAGCGACAAAATCGACGTGATGACAGCGCTTTTTCTACCGGCGCTGGATCCCTTGAGTAGTTTCGAAAGCTTTCAGGATGTCATTGCCCATTTGCGTTCGTCCGAAGGCTGCCCCTGGGATCGGGAGCAAACGCATCAGTCCTTGCGCCCCTTTTTGATCGAAGAGACTTACGAAGTGCTGGATGCCCTGGATGCTGAAGATCCAAAAGCGCTGTATGAAGAGTTGGGAGACTTGTTATTGCAGATCGTCCTGCATACGCAAATCGCCGTCGACAACGGCGAGTTTTTCATGTCGGACGTCTTGCGGCACTTGAACAAAAAGATGATCCGTCGGCATCCGCATGTCTGGGGCGATGTCGATGTTCAGGGCGATCCGCAAAAGGTAACCAGCAATTGGGAAGACATCAAAAGATCCGAGCAAGTCGGCGCCGGCGCGGAAGAACGCTCGCTTCTGGATGGCGTACCTAAAGGCGCGCCAGCATTGCTCGTCGCGCATCAATATTCGAAGCGCGCCGCAAAAGTCGGCTTCGACTGGCCAGACGCCAGTGGAGTCGAACAGAAAGCCAGGGAAGAGTTTGACGAGATCTTCGCCTCCGCTACGCCTGCCGAAAAAACACAAGAGATTGGCGATCTCATCTTTGTATTGGTGAATTGGCTGCGCTGGCTCGGCGTCGATGATCCCGAAAGCTTGTTGCGCGAAATCAATGCCAAGTTCTACCGGCGCTTTGCCTATGTTGAAGCGCGCGCGCGGCGCAACAAAGGCGCGTTTTCGGACTACTCACTGGAGGAACTTGAAGCATTCTGGCAAGCGGGGAAGCGCGCCGGGCTCTGATGAAGACCTCAGCGTTCAGCTTGGAAGGCGTCCTTTCGGTCTCGGCGGCGCTCGAGGCGGGCAGACGCGAAGTTTTCGAAATATTGATCGACCATGACAAGCGCTTTGACCAGCGGCTGGATAAGCTGCGTCTTCGCGCGAAACAGGCTCGGGTTAACCTCAAATATGTTCCCTCAACCGAGATTGAAGACTACGCGACGGGAAATTCACACGGCGGCGTGATCGCGCTGGCCGGCGCAAGACGATTCGAATGTATCACAGATTTGATCCCGCCGGACAAACCGGCGTTCATCGCCATGCTCGATGGGATCGAAGACCCTTACAACTTTGGCTTTGCTGTTCGCGCGCTTTACGCTGCTGGCGTCGATGGCTTGATCTTGCGCAAACGCAACTGGACGAGCGCGAGCGCCATCGTAGGGCGATCCAGCGCGGGGGCGTCGGAATTGATGCCGATAGCGCTGGGGGAAAGCGCCATGGAAGCGGCCGACTTTTTTCGTCAGCGGGGACTGGTCGTGGCGACCGCCGCGAAGTCATCCACCAGTGTTTCGCTTTTCGAGGCGGAACTAAGGCAGCCCCTTTTTGTTGTATTAGGGGGCGAGCGCCGTGGCGTCACGCGCTCATTTCAGCGACAAGCGGATCTACTGCTGGAAATCCCCTACGGACGCCCCTTTGGGCAATCCCTGGGCACTGTGAGCGCTGTTTCAATCCTGGCTTATGAAGTGATGCGCCAACGGCGCCATGCCGGCGGGGGCGCCGATGAATAGCGCGGGGTGCCAGGCGAGCGATTGCAAACTCGACATTTAGAAAGATTAGCATAGCTTGGCTCTGGCATAGCTTGATGCCTATCTTGCTGTCGCGATTTTCCAACCTCTGCTACTATGCGGTTAAGCCGCGCTCAAGGCATATCACATCAGGAGATTATCGATGAAAGCAGTCATTCTCACTGCTGGGCAGGGTACCCGTTTGCGCCCGGTGACATTGACCATGCCCAAGTCACTGGTCCCCGTCGCCAATCGCTGGCTGATTGCCTACGCCATAGATGTGCTTAAATTGGCTGGCCTCAACGATATCGGAATCGTCGTCAACAGCTTGAGTTCGCCAATTGTCGCCCTGCTGCGCGACGGGAAATCGCTCGGTGTGAATATCGAATACATCGTGCAAGAAAAGCAGAAAGGACTGGCTCACGCGATCGGGCTTTGCAAGCCATTTGTCGGCGACGAACCATTTACCGTTTTTCTTGGCGACAATATATTCCAGGACAAAATGACTGAGTTGTTGACATCTTTCGCTGATTCAAACGCGGAAGCCAAGATCGTGCTGGGCGAGGTCCCGGATCCTACGCGCTTTGGAATCGCGGAAATTGAGCAGGGGCGCATCGTACGGGTGGTCGAAAAGCCGCAAGACCCGCCCTCCAATTTGGCGATTACCGGCGTCTACCTGTTTCGCAAGTCGGTCTTCGACGCGATTAGCCGTATCCAACCCTCCGGACGCAACGAACTGGAAATCACAGATGCCATTCAAGTATTGATCAGCGATGGGCATCCGGTCGCGTCATATGAACTTGGCGGATGGTGGATCGATGCCGGCAAGCCTGACGCCATCATCATGGCCAATCAACTGGTGCTGGAAGATTTGCCCTATACGCCGGCGCCGGAAAACGGCGGACAAGTCGAGGGCAAAAGCGAAGTCTCGCATCGTGTCCTGATCGGCAAAAACAGCCGGGTGATCGACAGCGTTATTCGCGGACCCGTGATCATTGGCAACGACACCGTCATCTGCAACAGTTATATCGGACCCTATACGGCGCTGGGAGACAACGTGGTTGTCGAAGGCAGCGAAATCGAAGCCAGCATCGTGATGAAAAACTGCGAAATACGCAACATTCAGGGTCGCATCGACCGCAGCCTGCTGGCCGACAACGCGCGTGTGACCTCGGCGCCGCACATGCCGGTGGCGCACCGGTTTGTCCTGGCTGAAAACAGTTACGTGCAATTCTAGGTGAAGGTGGACGCGTTCATTTCAGCGGGCGCGGCGGCAAGAGTCCTTTGTTTGCCAGGTAAGCGGCCTCCGGTCCCTGCCAGGCAACAATCGCGAAGTCGACTTTATCTCGCTGATTGAAGACGACGCCCTCCGATTCCAATAATTGACGCTGCTCGTTCGCATGCGCGCTGCCAATAGGAAAGCTGATTTTGCCTTGACTATTGATAACGCGATGCCAGGGGATGGACTTCCCGCGCGGGGTTTTCCGCAATGCTGTGCCGACCCAGCGCGGAGCGAGATTCTTCACTTGGACCGGATCCATACCATCTTCCGGCGGGATCATCGAGGCAATTTGACCATAGCTGCTCACTTTGCCCGGAGGAATCTGGCAGACTATATCCCAAACAGTTTCAAAAAAGTTGCGCGCATTGGGTGGATTGAACATCAGTTCCTCTCGACAGCGACGTCAAGACCATAGCGGTCCGGATTATGAAGACTCTGTGAATTTACTAAGGATGAAAGCATGCAAATGACAGGCCTGACCATCGCCGTCAATCGAATGGACGACATGGTGGCATTCTACAACGCCGTCTTTGACGCCCGGCTCAAGCCCACCGTCCATATCGGCGATCAACAGTTTTACGGCGGCAAAATCGGCGAATTGGAATTGACGCTTTGCCCAAACGCAATCGCCGGCGTCGTTGCCGATCAAAATCGGCAGCAATTCCGTTTTGCCGTGGACGATATCGCTGAGGTGATGAATAAAGGCAGGACACATCACGGCTGCGAGATCAACCCGATTGACGAGTACAAGGGCGCGAAAGTGGCCTCCCTTGCCGATCCGGACGGCAATACGATTGAGTTTGTCGAACTGCTTTGATAGCTAGCCATCGTCAATGCTCCTCGAGAGTTCGTCAGGCGAAGGCGCATAATTGCCCAGGTGCCGCACGACAAGGCCGCTCGCGTAGTTGGACAGCAGGACCGAATCTTCGGCAGCAAGCCCGGCAGCCAGGGACAAGGTAATCACTGCAATAGCGGTATCACCCGCGCCGACTGTGTCAAAGACATCGCTCACTTGTGGACTTGGGCAGATTGTCGCGCCGGCATCAGTTGCTAAAGCTGCGCCTCTGTTGCCCATGGTGACGATTGTCGCGTGCTTGACAGAAAACTCTCCATGAAGGTGGACAGCGGCGTCGCGGAAATCGCCGTCCGTCGCCAGTTCGCGATTGAGCTGCCGTTCCGCGTCGGCGGCGTTGCATTTGATGACATCAACTTCGGCGAAACGGGCAAACTTGCCTTGCACATCCGCCGTCAGCAATATGCTGTGCTGACGGCATAAATCCCGAATCCGCTTCACCAGAGTTGGCGTGAGCAATCCGCCATGATACTGCGACAGGAGTACTGCGTCGAGGGAGCCAATATTGTCGCCCGCGAACTCGACGATCTCAGCTTCGGTCGCCTCATCAATGGACTCACGCGAGATCGTATCGATGCGCGTGACCTGTTGCGGGAATCGCAGCCCCATTTGCGCCATGACCCGGGTCTTTACGGTAGTCGGTCGGTCGGCGCAGGTAAGCACGCCAGCCGGTTCGATGCCTTGATCTTTGAGGACTCTAAGTAGCTGCGCGCCATTTTCGTCGGCGCCAATCGCGCCAACCTGAATGGCTCGGCTGCCCAAGGCGACGATATTTGCCGCCGGATTGGCGGCGCCGCCGGCGATGAAGCGCGTCGATTCCAATTCCAGTACGGGAACCGGCGCTTCTCTGCTCATGCGGGTGGCGCGCCCGGTGATGTACTCGTCGAGAATTACATCGCCCAGGACTAGGACAGTCTTGCGCGCCAGGCGCGCTACGCTACTCTTCAGCTTCGCCGACATTCGTTTTTTTGCCCTGCGGGCTTCTGGCCGAGTTCCGCCAGTTTACATCAGCGCCTTCGGTATACGATAGACTTGACTTGCGGATGGTACCCAGGGCTATCGCTGGCGCAAAACCGCAAGGGCGAATCTTGGCAGGCGCAACATGCGCCAGAATCTCCAGGGTTGGCGCAACAGGCGATAGCACCACTCCAGACCGCGTTTTCGCATCCACTCCGGCGCTCGCGCTACCTCTCCGGCGATGAAGTCCAGCGATCCGCCAATGCCCATTGCCATGCTCACGTTGAGGCGCGGGAGATTGCGCGCGATCCACTTGTCTTGTTGCGGCGCTCCGTATGCCACAAATAGGATATCCGCCTTTGCTTCATTTATCATGGCGACGATGTCGTCTTCTTCGCTTTCTGCTGGGCTGCCTCCATAAGTACCGGCGACTTTTAGCCCGGGATAACGACGACAGAGGATATCCGCCGCCTTTTGGGCGATTCCCTCGCCGGCTCCCAGGAAGAAGATGCGCCAGCCCCGTTCGGCGGCGCGACGCGCGATCAACGGGACGCCGTCCGAACCGGTAATACGTTCGGCAATCGGACTGCCGAGACGTCTGCTGGCCCAAAGCAATCCGACGCCGTCGGGTACGCAGAGAGCCGCCCGGTTCAGGATACTGAAGAATATCGGATCTTGACGCGCGATCATGATGAATTCGGGATTGACCGTACAAACGTGACGGGCTCCGGAATCGGCTTGGATCCAGTTTTCTATGAGTTGCATCCAAGCCGGATAACTTAATCTGTCAACGGGCAGGTCCAGGATGCGTATTCTGCCCGGACGCGGATTTTCATTGTCATTCTCCGACACGGTTGCTTCATTGACGGCAACTGTGTCTTGTGGACTCGCGTCAAGGACAGTAGCGGCAGCTTCAAATACCTGGCGCGATGTCACAAGCTTCATACAGGTACGCGCCGCGCAGCCGTCACGGGCTCCGATTGAATGCCCAACATAGCTGCAGGGACTGCAAGCCACGCCGCTCCGCTGAATCGACGCCCAGCCATCAACGGTCCAGGGTTTCCAGGCTTCGTGATTGCTGGGTCCAAAAATGCTGAGGACCGGCGTACCGGCGGCCGCGGCAAGATGCATCACGCCGCTGTCGGCGCCGATGAACAGGTCGGCGCGTCGAAGCACATCAGCGAGTTGTGGCAGAGTCGTCTTGCCGACCAGATCAAGGACCTCGAAATCCATCAGGCGCGCCGCCTCGGGGCTATCGTCGCCGCTTTGACCGACCAGAACGATGTGAGCCTTGTAGCGAGACCTGAGTTGATCCGCGACCTCGGCAAATCGGACGGGGGACCAGCGGCGCGCTTGACTGTACCCGCCGCTGCCCGCGTGCATGACAACAATTGGACCGTCGTTCAGCTCCTCCATTGTCGACGCGATTGCCTCCGAATGCTCGCTATATACCTGGGCTGGTCGTCTTTTAGACGAGGCGCCCGCAAGCGATACCAAATCCAGCCAGTATTGCGCTTCGTGTTTGGCTCCGAATCCATTGTCTGTCAGCGCATCCGTTAAGAAGCTGGCATGTTCGTTTCGCAATCCGATGATGCGTCTGGCGCCGGAAACTTTAGCGATAAGCCGAAACTTGAGGAGACCCGCGCGCAAGGTGAAATGATGAAAGAAGATAAGCGTATCGTACTTGGCGCGGCGCAACGAGAGCAGGTTAGCAGTATTTGACGGGGACAAAAGGGCTCGCGTTGCATTGTGCTTACCCTTGTCAATCGCTATGACGCTGTTGATCAAGCCGGGCGGTACAATATCTACGGCATGGCGGGACGCCAAAAGGTCGATTCTGGAATCTGGCTTGGATTCGCGCAGGGCAGCCATGGCCGGCGTCGCCAATACCAGGTCGCCTATGTCCGCCAGCTGCGCCAGCAGAATACGGTCCTCTGTCATGTCATAGCTGCCCGTCGTCCCGCGCGCGTCTGACCTGCATTGTAGCAAATCGTCTTCAAGCCACTCATCGCATTTGCTGGATTTCGTCGAAGATCTCCTGGAGCCGAATGGCGGCTCGCCTCCAGGTAAATGTGGCGGCTCGTTGCTTGCCTTTGTGAATCATGCTTTCACGAAGATTACAATCACTGTTGTAGCGCTGCATGGCTACGGCGATTGCCGCCGTATCCTGAGGATCAACCAGGAGACCCGCTTCGCCAACAAGTTCCGGCAAGCTCGAAGTGTTGCTGGCGATTACCGGCGTCCCACAGATCATGGCTTCGACGACAGGGAAGCCAAATCCTTCGTAGAAGCTGGGAAACACCAAAGCCAGCGCCTGGCTCAATAGCGCGCCTTTGTCACCTTCGTCAATATAGCCTAGCATTCGGACGTTTTCCGCGCCAGCCTGCCAAGTCTTGTCGAATAGCCAGCCTTCGCCTCCGGCCAATACGAGTCCCGTTTGCCTGTCGCCGACTTGCTGTTGCCATTGCGCAAAGGCATTAACGATGCCCTGGATGTTCTTGCGCGGCTGCAATGTGCCGATGAAGAGGAAGAATCGTTCCGGCAACTGAAAACGATCCCGAACGCGCGCGATATCTTTCGCTTCAAATCGTAAGGAATCCGCGTCGACGCCGGGATATAGAATACGAATCTTTTCTTGTGGCGTGCCATAATAGCGGCTCAAATCATTAGCCGTCGCGCGACTGTCCGCCAATACGAGCGTGGCGCGGCGCTGGCTATGGGCGGTTGTAAAATCAAGATACCTCCGCTGCATTTGCGGGTGAGCCGTCGGGAAGCGCTTATAGCCCAGATCGTGTACGGTAACGAGCGCATAGCCTGGAAAAAACAATGGCAAGGTATGCGCCGGAACAAAGCAAACATCGGGACGCGTCGCCCAGAGTTCTCGCGCGAAACGCAAATGAGTCCAGGCGCGCCGCCATGGCAGGACGATTTGTCTTGTCGTCGCGTTGGCGGGGAAAAGATCGGCAGGGGGCGCATCGCGAAAATAAAGCGCGAGGTCCTGCGGCTCGTCTCGGGACAGGTTTGCTTCTACGAAAGCATGAATCAAACGCCGCGCATAGTGCTCCGTGCCGGTCGGCCGGTCTGTCGTTGTTCGGCTGGCGTCGATCGCAATCCGTAGTGACATGGCTATTTCCGCTGGCGAACCTGCGACTATTCCACCGGCTCACAGGCTGATGACCTTCGCGGAGACGCGCTTGTCGGCGAGGACATGACGGGTATCGACGATGACGCGGCTCTGCGCCGCAATCTCGCGCCAGTCGAAGGCAGTGTGATCGGTTGCGATCACGACGCAATCCGCATTCTCTAGCAAGCCAGCGCAATAAGCTTGCGACGGCATCCGCTCATCGTTTTCCAACCGTATTTCCGGCACATGCGGATCACAATAGCTTACGTCGGCGCCTTTCTGCCGCAACAGGCTGATAATGTCGAGCGCGGGACTCTCCCGCACATCATCAACATCGCGTTTGTAAGCCACGCCCAGAATGACGATGCGCGAACCACGAACCGCTTTCTGCTGGTCGTTGAGAGCGCCAGTAATCTTGTCGATGACGTAATACGGCATCGACGTATTGACTTCGCTTGCCAGTTCAATAAAGCGGGCGTTGTAATTCAGCGTTTTCAGCTTCCAGCTTAGGTAGTGTGGATCCACCGGGATGCAGTGCCCGCCAAGACCGGGACCAGGATAAAAGGGCATGTAGCCGAAAGGTTTAGTCGCCGCCGCATGAATCACTTCCCAGACATCAATATCAAGCTTGTCACACATCAGCGTCATCTCGTTGACCAAACCGATGTTGACAGCGCGAAAAGTGTTTTCCAACAGTTTCACCATCTCGGCCGCGGTAGGGGAGGATACCTGGATAACTTCATCGACGGCGGAATCATAGAGAGCCGCAGCCACTTGCGTGCAGTCTTCGGTAATGCCACCGACGACTTTGGGCGTATTACGGACCGTGAAACGCTGATTGCCCGGGTCGATACGTTCGGGTGAAAAGGCGATGAACACATCCTTGCCTACTTCCCAGCCGTCACGCAGGATTTCCGGCAGAATTATCTCTTCGGTCGTTCCAGGATAAGTGGTGCTTTCCAATACGATCAGCATGCCCGCCTTGCAGACTGCCGCGATCGATTGAGTTGCTTGCAGTATATGCGACATATCTGGATCGCGCGTTTTTCGCAATGGGGTCGGAACGCAGATGCTAATGGCGTCTACCGAGCGCAGCTCGGCATAACAAGTCGTCGCGCGCAAGCGCCCGGCCTTCACCAAAGTCTCCAAACGCTGATGCGGGATATCCGGAATATAGCTTTGACAGTCCTTGATCTTGTTTACTTTCTCTTCGTCAACATCCACACCCAGGACCGAAAAACCAGCTTCGGCGAACTCGACCGCAAGGGGCAAGCCGACGTAACCCAAGCCGACGACGGCAACAGTGGCATTTCGTCCCGCGAACTTGTCGAGCAGATTTCTCTTGTGGCTCATATCGCTCCTTTGCACAGGGTGCGCCCGAAGAAATTATATTACGCGCCATACCTGTGCAATAGCCTGAGATCAACGAATGCCGCTTCTCGCGCAACTCCCGAAGCGGAGATGGATTGTGACAGGGTCAATCATGCTGGCGCCGGAGCCATGGTAAACAAACGAAACGCGCCCGCCAGATTTCTCCGGCAGAGCGCGTTGCTCGAACCTTTGTGAAGGACTGCGTTGTTCAACTCAGACCGCGATGTCGCGCCTCTCGTATTGATAAAGCGACGCCAAAAGGAGAACCGCGGAAACGACTACGAATCCGGCGATATGCGGCCAGATGAAGCCCTGCGTCAAGATGTCGCCGGCGTTGTAATAGGTCAGGAAGGAAATGGAGCCGATGGGTTCGGCGACCGTTCCTTCCGCGACTGCGCCTATCGCCTGCAACATGTAGCTTGCGATGACAAATGCCGTAACGATGCCAAGCGCCACCGATCGCCGGCGAACGATGACAGCGATCAGCATGGTCACCGCCATGATGAACACCATCAAGGGAATCAAGTAGAAAGTGACCTCCGCCAGCCGCGCCACATCAAGATCGATGCCGGCAATTGACACGCCTATCTGCATACCCAGATAGATCAACAGAACCACACCGACAATGCTGATGCTGTAGGCGATGAACTTTTCAACGATCACGCGCGCTCTTTGCACGGGCAAACTCAGCAGCACGTCCATCGTGCCGCTGTCCTCTTCATTGGCTGTGATGCGCATGCCCATGACAACTGGATAGACAGCGAATATCAGCGCGGACTTGCCAAAAAAGCCCATAGCAACGAAGCCTTCGTTGGTGGCGAATATCTCAAGTTCCTTGCCGATGCCGACCATCGCGAGAATGATGGGCGGGAAGGTTTCCAGCAAGTCCTTTATGTCTTGCATATCAAAGAGCGGCACCATCAAGACGACCATGAGCGCCATCGCCGCCAAGCCGACTCCCCAATAGACCATTTGCTTCCAGGTCTGTTTGTAGGTCTCCAAGAAAACTGAACCAATCATCGTACTCGCTCCTAGACGCCGATGTCCCGGCTGATAAACATGCGGACAGAAAGCGCGAATCCAACCAGGACTACAAGCAGCAGAAGCAGGGTACTGGCCGGATCGTAGTTGCCCAGCACGATCTCCTCGCCCTGCGTATAGCTGAAGAAGGATAAGCCTTGCATGAGATCGGCGATGGCTCCGCTGGCGGCGCCGCCGATCAAATTGAAGACGTAACTGGCGACGACGAAGGCTGCCGACAAGCCAATGGCAAGGGCGCGCCGCCGGACGATTAGAGCCAGCAGACCGGTGACGGTCATCACAAGCAAGGCGCCCGGGTAGAGATTGAGAATGCTGATGAAGACCAGATCCATTTGCGCGTCTACACCAAACAAAACCAGGCCGAACAGCGTAATCGCCGCGCAAAGGAGCAAGATGCCCAGCCCGATCGCCGCATAGCCGATCCAGCGTTCAAGAATGTATGAGGAACGCGAAATCGGAAGCGACATGACGACGTCCATAATGCCGGCTTGCTCGTCGTTGGCGGTGATGTTCATGCCAGCCATGACAGCGAATACGGACAAGAATATGGCGGCTTCCGAAACGAAGACCGATACGATCCAGCCCTCGGAGCTTCGCAATATTTCGACGCTGCTCGCGCCGAAAGCTTGCAAGAGCGCAGGCGGCATCGAGGCAAGGAGATCGGCATAGCCCTGGATGATATCCGAGCTCGAGGCGATGAAGGCGATGTAGAACCCGAGTAAGCCCAAGCCCAGACCCCAATAGAGTATCTGCTTCCACGAGGTCCTCAGTGTATTGGCGAAGACTATTCCAGTCATTAGCGCGCCTCCCTGCCGTCGCTATAGTAAGCCAGGAAGATATCTTCCAATGACGGCTCTTCTACGCGAAGATCTTTCACATAACCGTCGCTGATCATGCGCAGCAAGGGATCGAAATCGCCCACCAGACGCATTTTAACGCGTGAGCCATTGACGGCCACATCGCTGATCTCGCTTGATTGCTGAAGTTGCCGCGCCAATCCCTCGGGAACGGCGTCTCGGAACTGAACGTCAACCCAATGAAACTCTACGTTCATCAGTTTCTCAATCGATTCCACCGCTTTGAGATCGCCATCGCGCAAGATGCCGGCGCGGTCGCAGATGGCTTGGACCTCGCTCAATATGTGAGAAGACAGGAAAACCGTTTTCCCCTTGTCGCGGAACTCATCCATCATTTCGTGAAAGGTCTGCTGCACCAAGGGGTCGAGCCCATTTGTCGGCTCGTCAAGAATGAGCAAGTCCGGCGAGTGCATCATGGCTAAGACCAGCCCAAGCTTGCGCTTGTTGCCGGAGGACAAATCCCGGACGCGTTTGCTCGTATCCAGTTGCAGGCGCTTCGCTAATTCATCGGCTTGCTTCGTAATGCCTTTGCTATCGCCGTGGACGCTCGCGACGTAGTGGATGATTTGCTGACCACTGCGCCCTTCCCACAAGCTCAGCTCGCCGGGCAAGAATCCCACCCGCCGATGGATCTCTACGCTGTGATCCCGTATATCCATGCCAAAGATCGAGGCGGAGCCGCTGCTGGGTCTGATCAAATCCAGCAGCATGCGTATGGTTGTGGTTTTCCCGGCTCCGTTCGGACCCAGGTATCCAAAGATCTCTCCCTGGTGTACGCTGAGATTGAGGTTGCGCAGGGCTGCTGTTTGCTTGGTGCCCGAGCCGTACGATTTCGAAAGACCCCTGATTTCTATCACTGTTGCGGACGCCATGATAGTCTCCTTATTGCCAACAATCGCGTGGGTTGACGCCCACAAAACATGCGTTCAACCTTTATCGATTATAGTCGGGGCGTGAATTGGCTGTCAACGAAGACCGCGCCAAGCCCATCCCCCAATTATTGGGGTGTGCAGCACAGACTAGGCACAGCGCAATTCTTCAGCGCGTCGCAATATGCTTGCCCGCACGCATACGCTAGACAACGCTGATGACATCCGCGCCCAGATAGGGACGCAAGACCTGCGGGATGACGACGCTGCCGTCGGCTTGTTGGTTATTCTCCATAATCGCGATCATCACGCGCGGCGTGGCGAGGGCGCTGCCGTTTAAGGTATGCACAAATTGCGTCTTGCGGCTGCCGGCCGGGTAATAACGCACCCTTGCTCGTCGCGCCTGAAAGGCTTCGGTATTGCTGCAGGAACTGACCTCAAGCCATTCCCGGCAGCCCGGCGACCACATTTCGATATCGTATTTTTTGGTCGCGCTGAAACCGAGGTCGCCGCTGACGATTTCCAAGCGCCGAAAAGGTATCTCGAGTTGCGCGCAGATGTCCTCGGCGTAGCCCGTCATCGTTTCCAATTCGTCGTAGCTGGTTTCGGGCGCGGTGAATTTGAACATCTCCACTTTTTCGAATTGATGCACGCGCTTGATGCCCCGCACATCGCGCCCGGCGCTGGCTTTCTCGCTGCGAAAACAGGGTGTATGCGCGACATAGTTTAGCGGGAGATCGGCTTCCTCAAGGATTTCGTCTCGATGCAAATTGGTGATCGCGACCTCGGCTGTGGGTAACAGAAAGCGATCTTCACCCTCCAACTGATAGACCGTATCGTGGAATTTGGGAAACTGCGCGGAGCCGTAAAGCATGTCTCCATGTACCAGGTAAGGCACATAGACTTCGTCGAATCCGTTCGCTCGCGCGGTATCCAGGAAGAAGCTAATCAAAGCTCGCTGCAAACGAGCGCCCCATCCTTTCAAAACAAAAAAGCGGCTGCCCGCCAGCTTCACGCCGCGCTCGAAGTCAATGACGCCAAGCGCGGGACCCAGCTCCCAGTGGGGTTTCGGCTCGAAATCGAATTCGCGAAACTCGCCTTTGGGCGGATGCGCGACATTGCTCTCCTCGCTCTCATGCGCGGGTACGCTATCATGCGGCAGATTAGGGATCCACAGCATATTGTCTTCAAGTTCGCTTTCGATTTCCTTTGCCCTGGCGAAGCCCTCATCGATCTTGCCCCCAATCTGCTTCAAGGCTGCGATGAGATCGTCGAATGCCGAGCCCGGTTGCAAGCTGTCGTCTGCGTTGACCGGAGCGCTGCCGTCCATAAGCGCGCTTGCAATGTCAAAGTCTTGACGCTGCAGCGCGCTGGCAGCCGCATGGGCGCGCGCAGCTTTTTCTCCATCATCCATCGCCTTATTGCCGCGCAGTTTGCCCATCGCGCGGTTTAAGCTGTTTCGCGCGGCTTGCGCGCCTTCTGTCTTGGTCCGTATCTCGCGCCGCCCCGCATCCAATTCCAGGATCTTGTCAATGCGGGCGAGCGCCGCCTCGTCATAGAGTTTGCCGATTTGCTCTTTCACCCAATCCGGCTTTTCACGGATTAGCGCTATATCCAGCATGTCTTTTCTGTCTCCAGTTGTGTTGAATTCAAGAACTGTGAAACTCGGAATCCGCTTGATTTTACCATGTGCCGAAGGCAATGTCGCAATGCGTCATGCCCGACTGAGGACGGCACATGGCGCTAAGAGTCTTGACTGGAGGAAATACTGGGGGAGGCGGGAATGTTGTAGCGCGCATGCGCCCATACCGGGGCATCGTCAGGCAATGGACCGCGAATGTCGCGCAGAAAACGACGACCGGCAATCGCCAAGCCGATGATAACGTTGGCGATCACCAGAGCATCAAAGAATTCCGGCGTCAGGATGTCCATGGTGATTCTGTTCCAAATTCTGCGGTCTACTGCTCTACCGCCAAGCTCTACAAAACATGATAGACCGTCACTGCCGATTCCACAAGCGTACCAAGCGTAGCGGTCAGGGCAATCGCTTCAATTTTTTTCACCACAAAGACATGAAGAACACAAAGTTTAAGTTTTATTACAAGGCAAAACTCCTCTGAATCTGCGTACCAAAGAGGATAATGGCTTGTCATTGAAGACCATTTGTAGAAACGAGCGCGCGGTTTTCATTTTGAATGGCTTCTCTCAGTAGAACCAAGTAAGTAATGCGAATAAATCTCATTTGTAGCGAAAGCTTTGGATGTGATCCCAATCCCGCCAAATGCGCTCCCCCTCTTGCAATGGGGAGGGGGCCGGGGGGTGGGGTTGAATAAAGGCATTCTCGCATTCTCATTACTTACTTGCGCTTACATCTGTGCCTCTGTGGTTATATTTTGGTTTGAATGGGTGGTATATTGATGGGCTATGATTTTGAAGCGATTGCTCTGGCATCGGTTCAACAGCCGCTGGGCATAAACCGGACGCCCCCGCTCAAGTGATAGAACGCCAGAAATCCGCAATTCGCATTTCTATCAGCTCGTCCTCAACACGATAGAAGTTCTCGTCCGTCATCACGAAGAGCTTGCCCGCGAAGGCTTTGCGCAGATTTTGCAATTGCCCCAATGACCCTTCCAGCGCATTCGCCATGCGAAACTCAATGCCGGCCTCAGCCTTGGGCAGGTAGAGCGCGATGCGCCCTTTCTTTAAGAAACTCCCATCCGCGCGAGCGGAACGTGTTTGATATTTTGTGTGAGCGCGGGATTTTTTTTCGCTGCCGCCGAGCGGCTTCTTTTCCGCTAGCGGAAGGTCCAGTTGATATTCCACCTGGCGGACGGCGGCATCCAACATGAATTGCCCGCGCAAATCGTTTTCGGAGGGTGCCGGCTCGCGCAAATGCGGATAGAGCAAAACGTCCCGGATGCTGTCTTGATCGGTGAGCAGCATAACCATACGATCGACCCCGCTGCCGAAGCCGCCGTTGGGCGGCATGCCGAAGCGCATTGCCCGCAAGTAGTCTTCATCCAAAGGCGTGGTTTCGTCCGAATCTTCGTCGTAGAGCCGTTTCATCTCTACGAATCGCGCCTGCTGATCACGCGGATCATTCAACTCCGTGAAGGCGTTCCCCATTTCCATTCCGTGGATGAAAAACTCGAATCGCTCGGTGTGAGTTTGCAAATAGCGTCGTTCTTTTTCGTCGACGGCGTCGGCATCACCCTGAATGCGCTTGGCAAAGGGTGATACATCGCGTGGATAATCCTTGATGATCGTCGGCTGGATGAGGCGTCCTTCAATATGATTGCCCAGCAGATGCTCGACGATCATACGTCCCCAGGTATCGTCGCGGTCCAAACCTTCCGCCAATCCGCGCGCGCGTAAATACGCGTACAGCGTTTCCCTCGACGGGAAGTCCATATAGTCGAAGTCAAGATACTCTTGCACCGCCTCGCGAATGCTCAGCCGTTTCCAGGGCGGCGCCAGGTTCAGTTCGACGCCTTGATAGCGAATCTTGCTCGATCCGTTAACCTGCTCGGCGGTATAAGCGAACATGCGCTCGGTGATATCCATCACGCCTTCGTAATTGATGTAGGCTTTGTAAAACTCCAGCATGGTGAATTCGGTATTGTGCTTATAGCTGACGCCCTCGTTGCGAAAGTCGCGCCCAATTTCGTAGACGGCATCGTACCCGCCCACAAGAAGACGTTTGAGGTAAAGCTCGAAACTGATGCGCAGGTATAGATCCTGATGCAATTGGTTGTGATGCGTGACAAACGGCCGCGCGGCGGCGCCGCCATATAGGCTCTGCAAGATCGGCGTTTCAACCTCCAGCATGCCCTCGTTATCGAGGAAGTCGCGCAGGGCTTTGATCGTTCTGGCGCGCTTGATGAATACCTCGCGAACGGATTTGTTCACTGCAAGATCGGCATAGCGCTGGCGGTATCGCGTCTCGGTGTCTTTGAATTCTCCGTATTCGGCCATGCTGCCATCTTCGCGCCGCTGCTCTTTCACAACGGGCAAGGGGCTGAGCGATTTGCTCAGCAGCCGCAGCTTCCTGGTATCGACGCTGATTTCTCCAGCGCGCGTGCGCATCATGGTACCGCTGGCTTGAACGAAGTCATCGACATCGATCAGTTTGCGCCGGACCAATTCGTAGCTTTCTTCGCCTAGCGCGTTCAGTCGCAGGAAAAGCTGCACACGACCGCTCTCGTCTTCAATATGCGCAAAGGATAATTTTCCTTTGCTATTCAGACGCCTGATGCGCCCGACGACAGAAACATAAGTCGAGCCGGGCGTTTCTTCACTGTGGAACGCTTCAACGGCTTCGGCAACGCTGTGGGTCCTTTGGCAGCGCCCTGGATATAGCAGGACCCCTGCCGCTTCCAGGCGATTGGCTTTCTCCAGGCGTTCATTCTCGAGTTTGTTCGGTTGCCACATGCTGGCAATTGGCTCCTGCTAAGCTGTCGGCTTGCGCAATTAGAGCGGGATCACGCCCGCTCTCGATGCGCTGAACAAGTAAAAGTTTCCAAGAGAATATTACAAAAGCCGCTCAAATTATAGATCAAAATCTTTTGCCGAGATCTTTGCAGATTGCGCCTTGCATTTGTTACAGACTGCGATATGGTAGGCGAATTTGCAGAAAAAGTTGCAAGGCGCGCCAGCAAATGCAAGATGCCGAGGCATCTGAACCTCCTAATCGCTGGATCATAACGCTTATAGTTGTCGCATTCGCGCAGGCGCTTGGCGCCGGCGGCATTTCTCTCGTTTATCCCTTTTTGCCCATCTACGTTCAAACATTGCAGGACGCTCATCTGATTAATCGTGAGCTCCTGGCTGGTCTGGTTATTGCCGCGCCTCCATTGATGGCTGCATTTACGACGCCGTTTTGGGGGCGCTTGGCGGACAAATATGGGCGCAAGAAAATGGTGATTCGCGCTATGCTTTGCTCGGCAGTCATTCTTTGTCTGATGGGATTCGCGCAAACAGCCCTGGTGCTGATCCTGCTACGTGCGCTGCAGGGCTTAACCAGCGGCCTTATCGCCGCCAATATGGCGCTGGTCGCCGGAGAATGTCCCAGGGAGCGCATGGGCTTCGCATTAGGTACCTTGCAAGTCGGACTATTTGGCGGCGTCGCTATCGGACCGATTGTCGGCGGCGTCCTGGCGGAGCAGTTTGGCTTTCAAGTTCCCTTTTTCTTCACATCCGCCATGCTTTTGCTGGCCGGGCTATTGGTGGCGCTCGGCGTGAAAGAGACCTATGCGCCTGCAAAAGATAAATCTCTTAACATTCGTCCCTCCGAGATGCTAAGCGCCTGGCGCGACATCCTGAGACTCCCGGGTGTGCGGACTGTGTATTCGCTACGCTTTCTTAACGGATTTGCGCAGCGATCTCTGATGCCGATCGCGCCGCTTTTTGTACTGGCTTTGATCCCGACCGCAGTCGCCAGCGCCAGCGCTTATGCCGGCTTGGTCCTGACCGTGTCGGCGATAGCGACGACGGTCGGTTCCTTGCTCTTGGGCTGGATCAGCGATAAATGGGGCTATCGCAGGATCCTGCTGGGCGCCGCATTTGTGGCGATGATGTTCTACATCCCGCAAGCCTTCGTGGGAAGTGTGGGGCAGTTGCTGTTGTTCCAGGCTTTGGCAGGCTTGGCAGCCGGGGGCGTATTGTCGGCGCCGGCTGCGATGTTGGCCAACTTTACGGCGCTGGGCGACGAAGGTTCGGTATATGGATTGGACGCCTCCGTGTCTTCTTTTGCCAATGGCATGGCGCCCTTGACAGCGTCAATAATCGCTGCGTTTTTTGGTTTGCGCGCGGTCTTCGCGGCGGTGGCGCTCTATTACCTGCTTATTCTTTTGATTGCTTTGCAGTTCTTGCCCAAGCCAAAGCGACGGTCATTGCGCTGGTCCCCTGGTTTTGCGGGCGGAGACTAGGGCAAGGGTCTCAGGTTTTAATAAGAATTCATGTCGCCACACAACAACAAGTAGCTATTGTTTGCAGGTCTTCGTCGAATAAATGGTTTTCGGCGTTTTTTCTTGTCTGTTTGTCAACCAAGATCAGGAATTTGATACATGGCTAAGGTCCTCGCGCCGTTTTCGCCTTCACTAGCGCAATCGCTCGGTTTCCCTACCGGTTGGAAGTTTACGCTCGGCATCGTATTCGCGGCGCAGTTTTTCTCTGCCATCGGTTTTTCGATGGTCTTTCCCTTTCTGCCCCTGTACATCGAATCGCTGGGCAGCCGCTTCGCCTTGAGTACCGAGGCGCTCGCCGGATTGGTGATTGCCGTGCAAAGCGTAACCATGATGATTGCCGCGCCCATTTGGGGTGTCGTGGCTGACCGTTTCGGGCGCAAGAAGATGATACTGCGCGCCATGGTAGGCGGCGGCATATTCATGATTTTGATGGGTTTCGTGCAGAGCGCCGAACAACTGATTCTGCTGCGCGCCTTGCAAGGCATGGTCACGGGAACCGTGTCGGCCAACAATGCGCTGGTAGCCGCAAGCGCGCCGCGCGAACGCGTCGGATTCGCCATGGGCGCCTTGCAATTGGGCCTCTGGAGCGGCGTCGCCGTCGGTCCCTTGATAGGCGGCGTACTTGCGGACCTCTTTGGATATAGCGCCCCCTTTGTAGTGACTGCCGTGCTGCTTCTAATCGGCGCGCTCATCATTTCCCTGGGTGTACATGAGGACTTCAGTCCGCCAAAAGAGAAAAACGTCATTCGCCCAACGACTTTCCTCCTTGGCTGGAAAACGATTTTGAGTACCTCGGGCGTGCGAATGGTCTTGCTGATGCGCTTCCTTGTCGGCTTGGCGCGCTCGATCATTATTCCTATCGCCCCTCTTTTCGTCGTCTCGCTCATCATAAGCGAGACCGAAACGAACAATACCTATGCCGGTCTGATGTTGGCTGTCTCATCGGCAACTTCCACATTCGGCGCGGTTTATCTTGGCAGTCTGGGAGACCGCGTCAGCCACAAGAAAGTGCTGTTCTGGTGCGCCTTGCTGGCCATGGCTCTGTACATCCCCCAGGTCTTCGTGGCGAATGTATGGCAATTGTTGATTCTGCAAGCTATGGCGGGAATCGCCGCCGGGGGATTGGTCGCGGCGCCCAGCGCCTTGCTTTCAAGATATACGGACAAAGGCAGCGCCGGCGCTGTATACGGGCTGGATAATTCTGTCTGGTCCGCGTCAAAAGCCGTCGCGCCTTTGCTTGGCGCCACTATCGCCATCTGGATCGGCATGCGCGGCGCCTTCGCCGCCTCTGCCCTGGTCTTCGGCATGATTGCTTTGATCGCCTGGTTTTGCCTGCCGCAAGACGATCTGCATTCAACGGAAAAATGAGGCAGCCGGGCGGACAGCTAGACTCCCCGTCTGCGAACTCCGCCGCTTGCAGAGCAACAGCAGTTTAGTACAATTGCCCAATGGCAAAAAAACGCAGTCCGCTGGAAAAAGTTGACAATCTTGATCGACGCAAATCCAAATATGGGTCGATTGCGGCGGCGCTGACCGAAGTCTACGGAGAACTCGACTGGTCGCGCAATCAGGACGGCATGGATGAGCTCATCAGCTGCATTCTCAGCCAGAGTACCACCGATACCAATCGCGATCGAGCCTTTGAGCGCTTGAAATCCAGTTACGAATCTTGGCATGCGGTGCGCTTTGCGGAGATCGGCGAGTTGACAGACGTTATCCGACCCGCAGGCTTGGCGAACCAAAAAGCGCCGCGAATCCAGGACGTATTGGCGACGATCCACGATAAAGCCGGCGAATACAGCATCGACTTCTTGGATGACTTATCGATTGAAGAAGCTAAGGATTGGTTGGTTTCGCTTAAGGGCATCGGCCCAAAGACGGCCGCAATTGTCTTGTGCTTCGCCTACGGCCGGCCCGCCTTTCCAGTCGATACGCATATCTTTCGCGTCAGCAAACGAATCGGTTTCATCCCGGAAAAACTTTCAGCGAACGATGCCCATCCTGTGATGGAAGCAATCGTTCCCGCCGACGATTATTATCAGTTCCATATCCAGTTGATTCAGCATGGCCGCGATACATGCCATGCCCGCAAACCCGCTTGCGAGCGCTGTTCCATCACCGAGCGCTGTGATTACTTCGCTGACAATGCGCCGCCGCAGTCATCCAGTTGACCAGAATCGATAAGGATGCACCTTTGGCGGAAACGACGGACCGCGACCAGGCGCACCTCTTTGTCTCGCCGCATTTCGACGATGGCGTATTCAGTTGCGGCGGCCGCATCCATCAACTAACCAGAGCCGGCGAGCCGGTAACCGTCCTGACGATGATGGGCGGCTTGCACGCCGGGACCCTTCCCAAATCGCCAATTCTTGACGATTTGCACAAACGCTGGAGCGCCGGCAAAGATCCTCTGCGCGCGCGGCAAGAGGAAGACGAACGCGCCTTGTCGCGTTTGAATGCTGAACATGTCCACATTGATTTGACGGATTGCGTTTATCGGCAGGTAGACGGCCTCCCTCTGTATCCGTCGGAAGAGTCGCTCTTCGGTAGCGTACACGGAGCTGATTACGCCTCGGAATATCTGAAAACGGTCTCCTTACCCGATCCGGAAAGGCAACTCGTCCTTTATTTGCCTCTCGCGGTGGGCCATCACGTCGATCATCAGATCGTGCGTGACTGGGGAATTGGATTGCTAAGGAACAAACCAGAAAATTGGTCGCTAGTCTTCTATGCCGAATACCCCTATTTCAATACGGAGCGCGCGATCACGCTGGCGCTGTCCAAAATGGACATGCCGCTGCGGGAAAAGCGGATTGAACTCGACGAAGCCGATCTTGCCGCCAAGGTCAATGCCATCGCCTGCTACAACTCGCAGATCAGTACCTTTTGGGAGGACGTGGAGGCAATGGCGCTCGACCTGCGGCGCTCGTCCCTAGATCCGCGAACGGGTCAACTGGTGGAGCGATACTGGGAAATCGAAAGCTGATGTTCTTATCTGAAGCCCGCTGCAATCCAGCATGAAGCCCCAGCGCGCGCATCGCACTTTGCTGGGAATGTCAACAACCTCCGCCATCGCGAGCCGGGCAAACAGTACACAGGCTGCAATTGAGTAAGGGCATTTGCCGGTCCTCGAGCGTATGTCCGACTTTCCTGTGAGAATGCGCCAACACGCCGATTTCTGGCAAGAAACTTGACAGCGGGACCTTCGAAAGGCGACGGTGGGATTCGAACCCACGAATGAAGGTTTTGCAAACCTCTGCCTTACCACTTGGCCACGTCGCCTGGCAAGACCAAGATTATACCCGGACTCGGACCGTTTTCAAGAATGATTTGCTATGCCTCGTCCTCAGGAATCCAGGCAAATGGCAAGTCTTCTGACGCGATTCCGGGAGCGCTCGGGTTCCGCGTGCGCGTGGGCAAGAAGGAGACGGCCGCATCTGGGACCTGGCGGATCTCTTCGCGGGTGTTAAGGTGGCGCATGTCCCGCGGAAAATAGACTGATTTCCGGTAATCGGGCGACATGGCTATCCGCGCGACGGCTCGGGCGAAGATGTCGATCGGCATCGGACCAATTCGGCCGAAATGCAGCAAAGACAGTGGCGGAATCGAAGCCAACAAGGTGCTTGCGCGATACAAGATAGGACGCGGTTGACCACGCATATACAGCAAGGGCGCGCGAATGATGCTGTAGTTCAAGCCCAGGCGTCGCAGGTATCGCTCCGCTTCGCGCTTTGATCGAATATAGCCGCGTTTTGTCCAGGGCGCGCTAACAGCGCTAATCAGGATCATATGCTCGACGCCGTCGCTGACGCACATATTGCCGACGTTCCGCGCCGATACGAAATTCAGCCGTTCATAGGACAAGCCTTGCGCGGGATCCGCATGCAGGCTGCCCACGGTGTGAATGACCGCGGAGTGAAAGCGCGCCTTTCCGCGCAAACTGCCCGGATTCCACACGTCAGCTGTTGACCAACGAGTATGATGAGCAAGAGGACCCAGTTGATCTTCCGCGCCCGACCTGACCAACAGGCTGACCTCGGCGCCTTCCGTCAGCAAGGCCGCGGCGATATTGTCTCCCAAAAAACTGCCGCCGCCAGTGACTAAAATCCCGCGATCGTACCGTGTCATGTCTACAGATCGTTCGCCATTCGATAAACAATATCGCCAAGTGCCAAACGCCGCCAATAGATTCGCATCCGACCTTTGTTCCTGGCTTAATGGTTTAGTCATATTGTACGAATCTAAATTGGAAAGTTCAATTTCGCGAGCGTGTGAATACGCGCCAAGTGTTGGATTTACGAGTAATTCTCTGGCAGAGGACCCTCCTTGCCAAGATAACGCGAGTCTTGTACGCCACTGTTTTTATGTATAATGGATTGATGATGGATCGATTCAATAAAGCGGATCCATCGAGAGTTAATCAATGCAAGACCACCTGACGCTGCCTGAAGCATTGGTAGAAAGCAGTGGCGGAACGACAAGATGGACAAGCGGTATCGCTGCTAGCTGGGCGTCATAGAGCTTTGCCTGGCTGGCAGATGTGGATTATATCTGGCAAATTGCAAGTGGATCTTCGGCTACAGGCCGAATGAAATGTGAATGAAACAGTCTCTCGATGAAGAGAGTAGATTGTTCTGGCGAACATGTAGTAGCGGCGCCCTCTAGCCATTTGGTTGAGGCTGCCATATACCACGGATAACTGAATCATTTCCAAACGTCGGGACTCCTCAACCCTGTTTGTCATTTGCCTCAGATATAGCCGTTGAATTGGACGAACTACGAGTGCCTGTATTGGACGCTTCATGCCGATCATCACAGCGCTGCGAGTTCAAACTGGGGGGGAAGACCGGGTCAGTCTTTATCTGGATGACGAGTTTGCCTTTGATCTGCCGCTGATCTGCGCGGCTGGATTGCGCGCCGGGCAAGCGTTGTCAGAGCTAGAGATCAAGGCTTTGGACAGGGAGAACAAGCAACAAGCTGCTTACGACCGTGCGGTCAATTACTTGTCATTCAGACCCCGCAGTGCCGAAGAAGTCCGCCGACATCTTGTCAAATCAGGTATTTCGGATGCCGTGATAGCGATCGTAGTCGATCGGCTGCGGCAGCAAGGGACCATCGACGATGTCTCTTTTGCCCAATTCTGGATCGAGAATCGGGAACGGTTCAAACCGATGGCGCCGCGCGCGCTTCGTTATGAACTGAGTCAGAAGGGCGTAGACCAAGACATTATCGAATCTTTGTTGCCTGCGGTTGACGCTGAAGCATCTGCGGAACGCGCTGCCGAAAAGCAGGTCTGGCGCTATAGGGGGGTGTCGCGTATCGACTTCCGGCGCAAGCTGGGTTCCTGGCTTTATCGTCGTGGATTCGATCGCGATACGATTCATAGTGTCATCGATCGCTTGGAAGCCGAGCTCGACCAATCCGAACCCCGCTACTTTGCCAACGGGCTAGAGGAATAACCCAGGTGGACACGATCCGGGTCTGGTTAAGAAAGGAGCATGGACGAATGTATCCGATGGATACCGTCAAGCGACTATGGAAACAATGGAAACGATTATCTTGGCAATTGCTACGGCGATCATCGGTATCGGCGCGGGATACGGCATGGGCGTATGGCGAGGCCGAGCGACGTTGCTGAAGAAGCAACATGAAGAAGGGCAAAGCGCGCTTCTGCAAGCCTCGAATGATGCCAAAGAACTGCTGAATAACGCTGAAGTGGAGAAGACGCAAATAATCGCCGAAGCTGAGCATGCGGCGCAGAAGCGGATCAATGATGCGGAAGGGGCCTTACAGCGCCGCCGCCGTGTTCTGAGTGACGAAGACGAGCGCATTCAACGCCGGCGCAACGAACTCGACGGGCGCGTGGAACGCCTGGAACAGCGCGACCAGCAACTGAACAAGCGCCAGAGCCGGCTCGATAAAAAAGAGAATGAAATCAAAAAATCGGAATCGAACATCGTAGAGAAGCTGCAAGGCATCGCGCAGATGACAGTCGAGGAGGCGCGACAAGCGCTGTTGGACTCCATCGAACTCGATGCCCGCAACGACATGGCTCGCATCATACGCCAGGTGGAAGCCGAAGCGCGCGAGACAGCCGATCATCGCGCGCGTAGCCTGATTGCTATGGCGATTCAGCGTCTGGCTTCCGAGCAAGTGAGCGAAGTGTCTGTAAGCGTAGTGCCGCTGCCAAGCGACGACATGAAAGGACGCATCATCGGGCGCAACGGGCGCAATATCCGTTCTTTCGAACTGGCGACCGGCGTCGATGTTGTCGTGGACGACTCGCCCGAAGCGGTCACGATCAGCAGTTTTGATCCGGTCCGCCGTGAGGTAGCCAAACGGACGATGGCAAAGCTGGTAACCGACGGACGCATTCATCCGGCGCGTATTGAAAAACTTGTCGAAGATACGCGAGCCGAAGTCGAGCGAATTGTGCGCGAAGAGGGCGAACGCGCGGCATACGAGACCGGTGTTCACGGCTTGCATGGAGAAGTGCTGAAACTGCTGGGGCAGTTGAAGTTCCGCAGCAGTTATGGTCAAAACCAGCACGCGCACGCTATCGAGACCGCCCATATCGCCGGCATGATCGCTTTAGAATTGGGCGCCGATGCCAATATCGCAAAGATGGGCGGTTTAATGCACGATATTGGCAAAGCCATTGATCACAATGTCGAAGGTACGCATGCCTTGATCGGAGCTGAGTTTGTCAAGCGCTATGGCGGCAATGATCGCGTCGTCAACTGTATTGCCGCGCACCATCATGAGGTCGAGAAAGAATGCGTCGAAGCCTTTATCGTGGAAGCGGCCGACGCCATTTCCGGCGCCCGACCCGGCGCCCGGCGCGAAAGCCTGGATTCCTACATCCGCCGCGTGAAGCAGTTGGAAGAGATCGCCAATACCTTTGACGGCGTCGAGCAGAGCTACGCCCTGCAAGCCGGGCGCGAAGTGCGTATTATCGTGCGGCCCGAGGTCGTGGACGACTATCTCGCCATTCAACTGGCGCGCGATATCGCCAAGCGCATCGAGAACGATATGCAGTATCCGGGACAAATCAAAGTGCACGTCATCCGCGAGACGCGGCGCGTTGAGTATGCGAAGTAATCGCGATCAACGCTCGAGACGTCTCTTCAATTTGGCGCGCTTGGGCAGTTGACACAAGTAGAACCAAGTAAGTAATGCAAAAAATAAGGAGCCTGTACGGGCGAGCCGGCGGCTCGCCCTCAAAAAAAACATAAGCGGAACAATAGCAATGGGTCAGCCACCGGCGTAGGTCAGTGTCTACGCGACCTGACCCGTACAGATTTCGACTTTGGATGTGGATGGGGGTGAAGTGTGGCAGTTTTTTCTCATTACTTACTTGCACATACTCAGAAGGAAATCCAAGTAAGTAATTACCGAGTACACCGAGTTTTCAGAGGTCACAGAGGAGCATTCGAAACAATTACATATCACGTCAATCCAGCAGCCTGCAGACCCCGCTACACAGCATCTGCCCACGCAAAATACCTTGCGTCCCGCGGCGCTTAGCTCCCCCTCGCTCTTAATGGGCTGACGAGGGGACATGTTTGAAGCAACGCGCTGCGATTGCGACGGGTCAGCTAATAACGTAGGGCTGTGTCTACGCGCCCTGTCCCCTACCAGGTTGATTTATGGCGAGAATTGTAGACCCACGCGCTGCACAGCAGCGGCCCACGCAAAATACCTTGCGTCCCGCGGCGTTTAGCTCCCCCTCTCCCTTTATGGGCTGAGGAGCGGACACGTTTTCACTGCAGGCGCCTGTCCGGGACTAATTTGAGTTTCGGACAGACGCCTTGCCGATTAACGCACTCAATAAAGAACTGCAGTCCTTCTTTGAAGAGGCTCCATTGCCGTCGCCATTTT
>JAJEFB010000052.1 GCA_022820665.1 Anaerolineae bacterium | reverse complement strand
CCAGAAAGATTTGATTTCATATCCTTGATGCTTTATCCTAGAATTCATGACGTGACTCCAATTTGTATGCTTTGCTAGTACAACTAGCACGAATTGGTTTTCACGTCATTTCTATTTCAACCGAAAAGGATACACTACCCAAGATTCAGTGTCGCTGACTAAATCTTAACGTTGGGATCTGTACCAATTGATGGTTTCGCGCAAGCCGGCCTGGAAGTCGGTGGTCGCGACAAATCCGAATGCGCGCTCGGCGCGGGAAACATCAAGCTTGCGGCGGGGTTGCCCATTGGGTTTGCTGGTATCCCAGCGCAATTCGCCGACGTAACCCACTTCGTCAGCGATGATCCGCACCAGATCGCGGATGCTAATCTCGTAGGCGCTGCCGAGGTTGACAGGCTCTGGACTATTGTAATGCTCGGCAGCCAAAACGATGCCGCGCGCCGCGTCCCGCACAAATAAAAACTCGCGAGTCGGGGAACCGTCGCCGAATAGCGTTACTGTGTCCTCGCCCTGCTCCAAAGCGTCGACCATTTTTCGGATCACATCGGGGATGACATGCGCCGATTTGGGGTCGAACTTGTCGTGCGGACCGTATAGATTGACCGGAAGCAGGTGAATGGCGTTATAGCCGTATTCCTGTCGATAAGCCTGGCTTTGAACCAGCAGCATTTTCTTCGCCAAGCCATAAGGCGCGTTGGTCTCTTCCGGGTAGCCCTGCCAAAGATCGTCTTCTTTGAAAGGGATTGGCGCGTATTTGGGATAGCTGCAAACGGTGCCGACGCCGACGAATTTGTCCACAGTCGCGCGCCGCGCGCCCTCCAGCAAGAGCGTGCCCATCATGATGTTGTCATAGTAGAACAGACCAGGATGCTCGCGATTGATGCCGATGCCGCCGGCAGTCGCCGCCAAATGAATCACCATGGTCGCCGCCGGATGATCGGCATACAAGCCTTCGACGTCGCCTGCCAGGCGCAAGTCGTATTGGGCGCTGCGCGGTACGATGACATCCCGAGCCTCGTTCGCTCGCAGTTCCTCGACCACATGCCGGCCGAGGAAGCCAGCGCCGCCCGTCACAATCACAACCTGTTCGCGCCAAAACGTCTTAGTCATGCCTCACCCTCTCAAAAAACCGGACATGATAGCCCCGGCCGCTCGGCGCGTAACCGGCGAAAAGGACTCCCGCGCTCATGCAAAAACAAAGTTCCTGTCGCATGAGCAACGCGGTCTACAAACTACGCAAGTATATCACCTGAATACAGCTTTACATGGCTATATTCTCAGCGTATTGCCGGGCACAGTTTTTTTTCCATCCCGTCGTTGCATACACATTTGAGCCGAGCAATTGTAAGATGACGAGCATTAGCCGTTTGCGGAATTTACAAGAAAGGCAATCCCTTGGAACGCACACTGATAATCGTAAAACCGGATGCGATGCAGCGCGGCCTGGCCGGCGAAATCATCAAACGCTTCGAGCAGCGCGGCTTGAAGATCATCGGCATGAAGTTGTTGCAGCTCAGCAGAGGACTGGCGGAAAAGCACTATGATGTGCACCGCGAACGTCCATTTTTCGGTAGCCTGGTTGACTACATCATCTCGGCGCCCGTAATCGTGGTGGCGCTGGAAGGCAGCGACGCGGTCCCAGCCGCGCGCGCGACAATCGGCGCGACCAAGCCGGCGGAAGCGGGGGCGGGCACGATCCGCGGCGATTACGCGCTGGAGATCGGTCGCAACCTGGTGCATGGCTCGGATAGCGTCGAGAATGGCGTCATCGAAGTGGCGAATTTTTTCAGCGAGGACGAGCTCTGCGCTGGATGGTCGCGGGATGTGGATGGCTGGATGTTTGAGTAAAACTATCTGCTCAGTCATTGCTCCCATCATTCTTGCTTGACAGTACGGTTTTAGGGGATTACAGTCGATATCATGTTGGTTGGAGCGATATCATGGCATCTGAACGCATGCCAGTTACGCCGGAAGTCATAACCTGGGCGCGGGAGTGGTCAGGTTATACCCAGGACGCTATAGCTGAGACACCACGCTTCCGCAACATTTCAGATTGGGAGAACGGTTCGGCAATGCCGACGTTCCGCCAGCTTGAAGCTCTTGCAGATAAATTTAAGGTGCCCATAGCGGTCTTTTTCTTCCCTGAACCGCCGAAAGTGAAACCTGTGCAAAGTTCCTTCCGTACGCTGGGGCCCGCACAGTTCGCCAAGATTCCACCCAAGATTCACCTATTGATGCGCAAGGCAAGAGCCTTTCAGATGTCGCTCGAGGAACTAAACTCGGGGGAAAATCCTGCTAAGCACGTTATTACACAGCAACTGACAATTGATCCATCTTTCGACATTCAAGACGCTGTGCTGCAAGTGCGTAATGCTCTTGATGTATCGCTTGCAGAACAATTTGGCTGGGTTGATATTGAAGAAGCTCTCGAGACTTGGCGCGGCAAGTTCTTTGATGTTGGCGTGTATGTGTTCAAGGACGCATTTGGCAAGGAACATGCCGATTTTTCTGGATTCTGCTTGTACGATATCGAATTCCCAATCATTTATGTAAATAACTCGACTGCAAAGTCACGTCAGATCTTCACTCTTTTTCACGAGCTAGCTCATCTACTGACACGTACAAGTGGCGTTCTCGTGCCGGAAGAACTGTTTTTGGCAGAATTAGCCCATAGTAACCAGCGACTGGAAGTCTTTTGCAATCGCCTGGCTGGACATATTTTGGTACCGGACTATGCTTTCGAGCACGAGATAAATATGTTGCCGCGAGCACTTTCTCCACGTGAGGATGTCCAGACTTTGGCTGCTCGATTCAGCGTTAGTCGTGAGGTAATTTTTCGCAAATTCCTAGATCGCGAGTTGGTAAGTGCCAAAGAATACGAAAAAGCCAAAGCAGGGTGGGATGCGCAGGTAAAGCCAAGACGCGGCGGCGGCAATTATTACATCAACAAACTTTCATACCTTGGAGAGAAGTACGTTTCGCTTGCATTCAAGAGATATTACGAGAACCTCATAACTGACGTCGAACTTGCAAGTTACTTGGACGTCAAGCCCAAAAATCTCAACAAGCTGGAAGATACATTGCTGAAGAAACTCAATGATATACGTATTTGACACTAATGTATTTCGGCATGTGTTCGCGAGCTACTATCGTGAGATCTTCCCCAGTTTTTGGAAAGAGTTTGAGCCTCTGATACGCAGCGGAATTGTCACTTCTACCAGTTTAGTGTTGAAAGAACTAGAGCGTCAAAGGGTAGAGCAAGACGGCTTAAGTTGGTTGCAGCGACAAGATAACCTGTTTCTCGCTCCGATTGAGCAAGAAGGTAAGTTTTTGAGGCAAATTTATGATGTGGAACATTTTCGTCAACAGAATGTTGGCGTACGAGAGCTTTATACTGGAGGAGATCATGCCGACCCCTATGTAATAGCGCGCGCGGCAATCTTGGAGTCAACGGTTGTTACACAAGAAACATATGCAGAACACGCGGCGAAAATTCCAAACATCTGCGAACACTTCGGCATACCGTGTTTAAAGCTCAATGGGTTTATGCGCGAGCAAAACTGGGAATTCTGACCAACTTGAATACAGAAGCCTCAAAGCGCCACTCCCCCGTCCTACTACTCTTCCTAATCCTGCCGCTGCTGGGCATCTTCATCGCTCTGCTCATGGTCTTCCTGGAAGACCGCAACGCGCCCGCCGCCCAGCCAACCTTTCAGCCCGCGCCACAGCGCAATGTCATCAACTTCCAGGCGCCCGACTTCGAGCTGCCGCTGCTGGACGGCTTGACGCTGGTTTCGCCGTCGGATTACGCCGGGCAACCGCTATTCCTCAATTTCTGGGCCACCTGGTGCGCGCCCTGTGTCCGCGAGTTGCCGGCATTCGAGGAATTCGTCGCGACGCACGCCGCAGACGAGAATGGACCGGCTTTGCTCACCATCAACCTGGGCGAGACCGCCGCGGAAATCACCGGCTTTTTGCAGGAAATTGGCGTACAAAACTTGCCGGTGGCGATGGACATAAACGAGGTGGTCAAGCGCGACTACGGCGTACAGAACTTGCCCACGACCTATGTGATCGACGGCAGCGGCATGATTCGCCATATGAAGTTGGGCGAGATGAAATACGAAGAAATGGGACTTTACTTGCAGCAACTGGGGGATGAGTCTTGAGGTATAAGCGCGCAACTGAGGGCGACTTTGTGCCTCAAGGAGCGAGGTCAATCTGGAAACCAAGGAGCGAGACATGCGCATTGAACTGAATGACAAGGTCGCTCTGGTTACCGGTTCGGCGCGCCGGATCGGCCGCGCCGTTGCGCTGGAACTGGCGAAGCAAGGCGTGAACATACTTGTGCATTACCACCGCAGTGATCCGTCTCAAGTGCGGGATACCCTGCAAGAGATAAAATCGCTGGGCGTGGATGCTTTTGCGGTCCGCGCGGACCTCAGCCAAGTCGAAGGCGTCGAGCGGCTCTTCAGCGAGTTTCAAGAACGATTTGATCGGCTAGACATTGTCGTGAACAACGCCGCGGTTTTTCAGCAGCGAGAGTTTCTCGACGTGTCCCTGGAAGATTGGGATCTGACTATGGCGCTCAACTTGAGAGCGCCTTTTCTGATTAGCCAGCGCGCGGCGATCATCATGCGGCAGAACCCCGCGCCGGGCGGGACGATCATCAACATCTGCGACGCCGGCGTTGACGGACCCTGGACCAAGTACCCCCACCATGGCATCAGCAAATCCGGCTTGTGGATGCTGACGCAGGTCAGCGCGCTCGCGCTCGCCCCCACAGTTCGTGTCAGCGCTGTCGTCCCCGGCCCGGTGCTGAAGACGGACAGGCCCGATCTAACCGACGATGCCTGGGCGAAGGTTGCTGAGCGCATCCCGCTGAAACGCACGGGCTCGGCTGGCGATGTGGCGCGGGCTGTTGTCTACTTGTGCCAGGAAGATCATACCAGCGGCGTCCTGCTCCATCTGACCGGCGGCGAGCACCTGACCTAGAGCGCATCGCTCCGCACGCGACGGAAACCAGCGCCGTAAGCGGCGTGCCCCATGCCGATTACCATGAAGGCGTTGGGGTCAACGCTGCTAACCGCTTCCTTCAACTCGCGCGCCTGCGACCGTCCAATCGTCACATAAAGCATTGTGCGTTCCGCCCCCGTGTACCTGCCCCGGATAGTCCAACTGGTGACGCCACGCTGTAAGTTGGTGAAGACCAGCGCCGCAATCTCGTCCGGCTTGTCGGTGATGATCATGGCGGTGCGGATCACGCTGGGTCCTTCCAAGACATAATCGCTCGCCGAGCCGGCAATGAAGAGCGCGATCGCCGCGTACAAGGCGCCTTCCCAGCCGTAGACCAGCCCCGATCCAATGATGATGATGGAATCGGCGCAGAGGAACGTGGTGCTCATGGGAAAGCCGAATCGCCTTTGCAATATCAACGCCAGCGTCGACGTTCCGCCAAGCGTCGCGCCAGCGCGGAAGACCAAGCCAACTCCGACGCCGCCCAGCAAGCCGCCGAACAATGCGTTCAACATGCGGTCTTCGCTGATGCCTTCCCGCGGGACCATCGGACCGAGCAAGTCAATCATCAACGACAATATCGCGACGATTACCACTGTCCGCAGGATCCCGCGCGTACCGCCAGGCAAGTTCTTGTATGCCAAAACCAGTATCGGGATGTTCAAGACGAAGATCGTCAGACCAATCGGCGTATCGAATAACTCGTTTAGAAGCGTGGACGCGCCCGCGACGCCGGCCGGCGCGATATCCAGCGGCTGCAGGAAAACGATCAGCGACAGCGCGGCGGCAATGACGCCGACGGAGATCAGAACATAGCGAAAGACAAGATCGCGAAGCAGTGCCAACATGGGCGGTTCTCCTAACCTAGAACGCGCGAGGCAACGAAGGGAATTTTGATCTTTCTTAATTATACCCCTGTGCCGCGTTTCGCAGTGCGTCGCCAGGCAATTCCAATAGGAGCGTCCCGTTGAGCTATGCTATACTGATTGCTCGAATCTATTCCGCATTTTTGCCTGAATTGGAGTTGATCGACGATGCCATTAGTTGCTCACACGCCGCTGCCGAGTTTTGACCGTCTAAAACAGCGCGGCCAAGAAGTGCTGACGCTGGACCGCGCTTTGACACAAGACATCCGCGAGTTGCACATCGGCTTGCTCAACATGATGCCGGATGCCGCGCTGGAGATTACCGAGCGGCAGTTCATGCGCCTGGTTGGCAACAGCAACCAGATCGCTCAATTCTATGTACATGTCTTTTCCGTGCCCGGGTTGGATCGCAGCCCGCAAACCGAAGCCTATATCGAAGAGTACTATACGAGCTTCGAGCAAGTCAAAAAGGATGGTCTGGACGCCCTGATAATCACGGGCGCCAACGTCGCCAACCCCAGCCTCGACCAAGAGAACTTCTGGCAACCCTTGACCGAGGTCATCGAATGGGCGCGCGTAAACGTCACCTCGACCCTGTGTTCTTGCCTGTCGACCCACGCTCTTATGAAGTACTTTTATCAGATCGACCGCGTCAAACGAGATAACAAGAAATGGGGCGTCTTCGAGCATCGCGTCACAGAGCCTGCGCATCCGCTGCTGCGCGAGATCAACACGCGCTTTGATGTACCGCATTCGCGCTGGAATTCCATCACGCGGGAGCAAATCGAGCAGGCCGGCTTAACTCTGCTAATCCAGAGTTTTGACGGCGAATTCCATATGGCTGTCAGCCCGGACCAATTGCGGATCGTCTATTTCCAGGGGCATCCCGAATATGACATCAACAGCCTGCTGAAAGAGTATAAGCGCGATCTCTCGCTCTACTTCGCCGGCAAGAGCGAACAGCCGCCGTACCCGGAGAATTATTTCCCGCTGGAAGCGCGCGATATCGCCGAGCGCTACCTGCGACAAGCGCATCTGGCGCTGGAACGGAGCGCTGACCTGCCGCAATTCCCCGAGGACGACATACTGCCCTACCTCGACAATACCTGGGGCGATACCGCCCGCGCGATCTTCAATAACTGGTTGGGCTCGGTATACCAGGTAACCAACGTCCTGCGCCACGTTCCCTTTGACGACGGGATTGATCCCGACAATCCGCTGGGCATCTTATGAACGAGACGGAAACGACCTTGCTGACAGCCGAAGACTATATGCGATTTCCCGTTGTCGAGCCCGATCATCGCTACAGTTACGGTACGGACTCTCAGCAATTCGGCGAGCTTTATCTGCCCGCCTCAGCCCCGCCTCATCCGGTCATCATCTTGGTCCACGGCGGCGGCTACCGAGCGATGTACGACTTGAAACCGATGGGGCCGGTAGCGCGAGCGCTGGCGGACGATGGCTTTGCCGTTTGGAATATCGAGTATCGCCGGGCAGGCAATGGCGGCGATTTTCCGCATATGTTCCTGGACGCAGGCGCCGCCGCCGATCACTTGGGGCGACTTGCCGACAGACACAGTCTCGATCTGGATTCGGTCCTCAGCGTTGGGCATTCGGCGGGTGGCCATTTGGCTTTGTGGCTGGCGGGAAGACACAAGGCGCCCGCGGCTAGCCCGCTATATGCGGCCGACAGTTTGCCAATCGGGGGCGTAGTCGCTTTGGCGCCCATCGCCGATATACGCTTTGCCGTTGAGAAGGCGCTTAGCAGCGATGCCTTGTTACTCGTAATGGGCGGCGGTCCGGAGGCTGCCCCGGCAAACTACGCTGCCGGTTCACCGAGCGATCTGCTGCCGCTTGGAAAACCACAGGCGCATATCGTCGGGACGCAAGACATTGCGATCATGCAAAATGTCAAGCATTACCTGGCGGCGGCTGTATCCGCCGGCGACGAGGTGGAACTAATTGAAGCGCCGCGCGTCGGGCACTTCGAGATCGTCTCAATCGGCGCGCCGGCATTCCGTATGGTGCGCGAGACAATTTGTAACATGCGCGCGATGATCAAAACTGGGACCGACGAATAGCCTGGAAACAAACAGACAAGCCCCGAATGGTGAAACGAGAAAAAGCTCATGATTAAGCGACTTGCGCACGTCTGCATCGGCGCGGCCGACCTGGAGCGCACCGAGCAGTTCTATGTCGATCTGCTCGATATGGAAATAGCATTTGAATTCATGCGCGGCGGTCAGCGTATCGGCTTCTATCTTCGAGTGGGCGGGACGAGTTTTATCGAAGTTTTCGCCGAGCGCGAAAGCACCAAAGATGATCGCCCCCGTCTGAAACACTTCTGTCTGGAGGTCGAAGACATTGACGCTCTTATCACAAAACTGAAGTCGCAAGGCGTCGACGTATCCGGGAAAAAGTTAGGCGCGGACAATGCCTGGCAAGCCTGGATCACGGATCCCAATGGCCTGCGGATTGAACTCATGCAATACACGGAAGGCAGCGCTCAATTCACTGGGGAGCCAGTCATACTGGACTAGCCGCCAGGCCGGCGCCGCTCGAATGCTTCCCGTAAGATCGCGTCAAACGCTTTATTATTGTGCGGCAACCACGCCTCGTTGATAGGCGACCCGGCATCAACCAGCAATTGCACGCAAGCGGCATGATCGCCGCCGCTGAGCCAGGTGTGCTGGCTGCCAAAGAAACAGGTTGTCAGCGGCGTACCGCCGTAGCCGTTGAGCCATTCCAGCGGTGGATCGTCGTCCTCGTCTAATAAAAGAGCGACGACGTCTTGATGACCGTGGAAAGCCGCCCAATGCAAGGGCATCATGGCGTCGTCGTCATAGATATGCAAGTTGAAACCCAGCGACGCCATTAACCTGACAACTTCAAGTTTGCCGGTCCAGGCCGCATGCAGCAATTGCCGTTGATCGGATTCTCCAAACTTTGACACGATCCCGGGATTCGCGGCGACGATCTCTCGCGCCGCCTCAGCCTCACCTGCCGCGCAAAATGCCAGCAGTTGTACGTCCAGCGGACTCTGTTCTACCAGGTAGTCAAATATCTCGGCATATCCATACTCCAGCGCAACTTGATGAGGGGACATGCCAGCGCCGGAAAAGGCGTAAACGTACTGGTGCGAACCGTCGGCAGTCGGCGTCAATTCGTAGCCCGCGTGGTTGACGCGAGCGCGGATTGCGCCCGGATGTCGCCGCAACGCCGCCTCCGCTAATTCGATATCGCCGAGCACGACCGCGGCAAAGATATCGACGACCGCGCCGCGCTTAATCAATTCCCGAGCGGCATCGTGATTGCCGTCGCCGAATTTCCATTGCAAGGGCGTGCTTTCGTGATCATGATCGCGCGCTTCCAAATCGGCGCCGCGCGCCAATAGCCAATCCATGACCGCCGGATCCTTGGCGTAATGCAGGGGCGTCTTGCCGTCGCCGCCACGCGCCTTCACAATCGCCGGATCCTTTTCGTAAGCCGCGTTCAGCCAATCAAGCCAGCCCTGCTCGGCCGCCGCGTGGACAGTCATCTCGGCGCCGCGTTCGATCAAGGCACCCGCAAGCTCCGCCGACGCCACCTCCAGCACGTGGAAATCGCCCGCCCACCATTGCGATCTGGCGTTGATGTCTGCGCCATGTTTGAGCAGGGCATCGACCACATCGAGATCATTCTTTGCAATTATCAGGGCAGTCGATCCAAAATCAAAATGCGGATCGTCAAGGGTCTCGCGCAGTTCGGGATGCGCCCCCAGCAAGCTATCCAGCCCGGCCGCGTCCCGAGCGTAAAGCAATTGCTTAAATTGCTCCAGAGCATCTCCGTAATCGCATTGGTTTAGCTTGATCGCCAGACGCAATTCGCCCCAGCTTTTCGTGCCGTATTCGCGGGCGATGACCGTTTGAGCTTCTGTGAGCGAGAGAGGATACCTTGCTAAAGCTTCGCGCGGAAGATGCTTGACTTGTGGCAAGTATTGATAAACGCGGTCGATGGCTATGGTCTTTCCGGCGCGGAAAGAATCGAGAAGCGCGACCGCTCGTTTTTCTTCGTCTGCAAAGTTGAGATTCTGAGGAAATGTTTTGTCCATGACTTTACCTTGTAAACTGCCTTATATCGGTGTCGGGAGACCAATTTGTCCCATCGGGAAGTATGGTGTTGTAGTCAAACTTTGCATTTCTTAAGTTCGCGCCCTGTAGTTCCGCCTCCGACAAATCCGCGCCCAGCAAATATGCCTCCGTCAAGTTCGCTCTCGAAAAATTCGCGTATGCCAGCTTAGCATAAGTCAAAACTGCCTCGGACAGATCGGCGGCTTGCAAGTTTGAACCTACAAGATAGATGCCCCACATATTCGCGCCAGAACAGGGCGCGCAGGTTAGCTTTGCTTCGATGACCTTTGCCCCTGATAGATCCGCATTGCTAAAGATGGTCCCGGTCAAATCCGAATCCTCCAAAGCCGCGCCCCGCATTTCCGCGCCGGTCAAATCCGCGTTCATCAAGTTCGCGTATTGCATGTGCGCCTCTGACAATCTGGTTTTCCGCAAGATAGCCTCCGACAGATTCGCCCGCCGCAAGTCAGCCCCGCGCAAGTCCGCGCCGGACAAAACCGAACCTGACAAATCGGCTCCCGAAAGATCCTCTCCTCGCAGTTTTAATCGCCGCATATTCACGCCGCTGAGCTTAGGGCGCCGATGCAGTACTTCCTTGCGTGTCAGTTTCTCAAGTCTGATGGTTTTCTTCCTTTCGCACCTTAATTTGGCAAGAGATTTCTTCCAAGCTTAGTCCGGTCATCTTGTTAATAGAATCCGCCCAACACCCGCCGCAGCACGTCGCCGTCGACATTGCCGCCGCTGACGACAATCGCCGTCACTGACCCGTCGCGCGGCAGGACATCATGCAGCAAAGCCGCCACGCCGACCGCTCCGCCGCCTTCAACCGCCCAGCCACCCGTCTCAATCATATAACGCATGGCATCGGCAATCTGCCGCTCGGTCACCAGCGCCACATCATCGACCCATCGCCGCGAAATGGGCAGGGTGATTGAACCCGCTTCAATCTCGCCGGAAAGCGCTTCGGCCAGCGTCTCCCAGACTTGCGGTTTGTCACTGCCGTAAAAGAGATTGTACATGGCCGGCGCCGACTGCGCATTGAGGCCGATGACCTTGATATCCGGGTTCAGTCCCTTGACCGCTGTAGCGACGCCCGCGATCAATCCGCCGCCGCTCACTGGCACAACCACCCGCTCGACATCCGGCAATTGCTCCATAATTTCGAGGCCGATTGTGCCGGCGCCCGCGATCACTTTGGCGTCGTTATAGGGCGAGACCCAGGTAGCGCCCCCGGCTGCCCTGCGGAGGGCTTCGGCTTCCGCCTGGTCGTAGTTGTCGCCAAAAAGGATCGCCTCGGCTCCATATCGACGAACATTGTCGATCTTTTTCTCGGGCGTGTTTTTCGGCATCAAGATCTGCGCCGAAGCGCCGGTCAGATGCGCGGCATAGGCGACCGCGCCGGCGTGATTGCCCGATGATGCCGCGATGATTCCCTTTGCGCGCGCGGCTTCATCAAGAGACAAGACGGCGTTGAGCGCGCCGCGGATCTTGAAGGAATGCGTTTTGTTGGCGTTTTCCAGCTTGAGCCAGGTCCTTTCGCCCAGCTTGGGCGCGGCTTCCAGCGGCGTCGGCGACAGATGCGCCCCCAGGCGCTGCCCGGCGCGGACGATGTCGCCCAGGGTGACGGATTCAGGCATGGCTCACAAACCGATTTGCCGCAAGTACTTCCGATTGCGCGTCGCCGATTCCAGCGGCGTGCCCAAGCCCGGCAAGACATCCTGCTCAACCACGATCCAGCCGTCATAAGCGATCGCCTCCAGTTTGCGCAAGACGCCCGGAAAATCAACATCGCCTCTGCCCAATTCGGGGAAGATGCCTTGTCCAACCGAAGCCGGTCCGTCCCAGCCGTATTGACGCGATTGCGCGGCCACCTCTGGGTCATGATCCTTGAAATGCACCAGCCAGATGCGATCCGCGAACGCTTCGATGTCGGCCAGGGGATCGCCGCCGCCGAAAGCCCAGTGCCCGGTATCAAAGACCAAGCCCAGGGTCTCGCTATCGGTCATTTCCATCAGGCGCGCGGTTTCGGCCGGCGTTTCCACCCAGGTGCCAATGTGATGATGAAAGACGGTGCGCAATCCGGTCTCGTCCATCACGCGCCGCGCTACAGTGTCCGCCCCGCGAGCGAAAACCTGCCAGCCCGCCTCGTCCAGACCCATCTCCGGGGTGATGCGACCGGCATTGAGGGTGCGCGTCGGGTCGGTATAGGGGTCGTTCCCGAGCACGATTTTGCAATCGCTCCCGCCGACCGCAGCCAGCAATTTCGCGGTGCGCGCGCAATCGTCGGCGCTCTCTTGATGACGATCGGCGTCATGCAGATAAACGCTCACCCAGGAGGCCAGCAGCGCCAGGCGCCGCCGCGCCAGCTCTTCGCTCAGCTGCGCCGGGTCAGTGGGCATAAATCCCCAATCGCCCAATTCGGTGCCAGCATAGCCGCTGCTTTCAATTTCATTGAGTACGCGCGCATAATCGTAGCGCTCGCCTTCAATGTTCTCGATGACACCCCAGGAACAGGGCGCGTTCGCCACCCTCAACATCATCGCCTCCGGAAATTTGCCTCAAAACTGTTCTCAATTATCTTGCAATTTGCTATCGTAAAGCTTGCCCGCTTCGGCGCCGCGTCAAGTCGATACCGTGGCGCCAACCCGCGCTTGAGTATAACAGCTTTTGGGCTACAATGCCCTCGTCTGTGCAGTTTTTCACAATAGGGCAATGACCCGGGGAATCGGATTCGGGAAGGTGGTTAAACGGATGAGCCAATTTGATCACAAGCGCTTGTTTCTGCCCGGACCCGTCGAGGTGCGCGAGGAGATCCTGGGTGCGCAAACGACCTGGATGATCGGGCACCGCAGCGCCGAATTCGCGGAACTGTTCGCGCGCCTGCAAAGCAAGTTGCGTCAAGCCTTCTTCACGGAAAGCCGCGTCTATATCGGCGGGTCGTCGGGCAGCGGTTTCTGGGAAGGCGCCTGCCGCAATGGCATCCGCGACGACCGTAAAGCGCTGCACCTGACCGGCGGCGCCTTCAGCGAACGCTGGGCGCAGATTAGCAGGTCCAACGGCAAGCGCGTCGATTGTATCGACGTCCCCTGGGGCCGCGCCCATACGCCGGAGATGGTCGCCGAAGCGCTGGATAAAGAGAGCTACGATGCCGTCTGCGTCGTGCACAACGAAACCAGCACCGGCGTTACCAATCCCATTCAGGCGATCGGGGAAGTCATCAGTCGCTATCCCGATACCTTGTTCTTTGTGGATACCGTCAGCGGATTCCTGGGAACGGAACTGCGCGTAGACGAATGGGGCATCGACATCGCGCTGACCTCGAGCCAGAAAGCCTTCGCCCTGCCGCCCGGCATCGCCTTCGCGGCCGTCAGCGATCGCGCGCTGGAACGCGCCAAAAGCATCCCCAACCGCGGCTACTATTTCGATTTTCTGACGCTGGAAAAATCCTTGCTGAAGAACAATACGCCCTCAACGCCGCCGGTCGCGCTGATGTTCGCGGCGGACCTGCAAATGGATCAGATCCTGGCCGAGGGCATCGAGGCGCGCTGGGCACGTCACCAAGACATGCGCGATGCCACGCATCGCTGGGCGCTCGACCGCAGTTTCGGCCTCTTCGCGCAAGATGGCTATCGCAGCAATACCGTAACCACCGTGGAAAACCTGCTCGGCATCGACGTCGATGCCATGGATCGTTTTATGCAGGCGGAAATTGGCTTTGCCATGGACAAGGGCTATGGAAAGATCAAGGGAAAGACCTTTCGCCTGCCGCACATGGGCGATGTGACGATGGCTATGCTGCGAGAAGTCCTGGACGGCATCGACGCCTTTATGGCGGGGGCGATGCCCCCATCTGCCAACCCTCCCCGAGAGGGAAGAGGAGAATAGAAAGGCGAAGGTGATGACCTTGCACGTTCTGGTTCCCGATAACGTCAATCAGAAGGCGATTGACATCCTGCGCAACTGCGACGGGATTCGCGTCTCCGCGCCGGGCAAGCTGGAGCGCCCGGCTCTGCTCGACGCCATAGCCGACGCGCATGCCATCATCATCCGCAGCGGCGTTAGAGCCGATGCCGAGTTAATTGAAGGCGCGTCAGAACTCAAAGCCATCGCGCGCGCCGGCGTCGGCGTCGACAATGTCGATCTTGCTGCGGCCAGCGCCAGGGGAATCGTGGTCATGAACACGCCGGGCGGCAACACGATCTCAACCGCCGAGCACAGCTTCGGCTTGATGATCGCCTTGTCCCGGCATATCCCGCAAGGGCATCAATCGCTGTTGGAAGGGCGCTGGGACCGCAAAGCGTTCACCGGCGTCGAGCTCAAGGACAAGACCCTGGGCATCATCGGGCTGGGACGGATCGGAAGGGCGATCGCTACCCGCGCGCAAGCCTTCGAAATGAAGGTCATCGCGCATGATCCTTACTTGCCGCCGCAGGTGGCTGCGGAGATCAACGTGCCGCTGCTTGATTTACCCGAGGTGTACGCCAACTCCGATTATCTGGCGCTGCACGCGATGGTCACCGATGAGACGCGCGGCATGATCAATACCGAATCAATCGCCGTGATGAAAGACGGCATTCGCATCATCAACGCGGCGCGCGGCGCGCTGATCAATTCGGCGGATTTGGCTGCGGCGCTCTCGAGCGGAAAGGTCGCCGGCGCCGCGCTCGATGTCTTTGAAGAGGAACCCCCGCCGACTGACCACCCCCTGATTGGCCATCCCAAGGTGATCCACACCCCGCATCTGGCGGCCAGCACTTCCGACGCCCAGGTAACTGTGGCGGTGGAAGCGGCGCAACTGATCCTGGACTTTCTGCTCGAGGGTGTGACGGCGAACGTCTGCAATCCCTAGTTACTTCCCCCGCCATAATCCACCCTATCCCAAAATAAGAAGATTTTCGGGCGACCAGATTGGTCGCCCTTACAATTCTCGCGATGAACCTTCTAGGGGTCAGGGCGCGTAGACACCCTGGAGCCGGTCGGGGATGGGGGATTGAGGCTTACGGCCGCGCCGGACTGCCGTCGGGCAGGCGCGTTTGCGTCCAGTCCTCGACGATATCCTGGGGGGGATACTTCGCCGCTAATTCCTCGTTGATATCAATGCCCAGCCCCGGCTGATCGTTGGGATAGAGATACCCGTCCTCTATGACAGGCAAGCCCGGGAAGATCGCGTAGTCAAGCTCGGAAGGCTGATACCATTCCTGGATACCGAAATTGGGATGCCACAAATCGAGCTGCAGGTTGGCCGCGTGACCGACCGGAGAGGTATCGCTCGGTCCATGCCAGGCGGTGCGGACGCCGTAGATATCGGCGAAGATCGCCACATTTCGGGCCGGCGTGATGCCGCCCATTTGGCTGATATGCATGCGAATGAAATCGATCAGGCGCTCTTGAATCAGCACTTGCCATTCATGGGGATTGTTGAACAACTCTCCCATAGCCAGCGGCGTGGCGCATTGCGCGCGTATCATGCGGAACCATGCTATGTCTTCCGGCGCCAGCGCGTCTTCCAGGAAGAACAGCTTGAAGGGCTCGACGTCTTTGGCGAACTGCGCGGCCTGTATCGGCGCCAGGCGCTCATGGATATCGTGCAGCAATTCAATTTGATCGCCGACTTCTCCCCGCACATGCGCGATCATTTCCAGCGTGCGCCGGGCGTAGTCGCGCGGGTCGAAATAGGCGCCCGGCGGCGCGCCCCGAGGCTTGATCATGAGGCTGCCCGAGCCGCCATATCCGCCCATCTGCACACGAATGTAGCGAAAGCCCTGCTCCATGTAGGCGCAGACGTTTTCAGCGACTTCTTCTTTTGAGTCCCCATCGGCATGCACATAAACATGCGCCGCCTCGCGCGATTTGCCGCCTAACAAATCGTAAATCGGCATGCCGGCTCGCTTGCCCTTGATATCCCACAAGGCTTGATCGACGCCGGAAATCGCGTTGTTCAGCACGGGCCCGTTGCGCCAATAGCCGTGCACCATCGACATATTCCAGATCTCTTCAATGCGGTCGACATCGCGACCGAGCAAGAAAGGCTTCAAATGACCTTCGATGGCTGCCGCCACCGCGAAAATGCGCTGGGTGAAGGTGGCGCAGCCTAAGCCATACAAGCCTGGCTCGGAAGTCGTGACTTTGACAATCGCCAGCCGCGACTTGCCCGGTTGGGTCAAGATGACTTTGACATCCGCAATCGTTAGGGGTTTTGGCATGGCTGTCTCCCGCATTTCTCAGTCCCTACCTACGCCACCGCGTTTGCCTCGCGCCGATGCTATTTCAAGGGCAAAGCGCGCAATGGTCGCCAACGGTCGCGTGCGCGGGTCGCGCTGCAAATCGTCGAGCGTCTCGGCGTATTGGTCGCTCCACTGGCAGATGTCCACGAAAGCTTCCACCGGCTTGCGCGTCTTGTCTTTGCCTTTGAAAATCAGGTTATATTTTGAGTTGGAATTGAATGGCGGGTCCAGGCAAATGGAGCTAATCGAGGCGTCGGGCAAGTCCGCCGGGTCGTTGAGCATATCGAGGCAGGCGGCGGCGAAGAGGATGCGGTCCATGGAGCTATCACTAGGCTTCCTGAAATGCTAGCCGATAGAAGAGATCCAGTTGCCGATAACGGTAAGCATCAAACCCACTATCGCAATTTGCGTCGCAATAAGCCACATCACAATCAAGCGCGTATGCCGTTCAAGATCCGCCTTGGATGCCAAGTGCGGACGTTCTGTTTCCATAGCAGTTTCAACTTTGGTTAGGCGTTCCAATATGGAGGTGTACTGGACTGTTGTATTCTCTGCGCTAGTCATCGGTTGTCCTGTGTTTTTCCATACCTCAGTCTATTATAGCACCCGGCAGCGATTCGTCAATTTGCCGATGCCTTCGATTTCGACGCTGACAAGATCGCCATCGCCCAGGAACTGCGGTGGATCAGCCGCCTTGCCCACACCGGAAGGCGTGCCGGTCAAGATCATGTCGCCCGGATTCAGCGTGAAGGCGCGGGACAAGAATTCGATTAATAGGCCCACGTTGAAAATCATGTTGGCCGTTGAGCCGTTTTGCTTCTCGACGCCGTTCACTTTTGTCACGATGGTCAGGTTTTGCGGATCGGCGATCTCGTCCGCCGTGACGATACATGGGCCGATCGGGCAAAACGTGTCCAAGCCCTTGGCTCGGACCCATTGCTTGTCGCGGGTTTGCAAATCGCGGGCCGAGACGTCATTGGCGACGGTGTAGCCAAAGACGTAATCAAGCGCGTCTTCCCGCGATATCCGGCGCGCAGTCTTGCCCATAATCACCGCCAACTCGCCTTCCCAATCCACTTGCGAAGTCAGGGCGCCTTCCCATTCGATCTCATCGCCATCGCCGATGACCGCGCTCGGCATAATCGCGAAGACCAGCGGCTCGGATGGCACCTCGTTATTCAATTCGCGCGCGTGCTCGACATAGTTGCGCCCGATCGCCAGGATCTTGCCCGGCCGCAGCGGAGGCAAGATTTCTACCTGTTTCAAGACATCGCGTCCGCCGTCTGGAGTCGCGCGGCTGCCAGCTTCGATCAAGGACAGCATGTCCGGCGCATCGACGCGCCCAATGCCCTCGCCTTCCAGGATGCCAACATAAGTTTGACCCTTCGCGCTATAGCTAAGCAGTTTCATCCGCCCTCCCGTGAGCATTCGCTTGAAGTCCGGCAAGTCTATCAAAACGGGGGAGATTCGACTAGCTACGTACCGATTTCGCAACCGCGAGAGTCCGCAGACAGGTATAATCTGATAGAATAACGGCGTACGATACTCGTGCGCGATATTTGGGGGACATTTTTGACGACGATCAGACTCGCCTGCGCGCTGACGCTGATCTTGACGATCGTCGCGGCTTGCAGCGATACCGGCAATACATCCGAGGACGCCCTGTCCGCGCAGCGCCTTTTGCCCAATCTGGCCGACTACGCCGCGACCGATGTCGATACCACCATCGACGGCGCGTTTGCCGCGGTGGGCGGCGCCGCCCTGGTGGGCGGGCAAATCGGCATTACAGCTTTTGTCGCCAAGGCGGAACAGATCCTGCAATGCTTCCAGGACCGGGGCGCCATCGCCGCCAAGTTCTATTCACAATCCGATCCTGATAATACGATTCCACAGGTAGGCGCTGTTCTGGTCATAAACCAGTCACGCATCAATCAAGAGATGATCAACTGCGCGCTGGGCGGGCAAGAAGAAGCCGTATCGGCGCAAAGCCTGAATATCGAGCCTTGCGCAAGCGCGGGCACCATAAGCTACGAAGACGATACCATAAGCTACGTCTACGCCGGTTCACATCCCGATGTTTGCGCCCTTTACCAATTGCACTTCGAAAACCTGGCAAATCAGACGAGCGCTGAAACGGAAAGCTAAGTAGAACTAAGAAAGTAATGAACATTTTGAGGAACAGGTCTCGGGCGGCATGGTATGACGGGAGGCAATGATGGGCGAATTTAACGGTTTGGGATTACATTTGGGCAATCTGTCGCGTCTATCATCGGCAAAATCGCGCTCGATCAGCGCCGAGAACTTTGCCGGCGACAAAGGCAAAGGCGGCATGGCTGACGAAGGGACCGGCAGCCAAGCCGCGCGCGACCTGGGCCATGGCTGGAAAGTCTCGCCATCTGTGCGTATCCAAGCCGGGGAAACTTTCACCGTCGCCGACATCGACGGTCCGGGCGCGATCCAGCAAATCTGGATGACGCCCACCGGCAACTGGCGCTATTCGATCTTGCGCATCTATTGGGACGAGAGCGAATCCCCCTCGGTAGAATGCCCGGCGGGCGACTTTTTCGCTGTTGGCTGGGGCGAATACGCGCAGGTGACTTCGCTGCCAATCTGTGTCAATCCGGGCAGCGCCTTCAATTCTTACTGGGAAATGCCCTTCCGTCGGCATTGCCGCATCACGATGAGCAATATCGCCGAAGAGGACATGACGCTCTATTATCAGGTCAACTACACATTGACCGACGTGCCCGAGGACGCCGCCTATTTTCACGCGCAGTTCCGCCGCGTCAATCCCTTGCCGTTCAAAGACGTTTACACCATCGTCGACGGTGTCCGCGGACGCGGACATTATGTCGGAACCTATGTGGCTTGGGGCTCCAACAACAACGGCTGGTGGGGCGAGGGCGAAGTGAAGTTCTACCTCGACGGCGACGAATATCCCACGATTTGCGGCACCGGCACCGAAGATTATTTCTGCGGCTCCTATAATTTTGATCCCAGCCCGCGCCACGACCAGGGATACATGACCTTCACCACGCCCTACGCCGGTTTTCACCAGGTGATCCGATCCGATAACGATTACAGGTCGCAGCTAAGAATGGGCATGTACCGCTGGCATATCATGGATCCGATCCGCTTTGATGACGATTTGCGCGTCACCATGCAAGCGCTGGGATGGGGTTACAACCGCCGCTATCTGCCCTTGCAGGACGACATCGCTTCGGTCGCTTATTGGTATCAGACCTTGCCGCAGGCGCCATTCCCGCCATTGCCCGAGCGCGACAAGCTGATGGTGATCTAAACCTCAAGACTTACGCGTCAGTTCGTCGTAAAGGCGCTCATAACTTGTAGCCGCCTTTTCCCAGGTGTATTCGGCTTCGACCAGTTGCCGTCCGCGGAGGGACAAGCGCTGACGCAGTTCCTGATCGCTCAGGACATGAAGCGCGGCGGCGGTAATGTCCTTCGCTTCGGCAATGATCGCGGAATGGCCATGTTCTACGTTGATGCCCTCAACGCTTAGCGGCGTCGCCAGCACGGGAATGCCCATCGCCAGCGCTTCCAGCACTTTGTTCTTCAGTCCAGCGCCCATGCGCAAGGGACAGACGAAAGCCGTCGCTCGCGCCAGGAATGGTTGCACTTCGGGAACGCGCCCGCTAACAAGGATACGGCTGTCAGCCAGGTTGCGCATCCACTCCGGCGGATTATTGCCGACCAGTTGCAATTGCGCACACGGCATTTGCCGCCAGATCTCGGGCATGATTCGCTCGGTTAGCAGCTGCGCCGCGTCCTGATTCGGTCGATATTCGAAGTTGCCAACGAAGAGCAGGGTTCCCCTGTCACGATCCGCGCCTTGCCAGGGGAACCGTCCCAATTCGATACCGTTGGGAATCACATCCACCGGCAGTTGGGGTTGCAGCGACAGCAACATATCCCGGTCTTTCTCGGCGATCACCACGGTGCGGTCATAGGGCGAATACATGAATCGCTCAAAGCGGCGAACGATCGGCAAGCGTAGCGCGGCGCTGAGTTGACCCTGCCGCGCGGCGCTGCGCAAAAAGAGCGCATGCGATTCGTATGGTGTAATCAGGTTGGGCATGCTTTCAAATAGCGGATGATATTCGTAAACGCTGACCGAGCCGAAACAGTGCGCCAGATCGTAATCATGGACTTGCAAATATCGCTCGATCGCTCGCCACAATTCGGGGCTGAAGCTCATGTCGGGATTCCCGGCAAAGCGCTTTGACGGATCGAACAGGCGCTGCAGATAGGCTTCGCCGCCACGACGGGACTCTCGTATCAACTCGATATGCCGGAAGAATTCGCGATATTGCGCGATCCATTGGGGATCGTCGGCGCGGTCGTAAAGCGCGAGCAAGTCGAGGGTATGGCCGCGCCCGGATAATTCTCGCGCCAAATGCCAGAGGATCAGGCGATCGCCCAGATGCAGCGGATATGGCGGGCAGCGCGAAATCAGCAGAATCGTCTTCATAAAGGCGGGTGTCGGACCGTCCATGGCTCCCCTATCCTACCAATCGCGCAATCCTCTTGAAAGCCTCCGCCATTTGTGAGAAAAGAAAAACTCATCGCGAGGATGAGTTCCAAGGTGCCGAGACCCAGACTTGAACTGGGGACATCAGCATTTTCAGTGCCGCGCTCTACCAACTGAGCTATCTCGGCATCTCATCGCTAAATGAGAAGTTGAAGTGTAGTAGTCCGGGTGCTGGATGTCAAGGACAAAGTGCGGATCGAGGAGCGGGGATTCATCTCCCGTCATTAGGAAAGGGTCGCGCGCAGCCAAGGGCGTATCAAGGCGCCGGTCTCGTCTGGCGCCGACTGCGGGAACAGGTGCCCCTGCCCTTCGATCACGTTTATGGTCGCCGAAGGCACCAGGCGCTGTGCAGCGTCTTGACCCGCTTGATCGAAGGTATCACTCGCGCCGCCGCGGATGATCAACACTGGCAGCAAGCTCTCCAGCTTCGGCAAATCCTCCCAGATTCGCTGGTAAACCGTGGAATAATAGTAAACTTCCCATTCAACAGACCAGGTCAGTTCGTAGCCGGGTTTGTTCGAGCGTTCCCTTAAACCGTGATCGACATACAAGCGCAGCGCTTCATCGGACCAATCGGCGAACTGGGGCCGGTCTCGAAAGCGCGCGAAAGCCTGATCCCGGCTCTCGAAGAGGCGTCGACGCCGCAAGGCGCCTCTTACCAGGGGTGTCTGATCAAGCGCGCCTTGTTCCGCCGCCGTTTTCAGCCAATCCAGCAATTCCTGTGGCAAAATCGTAGGATCGAGCATGACCAGCGCACGGAAGCGCTCAGGCTCTTTAATGGCTGCCAGCATCGAAGCGACACCGCCAAAGGAATGGCCGATCAGGATGATTTCGCCCATTTTCCACCGGTCAAAAGCGCAGAGCAGATCATCCGACAGAACATGCCATTGGCGCAATTCCCGCGGCGGCCTCTGATCGCCCCATAGCGCGCGCGGCGGGAAACAGATCGCGCGATAGCGATCCGTCAAAGAACGCAGCATAAGCCCGTAAGTTTGCGGAGGAAAGCTATTGGCGGGGGCGATGTGTATAAGAGCCGCGTCCGCTGGTCCGCCCAATTCGAGCAGTCTCTGTGGCACGTTTTACACCTTTGTATGCCTAGAATTGTAAGTTACATTTTGAATTGCTCAAGTGAGCTGAAGGGGAGAGTGAACATGATTGACCGCTCCATATTGTTTGCAGTTGGCGCTTCGTTGGTCGCGCTACTTGTGGTGCTGGAGCTGGTGCGGCGGCGGCGCTTGCGCGAGGAATACTCGCTCTTGTGGTTGGCGACAGCCATTGTGATGCTCGTCGTCGGCGTTTGGCGCGATCTCTTGCACAGCCTGGCCGACCTGGTCAATATCGAATACCCGCCGAACTTGCTTTTCCTGCTGGCCGCGTTGTTCCTGCTTTTCATCCAGCTCTATTTCTCGACCGTCATCACCAAGTTGACACAAGAGAACAAAGAGATCGCGCAACAGCTTGCGCTGCTACGGTACGAAGTTGGGCATATGCGCGGGGAGCGCGTTGATGGCGACGACGACGAGTCCGATTAAGACAAAAACGTAGATGACCAGTTCTGGCAGGCGGATGCGCAAGGGATTGGTGTCCGAACGCGCGAACTCCCTCATGCTGCGCGGCGGCATCGCCGGTCGGCTCAGGCGCGGCGCGATCCGCCAGGCGAGCAGGAAACCGCCAATAAGGCCGCCGATATGCCCCCAATTGTCAATGCGCGATCCAGGGAAAATGCCGATGACTAGGTTCATGCCGATCAAAAAGAGCATGTGACGCAGACGCCCCTTCACATTGGCATAGATGCCGCGGTGCTGATACAGATGCGCCGCTTCGGCCGCGAATATCGCGAAGACCGCGCCCGATGCCCCAACCGATGGCGAGAGCGGATCCCCCAAAGCTAGGCTCAAGACCGACCCCGCCAAGCCGCCCAGAAAATAAACCAACAAAAAGCGCAGCCGGCCAAAGATCGGTTCTACGGTACTGCCAATGATGTACAAGGCGTACATGTTAAAGAGCACGTGGGCCAGGCTGCCATGCAAGAACATGGCAGTGAGCAGGCGATAAACCTGCCCCTGGTACACGACAAGCGGCGGGAACAAGGCGCCATGTACCATGAACTCGCGTTCGATTTCAGCGGATACCATCATGGCGGCGAAGATCAGGGCATTGATCGCCACCAATACCAGCGTCAGCCTTGGCTGATCTTCGGGCGGGCGGCGAAAGCGCTTTGTTCCAGCGCGTGAGGCGGAAACCTGAAGGCGCTCTTGACTTCTTGGCTTTTCGTACAATGGATGTTCGTTGTCAGGAGGAACGGACATGAGTCGGTCTCACTATTTGTTTGAACAGCCCTATGATATGCCAAAAGCGTCATTTGTATATTGGAATTCCAGCCATTAGATGCCCCCCGCTCGGCTATTGGCAAAACATTGTGGTAAACATTAAAATACTGCAACATTTTGTGATAAGCTTATTTTATATTCACGTCTTTGACCGTATAATGGTTTAGGCGCACTTAATAAGACAATAAGACAGGATATGCGGGCAAATGTTGGAGAACAAAATCGTGGACATGATGATCGTCCCGGACCGGACCTATTGCGAGATGCACGAAGAGGGCGACGCCTGCGACGTGATTGTAAGGATGGAAAATGGCGCCATGTACACGGCGCTCTTCGCCACGATATCGTATATCCACCGCCAGATGGATTTGACCTTGATGGTGACGGAGTCCATTCCGGAGACGCCGCCCGTCCGTTACGCCGTGGTCGATACGCCGCATATCATCGTTGACGAATTGGAGCGCTCCATTATTGAGGACACCATCGACAACCTGGTGGCGCAAGACGTCTTTGAGAGTCTTTTCACGCGCGTCACCAGAGACGACGATGCTGACAAGCAGCGAACTAGCAGCGACGGTGAGCGCGCCACGCAAGAGATAGCAGCCGCCGTCATCGAAGAGGTGCTGGTGGTCGTCGGCGACTAAACGGTCCTTCGTCCCCAATCCACCAACGCCGTCTCCCCAGACGGGCCTACCAGTTCGCTTTTCCGCTTTCTCCGCTATAATTTTCCGCGGCTCACCGTCCAAATGCTTTGACGGGCTTTTGCCGCTGCATCGCTTGGCGGAAGAGCGCATCCGATCTCTCACCGCGACAAGACAGAAACAACCGAGGAATATCCATGTCCGAAGAACGTTATGAAGACAGTCAACTCTACAAGATTCGCCATTCTGCCGCCCATGTGATGGCAGAGGCGATGCTGGAACGTTTTCCCGAAGCCAAGATCGCCATCGGTCCGCCCATAGAAGACGGCTTCTATTACGATTTCGATCTGCCGACCACCATCAGCGATGAGGATATCAAATGGGTCGAGAAGCGCATGAAAAAGCTCCTCGCGCAAAGTCACAGATTTACGCTCCGCGAGGTCACGCCGGTGGAAGCGCGCGAAATTTTCCAGGACCAACCCTATAAGCTGGAGTTGATAGATGATCTGGTGAATGGGAAGCAAGACGACAATGGCAGACCGATCGCCGCGCCGGCCGATAGCCTAACCATTTACACGCAGAGCAAATTTACCGACCTCTGCCGCGGACCTCACGTTGAAAGCACCAGAGAGATCAATCCCAAAGCCGTCAGCATATCGCTGCGGCCGCCCGCCGGCGCCTATTGGCGCGGCGACGAAAAGCGACAGCAACTGACGCGGATCTACGGCACCGCCTGGGAGACGCCGGAAGACCTGCACGATTACCGCGCACGGCTGGAAGAAGCCATCAAGCGCGATCACCGCGTCCTGGGCGAAAAGCTCGATCTCTTCGTGATCGACGCCATGGTCGGCAAGGGTCTGCCGCTGTGGCTGCCCAATGGCGCTGTCCTGCGCGACACGCTAGAACGGTGGCTGCGCGATATTCAGATCGAGCGCGGCTATCTGCCGGTAGTCACGCCGCATTTGGGCAATATCGAGCTATACAAGACCTCCGGGCACTACCCCTATTACGCGGACAGCCAATACAGTCCCATTGATGTCGACGGCGACGAGTTTCTGCTGCGGCCGATGAATTGCCCGCATCATTGCCGCATTTACAGCAGCCAGCCGCGCTCCTACCGCGATTTGCCGCTGCGCTATGCCGAGTTCGGCACGGTGTACCGTTACGAGCAATCGGGGGAGTTGCGCGGTTTGACCCGCGTGCGCGGTTTCACCGTGGATGACGCGCATCTCTTTGTTCGTCCCGATCAATTGCTGGGCGAATTCATGGCTGTCGTCAAGCTGATACAGCAGGTCTTCGGCTCCCTGGGCATGAGCGATTTCCGCGCCCGCATCGGCACGCGCGATCCCGACAGCGACAAATATGTCGGCGACAACACCCTGTGGGAAGAAGCCACCGTCGCTATTGTCGACGCCTGCGAAGAACTGGGGTTGGACTATCACATCGAACCGGGCGAGGCAGCCTTCTATGGACCCAAGCTTGATTTCATCGTGCGCGATGTCTTGAAGCGCGAGTGGCAGTTGGGCACCGTGCAGGTCGATTACAATCTGCCGGAGCGCTTCGACCTGGAATATGTCGACAGCGACAACGAACGAAAGCGACCGGTCATGATCCATCGCGCGCCCTTCGGCAGCCTGGAACGCTTCATCGGCATCTTGATCGAGCATTTCGCCGGAGCCTTCCCGCCCTGGCTGGCGCCGATTCAAGCGGTCATCATCCCGATCCGCGAGAGCCACAACGACTACGCGGTTGAGATTGAAGACTTGCTCAAGACGCGTGGCATGCGCGTGAAAGCTGACCTGCAAGACCGCAACATGCGCTCCAAGATCAAGCAGCATCGGCGAATGAACATTCCCTGGCTGCTGATCGTCGGCGACCGCGATATCGAGAACCGCACGGTCAGCGTGCGCTTGCGGACGGATGAAGATCTGGGGGCGCTGCCGCTGGCGGAATTTGTCGGGGCGGCTCGGGAGCGGATCGACAGCTACTCGCAGGAGATCCGGTTGTAGGACTTTCACCGTTGTCAACGGCAACAAAGCGGTTCGACGGATTACGCGAAGTCAACGCGGGCTTCTCAGTTGCCTGAGAGTCGACGTTCTACATCTCTTAGAAGTTCCGCAATTTCGCCGTCGCTGATGTTTTCTTGTTCCGTCTTCGCGTAGACGGAAATCATGGTCGCTTGATCGGGTGGGTGAATGCAATAGATGAAGCGATAACCCTTTCGTTCCCCGCCGGGTACCGCTCTGTTATTTCGCCTAGCCTTGTAAACAGTGCCGTCAAAGCCCGGTATCGCATCGCCGGGTTTTTCACCCCGTTTGATGTCCTCGGTAAGCAAATAGGACTGCTCCAGAGCAGTCCTGTATTTCTTTTCCAATCGTTTAAGCTGTCGTTTGTATCGTTGCAGGCTATGGACGGATATTCGCATTTTGCGCTAATTCTTCACGCGCCAGTTCTTCGGCGATTTCGCGATGCAATTCATCAATTGGCTGACCCTTGCCCCCTGACATGACAAAACGATAACCTTCGCTGATGTCCTCAAGAATATCTGCTTTCGTCGGTACTTCATCGCTGTCGATATCCGCAATCTGATCACTGTCGCGCAGTTCAGCGGATGGCTTTGATTTGGGTTCGGGGGTCATAGCCAATTTCCTTTGCAAATCAAGAATAAATGTTTCGAGTGCAAAAGTCAAACGTCGTTGATCGCAGAACAGGCGCTTGCCCGATTGCGCAGCGCTCCAGGCAGGACTCGAACCTGCGACACTTGGTTTAGGAAACCAATGCTCTATCCACTGAGCTACTGGAGCAATGTTGGCATTATAGCAAATACGTCTTGTAGCTCAAGCGCCATACACCCAAAATTTGATGTGTTACAAGCCTTGAAAATCCTGGTATAAATCTTACAGTTACGCTAGCAGAGGGGCGCAAAATACGCTACCATAACCAAAGTTCGCAATTGTTCCGCCAATTCTCGGCTGGGAAGCCGGCAAGCTTTGGCTCGAGACACGTTCAAGGAGAGTCCAAATGACCCATATCATCACCAGCCTGTGCCTGCGGGATGGCGCTTGCGTGGAGGTCTGCCCGGTCGAGTGCATCATCGCCGGCAAACCGGAAAACGAATGGCCCTGGTACTTCATCGACCCCGACACCTGCATTGATTGCGGCGCCTGCATTCCCGAATGCCCCTTCGAAGCCATCTTCGTCGAAGAAGAGGTATCTTCCGAATACGAAATGATGGACGGTCAAGAACGTGTGCCCTTCGATACCAAAGTCATCATCGAACATGAAGAGGGCGACATTGTCGATCTCACCCCGGACATTCAACCCAATTACGATTTCTTCACCAACGGACCAGGCTACGACGCCCTGAACATGTAAGCGCTGCGGAAAGCGCCGATAGACCTCGTCGATCCGCCGAGCGGTCTCCGCGATAGCATCTCAAGTCCTTTACAGGCGCTGGATCGCGTTGTCATCAGCGCTTAGAGAGATTGGGCGCTCTGCTTTCATGGGCAGAGCGCATTTCTGATATAGACGACGCAGCGCCGCATGGCGCCGTCCGACGCGCAGAACGAGAAAATGAGAAAGAAATACGCGGCCAATGCCCTGATCGTCATCTGTTCTTTCGCCATAGCGCTGGCTTTTCTGGAAGCCTTCCTGCGCATAGCCGGGGAAACAGACGCCGACGGACAATTCACTTTTCTGGGCTACACCTTGCAGCCCTATGTCCTGCCGGTCAATCAGTTGCGCGTGAGAATCGATGACTATGTCGAGAATCAGGAATATGCCACCATCATCGCTGACGAATGGCTGGGCTGGACCTATCATCCCAACTGGGCTTGGAATGACGGCGAATTCACGATTAACAGCGCCAGTTTGCGGGCGCGGCGCGAATACAGTTCGACGCCCCCGCCCGATACCCTGCGCATCGCGGTCTTTGGCGATTCCTTCACCGCCGGGGAAGAAGTCAAGGACGAAGAAACCTGGCCGCGGCAACTGGAACTGGGGCTGAACCGAGCCGGGATCCGCGCGGAAGTCATGAACTTCGGCGTCGGCGCATACGGGATGGATCAGGCATTCCTGCGTTGGCAGCGCCTGGGCGCGCAATTTCAGCCAGATATCGTCATATTCGGCTTGCAGCCGGAAAACCTCAAGCGAAATGTCAATGTCTTCAGGCAGATGCTGAATGCGGCCGGCATGCCATTTTCCAAGCCGCGCTTCGCCCTGGTCGATCAAGAACTGACCTTGCTTAACGCGCCGGCGCTGCCGCCGGAGCAACTCACAGCCGTCTTCGAGGACTTCGCCAATCATCCTCTGGCAAGTTGGGAATTCCACTACCGTAGCCGCCAGGTGGCATCGAAATGGTGGTCTTGGTCTCGGCTCGCCGGATTTCTGTACGAAGCGCTAAAGACAGATGAAGAGAATCAAGACGTTTATCTGCCAGACAGCGAGGGGGGCACGCTCGGCAAGGCCATTCTCACTGCCTTTGGGGAAGATGTCATGGCGCGGGATACCGTATTTGTCGCCTTGCATTTGCCGCTGCGAAGCCACCTCATACGCCGTTACGAAGGCAGAGACCCGCCCTATAAGTTCCTGCTTGACTATGCGAGAGAGAATTATCATTACATTGCCATGGAAGAATATTTTGACCCACTGCATGTGGACTATGAGTATTGGGGAGCGCAGTTTCATTATGGACCGGAGATAACAGCCCTGGTCGGCCGAGTCGTCGCCGACCGGATAGAAACCTGTGTCCGTGAATTGTCTTGCGAGCTCGCGCGATTCGCGGACCCATCTCCCTTGTTCATTGAGGCTTGACCCCGGGCGCTATTCAGCGGCCTGGCGCAATACGAGTACAAACCATTTGTCAGGAGGGTCAGGGACTTTTTTCCAGGAGCCGCCGCCTGGGCGAGATCATGCCGGTCACCAATCCAACGCTGAACAGAACCATAAACAGACCGAATAACATGCCCGGGCTGATGCTCTCTTGCAGCCAGAGGGCGCCAAAAATCACACCGAAAATCGGCACAAGCAAGGTCACTGTAAGCGCCTGGATCGGTCCCGCGCTGATGATGAGATAATAGTAGAGTTGATAAGCGAAGGCTGTGCAAACTACGACCAATGTCAGCAGAGCCAGGATCGCGCCGGTTGGCGGAAGCTCGCGCGGCAGATCAAAGAGCGATACCGGAGCCAGGATCAAAGCGGCAGCGATCAGTTGCCCGCTCGACATTGACAGATTGTTAAGACCGTGGAAGGTACGCTTGGCATATACGCCGCCTAGGGCATAACTGAGCGCCGCGCCCAGCAATGCCAAAGCTGCCAGCAAGAACCGGGCATCCAGCGTCATTGGGCTGCCGCCGACGACGATCGACACGCCGATAATGCCCATTGCCGCGCCGATCAGCTTGTAGACGGTCAGCCGTTCTCCCAAGCCTGGAACCGCCACCAGCGCTGTGAAAAGCGGCGTCGCCGAAAGTAAAATCGCCGCCATTGAACCGGAGACGGTCAGTTCCGCCCAGCCGATCAGCGTGAATGGCAGCGCCGAGCCAAAAAAACCCAGCACCAGAAACTGGCGCCAATGACTGCGAATATTCAAATCGATGGCGCGCAAACGGGCGTATCCAACCAGGATCGGCGCAGTCAGCGCCACGCGGGCGAACATCAAAAAGACGGGTCCAAAAGGTTCAACAGCGACGCGAATGAATATGTAAGACGCCCCCCAAATCGCCCCCAAAAGGAGTAGCGCGCCAAGCTGTGTGATTGACAATGCCGCTGCTTTCGTTCTCTTCGATAGACCCCGGACATTCTAGCAGAATGCGCCCCGCGAACTATCCGAAACTTGCGCTTGTGAGGCGCCTTCCTATCCAAAAGCATAGGCAAAGCCTCACCATTGGTTGAATGCCGGACAGTGCAATTCCGTCGCATACTATTTATATCGCAAACAAATAAGGAGATGAATGTGACAAACACATTGCAACAACTGTCAGATGATATGGCAAACGTGATCGAGGGCGCCGCGCCCAGCGTGCTGCGCGTCGACGCGCGACGCCGCCTGCCGGCCACCGGCATCGCCTGGTCGGAGGAACTGATCGTGACGGCCCATCATGTCGTTGAAAGCGAAGACCATATCAGCATCGGGCTGCCGGACGGCAGCCGCGTGGACGCCAGTCTGATCGGTCGCGACCCGCACAACGACCTCGCCCTGCTTCGCGCCGATAGCAACCTGAGCCCGGCTAACTGGGCAACGGACGATTCCTTGCGCGTCGGCAATCTGGCGCTGGCGCTGGGACGCCCGGGACAAAAGGTCAAAGCGACGCAGGGAATCGCCAGCGGATTGGTCAGTCCTGACGATATCAAACGGCGACGCGAGAAGTTCAGAACAATGAAAATGGCGTACAGTCGTGGACGGAAGCGCCGGCGCCGCGCGCGAATGGAAAGCCAGGGCGATTTTTTTGACCGCGGCGGCTGGCTGCGCGGCCTCGCTGACGGCTACATTCAGACCGATGTCACCATGTATCCCGGGTTCTCGGGCGGTCCCTTGCTAAGCGTTGAGGGCGCCGTCCACGGTATGAACACATCGGGATTCTCCCAGGGCGTCAGCATCGCGATTCCGGTCGCGACGATCCGCCGCTCCGTCGGCGCCTTGCTGGCGGATGGCAAAATACAGCGCGGGCATTTGGGTATCGGCGTACAGGAAGCGCGTTTGCCGGATAAAGTCGCCGAGACCCTGGAGCAAGACACCGGCTTGCTGATCGTGTCAGTCGACGCGAACAGCCCCGCTGCCCAAGCCGAGCTGATGGTCGGTGACATATTGACCGCGCTGGACCAAAGCGCAATCGAACATGTAGACGAACTGCAACTCTTGTTGACAAAACTCGCAGGTGGCAGAGAGGTCTCCATGGGCTACGTGCGCGGCGGCGAATATCACGACGGCAGCGTCATTGTCGGGGAGAAGTAGAATCTCATTCACGGCAAAACTGTGGGGGCGGCTCTGTGAGTCGCCCAAAACGCTACGAAAAGTATAGGTTTTGTGGTGATGCCTGTCCGATGAAAAACTGTCATGTCCTCAACTCAACGGGGCGGAATTCCGAAGCATCAGGTCGCGTAGACACTGACCTTCAGGAGGGGGGAGCGCCAACGCGGACCGGCGTATTTCATCCGCGCGATGGCAAGACTTCGCCGTCTTGGTCTTAAACCGTGTTTTTCAACCTAGCCCGATAGTTTGCCCCTGTCGCTAATCCACGGTGTAGAGCAAGGTATCGGGATAAAAGCCGAACCAGCCGAACCAGAAAGCCAGGTGCCCGCCGATGCGCGCCAGCCTTTCACCATCCTCCGCGATAATCGCCTCCTCGGTTATCTGCCAGTCGCGGCCGTCTTCGCTAACGAGCGTCGACTTGTCAGCGCCCGCGCTGAAATGATGTCCATCGCTCTCGTACGCGCGCACGGCAGCCCCGCCGGGCTCGAAGAAGTCTCGCTCGGGCGAGGCCTCAGCGACAATAACCAGGTTGGTCCCTCCGACGCGATCGTTGATGAGGCGCTCGGGAATGATCGTTTCCAGCGGATAGGCTTTCGCCTCCCCCTGCAGACGCAAGGCGAATACCATGTCCTTGTTTTCGACCAGCGCGGTATCCTGCTGCCAGGAGGGGAACATCAATTCAGTGCTGTTGAAATAATCGCTGTAGGCGGCGCCATTGGTGTAATTGCGGGTGAAACCTGTATCCAAACTCAAGACGCTGGTATCCGGATGCTTTTCCAGCCAGCTCGCCCAATCCACGACAACAACCGGCAGCAGGTCCAAAACGATGTCGCTTGGAGCCAGCGGACCAAAGGCGGGCGTTCCGGTAATCGCATTCCAGACTGTATCGGTATTGCGATCGTACATCAGTTTGTTGGAGCGCATCAAAAGACCCGACGATCCAAACTCCAGAGTAGTATCGCCAAGATTCACGATCTCGCCGTCGAGATCCGTATAGGTCAAATCGGCAATTTGGACATCGTATAGAACGCCCGCGCCACAAAGCGTGCAGTAAGCCAGCATGACCGGGCGTCCGCGCACCCGGCCGGGCGGACCGTTTTCCGTCGCTCCTTCGCCGGCGCCAACATCAGGCAGGCTCTCCCACTCTGTGTCGTCGCCTTCCCATTCAATGACGTCAGTTTGCAGCCAACCGTCTCGCGGGCAAGCCGCGGATTGTCCCTGGACGAGAATCCAATCGTTACCTGCGCGCCCGCGAGCCGCAAAGGTTGTGGGCGCGCGGAAGCTACAAACCTGCTCGCCGTCAGGCGCGTCATACATGGGCGCGCCGCCGATAACGTCGTTGAACATCTCGTGCCAATTCAAAAGACGCAGCGGATAGGCGCGGCTGTCACCGTCCAAGCTGACACCGAAGACCAACTCGTCCGCTGCCGGATAGCTGCAATCGGAATCACCACAAAAGTCCTCAAATTCATAACCTTCCGCGACCGCGTCTTCCGGGCTGATCTGTCGGGCATTGACCAGCGATGGGATGCCGTCCACCGTGACGCCGCCCCAGACTGGTTCCACCATATTGATCCTCGCCGTGTCCAGGACGCCGGGAGCGAAGAAACGCATGAACTCCGCGTCGACGAAGGCGGCCAAGACCTGTCCCTTGAATTCTTCATAAGATGGCGGCAGGGCAATATCGTTGCGTCCAGCCCATTCAAAGTAGCCGCGCCAATCCATGTCTTCGCCGGTCAGCGCGTTCAATGCGCTGATGACAGCGCGGTTCAAGGTCGCGTTTCGCGCGAAATACGCGATATCGATCAACGGGGCGACATAGAGCGGATCGCCCGATTCGGCGATGGCATCATAAATGCCCAGGTCGGACTGCCTACCGCGGGCCACATCAAAGGTCGCGGCTAGCAATTGGATCATGGTCTTGCGATAGTTCGTCGTATCAAAGTCCGCCGCGTAAGTTAATGATGACGACAGCATCGCCAGCAAGAGTAGAACAACCGGTATTCGCAAACGCTTGACTTCATTCACGTTCGTAACTCCACACATGTTTGGAGAAGCCTCGATAAAAGTTTGGCCTCTAATTCTTGCCATTGTCTTATGGGAGCCGTTCCCAAGTTTAGAGCTTGGCGCATGCAAAACAATGAACGCAACCTAGCCGCGCAACTCGCGCTGGAGTCGTCCGAAGATTTTATGATCTGCATTGAAGAGTTGGACGCCGAAAACGCTTTGATCGAGGAACAAGGTTATAAGGGTCGCAAAATCTATCGCAAGCCTCTGCTCAATTTAGCTTGGACGTTGGACATTCCCTAGGATAGAAACGTCCGTCCAAGCTAAACCCACGATCCCGCTGGACAACTTATGTTGTTGTTGTCCAGCGGGATCGTTCTTGGGCGCGGGCGACTCACAGGAGTCTGTTAAAATTCTACCCCGCTCGGCGGCAGCGAATTGCCATGCCAAGACCGGAGATATGAAATCTGCGCCCGCGCTATCGCTATTCAGCGACGCTAAACCTGCCCAGTTCGATAGTGCTGTCTTGCGCTCCGGCCACATTGGTTAAGACGTCGTACCGCACCATATCCGGCAGCGCGTACCAACCGGTCAAGACCAGGTATTCACCCGGCTCGAAGCCCCGTACATCCAGCCGGACCGTTTCCAAATAGTCCGAACCAGCCCCCACCGGCCCGAAAGGAATGTCGTCCTGCCGCATTAGGACGCGTTCCTCGTTTAATACATGTATAAAGCGCTGATCATTAAATGTTCGCGGGGAATCGAAGCTCCACCAAAGATGAATGACGAGTTGGCCTTCTATATTTTCCGGCATGTGATAGCCCGACAGCTCGATACCGCCCGCGACGCGTATCGGATCGTAAATCGCGCCGTCGGTTAACTGTTCGATCCGGACATCTTCTATCGATACGTCGTGACAGAGCAAGACAGTCGTATCAACGCGATCGGGGCAGGGAGGATCCAGCTCGATGCGCAGCGTATTGTAACCCCGGCGCGCGATCGGTAAGGGAATGGTCAAAACCGTCTGGCCGACGACATTCACGGCTTGAAGCGGTACGTCGTTGAGCGAGAGATTGACGCGGCGGTTTACCGCCGCCAAGGTCGCGCGGAATGTCAGCCATCCCGGGCGCTGCTTATAGATATAAACGTTGTGCGACCCGGCGTCCGAGACAAGTGAATCAACCGGTTCCTGGGTCGCGCTACGTCGTGATGACCGCGATTCAAATACGGCATATCTTTCGTCTTCATAGATAGGATCGCCCAGGCGTTCCAGCGCTTGAGGATAGAGTAGGTTGAATTGACCGCTTTCCAGGGCACGCGCTTTGTTTATGATCACTGCGTCGGCGCCGGCCTCGGCCAAAAGCAGGGGATGAAATCTGGAAAGCAGCACCAGCCTGGCCGGATCCACCGGCGTGACGCGAGTATCGTGCCCGGCGACCAAGGGTTTCTCGTGCGCCGTTTGTAGATACATCGCCTCTTTGACCGACAGCAAATGATCGTGCGGCACGTTGTAGACGGCGCGGATGTCGCCCCGTTTGGCCAGGTCGAAAATGCCCTGAGGGATAGCCGCTGGCACACTGGGAAATGCCGCAAACAACTGATAGTCGTGAAAGATGAGCAAAGCGAGCAAGACCACCATGGCATTGCGAATCAGGCGACTGCGCCGCTGAAACAATGGACCCTCCCAAAGAACCAACATACCCCAGCCCGCCATTATCGACAGAGCGACCGCAAACAGGAACATGAATCGCCCCGGGGTACGCGCCAGCTCCACAAATGGCAGATTCATCAAGAAGGCGTAGGGAAGCGGAATAACGGTGCTATAGCCGGCAACCGACACAGAGACCGCTTCATCAAGCACTTTGAGCACCGGACCCAGAGCCAATAACCAGGCGGCGACCGCCACCAGCAACCACCAGTGCGTCTGGCGACGGAAAAGCAAGCCGACAAGCGTCAGTATCCCGCCGATGGCGCCAATGTAGCTGGCGCCTTCACCAAGGTTTGTACCGAGTACGCGACTGGAGTGGGGCGCGATATCGCGCCAGAATGGATTCTCGAAAGAAGGCGTAATCAAACCCAAGAGATCGATACTGTAACGCACGTAGCCGCCCGCTCCCCCATAATGAGGCGCTTGAAGCGTCCTTTCAACAACTGGCCAGAGAAATCCGATCAATAGTATAGTCCCGACAAGCGCGACTGATACTGTACGAGTCGCGCCGACGTAGTCCCTCCGGTAAAGACGCGCCAGGGTAAAGAGCGCAACCAGCGGCACGTGCAAATACAAGAATTGCAAACTGTGCCCCATCGCGGACAGGAGGAAAAAGATCACCGACAGCGCAAACCAGCGCTTGCGCCCGGCATCGACGTACTTGAACAGGCTCAAAAGCAGAATCGGTACGGGCCATTGCACCATTAAGCCGGCATGCCCGTCAAATAGGTGTCCCTGCATTGCCGGGAAGACCATATAGATCAGTCCCGCTATCCAGGCAGGCACAAGATGACGATGGGAAATGCGCTGGCGGGCGAAGATGTACATCGCCCAACCGTTCAAGGTCAGGGCTATCAGAAGCCCCAGGTTGTATGCCGTTGCCAAGGGCATAACGAAGGCGAAGAGCCACATTGGAAAGAACTGCAATGGGTTGGCCCACAAAACTGTGCCGGGAAAACCGTCCGGGTAAGCCAGCAGCGACTGATAAAAGACATCGTCGCCGTTTTCCAACGCAGTCTTGTACCACCAGACGTGACGCGCCATTTCGTAGACGTCGCCCGTCCCACCGCCCAGGAAACGCGTGGAGAAGGAGCTTAGTACGGATGAGACCAGATACAGGGTAACAAGCAGATAACCGCAGAGCGCCAATGTATGATGGCTTCGCAACTGTCGCAACACGGTCAATCCTTCAGCGTTGGCTCAACAATTCACTGTCACATTCTATCACCGCCTCGCCAAACTTGTCGGCTATGGCGAGGTGGATGCCTGTCCGGCAATCACGTCTCTTGTCCGTCGGAAGCGCGCTCCGCGGACAATAAAATACGGGTAAGGCGCGTGCGATAAATGCGATACGGCGCGAGATGATCAAACTGCAAGAAGACGTCTTTTGTCACATGAAGCGTTTGATCGGCTACCTGTAGCAGGTAGCTATCGCGTTGTCGTCCTCGGCGTAACACGCGCTCCACCATGCCCCCAAGCGCCTCAACGCCATTCGATCTCAGATCGTTGTTCATGCGCATGATGTCGCGACCCATATGACCGATCATCAAGGCGTTGACCAAAGTCAAGCCCAGACCTGCCAGCAACATGATCGCGTTATTTTCAGTCTGGCCAGCAAATATCAGCGCTGTTGAAGCAAACACGAGGGTCGAAAAAACCAGCGCGCCAATAAGCGCCGTCCGGCGTTGGCCGCGCCTCAATCGCCGCGCCTGTTCAATCGTAAGCTGACCTTGTCTGTTGGCTCGCAGGTCGCTTTCGGTAAAATTGAGAGCGGCGCGCAAGCCGTCCGCGGAGGTTGTCATGGGGCGGAAGAAGGAGAACTGTCGGCACTATTGTGATCGGGCCGCGGAGATTGCCCGGGCAGTTGACTTTCGTCTATAGATGCTTCCTGCTCTGGTCTTGCGGCGCCGGGCATGTCTTCGATGTAAATCGAGCGGCTTGGGAAGGCAAAGCTAATGCCCAGATCCTCGACAATGCTCATAATCTCCAGAAGCAGCTTCTCTTTGAGCGCCGTATATTCCCGCCAATCGGCGAGCAGAATCTGGCAAATGATACGCACATCGAGCGAGCTGGAACTGAAATCGACGAAGTGCGCGATCACCGATTCGGGATCGACATCGTCGGTTTTCAGCAGCAATTCGCGGATGGCTTCGACAACTGCTCGCAGTTGCTCGGACGTGGTGCTGTAGGTGAAAGTCAAGGTGACATCGAAGCGTCGTTTTTCCAGACGCGTCAAATTCATAACAACGGCATTTGTCAAGAGGTTGTTGGGAACGGTGACCAGCACCTGATCCAACTGACGGATCCGGGTCGAGCGCATGCCCACTTGTTCAACAATGCCGGTCACATCGGGCGTTCTGATAAAGTCGCCCACCTTGAAGGGATCATCACTGACGATGGCTGCGAAACCAAAGAGGTTGCCAACCGTGTCCTGCGACGCCAAAGATATGCCAATGCCGACAACGCCCAGGGACGCGATAAGCGCGGCGACATCGAAATCCAGTTCTTGCAAGATAAAAATGGCGCCCAAGGCAATGATGACGTATTTGACGACCGTGGTCAAAAATGGCAGCAAGCGATCGGGGATGGTCAAACCGGTGATTTGCCTGAAGAAAGCCGGATGCAAGGAGACAACCTCAAACATTCGGATCAAGGCGAAGAACACAGAGCCAATGATCAATGAACGACCGATTGTTTCCGCGATTTGTTGTACTTCCGGACCAAAGTGAAACAGATTAACCGTGAAGATGATCCCCAAACCGACAACAGCGATTCGTACCGGCGTCAGACTTTGATTGAGCAATTCATCGTCGACTTCGGTCTGCGTACGCTGTACAAACACACGCAGAGGACGGAACAGTATCGCGGTCAAGACCCAGCGCAGTATTATGATTATCAAGATGCAAATGATAAGCAGCAGTAGATTGAGGATGATGTCCTTCACCAGAGGCGGCTGATCCTCAAGAAATGGCAACTGCGCGAGCAAGTCCATCTGTTGCTCAATTCAAATGAAATTCGTCAGTCATGCAACGCTAATTCTGCCGCAGTCATGAGGGAGTTTCAAGCCTGCGCGGGTCTCAGGAACAGTCAAAATCGTGGATTTTTCCGGCGTGCGTTCAATACGGGGGATTCACCGCAGCCGCTCGTAAGTTCATAGCGCGCATTTTCGGGCGACTCACAGGGTGGCCCCTGCCATGCGGTGAATCCCGTAATCGATCGCTCAGTTTGGGCAGGCGCTTTAGTTCCACGTTAATCGCCGCCCCTGCATAAGGGCGTGGCAATTCAAACGGGCTGGGGGGATCCTTAAGATCCCCCCAGCCCTGTTGCCGAAACCTTCTGTCCGCAGCCCCAGGTTGCATGCATGGTTTTCTATAGGCGCAACCCTGTCATGCCGCGTCCGTCCGAAGCGACAATGCGGAGGCCAGCCGAATTTGCGGGAAACGCTAAACCTGAAAACCGTTGCGGTAATCCACAACTTTGCGCTCATAATCTTCGACAAAGCGCATCAATTTGCTTTCCAATTCGTCCCACTCGTCGCTGAGGAACAACTGCCGCAACACCTCCGCGTTTTCCGTGACAAATTCAATCTTGCGCATGGGGTAATCCCCATAGGCAACGTGCCAAGCCATGTGCATGTAGACGCCTAGTTTCTGAATGGCTGGCACAAAGCTACTCAGCATGTAGCGGTAGTATTGGTCTTGTTTATCGGGTCTGATATTGTAGAATAGGATCAGCTTGTACCTGGGTCTGATGTGTTGGGATGATAGCATAAGTTGTTGAAGGTTGTTGAAGTAAAGTATAGTTTAACTTTAGCACAGTTTTCCTCGAAGTGGTAATTGGATTGGTCCCTAGCCTTTTGCCGTCACGGTTGGCATCTGCCATCGATCCTGTCAGGTTGCTTTGAAGCCGCAAGGCGGTCGCGTAGACACTGACCTTCGGCAGCGAGAAGGACGGTTGCGCTCGCGCATAACAATGAGCATTCTGCACGCGAGAGCAACGTCGGTTTATTGAATAAGGGATGCAGTAGATGCAGGAATTGCAACGGGCGATTGATGATCTACGTCATCGAGCGCGCCGCACTACCGACCCGCATGCCCTGACTGAGCTTGAACAAGAAGCTCGCGACCTGCTGACGGAAGCTAAGAACACCCCTCTTGAAGCGATCGCGCAGACGCTCTTTTCCGAAATCGCCAGCAGCAGCCAAAGCGGATCACAAAGCAATATCGCGGCGATCCGCGGTCTGGTGCGCCGCGCGCGCATCCGAATCGAGATCGCCGGCGACGATGACGATGTCGATGAAGCTATCGATATTTTGGCGGACGCCTTGCAGGTTGATCCCGGCAATCCCGACGCGATCAACCTGCTGCGACAAGCGAGCAGGCATAGCGCGCAGGCAAAACAGCGCGTGCAGGAGTTGTTCGCGCGTCATAATATCCCCACCGCGCCGTCACAGGACATCAGACCAACGCGACCGCCAGATGTGGATTCGACGCGTGATCCCTCTACGGCTGCCGGCTATGCGCAGCCAATGACGCCGGCGCAGCCGTCCGCACCGGCAAGCCAGCCTGCCGAAGAACTGAGCGCGCAAGCAAGCGTCTCGCTGAACGATCTACTGTCGCGCTTGACCGAATACTACTATTCGGGCGATTACCAGCAGACTATAGACATCGCTAACCGCATCCTGGCGATCCAATCAAATAACCCTACAGCCCTGGAATACCGGGAAAAATCCGAAGACAACTTGATCCGCGGCATCGTGCCCGATCATCGGATTCCCTTCGAGGCGCGGGTCGCCTATAACCGCGCCAACTCGCTAGTGCGCGCCGGCAACTACGAACAAGCCTCTGGTTTGTATCGCGAGGCGCGTGAACTTGCGGAACGCGACGGCATCCTGACCTGGAAGGACGTGGAGCAAGCGCTGCTGGATATACAAGACCTGGCTCTAGCTCGTGAACTGCTGGCGGATGGCGATCGCTTGATGGCGAACGACAGTTTTTCCGAAGCCTTGCGCAAATACGAAGGCGCCTTGCGCGTGGTGCCCAACGACCCACAGGCCGAGGAACGTCTGGAAATGGTCCGCCGGGTCCAACGAGACGTCGACCAGATCTCCGTCAACATGAACACGATTGGCGGCACGCTTGAGGAGCAGGTTGCCCAGATTAGCGGTGTACGCACCTTGCTGTCGCACGGGCGGCAGTTGTTGCCCAATAGCCAGCGCTTGGCGCAGATTCAGCACGAACTGGATACAAAGTTGGCTGCGATTCGCAGCCAGGTCAACGATCAAGCGCAACTGACCATAAACCACGCTAACAACGCAACCACGCTTGACGAGCGTATTCTACTCATGAATGCCGCCATCAAGCTGGTTGAGTTGGGCTTGGAACTAGACCCCACCGACGGCGCATTCTCCGAATTATTGATGCGGGCGCGAAACCTGCAAGCCGACAGCAGCCGCGCGCAACAAGTAATAAAGCGCGCTCAGGCGCTGGTCACGCAGAATTTCGACGCCGAATTGGCGCAGGCGCGTCAAATGCTGGCGGAGCTTGTGGGCGAATACGCTCAAGACGAGCGCTATCGCAGCACGGTGAACGACCTGTTCACACGTTACCTGGAGCGCGCGGACGAAGCGCTGCAAGAGGGCAATATGCGCGATGCCAAGACCTGGCTGGAGGCAATGCGCGAGGAGCCCTTCCGCATTCTGGGCCGGCGCACAGATCTTTCTCGCGTCGAAACTGTGATACGCCGTCATCGAAACCGCGGACGCATCGTCACGCTAATCGTGATAATCATTCTCCTGGGTATGGGCAGTATTACCGCTGTCATGGCTCGCGGCCAGTGGGAGCCTATACTCTTCCCGACGCCGACTCATACACCAACAGCGACTCACACGCCAACAGCGACTCATACACCGACGATTACGCCCACGCCGACGGATACGTTCACGCCGACCCACACGCCAACGTCCACAGCCACGCCGACGGCTACGCCGCCGCCAACCGAGACCTTCACGCCGACATATACATTTACACCCTCATATACGCCAACAAACACCTACACCCCGACTGTGACGTCGACAGCCACCAATACGCCAACCGCCACCAATACGCCGACGGTGACGCCGACCCCGCCGGAATTGTGCCGCGCCGTCGTTTTGGGTCAGAACGGAATTAACTTGCGCTGGCGCCCCAAGCTATCGTCCGAGATGGTCGCTCGCATCCCGCCCGCGACAATCTTGCCTATACTGCAGCAGCAGCGGGAAGAAGGCACCGTAAACGGACCGATTTGGTTTTATGTGCGGGTCCGGATCGTCGACAGCGATTTGACCGGCTGGATCCGCAATGACACAGTGACCCCTATTACTGGTTCGGAGTGTCCGGTGCTTCCCTGATTCAACATTAGCGTGATTGCTGGTATGTTGCGGACGATCTAATAGAGCCTGTTGAAATTCTACCCCATCCCGCGGCCCTGTTCCCCCCTCAATCCCCCCGCTAAACGGGGGCGGAAACCCCGAGGCATCAGGGAAGGGGAGCGCTTTCGCCGGGATTTGAATAAGAAGCAAAACTTCCGCTACAAATGAAATTGCTCGGCATAATTTACTTAGAAATACTGATACTGTGGATACAAGCGATCTAGCCGTTCTGTTGACCGCAACCTACCAGGACGTATAACCCCCGTCGACCACCAGATTCGTGCCTGTGGCGAATTTCGCGGCTGGCGATGCCAAATAGTAGATAGCGTTGGCGATATCTTCCGGCTCGCCGATGCGGTCCATGGGTGTCATTTCGTGCCAGGTCGCTTTCCACTCCGCGTTGCTGAGGGCGGGCACGGTCATATCGGTGCCGATATAGCCTGGCGAGACGCAATTCACGCGAACGCCGCGATCGGCCCATTCCGCGGCCAGGGACTTGGTCAAGAGGATGACGCCGGCTTTTGCCGCATTGTAATGCGATTGCGGCTGCGGCTTGTTGACGATCATGCCCGACATGGACGCCAGGTTGACAATAACGCCGCTCCCGCGTTCCAGCATGTGCCGGCCCAGGGCGCGGCAGCACCAGAAAACGCCATTGAGATTAACGTTCATCATGTTGAGCCAGTCTTCGTCGCTGCATTCTTCCGCGGCAACGGCTTGGGCAATGCCGGCATTACAGACCAGAATGTCGATCTGCGGGAAAGCTGCAAGCGCGGACGAGGCCATGGCATTGACACTTTCCGGCGACCGCACATCAACCTCGATGAACATCGACTTGCGCCCCATGGATTCGATCTCGGCCGCGGCGGCTCTGCCGTTCTCGGCGATGAATTCTGCGATAATGACGTCAGCCCCCGCGCCGGCGAATACCCGCGCTGTCGCCAAGCCAATGCCCCGGCCCGCGCCGGTAATCAGCGCCGTCTGTCCACTCAGATCGAAATCCGGATTACTCATGTCGATTCTCTTCCTGTTTTATTTCTGAGACGCAATCTGCGCGACGATACCACATGAGCGCAAGCCATTGCAAGTTTCGACAGTATCGGGAAATCATGAGAATCGCAGATGTCTCCCTATGCGAGTTCAATTTGGGCGCTTCACCACAGCCGCTCGGCGACAGTTAAAAAGTGATTTTCGGGCAACCTGATAGGGCGCTCCTACCAAGGTCGTTCGCATTTTGGGTTAAGGATCTCATGTCGAGGACTGGCTACGAAGCATCTCAATCAAAAAGGATACTCTACCGGCGCCCTAGCCGCCGATGTGGTACATCTCGACCTTCTTCCGCCGGTCGCGCATCTCGTCGGTCAGGGAGTTGCGGATCTCTGAATAGCGGTCAATGCGAGCGCCCCATGTTTGACGAAGGATTGCTTCCAGTTCATCGTCCGTCGCGCCGGCGCGCAAGGGATCGCGCAGGCTGACGCCTTCCGTCGCGAACAGGCATGTGAATATCTGTCCCTCTGGCGAGAGTCTCATTCGTGTGCAGGAACCACAGAAAGGCTGCGTGACCGAGCAGATCAGGCCAATTTCGCCCCCGCCGTCAACATAGCGGTAGCGCCGAGCAACCTCGCCAAAATAATTGCTGGCAACCGGTTCCAGGGGCATGGCGGCATGGACAGTCTCGACGATCTCGCGCGCCGGCACGACCTCGTCCATCTTCCAGCCATTCTTGTTGCCGACATCCATGTACTCGATGAAACGCAATATATGCCCACGCTCCTTGAAAAAGCGCGCCAAGTCAACAACGGTATGATCGTTCAGGCCGCGTTGAACGACGGCGTTTATCTTTAGAGGACTAAACCCGGCCTCTTCAGCCGTATATATGCCCCCGAGCACCTTGTCCACCCCGGAACGGCCGCCATTCATTTTGCGGAAGATCTCGTCGTCCAGGGTATCCAGGCTGATCGTCAAGCGCTTTAGTCCGGCCGCCTTCAAAACATCAATCTTCTGGGGTAGCAGGTAGGCGTTGGTCGTCATCGCCAGGTCTTCGACGCCCTCCAGCGCGTCCAACATGGAAACAAGGCGCTCAATGTCTTGACGAAGCAGGGGCTCGCCGCCGGTCAGACGGATTTTCACCGCGCCCAACCTGACGATGATCCGGGTCAATCGAGCGATCTCTTCAAATGTCAGAAGCTGTGGCTTGGGCAAGAACTGATAACGCTCGCCGAAGATTTCCGCGGGCATACAGTAGGGACAGCGAAAATTGCAGCGGTCGGTGACGGAAATGCGCAGGTCGCGCAGCGGGCGGTCGAATTGGTCGGTCAGGGTCATCGGGAGCGATCGTTTTTGATAATTGGCTCAATAGTGTATAAACAGGCGTCCGTTTGCGCAAGTCTGCGAGTTCAGGCGCTGGCTTACGTTGGGGCGCAATGCCCGTCTTCGGCAAACGCTCGCATGTAGTGTCAGTATAGGCGAATTGTCTTAGAATTGGCTATGAATGGTATTTCAGGGAGTGTTCATGAGTCGGCGCGCGCCTGACCATTGTCGATGGCGCTATGACTGGCTAAGCTAGCTATTCTGTTTATACCAATTTGGAATGAGCGATGACGACCGTTCGATGCAATTCCTGTAGCGAGCCGGCTGCGGCTCTTGCCTGGCGCTGCGGGACCTGCGGAGGATCCTTGGATCTCGCCGGTCTGCCGCCCTTCGACCCCAAGCTGATCAAGCGCGATGACTATTCCTTGTGGCGCTATTCGGCGATGTTGCCAGTGCAAAAACGCTTCAGCCTAGGTGAAGGCATGACGCCCCTGGCGCCGGTCGAGCTGGATGGGGAGCCGGTTCTCGCCAAACTTGACTATCTTAATCCCACCGGCTCGTACAAGGATCGCGGCGCGTCGACCCTGATGAATCACATTGCCGGCTTTGATGTGAGCGAAGTCATCGACAATTCATCGGGCAACGCGGGCGCGTCGATCGCCGCCTATGCCAGCCTGGCGGGCATCGCCGCTCGGATTTATGTGCCGACCGCCACAGCCGTCGAAAGCAAGAAACGCCTAATAGACCTTTTCGGCGGCGCTATCGTCGAATCGCAACAGCCGATCGATGATGTCTATGCTGCCGCGCAATCTATCACTTACGCCAGCCACGCCTGGAGCCCCTGGTTTGTGCTGGGCCAGATGACAGTCGCTTGGGAGACTTGGGAGCAAATGGGAGGACACGCGCCGGATGCTGTTGCTACGCCCGTTGGACACGGCGGCTTGTTCCTCGGCTTCTATCGCGGTTTCCGGGCGCTGCGGGAAGCGGGTTTGATCGAATCGATGCCTCGCATGATCGCCGTGCAATCGAGCGGCGTGGACCCCATCGTGCAGGGTTGGGAACAGGGACTGGAGTCGCCCCCGACAGTCAGCGCGCGACCCAGCGTAGCTGATGGCATCCTGGTCGAAGCGCCCGCGCGCGGGGCGCAGATTCTCTCCGCCTTGTACGAGACAGATGGATTCGCCCTGCGCGTTGATAATGACGCCATCAAGAAAGCGCAAAGGCGCATGGCCAGGAAAGGGCTAATCATTGAAATGACCAGCGCCGTCGTTGCCGCCGCCCTGCCTCAGATTCGCCGAAGGACGGGGGACGACGCTGCTGTCGTGCTCGCATTCACCGGCAACGGACTCAAAAACCTGGCTTAAGACTCCCGCCCTGGAGCAGCCTCGTCGCGGGCGTTCTATTGTATAATGCTGCGATGTACGCCAGCCTGACGACAAGATGACCTCATATGTCCATGGATCTGTTCCGCCAACTGCTGGAAGCGCAGCGACTCTCCCAAGCAGAGCTCTTGCGACGACGTGGCGTGGTTGGCGTCGCTATCGGCTTCCGCAGCTATAACGAACGCAGCACCGACCAACTTGCTGTTTCGGTGCTGGTCGATCAAAAGAAACCAGTCGAGGCGCTCAGCGAAGAGGATCTGGTCCCGCAACAAGTCAACGGCATGCGAACGGACGTCGTCGAAATCGGCCGTCTGGAAGCGCATGTCGATCCCCGGGACCGTTTTCGACCGAACATTCCAGCGGGCGTCAGCATCGGACATTATATGGTCACAGCGGGTACGCTCGGCGCAGTCGTATTCGATCGCAATACCGGCGAGCCTTTGCTCCTCTCCAACAATCATGTGCTGGCAAACAGCAATGACGCGGTCATCGGCGATGCCATCTTGCAGCCGGGTCCCACCGACCACGGCGCCCGTCCCGATGACATTGTCGCCAAATTGCACCGTTTCGAAAAGCTGCGCTTTTATGGCGACTACGGAGGTGGACCGACGCCGCCGACCACGACACCGCCGCTCTTGCCGGCAGGCGGCTGCGACATTGTCGAGCTCTTTGTCAACGTGGGCAATGCCCTGGCGAAGATCAACGGTTCGGCAAAACGGCTGACAAGCGTACCAGCGCCAAAAGCGCAGACCTCGGATACGCCGATCTTCCCCAACCAGGTCGACGCGGCTCTGGCCCGGCCCAACAATCCCACGCTCTTCCAACAAGACATCGCGACCATCGGCAGGCCCAATGGCATCAAGCGCCCGCAACTGGGCATGCAGATACGGAAGTTCGGGCGCACCACCGGTTATACCGAAGGCAAGATTATGCTGATGAACGCGACTGTCGATGTCTCCTACGGCGAAGACAAGCAAGCGCGCTTCATCGGCCAGGTCATCACGTCTCCCATGAGCCAAGGTGGCGATTCCGGCGCCTTGATCATCGAAGAGGACAGCCTTCAAGCAGTGGGGCTGCTCTTCGCCGGTTCGCGCCGCGCGACCATCTTCACGCCGATGGATGTCGTGCTCGATGTGATGGATGTCGATCTCTGATTCGGCTCAAGCGTCGTTGAGATCGTCAATCGCCTGATAGACGAGATTGGGGACTATTGAGCGGGGCGCAGGCTGCTGCGCCGACCAGTTTTGCGTCATCAGCAGTACGATCAGTTCCTCGCGCGGGTCGATAACGAAATAAGTAGCCGCGGCTCCAGCCCAGCCGTATTCGCCGGGCGAGCTATAGCCGTTGGCTTGACCCACATCAAGCATGACGCGGAATCCCAAGCCGAATCCGTAGCCATAGCGCTCGACGCCGGCTTTCAGAGGCAAATATGCCCGCGGTACGGCATTGGTCGCCATGCGCTTGATAGTCATGGGGCTGACAATGCGCGCGCCATTGAGTTCGCCGCCGTTGATCAACATCGTGGCGAAACGCAGATAATCCGACGTTGAAGAAACCAGACCTCCCCCGCCGGAGGGACAAAGCGTCGGCACGCGCACATCGCCCAGCGCCGCATCTTCATCAGCGATCAATTGGGGAGCGGGGGCGGCGTCGGTATTATAAATCCGCGCCAGGCGATGGACTTTCTCCTGCGGCACATAAAAATCGGTATCCACCATGCCCAGGGGCGCGAATATCTTGCGCTTGAGAAAATCAGCCAAGGGCATATCGGCGATGACCTGTACCAGATAACCCAGCACATCGGTGGAGACGCCATAATTCCAGCCGGAGCCGGGCTGAAACTTCAGCGGCAGGTCGGCGAAATGGGCGATCAGCTCGTCAAGCGGCATATCGCGGCGGAAGAAGCCATTCTCTTCAGCTGCTTTGACAAAGAGTTGATCAACCGGATGCCAGGGATCAGCGCCGTAAGTTAAACCCGACATGTGCGTCAGCAGATGGAAAATGGTCATGGGCGGATCTTGTCCGACGAATTGCGGCGCGCGATCGGTCACATGGCTGAAGACTTTCATCTTGCCGATGCTCGGTATGTACTTGGCGACGGGATCATGCAACTGCAAGCGGCCTTCGTCGTGCAGCATCATCAGCGCCAGGCTGACGACTGGCTTGGTCATGCTATAGATACGGAAGAGCGCGTCGGCTTCCATCGGTCGGCCGGCTTCGATATCCATCAGGCTGTGCAGGCTGTGATGAACCACCTTGCCGCGGCGCTGCGCCAGGGCGATCATGCCCGGCAGCTTGTTCTCAGCAACTTCGCGCTCGAGATAGTCGCTGACGCGCCCCAGGCGTTCGCCCGACATGCCGACGTCTTCGGCTGGATAGACCTTCATCGACCTTTCCCCTTTTTGAATTGCCTGCCCTCAATTGTATCTGTCGCGGCATGCAGACGCACAGGCTTCCGCGATCAAAACCAAAAGGCGCTCCCCGATGGGAGCGCCTTTCGACATTGCGAATGTGATTTGCCGGGCTAGCCGCTGGTATTGAGGTTGGGCTGCGGCGCCTCGAAGTCCGCGCCCAGATCCGCGAAATCGTCGACGTTGAAGATGAAGGGCGAATCCGATGGCAGCAGGGCGAAGGAGACGTTGTCCGACAGGTTGGCGACATAGAGATACTGGATCAGGTTGGGATTGGCGGCGATCTGATCGCTGATCACGCGCAAGGCTTCCGCTTCGGCTTGCGCTTCGATCAAGCGGGCGTTGGCGCGACCGCGCGCTTCTTGCTCGGCCGCATCGGCGCGACCGCTGGCTTCGGTTTGTACACGTTCCGCTTCGGTGCGGGCGCGTTGCAGCTTCTGTTCCTCGATCTGTTTTTCTTCAATCGATTGCGCGAAGGAGTCGTTGAAGTCGATCTGGCGGACCAGCAGCGAAGTCAGGGTCAAGCCTTGTTGCGACATGCGTTCGGCCACCAACTGGGAGATGCGCCCGCCCAGCGCTTCCCGCTCCAAGCCGTATATCGCTTCCGCTTCAAATTGAGAGACCACATCACGGGCTACAGCGCGGACGGTCGGACGGATGAAATCGGATTCGTAACGACTCTGCCAATTCAAATGGATAAAATTGACATCTTCACGATCGATACGATAGAGCACGGTGATGTCCAGACGAATTTCCTGACCGTCGACGGTCAGCGCTTCCACGGCATCGTTGCCTTGTATCCGGCCTTCGGTGGTGATGCCGGACATGGTGTATTCCTGCTGATCTGTCGGGTAGATGATGAATTCCTGCAAACCCGGGATAATGATCGAGGTGCCCGGCGCCCGCGCCGGATCCTCCAATTCACCGGAAAGCACGTTGACGATGACCGCCGCCCGCGCCGGTGGCACGATCAAGATACCCGAACTGACGATAAAGAGCACGATACCGCCGACGAAACCCACCAGCGCCAGCAGTACCCCGCCGCGCGCCGACCTGCCCTGGGAAGCCAGGGTGAAGGTGAAGGCTACGCCGAGGATGCCAACGCCAAAGGCAAGTATGGCGACCACTTGTAAGATCGAACCAAAGTTCATGACTGCTCCTTCTAAACGCCTTAACGTTTCCTTTTCTCAATTGCTCGCATGATTATACCATAACACGACGCCTCTCCCGCTCCCCCAATCATTAGGGGTTGCACAGGACAATATCTCTACGTATTTTCTCACTTCAGGTTGCGCTTACGGCTGATCATCCCCGCCAACCGGGACCACGAACGACGCGGCCCGGCATCCGCCCCGTGTGTTCGCCATCGCGCAATACCCCTACACCATTGACGAAGACGTGTACCATGCCGTCGCTATAGCGATGGGGATCGCCCGGCACGGAGTGGTCTCGCACTTCCGCCGGATCAAAGACGGCCAGATCGGCAAAATAACCCGGTTTGAGATAACCGCGATCCACCAGCTTGAGGTTGTCGGCGGCGAAACCGGAAAGACGGCGCACGGCGTCCTGCAATGTGACCAAGCCCTCATCGCGAACGTACTTGCCGATGACGCGGGCGAAGCTGCCATAAGCGCGCGGATGGGGATGATAGCTCAAAAAGGCGCCCTCGCTGGCGATGGAACCGGCATCGGAGCAGAAGCTGACCCAGGGCAGTTGCACTTGCTCCCGCAGATTGTCCTCGGACATGCTGAAATAGAGCGTGAAGATGCGGCTGTTGTCTTGGATCAGCAAGTCGATGACGGTATCGGTCGCCGCAGTCCCGCGTTCCTCCATGACCTGGCGCAGGGTCTTGCCCTGGTAGGCTCGCAATTCTTTTTTGGCAAGGCCGGCCAACATGATGCGGTCGGGTCCATTGTCGTAGAACATATTCTCCCAATTTTCGCCGGGCTGGTTCATTTCGACTTTAATGCGCTCGCGCGTCGCCGGGTCTTTCAGACGCTCGATCATGGCTGCGAAGCCGCCGTCGTGCGCCCAGGCTGGTATGCAAGAAGCCAAGCCAGTGCCGCTATAGGGATAGGTATACATATCAGCGGTCAGCGGCAGACCGTCGGCGCGCGCCGCTTCGACTTTCGCGATGGCGTCGTCCATCAGATGCCAGTTGGCTTCTCCCGAGGCTTTGAGGTGATAAATCTCGCCGGTCAGGCCCGTTTGGCGCATGATCTGGATCAGTTCGTCCAGCGCCTCCATGAAGCGCGCGCGTTCGCTGCGCAGGTGCGTGATATACATGCCATCGTATGCCGCGACCACGCGGCAGAGTTCGATCAGTTCTTCGGTGCTTTGGTAGGTCGCGGGAGGATAGATCAGGGCGGCGGACATGCCCATTGCGCCGTCGCGCATGGCTCCGTGCAGCAGGCGCTTCATCTCGGTCATTTCGGCGTCGGTCACCGGGCGGTCGTCATAACCGGCGGCGTGAACCCGCAACGTGGCCGAGCCGACGAAAGAGGCGACATTGGTCGCCACGCCCTTGCGCTCAAGGAATTCCAGGTATTCGCCCAGGGTGGTCCATTCGATGTCGTATTGGATATCGGCGGTGGAGAGGATGGTATCGCGCGATTCTTTCATGGCGTCGCTGAGTGGTCCCATGGAGGTGCCCTCGCCCATGACTTCGAGGGTGACGCCTTGCTTGATATCGCTCATGGAGCGGCCGTCTTCGATCAGGGATTCGGTAGCCCAGCTGAGCATGTTGATGAAGCCCGGGGCGACGGCCAGTCCGTCGAGGTCGATGGTTTGCGACGCGGAAGCGTCGGATAGATCGCCGATGGCTGCGACGCGGTCGCCGGCGATGAGGATGTCGGCGGTGGTGGGCGGGCTGCCTGTCCCGTCGTAGATGGCGCCGTTTCGGAGGCGGGTTGTGGGTTGGGTCATGGCTTAGGTATTCTCGTTAATTCTGCCATTTCAAACACCCCCTCAATCCTCCATTGCAATGGGGGAACCTGGTTTCGACGTTGTATCAACGCGAGTTTTCTGATGACGAAAGTGTCGACAATTGCTGTTTCAAGAGACTTCAATGCACTGCCCTAGTCGGGCGTTTCGCAGAGACCGTAGCTATTCTGCATATAAAGGACGTGTGAATTGAAAGCCTTCATGTCCTCGGTGTTCCAAAGACGCTGATACTGCCCATCGCTCTTTAGGAGCCAGGAGTTCTTGATGTCTTCAATATCGGTCTGCAAGATGCGCAGGACGCGCCACTGAATACGCGGATCAAGAATGGGAAAGACGACTTCCACGCGGTTGAGCAGATTGCGACGCATGAGGTCGGCGCTGCCCAAATAGAGTTGTTGGTGTTCGGGGGCATTGTGGAAATAGTAGATGCGGCTATGTTCCAGGTAGCGTCCCACGATGCTCTTGACGGTGATATTCTCGCTCAAGCCCGGAATGCCGGCGCGCAAACAGCAGAGGCCCCTGACGATCAGGTCAATTTTGACCCCGGCTTGTGATGCCTCGTAAAGTTTTTCAATCATGTGATCTTCTTCAAGCTGGTTCATTTTGAAGATCAGGCGGGCTTGCTCGCCGCGCTCCGCCGCAGCGATTTCATTGTCGATTAGCGAAACGAGGGCGTCATGCAGGTATTCGGGCGCCACCAGCAAGCGACTGTAGGCGGTATCGGGGGCGTAGCCTGTCAAGCGGTTGAAGAGCCGCGAGGCGTCGTCGGCGATCTGTTCGTCGCAGGTGAACAAACCGATATCGGCATAAAGACGCGCGGTTGTGGCGTTGTAATTGCCCGTGCCCAGATGCACATAACGGCGCAAGCCGTCTCGTTCGCGGCGCACGACCATTGATATCTTGGCGTGGGTCTTGACGGGAAGTTCCTCCACGCCGTAGACGACGTGGACGCCTTTTTCTTCCAGCGCGGTCACCCACTCCAGGTTGTTCTCCTCGTCAAAGCGCGCTTTGAGCTCTACCAGGACGGTCACTTGTTTTTCGTTGTCGCGGGCATCCATGAGCGCGTTGACAACAGGGGAATTGGAACCGACGCGATAGAGCGTTGTCTTGATCGCCAGCACGTCCGGATCGCGCGAGGCGCGTTTGAAAAAGTCCTCGACCGGCGAAAAAGAATCGTAGGGATGGTGGACGATGACATCCTGTTTGCGGATGACTTCAAAAAAGCCAGAACCTTTGTTGAAGGGTTCCGGCAGCCGCGGCACATAGGGCGGATCCTTGAGATCAGGCCTGTCGACCTGCAAAACCTCGAAGAGATCCGCCGACCCCAACTCGCCTTCGATGGTATAAACTTCGCGGTTGGAAGGCACTTCCAGGGAGCTCATCAGTCGGTTAAGCATGCGCTCGCTAATCTCGGCAGGCACGCTCAAACGGACCACGGAGCCAAAGCGCCTCTCACGCACACCCTGCTCGATGATGGACTTCACATCCAACAGGTCTTCGTCCTGCTCGTGCTCATAATCAATATCGGCATTGCGCAAGATGCGAAAGGGAAAAGCCTCCACAATTTGCATACCGGGGAAGAGTTCCGACAAGTGATCGGCGATAATGTCCTCCATCCACAGGAAGTGGTAGCCGTCCCGCTCGATGCCGGAATAACTGTCCATCACCGATTCCAAGCGCACGATGCGCGGCAGCACATCAACCGGCACTTTGATACGGGCAAATTCGAAGCCCGAAGCCATATCATCGCCCGCGCGTTCAAGATAAACGCCCAGATTGAGGCTCAAATTGGAAATGAAGGGAAAGGGCCTGGCGTGATCAACCGCCAGCGGTGTTAGAACCGGGAATACCTCGGAGCGAAAATAGTAGGATACGGCGTCGCGCTCGTCGTCCGTCAATTGACGCGTCTTGAGAAAGTGAATGCCCTCTTTTGCAAGCAGGTCGAAAACATGGCGCCGGACGCGCCGCTGCCGCGCGATCAGAGCGGCGACCCTTTCGTGAATGGTGCGCAGCAGTTGGGTTGGGGTGATGCCGTCGGGACGGGTCTTGGGATTGTTGAGGTGTAGCTTCTGGAAATAACCAGCCACGCGGACCATATAAAATTCGTCGAGGTTGTTGCCGACAATGGCGATAAACTTCACCCGCTCCAGCAATGGCGTCGATTCGTCCTCGGCCAGCGCCAGCACCCGCTCTTGAAAGTCCAGGGTACTGATCTCGCGGTTGATGAAGTTTTCCGGCGACAGCCGCGGGGAGTGATTCTGTACTGCTTCACTCATAACATTACCTGACTCAGCGCGATTTATGCCTTCATAATACTGTAAGATTAGCGGAAATGCGAAATAGTTGGTTTTCCCCCACCCCAAACCCCTCCCCCAAAATGAGGGAGGGACTCTTTTCGCTTGATAAGCGGTCCTTGACTTCCTTGTGAGCCGGGGTATGGGGGCAGTACGCGGCATATCCAGCAAATGCAGCAGTCCCGGCAATCGCACGGTGAAAACTTGGCGCAACCGAATGGCGCATCTTCGCGTATAATATAGAAATGCTACAAAAACAGGAGTTGCGGGATGAACTTCAAAGTCGGAATCGGAATCGTCATCGCGGTGATTATCGGCGCCTTGCTTCTTTCGGGATTGTTGGGCAAGCTGATAGGCTTGGCCATATCGCTGGCGATATGGGGCTTCGTCGGTTATCTGGCGGGCAACCTGGTACAGGGCGAAGGTTACGGGCTGATTGGCAATATCGTGCTGGGCATCCTGGGCGGTTTCGTCGGATCATTGATTGTAACCATTGTCGGCATCACCGGATTGATCAAGGTGCCATTCATCGGCGGGATTCTGGTCGGCGTTTTAGGCGCGGTGGTGGTGGTGATGGTGAGCAAGTTTTTCGCGCCGAAAGAAAGCGGGGAATAGTCGCGTACCGCCGTTGACCCAGATCGCTAATTGAGTCTTTCATTTAAGTCGCCAAATATCTCTTTCAGCAGTTCCTTTCTAGCATAAAATGCTCGGCTCTTGGATCCGTGACCCGGACCTTTGGTTCTTGGCTGTACTAAGACACCCATATTGCCAGCCAGGCAATCAAAACCGCGCTTCGGATCACAAATGACGCTTCGCACTTCGTCATAATCTCTCTCGATACGTTCATATGTCTCTTCACTAAGCACATAATCCGCTACTTTGACAATATATGAAGACTCGGAGTAGTGCTTGCCAACCGTCCTAGCTACGACAACCATCTTAGCCAGTTTTTGTAGCAGGTGACTTTCATAGAAGTTCTTCTGGGCAACATTGACCGCATCAATCATACAGATAGCCATGGTTTCTTTGAATACGAGCGCCCCATTCTTGAGGTACTTTAATGGAACAACTTTCAGTTCCCAGGAGCCAAAGTTAGGGCTCCTTGCTGAGTTCAACGGCAGTCCCAAGTATCGTTCACAAACCTGCCCTGCCCATCCCTTATTTTGCTTGCCGTTTACAGTGGCGTAGATGCCATGACGTTCTCCTACCTTGTGCAAATCTTCACCCTTCAACAACTGTAATCGACGTATCGCTTCTTGTCGTTCCAAACCGCCTCCTAGTAATTCGTTATCAATAGCTCGTTCACCGCGCCGCGACCTGACGCCTTGGAATTCACGAAGCGCGGCGCTTTGACAGTGGCGACTTTGAAGACGGGATTGTCATACAACGTGGAAGAGGTATCGCTGTTGGAAAGCATGAACTTCGCTCCCTTGTCATGCAGGGCGAGGCAAAGATCGCGCAGGGCTTCCTGTTCTTTGACGCCAAAATCATCTTTGGCGTAGCGCGTGAACGAAGTCTTGTCGAGCGGCTGGTATGGCGGGTCGAAATAGACGAAGTCGTCCTGCCCCGCTTGTAGCTTGCGGAAATCGCGCAGTCGAATGTCCACTCCCTGCAAGGCGCGGTGGCAGGCGCGTATTATGTTTTCCTGGCAAATTGCGGGATTTTTGTAACTGCCAAGCGGAACGTTGAACTCGCCCTTGCTATTAACGCGCCAGAGGCCGTTGTAACAGGTTTTGTTGAGGTAAATGAAACGGGCGGCTATCTCGACGCGGTCGTCGAGATGATGCTGCTTTCGGACTTGGTAATAATAAGTTTTGGAGTGCCTTTGAGCGTACTGCCGCAGCTTGTCGATGAGGGGTTCGGGATCTTGCTTGATAACCTGATATGTGTTGATTAAGTCGAAATTGATATCACTGAGATGGAATGCCCCCCCCCCCCCGTTGCTGCATATTACGTAATGCGAAAAACAGAGCGCCACCGCCGAGAAATGGTTCGTGGTAATTATTGAACGCCGCCGGCTTTCTCGCCAGCAGTTCGGGCAGCAGACTGCGTTTGCCGCCAACCCACTTCACAAAGGGCCTGGCTGCCGCGTTGATTTCTGGTAATGGCTTTTGCCTCATGTTACTGCCCTGCCAGCATCTCTTCGCACATTTGATCTATATGATCAGTTTGGCGTTTTGTCAAGTCGCAGCAAAGCCAGAATACAAAAAAAGAAAACTTTTATGTTATACTTGCCGCTCTATATGGAAACGGCTTTTCGCGGTGGCGCGAAGGGGACGCAATGGCATCACCAAGCAAAGAAATGCTCTTGGACTGGTACCGCCAGATGGTGCTGATCCGAGAATTCGAAGAAACTTGCCATCGGCTCTACGAAGAGAAACGCATCACCGGTGTATACATGCACCTTTATAGCGGGCACGAAGCCAGCGGGGTGGGTTCAATGGCGGCTTTGCGGCCCAGCGACCATGTCATCACCGCCTATCGCGACCATGGCATCGCGCTGATTTTGGGCATGGATCCCGGGGCTGTGATGGCGGAAATGATGGGCAAAAAGACCGGCAGCAGCGGCGGCAAGGGCGGCTCGATGCACCTGGCGTCGGCCGAGCACAATTTCTGGGGCGGCTATGCCATTGTCGGCGGTCATTTGCCGCTGGCGGCGGGTATTGCGCTGGAAGCGCGCTATCGCGGCAGCGATGATGTCACCATGACCTATGTCGGCGACGGCGCCACCAACAATGGCTATTTCCACGAATCGCTCAATATGAGTTCGATCTGGGATCTGCCCGTGGTCTGGATAATTGAAAACAACGGTTATGGCATGGGCACCGAGGTGGACCGCGCCAGCGGGCAAATTGAGTTGCATCGCAAGGCGGAAGCTTACGGCATCAAGAGCTTTGGCCGCGTCAACGGGCAGGATGCGCTGGAGGTTTATGATATTGCGACGCAGGCGGTCGATTATGCGCGTAACCATGGACCGGTTGTGGTGGAGCATGTGACCTATCGCTATCGGGGACATGGCGTTTCCGACAAGCAATACGACGCTCGCGAAGATATGTCGGCCGAGTTGCGCGAATGGATGGAATGTCGCGAGCCGATCAAGATCCTGCGCGATCAGATCTTAAAAAAGCACAAGGGCGTCAAAGCGACTTTGGCATCGCACGAGGAAGAGGCGCGGCGGATCGTCAAAGCGGCGGTGGAATTTGCCGAAGCCAGCGAGCTGCCAAAGAGCTATCAAGAACTGTTCCAGAATACTTATGTCAATTCAAATCTGGTTCACAAGACCGACATGAGCGTGGGCGCCGGCAGCGATTAATGCGAAGAAGCCGGCAGGGGTTGTTTTGCAGACTTGCAGCAAACGAGGGAAGCGCGATGGCAGGAAGAAACGTCGCCATGCGGGAAGCCATCCGCAGGGCGTTGCAAGAAGAGATGCGCCGCGATGAAAACGTCTTTGTCATGGGCGAAGAGGTGGCTTACTGGCAAGGCACGCATCGGGTCACGCGCGGCTTTTTGGAGGAATTTGGCGAGAGGCGGGTGCGCGACACGCCCATCAGCGAGATGGCGATAGGCGGCGTGGCGGTGGGCGCGGCAATGGCTGGCTTGCGGCCGGTGGCCGAATTCATGACCATCAACTTCGCCTTTCTGGCCCTGGACGCGATTGCCAATCACGCGGGCAAGGTGCGTTATTTCTTCGACGGCATGTTCAAAGTACCGTTGGTCTACCGCGCCGCGAGCGGCTGGGGAAACCAAGCGACGGCGTCGCATTCGCATAGTCCGGAACCGATATTCGCGCATTTTCCCGGCGTATATGTGGGCTGCCCTTCCAACTCGATGGATGCCTACGGCATGTTAAAAGCGTCGATTCGCGATGACAATCCGGTGCTCTTCACCGAGAGCATCGCCCTTTATCCCAAACCGGGTCCGATGCCCGACGATGAGGATACCGACTATCTGATTCCCATCGGCAAAGGCGATATCAAGCGCGAGGGGACCGACGTCACGCTGGTGGCTTACGCGCGCGGGGTCGACTGGGCATTGGGGGCGGCGCGGCAATTGGCGAGGGAGGGCGTGGAAGCGGAAGTCGTCGATTTGCGCTGGTTGCGTCCCCTGGATATGGATCTGGTTTACCGCAGCTTCAAAAAGACCAACCGCTGTGTCATCGTGGAAGAATCCTTGCCCATGTACAGCTTCGGCAGCGAGATCGCCGCGCTCTTGCAGGAAAACATGTTCGACTACATGGACGCGCCGATCAAGCGGGTCGCGGCGGAAGACGTTCCCCTGCCCTATTCCAAAGAGATTGAGCTTTTGGCGCTGCCGGACGCGCAGAAGGTCGTCGACGCGGTCAAGGAGATAGTTTAGATGGCTTACGAAGTCAAACTCACAACCGATGGACTGCTGATCAACTGGCTGCGCGACGTCGGCGAGACTGTCTCGGCGAGCGATATTATCGCCGAAGTGGAAGCCGACAAAGCGACAGTTGAGATCGAGGCTGGCAGCGACGGCACACTGCTGGAACTGCGCGCGGAACCCGGGGACGAGATCGGCGAGGGAAGCGTCATCGCGGTGATCGGGGCTTCGGGCGAGGTCGTCGCGTCAGAAGCGGAGGCCGCGCCAGCGGCGGGTGAAGCGGCGGCAAAGGCTCCCGCCACCGATGGCAATGGGGCAGCTATGACCGATGACGGACGCGTCAAGGCATCGCCTCTGGCGCGGCGCATGGCAGCTGACAAGGGCATTGATCTGCGCCGCGTACAGGGATCGGGACCCGGCGGCAGGATCGTCAAATCCGATATCGAGAATTTCGCCGAAAAGCCCATGCTGCCGCCGACGCCGGCGACGCCCCCGGCAACGGGGAGCCAAGCGACCTGGGGCAAGTTGCCCGAAGAGGACGTCGATGTCATTCCTCTGTCGCGCATGCGGCGGGCTATCGCCGACGGCACCATCCGCAGCAAGAGCAATACGCCGCATTTTTATGTCACAGTTGAAGCCGATGTCGAGCCGCTGCTGGCGCTGCGCAAAGAGATCAACAGCGCTTTAGCGGCAGAGGGCATCAAGATCAGCGTCAATGATCTGTTGATCAAAGCGCTGGCGCTGAGTTTGCGGGCATTCCCCAACCTCAACAGTCACTATTACGGTGACCGATTGGTCCAGCACCATCGCGTCAACATCGGCATTTCGGTCGCGCTGCCGGACAATGGTTTGGTCAATGTGGTCTGCCATGACGCCGACAGCATTTCGCTGCGCGAGATGGCGGTGAATAACAAGGCGATGTACGAGCGGGCCCGTTCCGGCAAGATCAAGCCGGACGATATCCGCGCCGCGACCTTCACCATTAGCAACCTGGGTCCTTTCAACGTGAAGGATTTCTCGGCCATCATCAGTTCGCCGGAAGCGGGCATCCTGGCGGTTTCATCAACGCAGCGCGTGCCGGTCGTGCGGGAAGACGGCACGTTGGGCGCGGGCACGCGGATGAACATGACGTTGAGCGTCGATCATCGCGTCAGCAACGGCGCGGAGGGCGCGGGGTTTATGAATCATCTGCGGGAGCTGGTGGAGAATCCGCTGCGGCTCTTGAATTTGCAACAGGTGTAACGCCGGCTGAGCAATAGCCTGATGTCGAAGCGTGTCCTTTTCGTCGCAGCGCTGCACCATCCCGAAGAACTGCAAGCCGATATTCGCAGCGCCGACACCGGCGAAACCGCGCCCTTGTTCCCCAGCAGCATGGGACAGCATTTCTGGGAACGGGCCATGCGGGCGGCGGGCTACGAGTTGGACGTTTTCTGGCGCAATCTTCCCGGATATGGCGCAAGAGACATTGCCAGACTGAGCACCGACGTTTTCCGCGAGGGATTGAGTCCGGGCAAGATCGCGTCCGGGCTGATGAGGCGCTTGCCGCCACAGTTCAATCCCGACTATCGCCGCCGCAATCACTTGCTGCTGGAAGCTGCGCGGCGCTTTCGACCACAGCTTATCTGGCTCTCCGGCGACAACCGCGAGATCCTTCCGCAAACGCTGCGCCAACTGAAGCGGGAACACGGCTGCAAGATCATCTATGTGAGCGGCGTTTCGCCGGTCGTTTTTTCCCATGCCATCGAACGCGACGCGGCTCGCCTTTACGACCTGGTGTTGGTGAATGATTATTATCATGGCGTTCAGTGGCTGGAGTTGGGCGCGAAGCGCATGGAATGCCTGCCATACGTCGCCATCGACCCTGAGTTTCATCACCCGCAGCCGCAAACTGAGGCGCCCAACAGCTATCTCTGCGATGTTGGCTTTGTCGGCACGCTGGTTCCGCAGTCGCTCTACAGCGAGCGCGTCGCAGCGCTCGGCAGCCTGCGCGAATTCGACCTGGGCATCTGGAGCATGCACGAAGTGCCGGAAGCGCTGCGACCCTTTCACCGCGGACACGCGCTGGGCTCGGAGATGCTGCGCGTCTTGTCATCGGTCAAGATCAGTCTCAACGCGCATGGCGATTTCATGCGCTACGGCGGCAATATGCGCCTCTTCGAGACGGCTGCGGTCGGCACGTTTCAGATCGTCGATGACCGGCCCGGCGTGCGGGAATGGTTTGAGCCAGGCGAGCATCTGGTGACGTACAGCGATTTGGAGGACTTGCAAGCGAAGGTGCAGTATTATTTGGCGCATGACGAGGAGCGTCGGCGGATTGCGGAGAATGCGCGGGCGTATGTGCTGGAAAATCATCGTTATGATCAGCGCTTGGCGCGGGTTGAGGCGCTGCTAAATGAATTGTAACCCCCCATAAATTGGGTTAGCGCGGTCCTTTGTACAGCGCATACACTGTGACCAACTACTAACGGTTTCTTAAGGGAGGTACAAATGATAGTTTTACCAGCGATACCAGTTGTGGTAGCAGCGCTAACACCTATAGTTGAAGCGATAGCCGTCTCGGCAATTGTAGGCGGTGTCATTGGTGCGGGAACGGGCGTAGTAGGATGTGGCGTTTCTGGAATCCAGGAGCATGGCGAGATCAACCGCGAAGTTATTGAAAACTCTGCTCATTGCGCGGCGAAAAGCGGGGCGGAAGGAGCTTTGGTGGGTGGAGCAGTGGGCGGAGTTGGAGTTGTCGTTGCTCCCGTATTGGCACCCGCGTTAGGCGCAGTTGACGATGTGGCTCGACCTGTAATTCAAGTGGTAGATGACGCCGCTCGGCCTGCGATTGGCGCAGTTGACGACGCAGCTCGGCCCATAGTACAAGTCGTAGATGATGCTACTCGGCCGGTACTTCAAGTCGTAGACGACGCTGTTCGCCCCGTAGTAAACAGAGTAAGAAACGGAGCAAAGTCAGTAAGTAATGGGGTTGCATCCGCATTCAATCGGGTGCGAAATGGGTGGAATGCCCGTTTCTTCAATAGACTGCCAGCCGCTTCGGGTACAGAAAGATATGTATATGTAATAGACGATGCAGCGAATGGTCTACACAAAATCGGTATGACAACAAAGCAACCCAAGATCCGACTCGATCAGATATCAAATGGTGTCAAGAGCAAAGTGGACTATGTTTGCATTATCAAGACCGACAACACTTCTGGGTTGGAAGGCATTCTGCATAACATGTTTACTAGACAGCGGACGAACCACCCTACCCCGCATTCAGGCATGACAGAGTGGTTCGTTTTGAGCGCTGCCCAAGTCGCCGCGGCCTGCGGCCATTGACCTGAAAATAGGGGTAAGGATGTGTTGAGGAAGCGGGCATGCTTCATTTCAACCCCATCCCCGGCCTGGGCCCCCTCGATCCCCCGCCTCACGGGGGAAGGGTAACTCGTCTTTGCGGATGGGATGTTTGCGCGATAAACGTGAACCTACTTCCGTCGAGAGATTATGCCCGCCTGGAGGATCCATAAGTGATTGATCAAATTGTCTGGAGTTATGGGAATGACCAACATCCACACCACACAAGAAAACCACATCCTGCGCCTGCAAATCAACCGGCCGGAGAAGAAAAACGCGCTGACGCCAGCCATGTACGACGCCCTGCGCGAAGCCATCGAAGGCGCGGACGCAAGCGACGAGAGCCGCGTCATCTTCATCACGGGCAGCGGGGACAGCTTCAGCGCCGGCAACGACCTCAACAGCTTCTTGAGCGATCCCGGATCGGCCGCGCCGGCGCAATTCATCAAGGCGATTGCGTCCGCGGGAACGCCGATTGTGGCGGCGGTCAATGGCGTGGCTGTGGGCGTGGGCGTGACAATGCTGCTGCATTGCGATTTGGTTTACGCGGCGGAAGGCGCGGTCTTTCGTTTGCCCTTCATCGATTTGGGACTGGTACCGGAAGCGGCGTCGACCTATCTGCTGCCGCGCATGGCGGGATATGGGCGCGCTGCGGAGTTGCTGTTGCTGGGCGGGGCTTTTTCGGCTGAGAAGGCGCGTGACTGCGGCATTGTCAACGAGGTGGTCGCGGCGGATGAACTGGATGGGCTGGCATGGTCAAAAGCCGAGCAATTGGCGGCCAAGCCGCCCGAGGCGCTGCGCCAGACCAAGATGCTTCTCCGGCGCGGGACTCAGAAGGTGGTTCAAGAGACGATTGACACGGAGTTGGGAATCATTGGAGAGCGTCTGGTTTCCGACGAAGTGCGGGGGATTATGGAGGCGTTTTTTTCCGGGAAGAATTAGCCCGCGAAGAATCGCATAGAGACCGAACTGTTCCCAAAAGTCTGTAGACCCGATTGTCGGAAGAAACAGGTTCGTGATAAAACGAATACACCCGACTCGCGTAGAACTCATTGGAGGGCTTGACAAATGAAAGTGATGATTTTCTCGGGCGCATCCTTCCTTTTGGGTGTGCTGGTGGCGAGCCATTTCGGTCTGCCAGTCGCAATCGGGTCGGTAGTCGGCGCGGCAATTGGCGCTGTGATTACCGCAGTCGCAGGAAAAAATAGGTTGACAGGCGCATTGATTGGCGCCGTGGTCGTCTCCAGCGCCCTTTTCCTATTTCATTCAAGCAGCCGCAATGCGCCCCGCTGCGAATTTGACGATCCAGGCGCCATGCCGCCCACAGAGCATCCCGCCGGTTACGTCTATGTTATCCAGGACGTCGACATAAGCAAATTTTACAAGATCGGGAGAACAAACAACCCTTCCCGCCGATTCAAGGAGTTCACGCAGGCGCTGCCATTTGAGATTCAAGTCATCGCCGTCGTAGAGACAGAAGACGCTCCAACTCTCGAATGGCAATTGCATCAGCGCTATGCCGAGCAACGTCAGAGAGGGGAATGGTTCAAGCTGCATGACAGTCATGTGCGGGAAATATGCAATATCTAAAAGTGATCACCCATGCCTAACTTCATCCGCCACATAGTCTCCGGCGCGCTGCTGGGCGCGGTCATCGGCGCTCTGGCTTTCTTCTTCCTCGCCGAGGGCATGGTTGAGGGTCTGATTGGCGGAGTCATCATCGGCGGTAGCGTCGGCGCGCAGGGTAGCGAGATAGCGCGGGCGCGCGAGCGCGATCACATGGGAGCGCCATCGGGGCTGCAATACCTGGATTCCAAGATCCGCGATGATTAGCCCTGGTATAATTGGCTTATGGATTAGGGACTGAATACAGTGATCAGGCTTTCGATTTATGCGCTTGCCGGCGCCGCTCTGGGCGCGGTCGCCGGCGCCCTGCTGGCGGAAGGGCTTTCCGAAGGCGCGATCGCCGGGGCGGTCGTCGGCACGAGCATGGGCGTCATCATCGGCGTTCAGCGCAACGCGGGTTCCGCTGCCGCCTCCTTCGAGTTTGAAGCGGCCGGGATACCAGACGACAACCTCATCACCATCGCCCGCCGAGATCTCGTCAGAGAGGCCTATCGCGATAACTACGATCTGCGAGAGCGCGACAGGCAGGACAAGCTCGGGGCGAATGCCGCGCAGCGGCGCATTCAGGAAGTGACGGAAAAGGTCCAGGTTTGAGGGATTCCACGAAGTGATACGCGCAATTGCCAGCACGGTCGCAATCTTGATTGGCGCGGCGCTCCTCGGCGCGCTGGCGGGAGGCGCGCTGGCAGGACAAATTGGCGCGGAACTCGGTCTGATTGTCGGCGGTGTTTTTGGGCTGGCGATCGGTTTTCGCTACAGCGCGGATATGGCGGCTGTTGCCGCCGCGCGACGCGACTTGAGCGAAACGCATTCGCAGGACAGGCATGTGCAAGAGCATCGCCGCAGAATTGCTCCCGGCGGCGCGGCATCGCGGCAGGTGTTACTGCGGGACAGGCGCGGCGAGATCTGGCGCGCCCTAGCAGCTAAAAGGCGCGAGCGATTGATGGGCTCGCCGCACCATCGTTATACCAGCCAAAGTCACCACGATTTAGAACTTTCCGACATCGGCATCAGACGCAAGAGCAAGCCCAAGCGGTAGATTGCATTGAAATTCTACTCCATCCCTGGGCTCTGGGCTGAGGATCGGACAGCTTTGTATCGAGCAAGAAACTGGCGCAAAATCTATATTTTTTCAAGCTTTTTCGGGCGACCTAATAGGTCGCCCCTACATTTTGGATAGTTTATGTGGCGATCGACACAAATGATTTTGAAGCGATTGCCCAGCTCAGTCCCCCATAAGGATGGGGGACATGGTTTGTGATGGGAGTCAATTGAACAGTCAGCGCTAAACTCCCGGCGCGAAGACCCTGCGCTCCAGCGCGATTTCCGTGATCCTGTGATCCTCCGCCGCGACGACCGGCACCAGATAAACGACCGTTTCAATGTAGCAGAGTCCTTCCGCGCCCTCTCGACAGTAATACAAGGTCAACTCCGCATTGAACTCGTCCTCGCCGGCCGCGAAGGTCACCGGAATGCTCACTTGCTCCTCAAGGATGGTCACGCTGCTCGCGACCGACAGCACTTGCGGATTGCTCGCGAAGCTCAGCGTGCTGTCGATGAGCGGATTGATCTTGAAGTCTTCCGGCAGGCTCAAGCTTAAGCTGATTGTGCCCTCGCCCGTCGCGACATTCTGGGTATCAAGTTGCACGGTATTGCCCTCGGCGGTGTTTCCGCCTAGGATCGTCACCGCCTCCGGATCAATGACCAAGGCTTCGGGGTTGCTGAATTCCAGCGTATCCACGATTCCAGCCTCGAGATCAATGGCCCGGACAGCGTGATTGTTGGTATCAGCGACGTAGAGAATCCCGTCCGCGTAACTCAAGCCGCCTGGTTCATCGAATGCCGCGACCGATGCGTCGCCATCGGCGTAGCCGCCCAATCCACCGAGCCCGAAGGCCGTATGCGTAGCCGTTTCACCGGCGCGGATCACTTTGATACGACTGTTGTAAGTGTCGGCGATATAGAGGTCGCCATTGGACGTGCCTTGCACGTCAAGCGCGTGCTGCAGGAGGTTGACGCCCAGTTCGCCATCGACATCGCCATATCGAAACAGATGATTCTCGGTCGTACCGGACACGACGGTGACCAAGTCCGCGGCGAAATCCGCCAGTCGAATCGTGCTCGATTCGCTATCGGCAAAATAGAGCTTGCCCTCGCCGGCGTAATACAAACCGCTGGGCTGCGCCAATTCGCTTGCGGCAAGGCTGACGTCGTTCAGATTGGCTTCCCGTCCATTGCCCACCGAGGGATAAAGTTGGCTGCTATCGGGTTCGTAGATGTAAAGCTGATGCGTCCCCGCCATAGCGACGTGAAGCCTGCCCTCGTCATCAAATTCGAGATCCCAAGGGCTGCGCAGCGATACACCCAGCGGATCGGGGACGGGAACGCCAAAGGGGATGCGCTGACGACCCATGATGCCATTGCCCGCAATCGTGGAAACGGTCCTCGCGGCCAAATCGGCGACGCGGATAACGTGGTTGTTGACATCGGCGATATACAGCAGATCGCCCTCCAGCGCCATGCCTTGCGGTTTGTCGAAAGTAGCGCTATCAAAGTCGCCATCGTTCAAGCCGCGCCTCGAAGCGCCGATGATGTCCAGCACTTCTCGGCTGCCCAGGTCGGCGATGACGATGCGATTGTGGCTGCTATCGGCGATGAACAGGCGATTGCCTCCCTCGTCCGCCAAGACCTTGCCAGGATAGAGCAAGGCCGTGCCGGGATCGCCCGCGCCTTCCAGCGCCAATTCCAGCGGCGTACGATCGATAATGTCCTCGTCCAGGCTGTCGAAATAGCTGATCATCCCGGAGAGATAGGCGTCAAAGGTTTCGAAGGGTATCTCGCCAGACTGCCGGATCAGCCAGTTTCCGCGCGGATTGACAATCGCGATCGTAGGCCAGGCGCGCGCCCCATAATCGCCCCAGACTTGGAAGTCCTTGTCGTTGATGACCGGGTGGTGGATGCCGTAGCGCTGCACGATCTGGCGCAGGTTTTCTGTTTGGCCTTCGTTTTCGAATTTGGCCGAATGAACGCCAATGACCACAACTTCATCCGCGAATTTCTTCTCCACCTGCTCCAAAACCGGGATCACGTGAAGGCAGTTGATGCAACCGTAGGTCCAAAAGTCAAAGATGACAATCTTGCCCAGCAAGCCCTGCATGGTCAGCGGATTGTCCACGTTGATCCAATCAAGGCCGACGGGAAACTCCGGCGGGACGAGCTCGCCTTCAAAGATGTCTTTCGGATCGCGCTGGCTCTGCGCCACAACGCCCCCCGCCAGCATCAACAGCAGGAGTAAAACTGTTAGCCTCTGCATAGTCATTGCTCCCAAAATAATCAAGAGGAGCATCTTAAGGCGCTCCTCTTATCGTCGTTGTATTTACGTTATGGCAAATATATAGCCGAACAGTGACGGATGTCTTGCGATTTGATAACGAGAGCGCTTGTCGAATACTAACCGTCGCGCGTGCCTTGCATCAAGGCGTCGCGGTTGGGTCGGGCGCAGGCATCGACCGGGTACTGCGTCAGCACGATATCAAACTGCCGCAGCGCGGCGCGCACGTCGCCAAGCTCAATGTACACCATGCCCAATTCGCAACGAATATCTATACGATTGGGATCCAAGGCCAGAGCTTGCTCGAACCTGATGCGCGCCCGCGCCCAATCCAGGTTGTGCGTGAAGATGCGCGCTTGCCTGATAAACTCATCACGATCGGACCTCTCGGGGGCATCAACCGGGTCTTGCGTAAGCGCGATATCAAACTGCACGAGAACGGCGCGCTCATCGCCAAGCGCTTGGCGAGCCAGATCCAATTCGCGGCGGATGTCCCGATCAGGATTCAGCGCCAGCGCTTGCTCGAACCTGATGCGCGCCCGCGTCCAATCCAGGTTGCGAGCGAAGGCACGCGCTTGCCTGATAAGCTCATCGGCGGGATCGAGATTTTCTGCCGCGAGGACAGGCGAATTCCCGCGCGCCGCTTGATCTGTTATCAGGATCAACCCAAGGCCGCTATTGCCTGATCTGTAGAAATGCCACAGCGCAAGTCCGCTCCGCCCAACGCTAACTGACCGCCCGGTAACTACTGGCTCCGTCAATCCCGCCGACGGATCGCTGCCAGCCGATTCAACGACAACGAGATCTTCAAAGTCCTGTTCAAAGCCGGTCTGGATGCGCTCGCCCCAAGTTGAGACCGGCGGCAGTTCCAGGATTTCCGCCGTAGTCGGGTGAGCAGCGGATGACCAGGCTCTGCCCGCATTGGCGATATCCTCGTGAACATTGGCGATGAGCAGCGGAATCACCGCGTCATCGGGATCTTCTTCCAGCGCGCAGTCATAGTGCCGCAAAGCCGCGTCGTAATCGCCCATATCGTGCAGTTGAACGGCGCGGGCGTAGTTGGAGTAGCTGAAGTCGCAGTCGGAGCTTGCCAGCGCAAGCGGAGAAATGGCGAGGATCAAGAAAACTACCACCGAAAACACTTGAATGCGCTTCCACATCGTAAGCCATCCTTGTCTAATTGGCAGTTGCCCTATGTTAACCAATTGACAGCGACTGACGCAAACTCTCTCCAAGATTCGGTAGTGTATCCATTTCGGTACACGACCCGAGGATTCCCTCAATTCACGAAGACAGGAAGCGCTCCGTCAGGGGCGGGCGCGGATTGCCTTGCCGGTCCACAATGCCGTAGCCATTGTGCATGCCTTCCGCCCAGGCATACCAAATGATAGCGGCGAATTTGCCGGGGTAATTCACTTTTAGATGGCGCACCATATCGGTGGCGTATTTGGTGATGTGGTTGATGTCATCGTGCGGACGATCCAGCACGCCCCATTCAGTCATCCACAGCGGCTTGTTCGGCAAAACCGAGCTATATGCCCAGACAGACTCGTCAATGTGGCCCCAGATTGCGTATTTGGGCTGGTCGTTCAAGCCGCGGCCATAGGGATGAAAAGCGATGCCATCCGGCTCGACGTCGTCGGGCAAGTTCCGCAGCAGCCGCCGGGCATAGGCGCTGCCGCGCTGGGGACCGCCGGTGAATCCGCCGGTGACAATATGCACGTCGCTATCGGCGCTGCGGATTGCGCGATAGGCCTGCGTGAACATCTTGGTGTAATTCTCGGACGACATTGGCACCGAAGCGACGGCGCCGATCGGCGCGTCCTGTTCGTTCCAGATCTGCCAAGCGGCGACCAAATCGCGCCCCGCCCATTGCGCGGCAATATCGCCCATCATCTCGGCGAAGCGCTTGATCAAGCGATCCCATTTGGCGTCGGTCATCTGCGGCCAGGACCAAAACTGGTTCTGCGCTTCACCGTAGGTCTGGTGACTGGTGGTAAAGACGACCCGGTAGCCCGCTTCGCGATAAGATTCGACCAAGGGCAAGTATCGCTCCATAGCGGCAGCGATGTCTTCGGAACCTGTAAAGTTGGAAACGTTGTAACCGAAGCGCACCCAACCCAGCTCGCCCAGGCGCGACGCCTCCGGCTTGCCGATATCGTGATAGACATCGAGATTCACGCCGACCGGATTCACACCGGGCAGAGCCTCCATTCCTTCGCTTGCGGTCGTCGCGCCCAGGTACCAAGCCGCGGTATACCCTTGGATGCCGCTGAAGGAACGGACCTTGATCCATTTGCCCATGACGCCGATCTTTTCGATGGCGCGGCCTTGATGCTCCAAAGGCTCCAGTAGATCCCAGCTATGCACTTTGCCCAGGACCTTGCCGCGCCTGCTGGGCACACTGCGCACGCGCAAGTTGTCAGTGGTCGGCCGGACTTTGAACTCGGGAATATAGATATGATCACGCGGATTGACAACATTGTCGATATGGGAAAAGCTGAGCCCCCCGTCCGGCGGATTTTGCAGGATGACGCGCAAACGATCGTCCTGAGACTTTGCCAGGATTTGTCCCCGGCTGACTTCATCGCCCAATTTCACCCGCACCAGCTTGAGGCCCTCGTAGGTCGTGATGAAACGCTTTTCGTCCACAAGCGACTCAACCTGCAAATAACTGCGGTATCCATAATCATTGCTTTGGTTGGCAACGCTGACGACTTCCCCGGGCGCCCCGCAAATCACCTCCGCATCCGCCTTGCTGCGGATATCGATACCCTCGCGCAAGCTGCCCCGGCTCGCATCACTATTGAAGGTTGCAGCGACCGCCATGGGACGGGCGCTGGTCGGCCACTCCAGCGCGAAGCGCCTGAAGATATGCGGTACTTCCATTTCCAGCTCGCCGTAGCGATCGTTTCGCTCGATGCGGCCATGAACGATCGTACGCAACTGCGTCGGCGTCGCCGCGTTAATAACATCGACCATAACAACCCGGGGATACACGCGGCGGATATGGGTCAGCGCCGAGTCGCTCATCCAGGTTAAGGGAACTTCCACCGCGCTCACATTGCGAAAGCGATTCAGGTCGTTGCCCGCCGGTGAACGCACGATGACAACTCCCGCGAAATGCCGCTGATACGGTCGAGCGACCTCAAGCCATTCATAAAAGTTATGGTCGGGCAAAACGAGGGCGTGGGAAATGACTTCCTCAGTTGGCATGGCCTGTCCTCGGTCTGAGGGGCGCTCTGTCGTCTTAACTGTAGACCTTTATAGCACAATATCGCATCCCAGGAGCGACTATACGGGCGCAGCCGGCCGCGCTTATCGAGAGAGACGCACTGGAATCGGCGCAAATGACGTATAATAATAGCCGGATGCCGCCAAGATCAGCCTAGCGCAGCCGGCTTGGCAAACTCAGGAGCGAGATCGATGGAAATCGACCGCAACAAAGCCTTCAAACTGCTCATCGTCATTCTGGGCACGTTGGCTGCTCTGGCGGTGATGAGCACCATGGTGCAGTTGATTCAGACGGTACTGCCCTTCCTGATCATAGGCACAGGCATCTACATTGGTTATCGCTGGGCCTTGAGCGAGGCCGAAGCGCCAACCGCCGATGAAGTTCAAGAACAGGCGCGCGGTTGGTTTGACCGTTTCCGCAGGAGCAAACAAGCTGTCGAGACAACAGTAAAAGTCGGCGCGACGCTGCAAGAGATGGGCGAAAAAGCCGACAAAGTCCGCAAAACCGCGGACGCCGTCGTGGCTGGCGAAGCGACGAAAGTCCAGGCCGCAAAGGCGCCGGCAGACGAAGCGGCGGCTCAAGATGAAGCGAAGGAAGCGGGACAAGCCGCGAAAGTTCACCAGGCAAAAGCGGCGCTGAAGAGCGAGCCGGGTGGCGCGATCGAATTCAAAGACCGCGACGTCGTGATCAACAAAGACGATGTCGTACAGCCCGATATATCTCGGCTGGAAGAGAAGGAAAAGGAAGAACCGGAAGTCAACGATAATGTCATGGCGCAGATTGAAGAGCGCCGGCGCCGCTTGCACGGCGGCGGATAAGCAATCCCTCGCTTCTTAAGCTAATCATATTGAGCCATCGCCGCGTAAATGGGCTTCAACGCTCGATACAGATCCTTGAAAATCGTCAGTTGTCGTTGATAGCGCCGCGCGCGATCGGGACGCGGATGGAAGGTTTTGCGCACTTTGATCAGTTGGCGAGCCGCTTCCTCGAGACTGCTGTAGACGCCGGTCGCGCAGCCAGCTAGCATCGCCACGCCCAAGCTGGCCGCTTCCGATGTATGGATGATCGAGACCGGAAGATCGGTGATATCGGACTTGATCTGCATCCAGCGTTCGGAGCGCGAACCACCCCCGATAGCGGTTATCCGATTAATCTCGACGCCGATTTCGTTCAAACTGCGGATGCACAGCGCCTGCTCGTAGGTCAAGCCCTCGAGGATAGCGCGGACGATATCCTTGCGCTTGCTGTCGAAGCTCAAGCCAAGTATCGCGCCCGTCGCCGACGGATCGTTGTGCAGCGCGCCGCTGCCGACGAAGTAAGGCAGCAGGAGCATTTCGCCCGGCTCGTCATCAATCTGCTCGACGATGACATCATAGACGTCGCGTCCCGTTTCTTCGGCGATGGCGCGTTCAGCCGCCCCCAGCTCATCGCGATACCAGCGCAGCAGGCGGCCGCCTGTCTGGTTGCCGCTGAGCGCGATGAAATAACCCGGCGCCGCATGTGGGTAGCAGGACACGTTGTATGCCAGCATTTGCCTTCGCGGTTTTTCGGTTACCGCCACCAGCGCCTCGGTCGTGCCGATAGCGTACATGGCTGTGCCCGGCTGAAGTACGCCGGCGCCCAGCGCCCCGGCCGGCTGATCGTGTCCGCCTGTGACAACCCTCACCCGGCTCGTGAATCCCAGATCGTCGGCCAATCGGGCCGGTATCTCGCCAATGATTTCCCCGCTGGGCAGCGTCTTCGCCATTTGATCGCGGCGCAGTCCAGCGGCGGCCAGCAGTTCCTCCGACCAATCCAGCGTATTGACATCGAATGCCAAGGTGCGCGCCGCCATGCTGTGATCAATGACCGGCTCGACGCCCAGCTTATAGGCTACAAAGTCAACGTAGCAGAGGAATTTCCAGGTCCGCTCAATGATTTCCGGCGCGTTGTCCCGCCACCATAGCAGTTTTGGCAGCGTATAAATCGTGCTCATCGGCTGCCCGGTGAGAGCGAAAATGCGCTCGATCCCCAGCGCCGCTTCCATCTCAGCTGTCTGTTTGGTATTGCGCCGGTCGGAGCTGACCGGGCTGTTCGCCAGCACCTGGCCACCGGCCGCGACGGGTATCATCGCCTCGCCCTGGGACGAGATCGCCAAGGCGGTCACCGGATCATCCCGAACGCTCGCATTTACCTCGCGCAGGCACTGGCAGAGGAAAGACCAGACTTGCTCAGGATCGAGCTCGTACCAGCCCGGATGCGGGTTTAGAAGAGGATATTCTCGCCCGGCTTGCGCCAAAACAGCGCCCGTTTCGTTGAAGGCGACGACCTTGCATCCGGTCGTGCCGACATCAATGCCCATCAAGCTCATATTTTTCCTTATCCCCGGACAGCGCCAGATGTCAAACCGGAAACCATAAACCGCTGCATCAGATAGTAGACCAGGATGACCGGCAGCGTAATCAGCGTGAGGATAGCAAACATGGGACCGGGCCGCATCATGAATTGCCCGCTGTAGACCAGCGGCACCAGCGTCAAGGGCTTGACCTGATTGGTATTCATGGTCACCAGCGCCAGGATGAACTCGTTCCAGGACGTCATGAACTGCCAGATGATAACGACGGCGATGGCGGGCCAGCTCACCGGCATCATGACGCGCCAATAGATGCCGAAGGGCGTACAGCCGTCGAGTACCGCCGCTTCTTCGATTTCTTTCAGGAAGCCAGCGAAAAAGCTGCGCAAAATGACGATGGCGAAGGGCACGCCCAAAGCCGTATAAGGCAGGATAAGCCCGAGATAATTATCATTGAGTCCCAGAGCCTTGTTGATCTGAAAGATCGGCACGACAAGCGTGGGAATCGGCAACATCAAGGTCATGATGAGCAGATAGAACCAGATATCCCGCGCGAAGAACTTCAAGCGCGCCAGCGCGAAGGCCGCCAGTGAACTGATCACCACCACCAGGAAAACCGAAGGAATGGTCACCGCCATGCTATTGATGAAATGCTGCACAATCTCGGCGTCTTCAAAGACGGTCACGTAGTTTTTCAGGCTGACGCCGCTGATGAGCATGCCGCCAAAACGAGGCGCGCGCTGATCGGGCGGCATGAATGAGACCACCAGCATCATGATGATGGGCACCAGCCAGACCAGCGCCAGAACAGTCACAAAAGCGAAGGCAAGCGCCTTGGCGGTGTGGCGGCGAGTCATTTCAACACCCTGACACAACACAAACCGTAGGCGCGCATGAATCAACCCCCAATCGTGAAGCGCGAACCCAGGACGCGCACCTGGAAGATGCTGGCGCTTAGAGCGATCACCAGCAGCACCACCGCCACTGCCGAGGCGTAACCCATGCTCTGCAGCGGAAATGCTTTCAGAAAAATATAGGTTGGCAGCATTTCTGTGGCATGGTTGGGTCCGCCCTTGGTCAACATATAGACCAGGGCAAAGGTCTGCAAAGTGCCGATGACGCCGAGCAAGATCAAGGTCAGGTGTACGTGGCGCAGCATGGGCCAAATGATGTATTGAACGCGCTGACGGACGCTGGCGCCGTCGACTTCGGCGGCGCTGAGCACTTCTTCGGGCAAGCCCTGCAAACCCGCCACATACATCAGCATGGAAAAGCCGGTCCACTGCCAAACGTTGACGAAAATGGTGGAAAAAATGGCGATTTTGGGATCGGACAAATAAGGCTGAACCAGAAAGCGCGCGCCCGTTTCAAAGCCGATATCGGCCAACAAGCCGCCGAAGGGCGCGTATATTCGCTGCCAGATAATGCCCAGCACAACCGGCGAAATAATCGCCGGCATGAAAAATATGATGCGAAAGATGTTCTGAAACGGGATCCCCGAGGTCAAGATGCTGGCGAGGGTGAAGCCCAGGAACATCTGCGGGAAGATCGTCAGGAATGTCCAGTAGATGGAATTGCGAATGGCGACGCTGAATGCGCGGTCATCGGTGAACATCTCGATGTAGTTCCCGAGACCGACGTATGCGGCTTCGTTGATGCCGTCCCAATCATATAAGCTGGCGCCAAAGATATAGAAAATGGGGTAGAGCACAAAGACCACAAACAAGATCATGGCGGGCGCCATGAAAAACAGACCTTGATTGTCGATCAGCCATTTGCGTGACATACCCCCATCCCCTAACCCCTTCCCCCAAAATGAGGGAAGGGGAATCACTAAGGTGTTCTGAAAGTAGCTTCTCCCCCTCCCTCTTTATGGGGGAGGGGGCCGGGGGCCGGGGGGTGGGGGCATCTTCCGCTCCGACTACATATTGGCGTCTTGCACCATCTGCATGCCTTCCGCGGGGGTCATTTCGCCCGCGGCGACGGCAGCCAGCGCATCTTCCAACGCTTGCTTGACATCGGGGCTCTTCAGTTGACGAGCGTATTTCACCGTCGCCAACCACTCTTCGGTGAAGAGATCCCAGACCGCTTCCTGATTCTCCGATCCGAAAGACGCGGGTCTCAAGCCGATGTACGCCGGCAGATCGTTGTAAGTGTTGATCAGGGCTTGCGCGCCGGCGCCGCTGATCCAGTCGGTGATGACCTTGCAAGCCGCGTCGGGATTGGCCGAATCCCGCGTCACGCCCAGCATGACGTCAATGCCGCCCAGCAGATCTTCCGGCGCGCCCATGCCTGTGACATCGGGGAACTTGAAGGGCGCGTAACCAGCCAGGTTCTGGTCCAGCGGCGGCGGATTCGGGTTGGCTGCTTGCTGCTGCCACCAGGCGCCCATCGGGAACATGGCGGCGCGTCCGCCCTGGATCTGCTCGACCGCGGCGGGATAGTGCGACATGCCCAAGGCGCCCATCTGGAAGATGCCATCGTCGAAGAGGCGCTTCCACCAGGTCATCGCCTCGACGAAGGGCTCGTCGGCGAAGCTGGCCATGCCGTCTTCCGCTTCGTAGATCAAGCCCGGCGCGACATTGTGGATCAACTGCATGTAGACATCACGGCGAATCCAGCCATCGCCCGCGCCGATCATGACCGGGGCGATGCCCTGCGCGTTGAACATATCCGCCAGTTCCTTGAGCTCGTCGTAGGTGGTCGGCGGCTCGACGCCAGCTTCTTCGAAGATCGGCACGGTGTACCACATATTGATCGTCTGCACCAGCACGGGCAAGCCATAGATATTGTCGTCGCCTTCGGGATTGCCCAGGCGCGCCTGCTCGATGCCAACCGGGAAGAATTGATCTTCCCAATCTTCACCCCAGGTGGCGACGGCGCAATCCTGCAGCGGCATCAGATGGTCGCGATACTGCTGCGTCAATGCGCCCGGTTCCAAGCCGATCAAATCGGGCAGGCTCCCGCCGGCGGCCATGGTCTGCAAATCGACCAGGTATTCAGGATAGTTGGTGATATCGGGCTCGATTGTGATGCCCGGGTTCTCGGCGTTGAAGGCTTCGATCATGGCTTCTGTGGTGGCGATCACCGGGCTCCAGGAGCGGAAGCGCACCACGACATCGTCTTGGGCGATGGCTGGCAAGCTCACTGCCAGAATGAGCAGGACCATCAGGGCGAGCATAAACTTCTTGTACATCTCAATTCTCCTTATCAAGCGTCTCTTGCATATTCAAAGCGGTTGATTGCGGATCTTTCGTCAATCGCCCTCCTTTCCGAATTCAAACGTTTTGCTTCCAGACTGACTATCCAACCAATCTGTCGCTGAACTCCGGCGGTATCAGATGCGGCTGGCCGTGCTGCAGCGCCATGTGATAGAGCTGCGCCGAGATCTCGACCATGACCGTGCAGTGGATTGCTTTGCCCAGGGAATCGCCCAGCGCCAGCATACCGTGATTCGCCCAGACAACCGCCCGCTTGTCGCCCATGACTTCCAACATGTCGTAACCGAACTGCCGCGAGCCGCTAGGCGCGAATGGCATGACCGGCACCTCGCCGCCGACATCAATCAGCGTGTTGACGTGCAAAGGAGCGATTGGCATATGCAAGACGCCGAAGACGTTGGTATAGATCGGCTCGGCATGAACGATGCCCAGCGCTTCGGGCCGCCGCTCGTAGACCGCCAGATGCACCGGGGATTCATGCGACGGTTCGCGGAAGCCCTCGATGACCTTGCCATCAAGGTCGAGGACGACGACATCGTCGACTGTCAGTTGATCATAAGGGTAGTCGTGCGGGGTGATGAGGATGTTTCCGCTCTGTGGATCGCGCAGGCTGAGGTTGCCTTGCGTTAAGGGCACCAGTCCGATATTCGCCACCAGCGCCGCGCCGGCGATCAATTCTTCTTTCAATGATACGAGCGCGTCTGTGCCATAGACGGCTTTCGCCATAATTGCCCCTCGAACACTGATTGTCGACAATGGTTCATTGGATTTCCCGAAATTGTACTGTTGCCGCCCGCCCTTGTCAAAAAATGGTGCCAAATGGAGGAGGCAATCGCATCAAATTGTTTTTTCCACCGAGAACACCGAGGTTTAAGCGCCTGCCTGCCAAAAACCTGGCGATGTAGGTACGTTTGGCGGTCAGTGTCGGCGGGCTGTGTCTACGCGCCCTACGCGACAGACCGAAACACCCGCAACTAGAAAGTCATTTTACAAGGGCGTCTCACAAGACGCCCCTTTCCAGATTTACGTTGCATTCGACAAATAATGGTTTTGATGCGATTGCCCTGGAGTACACTCGTGGGCAAAAACAGCGAGGCAAAGTCAGCGATGAAAGCAGTAGTGATTTTGGCGGGTCAATCGAATATGGTTGGTCACGGCCAGCTGAGCGAGCTTGATGGAACAGACTTGCCCGCAGGCGCGCAAGTTTTCGATCTCAATCCGCGTGAAGGCTGCTTCGGTCCTGAGATCGGCTTCGCGCAGCGCTTCCTTGAACTGATGGCGCTTGATGAACTCTGGCTGGTCAAATACGCCGTTGGGGGTTCCTCGCTGCTGGCTTGGGAGCGCGACTGGTCCGCCAAACGGGCTGCAATCACTGATGACGCCGATAAAGGCGCCCTGTACCCGCGCCTCATCAGCCATGTCCAGCAGGTGATACAGGGCGAAGAAGTCAATCTGCTCGCCTGTCTTTGGATGCAAGCCGAGAGCGACGGTCGATACCAAGAGGCGGCAGCAGATTATCAGGCAAACTTGACGCGCTTGATTGCCGATATACGTCAGGACCTTGGCCAGCCAGAGCTTCATTTTGTCCTGGGCTTGGTCAATCCAACGCCGGCCAGATTCGCCTTCCTGTCTACAGTGCGCGGGGCGCAAAGGCTGGTTGCCGCTACAGTGCCAAGTGTTTCGCTCGTCGATACCGACGGCTTGACCAAGCATGAAGATGAACTCCATTACGATAGCGCCGGACAACTCGAATTGGGAGGGCGTTTCGCTCATCAGCTTTCCATCAAACTCCGCGACAAGGCTGCTGGACAAGCGGGAGACTAGCCAGCCTTTAGCCCCTGTGTTAGCATGGCGCGATTATTCGATTCGCGGGCTGCACTTGGATATGCTGAACAGGCGCGGACTGATCCTGCTCTCGATCATCTTCTCGGCCGGCGTTACGCCTATCGCCATTCGCGTCACGCAGAGCGAAGGCATGCCGTCGCTGGTGATCGTCTTGATCCGCCTCTGGCTGATTTCGCTAGCGCTCGCCCCGCTGATTTGGACGCGCTACCGCGAGGACTTGCTGCGGGTTACGCCGCGTCAGTGGCTGCTTTCCGGCATTGCCGGTTTTTGGCTCTCGCTGAATCTGCTGCTGCTGTTCTTGTCGCTGGAATACACCAGCGTCTTGATGACCAGCGTCTTGCGCCGCACGTCGCCGATGTGGATCGTGCTGCCGGAGATTATGATATTCGGCGTCGTATTCTCGCGGCGTTTCTGGTTGAGTTTGGTCGCGACGATCATCGGCGTGGCTCTGGTCGGCTTGGGCGGGTTGAGCGCGATTGAAGCGGGCGCCGATCCCCTGCTCGGCGGAGGCATGGCGCTTTTTGGCTCGATTTGCTTCGGCATTTACCTCTTGATCGGGCGGCAATTGAACAATGTGATCCCGCCCTTGCTCTACAGCTTTATGGTCTTCTTCAGCGCCGCTATCGTCACCTCCGTTTTCGTCGGCGCCACCGGCACACTCGTCACCGGTTATCCCGCCAGCAGTTATCTTTGGGCGATCGTGGTAACGATCCTGGCGCAGGTCTTCGGACATATCGCCATGAACCTGGGGCTGCAAAACTATACGGCAACCGCAATGGCTATCGTCTTGCAGATTGCCGTAGTCCTCAGCGCGCTAATCGCCGTGTTCATGTTCGGCGAGATTCCCTCCCTGGCGCAGATTTTCGGCAGCGCGCTGGTCGTTTATGGCGTCGTTATCGCAACTATCGAACAGACGCAGGCGCATTGGAAACACAAGGTACAGGCATGACAAAAGTTGATAGATTGCCTCTTTAACTGGGTACGAAATGCGGTAAAGTGTTACGCGAAAATTTAAGTATTACGCTTAGATAAGGAGAGAGCGAATGAAGCTAGAGACGCAAGCCATCCACGCCGGGTATGAACCTGAACCGACTACGCACGCGGTAGCGGTGCCGATTTACCAGACCGTCGCCTACGAATTTGACAACGCGCAGCATGGCGCCGACCTCTTCAACCTGGCGGTGCCAGGCAATATCTACACGCGCATCATGAACCCGACCAACGATGTGCTGGAACAGCGCGTGGCGGCGATGGAAGGCGGCGTCGCCTCTCTGGCGCTAGCTTCGGGGCAGGCGGCCATCAACTACTCGATCGTCAATCTGGCGGAAGCCGGTAACAATATCGTGACTGTGCCGCAGCTCTATGGGGGCACCTGGACGCTCTTCCGACACATGCTGCCCAAGCTCGGCATTGATGTGCGCTTCGCCGCAGGCGACAGTCCCGACGATCTGGCGGCGCTGATCGACGACAAGACTTCCGCCGTCTTCTGCGAGTCAATCGGCAATCCCGCAGGCAATATCCCGGATATGGAAGCCATCGCGGATATGGCGCACGCGCACGGCGTACCGGTGATCGTGGACAATACCGTGCCCACGCCGGCGCTTTGCCGTCCTGTTGAGTACGGCTGCGATATCATTTTGCATTCGATGACGAAGTACATGGGCGGGCATGGCAACAGCATTGCCGGCATCCTGGTCGACGGCGGCATCTTCGACTGGGCGAAGCACGCGGAGCGTTTCTACATGTTCAGTAGTCCAGAGCCGAGTTATCACGGCGTCGTCTTCACCGATGCCATGGGACCGGCGGCATACATCGCTCGCGCCCGCGTCGTCGCCCTCCGCAATACCGGTTCCGCCCTCAGCCCCTTCAACGCGTTCCTGGTCCTGCAAGGCTTGCAGACACTGTCGCTGCGCATGGAGCGCCATGTCGACAACGCCATGGCTGTGGCGAAACACCTAGAGAACCACAGTCAAGTGGAGTGGGTTACTTACGCGGGCTTGGAAAGCTCGCCCTATTATGACCTGGCGCAGAAATATACCGGCGGCCGTCCCTCCGCCCTGCTGACATTTGGCATTAAGGGCGGCTTCGACGCCGGCGTCAAGTTCTACGACGCGCTGCAAGTCTTCACGCGCTTGGTCAACATCGGCGATGCCAAGTCACTCGCTGCGCACCCGGCCTCGACAACCCATCGCCAACTCACGCCGGAAGAACAGGAAGCGGCCGGCGTCACGCCGGAAACGATCCGCCTCTGCATCGGCATCGAGCATATCGACGACATCATCGAGGACATTGAGCAAGCGCTGGCGGCAGCGAGGTAAATCCGTCGCCGCGAACATCAAGCATTTGTGTGATATATTCGGGCGACTCCCTGAGTCGCCTTCTTTTATTTCTCAGGCTTTCGTGACATTCCGCTTGTCCGCCACGTATTCCAAGGTCTCCAATCCAAGCGCCTGTAGAGCTACCCGCACCCGCTCCACATCATCCGCATCATGCGCGTCGTATGTACGCAGGCATATCAAGCGCTCATCAAGATCGGCTTGCCCGGCTGCCGGGCGCGTCGACACCTTTGATTTGTAACCCAGCTTACCCGCGACTGTGGCTCGTTTCACCTTTTCCCATACCTGGTCGACCGTCGCGACAGTCAGCCGGGCGCGCCATTCGCCGGCATTGGCCGTCGGCGCCGGATAATCACCCGTCCCGCGTTTTGCCTCGATCCAGTAAACCGCCGCATAATCGGAAGGGCGCGCATCTTTGTCGTGCATCATGCGAGCGCGCTGGACCATTTCGATCAAGTCAAGATTCGCTTTCCCCGGCTGATTTTCCTCTGCCATCGCCTTTGCCTCCTCGAGATCCAGTTACTAGCGTAGCAGAAGGGCGCGACCATTTCTATAAATCACAAACCGCCAACAGAGCAATCGCTTCAAACGGATGGCAGTTGGATGATGCGAATCGGACATAATACTAACCACCGATGACACCGAAAGCATCGAGAAAAGCGACGAAATAAACTCTCTTATCCTATTATAGGCACGCTCTTGACCGACTGAGGGAGTTTTGCTGGCGACTTTGCTGTATTCAGGCGGCCGATTTAGAGGATTGGTCGTCAAATTATCCTAGACTGGGTTTCCTCGCTGGTAAAGAAAGCTCTAGCGCGAATGCTTTGCAGGACGCTATCTACAGGCTATATTCCGCTAGCGATTCTTGGTATGCTGATAGCGTTTTTGGATTGTCGGAAACACATTGCCATGCCCCCTGACAACCGTCGACTCTTGCTCAGCGCGCTCCTGCTTGTTCTGCTATTCTGCGCTTACAACACGACTGTCGCAGATGACAGCTTTGTCAGTTCCGACGGCTTTCGCTATCGCGTCGAGCGCTTCCTGCTGGCGGATTTCCCAGTTGGCTTGGTGTTCACACCCGAGGGAGAATTGCTCTACACAGAAAAATCGACCGGCAATGTCCGGCTTGTCGATGCCGATGGGCTGCGGCAGCGCGCGCCGGTATTGAGTCTGGCGGTTAATGCCCTGCAAGAACGGGGCATGCAGAATATCACGCTTGATCCCGATTTCGAGAACAATGGATATGTTTGGGTCTTCTACACAGCCGCCGGCACCGCCAAGGCATACCCGGCCAACAAGGTTCTGCGATTCCGTCTGGAAGACGGCCGGGCATACGACCAGACCGAGATGTACGCCGCGCCAATTGACAGCGGTTTTCTGGTGCATAATGGCGGCGGACTGCAATTTGATAAGGACGGTTTTCTATACATCGGCATCGGCGACTATGGCGACGCCAGCCGTCCACAGGATTTGACTATTCCACATGGCAAGATCCATCGCTTTGCCGTCAGCGGCGACCGTCTGACAGTGCCCGACGACAATCCCATCGCGGACAGCAGCATCTTCGCTTACGGATTGCGCAACCCTTTCGACTACGCCTTTGATCCGTTGAGCGGGCGCCTCTTCGCCACCGAAAACGGCGACAATTGCGATGACGAAATCAATCTCATCTTGCCGGGCTACAATTACGGTTATCGCCAAGAATACAAATGTGTGGGCAGACAATATATCGCTGGCTTGGGCAAGTATTTGCCGCCGCTTGCGAGCTACACGCCGACAATCGCGCCGGTTGGCATCGTTTTCTATGAAGGCGACGCGTTTCCGCGCTGGCGCAACGACCTGTTCTTCTGCAGTTGGAACGATGGCCAACTGCATCATTTGCGCTTGAGCGAGGGCCGCAACCGCATCCTGTTTGATCGACCGTTGGAATTGGGAGCGGTCAATTGCCGCATCGACATCACAGTCAGTCCCGATGGCGCAATCTACTTTGGCACCATTGATGACGAGGGCGGCGCCATCTACCGGCTGGTTCCAGCCGCAGACTAGAGCAGGTCGACATCCTCATCAAGGCTGTCGCTGAAGCCATAGCGACCGATCAAAGGCACAAAGCGGCAGCGCAGCAGCGTTCGTGTTGTGAAGCGCTCGCCTTGCCGCGAGATCAACTTAAGTTCCTGTAACTGCTGATCGCCCACTGGCATTATCATGCGTCCGTCGTGGTAGGAAAGCTGTGTGCAGAGCACGGAAGGCAACTTGGGAACGGCCGCCGTGACAATGATGCGGTCGAAACTCGCCTGGTCGGGCAAGCCCTGGCTGCCATCGCCGACGTGAATGTCAATGTTGTTGTACCCCAACTCGCCAAGACGTTGCCCCGCCAGCCCGGCCAGGCGACTGTGGCGCTCGATGCTGTAGACGTATTTTGTAAGATGGCACAAGATGGCTGTCTGATAACCGGAACCGGTGCCGATCTCCAGTACCGTGTGTTCAGGCTTCAGACGCAGCCGCTCTGACATAAAAGCCACGATGTAGGGTTGGGAGATCGTTTGCCCTTCCCCGATGGGCAGGGGCCGATCCTCATATGCCTTTGCTTTGAATTCCTCGGTGAGAAAATGATGGCGCGGCATGGCGCGCATGGCATCCAGCACACGACGGTCATTTATTCCTCGCTTCACCAGTTGCTCGTCCACCATGCGGGACCGCATACGCGCATACTCTCGTGAAGTTGGCATGAAGACATCCGTCCGCCCGAATTCGCAATCAACTTAAAGCTAACATAGAGGTAAATTGCGGGCAACTCACTTGTAACCCTAGAAATGTTAAGCAACGGCTAAAGAGCGACATCCGCGCCGGAAAAGCGCGGACTCCAGCCCGAATCAGGCTAGCCGCATAGCGCAGGTCTGCTAGAGTATGCGTTAACCTGTCGGTTTGTGACTATCCCTTGCCAGTGCCAGAACCAGTGAACCGAGAGCCAACCGAGCTTGATATGCGGCGGGTCATTCCCATCTTCTTGATGGTATTCGTCGACATGCTCGGCTTGACCGTTGTCTTGCCGCTTTTGCACCTCTATGCGGCAGTTCACGGCGCGGGACCGCTCGAAGTGGGGCTCGTGTTGGCGGCTTTCCCGCTGGCGCAATTGATTGGCGTTCCCATGATGGGCGCCCTTTCCGATCGCTACGGCAGACGTCCTTTGCTGCTGATCAGCCAGGTAACAACCTGCATCAGTTTCATCATGCTGGGCTTGGCAAATTCATTGGCTTTGATCATCGTTTCACGGCTATTTGACGGTTTGTTCGGCGCCAATATCGCCACGGCTCAAGCCGCCCTGTCCGATATCACCGACGCTTCCAATCGAGCGCGTGGATTAGGCATTACCGGCGCTGCATTTGGTTTGGGTTTCATCTTTGGTCCCGCCATCGCGATACTCAGCTTTGAGCTGAGCGACTCGCTCGCCGCGCCCGCTTTTACCGCCGCGCTCTATTCCTTCCTGTCGATTCTGATCACAACCTATATGTTCAAGGAAACCCATCCGCCGGAGCGACGCCGAGGCGCAGCCAGCAGCGGCATAAATCCTGTGACGCTCTTTCGCTATCTGGCGCGACCCTTCGTGGGTTTTCTGCTCTTGCTGATGTTCGCGCAGCAGTTCATTTTCTTCGGATTTGAGAGCTTGCTCGGCCTCTTCACATTAACGCGCCTGGGCTTCCTCGGGGCTGGCAACGCCGCCCTGTTTCTATTTGTCGGCATCATTCTGGTGATCGTCCAGATGCGCGCCATCGGACCCTGGAGCAGCAGATTCGGCGAAGGGCGCCTGGTGATGGCCGCGCTTTTCCTGCTGGCGCTTGGGCTGCTGCTTGCCGGCGCGACGCCGGAGCAGCCGCATCCGTTTTACGTGCGAGAACTGGTCGCGCGCGATCTGGTGGCCCAGGCGCCGACGCGAACTCAAGCCTTGATCGGCGATCTGCGCGTTCAGTTGCCGGCCAACGGAAACAATGGCTCCGCCGGCCTGCTCTGGCTGGCGCTGGCTTTGGTTCCTATTTCTGTCGGCGCGGCGCTAATCCGTCCAGCGCTGAATAGCTTGATCACCCAATCGGTCGGCGAAAGCGAATATGGCAGCGCGCTCGGCCTTAGTTCGGCGCTGGTCAGCGCGGCGAACGCTGGCGCGCCTATCTTGGCTGGACTAGCATTTCAAGTCTTCGGGGCAGGCATGCCATTTATCAGCGGTGGTCTATTAATGGGAGTTCTTTGCATCTTGAGCGCAGGGTTCTTGCGACGGTCAAACGCTCTTGATTCTGAATGACTCACAAGACCGAATCAGCGCCTCGCGCTTGAAGATCAAAAGCATTAGTTTTCCTGCCGTGCCAGTGCATCCCGCCGGGCACTCAGGCGTGGACCCAGCCGTTCCAGCCGCGGGCGCTCCAGGCGGAATAGAGCGCGATAGCGCCGGCGGTCGCGACATTCAAGCTACCTACCTGGCCGCGCATCGGCAGCGTCAACAAGAGGTCGCAGGTATCGCGCACCAGGCGGCGCAAGCCCTCGCCTTCACTGCCCATCACCAGTCCCAGCGCCATGTTCAGGTCGGTTTTGTCCAGCGGGGGGATGTTATGTCCCACGTCCAGCCCGACCATCCAGACGTCTTGATCTTTCAGTTCCTTCATGGCGGAGACGAGGTTGGTCACCTGCGCCACGTTGATATGCTCCACCGCGCCTGATGAAGCGTTTACCACGGCCGGCGTCACCGCCACGCTGCGGCGCTCCTGGATCACGATGCCATGCGCGCCGACAGCATCGCTGACGCGAATCAGGGCGCCGACATTCTGCGGATCCTTGAGCAGGTCAAGCAAAAGGATGAAGGGTTTTTCCTTGCGGCGGGCGGCTGTACCCAAGATCTCTTCCACGTCGCAATAGGGATAAGGTCCCACGCGCAAGACCAAGCCCTGGTGATTGCCGTTTCTTGCCAAGTCATCAAGAATGCGCCGCTGCACGCGTTGAATCGGCAGTTGTAGCTCTTCCGCCATACTCATGGCGTCGCCGACAGGACCGCGTTTTTCGGCGCGTTCATGAATCATCAGCGCATCCAGCTTGCGCCGATCCGCGCGCATCGCCTCGATTACCGCCCAATGCCCGTAGAGAAATTCAGGCATAGCTCAACGCTCTCCGACTTGGAGAAGAACTACTCATCGCCCTCAAACAATCGCAATTGGATTTCAACATTTCTCCGATCACAATTAACAGATTTGCCGTAAGAGTCGGTGGTAGAATTCGTCAATTTATCAATGTTCACTTGATCATAGACTGCTTTTAAGTTTATGCGTTCCAACACACCCTTTGTAATGGGTCTTTTGGAATCCGCAAAAGTAATGCTCGTTAGGAATTTACTCACCGCCGGGTGATTCAATAGAGCACAAATTAAGCGAGCCTCCCACTCTTCATCAAAAGACAAAGAATAGCATGTGTCATCTACAAGAATCTGTTTGCCTTGATATCCAGAAACCACGACGAATCGTGCTGGCAAGTAGAAGCCCGCAACCACAATTTTGTAAGGTTGAAAGGAGTATTCTCCTATACCAAACATCGAAAACTGTGGAGCATTCTTATAGATACTCGATTTTCGAGAGTCTAGTTGATCTGTGTGCGAGTTCAAGTAACGCCAGAGTTTTGGAGCATGATCACGCAAATGTACAGTCTGCTGACCCACTTTTTTTTGCGTCACTATTACGTATTTTCTGGGTACAAAACCTAAGCAAATTGATTGCAAATCTGAACTCTTTAGGAGTGGATAGAGATAGTCCGTTTCAATTTCGACAAGATCTCCATATCCATTTCTTAAAATTCCATCTCGATACGTTAATTCCATAACTTTTGCCGCGTCATGTTTCACGCCTTGGCGCCATATAAGCTGACTAGTGCCCTCCAAACTCTCAACTTGGCGATAAGAATCTAAGTCTGCGACGATCTTCCTTCCATGAAATCCGAATGTTCTTGTATGACGCGCATCCAGCAAATTATCGAATTCGGCAACATCATAAGAAATATCACCTTGGTTGAGTTCAAGAGCAAATAGACCGGCATCAACGGCAACGTTAAACCATCTCTGCGCCTCAATGCGATATAGGGACATACTGTTTACATGCAACTCGTTGTCTAAAACGAATTGCGCAACTTTGCGCGCAACTGATGTTTTACACAATAAAGCAATAGTTACGGGATCATTAACAAATTCGCGAATGAGTTTTAGCCAGACAGCCTCAGCGATGTCAAAATTCGACTTGCCAGTTATCGCATCAAGACCGGACAATTTTTGAAAATTTGATTTTCTTGGAAGATTCTTACCGTTTAAGCGCCCTTGTTCTGCATTGGTTATCCAAGGAGGGTTGCCAACGACAAGAAGTGGCGACAAGGTATTCCATTGCAGCGACGTGGCTAAATTGAGGTCGAAAATGTCCTGTTGGTATATCGACACTTGTACCGTTTCTGAGCTGATTCTTTTGGACTTCTCTACATAGCTTTGCTGTAGTTCCAGCCCAATTATCTCGCGAACACTAGCCCCCTGTTCGATGCATACGCGAATGAAATTACCTTGCCCACATGTTGGTTCAAGAATACGTTCCCAGTGAATCCCATCAGCAAAAAGCCTGGAAATAACATTTCGCGCAAGTTGGACGGGGGTCTGGAAATCGCCAAGGATCTTTTTTTTGCTCACAATATGCTGTCCACACCATCTACCTGACCTGCAACTGAAATGGTTCGAGCGTATTGAAGCCGCCATTGAAGCGCGTTAGAAATGGTAATGTAACCTTGTATTGGCGGGTCCTCTACGATTCTCCCTGCCAACATTCTACGCCCAATATCGTCAAGCGGAAGGTTTCTCTCTTCTAGAAAGGCATCTATATCATCTAAGTTAGCGCCGTTGTTAAGAATACTAATGATACCTCTTGTCGTCTGAAAGTCAGCCGTTCGCTTGTCCTCAACAAAAACTGCGTTGATAAAGTTCAGGTATGCGAGTTCACTCTCCATGTCGTCCCGTTTATCATACACGAACACCATGAGATGGTAGCCCAAACCATATACCTTTTGTTCTGCGGAACTATACGGGCAAGAAGACTGAGGTTGGCGAGTTGATGTGACCTTTAAGTCAACGCCAAGTGCTGGAAAATCAATACCGCTTGCGGAACTACCTATGACATAGTTGTAGTCTCGTCCCAAATATGCATGGAATTCGTGTTCAACGAAAGTTCCCACGGCTTTGCCATCATTTTTGCCAAACAACGAGTCGACACCGCGCTGACTTAGGATGCGCAGAAATATACTCGCTTCATGTTTGATGTCAGTTACGGTGAGATTCTTCAATGAAATTACCTCAACAGATCTGGGAGCAGAGAAGAGAAGGGAGCACTACGCGCCCGGCTCTTGGAAAAAATGATTACGTCAGCTTCCAAATCGTCCCATCGGCGCGATCTTCCAAGACGACGCCCAAGCCGGCCAACTGATCGCGAATCTGATCGCTGCGCGCGAAGTCGCGCTCGGCCCGCGCCCGCGCTCGCATATCAATTAGCATTTCAATCAAAGCCGCCTCCCGCTGTCCATCGCCGCTGTCACCCGCTTCAATCGCCGGCACCAGACCGAGTACCCCGCCGCCAAGGGAAGCGTAGGCCTCGTCGATAGCCGCCAGCGTATACAGACCCACTTCAGTATCACTGTTCAGCAAGGTATTCACTTCGCGCGTCAAATCCTGCAAAACGGCGATGCCGCGCGGCGAGTTAAGATCGTCATCCATGACTTTTGCGAATTCTTCTTTGGCGCGATCAACCCGCTGGCAGAAAGCGCTGCCGGCATCACCGTCGCCTGCGCTGTTCATGCGTTGCCGCACCAGCCTAACCGCGTTCATCAGGCGCTCCCAACCGGACTTGGCAGAAGCAAGCGCATCTTCGCTATAGACAACCGGATTGCTGTAATGCGAGGTCAGAATAAAATAGCGCAGTTCTTGGGGGCGGTAGGCGTTCAGCGCATCTTTGATCGTCACATAATTGCCCAGCGATTTGCTCATCTTGACCGGAATTCCTTCGTCGGGGTCAAGCACGTTCAGGCTACCGGTTAGCATCCAGTAATTGGCAAATGGCTGGCAATTGGCGCATTCGCTTTGGGCAATTTCGTTCTCATTATGCGGGTAGATATTGTCGATGCCGCCGCCGTGAATATCGAAGTTAGCCCCCAAATACTTCTGCGCCATGGCGGAACACTCGATGTGCCAACCGGGAAAGCCGACGCCCCAAGGACTGTTCCAGCGCAGGATGTGTTCCGGCTCGGCTTTCTTCCATAGCGCGAAATCAGCCGGATGCCGCTTGTCTCCACCGACCAGGTCGCGAGATTCGTCTTGTTGTTCTTGTACGCGCCGGTTCGACAATTTGCCATAGTCCTCATCGCTGAGCACATCGAAATAGACGTTGCCATCCGCGACATAAGCATTGCCGTTGGCGATCAGCGTTTCTATCATCTCAATCTGTTCCGGCACATGACCGCTGGCGCGTGGCGAAATATCCGGACGTTGCACACCCAGCGCGTCCATATCTTCAAAATAGCTGCGCGTATAGGTCTCGACAATTTGCATGGGCTTGGCATTGAGCTGCGCCGCCCGCACAAGGATTCTGTCTTCTTCGTTGGCGCGCAAGTGACCGACATCGGTGATGTTCTGCACGTAGAGCAGGTCGAAGCCGCGATAACGCAGGTAACGCGCCACCACGTCAAAAGATACGTATGTCTTGGCATGTCCCAAATGCGAATGCTCGTAGACCGTGGGCCCACAGACATACAGGCCGACGCGCCCGTCTTGAATCGGAATGAAGGCTTGTTTCTCGCGCCCTAACACGTTGAAGATCTGCAAAGGCATATTCTCCGCTATCCTCTTGATTTTGCGTCAAACTTTGCGAATCGTATTGTAACAGATTGTGGCGCGATGTGAACGAGGGCGCTTGCGCCAAGTCGTCGAAATCGCTGCAGCGCTCCCCCCGCGCGCCGCTCAGCGTCCTAGGTCAAGGGCTTGACATATTCGTAAATCTTGTGAAGCTCCTGAAAACCGACCGAAGCGTACAAGGCGCCGGAAGCCGGGTTTTTATCCGCCGGCTCGTGGCAGACGTAGGCGCATACCAGGTCATGCTCTGCCTTCATGCGCTTGAGCGCATAAGTCATCAGGGCTTTGCCGAGCCCGCGACGGCGATAATCCGAGTGCGTGCCGACAGGTTCAAAAAGCAGCGAGCGATTCACGGCGTCGACCCAAACATTGGTGAAAGCCGCGAAGCGCCCGTCCGGCGCCACAACCACAATCTCGTATTCCAGGTGCGGCGAGCGAAAAACCTCGCCATAGGATTCGGCATTCCATTTGTTGGTGAAGCTGTGATTGTGCACATCCGCCAGCGCTTCAACATCAGCGGCGGACGCGGCGTGAAAGTGGAAGCCGGGGGGCAGCGCGGCATCGGGAAAACTGTCGAGTTGGCGCCGCGTCAAGGTGAACCAATGCTTACTTTGCGAGTAACCACAGGCCGCCAGGAAGTCCTGACGCGCCTGGTCGCAGTCGCATACTTCAATCACCCACTTTTTAATCGTCTTGCGATATTTTCCCCCGAGGCGGAGCGTCTGGTCTTCACAATACCTGATCAGGTCAGCATGGCTGTCGCTGCAGAAGAGGCTCGGCGCGACTTGAAGGTCAAAAGATTCCCAATGCGGGTAAAGGAGGGCGAAAGCGCCTACCTGGCCCGCGTCATCCATCCAATAGCGGAACACATCGGTTTTATCGTATCCATAGCAGCCGTTGAACAAGCGATGCCCGATATCGCCCTTGTGCAAATAATAGCAATGGCCAACACAGCTTACCCATCTCATTAAAGCCGCTTGAGCGCGCTTTAGGTCGCTTGCGTTTCGATAGGCAAGCGGACGCAAGGGGTTGACGCTCATCGAAGTCACCTCAACTTGATCCGCGATCGCCGCGCGCGGACGCGTAAATGGCCAGCATTCGCTCTACCTGCTTGTCCAGGGCGAACTGCTCGCGGACGCGCGCCCGTCCACGGCGTCCCATTTCGCGGCTCAAGTCGCGGTCTTCAAGCAAGCGCCCCAATCGCTCGGCCAGGGTCCTTGTTTCAAATGGATTGACGATGAAGCCGGTTTCACCATCAATTACGATCTCGGGAGAGCCGCCGAAACAAGTTGCAATGACCGGTTTGCCAGCTGCCATCGCTTCCAGATTGACCGTAGGAAAGGTATCGAAAATCACCGAAGGGACGGCGACCACGTCCGCCAAATCATAGGCCGCGCGCAATTCCGCGCCGCTGAGCCAGCCGCCTGCGCGGATCAACGAGCGCAGATGAGAATACGCCGCCGGTATCTGCTCGTCGATGTCTCGAGCGGTCAATGCCAAGACGCGCATCCCTGGCAGCCTCTCCTTAAGCCTGTCCATCGCCTTCAGCAATGGTACCGTGCCTTTGTCAGGCGTCAAGCGGCCCGCGATCAGAACCACCTGTTTGCCACCCAAGTCGAAGCGGCGCCGCAGTTCCGTGACCAGGGCGCGATCGGGCTCTGACCATTCCCGCAGATCGATGCCATTGTGAACCACTTCGGCAGGCGGCAGGCTGTTAACCATGAAGGCATCCGCCAATGCCTGGCTTGGTACGGTGCGCCGATCGGCATAACGGCTGAGATAATGACGGATGACTCGATTGCGCCAGGGATTGTAACGGAAGCGATTACTTTTCAGGTTGTAAAAGCGCGGCAGACGATAGCTGTCGGGCAAGTTTATCTGTCGCGGATCCCCTCGCGCAAAGTGGCGGAGTTTGGAATAAGCGAAGGGCATGACATCGTGGGCGCTAAAGACTGTGGCGGCGCCAGCCTCGCGCGCGATTTTCAGAGCGTGGTAGCTGATGTAAAAGTGAATATTGTGCGCGTTGACGACCTGGGGCTGCAAGCGCCGCAGCAGAGACCGCAATTGGCCGACTGTTCCCGGATTCCGCAATGACAGCCAGGCTCGGAATCGCTCCGGATATTTACTGTGGATATGATACGTTGGGACGCCTTCGCGGATTTCTTCAAACGATGCGCCCCTGGTCGTGGCGACAACGTGAACTTCCTGCCCCTTGTCCGCCAAGCCCCGCGCCAGTCGCCAGACGACCGCCTCCGCTCCGCCGGCGCCTTCAGGGGGTATCTGATCGCTGAGCAGAGCGAGTCTCATCCGTCGCCTGCGCTGTCATCGCTCAACCCGCGAGCGCGCGCGGAAACTGCTTCCTCTTTGCTGGCGGGGAACAGGCACGCCTTCTCTGCCCGGACATTGTCGACCGCGGGATATGTATCCGGCGAACACTCCGGCAAGGATATCCAGAAACGCGATCCGCCATTTTCGGGGAATTCCGCGCCGACCGAACCGTTCTGGGCATACATCAATTGCTTGACGATCCACAAGCCCAAACCGCTGCTCGACTCGCCCCCGGTCGGCCGAGTGCTCAACCTGCCGTATTCCTTAAAGAGATTGTCGCGTTCAAATGACGGGATACCAGGACCTTCGTCCGCCACGATGATGACGCCGCATCCCTGTTGCCGCGCGGAGCTTATCGTCACTTTACTGTCATTGAGGCTGAATTTGATAGCGTTGCTGACCAGATTTCCCAGCGCTTGCACCAGACGCTGTGGATCCGCGAGCACCCAACCGTCCGTTGCGCCAAGTTCCAAGCGAATGTTCTTTTTCTTCGCCGCAAAGCGATATTGGTTGACGACGTTTGTCTGTACATCGCGCAAATTGACCGGCTTTATCGTCAGCTCCAGTTTCCCCGTCTGCACTTCCATCATGTCGAGAAAGTTGCTGATGATGTCGCTCATATTGTCTACCATCAGTCCAATCGTATCCAAGGCATGCGCAACCTCGCCCCTGTCTGTGGCAGCCAGGCGCAGGATGCCTTCCGCGATTCGTATATTGTTGAGCGGAGCCTTCAGATCGTGCGAAGCCATGCGGAACAAACGCATGTGCAGTTCTTCCGTCTCGGTCAATTCGGCGATGCAGGTTTCCAGCGAATCTATCAACGCCTTGGCGGCGAGACAGGAGCGGATCCGCGCCAGCAAGACTTCGTCAGTACAGGCTCCCGCAATGTAGTCGGCCGCGCCCAACCGCAGCGCTGACGCGACTTCCTCGGGCGCCGCGGCTTCAGCGACAAATATGACCGGCAAGGGGAAAATGGCGGGTGACTGTTGTATCGCCCCCAGCAACTCCGATTCGGTCATATCGTTCAAGGGACCGACAACTAACATGAGATCAATATCCGGCGATCGTCGCGCCATATCCAGCGCGGACACGGCATTGGTGGAAATCGAAAGGGCGTATTCCGCGCCAAGTAGTTGCCTGGTTCGGCTTCTGTCATCTCGACGCGCGGCAACGACCATAATTTGATTCGCTTTGCCGTCCACCGTCCTTTGCCTTTCTATACCCGCTACTCGAAACATCTTAGGATACACGAAGGTCAAGATTAAGGCGATAGCCCTGCGATAGGCTCGCGCAGCAACGAGTCCGCCCGACTTGCGTAGAAGTGTATAATGAGCTTATCACGAGCCAAGGAGAGTATGCATGTCAAAAACACTGCAAGACGCCGACCGCGAAGCGCGCAAGCTGGTCGCCAATTGGACGACGGGCGCAGCGCTAACCGGATGGATACCCGGCAGCGCGTTTTTCCTCACCGCTGCGGACACCGCCATGATTCACCAGGTCGCCAGCGCCTACGGAATCAGCGCTTTCGATATGAACAACCTGTTGTCCGTGTTAGGTGGCGCGGTCGCCAGCGCGGTCGCCGGGGGCGTCATCACCGAAGTTGTCGGCATTATCCCGATAGTGGGCTGGGCGGTGAAGAGCGCGGCGATGGCCGCCAAAGCCAAAGTGATCGGCGACGAAGTGATCCGCTATTTTCGTGAACGGTCCAACCTGCCCGATACCAAAGTCGTCATTGATGTAGAAATCGACGACAACTAGATGAGACCTTTCCTAAACCAGCCGCTCGGCGCGTAACCAGCGAAAAGGATCTCCGCGCTCACAGAAAATAACGAGCCTTCTCCTTGCATTCAGCAAGGGGTTTGCTAAACAAGAAAGCGGCGACTGCGCTGAAGTTGAGATCCTGGATGCCAAAGAGGCGGAAACCGATCCTCAGGGAAATCGCATTAAACACAATTGCCTTTCCATCCCCACCCTGAATCTTCCCCCGCCACTCAGTATCGGCGCTCAGTGTCGAAGGCTTGGTGGATCTAGGCGAGTTGTGTCGTCGGTCAGTGTCGACGGGCTGTGTCTACGCGCCCTACGCGACACTGCGCGGCTCTCCCCAAATCGCTTTTCGGCAATCTCGAAAACTGCGAACATTCGTTCTTCCTTTCTACTCAAAATGATGATACGCTCTCCCTATGGATCAACTACCGCAAGCGCTCAATCTCGGTCCCCAGCCGATGCCCTCCGCCTATTTCTCCTTTCACTCCCGGACTCTAAAAAATACCTCCCGAAAAAACAGACTGTATCTATACGGTGTCGATACACTTGCCGAATTTAGCGGGGCAGCTAGGGACGGTTCAGAGGCATGTCAGGGGCAGAAGCCGACTTTATGGCGGCGGGCGCGCCGGCAAACCAAATTCATACTGTCAGCCGCCTGCCTTTTGTCCGTTTCGGCTGCAAAACCGCGTCTATTGTCCAAAAAATATATTTCATTGTCCGAAACGGACAAAGTCGGACAAAAAACAAACCGAAAACAAATTATCTCCGGGAGTGGCTTCATTCTGACTGCATGATAACTTCGTTAGCAAATAAAAAACTTTGTCTCGGCGGCTTGGCGAGTGGCGACGCGCCCGACGCGACCCTCGCTGTACCGGGGGCTAGGAAGTAATTTGATGCAACTGCCCTGAACCGACCATGTAATCGTTTGCCTGGCCAGCGGTCATGGGGTATGATTCGCAACGATTCATTCACGCATTTGACGAGGCGCCCATGAACAACTCGATGCGACAGCAGGTGCTGACCCTGTATCTTTCCACCTCCGCCTTGGACAGCCGGGTCGTTGGCTGGGCGATCTATGACGGCACTGGCAAAAACCGTTTCACCACCGGCGACAACAACGAAGCGCCCTATGAAACTGGCTTGGACGCGCTGCTGGATGGCTGGCGGCTAATCCAGCATCCCATTCTTATCCCGCCTTATCCCGGCGAGGAATACAGCACTTCTTTCATGAAATATGGATTCGTATTTGAGAAACTGGAGGCATCTTAAGCAACATAATGAAGACAGTCAGCTTGAGCGAAGCTGTCCGCTCTATGGCGGCTTTTAGAGTTATGGAGGGATTTTAAGCATGATCGACAAGGCGCATTTGCTCAATTCGAAACAGATGGCGGAGTTTGTGGCGCGCGGCTTCCTGCGCTTCGACGAACTGGTCCCTGACGAGATCAACGACAAAGTCATGCGCGATATCGACAATGACGCCATCAAAGGTTCGCCTGCCGGAACCCCGCTATCGCAATGCTATCAAGGCACAGCTATCCGTGAGATGCTGGATCTGCCGCAGATCCAAGGCTTGATTCAGAGCCTGGTGGGCGAAGATCCGCTCTTCGACCACGACGCCATCCACGTGCGCGAGCCGAACGAGGGCAAGGCGCAAGGCTTGCATGCCGATTCGATCATCGACCTGCGCAGCCATTTTGACATTCAGATCATGTACTTCCCGCACGACGTGCCTTTAGAAATGGGCGGTACGCTTTTGTTGCCCGGCAGCCATTTCCGCAAAGTCAACGAGGCGGACATCGCCGCCTATCAGAATATGCGCGGCCAAATTCCCATGGTCTGCAAAGCCGGTTCCATCCTGGCGCTGCATCACGGCATCTGGCACTGCGGACGCCAGAACAAGACGAATCGCCGCCGCTACATGTTCAAGCTGCGCCTGAACCCGGCCGTGCGCCAACTGCGTTTGTGGAATACCGATGATCTTGACCAGGGCTACCGCAACCACCAGGAGATATTCACCGGCCCGCGCGGGCGCGGCAACGTCCAGGATATTCTCAGCCAGCGCGAACCCTGGTTCGAGGAGGCATCAGGACGGCTGGAGATCGTCAATCGCATCAAGCTCTGGCGCTTTTTGACCGGCGACGAGTCCTTCGATGTACATTACTGGCTGACGCGCCTGGAGAACATGCCGGCTTAATTCGCAGGTCCTCAATCTGCCTCGACCCATGGAGAAAGAACGATAGACAATGAAACTGTGAAATGGCGTGATGCTTTCCATATTTCGATGGATTTCGGTCATTATGCCTGGGTAATACCCGCAATCCTTATCGTCTCGGCATTGAGCTTCCATCAGATGGATCGGATAACGCCGAGCCGCGATGAGTTCGACTCCCTCATTTTTGCAAACGGAATCAGTTTCAATCCTCATTCACCGGCGCAGACCGTTCATACCATTCTGACCTACGCGCCAGACCACACGCCCGGCTATTTCTTGATCTTGAACATCTGGGGCAGAATCACCAGTTTCGATGTGGCGATCGCGCGGTTGTTGACGATTTTCGCAGGATTGATCACACTCGCAATAAGCTATCGCCTCGGCAACGATTTTGTAGGAGCCCCTGCGGGTTTGATCGCGGTCATAATCGTCGCGAGCAACGCTTTTTTCAACCACTACTACGCGCATATACGCATGTACCCGATGTCTACATTGGCTTCGGGAATCATCTTATGGATTTATCTACGCATCATGTATCAATGCAGACAGACGCGATCGGGCGATTATCTGGCATTATTCGCGGCAGTTTTTCTCCTTTGCAACCTTCATTTCTTCAATAGCGTATTCCTTGCTGTGCTTGGGGTCTTCCATCTGCTTTTCGCCCCAAAGAACCGACGATGGACACTGGTATCGTTTACCGTAATCGTCGCGGTGCTTTTATTCATTCCCTATCCCTTGGCCGCCGCAGATGGCTTGATCTCTACTGTGGAGGTGAAGAAACCGGACGCGATCGGCGTCGCCCGCGCCATCCGAGCCTGGCAGGACGCGGTGACGAATCGCGAGCCGCTACTGCTTGTGATCGCGATTGGTGGCTTGGCGGCGGGCGCATTCAGCAGGAAAGTGATGATACGACCCTGGCTCCTTCTGCCCTTCATCTTCGTCCTTTGCCTGGCACTGCTGTCTCATTACACGACCTTCATTGCCGATTTCACCATGCGCTATCATCTTGCCAACTGGTTGCCTTGTGTGCTCTTCTTCACAACAGGCTTTTATGGATTGTATCGTTTTCACAAATACTTGCTGGTATTTGTGATTCTTTGGATGCTGGCAGGTCATCATATGCAAACGCATGGCTCCTGGTGGTCCCGGCTAAATCTGCGCTCGCTGACGTATTCTCAGCCTCCAACCCAGATCATTTCTCGACTTGCCCAAAGAGCCGATCCACTGCCAACCGTTCTGTTCTCTACCGATGATTTCTTTTATGAATCTTTCTTGACCAGCCCCGGCTTCAACAAACTATTGGCGCAACTCGGTCATACGCCGGCAGAGTACTTTTTTGGCAGACATGGTATCCAAACTGGGATTATCACGGACTCGAATCGCGCAGCCGATCAATTCGCTATCACGTCGCCTTCAATCTGGGTGGTCGTACACGCGGACAACCTGTCCGCCGAGCGACTTGCTTATTTCGACAGCTACATGCATGAACTCAATTACGAAAACTGTCAACGCACGTCCATAGGCGGGCAAACGACGATCATCAAGTATTATTGGCAGCGCCTGGGGTGTCTGGCGCCCATAGTTCAGCAGCGTTTTCGGGGCAATCTCATCAATTATGATTTCATTGGCGGGGGGCTGAACGCCAATCAATCGGCGCTGTTAATCAATGACCGCTGGACGGGCAGAACAGATCAGCCGCTCGATGACTACTTGTTGTCTTATCAACTCATTTCAGCTGAGGGGAAGAATGTTTCCCAGCTTGACCTTCCACTCGTCCACGAGCATGAGCTGCGTCAGTTCTCGCTTAACATGGCCGAAGTCCCGCCTGGCAGATACCAACTCATGACAATACTCTACCATTCAAAAACTGGCGAAAAGCAGGCTTGGCTCAACAACTCCGAGCAATTTCCAGACATGCTACCGCTCACGGAGATTGTCCTGGATTAGGAAAACAAGAACAATATACATAGCGCTCATGCGTCGAAGGCATATCAATACAACATATGGAACAATGAGTCAGTCGACGTCCCGCCTTTAGCAGATCATACATCATCGCGTCAACTCGCTAAACTCACCCTAGCGTCTCGGCGAGAATCCGCTACGATAAGCAGCCGATTTCTGCAAGATCGGCTATTTAGCGCCGCATTGAGTTGGGTGCAAGATCATCCGCTGTGAAACGAGGAAACTGGCAAGCATGGCTTCATATCACGGACCAAAAGCGAAACCGCAGCGCCGCTTCGGCGAACTGCTGGTGCCCCGCCCGAAGTATTCCAAAATCCTGGAAGAACGCGCCTATCCGCCTGGCGAGCACGGACGCGAAAAATCCTTCCGCTCTGGACGGCGCAGCAACTATGCCCTCCAGTTGGACGAAAAACAGAAGCTGGCATTCATCTACAACGTGCGCGAACGCCAGATGCGCAACTATTACAAACGAGCCGCGTTGATGTCGGGTCCGACCGGCGTCAACCTCTTGAGCTTGCTGGAACGGCGCCTGGACAACGTGGTTTACAAGTCCGGTCTGGGCGCAACCATATGGGCGGCGCGGCAAATTGTGGGCCACGGTCATATCATGGTCAACGGCCAGCGCGTGAACCTGCCTTCGTACCAGGTCAAGCCCGGGGATGTCGTGGAAGTCAGCGACAAGATGAAGAAGAACGTGCACATTCAGGAATGGGTGCAGCAAGCGGCCTACTTCCCGCCCTATTTGGTCGTGGACAAGGACAATTATCGCGTCACCCTGGACCGCGTGCCGGAAGAAGGCGAAGTGCAGACGCCCGTCGATATCCAGCAAGTCGTGGAGTTCTACAACCGCCTGACCTAGACCGGCTCAAGACAGCATGAGACATCACGGGACGCTGCCAGGCGTCCCGTTTTTGATTCAGGGCAAATTGCGGATTCGCTGAATCAGTACGCTGGTGCTGTGACCGGGCAGGTAATCGATTAGCTCGACCCGGCCGCCGTAGGCTTCCACTGTGGACCGCTCCGGCAAATCCTTGCGCGCGTAGTCGCCGCCTTTGACGTAGATCTCCGGCTGCAAAGCGCGCAGCAACCTGTCCGCCCGGTCTTCTTCGAAAATGATCACGGCGTCGACCGGATGCAGCGCCGCTAGCAAACGGGCGCGCTCCCTCGCCGGCACAATCGGCCGCCCCTGCCCTTTCAAGCGCGTCGAGGAGGCGTCTCCGTTGAGCCCGACGAAGAGCGCGTCGCCCAGACTGCGCGCCTTTTCCAGGTAATCCAGATGGCCCAGGTGCAGCAAGTCGAAATGCCCGTTGGTGAAGACGAGCGTTTTGCCCTCTTCCCGAAGTTGCTGGCGCTGCGCCCGCGCCTCTTCTAGTGAAATTGAAGGCTGCATCACGGAGCCATCAGCGATCCCGCCGCCGATACACCAGTTTCAGTCCCGACCACTGCGCATCGATCGCGGCGACTTTGACATCGACCAGTCCGCCCGCCAGGGCAACCTCGCGAACGACGTCTTCCGTGATGTCGGTGGGCATCCTGGCGGCTTTCTTGTACCAGGAGATCCAGATCATGCCGTCTTTGTGTATCGCCGATTTCAGCGCGGGAAAAGCCGCTTCATAATCGGCGCGTTCGATATAAAACGCGTGCAGAAAATCATAATCCGAGCCACAAATAGCCTCGTCGACGACAATGCCGGGGGGCAAATCGCCCAGCATATCGAGGTAATGCGCGGGCGTCCCGAGCAGCGCCATCCGATAGCCGCCTTTGATACCCAGCTTCTCTTGCAATGGCGTACCGGAATAACCCGCTGTCATCGCTCGACCTGCCAACAGTTCAAGAATGTCACAGTCAGGCTCTCAAGCGAATCTGTCGGGATACAATTCGCGCGCCAGCGCTCCGGCCCGATCAATCCAGCCTTCAATCACATCAATGCCTTTTTGCCAAAAGCCGGGGTCATTGATATCGACGCCGATTTTGGCCAGCAGTTTGTCCGGATAATCGGAATCGCCCGCGGCTAGCAAATCGAGGTACTTCGGCACGAAGGATTCGCCCTCGTCCTGGTACATCCGATACAGCGCCAATACCAGCAATTCGCCGAAGGAATAAGCGTAAACGTAACCGGGCGTATGCAAGAAGTGCGGCACATAGCTCCACCACAGCCCGTATTCCTCGGTGATGGTGACGCTATCGCCGAACATATCGCGCTGCGTTTCCAGCCACAATTCGCTCAGCCGCTCGGTGGTCAACTCGCCTTCAGCGCGGCGGGCTGTGTGCATCTTGTCCTCGAATCGATTCATTGATATTTGACGGAACACCGTAGCGAAGGTATCTTCAATTTTGCCCACCAGCATCGAAAGCCGTACCTCTCTATCCTTTTCCGCCGCCATGAGATCCTGGAAGACCAGCATCTCGGCGAAGGTGGAGGCCATCTCGGCAGTAGTCAGCGGCGTGTACAAGGCGAAGAGACCGTGCTTCCTCCCCGACAGCGCCATGTGGATGCCGTGACCCAATTCGTGCGCCAAAGTCGTGACATCGCGCGTGCTGCCCAGATAGTTGAGAAAGACATAGGGATCGGCGCTGGCGACTGTCGGGGCGGCAAAGGCGCCGCCCCGTTTGCCCGCGCTGACCGGCGCGTGGATCCGATTCTCGTCGAAGAACTCCTGGGCAATCGCTTTCATCTGAAAGCTGAATTTCTCAAAAGCCCTTAAAACGATCGCTTCCGCCTCTGCCCACTGGTAGAAGGCTTCGCTTTCCTTCAGATTGAGCGGCGCGTAGCGATCGTAATCATAGAGTTCTTCATAGCCGAGCAAAGCCCGTTTGAGTTCGTAGTGCCGCGCCACCAGCGCGTAGTTGCCGGTCACGCTTTGGATCAGCGCCTCGACAACCGAGTCCTCCGCTTTGTTGCTCAAGTTCCGTGAGGAAACCCAACTCGCATAGCCGCGACGCTTGTCACTGTTCGCCTTGTCCAGCGCCAGCGTATTGAAGATGAAGGTCAGCTCCATTGAGCGCTCGTCGAGCTTGTCGGTCACCTTGCGCCAAGCCATCTCGCGGATGTCGCGGTCCGCGTCATATAGTTTGTTCAGGATGAAGGACATATTGACCTCGTCGCCCATCCAGTCGAAGCTGAATCCGCTGGTCAATTGCGTGAAAAAGCGCGCCCAGGCGCTGCTGCCCGTCACCCCCTTTTCAATGATAATCTGCTCTTCCGGCTCGGTCAGTCGATAAGGCTTGTAGCGCCGTTCCGCTTCCAGAAAGTAGCGATACTTCGCCAGTTTGGGATCGTCTAGAATCGTTTTAGCGTGATCGTCGTCCAGCGCGTTCCATTCCAACTCAAAAAAGATCAAGGTCTGACTGAGGGCGGCGCCCAGGTCTTGCATCCTCGCCACGAATGCCTGATAGACTGTGTCGCCGGTATCGGTGGAAAAGTTCAAAAAGGCGTATGACTCCAGCCGTCCGCTCAAGTCATAAATGGCTTCCATGGCTTCGTAGGCTTCGACAAAATCATCGGCGCTCATCTTATCGAGCTTGCCGCGATAGCTTTCCTGAAAGGCTCCCGCCAGCGAATTGACAGTCGCTATATCGGCTTCAATCTCGGGGGCGTCCATACCCTGATAGAAGACGGACAAATCCCAAATGACATCTTCGGCGCCCGTGGGACGTTCGCTTACTGCATCGGTCATCTCAATCTCTTTCGTCCTTGGTCAAACACAATAAAAACGCCGCTATCGTAGCAGACGCCGCCTTAAGATGACACACCGATTCGCTTGTAAAGAAGTGGAGAACGAGCGGCCATCGCAAATCGCGGTTTATTGAAAAATGTCAAGCCGCTGGGTCAATTGCTAGCGCTGACCTTCTCGCTCGGGCACGGCGAAGATCATGCGCCCGGTGGGGCGGTTGATCAATTTGGTAACCTCGACGCCGACATTGCGGTCCATATATTTCTGGCCCGATTCCACCACCACCATAGTGCCGTCATCCAGGTAACCGATGCCTTGATTGGGATCGCGACCTTCTTGAATGATGCGGATGGCGAAGGTCTCGCCGGGTATATAGACCGAGCGCACCGCATTGGCCAGCGCATTGATATTCAGCACGTCGACCCCTTGGGCGTCGGCAACCTGGTTCAGATTAAAGTCGTTCGTCACCAGAGAGGCGTTAAGCTGAATGGAAAGCGCCACCAGTTTGGCGTCAACTTCGCCGAATTCTTCCGGATCGTCATCAATGATCTTGACCGGCAAATCGTTATTACGCTGCAATTCGTTCAGCTTTGCCAAGCCACGCCGTCCGCGGTTGCGCCGCAAAGAATCTGCGGAATCGGCTACACGGTGCAATTCGCTCAGCACAAAACGCGGAATGATCAAGGTGCCGCCGATGAAACCCGTTTCCGCAATCTCTACAATGCGTCCGTCGATCAATACGCTGGTATCCAGCAGCAACTGTCGAGAGGAAATGGGATGTAAGCGACGCTGCCGACCGATGACGCGCTCGCTGATAATATCTAGCAGCTCGCCCGAGCGCATGCTGAATATGCTCATGCCCAACAAGCCACAGACGATGGAAACAAGCGCGGGCAGCGCCGTACCAAAAGGATCGCCCAAGAGCGAAAGCGGGAAAGCAAGCATTAGCGCCAGCAAAAGTCCCGTCCAAGCGCCCGCGATCGCCAGCACAAGCTTTGGCGCCGACATTTCGGCGATCTCCCCGCGCAAGCGCCTCCATGGATAAAGGCTAAGCCAGGGCGCGCCGATCAACCCGACCAACGCCCCGAGCGCCAAGAAGACCAACGACGCTTCGTTCCTCGTCAAGTTTATGAATTCAGCGAGCTCGGCGCCGATGCGCAAACCGATGACTGCAAAAAGAACCAGCCCAAAAAAACGGACAAAAAGAAGTGCTTTCATTGCGAAGATATCTCCTGCGCCAGTCCTCCTCTGTAGCGCAGATGAGGATAAGCAGCAACAATAAGACGGACACTATTTGGATTAACCTACCCACAATTCCGGTGGCGGCATCTAACAGCAATATGGCAAGCGATAGGAGATGAAGCAGGGAAATCTATTTCTATTATATGACCATGAAAAGTCTGTTACAACAGATTGCGCGTTGATTTGCCCGGCAGTTTGGGGGTTAGAAAAAAGGCGAGGTTCAATAGGCAACCTGACGGTAGCTCATCCTGGCCGCGCGCAACCTGCGCCCGTAGGCGCCCGCCAGATATCCGTATACCGGCACAAACAGAACAGCGCCCAAGAAGACGACCGGCAGCAAGAGCGCGAGCGCGATGCTCGCCGCAAGCGCCCTGACCAGCCATTGCAGAGTCAAAGCGACATTGCTCTGCATGGTGGAAAGGATCATGCCAAGACGATAGAACTCGCCAGAATCCCAACTGTCGGCGTAGCGGATGAATCCGATGGTGAAGAGGGTCCAGGCGAAAAGCAAATAAACGAATAGCAAGGGCAGCAGCGCGCTGACGATGCCGACATAGGTGATGCCGCCAAAAACGCTCACGCCAATTGACGATCGAAATGAATAGAGAAAGGCCGAAACTACCATCAGCGGCAGATGGTAGACGACCAGCGCGAGTAAAACATGAAGACCCTTGCCGACGTCTTCGCCAACGTGATCCCATTCCGGTAATGGCCGGGGATACTCATTCAAAACATTATGGATGATCTCCGCAAGGTAGCCGAGCAAGGCGCAAAGCGGGATCAGGCCGATGACTGGCATGAAACACAGCGCGACAAACAGGGCGATTTCGCCCATCTTCTTGAGGCAATGCCGATCGCGGCGCACGTATGCAAATGCCTGTATAAGATCCATGACAGCCCCTCCCATCTAAAGAACTTCACATGGGATTAACATGACCTTAACATGATTTAATCGATAGCAAATAGTTTTTTTGGTTTTAATATTATTTGTATTCTTGAATTGCCCGGCAAGCGATAGCAAGTATGGCTTCCCCTAGTTCAATCCGGGCCTACTGCCGCCTTGCCCAGGCGTTCCTTAAGCAACTCTATTCTTGCAGTCGACAATCAGTTACATTTCGCTTGATTATGTTAAGCGCAGGAATGCCGGACTGATGATCTATTCAATCCTGGGTCGCCTGATACCGCAGCGCGACATGACGTCGACGCCGCGGCGAATCGTCGTCATTCGGACCTGTTGTATCGGCGATGTCGTAATGGCGACAGCCGCGCTTAGCGCGCTGCGCGAGACATTTCCCCAAGCGCGTATCAGCTTCGCCGTAGGCTCATGGTCGGCCGCGGCAATCGCGGATCATCCCGCGCTTGACGCGATCATCAATACCGGGGAAGCCGCCCTTCCCACCCGCTCGCCCGCCGAGTTTCTGCGCTTCGTCAAGGAATTGCGCGCGGGGAGCTTCGACCTGGCTGTTTCACTGACGCGTTCGCCCTTGATGAGCCTGGCGGTGTACCTGTCGGGCATACCGCTGCGAGCGGGCTTGGACAGCGCCGGGCGCGGCTTTGGATACAACTTGCGCGTAGCTGTGGACCCCGCGGCGCGCGAACACGAGAGCGCGATCTATCTGCGGGTCATCAGCGCGATCGCCGGTCAACGCTGTCATGCCTATGCCAACCTGCCGGTCGACTCTGCCGCGCAAGATGATATCCGGCGCCGATTGAAGGCGGCCTCCGTCTCCGGCTCTTTCATAGTCGCGCATCCTGGCGGCGGCAGCAATCCGGGCATGACCATGGACAGCAAACGCTATCCGTCGGCGCAATTTGCCGATCTGCTCGATCGCCTGGCGCGAAAGACGAAAGCGGCGCTGATCTTGATTGGCGGACCCGGCGACGAAGAACCGGTCGACGCCCTAAGCCAGCGCTTGAATACCCCGTCGATCGCCTGGGTTAATCAACTGAACTTCGCGCAGATCGCGGCGCTGGCAGCGGGATCGCTCTGTTATATCGGCAACGATACCGGCATGACGCACCTGGCGGCGGCGGCAGGGGCCGCCACGGTGATGATGATGGGTCCCTCCGATCCGCAGCGATATGCGCCCTTTACCAAGAACCATCTAGTCCTCTGGAAATCGGCAGCCCTAAGAGCGGGAGGCGTCGGCGCGACGCCGGTATCGGGATGGGACTGGGCGCGCGACGGCTTCAGCGTCGAAGACGGAGCGGAGCAAATCTTGGAGTTCCTTCGAGCGATTGAATCGCAGGCGCGGCGCTAGGCAGGCTCATTCGCCTAGCTAGCGCTTGTGATAATGCGCAGTCAACTGAGTATGACGGCTGGCGGACAGGTATGTTAGTATATACTGTGTTGAACCGGAATCAGCATTAAAGGATGCTGGTGTATGGGCTATGAGTACATTCTGGTAGACCGTCCCGCCAAGGGCGTGGGGCGTGTGCGATTGAATCGTCCCAAGGCGCTTAACGCGCTCAATTCGCAACTTCTGGAAGAACTAATGCGGGCTTTGCTGGAATTTGATAGCGATCCGGGCATCGGCGCGATGATCATCACCGGGGACGAGAAAGCCTTCGCCGCCGGCGCCGATATCAAAGAGATGGACGGCAAAACGCATATCGACATGTTGATGGAAAAGTCTCTCGCCGACCGCTTTGACCTGAGCCAGATCAAAAAACCGGTCATCGCCGCGGTATCGGGTTATGCCCTTGGCGGCGGCTGCGAAATCGCCATGAACTGCGACATGATCGTCGCCTCGGAAACAGCTATATTCGGTCAGCCGGAAATCAACCTGGGAATTATGCCCGGCGCCGGCGGCACCCAACGATTGACGCGCTCGGTCGGCAAGGCGCTGGCGATGGAGATCATGCTCACCGACCGCAAGCTCGGCGCGGGCGAAGCCTTGCAAAGCGGTTTGGTCAACCGCGTGGCGCCGCTTGATCAATACATGGATGTCGCCATAGCAATCGCGGAGAAAGTCGCCGGGCGCTCACAAGTCGCGATCAGGCTGACCAAAGAAGCGATCAACAAAGCCTACGAGATGACGCTGCAGGAAGCCCTTGATTTCGAAAGGCGCAGCTTCCTCATCGCCTTCGGTTCGGAAGACAAGGCGGAAGGCATGCGCGCCTTCATCGAAAAGCGGAAGGCGGAATGGAAAAACCGCTGAGCTTATCCTTGCTCTACAGCGCGAATCTGCGTGGAGACATCGCCCTGCTGCCGCGACTCTTCACCTTCATGCGGCGCTTAAAACCGGAAGAAGGACTCGGCAGTTTGATACTCGACCTGGGCAAAGCCTGTGACGATGCTGCCCCCCACTGTCAACAGACCGGCGGACGCTCAATGTTAATCGCGCTTGATGGCATGGGTTACCACGCCGCCAATATCGAAGGCGCTCTTGATGCGCGCAACCGCAGGCTGGTCGACCAGCAAGTAACAATGGCGCTCGTTGATAGCGCCAAGGATTGGCGTTATCGCCTGCCGCCGTTTGAAAATACCGGCATTCAGCTGACGCTAAAGCCAAACTCAAGGTCCGCGCGCTTGCAAATCTGCCTGGCGCCCGACGAGCGCACCCGATTGGACGGCAATGTCCTTTTTCTGCGGGATGTCAGTGCCGGGCAGGTCGGGACGGTGAGCGTCGACCTGCGCCGAAGCCCGCGCGTCACAGACAGCGCCATTCACGAACTGCCTCCAGATACGCCGCCCAATCCCAGCATCGCCGGCGCCATTGAGTTCATCGAAAGCGAAGCGCGCCTCTTCCACAGCCGCAAAGCGCGTAATCGTCGAAATGAATCTGACGCGCTCACAGAAAATAACTAGCCCTCTCTTCCCATGAACAAGAGCTTAGCCAAATCGTAACGACTTCAATCCGCGTCCTGCGCGACAACTGCCTAAGGAGTCTCGATCTTGACCGCCATCAAACTGCATATTCATAGTCGCCACCGCGAACATATGGGCATTATCGCCTCGCTCGACGATTTTGAATGGAGCGCGGGTGACACGATCGACGCCGCGTCATTGCTGGACGATCCTAACATCACGCTCTATTGCCTGGACCAAGCCAACAAGCGCGCGATTTTCACCGCCCTGCCCGCTGATATTGATCTCTCGCAAAAGCCCTTCATGTATCAGGCGCAATTCGACCAAGCCGAATTTCTGGTGGCGCTGCCCTACGCCGATTTCCTGGAGCTTGCCGAAGGAATCCCCTTTGATGACAGGGCGCTGCTTTGCCTGCACAATATCGGTCGCTGCGGTTCAACCGTTTTGGCGCGAGCGCTTAACGAAATCGACGACGTGATCACGCTATCGGAGCCGGACGCGCTGACCAATTTCGTAAAAATGCGCGCCGTCCCGGAGAGAGCGCGCCGAGACTTGCTGCGCGCTTGCGCCCGCTGGCTCTGCCGCCCGGCGATTGTCGGGGATCATCGGCGCATTGTAATCAAGTTTCGCAACCAGGCGACCGCTGTCATGGGGCTTTACGTCCAGGCTCTGCCGAATGCCTTGCACCTGTTCATGCTTCGAAATGTCATTGACTGGCTGGCATCCTTCCATCGCTTGCACGTCAAGCGCGCCGTGGAACCCAAGCGATACCCGCGCGAGCAAGTGATCGATCAGCAAGCGAGCTATTACGGCTGTCCGCGCGCGCAGATTGAGCGGCTGGCGCCCCCGTCGATCGAGAGCTACCGCGTGCTGGAGGGACGCGCCATCGGCTGGCTCTTCATGCTGGGACGATACCTCGAGTTGGTTGAGAGCCGCGCGGAGGTCGCTGCGTTGCGTTACGAAGACCTGCAATGTGATCGAGACGGGCTATTGCTGTCGGTCATGAAGATGATGGGCTTGCCCGATACCAGTTTGAACGCCGCCCGGCGCGCCTTCGCGTCCGATGCCCAAGCCGGGACCAAACTGGCGCGCGATGGCGGGCGGGGAAATACCTTGGCGCTGCCGGAAGATCAACAAGCGACCGTGCGGAAGCTGCTGGCGAAGCAGTCGCTGCTCAATTCAGCGGATGTGGTTTTGCCGGGGACAGTTCAGGTGCCGTGAACGCCAAGGCGTGGAGCTAGGGCACGGCACGCTGATTCAACATCTCGTTGATCACCCGCACCAGACGCCGCAGCTCTTCTTCCAGATCCGGGCTGATTCCGTCCTGAATCAAGGCTTCGCGAAAGAGATCGCGCGCCTCGCGCACATTCTCGTGACCGTCTCGCAACCGCTGCAAACCTGCGCGCATCTGTTCCCGCGCCTGGCGGCTGGGGTCGCTGGCATAATAATCGGGGAAGTCCCAGCCGTGCTGCGCCGCCACGCGCTGCAAGCCGTTGATGAATTCCCGTATGGACTCCAACTCTTGCGCCGCGCCGCGCTGCAAGAGATCCGTGATGCCCTCGCTCAAGCTCGGCTCCATGCTAAAATCTAGACTGTCGATATCGCTATAGCGCGCTTCTACCGCGTCGCGGCTGCTCGGCTGTGGGCGCAAGGAGGTCAACTGCGGCGACATGCCGGTGAAGAGCGTATACAAGACGCCCACGCACATATTGTGCAAGTCCTTGCGGTATTGCCCGCGCTCCTCCGCTTTATCGCCGCTCAACTGACGAGAGCTGTTGAAATCGATCACTTTCAGGTGTACGCCGTCCCAATAGACATGCTCCAGCTTGTGGTCTAGATAGACGATCTGCTGCGAATGCGCCAATGCCAGCAGTTCGCTGAATTGTACCGCCAGGGACAAACCCTCTTCGGTCGGCAGACGCCAGCGGCTGTTGGGGCGGTTCGGTTTCATCAAGTAGAACAAACTGTGATTGCGCGGCAGATTCTCCAGCGACAGATAGGGGCGCCAACCCGCCACCGCATATTGCGACATATCTTGCGCGAACCCACGGATGTTGTTCTGGTAGGATATGATCTCGCCCGCTCGCGGGGCTTCCGCTTGATCGGAGATATACCCGCAGTCGTAGAGCTTGACCACATGCGGACTATGCCATAAGCGAGCCAGAATCTGCGCCTCGTTGCCAAAGGCGCGGTATTCCCAACGCGTATCGCCCTCCGCATCAAGATGTTCGGGCCGCAGCACTTTGAAGGCGATGATTTGACCGTTGCGACGGTCCAGGGCGTCCAGCACACGCGCATAATGCCCAAGCGCGAATGTGTCGATATAATTGTCTATTCGATAAATGTCCTGGAGACGCGGCATCTTGGCTTCCGGCTCGTTGAAGGTCCTGGCGTAAGCTGCCAATGTACCAGCCTTTGCAGCATTGATACAGGGTATTTTCAAGTCCGTGAGCCATCGAGAAATCCTTACCTTGCAGCCATTTTGGGAAGCGATATTTGCCTCTGGCATGGCATCTGTTCGTAACGGTGGGCAAACGCAGGGCTAACAAGACACTGCAGCTTTGCTACAATGGCGCGGGCAAAACTTTCTGGGGAAGCCCCTGTGAACCCGGTTTCTGTAAACAACGACGCTCATACGATATACAGGTTCGTAATTCCGCAGGGGCGCGACAGACTTTTTCGCTGCCGCCGAGCGGCTCGTATCACACTGATCACGCTGCTGACATTGACGCTCTGCTCAATGGCCGGGGCGCAAAGCGAAGGCGAAGCACCCGCGCATATCTTAGCGGCGGCGCGGCGCGCCCTGCCGCATCTCGCCGACGCTCAAGACTGGTCGCATACACTTGTGACGGACGTGAGAACGACCGCCCTCGGCTGTCGTCCAATGAGAGGGTTGCAACTCCCGCAAGCCATCGAGGTCTACCGCCTTCGGCTAATCGACAGGGATCAGCCGGTCGCCCTGCACGTCTCGGCGGATGGCTCGATGACGCAGCAATGCGCCAACAACGAAACCGACGAGAGCGCTGGTCTCATCTATACGTCCATCTCAAGCGACAGGGACCGCGACGGCGATTCCCTGGCCGACAACGCGGATGCCTGTCCCAGTATCGCCGGGCTGCCCGACGCCGATCCGCCGGGCTGCCCGCAAGCCAGCAGAGGCGACAGCGATGGCGACGGCAGCGCCAACAGCGTCGATGCCTGCCCGCGGCAAGCCGGTTCAGCGGTGGTCGATGGCTGTTCATTGTTCCTGGACGAAGACAGCGACGGCGTGCCCGATAACGAAGATATCTGTCCGCGAGATTTCGGCGTCATTCGCAGCGACTTTGCCCTGGGTTGCCCGGCCGACGGCAGCGGCAATTCGACCGAGCGCCGCGAAGCTGACGAAGATTGCGTCTTTCAAGGCGTCGGCGTGCCCTTGTACGAGGGACCTAGCCTGGCAGCATCGGTCATTGGAACCATCAGCGCCAATGCTGACGAAAGCGCGGAGATTATCGGGCGCGACGAGACCGGTTTCTGGTATCAAATCCAACGCGGCTGGATCCCGGGGTCAGCCATAGAATTGCGCGGCGCCTGTTATAATTTGCCGCTGGTTAATATGGCGCCGGGCGCGAATACTGGTTGCTATCTGCGCCCTCGAGAAACCACCGTCAATGTCCGACGCGCCCCGCGGGACAAACAAGTATCACGAATCTCGCCGGAAAACAGCCATGCCGTTTTAGGCCGGAATCTCGCTGGCGACTGGCTCTTCTTTCGGCAGGGTTGGGTCAGCCGCTCCGTGCTGGAGCTGGCAGGCGACTGTAGTCGCCTGCCTGTCCTTGACCCAGCGAAAGTCAGCAGCGGCACGGTTCACTTCTGCCCGCCGCTATATCAGGGCTTCCTGACACCGCGAATAGACGTCGGCAAAGCGAGCGCGCGCGTCGCCTCGCAGACCCTCGCCAATCGCCTGCGCGCGGAACCGGAACTCAGCGCCCAACAGATCGGCGAAATCCCGCCGCGCCAAGTCCTGGACGCGGTACTTGATGGACCGGCATGCGACGGCGCCTTTGTATGGTGGCAGGTTGAGGTCAACGGGATGATCGGCTGGACAGTCGAAAGCGACCTCAACGCCAACGCCTACTACCTGGAGCCAGTTGCCGCTCCCGCCAGTCAAAAAAGCGCGCCAACGCGCGACGGGCTAAACCCGGCGAGCGGCCAGACACTGGAAGGCGCCCCCGCTGACGCGGCAATGATGATTAGCAGCGCCAACCTGAACCGCCTGGACAGCACCCATGTCATACCGGCGGACGAGCCGCTTCAAGTAGCATGGTCTTCCGACAATCAATCGCTCGCGGTACTTCTCGCGGGCGGCGACCTGCAGTTCTACCGTTATCCGGGATTTGATCCTCTCCCGGTAAACCGATACGCGCTCGATGGATTCCAGGCTAAGTCAATTGCCTTTGGCGCCGTGACAAGCGACGACAAGCTGGCAATCGGCAGTCAGGACGGTCGCGTTGTCGTCGTCACACTCGACGAAGACGCGTCAGCCCTGATGGCTATGCAATTATCACCGTCACTGCCGGGATCCGTGAGCGCGCTGGACTGGTCCAGCGACGGCAGCCTTCTGGCAGCGGCAAGCGGCGGCGGAGACAGCAAACTGGCGGGTCCCGGCGGCGAGCTCATCGTCTGGAAGATCGATGACCTTCGAGGCGCCCCCGGTGCAGAGGCAACGCTCCGATTTGCCTTTCGCTATCCCTTGACCGACATCGCCTTCAGCGCAAACGGACGCTGGCTGGCCGTCACTGGCGAGAGCGTCGCAAGCCGGCGCGCCGCGCTTTGGGTTTATGACGCCGCCGACGGACGCCTGGTGTTCTCGAAAGCCTTGATTGGCATGGGCGGGAAGGGATTTGTTCGAGCCTCTCCCAGCGCGGACTTTGCCGATTTCTTCTATAGCAACGGCGACAGTCTCTATCTTGTCGATATCGACACTGGGCAAGACATGCGCTTCTATCACCGCGCCGGCGCGATTATGCCGCAGTTCGACATCCGCCGGCGCGTCGTCCCAGGCGCCGAAATCCTGCTGGCAATTGCCAGCCAAGACGCCAATGGTCAAGTCCAACTGCGCTTTGTCAACGCCATGAACAGCGATTCGCCGACAGCCCAGCTGCCGATCGCGCTTGACGACCTGGCATTCAGTCCAGATGGACGCGCCATCGCCTTGGCGCAGCGAAGCCGCGATCGCGTTTTGATCCTCTCGATCGCGCCCGGATCGTGATGGGGCTGAGGCAGGTTTTGCTGACAGGATTCTTGACTTGTGATAAGATGACCGTCGATTTCGACCAGCGAGCGGGAAACTTGCACGATGCCAGAAACGCTCACCGTTTACCCGATTCAAGCGCCGGTACGCGAAGGACCCTTCGATCTGATCGAGAGCATACTCGATAGCCTGGCGGGCGCCGAACTGCAGTTGCAAGACGGCGATGTCCTGGCTGTTTCCAGCAAATACGCGGCCATCGCCGCCGGGCGAATCTACAAGCTGGACGATATCGAGGCCAGCCCCCGCGCCCGTCAATTGGCAGAGCGATACAATATATCCGCGGCCGTCGCCCAATTAGTGCTTGACGAAGCCGACCATGTCTTTGGCGGCATCAGCCAGGGATTCCTCCTGACCGCCAGGAGCGGCATCATATCGCCAAATGCCGGGCTGGATCGTTCGAATATCCCCAGCGGGCAAGTCGTGCTCTTGCCTGAAGCCCCCTTTAAGGGCGCCGAGGCGATCTTCGAGGCGCTGCGGCAGCGTCTCGGTCGGCACATCGGCGTCATTTTGACTGATAGTTGGCTGCTCCCGGGTCGCTACGGCACCGGCGGCATCGCCCTCGGCGCAGCCGGCTTCAAGCCGATCAGAGACGAACGAGGCAAGGACGATCTGTTTGGCAATCCGATGGCGGTGACGCAGGTCGGCGTCGCCGATTCGCTGGCGGCTTGCGCCCAGGTCGTCATGGGCGAGCGCGATCAAGCCACACCCTTCGCCCTACTGCGCGGCGCGGACATTGAACTGACCCGCGAGCCTTATACCGCGGCCGATATGTCCATCCCCTGGCAGCAGTGCATCTATGTGGAATCCTTGACACTGGGTTTGTTGCCGGACGGCGCTCCACAGCCCCGCTGCGTCAAAATCGAAGGCGACTCGGAGGGGTGAATGCGGCATTTCAAGCGCCAATGAGACATCGCCGAATCAGCAGATTTGAATGCCCAAACTTTGGGGAGATTTACAGCGTCAAACGGAGGGGCGCATTTGACATCCGGTTAACCTTGACTTAAACTTGAGTGTATAGAAATGATCGGCGCGCAGGGGAGGAAACCCGTCTTCACATGATATGTGAAGGTCTGGCAATCACAGAGGCATGTGGGGTGTCCTTAACGGATTAGGGTAATGATTGTCGTTTCAATTGACAATTTATCGTCGCAAAGCATACAAAACGAACGCGGTGCAAAGCGAGTGATTTGCGCCGCGTTTTCTTTTTAACAAACCGCCTTGCTCGCGCAAGGAGTAGACTTGTTGTTTTGTCTGAATGCGACATTCCCGGGATCTTTTCGTAACCGCCGAGTGGCTTATTTTTCCGTCAGGTCGTCTCAAAGTAGAAGGGAACACGATGGACGCCAGCATGATCAACAAGATTCAGAAAGCCAGTGAATACGCGAGCCAGCCTGAACGCGCCACTTTCAATAGTTTGACGGTGGCTTTCCATGGCGAAAATAACGCCTACGTCGTGAGCCTCGAAGGCGACCGCTGGTCCTGCACCTGCCCGGGCTTTCAGAAATACGCCATTTGCCCGCATATCATGGCGCTGGAGAACCTGTTCAAACCTCTGCTCAAACGACGTCCGGTTCCCTATTCGCCGGGCCAGAATATCGTCAGCGATGTCAAGAAAGCCAAGCGCTATTCGGAACAGCGCGACCGCATCCGCATCGTCTCTTTCGATTGCACCTTCGAGGGCTACAACAAGAACCATCACATCACCTACAATGACGGCAAATGGACGAGTACAGCCTCGTTTTTCGCGCAACGCGGCGTCTGCAGCCATACCATGGCGCTGGAAAAGATCCTCAAAGGCTTTGTGGAGCCGGTCCGCGTCCAAACGCTTGTCTAGCCAAAGCAAGTCACAACGGGGCTGTACATGCAGCCCCGTTCCTTCAATATCCGACACATAACCCAGCTACAATTCAATGCCGCGTTGCCGGATCCGGTGGGGAGCGCGGCGCTATTCAGCGGCTTCTTCCGTTTCCAGCCTGGGATCGCCCGGCGCGACCTCGAAGACCGCCCGCCAGGGCTGGTAATGCGTGTAGGCTTGATCGCGCTTGACCAGGTTGCCCGCCCTATCGTAAACATTGCGGTAAACCCAGACATCGGCGCCCTGCGCAGCGTAATCCACCTGCCGCGTTTGACCCGCCAGCAGATCGCGATTCTCTTCAAAACGAGGCGGCGGCGCTTCGACGATATCCCGTATGATGGGCGGTTCCACAACCGTTCGCCAATGTCTTGTGCTGTAAAAGCGAAACTGCAAGGCGTCTTTCGCGCCCATGAATTCGCTCTCAATCAATAGATGATGAGGTGTATTGTTCAAAAAGCGCAAATCGCTGGTCGGCTGCCAGATCGCGGCGTCCAGACCGGGTCCCGCGCCGGCGTATTCGTAATAGCCCACGCGGTAGCCGTGGCTGTTGCGCTCGGTGATGGCGAAGCCGCCGCCGAAAGCCGCGCGAAAGACCGTCGTGCTCACTTGACAGATGCCGCCGCCGATGCCCGTGACCGTGCGCGCGCCAAAGATCACCGCGCCGTCGACGAAGCCCGCCTCCGGCGTGATATCGCCCAAATGATGATTGAAAGCGAACTCTTCCCCGGGCGCGATGATGACGCCGTTCAACTTGCCGGCGCCGACGGCGATATTACTTCGTCGATTCCGCGTGGAACCCCAATAATAGGTCGTCGCTTCCGCCACCAATTCCTTGATGCCAAGCGCCGCTGCCGACGCGCCCTCGTGATAGCGCGGCAGGCTGTAATCGAAGACCATCGGCGCCAACCTTGATTCCCGGCTGAAAACCGCGTTTTCCAACTGCTCTATCGTCTTTTCGATGTTCAACTCGCGACCGCCACGCGACGGACTTAGCGCGACGAGCTCACCCGTCCCTGGATTGAAATCGAAACGGCCGTCGACCGGAATAATGATCAGCCCGGGCGCGAGCGAGCGCAGAAACTCGCGGAACGCCTCGGCCTTTATCGTCACATCGTAGCGCTTGCCCGGACCGTCGTCCCGCAAGCTGACGCTCAGCAAAGCGCGTATCTGCTCGGGCGCGACAGTCCAGGGACCCAAGGGACCGCCATCGCGATCGCTGGCGAAGAGCTGTACTGGACCGGAGAGCGCCACCTCCAGGCGCAGCGCCGCCTCCTCAACATTCCAGCGCCGCGGCTTGCGCTCATCGACGGCGACTTCAATATCGACGCCCTCGGCAGCCCCGCTCAAGGTCGCGGACAAGCGCGCGAGCGTCGCCGGTATGTTGAGCGCCCGCCCGGCCAGGCCCGGCTGAACTTGCGCCTCGCCGTCAACGATGCGCAAGCTGGCGTCTTGTCGAGCGCGGTTGATGCGGGTCGCCAGAAGGCGCAGATAATCCAGCGCGACATTTTCATCCAGGATCAAACGCAGGGGCTGTCGCTCGCCGCTGATCCAAGCGCGGCTTTGCGCGGTGATATCGTCGAGCGCCTGGCCTGTATGCCCCACCGCGAAAGCGCGAGCCAGCATATCCTCGGTCGCGATTCGCAAACCCAGTTCGCTGCCCCGCGCCTGCCAGGCGCTTTCGCCATCGCGCAAGGTGTAAATTGTCTCGGTCAGCGAAGCAAATTCTTCGTTGAGCGCGGTTTCCGCCTCCGCCGCGGTCAAGCCGCTTAAGTCGACGCCGCCGACATTCACGCCAGGCACGACCCGGTCCCGCAAGGCAACCTGCCAGGCGATAAGCAGAATCGAAAGCAGCAAAGCCAGCAAGACCGCGCCAATCGAACTCAGCAGGACAAACCTGAGAAGCCAAACGATTAACGAGGTCCGAACCCGTTTTTCAGAAAAATTCTGCACGGACACAGCTATTATGGCTTCAAGCCCTTTACCATGCGCCGGGCTTAGGTCAATATCGCGATTTCGTGCTGGGGCATCGGCTTGGGCGCGTCGCCGCAAGAGGTCTGCCGCGGCGCCGACAGGCCCATGTTGACATCGGCATCATGCCGCGCTCCGCGGCCGTCAAGAAAACTTATCCGCCAGCGCTGATCGCCGGTGGCGATCACGTCCGACAGCCGCAGATCAGCATCGGCATAGAGCCGCGCCCGCTCCCGGATGCGCCCCTCGGCCGCGCCAACCGCTTGATGCGCGTCCCCGTCCAGGCGGTGACCCGCGTAGGCGCCGCGACCGCGATACTTGTGCGTCATCAGGTAGCCAGCGCGGTGATTGCTCACGACCGCTTCGGCATCCGCGGGATCCAGATGTCCGTAAACGATGCCTTGTGGAAAGGCGATCATGGTCGCCGCCATGCGATGGCCGCCAATATGTGAGGTTTGCCAAACTTTGTCTTCCCCGGCATGCTCGATCAGCGCCTGATAAAAGGGCGTGCCGCGCGCGGCGCAGCAAGGATCGTGCCGGCCGTTGGTGCAAACTGTATAGAGTTCGCCCTCGTCGTGCATGTCATAGTCATTGACGCGCGGGCAGCGATCCCCGCCTATGCTATCAAGATCCAGCGTCAATAGCTCATCATAGTCGGTCAGTATCGTGTGATAAATCTTTGGCTGGCCTTGATTGGTAACAGCAACATAGAAATTCTTGCCGTCGGAGGCTGGGCGCCGAATGAATAGAATCTTCGCGCGCGGCGCTCCCATCAGATGCTGCAAATAGGGCGCGAATCCGCCGGATGCGCCGGCTTTCTTGACGATCTCGCCACCCCACCCGCCATATTCCGCCAAACTGGTCTGGATCAGAAAGAAGGTGTCAGCCGGTTTGAAGGTGCCAGCCAGTGTTTCTTGTGCCGCGCGCGATTCCTCCGCGCAGGTCATTGTCGCTTCCATAGTGCGCCCTCCTCTTGCTGCCGCTCGATTAGGTTCAAGTCTACCATCCCCGGCGCAATGACACAAAGGACGCAATACCATACATAGCGACTTCGCCAATCCGCGTTACAATGGACCCGGTATAGCGCGTGTCAGAGAAGCCCGGATCATGTCCAAGCTGTCCATCCAGAATCTTCGGCTCCAGCGCGGCGGGAAGACCGTCTTGCATGATATTGATCTCGAGGTCGCCGCGGGCGAATTGCTCGTGGTCATCGGTCCCAGCGGCAGCGGCAAGAGCTCCCTGCTGCGCTGCATCAACCGGCTAAACGATGTCGCTGCGGGAACCATCCTGCTTGACGGCGCCTCGATCTACGACATGCCAGTCACCGAACTCCGCTGCAAAGTCGGCATGATCTTCCAGAAAACAGCCGCATTCGAGGGCAGCCTGGCCGACAATATCGCCTTTGGCGCGGCACTGCGCGGCAAAACGCTCTCCCGTGACAACGTCCTTGACCTGATGCGCCAGGCATCGCTGAATATTGAGCTCATCGATCAGACAGCGGGGGCGCTCTCCGGCGGGCAGGAGCAGCGTCTGGCGCTCGCGCGCGCCCTGGCGCTCGATCCTTCCCTGCTCTTGCTGGACGAACCGACTTCGTCGCTCGACCCCATCGCCACCGGCCGCGTAGAAGAATCTCTGCTTCGTTTGCGCCGCGAGACCGGACTCACGATGATTTGGGTCTCACACTCCATCGAGCAGGCGCGGCGGATCGGCAGCCGCGTGCTGCTCCTGGATGAGGGGCGCGTCGTCCGCGAAGATACAGCGGAGGCGATGCTGGATCCGGAAAGCGGAGACAAGCGCGCCCTCGCCTTCGCGGAAGGAGACGAAGCAGGCTTGCAGGAAAAGGGATAATCAGGCGCCGGGCTCTGCAATCAAGCCGGCAAGAAAAGCCAGATCGTCGTCGCTGAGTTCGGCGCCCGCCAGCAGATCCGGGCGCGTCTGCCAGGTGCGCTTGAGCGCCTGCCGCCTGCGCCAGCGATCGACTTCGGCATGATGCCCGCTCGTCAGGACGGGCGGCACGCCCAAGCCGCGGAATTCGGCCGGGCGCGTATAATGGGGACCCTCCAGCAATCCGCCTAATCCATGGGAGTGGCTGTCACGGTCCTGCGCGCCTTCAGCGCCCAATACGCCGGGGATCTGCCGCACGACAGCGTCGATCAGCACCATGGCCGCCAATTCACCGCCGGTCAGCACATAGTCGCCGATGCTGATCTCATCATTGATCGCGAGTTCGCGCACGCGTTCGTCGACCCCCTCGTAGTGGCCGCAAACCAGGATGAGGCGCGCATGTCGCGACAACTCAACCGCGACCGAGTGCGTCAACAATCGACCCTGCGGCGACATCAAGATCACGGGACTCTGATCGTCCGGTTTGAGCGCTTCAATCGCCCGTACCAAGACATCCGGCTTGAGGATCATGCCGCCGCCGCCGCCGTAGGGACTGTCATCGACAGCTCTATGTTTGTCGACGGCGTAGTCGCGGATATCGTGCGCCTGGAAATCCAGCAAGCCACGATCCCGCGCCTTCCACATCATGCTCTGCGACATGACCGGCTCGAACATGCTCGGGAATAAAGCTAATACGTCGATTTTCATGCTGAAACAGGGCAGGACTAAGCTTACATCGAATCTCGCGTTTGCAGAAAAAACGCCTTCTTGAGGTTGGGCAAGGTGAAGTCGAAACCGCAAGAGCGGAAGAAATCCTCGGCGACGCTGATTGCCATGATCTCGTAAATGCCTTCCCGCTCGGCCAGCGCCACACAAGCCTCGACCAGCTTCTTGCCGATGCCCAGCCCCTGCGCCGCCGGATCAACCGCCAGGCTGCGGATCTCGCATAATTTCTTGTTATAAATCTCCAGCGCGGCGCAGCCCACGATTCTCCCGTCGAGCCGAGCGATGAACGAGGTCTCCAGCAGATCTTCCAGTTCGTCAAATGTGCGGGGCAAGAGCTCGCCGCTCTGCACAAAGGGCACGATAAAATCGGACAACTCGACCAGATCCTCCGTCACAGCCTTGCGGATGCGAATGTCGGTTTTGGCATCGTTTAACATGAAAAATCCTGCTCACGCGACTGTTTACCTAGTGTATCAGCATCGCCGCGCTCCGCAAAGGTCTTTGGATCAGGCGTCGATTCTTGTTAGAGTCCTACAAATGCGGATGCGGGCGACCAGGTTGGTCGCCCCTACAGATTTCGATATGATTGTAGGTGGCATTTGGCGGTTCTGTTAAACAAGTGCCCCCGTACTACGATCATCTGTGAGCGCCCATGCCAAGAATCACTGTCGCCTCGAAGAATCCGGTCAAGTTGTATGCTACGCGCGCGGCATTCAGTCGCATGTTCGCGCGCGATGATTATGATGTATTTGGCGTCTCGGTGCCTTCGGGCGTCGCCGACCAGCCCATGTCGCGCCGGGAGACCATAGCCGGCGCCCTGACGCGGGCAGAGAACGCGCGCGCCGCCCGCCGGGAATGCGACTTCTGGGTGGGTATCGAAGGCGGGGTTGAAGACGGTCCGCTGGGCATGAGCTGTTTCGCCTGGGTCGTCGTGCTGGATCGCAGCGGGCGCATCGGGCGCGGACAGACAGCCGTCTTCTTTTTGCCGGACGAAGTCGCTCGCTTGGTGCGCGGCGGCATGGAACTCGGTCATGCCGATGACGCGGTTTTCAAGCGTGACAATTCCAAGCAGGCTAACGGCGCCATCGGCTTGCTCACCGACGACGTGGTCGACCGCCAAGCCTATTACGTACACGCGCTGATCATGGCGCTGGTGCCATTCAAAAATCCCGAATTGAGTTGGTGAAGCCGAAGGAGGCTCCCATGCCCGACATATTCGCCGGCATGCAAGGCATCGAGCGCGTCTTGATGTCAATCGCCTTTATTCTCATCGCCGCCGCCGTCTCGCGCTGGCAAGACTCCGACCTGGAAAAAGACCTTTTCATCGCCACCTTCCGCAGCTTCGTCCAGTTGATTGCCATCGGCTATGTGCTGGAACTGGTCTTCGAGTTGCACGATCCGATCTTCACGGTCGCCATTCTGCTGGTGATGACCGTCATCGCCGGACGGACCACCGCCAAACGCGCCCACAAGACGCCGCAGGCGCAGTTGATTTCGCTGCTCTCGATCGGATTCGGCACAGCCATGACGCTGGCGCTGCTGGTGGCGCTGGGCGTCTTCGACTTCGTGCCCAAGGACATCATCCCCATCGGCGGCATGATCCTGGGCACGTCGATGACCACCGCCACCCTGGTCATCACGCGGCTGAGCAGCGACTTTCACGACCAGCGTGGCTTGATCGAGAGCAAACTGGCGCTGGGCGCGACCAGCCGCCAAGCCTCGCTGACGCAATTCCAGCGGACCATCAAGAGCGCGCTGACGCCCATCATCGATACCACCAAAACTGTGGGGCTGATCAAGCTGCCCGGCGCCATGACAGGCATGATCCTGGCCGGCGCGTCGCCGCTGGAGGCGGTGCAGTTGCAGATCATCGTGATGTACATGCTGGTGGGCGCGGCGACCTTTACCGGGCTGGTCGCGGCTTGGCTGACCTACCGGCAGTATTTCACGCCGGTGCATCAGTTGGTGTTTGAGTGAGATCCAGACGCGATAATTCTACCGCTCGTCTCGGCAGAGTATCTCCAATGCCACGCCAACCGATTGGAGTTGCGCCGCAAAGGCGATCCAACATCTATCAGCCGCGTTCACGATTGGCGCATCAGTCCCCGTTTCGCTTTTGAAACGAAGCGCAAGCGCGACCCATTTTTTGTCGTCCGGGTCAAATCGCTTGCAGCGTACATCGTTCGTCGTCCAGTTGTCGTCGTTGTCTGGATAGTCTGCAAAGCGACCAGTTTCATCTGTAGCAAGACTTAAGCTCTTAACGCGATGCGGATGGTTTCTATTCATCAGCAGATACATGAGAAACTGACCAGCGGGCGTGCCCTTGGGATCCGGGTACATGTTGTTCCGATACTCTGCAATAGCGTTATCATCCGCATCAACGACGATGACAATTTCACCTTTTAGAAATTGACTTATCGTCTCGCCACAACTCAGAACACATGTTTCCGTAGCTTGAGGATTCCTGCCTGCCGCCGTCAATGGAACATTGGTATCGATAATCTTATGAACCATTTGCAAGCGCTTGTTTTCGTTGCAGCCCCGCATCAAATGCGCCTACTACCTCGCCTAACAGGTCGCCAAAGAAGTCATCGGGCCAGTTGTCGATTTCGCCAAACAAATTAAGATTAAGCGGGGTGAGCTTCGATTCGCCATCGCTCATTTCACAGAAATACAAAGCAGCGTCATCGGGCGAAAAGACCTCTTCCGCGATACGCCGCTGCAAACGCCGCAACAAATGCTCGCTATGGCTTTCGAGCAGGATCTGTATGTTCCGGTTTTTTATGACGTCGATAAAGACATCCGCCAAGCCCGCCTGTACAGAGGGGTGCAGATGCAGTTCGGGTTGTTCGAGGATTATTGTGGAGCCTTCCGGCACGTAATAGCAGAGCACGAGAACGGGCAACACTTGCGAGACGCCGATTCCCATGTCGGTAATCCGAACTTCCGGGCTTTGCGCATGTCTTTTCAGCCATACGACATACTGGTTACTGCCCTTGAAGAGAGGGCGTGTCTCAAAGGCATGCGCTAGCCCAAGTTCCACTAGCCATTGCGCCACACGTGTTTCAAGCTTGCTGTATTGTTTGCGGCCATCTCGGTAAACTTTTTGATTCTTGCCCGCCAACAGTGCATGAACCGCCAACTCACCTTTGAACCCAACGTTGGGCGGGCTGCCCCCACCCCAAGTGTAATCGCGCTGCGGATACTCTCGAAGCGGGCCCAAATAATTCAAATGTTGAAACTGCCGCTCAAATTGAAGAACCAGGTCGCTCAAGTAGCTGGTGGACTGATAATATCGCAAGGCTTCGTCAGAAAAACTATATGACTTTTCTGGTTTCATGTATACGCGCGGACGACCCTGCGCGCGAACAGGTTTTTCACCTTGGACATCAATGTCTATCGTATAGCGATTGTTGCCGGAGCGCATAAACTTGACAGAAAAGTCTCCATCTTTCCAATAATGCAACGACGACACATAGATTCTCTGTTGCTCTGCATGGATTCTCGATTCGAATGCCATGTCGCCAATACACAATGACTCGCTCCGATTTATCATGGGAATCTCTAAAGTCGTCGGCTTCGTGTTTGTGGGTGGAAACTGCCAGGCAATCCCCAGAGACATTTCGGTTGCGTCACCAAAAGTTAACTCATTTGGAGTACCTAGGTTGACATAGTCATCGCCCATTCCAGCTGTTTCCAGCGCCAGATTTCTATCTTTCGATTCAACTGTCTGCTTAAGCAACAGCAACATCTGCAGCAAACTACTCTTGCCCGAGCTATTCGCGCCAAAGAAACCCGTCAACGGCGCCAGGCGAACCGGTCCTGTCTCACGCCAGGACTTGAAATTTGTCATGCTGATTTGCTTAAACATCGACCTATCAGCTTTCACTCCACCAAGTATTGGCAAGCGGGGTGATTTCTCGCCAATTGAACTTAGATTCTACCACAGCCTGCAGCGCCAGAGCAGTCAAACCCACGACCGGTAGGGGCGATCCGATGGATCGCCCGACGAGTGGAAATTGAGTGATTATCGGGCGACTCAGCGGGTCGCGTAGACACTGACCGCCAGTCGCCCCTACCAAAGTCGTTCGTATTTTCGGTTAAGGATATTATGTCGAGGACTGGCTACGAAGAATTTGAACCGAAAAGGATACACTACCCTGACCGCAAGCCGCGCCTTAAAAGCCGCATAACGCGTCGAAACCAGACACAAAACGAACACAAGAGCATTTTCTCGGCGCTCTCGGCGCCCCCTGTGGTGAATCCAAACATCCCGTGCTAAAATCCCCGCCATGCCCGCGCCCATCCCAGTCACCCGAGACATCGTCAAGCGCCTTGCCGTCTACAAACAAGGCTTGCACAAGCGCCCGCCTGCGACCGACCAAGCCCAGCTCAAGCGCGTCATCGAGCGCATCGGCTTGTTGCAACTCGATTCCATCAGCGTGGTCGCCCGCAGTCATTACCTCGTCATGCTGGCACGCGCCGGTCTCTACAATCCCGCCGAACTCGACGCCCTGCTCGATGAGGGCTTCCTCTTCGAAAGCTGGGCCCACGCCATCTGCCAGATCCCCATGACCCACTATCCCTGGTTCCACGCCTCGATCCAGCGGCGGCAGCTCAAAGAGACGCGCTGGCACCTGGACCAACTCGGCGACGATATGCCAGAAATCGTCGCGCGCGTGCGCGAGGCCGTCCGCGAGCGCGGTCCCACATCCTCGAAAGACCTGCAAAGCGAACGCCGCGGACCCGGCGGCTGGTGGAACTGGAAACCGACCAAGGTGGCGCTGGAACACTTGTTCGACCTGGGCGAACTGATGGTCAGCCACCGCGTCAACTTCCAGCGCTATTACGATCTGACCGAGCGCGTCCTGGCTGGCAGGGGCATGACTCTCGATAAAACCTTTGATGATTACCAGCGCTGGGCGGTCGAAGCGGGTCTGCGCCACCAGGGCATCGCAACCACCAATCAGGTCGCTGACTATCATCGTCTGCACAAGCGGGCGGCGGCGGACGCGCTGAAGGACATGATGGGCGCGGGAGAGGCGATTCCCGTAGCGGTCGAAGGCTGGAAGGAGGCCGCCTATATCCACCGCGACGACCTGGAGGCGCTGGATGAGATTCAGAATGGACTGCACGAGCCGCAGATGACGCTCTTCCTCTCGCCCTTTGACAACCTGTTCTGGGACCGAGATCGTGACCTGGCGCTCTGGGATTTCCACTATCGCATCGAGGTCTACACGCCCAAGTCCAAACGCGTCTATGGCTATTATGTCATGCCGATTTTGCACGGCTGCGAATTGGTCGGGCGCATTGACCCCAAAGTCGACCGTAAGCGAAAGCGCTTGATCTTCAACACGCTGCACCTGGAAAAAGGCGCCAAACAGACGGCGGCGCTCAGCAGTGGCTTGATCAAGGCTATCGAAGAGTTCATGACTTTCCACGACTGCGACAGCTTTGAACTGGTCAATTGCCGATACAAGCGGCTTTCGGGTCGTCTTCGCCGCTATTTCGCCTGAGGGCGCCCTAGCTGTTATAATGCCACTCAATCTGTCCGTTGCGCGCTGTCGCTGAAAGCGGCCGTAGCAAGCCAAAGCGCTCTCAAGCCGAGATGAGCCGTGCAAGCCAGCATTGAAGATATCCTGGGACGCCCCGAGCGGTACGTCGACCAAGTTGTCAATATCGACGGGGTTCTTGTGGTTGCCGCCTTTAACCGCGCCGCTGCCCGATTCGAGCAAGTTTGGTTCGCGGAAGCCAAATCGTCGAATCCGCTTGCGATTCAAGGGCAGTCCATCCACAGCGATTCTACGCTTTGGCACGGCTTGTCGCGCTTAAGCCCGCCGCACCGAACGGGCTATCAAAATTACCGGGTCCACGACCCGGCGCGCGCCTGGGTGAGAATCATCGACGCCGAGGAAGCGCCTCGCCTGGAGATCATCACAGCCGCTGTTTACCGCGGGGACTTCACGCTCTTCATCGGTGAAAGCGGGGTCCGCCTGGAGCAAGCCCTGAGCGAGAAAGCAAGCGTCCTCTCGGTTTCAGATATCCGCAGTAACCAGGCAAATTACCTGAATCGCCTTTGCCATGTCTACGGCACTTTGACGCTCCGAACCGCGCCCGCGGCGCAGTATCTGTCGCCGGGCAAGATTCCTTATCTCACCGCGCCCGCCGCCAAGCCGCCGGAAAGCATCGCCGCCGAATGGCTGGACGATATCGCCTATCCACAGAGCAACAGCGCTCCCGAAGCGTTGGAAGACCTGCAAGACGCTTTACACTTGGATCCCGGGTACAGCATCGCCCGGCGGCTGGCTTCCTTCCCCGGCATCAACCAGACCGTCGTCAAGCCGGCCATCGTTGTTGGCAGTTTTGTGGAGACCGCGCATGAATCGCATTTTGGCGCCATGACCCGGCTGCGCAGCGTCTACTTACAGAATATTCGTCACAACGACGGGCGGAAGTCCTTTGAATCCGTCATCAAGCTCAAGAACTTCGCATGAAAGGCAATTGAAAGCGCGGACGCGCCCGCGGTTGCAACAGTGTCGGCGCCGTCAAGCGGCGATGGTAGACCACCCATTCGATGAGCAGCAGCAGCAGCGCCAACAGTGCGGCGACTATCCAGAACTCTCGCAAGCCCAGTTGATCTTCCACGTCAACCTGAACCGAGCCCCCGCCCAACACAAGGTCGGTCTCTGCCACTGGCGTGATATCGCTTTCTCCGGTGGCGAAGAGATTCACCGCAAAATGTTGCCGCTGCTTGACCTCGCCAGCAACCACAATCTCCAGCAGGTAAATCCCGAGTTGGTCCGTATCGCTGTATACCAGCGCATCGCCCCGTACCGGCAATATCTGTACGCCCCCGTCTGGCGCGGTCACCCGCAGGCTTTCGGCGAAGAGCGGCGGCTGAATCACCAGCGCGTCTCCCACGCTCAAGCCATCGGGCAAGGAGACGATCTCCGCCGGCGAGAACCAATCCAGCAGGTTAGCCATCAAAACGGGCCAAGCGATCAATAGCGGCAAGTTGGAGTCGCGCAGGTCGAAGGAAAAGACGGCGACCTGGCGCGCGTTGACCTCGCCAACCAACAGCAAATCACCAGCTTCCGCTCGCATAAGCGGTTCCGCCCAAGCAGCCCGCAGGTCGCGATATGACAGCAAGCTCATTTCGTCCAGGTCAACATAGGCGGTGATTGGGGATTCGACTGCGGACACCTCGATATTCCCGCCCGTATCCACGCTCGAACCGACCGAGAAGAGCGCGGTGTCATTAGGCGGATTGACAATGAGCAAATCGGCGTCGGGCAATTCGTTGGGCAGCCAGTTGTCAAAAACGTAGAGATCAAAGCGTTCGCCGGGCAAGCCGCGGTTGCCGGGATTGCCGCGAAAGGTCTGGACGCCGGGCAGGCTGCGCAGGGCTTGTTCCAGGAACAGGTTGCCGCCCCCCGAGACATAATAGACGCGCCGGGTATTGACTTCGCTATGCACGGTCCAGGCTTGGTTGTCCAAGTCCAAATAGTCCTCGACCTCGTTATCAAAGGTCAAAGTGGCGGAGAGCGTCTCGAAATCCTGATCGATCGGTTCGTCGAAGGGGATCGGCAATTGACTGCGCGCCGGGATGCTGCCGCTGCGGGACAGGCGCAGGACATCGTCGAGGCGAATCACCAGCGAAATATCGGCGGGCGCGTCGCCATAGTTGGTCACCTGGGCGAAGAGTTGCGGCGGCTGACCTGCCAAAGCGCGGGTGGCCAGGGCGGTAATGGCGACGTTAGAGGCTGACCGAGCGACGGGCAGGTAGATCGGCTGCGGGATATTGGCGGGCAAACTGCCGATCTCTCCGATGCCGCCGTCGGAGATCATAACAATGCTGAAGTTGTCCGCGCCCGCGGCGCCCGCCGCCGCCAGCGTCAATGCACTGTCCCAATCCGCGCCGCCCTGGCTCACGGTCATGCTTTCCAGCGCCCCGCGCAAACTCAGTTTGTCGTCGGTGTACGCGGTCAGCGGTTCAGCGATATCCGCTACGCGGATCAAGGAAATGATGTCCTGCGGATTCATGTTGTTGACGAGTCCCAGCGCGCGTTCAATCGCCGCGTCAAAGCGCGACTGCCCATCGAGATCGGTTGCCGCCATGCTGGCGGAGGCGTCCAGCAGCAGGGCGATCTTGCCCGCGCTGACGGTGGGCACTGTTATGAAGGGGCGCGCCAATGCCAGGACCATCGCCAGCAAGATGAGCAACTGCAAGAAGAGCAGCAAATTCCGCCGCAAGCGCTGCCAGGGCGTATTAGCTTCGGTATCCTTCACCACCTGCTGCCAAAGATATGTGCTCGAGATCAAGAGTTCCCGACGGCGCAGCCGCAGCATGTAAAGCAAGAGGATCGGTATCCCAAGGGCGAGACCGGCGAAGGCGATGGGCGCAAGGAAAGACATGGCGTCCTCGGGATAGGCGTGGACAAGGGACTTAACGAACCTAGTATATCATGCTCGAACTCAAAGCAGAATATGGGCGAGATTCCGCCTTGCCGGAGCCCGGGGATTCACCACAGAGGCTCAGAGCGCACAGAGAGGTAGGGGCGACATACCATGTCGCCCGCGCCAAAAAACACTACCGCTGGACAAGACAACAAAAGTTGTCCAGCGGTAGTTGGGTCAGTTAGGTAGGGATTCCCAATTCCTAGGGATTTCCTAACTACCTAACTACCTAACTGACTGAGGAGCTTGTGATAGATTACACGACGGACCTGTTCCCTCGACCTAGACGCCTTCGGCGAGCGGTTCTTTGAGGAGTTCGCCTTGTAAAAACGCTGTATCCTTCGCGCCTTGACTGTCAGTGTCGGCGGCGTCAAGGGTCTACTCCGCGCTTCCCGGGAATTCGATCTGAGGCAACTCTAGCAGGCGCTCGTTAAGATCTTCAAGGGCTTGCCGCAGCGGTTCCGATTCGATCGCGCCAGCTTCGAGGAAGCGGCTTACGCGGTATTGGTCATTCATATTGATCGACCCCAGAACCATCATCGAATAAGGATCGTTGAGGCGAATCAGGCGCGGGTATTCGTTCTTCAGGTTGTGGCGCAGCATCTGCAGGGACTGTTCAAGACTTGTCAAGCGCCCATCCAGCTTGAGTCGCAAGTTTTGACGCCGGCCTTGATCAAATCCCTGCTCGTCCGCGGTATCAAGCGCCAAGGACAATTGCGAGTCTACCGCGTCCATCCAGGCTGTCAGCGGTCGATAATGAGCCGGCGGGTGGCTCTCGCCGCGCAGCGTCATTCGCAGCGCCCGAAAGAAGGCGTGTAGGGCGCGGTTCATGATCGCTTCTCCAAGTTCAATCTACATTCAAGAAATCGAGCGCGGCGCGCGCCGCAGCCCTGCCCTGGCGCAAGCGCTCGCCAAGCCGCGCGACGCCGCCCTTCTGCGGCGGCTCCAGGCAATAATCGCTGCCGATCAAACTGAGGCCCGCGGGAAGCCGAGCGCGCATCGCCGAAACAGTCGCGGCATGATCGTCGTCGTAACAACTCAAGGGATCGGACTCGTTCCAGCGGTCGACGCGCGCGAAAAGCGGATTTTCGCCGCAGCCATAGTGAGCAATGACCTGCCCGATTATTTCTTCGGGAGAAAGATCGTTAAAGGCCCGCAGTCCCACTTGCAGCAGCAGGTGATCCGCGTCCGGCACGCGTCCCGGCGAATCAGTCGCGAAGACGAAGGGATAGATCACGCTATAGGGACGAATGCGCCGACGAGGCAGGTCGCGCTTGTGATAGCCCAGTGAAACGCGACATATCGAATCGTAGTCGTAGCCGCGCAGCCAATCCGACGCCTCCGGCGCCAGATTAAAGAGCATCCGCTCGGCATAGCGGGCGGGCGCGGCGATAATCACCGCGCCCGCGTCGAGCAGAAGTCCGTTTTCCAGGCAGAGCGTGAATCGCCCGTCGACCCTTCCGATCGAGCTGACCGCCATGCGCATCAGTCGCGCGCCTGTCAGCCGCCGCGCCAGCGCGCCTGTCAGGGACTGCGTGCCACCGCAAAAACCGAATTGCTCCGGCGCGAAATCGAAGCGATCTTCCGCCAAGCTTAGCTCAGCGAGCAGCGGCAGATCTTCAATTTCCGCGACAGCAAAGGCGGAGGCGTCCGCGATGAAGCCATCCGCCGCGGTAGAGACGATACTCCCGCCCAAGCGTTTTTTGACTTCGATGAGCGTATAGCGGATCGGATGCTTTTCAAGTTCATAGCAGGCGGCAAGACCGCTCAGACCGCCGCCGATTACGACAACATCGCGCATAGGGCACCTTTGAGACCGAGATTACATGGCAAATCATAACGCATATTAGTCAGGCTGCGCAGGTATGCCATGACACGATTTTGCGTTGGGGATTAGCTCATGGCAAGCTCCGCGATGCTCGCTATAATCTTTACTGACTCGGCAAAGGCAGGAATGAACAAGTCATGAGCGTCTATTACGTCAACGGCGACTTCGTGCATGCCGCCGATGCGGCGATCCCGGCCAGCGATCTGGCTTTGTTGCGCGGTTACGGCATCTTCGATTTCCTGCGCACCTACGGGGGCAAGCCCTTTCAACTTGGCGCGCACCTGCGCCGCCTGATCCGCTCGGCGGCGCTATTGGATCTGCATTGCCCCTGGGACATCGAGGAACTGGACGAGATCGTCATGGAGACGCTGGGACGGAACAATTTCGACGAGTCCGGCATCCGACTGGTGGTGACCGGTGGCGACAGCCCCAATGGATTCATGCCCGCCGGAGAATCGCGCTTAATTGTGATGGTGACGCCCGCGAATGAGATGGCGGCGCGCTACTACGAGCGTGGCGCCGATGTGGTTACCGTCGAGATGCGGCGGGACATGCCCGAAGCCAAGACGATCAATTATATCCCCGGCATCAGCGCGCACAAGCAAGCGCTGAAAATCAATCGGGAGGCAGTCGAGGCGATCTATACCGTAGACGGCATGGTCGTTGAAGGCACGCGCAGCAATACCTTCATTTTCAAAGACGGGACCTGGATCACGCCGGCAAGCGGCTTGCTGCTGGGCGTTACCCGCGCCGAGGTCATCAAGCTCATCAAAGCCGATGGGCGGCTGGAACTGCGCGAGATCACAAAAGCGGAATACCAAAGCGCTGACGAGGTGATCCTCACGTCCAGCAGCAAAGAAATAATGCCGGTGGTCACTGTCGACAATGTTCCAATCGGCGACGGCGCGCCGGGCGAAAACACGGGTAAACTCATGCGCGCCTGGCGCCGGATGACCGAGCGCTACGCCGCGATGGACGGCTACCTCTAAACCAGGCAGAGCCTAGTGATCAAAAGCGGCGGCAGTTTTGCTTGTCAGCTCGTCCAGCGTGACGCCGGGCATCAACTGCTGTAGACGCATCGCGCCCGATTCAAAGCTAAAGACCGCAAGTTCCGTGATGAGCAAGTCCACGGCCGCTACCGCTGTCAAAGGCAAGCTGCACTGCGGGACGATTTTCGGGCTGCCATCGCGGTTGCAATGGATCATGGTGATGATCAGACGACGGGTGCCGCTGGCGAGGTCCATGGCGCCCCCAACGCCGAGCAAGGGCTTTCCCGGGATAGCCCAATTCGCCAAGTTTCCGCCTTCGTCCACCTGCAAGCCGCCCATGACAGCCACATCAATGTGTCCGCCGCGGATCATGGCGAAAGAATCGGCGCTGTCGAAGTAACTGCTGCCAGGCAGCGCGGTCACCGGTATCTTTCCGGCGTTTACGGGATAGTCCATGGCGCCGCCGCTTGCCGGCGCGGGACCCACGCCCAGCATCCCGTTTTCCGTGTGCAAGACAATGCCGTGTTCAGGAGCGATCAGGTCGGCGATCAAGGTCGGTATGCCGATGCCGAGGTTGACCACATCGCCCGCCCGCAATTCGTCGAAGGCGCGGCGCGCTATGCGCATGCGCAGATCATCGACCTGCTTGCCGGAGGCGCGAATATCCGCTGAAGAGCCCAGGTCAGCCAATGTCGTTGTGGCTTGTACGAGAACATCGACAAAGTTGCCGGGGGTATGGATATGATCGGGTTCTATACCCCCAAGGGGCAGAATCTCTTCCGCTTCGGCAATGACCAAATCAGCCGCAGTCGCCATCGCTTTGTTGAAGTTTTGCTCGGTCCTGCGATAGACGAGATTGCCGGCGCTATCAGCCTGCCAGGCGCGGATCAAAGCCACGTCAGCTCGCAAGGCGGGCACAAAAATCTGACTCAAGCCGGCGATCTGCCTGGTTTCCGCCTCGGCAGCTATGACGGTGCCCGCCGCCGTCGGCGTATAGAAGCCGCCAATGCCGGCGCCACCGGCGCGTATCGCCTCCGCCATCGAACCCTGCGGCATCAATTCGAAGGCGATCGCGCCGCTCTGCGCTGCTTCCACGACCTCTCGGTTGCTGGTGAAGTAAGAACCAATCGCTTTCTTGATTTGACCGTTGCGCAGGAGCCGTCCCCCGCCCAGACCCGGCTCGCCGATATTGTTGGCGATATAGGTCAAATCATTTACGTCCATCCCGGCAAGGGCATGCAAGAGATGCACAGGCGATCCGGTCATACCGAAGCCGCCGACCATCATCACTGCGCCGGATTTGACCAGCGCTGCCGCCTCTTCCGCGCTCATTTGCGGGACGCGTTTCATTTTGTTGATCCCAAGTTCTCGATCAGCGTGGCTTCGCCTTGACCCACGCCAACGCAAAGCGTCGCCAGACCGTAAGTCATCTTTTCACCCTGCCGGGCGCGGCGTCCCATCTCGTGTATCAAGGTCGTCAAGATGCGAGCCCCGGAACAGCCAAGGGGATGACCAAGGGCGATAGCGCCGCCGTTGACGTTGGTTATCGCTTCGCTCAACTTCAATTCTCTTAAGACGGCGAGCGCCTGGACCGCAAATGCCTCATTCAGTTCGGCCAGATCAATATCTTCAATGGAAAGACCGCGCCTTTGCAGCAGTTTGCGCGCAGCGCGCACGGGACCCAAGCCCATCACTCTGGGATCGACGCCAGCCGCCGCGCTGCCGATCCAGCGCGCCAGCGGCTTGATGCCCAACTGTCGCGCCCGGTCGCCCGACATCAGGACCAGCGCGCAAGCGCCGTCGTTCAAGCCGCTGGAATTGCCAGCTGTAACGCTGCCGCCTTCCCGGAAAGCCGGACGCAAGCCCGCCAGCTTTTCCATACTGGTCGCGACTTCGTATCCCTTGTCAGTCGCGCGATAAAAGGGGTGCTCATCGGTATCCACCACGACTGGATCGCCTCGTCGTTGCGGGATCGTCACCGGAACGATTTCGCCTTTGAAATAGCCGCGGTTGATAGCGTCGACCGCGCGCTGCTGGCTCTGCAAGGCAAAGCGGTCCTGGTCTTCACGGCTGATCTCTCCTCCTGCGATCTCGCCATTGCAACTCAGGCTGTAGATGTTTTCGGCAGTTTCGCCCATAGCTTCCAGCGGGTAGCGCGCTTCCAGTTTTGGATTGGGGTATCGCCAGCCCAGCGTGGTATCCCAGGCAGTCATATTGCCGGAAGGACCGTAGGCGGCGGGGTTCTTGGGCAGGGAATATGGCGCGCGGGTCATGCTCTCGACCCCGCCGGCGACAAAAACCTCGCCCTCGCCTGCCAGGATGGCGCGCGCGGCTTGATTGACCGCGTTAAGCCCGCTGGCGCACAAGCGATTGATCGTGACGCCCGCGACTCGCTCCGGCAGACCCGCGAGCAGCAACGCCATGCGCGCGACGTTGCGATTGTCCTCGCCGGCTTGGTTCGCGCAGCCCAGATAGACTTCTTCGATTGTATCCGCCTCAATCCCCGCGCGTTCAACAGCCGCCCGCAGGACTATGGCCGCCAGATCATCCGGGCGGACCGCCGCCAATGCGCCGCGGATGCTGCCAATCGGCGTACGCACAGCGCTCACAATAAGGACATCTCTCATGCGGGGGTCTCCATCTCCGGCGACAAGTATGCCCTAAACCGGCAGCGCTTACGAGTTGCAGGCGGAGCAAATGCCGTAGAATTCCAGCAAATGGCCAGAGATTTTGAAGTCGAGCGTTTCTTGTAGTTCCGCAGTCAGGTTATCCAAGCCGCAGTCCAGAAAATCGAAGTAGCGATTGCAATTCGTGCAGATAATATGATGATGATGGTCGTCGTAGAGCATCACGTAGGCGGGTGTCAGGCTGGACCTGAGGAAGATCGGACGCACAATGCCCAAGCGGGTGAAGAGATCAAGCGTGCGGAAGACGCTGGCGCGACCGATCGCGGGATTGATCTGGTTAACTTGTTGCAATACTTCCCCCGATGTAAGGTGCTTACGCTCTTCAAGCAGAACTCGCAAAACCGTTAACCTGGCTTCTGTCAGTCGGTATCCGGCCTGTCGAAGCCGATCCGTGTAAATGGTCTGCATATGCTTGTCGTTTCCTCTTAGCTTTGATCACGCTCATATTACCATGCGGAGGACCGCGCTCCAAAGCAGGATTGATCGAATTGGTCCGACTGAATCCCCTGTTCTTTCGGGATTGCCAAGCAACCTCGCTCCCGCCGTGTAAGTTCAGCGTTGGACAAACGTCAGATGGCAAGCCCCGGCAGCAATGCTAGAATGGCAGCCATGATGCCACGACTGCTGCTTATCTTTGCGCTTGTGATTCTCGAGATTTCATCTGCCGCAGCGCAAGATACCCAGAGCGTCCTGCTCTCGCGGATAAACAGTTTGCGGCGATCGCAGGGATTGCCCGCCTATTCCATCAGCGCCGCCTTGAACGCCGCCGCCAACAAACACGCGCGTTGGATGGCGCGCACGGGCAAGCTCAGCCATCAACAGGACGACGGCACTGGACCACGGACGCGCGCGCAAAATGCAGGCTACTCATCAAGCTGGGTAAGCGAGAACATTTATCGCGGTTTTCGGGCGAGCGCGCTTGACGCCTGGCATTGGTGGCTGGGATCTCCCATTCATTATGCGGGAATAACCAGTCCCAATTATGACAATGTCGGTATTGGCAGCGCAAGCGGAGAATTTGGCACGGCATACGTACTCGTATTTGGCAATTCGCTTGGCCGCGCGCCAGCGTCCCGGGCAACCGCGGCGCAGTTGTCCGCTGGGGTAAATGCGCCCGCAGCGCCTTCATATGTACTGGGACTTGATGATGTGGGGAATATCAAACACGAAATCCAGACCGGCGACACAATCGGCAACATCGCGCTAATTTATGGCTATACCTGGGCAGATATCCCTTATATGCTCGAAATCAATGACATGACGCTTGATGACATACGGCTCATTCAGCCGGGGAGTGTATTCCTGGTGCCGCCAAAAGATGGCACCTTTACGCCCGTCCCCGCTACGCCGGCGGATATACAGAGCGCGCAACCAGTCGAGACGCCAGCGTCTACCGCGGCAAGTACAGCCACGCCATTGCAAACTGCTAGCGCAACTGCCTTGGCATCCCCGGTGTTTCGCATAGGCATGTCGCCCAGCGGATTGAGCGCGAAACCGCCAGCAGCAGCCAATCCACTAGCTGAGCGCGACTTGTCGATCCCGCTTGTCCTAGCGGCGGCGATTGTCCTTCAATTGGGAATCCTTGGCGGAGCTGTGCTGGAACTGGCAAGGCGGTCGCGCTAGTCGGCAGCGCTATCGCTGATCCGCTGAACGCAGCGCTCGATGGCGACAATTTCAGTCGCCTTGACAATGAGTTCGCTTTGAATCGTAGCCATCTGTTCGATGGAATACTTCATATCGTGTTCGACCCACCAGCGGATAAGCTCGATGACTGATGTTACCAGATGATTGATGGCGATTTCTTGCGGGATGAAAGCCTCGTCGCGCGAGATGTATCGCGTCTTGATTGAGTCGGAGATGGCCTGAAACACAATCACGATCACCTGGTGGTCTCGGGGAAGATTCGCGAATAGTGAAAATTCGCCTGGATTTTTTCTGATATGTTTGTACGCGATCAACGCCTCTTCATAAGGGGACATTTCAGGTTTGAGCAGATCCATCATCTCCGTCAGGCCCGACTGCAATACATGCAAGAGCAGATCATCCTTGCTCTTGAAATGGCGGAAGAAGGTGGCATAGCCTATTTCCGCATGTTGCGTCAGCATTTTGATCGTAATTGCTTCATAACCAATCTCGAGAGCAAGCGCGATCATTGCATCGCTGAGGGACTGTCGGGTGCGCAATACACGACGGTCGAGCTTTTTCATGGAAGGGAAGTTACCTCGAACGGCTTGAGCCAGAGAACAGATGGGGCTCTGTTATATGCGAGAGCGCGTGGGGATGATGCGGTCCCTGCGCGCAGCGATGCACCTGTAAATTGCGCGGAGTGACTAGCGTAATTGCATCAATGCAATATTACAACATGTTATCTGCTAATAGTTTTAACAGTTAATGTCTCAACAATAAACCGATTCTAATGTAATATCAATATTTTGTTTAGAATTCTCTCAGGCAGCGAGGTGTCGTCAGCTCATTCAACGGTCAACAAACACCAACAGTCAGTTCGACATCTGCTCTGGTCAAGCGGTACGAGCCTGCGCGTCCTAAATACCAGCGAGCAAGAAGAACTGGTCCCAACTCGCTTTTTCCATTCACCCATTATGCAATCGCTTAGACCGTACCAAACACAAGAGAGTAGCGGGCAATGGCTGCGCGAAGGCGCGCTCAGTCGCCGTCAGCCGGGCAAGATCGCCATTCGCGATTGCGAATGCATGACTAGCTTGTGTATCGCAGCCAAGTAGATAAAGCCCCTGAATGATAACCGACGATCCTAAAGGTCGCGACCATCGCAGAAGAATGTTTATGCGCCGGCAAGCCTATGACAGAATAGAGACGATCTGCCGGAGTCTGTTGCAGAAGCGCTCAAAATCCCTAACCCAGACCTTGCGCCCCCTCGGTCCCCCGATCGGCGCTAAGGAGCGGAGACCTTTTCATCAGGCGCGATCTCGCCACAAAACCTGAAATCATTTCGGTGATTTTCGGGCGACCCAATAGGTCGCCCCTAAATTTTCACGATGAACCTTGTAGGAATCAGCTAATAGCCCTATCGCGCCGCTTTACTTCAATTATGTCCTCGCTCCAGCTCCTAGCGGGAAACATCCTCCGTGCGGCGCTGAGGATCGAGGGGGCGCTGGATCGGGGGATGAGAGCAGTAATTCAACCGACTTCGATACGCTAGCGAACCAAGCAAAATGTAGGGTCGGTCCAAAGCCAAGGATTTGGCAGCAAGAGGGGAAGCGACCAGTTCAGTACGCGCAAGAACCGACTGGTCTATGTGGAATCATTATTAGATACCTGCAAATGGACGAGTGACAACTGTGATACTGATCATTAACATCCTGATCGCCAACGCATAATACTTGTCTTCGGCAGCTTTCAAAATTGTTCCGACTTGCCCCCATAAACTCGTAAACAGCCGCTCGGCGCGCAACCGGCGAATTGTACACAAGAATGCCGCGCTCACGCAAAACAATGAACCTTCTGCCCTAGCAAGCGCGTTAGTTTGCAAAAGAATGAGCCTCCGCGCCAGTTGCCGTGTATCATACCAGGCAAGATACCCTCAACTGCAAATTGACGGGTTATGCAGATCAAAGCATAATTCTGTTGACGAAGGGCTGGTGCGAGGACAGTTGAACGGTCAATGACTGATTACCGTGAATGGGTTCTGCGGGCAAAACGCGGCAACAAAGCAGAGCGCGATGACGCATTCGATCATTTAGTGCGCGATTTTCAGGGAATGGTCTACAGCCTTGCTTATGGCAGGCTGAGCGATACGCAGTTGGCCGAAGACGCCGCGCAGGAAGCGCTGTTGGCCGCATACAAGCAGATCAATCAGTTGCAGGATGTTGCCGCTTTTCCCGCTTGGTTGCGGCGCATTGTCTTGACACAAACTGACCGTATTCAACGTCGAAAGCGCGTCGTTGCTGAAACTATAGAACTATCGCAAGAAACGGCTTGTGGCGAACCATCGCCGGAAGCGCTGCTGGAAGCGAGTGAATTGCGCGAAAAACTGCGGGCGGCCGTCGCCGCCTTGCCCGCAATAGAACGCGATGTCACGCGCGATTACTATTTCGAGGGCGAGACTCAGCGCGAGATTTCCGAACGGTTGAACATTCCTCTGGCAACCGTCAAAAAGCGCCTGCAATACGCTCGACAGCACCTGCGCGGCTTGATCAGCGGCTTTAACGAGACGCTGGATCGCGCGATATCCGGCGACTCCACAGCCAAGGATCAGTATCAGCCGGCTTACGTTCACATTCGTCAGCGCCGTCGGCGCGATGTAGACCGGACTTAAGAGACGCCAGACCAAAACAAAAAGGGCGGAACGGGTTCCGCCCATTTTGTTATTTGCCGCCTTTGAATTCAGCTGCCCGGCACCGCCTGGCAGGCGCCCTGCTTCATACAGGTCCAAGTCATATCGCCACCATCCAGATGCAACTGCGAACCCATGCCTTCCAGGACAGCAGCCATCGCAGAAACATAAGGCGCGGAGAAGCTGGTACCGTTGAGCGCCTTGTAGCCGTTATCAAGAAAGGTGGTATGAACATCGCGACCAGGAGCCCAGATATCGCCGCCCTTGTTGCTAAAGCTGCTGCGCGCGCCGTTCGGGTCAACAGCGCCGACGGCGACAACGTTCTCGTAACGCGCCGGATACCCTGGCGCGCTGCCGCCGCTGTTGCCAGCCGAAGCGATTACAGTGACCCCCTTGTTGACCGCGTAATCCACAGCGTCTTTTGTCACCTGCGAGCCGACCATGCTGCCAAGTGACAGGTTGATAATGTCAACACCCTCGTCCGCGGCGTAAACGATACCCGCCGCGACATCCGCCATCGAACCACTGCCGCCGGGTCCCAAAACGCGCACTGGCAAGATGGAAGCGTTTGGCGCGAATCCGGCGATGCCGATGCCATTGTCGATATTGGCGGCGATAATACCAGCGACCGAACAACCATGCCCGAATACATCGTCTGGATCATCATCGTCATCCACAAAATCGTAGCCGTTGTCCAGCACGCGGTCTTGCAAGTCCTCATGGCTCATGCAGACGCCGGTGTCGATGACAGCCACCGTGACCGGGCGCAGATCGTCCATTTCGCTCCAGGCGGTCTCCGCCTGAATGTGCGGCAAAGCCCACTGACGATCGTAATCGGGATCGCTGGGCGGGATATCGAAGTTCACGCTGACAAAGAAGTCTTGCTCGATTAACTCGACGTCGCTGTCAAAAGTGAAATCGTCGCTGCCGAAGGCCTCCGGCACATCCACGACCCAGACCTCGAGCTCGTGAATCCTTTCCACAAGCGTTCCGCCGATGCGGTCGACGTATTCCCATTTCTCGCTTTCCGGCGTGTTCGGGTCGTAGTGAATCACCCAGTTGCCCGTAGGCGACGCCCGGTAAACCGGCACGACGCGCGTACTGTCAGGCTCGCCCTTATTCGTGCCGCCGAGAATGAACTCGCTGGACGGGAACTCGCTGGCCAAAGCCGGAAGCATGACTCCCAGCGTCAGCAGCAGGGTGAGGCTCAGTCTAATGCAAATCATGGAGAATCCCTTCGTCTACATTATGGACCTGCGTCTTCGATCAGTAGGTCGAAATCTGTGTTTCTTTTGCCGTGATAAATTCAAGCAGCGCCGGAAGGCCTTCTTGTGTATTTTGGATGCCGCGCTTGATCGCCGGGATAATCTGATCGGGCGATTCGACGCGCTCGCCGTAGCCGCCGAAGGCTCTTGCCATGTCCGCGTAATGACCGGAGATGTCGGTGCTGCGAAACTTTTCGGTGGACACGGGCATAATCGGAATCTCAATCGCCATTGAGAAGTTGTTGAAAAGCACTGACAAAATCGGGATTCTTTCGCGCACAGCGGTCTCGAAATCCATCCCGGTGAAACCGATGGCGGCATCTCCCCATACATTAACACAGAGCGCGTCGGGGCGGGCAAGTTTCGCGCCCATCGCCAGCCCAAGGCCGTAACCGAGCTGGGTCGTCTTGCCCCAACCAAGGTAGGTTAGCGGCGCGGCGGACTGCCAAAAGGGCGACAATTGGTCGCGCGGGCTGCCGGCATCGTGCGTGATGATCGTGTTCTTGACATCGACCGTCCGCAGCAAATCCCAGATGACGCGATAAGGCGACAGCGGCGCCTCATCCGATGTGAGCTTCGGCATCCACTGATCGAGCCATTCCGCCTTGACCGCGGCGATTTCTGCCGCGACCGCCGCCATGCGCGCTTCAGGCGCGCCCTTGGAACGAGCGCGAACAGCATCCACCAGCCCGTCTAAGATTAAGCCGGCATCGCCAACGAGGGCGATTTCCGCGGGCAGGTCTTTATTGATGTCGGCTGGATCTACTGTCGCGTGGATCACCCGTTTCCCAGCGGGAATCTTGATACCAAAACTTGTTCGCGTGAAACTGCAGCCAATGCCGAAAATCAGATCCGCCTTACCCAGGTAGTGATGCACCGGCTTGGGGATCGCCCGTCCGCCGGAACCCAAAGCCAAGGGATGATTTTCCGGGAAGGCGCTCTTGCCGCCCAAGCTCGTTGTCACCGGCGCGCCAAGCAGTTCAGCCAATTCTTTCAGTGAACCCCAAGCCTTTGCGTAATGCACGCCCTGGCCCGCATAGATCACTGGGCGCTCGGCTGCAAGCAATGCCTCGGCCGCGGCTTCGATCGACGCGCGTTCCGGACCGTAGCGCAAGGCAGGCGCCGGCGTCGGATCGAAGGAGTCGGCGACTTCCTCGGCAAACAAATCAGACGGGAATTCCACCAGCACTGGGCGCGGACGGCCATTGCGGACTTGGGTAAAGGCGCGCCGCATCGCTTCCGGTACAGCTTCGGTCACGGTGACCTGTTCGCAGGATTTCGTCACCTGGCGATAATTCGCGGCGGAACTGAAATTCGGCTGGACCTGGGCGATGCGCCGCGGATAGCCGGCCGGCAGCACAACGATCGGCGCGGAATCGCCAAAGGCTTGCGCGACGCCGCCGAAGGCATTTTCGGATCCTGGTCCGCTCTGCATGCAGAATACGCCGATCTTTTCGCCGGAGGTCACGCGGCTCATCGCATCAGCCATGTGCAGTCCGATCCGTTCCTGTCGCACGATAATGGGACGGATGTCCAATTTCGCCGCGGCTTCAATCAGCGGGTTCACCGGATAGGCGAACAGGTACTCGACCCCTTCCGCTTTGAGAACTTTGGCAACCGCATCAGCCACTTTCATTCGATTGCAATTCCTCTAACGCGCCAAAAGCGCAGAGCGAGAACCATTACCGATGTTATCATGCGAGCCATGCCAGGTCAAACACGATGACTATGGACACGCCCATTCGGTGGCGGACAAGGTTCCGCCTCCAATTCCTGAGCTTCAACGCTTAGCGCTACATCTCTTTACGCAAGCTGGGGCGATTGCGTCGCAGTCCGCGTCAATCGGCAGGACGCGCCTCAGCCTATTCCAAACGCCGGCGATTCACTTCAAAGCTGAAGACATCGTCGCGCGCGTAACCGCCGGTGACGTCGAGGGTCATCTGTTCCTCCAATATGCGCCGCGGGTCGAGATCGGCGTAGATGATAGTTTCCTCGCCAGCAACCGGCTCCACCAGATACTCGCCATCCGGACCAATGATGGCGCTGCCCCCATGCAAAAGGAGCGACTCCGGTTGAGCGCGCAAAGCATCGCTCAACGCGAGTTCCTGTGGAATATCGGCAACGGTGAGAATGCTGCCGGCGGCCAGGACAAAAGCGCGCCCCTCAAATGCGTAATGACGACTGGCGATCAGATGGCTGTCTTTCACGGCTGGCCAAAGCGCCACATGAACGAGCTCATTGCTGAGGTGCAAGGCTTGCCGCGCATGCGGCATCCAATGTTCCCAACAGATCAAACCGCCTACGCGACCGGCCGCCGTGTCCGCGGCTTTCAAGCCGGCGCCATCGCCTTGCGCCCATAGCATCTGCTCGCTAAATGTCGGCCGCAGCTTGCGATGGTGATTTACCAGTTTGCCGTCCGCGTCAATGACGAGCAGGCTATTGTAGAGGCTGCGGTTGCCGCGCCCCTTGAGCACTCGCTCATTGATGCCCAGCACAAGGACGACGTCAAGGTCCTTGGCCAGCGTACGGATCCGCAGCAATTCCGGACCGTCGATCGTCATGCTGTTTTCGCAGAGCCGCGCATAAACGACTTTGGTCGGCGCATGATCCCATAGCGCGGCAGCGGGCGCATAGTCCAGCCAAGCCGGGTAACCGGGGAACCAGGTTTCGCCTAGCGTGATTAGTTGCGCGCCGTTGCGAGCCGCCTCTCCAATGAGCGAGCAGCCTTTTTCAAGGCATCTGGACAGATCATAGTAGGGAGCGCGAGCCTGGATAATGGCGGCTCTGATTGCATTTGACACGATCATGCTTTCCCGTATTGAAATCTGTCTGCCAAGAATGGCGGAAGTTTCGCGAAACGACGCTGCTGGACCCTAGTCGCTATCGAGAACCGCGCGTACGCGAAATTGTTCGCCATCGCTATCGGGCGCGTTGGCGACCACATCGTCAAGCGGCAAGGCAGCACCCGCCGAATCCGGGCGCAAAACGTTGGTCAAGGGCAGGACCGACGAGGTCGGATCGATATGCGATGTATCCAGTTCTTCGAGCTTCTGGAAGTAACCCAGTATCGCAGACAACTGCTGCTGATAGAGCTGGACATCTTCGTCGCTCAGATCGAGGCGAGCCAAATCGGCAATGGCGCGCACATCTTCCGCCGAAAGTATCGACTCTGACATATCATGTCCCCAACGTCGATATTCTGGATAATGCCGCAAGTGTAACCCTGGAATGCGCTAGATTGTAGCATCAGAATATCGGAAATCTCGAAAGCGCTGGCAGTTTCGTGTACACTCGAACCTAAGACTAGCAATCCAAGGAGTTGAAAGATGTTGGCGTCTGTTAATCGAGACGAGGCGTTGCGGTTGTTAAAGATTGAACATGCCGCTGTGTACAGGTTAATTGATGATTTAACCGACGCAGAGATGACGCGCCGCGACACTATCCGATATGGCTTATACGCCGATCAGGAATGCTCCTTCAAGGACCTGCTCGCGCATCTCATATGCTACGAAGCGCTAAGTTTGGAGGCGATCGCCGCATGGCGCGCCGGTGAAAAGCACTGGGCGATCGACGCCGTCGATGACGCCCGCTCCAGCCGAGAAATTCACTATGGCGGTATCGCCGACCGCGCGCGCCTCAGCCTGGACGAGCAGATTGGCGAATATCGGCAGAAGAGCGCGGAGCTGGAATCGGCGCTGGCCGATATGCTGGATGAGCAGTGGCGCGAACCGGCATTCTATCCGACGCGCGGGGGCGAGGACCTGGGCGGTATGATCGAAAGCATCATGGTAACGCCCCCTCGACCCATGTATCGGCACTTGCCGGTCCACATTCCCGATAGCAATGCATACGTTGGCAGTCTGCGCCAAAGCCGCGTAGCCAAGCCCTAAGAAAAGTCTCGTGCCAGACATTCGACATGCTATGATATAATGCGCGTCCGTTTAACCGCGAAGACCGGCGCCGCAATGTCGAGCCGGCGCCGGCATAGGCCACATTAAATGCGCATACCTGGTTGGCTATTGGGAATCTTGGGTTTGCTCGTCCTGGTCCTCGGGACAGGCCTCTGCTCCCTAACGTCATTTAGCCTGACAAGACAGACGGCAATCGACTTGCAAGAAGTCGGCGATCCGTCGCTGACGCTGCGCTGTCTGATTACGGGCCAGTGGCCCTGCGCCGACGCGGGCTCGGTGGATCCATCGGAGAACGGCAGCGCGCCGCTGCTTATATTGACGCCGCTCGTCACGGATGTCCCCGCGATCGACTCCCAAAAGAACGAGCCTCCGCCCGTCGTCACATCCTCATTCGACCTCATCGACCCGGCAACAGCGCTTCCGCCGACCGACGCGCTGCCTGCACCCGACTTGCCGATCATCACAGACCCCCGCCAGATTCGCATCCTGCTTCTAGGGATTGACCAGCGCAGCGCCACCGGCGAGACCGGTCCCTTCCGAACAGATACAATGATCTTGATGAGCATTGACCCCGTGCGTAAAACGGTCGGCGTGCTGTCCTTGCTGCGCGACCTGTGGGTGACAATACCCGGATACGAAGCCAACCGATTGAATACCGCCAATTTCATCGGCGACCGCGATGCCTACCCGGGCGGCGGCGGTCCCGCTCTCGCGATGGAAACAGTCTCGACGAATTTTGGGGTGAATGTCGACAAATACATCTTAATCAACTTCGACGTGTTCACCACTATCGTCGATGTATTGGCGCCGGATGGCGTGCCAGTTACGGTGAGGGAAAGTATCAACGACCCGTTTTATCCCGACGCTGGCTACGGCATGATTCACGTTGTTTTCGAGCCCGGGGAACAGCGCATGAACGCGGAGACGCTGCTGCAGTATGCCCGCACGCGCGCCACAGAGGGCGGAGACTTCGATAGAGCCAGGCGCCAGCAGCAAGTCCTCGATGCCGTGCGCGCGGAGGTGCTAAGCGCTGGCGGCATCGTCAACTTGGTCGCCAATGCCCCGGAATTGTGGAGCGAACTCTCCAACAACTACCGCACCAATCTCGAATTGAATGACATACTGGCGCTGGGTCAACTGATGGGCCAAATCAAGCGCGAAGACATTCGCTTCGAGGTGGTGAATAATCTTTATGTCAACGATGGTCTGAGCCCTAGCGGCGAATCCGTCTTGTTTCCCGACTACGCCGCGATCAGCGAACTGATTCAGCGCACGTTCTATCCTCACATTCAGTTGTCGCCGGCCGAAATCAAAGCGCGCGCCGACGCCGAGGCGGCGCCGATCTACGTTTACAATGGCACACAGATCTTCGGATTGGCGGGCGCGACGCGCGAATGGCTAATCGCCAAGGGCGTTCTGGTGACTGGCGTTGGCAACGACACGTCCAGCGATCTCGAACGGACCGAGATTCGCAACTATGGCGGCCGGCACCTCTGGACGGCGCGTTACATCGCGCAGTTGCTGGGCTTGCCGGACGAGCGGATCGTGCGCGCCGGCGACGGCTTGATCGCCGAGGGCGTGATGGTGGCGCTGGGCGAAGACGCTACCGCGATTATCGAGGGCTAGTCGACCCCAAGCGACTAGATTCGGACGCGCGGCAAACTCTGCTATACTCTAGTTGACGCGCAGCCGGGAGAGACCCTCATGCTCCGCAAGATTGGTCTGAAAAACTTCAAATGCTGGCAAGCGCTTGATATCGATCTCGCGCCGATTACGTTGTTTTTCGGGACAAACAGTTCGGGCAAGACGGCCATTTTGCAGTCGCTTCTGATGCTCAAGCAAACGGCGCGTGGATTTGATCCGGATCAACATATTAACTTTGGTGGCGATAATGATTATGTCAAATTTGGCAGTTACCAGGATTTGGTCTTTGAACATGATCTCGGCAAATACGTGGGCATTCGTCTGAAGTGGGATACGTCTAAAATCATCTATTTCACATCGCTAAACTTCGAAACCAATGAACGTAGGCTCAAGTCTATCGGATATGAAGTAATCTGGGGAATCAATGAGCGAACTTACATACAAGAACTGGCGTATGAAGTGGAATCATTCGAAGCTGCGACAGAATATGTCAAGATCTGGCGTGACGCAGAAAACAGTTATCGAATGACGACTTCATTTGCGGAAAATGATGAAGATTACGAGATCATTGAGCCTCCAAAGAGTTGCTACATTGTACCTTGGACCGCGAAATACGGACCGCAAGAGAGGGAACAAGTTTCGATACTCAATTTGAACGGCGAATTCGAAAGAAACATAGAAAAGATTATTTATATGGGGCCGCTACGGGCGCGACCAGAACGTCTCTATTTGTGGACGGGGGGTAAACCAGCGATAATCGAATCGGGCGGCGCTAACACAATTCAATCACTGATCGCATCGCACCGCGATGATGGTCTGCTATATTCCAATGTAACCAAATGTCTCCAAGAAATGAATTTGGTCGATACGTTCCAGATCAAATCTATAGATCCCTATGATAGATGGTACGAAGCCACCGCAACAGTTGGCGGTATCGAGACATCGGTGGCAGACGTCGGATTCGGCGTGTCGCAGGTGCTGCCCGTGATCACGATGCTTCTCTCGGCGCCGGAAGGATCAATTGTGCTGCTGGAGCAACCGGAACTGCATTTGCACCCCAACGCGCAGAGCGCGCTGGCTGATCTATTGCTTTATGCCGCCGAGACACGACGATTACAACTCATTGTCGAAAGTCACAGTGAGCATATTCTGCGACGCTTGCAGCGACGCGTTGCCGAAGCGCGGCCCGCCTTCGCGACGCCAGCGAACATTAAGATGTACTTCTGTCAGACAGGAGATGCGGGTTCGGCGATTAGCGAAGTTGGTATCGACCGATTCGGCCAGATCGCCAATTGGCCTGAAAACTTCCTTGGCGATATCAGCGGGGATATCCACAGCATGAGCAAAGCAGCCTTTGAAAGACTTCATCGGGAGAGCGTTCGTGCTTGACGTCGTCATTGATGCAAATGTTTGGATTGTCGCCGACAGATTGATAACAGAAGGATTAGCAAAAGAAGAAGTGAATTGCATTAAAACATGCAGAGAATGGCTTGAGCGATTCGTGAATGGCGTTGATCGCTTGCTGGTAGATTGGAGCTATCAAATAATTTTGGAGTACCGAAAAAATATCCGAAAAACGGATTTGCGGAACAGTTGTTAAATAGACTGGAGACAGAATCTACTGTGCGACTTGTTGGAGTGAACGTCGAATTTGACAAAAATGGTCACGCAGTTCTACCCGATTCCATTTTCTTAAGTGACCCAGCCGACAGGAAGTTTGTTGCGGTTGCTCTAGCCAGTGATCCGAAAGCAACGATATTTGTCGCAACCGACCGAGGCTGGTCCCGAGACAAGTCGCAACTTGGGGATATTGGCTTGAAGATATACGATCTCTGTCCAGACTACAAATAATCCGGGCTAAGAACCGCCTAGTATTTCGCTTTTACCCCCCTTCCAGCGCATTGTGTTACAATCCCCAGCACTTGTTCACAGATCAGGAATCCCTTGATGGCTGAACATCAAGGCGAAGCAAAAGCCAAACTGGTGTGGCTGGAGCCTTACTCCGGCGCCACGCGCGAGTTCCTCCTGCGCGAGGGCGTGAGCGCGACCATCGGACGTTCCGCATCCAATGACATTCACATTGGCGAAAGCCATATTTCGCGCATGCACGCGGTGCTAACATGTCGCGACGGGGAGTTCATCATTGACGACCTGGATAGCGCCAACGGGACCTATGTCAACGGACTGCGCGTCGAGGGCTCAAGCAACCTGGAGATCGGCGATGAAATCCACCTCTTCGTCTCGATGCTCAAGCTGCTCGATCCGCGGGCGACGCCAGCCAAAGACGCGCTGGAACTGGTATCGATGGTTGCCAACGACCGAGCTTCATTGCGTATAGTCAAAGGACCGCAGCGAGGACAAGTGTTTGCGCTGTTGAAAGAAGAAATATACATTGGGCGCTCCACGCCAAATGCCAATTGGGAGATCACCCTGCAGGACCCGACGGTCTCGCGTCCGCACGCCTTCCTGGTCAAAGAAAAGCATTGCTGGAAGCTCTTCGATTTGGGCAGCGCCAACGGCACCTCTGTCAACCGGCGCCCGGTCATCGGCGGCAAAGCGCGTGAACTCCGAGATGGCGACCGTGTTATGTTCGGCGGGACCATGACAGTGTTCCGCTTGGGATACCCGCCGGCGAAACGGCGTAAAGATCCCAGCAACAAGGGGAAGGCATGACTCGGCCCAATATCATCCTGATCATCGCCGACGATATGGGCTACGGCGATTTTGGCGTGTTCAACGATCAAATCTCTTGTACGCCGCACCTGGACGCCTTGGTTGACCAGGGCATTTGCCTGACGCAGCACTATTCCGCCTCCCCCGTTTGCGCGCCAGCCCGCGCTGCTATGATGACCGGGCGTTACCCGCATCGAACCGGCAGTATCGACACCCTAGAGGCCCGCGGCTTGGATCGACTGCGGCTGGACGAGACGACGCTGGCGGATCTGCTGTCGAGCGCCGGATACGCGACGGGCTTGATCGGCAAATGGCATAACGGCGCGCTGGATCCGCGCTATCATCCAACTGCCCGGGGCTTCAAGGAATTCGTCGGCTTTCAGGGTGGCTGGAATCCCTATTATCGCTATCGCCTGGATCGCAACGGCAGGCTTGAGTATGGCGACAAAGAAGCGTATCTAACCGATGTTTTCAGCGAAGAAGCGCTCGCTTTCATCGACCGGCATCGCAAGGAATCTTTCTTCTTGCAGCTCGCTTACAATGCGCCGCACTTCCCGCTGGAAGCGCCCGACGCGCTCGCCAAGAAATACTGCGATATGGGTTTCAGTCTGGGCGTTAGCCTGATTTACGCCATGATCGAAGTGATGGATGAGGGCATCGGCAGGATAATAGAACGGCTGGAAAAACGCGGGATCGCCGACAATACCATCGTCATTTTCACCAGCGACAACGGACCGGCGCTGGGCGACTGGAACGGCTTGTCCCAGCGCCGTTTCAACTTTGGCTGGAACGGGGGAAAGGGCAATACCTACGAGGGCGGCATTCGCGCGCCGCTGATCATTCGCTGGGCGGACGGCCTCGATGCGGGCCTCCGCAGCGACGAACTGGTGCACTACACGGATTGGTTCCCGACCCTGCTGTCTATGGTCGGAATGGACGTGCCAACAGACTTGCAACTGGACGGCGTCAACGCGCTGCCCGTTTTGCGCGGGGAACGCGGCAAGATCAATCCGCTGCGCTTTTGGCAATGGAACCGTTACAGCCCCGTGAGCGCCTGCAATGCCGCCGTGCGCGATGGCGACTGGAAGCTACTGCGGCCGCAAATTCGCGAAGCCATGCAGGTCAGCTCCGTTGACACAGCGCTGGACCACGCCATCAAGTACTTCCCCGAGCATTTCGACGGGATCGTTGAAGATCCCGAGCCGGGGCGGACGCTGCCGCCTCCTCCGTCGCCACTGCTCTTTAATCTCGCCGATGATCCGGGCGAGCAGTTCGATTTGGCGGCGCAATACCCGGTCAAAGTCGCGTCGATGGAAGCCGCTTTGGAGCGCTGGTTCATCGATGTGACCGGGCTCTAGCGAGCGCGTAGCTTGGGCGCCGTCCTTTCACTTATTGACGCGAGCACGTTGGTTCCGCGGCGCCGATGTTGCCTTTGAACGATTGAACAACAAACAACAATTGATGGACGACCAATCCACAATGAGGGGCGCAAGACGATGACACAGAGCCTGCTTCAAGAACAGGCCGACCTGGCCACCGCCATCGATATCCTGGACAAGTGGACTGCCCACAACCTGCGGGAAAAACGCCTGCCCGGCTTGGCGCTGGGACTGGTCTACCAGGGCGAACTACTCTGGGGCAAAGGTTACGGCGTCGCCGACCTGGAAACCGGCCAGCCAATCACGCTCGACACGCGCTTTCGCATCGCCAGTATCAGCAAAACATTCACAGCGACGGGCATCTTGCAATTGCGCGACGCCGGAAAGCTGCGCTTGGATGATCCGGTGTCAAAATACCTGGACTGGTTCGACTTGCGTTATCGCGACGCGCCGGAAATCACCATCCGCAATCTATTGACGCATACATCGGGCTTGCCGCGCGATTCGGTCAAAGCCATGTGGACAGACTGCGAAGCCCCGGAGTGGGAGGATTTCGTCGCCCAGACGCGCTCGCGACAGCCCACCCGCGCCCCTTACGAAAACTATGCCTACAGCAATTTGGGATACTCGCTGCTGGGCGGGATCATCGCCGTCGTCAGCGGACAGTCCTGGGCGGGCTATCTTCAGGAAAATGTCCTGGAGCCGCTGGGCATGACCGAGACCTATCCCGTCCCGGACGCGGAGGACTCGCAATTGGCGACCGGTTATACCCGCGAAAAGAACGACGGTACGCGCGACGCCTTCCCCTTCTGGCAAATGAATGCCTTTGAAGCATCGGCGAATTTCGCCTCCTCAGTCAAGGACCTAGTCAAGTACGCCGCCTTTCACCTGGGACTGAGGGGCGATGCCGTGCTCTCGCCCTATACCCTGTTTGACATGCACCGCGTACATTGGCTGGAAGAAAGCTGGAAAAGTGGCTATGGCTTGGGCATGGGCTTGCATAAGATCGAGGATTGGGTCATCAGCGGGCACGGCGGCGGCTATCCCGGTTATCTGACCGCCTTCACCCTCTGCCGCGAGCACAAAGCCGGCGTGATCGCGCTGAGCAATGCGCTGGGCAGCAATCCCCATCAGGTAGCCGAGCAAGCCTATAAACTCGTTTTGCCGGAGATAATCAAAGCCAACGCTGAGCCAAAAGCAGAAGCGAACCCGGTCTGGCAAAAATACGTCGGCGATTACGCCAGCGAATGGGCTTTGCAAAAGGTGGTCATCCGCGATGGGCAATTGCAATTGCTCTATCTCGACGATCTCGATGGCAAACCGACCCTGCTCGAGCCCACGGATGATGAGACCGTATTCGTCTTGCGGCAAGCGGGGCAATCGAACGAGACGCTGCGCTTCGAGCTGGATACGGAGGGTGATGTCATCAAGTTGTGGGAGCGCAACGAGTACAGCGCACGGATCAATTAGAACTCTGATTTAAGGGAAGGAACACACATGCCAACGATTCAAGCGAAAGACCTGCAACCGATCATCGCGGAGATCCTGGAAGCGGCTGGCGCGACTGCCGAATACGCCGAGATCGTCGCCGAGCATCTGGTCAGCGCCAACCTGTCCGGGCACGATTCGCACGGCGTCATCCGCGTGCCGAGCTATGTTCAATCCATCGACAGCGGCCGCTTAGCCCCAGCCGGCGTGCCAAAGGTGGTGGACGAGACAGCGTCGATGGCGCAGATTGACGGCGCCAGCACCTTTGGTCAGGTCACAGCCAAGATCGGCACCGAGCTCGCGATCGAAAAAGCCGCTGCGGAAGGCGTCGCGCTGGTGACGATGTACAACATCGGGCATACCGGTCGGCTGGGCGCCTATGCCGAAATGGCTGCGGAAGCCGGCATGACCGCGACAATATGGGACGGCTGCATCGGCGGGAATCGATCCGTCGTCATTCCGCTGAATGGTCAAGGGCGCAAAGTCGGCGCCAACCCCATCGCCATGGGATTTCCCAGCGAGAAATACGGCGCGACCATCCTCGATTTCGCCACGTCGATGTCGGCGGCTGGCAAGGTGATGGTCGCCAGGGACAAAGGTGAACGCCTGCCCGACAAATGGATTGTCGACAAAGACGGTCGGCCGACGGACGATCCCAGAGAGTTCGAAAAAGGCGGCGCGATGCGGCCGATGGGTATGCCCTCTGTGGGTCACAAGGGTTACGCGCTGGCGATGATGGTTGGCTTCATGACCATGATGGCTTCCCTGCCATCGGGCGCGAAGATGCCGAAAGAGGATCGCTGGGGCACGGTCATTTTGATGATTGATATCTCTCGTTTTGGTTCCTTGGGGCAATTCCAGCGCGATGTCGATGCGGCAATCGACTATGTCAAAGCCGACCCACTGGATGGCGAGGTGCTCTACCCCGGCGAGATTGAAACACGGCGGCGGGCCGAGCGGCTGGCCAAAGGCATCGACCTGCCGGAGGCAACCTGGCGCGAGATCATGGCCTGTGCTGAGGGCTTGGGACTCTCACCCTCGCCCTAAATTCCTCTCCATCAAGAGGGAGAGACTTACAACTCATAATAGCGAACTCTTGATGTTAGCGGCAGATGCCTACTCAAACTGAACTGTTCAAAGCGCTAAGGGCTGAGACCGGCATCGAGTCGCGGCGCGATATCGCGCTGCATTTGCTGGCGCGGAGCAACAGCCGCCAGTACCTGGACGAGTGCCTGCGCGTTTTGAAATCCTCGGCGGTCGTCGCGGCGCTCGACGAAAGTCATCGGCCAATTCTGCGCGAAAAGTGCTACGGCTTTTACAATGACAGCAAGCGCGACAAAGCGGGCATCCTGCGCGAGAGCCTCACGCGGCTGCTGGTGCATATCGAGCATCCCGATGACATCGACCTCTATCAACTGGGCGTCGAGACCTATTACCTGCAGCCGGTTGATGATGTTGCGCAGAACTTGCGTGCTGTCGCGCTGGCTGGCATGGCGCCGATTGATCCCGCCCTCGCCTGCCTTTACGCCACCCGCTTTCTGGGCGAGCAATTCACTTCGGTTTTTAATTGCGAGCCGGCCATGACCGCCATTGACGCGCTCGTCGCCGCAAACCAGCGGCTGCCGATTTACCAGTTCCTCCTGCACAGCGGCGAGGGGATGGCGCGGACGGGCCGCGGTGAATTGACCGGCAAGGCGCTGGAATCGCTGGGCGAGGACTTTCCGCCGCGCTTGTACGAACAGCTGATCGAGAAGTATCAGGCGATCGACCAGCCGACGGCAAGCATGGGCATCATCAATTGGGTGATTGATCGGCGAGCGGAGGAACTATACGATCGCCTGGAATCGTTGATCATGACAAGCAAGGATGTCGATCTGCGACGTTATGGCTTGGTGATGATGACTGCGGCGCGAGATGATGAATTGAGCGAGCGCCTGTTGCGGTTGGCGCGGCTGGCGCGTGCCGATGACATTCAACTCTTCATCGAAGCGCTGGAGATCTGCCAGCACGAGGAGCGGGATATGACCCTTGCACAACTGCGGCGCCGGGCGGGAATCCGCTAGATTTTCACCCCCGTATCGCGGGGATCGTCAGCGGATTTCTCCCTGAAATATGCTGGCTAATGCCCCTTCGATCTGCAAAGACAAATTGTTCAAGAGAGCCGCTGCCGACACTTGATCCAGGATCGACTCGGCGACCAAGACATCGATGGTCACGAGGTAACGCCCCCGGGTATATAGCGACAATAGATGGACGCCCTCTTCGCCGCCGCAGGTTTTGGCGCTGCGACGATAGGCGGCGGGGACAGAAGCATCGCGCTCATAGCCATAGCTGTCCAGCCACTGCCACATGAATTGGTCATTCGCGGCGGCGCCAGGAGACGCGGCATCGGCAAAAACATCGACCCAGTAACCGAGCGACGAAAAGAAAACCGCAGCATCGCAGTCGCCGTTAGCGATCTGCATTCTGTAGCGATACTGATGTCCGTGTTCTTTGGCAAATGTCGCGAAGCCCTCCTGCAAATCTTCCGCCACGGAGGCCAAAGCCAGGTCCTCGGTCGAAAAATAACCGGAGAACTCCTCGACAAGCGGCATAGAGGACGGCAATGCCTCGGTGAAAGACTCGAAGGCCGCGCTGACCTCTTCTTCGGTGGCCCGCGCGATTTCATCCTCAGCGCCCTCGACCAGGGACGGATCGGTGATGATGAGCACGGTATGCAGCGTTTCCCCGGGTCCGCTGGCCGTCTGTGGATCGCGCTCGCGGATCGCGACAATATTCTCTTGTCCAATCAGCACGTCGCCAAAGATCGTGTGTTTGTAGTTCAGATGCGGCGTTGGCGCGGTGGTGATGAAAAACTGGCTGCCATTAGTGCCGGGACCGGCATTTGCCATCGCCAGCAAGCCCGGCCGATTAAATGTCAGAAAGCCAACAGGTTCATCCCCGAACTGGTAGCCGGGACCGCCGCGACCGGTCGCTGTCGGATCGCCGCCCTGCGCCATGAAATCGGGAATGACGCGATGGAAGCTGGTGTTATCGTAATAGCCTTGTTCGGCTAGAAAAACAAAATTGTTGACTGTGATCGGCGTCAGCTTTTCATACAGGTCCAGGTAAATCGCGCCCGCGCCGGTGCAAAGAACGGCGCGGTAGTCCAGGGTCTGGCCGAGCACTTGTTCCGCCTGGTTGAATTGCATCATAGTCAGTTCAGCCGGTTCCGCCGCGTCGCAGAGCGCTTGCGGGCTTTGCGCTTCTTGTGCCGTCGCGATCGCTACCAGTCCGAAGCCGATCAATAGCGCGAGCAGTAGAGTTTTTCTCTTCATTCAGGCGTCCTTAGCGTCAAATGAGGGGTCAAGATTCGGTCAAGGCATTGTGCCCCAGCCCGCCCCGCTTGCATAGGCGGGATATTCCCCGGTCGCCCGTCATTGACAGCGCGAAGGCATAGGCTAGAATCACGATACGCTTGCCAAACTTGCGAGGACAACAATGAGCGACTTTCCCGGATTCCCCGTCGAAACGCAGCAATTCTTGCGAGACCTGCGGCAGAACAACACAAGAGACTGGTTCGTCGCCAACAGAGCCCGCTACGAAGAGACGGTCAAGGCGCCCGCGGTGGCTTGGGTTGCCGCCATGGGCGCGCGCCTGCAATCGCTGGACCCGGACCTGGTCGTCGACCTGCGTACCAACGGCAGCGGCTCTTTGATGCGGGCGGCGCGGGACACGCGCTTCAGCAAGGACAAATCGCCCTACAAAACCAATATCGCCATGATGTGGTGGCATGGCAGCGGCAAAAAAACGCAGCACCCGGCTTTTGGCATGCAACTCACGCCAGACGACGCCGGCTTGATGACGGGCATGTTCCATTTCTCCAAAGCAATGCTGGAGGCCTATCGTCAGGCGGTCATTGATCCTGAGTTGGGACCAGCTCTGCTTGACGCCGCCGACGCCGTCGCCTCCGCGGGCTACAAGATCTCTGGCCGGCATTACAAAAGAATGCCCAGGGGATTTGACAAGGACCATCCCCGCGGAGAATGGCTGAAGTACAATTCCCTACATGCTTACAAAGACGCCATCAATTGGGAAATCGTCTCTTCGCCGGTCTTCATTGATTGCTGCTTCGATCATTTTCAGCGCATGACGCCGATCTTGCATTGGCTGGTCGGCGTGCAAGATCGCTTTGGCGGCGTCTAGCGAATATACGACGTCAACCCGCGCTATGAAAGGCGCCGCGAGCTTGAGACGGTACGCCGGAGCAACAACCTATCCACACGCACTTCCAACTGTTAATCGGCAATGAAAGTATCTATAATCTGCGTATTTTGCGCTGGTCAATGACAAAGCCATGTGAATGGGTTAGTTTTGAACCTTGTGAACGCGTCGCCAATGCCTCGGAGAATATGACGTGAAGCGAATTAGCTGGGTTGCGCTTGCCGTGATGATCGTGCTGCTGCCTTTGGGCTTGGTCAACACGCAGGACACGGCCGCTATCTCGCTGGATATCATCGGCATAGATTCAACTGAATTGTCAGATATTTCCATCAACGCCAGCATTCTCGACGCCAGCGGTCAACTCGTCTCGGGCCTGGATGTCGATAACTTCTCGATCGGCGGCGATCTAGCGGGTTTGGCCAATGTGACGCGCGTGGAGAACGTCACCGACGACGATTTGGCATTTGCCAGCGTCTTGGTGATTGATACCAGCAGCAGCATGGCTGATCGTCCCTTGCGACAAGCTAAACAAGCGGCAACACAATATGTCAACTCCCTGCGGTCGAATGACCCGGTGGCTATCGTCACCTTCAGCACAAAAGTGTCGCTGATAGTGGATTACACAACGGACCGGGATCTGCTTCTACGAGCCATTGACAGCCTGGCTTATGGCGGGCAAACCGCGCTCTACGACGCGACCTACCTCGGCATCGAGATCGCCACACGCGCGCCTTTGCCACGCCGCGCGGTCGTGATATTGAGCGACGGCGGCGAATTCGGGGATGTCAGCGCCCGCAATCGAGATGAAAGCATAAAAGCTGCAACCGTCAACGGCGTGCCGGTATACACGGTTGGCTTGGGATGGTCGATTGACCGCCGCTTCCTGGAAATGGTTTCGGCGGAAACGAACGCCGAGTTTTACGACTCGCCGCTGCCCGAGCAACTGCTCACCATATTCCAGAACCTGGCGTATCTATTCCGCACGCAATATATCATCACCATGAATGCCGATATTCCGGCCGACGGAACTCGATATGATTTTTCCCTGGAAGTGACCGCCCCGGACGGCCGTTACACATCCGGTATGGGGACCTTGCGCGCGCCCATCCCTATACCGCTGCTATTCTTGCCCGACGATATTTTCGCGGAGGCGCTGCGCGAAAATACACAGGTCAAGGTCGAGATCCTGGCCGACCAGGAAATCGAAAGCATCGAAATTGCGCTTGATGGCGAAGTCGTTTCTACAGAAGAGACTTACACGATTGAACCCGCCCGGGAGGCGCCCGGCGAACACCGGCTGGATATCACCGTCAGCGATATCGAAGGCGATGTTGGACGACTCACCAGAGAATTTGAGGTTGCGGCACTGCCGCCGACCGTATCCGACGACTTCGAACCTGAGCCCCGGGCCGAAGTTCGTGATGTGGAAGTGATTAGAGTAAATGCAGGTGGCCAGACGGAGATCACCAAGGTGGAGTTTTTCATCGATGGGGAACTCTTCGAGGTTGATGACGAGAGTCCCTACGAGTTCAATTTGGATCCCTTTGAGTTGAGCCCTGGGGAACATACGCTGAGCATCCGCGCCACTAACGCCAGCGGTCAGAGTACCACGGTAGACTCAAAATTCGATGTCGAGGTCATTGCGCCACGCCTGGAAATCGAAGGGGTGGCGGAAGACACAGTCATTAGCGAATCCGTCGTTGGCAGTGTCTTGGCGACCGGGCAGTCGCCAATCATGTCCATAAGTACCGATCCCAGTGTGGCCGTTGTCGTTGAAGACAACCGGATGCAATTCACCTTGAATCCCGCCGACTTGCCGCCGGGGAGGAATACGATTGCAGTACGCGCAGTGGATGCCGCAGGCGCGGAGATCGTCAAGACGCTGCAATTTGAAGTTGCCGCGCTACCGCCAACGGTAGAGCTCAGCGGCGTAGCGATAAACGCGATCTTGCCGGGAGCTCAGGACGTCGAAGTGCGCGCCGGCGGACAAACCGACATCACGCGAATCGAAGTCGCCTTCGACGGCGGGCCCCCTGAAATCATCCGCGACGAGGTCTTCACGATTCCGGCGGAAGAGTTGGGAGATGGCGAGCACGAAGTCGAAGTGACCGTGCGCAATGCCGGTGGAGAGACCACGACAGTTACGCTGCCCTTCACGATAGCGCTGCCGCCGACGCCCACCTTCACGCCGACGGCGACCCAAACGCCCCTGCCGACGGATACGCCAACGTCGACGCCAACACATACAGTCACGCCCTTGCCAACGGACACAGAGATACCGAGCCAGACGCCATTGGCGACGGCAACCGAGTTTCGAACCGCTACTGATGTCCCTACCGCCACAGATGATCCAACCGCTACCGACGCGCCAACGGAGGAGGCTTTAGCGATCGCCACCGACGCGCCAACGGAGATCCCCTCGGCAACAGACAGCCCTGCGCCGCCCGATACCAATACACCCGTGCCCACGGACACCGATACGCCCGTGCCCACGGACACCAATACGCCCCAGCCGACATTGACGGATACAGCGCTACCGACGGCGAGTTTCACCCCGATTGCGACAGAAACAGCAATTCCGACGGATACACCAGAGCCGACCAATACGGCGCTCCCGACTCATACACCAGAGCCAACCGAAACCAACACGCCCGAGCCAACCGAAACAGCGCTTCCCACCAATACGCCGCAGCCGACAGACACATCCGTTCCAACGAGCACATCCGTCCCAACAGACACGCCGGAGCCGACCAATACAAATACGCCAGAATCGACTGACACGCCCGTCCCGACTGACACATCCGTCCCAACAGACACGCTAGAGCCAACTGATACAACCGTCCCAACAGACACGCCGGAGCCGACCGATACAAATACGCCGGAGCCGACTGACACGCCCGTCCCGACTGACACGTATACTCCTGTGCCAACCGATACCCATACACCGGTACCGACGAATACCGACACGCCCGTTCCGACTGACACCGATACGCCTGTGCCGACAAACACGAATACACCTGTGCCAACGGACACTGAAACACCTGTACCAACGGACACCAACACGCCTGTCCCAACCGATACCAATACGCCTGTGCCGACAGATACTGACACGCCCGTGCCAACGGACACCGACACGCCTGTGCCGACAGATACCGATACGCCTGTGCCGACAGATACCGATACGCCTGTGCCGACTGACACCGATACGCCAGAGCCGACTGACACCGATACGCCTGTACCAACGGATACCAATACGCCCGTGCCGACAGATACTGACACGCCCGTGCCAACCGATACCAATACGCCAGAGCCGACTGACACCAATACGCCTGTACCAACGGACACCAACACACCTGTACCAACCGATACCAATACACCTGTACCAACCGATACCGACACGCCTGTGCCGACTGATACCGATACGCCTGTGCCGACGGACACCGATACGCCTGTGCCAACCGATACCAATACGCCTGTACCAACGGACACCGACACGCCTGTACCAACCGATACCAATACGCCTGAGCCGACTGACACCGACACGCCTGTGCCAACGGACACCAATACGCCAGAGCCGACTGACACCAATACGCCAGAGCCGACTGACACCAATACGCCAGAGCCGACAGATACCGATACGCCTGTGCCGACTGACACCGATACGCCTGTACCAACAGATACCGATACGCCCGTGCCGACTGACACCAATACGCCAGAGCCGACTGACACCGACACGCCCGAACCAACTGACACCGACACGCCTGTGCCAACTGACACCGATACGCCCGAACCAACTGACACCAATACGCCTGTGCCGACTGACACCGACACGCCCGAACCAACTGATACCGATACGCCCGAACCAACTGATACCGATACGCCCGAACCAACTGATACCGATACTCCAGAGCCGACTAGCACCGATACAGCGACGCCCACGGCCACTCCAACGGCGACTATCGACATCACGGAAACGGCTGAGGCCCAAGCAAGCCTGACCGCCGAAGTTCAAGGAACGCTGGATCAGCGCGCAACCGAGGAAGCGGATCAGCGCGCGACTGAGGAAGCCGAAGAAACCGAAGAGCCCACCGAAGAAGCGGCGGCGGTCCGGCCGACGATTACCGATGCGCCTACCCAGGAAGTGGTCGTCGAACCCACCGCCCAACCGACATTGACGCCCGTGACGATTACTGAAATCGAAGCGCCCAGCGCCGACGAACCGGATACGCGGGACGCAGTAATCGCGATCCTGGCGGTAGCTGCGGGGCTGCTGTTGCTGCTGCTGCTATTCTTGCTTTCGCGGCGCAACCGTGGCTAGTTTGAGACAGCGCCTGGCGTTAATGCGTATGTAGAATAGAGACAGGTTATCGTTGCCCTGCGCTTTTCTAGCAAAGCTTCGCGCTCTGGCAAGGAGAACGCTTGTTATTCTGTGTGGGCGCGGCATTCCCGGAACGTTCTCGCCGGTTACGCGCCGAGCGGTTGTTGATGGAGACTAACCATGAGAGAATTTGCAATTCGAGTGCTGATCAATGCTGTGGCTATCGCGGTGACAGCCATATTGATTCCCAATATTCAGGTCGCGAACAATGACATCAGTACGCTGTTGATTATCGGCTTGATCTTCGGCGTCGTTAATTCCATGCTCAAGCCGATCCTGATCGTGCTGACCTGTCCTGCGGTGTTATTGTCGCTGGGCTTGTTTATCCTGGTCATCAACGGCGTGATGCTGTTGATCACGGATGCGCTGGCGGGTGACCGCCTGGTCATTCAGGGTGGCATCTGGACAGCCATCCTCGGTGGCATGGTCATGGGCGTCGTGTCGATGTTTCTCGAAACCGTACTTCGTTTGAATGACGACGATGCAGGAACGGGCGACGATATTGTCATATTCAGGGATACCGACAAAGTCAGATGAGCGAATCGGCTCCCGATCCCGTCCACAACCGGGCAAGCGCCCGAGCCAAGCATCTATAACGTCTGCTGGAAGTGCTGTTTTCGTGCCAGTTGCCTAGGGAAACGCTTTTGTGCTGAAACGAACCGCCGTCTGCTGGATCAGCAGCGCGAGATATAGCTCTCCGCTCGACCCCACAAATGCGCGAAAATGGGAGTTGATGACGCAACTGCGCGACTACGATATTCGCGTGATCGGTTTCTCGGCATCGCTCCGTCCTCAGGCTTTTCGTGAACAAGCGAGCTTCTATCTCCTCCCGCAACCGCCCTCATCGGTATTGCGCTATTTGACGTTTTTTGCTTTGGCGCCTGCCCTTCTGCTGACGCTGGTCATTCGTCACGACTGTCGTATCCTGGTAGCGCAAAGCCCGTTTGAAGGCGCGATCGCCGCCCTGGTTAAAGGCTTCAGTCGCTTGTTTGGCAAGCGCCCGAAGCTCATCATAGAGAATCACAATAATTTTGAAGAAGATCTGTTTTTGCAGCGCAAGATCCCATTCACGAGCGCTTACCGCGCGCTCATGCTGGGCTTGGCTCAATACGCCTTTAGCCGCGGAGACGCCCTGCGCGTGATATCGACATCGACGAGCGAACGCGCCAGCCGCTACGCGCCCGACTTGCCGCGTGTGCGCTTCATGACCTGGAGCGACACCGAGGTTTTTCGCGCCGCCGGGCGCAGGATTCCGCTGACAGAAGCGACTGACCTGGTTTACGCAGGTGTTCTGATACCCCGTAAGGGCTTACATCTACTCTTGGAATCCTTTGCCCGGCTTGATCATCCTCGGGCGCAACTCCATCTGCTCGGACACCCTGAAAACGCCGATTATGCCAGCGAACTGAGAAAGCAAGCGCAGGACCTCGGGATCGCCAGTCGCGTCCGTTTCCATGGAGCGGTCTCTCAAGGGGATCTGGCTGAGCATTTCGGCAGCGCGCGCGCCCTGGTTTTGCCCTCCCTTTCGGAAGGATTGGGACGTGTAGTCGTGGAGGCGATGCTCACGGGTACGCCGGTCATCGGCAGCCGCGTCGGCGGCATACCAGATCTGATCCGAGATGGTGAAAACGGCTTCCTGGTTGAGAGCGGGAATGTCGACGAATTGACGTTGGCGCTGGAGCAGATTTACGCCGCAGACGTCGAGCAACTGGGTCGACAGGCGCGGGACTTTGCCCGGCAGTTCTTTTCCCCGGGAAAATACCTTGATGGCTATCGGCGTCTATTCGAACTGGTCATGGACAGCGACCTCCAATCCGATGGCGCATCCCCGTGACAGACAACAATCCGCTCATCAGTGAAGACATCCCCAAACTGATCCGCAAGATTGGCATCCCGGTTGGTATTGGCGTTCTCTTCAACAATCTATTTCAGATCGTGGATACCTTTTATGCCGGGGCGATTTCAAAAGAGGCGCTGGCGGCGCTGGCGCTGTCCTTTCCCATATATTTCATCATCATCGGCTTGGCAAGCGGATTGGGCACTGGCACTTCCGCCCTGATCGGCAATGCGCTGGGCGCCGGAAAGCGAGCTGACGCAGTCTTTGTCGCCGCTCAGGGTCTGTCCTTGACCGTTCTGCTGAGCTTGATAACAGCTGGCGCAGGATTGGCGCTTTCGCCGCGGCTATTTGAGATTCTGGGCGCATCCGGCGCTGCCGTCGCATACAACATGAGCTATATTACGCCGATCTTTTTGGGCGCTACATTTTTCAATCTTGTTTTCATGTTTCACGCAGCGCTCGCCGCGCAAGGCGATACGCGCCCCTTTCGCAACTTCCTGATCTTGGGATTCCTGCTCAATATCCTGCTGGATCCCTGGTTAATCTATGGAGGCTACGGCGTGCCGGCTTTGGGAATCGCCGGCGTAGGTGTTGCAACCGCGATGATCCAGGGAATCGGGGCCGTTTACCTGGGTTTTACTGCCTGGCGCTCGGACCTGTTTCGGCATTTTCGTCCGCGCATGCTCCTGCCCAATCTGACGCAATTGCTGTCGATCATCAAGCAGGGATTGCCACCGGCGCTAGACCTGAGTACGGTATCGGTTGGCACCTTTGTCGTGACTTACTTTGTCAGCCGCTTTGGCACAGAGGCGGTAGCCGCATATGGCATTGCCAGTCGGCTTGACCAACTGTTCTGGCTTCCTCTCGTAGGGCTTGATGTGGCGACCCTGGTGCTCATCGCCCAAAACAATGGCGCGCGCCGATACGACCGCATGTGGCAAGTCTTCAATACCGCCCTGCGCTACGGCTTGGTATTGATGATCGCCGGCGGCTTCATCATCTTCGTCTTCGCGCATGAGCTCATTAACATTTTCATCGACGATTCCGCGATCATCTCGACCGGCGTGGCGTACCTGCGCATCAGCGTACTTGCCGCCTGGTCCAAACCCTTCGGATTCATCGGCTTCGCAGCCCTGCGCGGCATCAAACGACCCTTGCTTCCGATGGCAATCAGCATGACTCGGATGATTTTCTTGCCCGCTGCCGCGCTAACCGTCGCGATCGTATGGCTGGGTGCGGGTTTGGAGATCATCTGGTGGACAATCATGTGGATTACAATTGCTACCGGTCTGGTCGCTTGGTACGCCGTCCGCAAACTGATGCCGCGCCCGTCGCCTAGCGAGCGACTGTGATTGTCGTCAGATACTCCAGATAGCGCCCGGTGGGTTCGCCGGCGGCGGTATAGATCTCAAGGTTTTGCAGGGCTGTGTTTTCATCCGGCGGCAGTTCGTACATCCCCAGCAGGAGCGGATATTCCCCGGCCGGCAAGTCGCAGGGCACGGTCAACCGGCGCTGATCGAAATAAGGGCGTCCCGGCTGCCAAATTGACGTCAGATAAAGGCCGCCGGGTACGCTGTCGCTGTTGGCCGCGCCCTGTCCCTGTCGATCAACGATCACGAGTGTGGAACTGTATAGTTGGCCGATCTCGTTGTTGATCGACCACCAACTGTCGACCGATATGGTCTGACAGGGGCTCACTTGATGATCTTCGTTGAGCCGCCAATCCAGCAGGTTGAAATCCTCGCCGTAGCGCCAAAGCGTTCGCCTGTCAACAGGATGCCGCCGGTACTCCAATACTTCGATCGCCGTGTAGTATGTCTCGCCCGGGAAGTCGATGAGCCCATAGAGCGTGTATTCTCCTTCGATGGCATCAATCATGTTGCGCCCGCCAATAAAGTCCCTGGTTCGGATGATCCATAGCTTCTCGGATTCACCCAGCCATGGTTGCAAGCGTCGCCAGTTTCCCTTGGCCAAGCCGGTCACAAATCGCCCCTCGTCAATTGCGCTCGGAATAAAACGGTCTTTGTCGCCGCCTTCCCAACTCACGTAGAATATGTCGTCATCGGCAAAGGCGATTTCGCTGCGCTCTTTAAGGAAATAGTTGATGGCGATCCACTCCCAGGCTTGCTCGGTAATTATCAGAAGGCGGTCCCGGTCTCGGTCATAATGCCGCTCGATGTACTGAGCGAGTTCCCAATAACCGGCGTTGCCGTTATGCGAGCGAAACTGCGTGACGAAAGGAACACAGAAGAAAGCGAGCGCCGCGAGTTGCGCTTGCGGCGGCATCTGTCGCAGGGCGATGGCCACGATCAGAGCCAGATATGGCGCGGCGATCAACAGGTTTCTGGGCGTTAAGCTGGGAATACGGGCATTGACGGCGAAAGCCAGGATGACCATGACAAGCAGCGAGAGCAGCAGCCAGCCCTCGCGCCAGGCCCAGGCAAAGCGCATGGTTGGATCATCTGCGCTTGTCCGCGGGCGCGCCAGTTTCGCCAGGATGCCAATAATGCCAGCCGCCAGCAGGAAATATCCCAGCGCCTCGGGATTAAAGCGATAATGATCAAGCACCTCCGCCAAGCCTTCCCAGGACGATTCGATGTTGTATTCAATAACACCCGAGCGATCGGTAAAGTTGATCCATGCCCGCAAGCCGATGACGAGCGCCAGCGCCAGAAACAATATGGCGCCACGGCGAAACAAGTCGCGGTTCCAACGGAGGAAAACCAGTACACAGGTCAGTTGCGCGGCGACAACATAAATGATAAAGGGATGGATGTAAAAGGGCACTGCGCCAAAAGCAAAAACTAGAGAAGCGTTGCCGCGACCGGGGCGACGGATGAAGCGCAGCAGCGCCCACTGGAAACTGACTGTGCCCAGCGCCAGCGCGGCATAAGGTCGCGCTTCGTGGCTGTAATACGCGAATACGCTATATGTCCCAAGAACAGTCAAGGCTATCCAAGCCGCGCGCCGGTCAAAGAGATCTGCCGCCAGCCTATAGCAAAAAGCCAGTGTAATCGCCGTGACCAGAGTGGATAAGTAGCGTACAATGTTTTCTATATGACCGAAGAGATGCGCCCAAATGTCCTGAAGGGCATTTTCCGGGGGCACCAGATAGAAGACCTGCAGGACGTGATTCAGCAGTCCAACGCGCTCGATGTTTTCCAGCGCGTAATGCACGACCCAGGCTTCGTCCTGACGGTAGGGACGATCGTGAAAGTGATGCGCTTGAATAACGATGACAAACAGTATGGTCGCCGCCGGCAGCAACGGGGTCAGGAGTCGCGCGATGGAATTACGAGTTGTGATGGTCATTTCAGGTTTGCATTATAGCACTCTTTTCTGGTATATCCCTGCTGTGGCAAGGCTGGCGGAAGGGCGGCAAGGCGCAGTCACGCGCACAGCCCGAATCAATGGAAGAGGCATTTGAGATGACCATCGCGCGCTGCGCGTCCTGCGAGGGCTACGGCTGGTTCGAGGATGGACTCGGCGGCGAAGCCGAAGACTGCGACTGGTGCCGCGGCGCCGGTTATGTCTATCGCGACGCGTCCCGCGGCGACAGTCCAATTCCAGCAGCCGACTTGGGCAAACTGTCGGAGGAGCTTGAGCGCCTGGAAGCGGAACGGATGCGGGAATTGGGCTACCGGGGCAAAGCGCGAAAGCCCTGGCAACAAGCGATACGCAAGAACACCGCGCTGGGAAAGGATCCTTACGCGGGCGACCAAGATGACTGAAAAACGACAGGCTTCGCTTAAGCGGTGATTTTCGGGCGACCCAAGGGGCGCCCCTTCGATTATTTTGTACCTCTTTATACTTCGTCATTCTTTCACATTACTTTCTTGGAACTACTGTGGTGTTTGCAGTTGTTTTCGGGCGATCTGATAGAGCCTGTTGAAATTCTACCCCACCCCCGGTCCCCTCCCCGAAGCATCAGCTGAGGACATGTAAACTTGCCCCGATTTTGTGGACAGCTAAGTTGTCCAATAAAATGAGGTGAGGAAGGTGGTTTGGAAGGTGATGATGAAATATCCAGAGGAATTGAAACGTGAAGCGCTCAATTTGGCGGCGCAGCCCGGCATGAAAG
>JAJEFB010000029.1 GCA_022820665.1 Anaerolineae bacterium | reverse complement strand
CGCAATGACATCGCCCTGCTCAACGACCCCGTCCTGCTCGCCGAACTGGCCAACTACTCCCTCGAGCGCCTGCCCAGCGGCGCCTGGCGCTACGGCGCCCCCGCCGGCGGACACGACGACACCGTCATCGCCACCGCCCTGGCCTGGTACGGCAGCCGACACACCGGCCGCGCCCTCATCGACTTCGCCTGATCAACCATGCAATCCGCAAAGCGCCAATCCAATGCCTCCCCCAAATCCCTTCGTGCCCTTCGTGTCTTTGTGGTGAAAAAAAATCTCTGTGCCCTCTGCGCCTCTGTGGTGAATCAAAATTCTCTGCGCCCTCTGTGCCTCAGCGCCAAATCCAAAACCCAGCAATACCGCGCCCTCCAGCCCGTCGACCTCGTCAAAATCACCAAAAAGCTGGGGACTTCTCGGGGCGCTTGCGAGGGACTCGCGGGTACGCCAAAGGGCAATGCCGAGACAACCTTCCATCGCCCCGGGCTTCGCGACTTTCCCCTGTATTTCAACCGCCCGACCCCCTATACTGGATGGCTGTTTTGCCGCCCGGTACAACACCCCCGGCTCGCAGACGGTGTTACAATTAGCGGAGGAAACATGACCGCCCGCAATACAAACACAGCAAACGGAGACCAGGTATGACCATCAGCCCCAAGATCGAGCAGTTGCGCGCCAAGCGCGCCCAGAGCCAGCTGGGCGGCGGCGAGGCGCGGATCAAGCGGCAGCACGATCAAGGCAAGAAAACCGCCCGCGAACGCCTGGAAATGCTGCTCGATCCCGGCAGCTTCCGCGAAGTCGACGCCTTTGTGCATCATCACAACAACAAGTTCGGGCTGGACGACAACAAGCCGCTCAGCGACAGCGTCGTGACCGGCTGGGGCACCATCGACGGCCGACTGGTCTATGTCTATTCGCAAGACTTCACCGTCATGGGCGGCAGCTTGAGCGAGGCCCACGCCGACAAGATCCTCAAGATCATGGATATGGCGATCAAGGTGGGCGCGCCGGTCATCGGCTTGAACGACAGCGGCGGCGCCAGGATCCAGGAGGGCGTGGAGAGCCTGGGCGGCTATGCCGATATTTTCCTGCAGAACACCCTCGCCAGCGGCGTCATTCCCCAAATCAGCGTGATCATGGGACCCTGCGCCGGCGGCGCCGTCTACAGCCCGGCCCTGACCGATTACATCATCATGGTCAAAGACAGCAGTTATATGTTCATCACCGGTCCAGACGTGGTCAAGCAAGTGCTCAATGAAGATGTCAGCTTCGAGGATCTGGGCGGGGCCTCGGTGCACGCCAGCAAGAGCGGCGTTTGCCATTTTGTGGCCGATGACGAAGCCCAATCCCTGCTTCTGGCCCGCGAATTGCTCAGCTACCTGCCGCAGAACAATATGGAAGATCCGCCGGTCATAGCCACGACCGATGATCCCCTGCGTACCGAAAGCGCCCTGGACACGATCGTGCCCGAGAATCCCAACCAGCCCTACGATATGAAAAAAGTCATCGAGCTCATCGTCGATGACGGGCACTTCTTCGAAGTGCACGAAGAATTCGCCGGCAATATCGTGGTGGGCTACGCGCGGCTGGGCGGGTCCGCGGTTGGCATCGTCGCTAATCAGCCCATGGTGCTGGCTGGCGTGCTGGATATCAATGCCAGCGTCAAAGCCGCGCGCTTCGTGCGCGCCTGCGACGCTTTCAACGTGCCGCTGATCACCTTCGTTGATGTCCCCGGCTATCTGCCGGGCACCGACCAGGAGCACAACGGCATCATCATGAGCGGCGCCAAGCTGCTTTACGCCTTTTGCGAGGCCACCGTGCCCAAGCTGACCGTCACCACGCGCAAGTCTTACGGGGGCGCATATTGCGTCATGAGCAGCAAGCATATCCGCGCCGATCTCAACATCGCCTGGCCCACCGCCGAAATCGCCGTGATGGGTCCCGAGGGCGCGGTCGAGATCATCTACCGCCGCGAGTTGAAAGAAGCCGAGGACCCCGCCGCCCGCAAGCAGGAACTGGCGCAAGACTATCGCCAGACCTTTGCCAATCCCTATATCGCCGCCAGCCGAGGCTTCATCGACGACGTCATCGAGCCGCGCAATACCCGCGCGCGTTTGATCAACGCCTTGCAGGTTTTCGGGAACAAGCGCGACGAGAACCTGCCCAAGAAGCATGGCAACATTCCGCTCTAGGAGGCGTCGATGGCTGAGCAACTCACCGGCATCAACAAGATCTTGATCGCCAATCGCGGCGAAATCGCCGTGCGCATCATACGCGCCGCCCGCGATCTGGGCATCCCGACCGTGGCTGTCTATTCCGATGTCGATCGCGCCGCCCTGCACGTCCGCTACGCCGACGAGGCGGTTCACATTGGCGGACCGCGCCCGGCGGAAAGCTATCTCAAGAAAGATACGCTCATTGAGGTGGCGCGCAAGACCGGGGCGGACGCCATTCACCCGGGTTATGGCTTCCTGGCGGAAAACGCCGATTTCGCTGGACAAGTCATCGACGCAGGTCTGGTCTGGATCGGACCCTCCCCCGATGCCATCGCCACCATGGGCGACAAACACGCCGCGCGACTTGCCGTGACCCGCAACAAGGTGCCCCTGATCCCCGGGATCGAGGCTGGCTTGTCCAACGACGAATTGGCTGCGGCCGCCAAGTCAATCGGCTTCCCGGTCTTGATCAAAGCCGTGGCCGGCGGCGGCGGCAAGGGCATGCGCCCCGTGCGCCGCGCCGAGGACTTCGAAACGGCGCTGATCACGGCGCGCATGGAGGCGGAAAGCGCCTTTGGCAATGGCGACGTATATCTGGAAAAACTGCTGCAGGGCGCGCGTCACATCGAATTTCAGATCCTGGCGGACAGTCATGGCAACACAATACACCTGGGCGAGCGCGAATGTTCCATTCAAAGGCGTCACCAGAAGCTGGTGGAAGAGGCGCCCAGCGTCTTCGTCGATACTGAACTGCGGCAGAAAATGGGCGAGATGGCGATCGCCGCGGCCGAATCGGTCGGCTATGTCAATGCCGGCACGATCGAATGCCTGGTCGACCGCGACAAAAATTACTACTTCCTGGAGATGAACACGCGCCTGCAAGTGGAACATCCGGTGACCGAACTGGTGACCGGCGTCGACCTGGCAAAAGAGCAGATACGCATCGCCCGCGGGCGGCGCATGGGTCCAACAGAGAACGTGCTGCATCCCAAGGGCTGGGCCATCGAATGCCGCATCAACGCCGAAGACCCCTATGCCGATTTCATGCCGTCGACGGGCCAGATCACCACGATGATCCTGCCGACGGGACCGGGCGTGCGCGTGGACAGCGGCGTCTACCGCGGCTCGGAAATCACGCCCTACTACGATAGCATGATCTCCAAATTGATAACCTGGGGCGAGACGCGTTCGGAAGCGATGCTGCGGATGCGGCGCGCCTTGTCCGAATATCGCATTATGGGCTTGAAGCACAACATTCCCTTCCACATCAATTTGCTCAACAGCATCAGCTTCATCGCCGGGCAGATTGATACCAATTTTGTCGAGCAGCGCTTCAATATGAACACTTATGAAAAGACGCCGACAGCGACTCAATTGGAGACCGTAGCCATTGCCGCGACCTTGTACGCGCATCGCGAGCGGCGGCTGGCATCGCAAGTGGTCGCGCCGGCGAAGCGCGACGCCAGCAACTGGAAGTGGATGGGCCGCTTCGAGAGGATGCACCGATGAAGTACGTCACAGTCATCGACGACCAAAGCTACGAAATTGAGATCGACAACGATGGCGCCATCCTGGTCAACGGCGAGCTGCGCGATGTGGATTTCCTCAACCTGGGCGGTTCCCTGTATTCGATCATCACCGAGAACAAATCCCTGGAAGCCGTCATCGATGATGACGAAGGCAAGATCGCGGTCATGATGGGCGGCCAACTCTTCGAGACGCAAGTGCTGGACGAACGCGCCATGCTGCTGATGCAGCGGCGCGGCGGATTGAAGATCACTTCCGGCGAAGTGACTGCGCCCATGCCCGGTCTGATCGTCATGGTCACGGTGGAAGTCGGGCAGACGGTGGCGCAGGGCGATACGGTTGTGATCCTGGAATCGATGAAGATGCAGAACGAACTGAAGTCGCCGGTCGCTGGCGTGGTTACGGCGATACACGTCGACGCCAGCCAGGCGGTGGACAAGGGAGACATGCTGGTCGAGATTGGTCCATCCCCAGAAGATGACAGAGCTTAGCCGGCCAAACCGATTCCCCAAGTGGATTGATTTCCTTTGGCTGCTCCTGCTGGCTGCCTATGTCCTCGCTGGCGCGTCCTTGGTTCCCTTTCACGGCGATGAATCGACTCAGATATTTATGGGGCGCGATTATTATTATTTGTTCCAGGAAGGCGACCTGCCAAAAGTCCTCTATGACAGCGCTTGGTCAAGTCGTCAAGACGAGCAGCATTTGCGCCTGATAAATGGCACGGTGTCCAAAACGATCCATGGTTGGCTGGCGGCGAGCAAAGGAATCAGGCTCGAACAGATCAACGGGCACTGGGATTGGGAACTTGACTATGCCGAGAATCGCGAGTTGGGCCGCATTCCTGACAGATCGCTGCTGGATGCCGCGCGCCTGGCTTCTTCCGCGCAGTTGGCGATGGCGGCTGCGGCGCTCTTTGCGCTGGTCAACATAAGCATCGGCAAGCCAGAAGCCTACATCGCCAGCGCGATCTTCGCTCTGCATCCAGCCATCTTGATCAACGGCAGACGCGCCATGATGGAAGGCAGCCATTTGCTCGGCATGATGCTGGTGCTGCTGTCGGCTGCCTGGCTCTTGCAAGGGCGGCGCTGGTGGAAATTCGTCTTGCTGGGCCTCGTTTCCGGCTTTGCCGTCGCCGCAAAACATCCCAATGCCTTTGTCCTGGCGCTGGTCTTTCTTGCCTGCGCCGCGCTGTGGCTTTACCAGACAGCCAGAATGCCGGGACAGGCGGGGCAAAAGACAGCGCGGTCGCTGGTCGGCTTGCTGGCGGCGGGCGGGCTGGCATTGTTCACTTTCTATCTGATGAATCCGGCCTGGTGGCAAGCGCCCTTGGATAGCGCCGCCGAAGTACTCCGCTTGCGCGTCGACTTGCTGAATGAGCAAGCGGCGCTCTATGGAGGCTATGCTTCGTCGGCGGAACGAATCGAAGGCTTTCTGGAGTACGCATTTTTTGACCGAAGCCAGTATCATGAAGTGGCGCAATGGGCGGGCAATGACGCAATCCGCGCCCAGATCAACGCCTACGAGACTTCTGGATTCGCCGGGTTTGCGATCGCTGGCAAGCTCGGCGGGCTTGTCATGGCGCTGCTGAGCCTCTGGGGTATTGTTTATCTGGCGCGCGCCCCGCAGATCGACAGCAAATATCGCTGGCTGCTATTGGTCTGGGGAGTCGGTATCGCTTTGATTACGCTTTTGGTCACGCCTTTGCCCTGGCAGCGCTATTATCTGCCGGCGCTGCCCTTCGCGCAGCTCGCGGCGGCTTGCGCTTTTGCGCGCCTGATCAGGTTATTCTGGAATCGCATGGGGTCTCGAACTTATCATGCCCTGTTTATGTAAACCGCGACGCTCATGCGACAGGCGAGCTTACTCTTTTGCCTGAGCACGACATTCCTGTGACCTTTTCGCCGCCGCCGAGCGGCTCTCGCTGTCGGATTGACCTGGTCCAATCGGCGCGCGCAAGCGCCACGCGCGGTCCGCTAGATCACTCAGGAAAACCAAGAAAGTAATGAACATTTTGAGGACAACTAAGTGAACAATTTTCGGGCGACATAAATGAGGCATGTAGGGGCGACCAATCTGGTCGCCCGCCAATAACTCGACGAGTTTCGGCATCGTATGACGGGCGATATTCTTAACGACTTTCTCAGTTCTACTTCTGTAGGCAGGCAATGATACAGGTCAAGAGCGTCCCAGCTGGCGTCGATATCATCTGCCTGGCTTTGCTGTCCATTTACATCATGGGAGGCGCGGCGATTGTGCCCTTCCACGGCGACGAATCTTCAAAGATCTATGTCGGGCGCGATTTCTATTTCCTGTTTTTGGAAGGCGATCGGGAAAAGCTGACGCACCGGGCGAAAAGGTCGGCCAGTGCGGGCGAATATCGCGCGAATCTGGCTAGCGGCTCGATATCCAACATGATCTATGGTTGGCTGGCTGCCAGCAGCGGATACGCCATCACAGACCTGAATGACGATTGGCATTGGGGCTGGGATTACAGATTAAACCTGGAGTCCAACCGCGTACCGGAGGCGCGCCTGCTTCAGATCGCTCGGCTGGCTTCGGCAGCGCAGCTGGCCGCCGCTGCGGCGCTCCTGTACGCCTTCGCGCGCATCACCATAAACCGCCCGACAGCCTTGCTTGCCAGTTTGCTTTTTGCCGCCCACCCTACCCTGCTCCTGAACGGCAGGCGCGCGATGCAAGAAGGCAGCCACATGCTCGGCATAATGCTCGTGCTGCTGGCGGCGGCTTGGCTCCTTCGTCAACGGCGCTGGCGGCGATACGCGCTCCTGGGCGTCTGCGCCGGCTTTGCCATTGCCGTAAAACATACCAGCGCTTTCCTTGTGGCGCTTGTGTTTCTGGCAGTATCCGGCCTGTTCGTCTACGAAAGCCTGGGTCTGGGCGATACGCGCAAGAGGCTGAGAATGCGCCCGCTCGCGGGTATCTTGATGGCTGGCATCGTCACGCTGCTGGTGTTCTATCTGCTGAACCCCGGCTGGTGGGACGCGCCGCTTGAAACCGCCGGGGATGTCATGTCCGAGCGCTCCGCGCTTTTGCAGCGGCAAGCGGGCGTTTATGGCGGCTATCAATCTGTGGCCCAGCGAGTGAAAGGGTTTTTCCGCTTTGTGTTGATGGGTGAAGCGCAATACTTCGAAGACAAGCAATGGGCCGGCTACGACGAAATCAGCGAGCAAATCCAGATTTATGAAAGGTCTGGATGGGCTGGCGCGACCATCGGCGGCAACGCGATCGCGGCGCTGGTCATGTTGGCGCTTGTTGCCGCCGGTGTTTTTCTGCTCCTTCGCGATCGCGACATCAGCTTTCAGAATCGCGCGCTATTATTGTTTTGCGGCGGCGGCACAGCGGCTATCGTCTTCGCGCTGACGCCCTTGCCTTGGGCGCGCTATTATCTGCCGGTATTGCCCTTCGCGCTGATGATGGCCGCATACGCTTTGACAAGCGTGGCGCAGGCAATGTGGAAGCGCCGCGACATGGCGCGACCGTAAAATAGCCGCTCGGCGCGACATCGGCGAAGGTATCTGCCGCGCTGGTACAGCGGAACAAGACTGTTTCTTGCAGGGGCAAGGAGGTTTCTCGAAAAACGTGAACTGGTTAAACGAAGCGCTCGCGGGCATCTTGCCGACGCTATGGATGAGCGTCGGCGTAGGTTTGCCTTGGTCCCTGGCTTTGCTGCCGAGGAGACAGTGGCATTCTCGGGCGCTTGTGGCTGCGGTAGCGCTGGCTATAGGACCAGCCTGCATGACAAGCTGGATGCTGATCCTGGGCGTACTCGGCGCTCAAGCCGGGCAAAGCCTGCTGGTCCGAGAGTGGATAATCGTTGGCAGCCTCTTGATTGCCGCGCTCGGCAGCCTCATCGCCTGGCGCAAATGCCGCGGATTGACAGCGGTTTCGACGCCTCGCGCGCCCTATGCCTTTGACGAAAAACTGATCATCGCCATGATCGTAGCAGCGGTCGTCCTGCGTTGGGTCCACACGGCTTATTGGCCCTTTACCGCTTACGATGCGCTTTGGGTCTATGGCTATCAAGGTCGCCTGTATTTTCTGGAAGGGCTGATCCCGCAGTCGATCGAGTATTATCCGCCGTTTTTGCAACTTCAGTACGCCTATGTTCAGATCCTAATCGGCGCGATCAACGATTATGCGGCGCGCATGGTACTGTCCTGGCTGCACATCGGCGGCATTTTTGCGGCATATCTTCTTGGCGAAAGGCTGCTGAACAGACGGGTTGGGTTGTTCGTCGCCGCCTTGTGGAGCCTGCATCCCTTCGTCGGGCATCAGTCGACCATCGGCGATCTGGAGATCACGCTCGCTTACAGCTTCACGTTGGCCGCGGTCTTCTTTTTGCGCGCCTGGTCCGAGCAAGAAGACCAGCGCGGGCGTCGACGGGATGCCTTGTTGGCTGGGCTCATACTGAGCATCAGCCTGTTCACCAAGCCAACGGCAGGGGCATTCATTTGGGGAGTCCTGCTCTTGCTAGCCCTTGAAGCGGCGCGCGCAAAACTACAGTTTGGGCTGTTGAAGCCACGATTCATGGTCGCATTCTGGACAATCCTGGCCAGCGCGCCTTTGGGCGGCGTCTGGTATTTGCGCAATCTGCTGCTCGGGCACGAAGCGATCACCTGGCCGGCGGAGTTCTGGCTGACGCAAGCGCGGCGCAGCGGAGACTACCTCAGTTGGCTCGTTCTGGCGATCATCCTGGGATTCGTCGCCGCGGCGATCAAATGCGGATTGTCGGCTCGACAGGTCATGATTGGCGCGGCGGGGGCGATCCTGCTGCTAGTCGGCGTTCTGGCGTCAAATCCAATCCTCTTTCCGGAACGCTTCGATCCCCCAGCCAGCCATTTACAATTGAGCGAGGCGGCTGCCATAGCCGTCGGAATCTTGCTAATCATCGCGAGCGTGTATGGGCATCGTCGCAAGCTGATTGAGGCATTGGCAAGACCGGGTTATGTTTCGGCGGGATGGGCTTTGCTGTTGGCGCTGCCCTACTTCCTCACCTTTTTCTTTTCTTATAGCTATCATTACCGGCTGGGCTTCGCGATCGTGCCGCTGCTGGTATTGCCGACCGCGGTCGCATTGGCGAGCGCGCTAACGGCGGATCGAATAAACGGATGGCGCCCCCTTGTTCGACGGAGTTACTACTCGGCTCTGCTGCTTTTAGGAGCGCCGGGCATTGTCTCGGCGGCTATCGATGTCACCTGGTCGAGAGTGTGGCTAGTTGATGAATGGCTCGATAGCGACAGCAAAAAGTACCAGGTCTACAATCCCTCGCTGATGGAAATGGTATTCGGGCTCAAGGAATACTTGCGAGAGAATGAAGGGGAGCCGTTTGTGCTCGCGCCAGGCGAGGAACGACTGCATTTTTTCTTCCCGCGAATGCGCATTGTGGACAAGCTGATAAGCACGCTCGACGAATACGAGGCGCTGGGCGCGACGCATTTCATTTATGGCGCCAAGGCGCGACAAGCCTACCTGGACGCGGGCTTGGATCCAAGGCGGACACAGTTGATTGCGGCATTGGGTCGGGAGGATCTCTTCGAACTGAAAAAATGGCACTATGACGGCACATTCAGCTACGAACTCTACGAGAGCGGCGATTTTGCTTCGCGCGTCGGCGAGCCGTCGCGCGGTTTTGTCTCCAACGTCTACGAGCAGGAGCTAGTGTTCGGCGAAGGATTGCGCTTGTTTGCGACGGATGCCTATCCGCGGAAGGCGTACAAGGGTACACCCCTCACGCTGCTCACGATCTGGCGCGCGGAAGGGGCGCTGGGACAGGACTATCAAATCGCGCTGGAATTGACCCACCCGGAGACCCGAATTGCCGAGTACCAATGGCGCTTCGTTCCGGTCCAACATCGTCACGGCGCCTATTCGACCGCCCTGTGGGAGGCCGGCGAATTGGTCAATATGTCCACGGTGCTGCGTCTGCCGAGCGACGAGCCGCTGCCGCCAGAAGACGACTATGTGCTGCGCCTGCGCGTATTCGATCCAGAGTCGGAGCAGTTTCTGCCGCTGAGGATTGACGGCGCGGAGGCGGGCGATACCTGGCAATTGGACGGCATATACAAGTTTCGCAGTTGATCTAGCGCAGGATCAGGAGCGCATCCGAGAATTGGCGCATGCGCGAGCGGGTATTAAAGGAAGTCCACTGTTTGTCGAATCGAAGGCGCAGCGCGGCCAAGGCTTGGTCGCGATCGGCCAAGTAATCCCGGACGACTGCCGCCTGCTCCGGGCTCAGTTTTTTGAGCCCGCTCATATAGTCGCTGAAGACGGCAATGTCGTTGATGCGCCCGAGTATCTCCTGCATCTCTTTCGCTTCTCGCAAGAAGCTGTTCGTGGTCCTGCCCAGGAGCGGCTGAAAAAACTCCAGGGCGTAGCGCAACTGTTTGAATTCCACGCGCAAGGCGTGCAAGATCCTGTCGTCGGCAGCGGGCAGCACCGCGTCATAGGCTCGGACGCGCGCCAGACGCTCGTGCAAGAGTACCGGCAGCACGTGACGCAACTGATGCGGCTCTTCGCGGTTGGGAAGGGGTCTGGCTCCCCGGCCCGGCTTTTTGCAAAGCCGGGCGAACTGCCGCAGAAATCGCGCGTAGAACTTCGAATCGAAAAGCGCATTGAGTCGCTCGCGGTGTTGGCTGCGGCGGCTGTCGAGCCGGTCGAACACCTGATCGAGCGCCGCCTGGTCGCCCGCTGGCAAGGAGGGGCGAAATGCCTCCAAGTCTTCAATCAGGACATCGAGATCGCGAATGCGGCCGAGGGCGCGAGCGATGCGCCGCAATTCGCGACTGTACTTGTCGACGGTCTTGGGTTTGTAGGCGGCGCCAATGAGCATGAAGAGGCTGCGCATACGCCGGATGGCGACCCGCATTTGGTGAACAGATTCGATGTCTTCGCCCGTGCGGCTGCCCGCTTCGTGGCGTTTCATCCGAGCGAGTTGCATAGCCAGCAGTTTGCGACCGGCTTCCGCCATGGGATCATGCAATAAAATGTCGCGCGTCGCTTTGGACTTGTTTGATTTGCCCATACCTAATCGACTTTCTCGCTGATCGTCCAGCCCGGGCCGATAGAGAGAACGCGGCGGACTGAAGGTCCTTTTACTTACTCAAATTATAGCGCGTTTTTGAAAGTTTATTAAGCGGAGTTTAAGGAGTTTAACGCTATGTTAGTGATTTCGCGGCTCGCTGCGCGCTTTCCGCAGTCGTCAATCGTCAATTGCATGAAGCCAGGCGCCTTGATCCGACGCGCATGGCGGCGGTGTTATAATCGTGTCAATGGCGAGATGGAGAGATGCCGATGCAGCGAGATTATGACGACCTGCGCGCATATCAGGAACGCTGGGAACGCGAGACCTTGCAGGCGACGCTCAGCAGTCGACCGGAGCGACGAGACAAGTTCACAACGATTTCGGGCAAGGCGGTCAAAGGACTTTACACGCCGCTGGACAATGCCAACTTGAGCTATGAACGGGATTTGGCGAATCCGGGAGACTATCCCTTCACGCGGGGCATCCATGCCACGGGCTATCGCGGCAAACCCTGGACGCTGCGCATCTTTGCCGGGTTCGGCAGCGCCGAAGAGACGAATGCGCGTTACAAGTACTTGATTGAGCGGGGCAATATGGGATTGTCGGTTGCCTTCGATCTGCCAACGCTGATGGGATACGACAGCGACGCGCCGGAAGCCCTGGGCGAATTTGGCAAGTGTGGGGTTGCCGTCAGTTGCTTGCGAGACATGGAAATCCTCTTTGACGGCATTCCGCTGGATCAGATATCAACCAGCATGACCATCAACAGTCCGGCGGCGATCATTTGGGCTTATTACATCGCCCTGGCGCAAAAGCGGGGCATCCCGCTGGATCAGTTGCGGGGCACGCTGCAGAACGACATTCTCAAAGAATACATCGCGCAAAAGGAATATATTTTTCCGCCAAAGCCGGGCATGCGCCTGGTGACCGACACCATCGAATACGCCAGCCATCATCTGCCGAATTGGAACAGCATCAGCGTCAGCGGCTATCATATCCGCGAAGCGGGAAGCACAGCCGCGCAAGAAGTAGCGTTTACGCTATTGAACGGGATGGAGTATGTACGCTGGGCGCTGGAGCGCGGTTTGGACATTGACGAATTCGCGCCCCGCATCAGCTTCTTTTTCAACGCGCACAACGACTTCTTCGAAGAAATCGCCAAGTACCGCGCGGCGCGGCGGATCTGGGCCAGACAGATGCGCGAGACATTTGGCGCGGCGGATGCGCGCAGTTGGCTGATGCGCTTTCATACGCAGACAGCCGGCGTCAGCTTGACCGCGCAACAGCCGGAGGTCAATCTCGTCCGGGTGGCGATTCAAGCGCTGGCGGGCGTGCTGGGGGGCACACAGTCGCTGCATACCAATAGCATGGACGAGGCGCTGGCGCTGCCTTCGGAACATGCGGCGACGCTGGCGATGCGAACGCAGCAGGTCATCCTCGAGGAAAGCGGGGTCGCCAATACGGTTGATCCGCTGGGCGGCAGCTACTTCATCGAAAGCTTGACGGACGAGATCGAAGCCGAGGTCAATGACTATTTTCGGCGCGTCGACGATCTGGGAGGGGTTCTGGCCGCGCTGGACGCCGGCTTCTTCATGCAGGAAATCGCCGACGCGAGTTATCGCTATGCGCGGGAGGTGGAGTCGGGCGAGCGCGGCATCGTCGGCGTCAACAAGCATGCCGATGAAGCGGCGGAGTTGAAGATCCCGATATTGAAGATGGACCCGCAGGGCTATGAGCGGCAGGCCGCGCGTCTGGAGCGCTTGCGGCGGGAGCGGGACAATGAGAAGACGGCGAGGACGCTGGATGCGCTGCGCGAAGCTTGTCGCGGCGAGGAGAATGTCATGCCGCGCTTGATTGATTGCGCTGTGGCGGATGCGACGCTGGGCGAGACGGTGGATGTGATGCGCGAGGTCTTTGGGGTCTACGAGGAGCCTCTGATTGTTTGAATGGGTGACAATACCCAAATGTTTAAGGAATGAAACTTTCTATGAGCTTGCATGCGCTGATTCAAGAGCTAATGAACATCCAAACCGAAGTTGCACATCAACTTCAAGTCGCTGAATCCGCTTCTGCAAGGGACACTCTTGTCTCACTTGAGGAGAGCGCTTTTGAGATTGACCGCGCATGGAGCAAGTCGTGGATCGGGGACCATGCAAATCTTTATTACAGAGATTTCAAGCCACCGCCGCCGGGTGAGGAATTTGATCAACTGTCTGGAAAGCTCCTTAGGGATCAACCATCGTGGGTCCAATATTCGGATGAAGAAGTCCGATCCAAAATACTTGCCAGCACAGATGCGAGCAAACTGGAGCGCGCGACACAGATTGCGAAGGGATGCGCCATCACCTTTGAAGGTCAAAGAGGTGGCGTGATATCGATATTGGAACTTGCCGGCCCGCAAGAAAGCTCATACATCAATGGAATCCGTATGGCAATAAATGATGTCCAGATCCCTACTGAAGGTCAGATTCTAAAGAATCTCGCGCCAAATGGGGTCTTCACTCGTGACGTGTTCGCTCTCTCAAAGAGACCCAGGACGCCGCCGCATCTCAGGTTGTTTGCGGAGGTAGCGTCTATTCGGCACGGTATTGATGCTCTAAACAAACTGAACAACAACATAGAATTCGCAATCAAGCATTTTCAACGCGTAACGAACGGAGGGACCAGAACTTTGAGAAAGGGTGACAGAATCTTTATAGGTCACGGTCATTCACATGTCTGGCTACAACTGGAGAAGTTTCTGAAGGAAAGATTGAATCAGACACCCGACGAGTTCAATAGGGTGCCGACAGCGGGCGTCACAACTGTAGATCGACTTAAGGAGATGCTTGACGGCTGCAAATTTGCATTCCTCGTACTAACGGCAGAGGACGAAACCGCGGGCGGACAAATGCAAGCCCGAATGAATGTCATCCATGAAGCCGGACTGTTTCAGGGAAGGCTTGGATTCGACAAAGCGATCATTCTGCTAGAAGACGGATGTAAAGGATTCTCCAATATTGAAGGCTTGGGTCAGATTCGTTTTCCTAAAGGCGACATTGAGCCGAAATATGATGAAATCCGCCGAGTTCTTGAAGACCGAGGCATCATCCCTAGTTGATGCGGCCGGTCACGATGATGGATAAAGATTAGAGGACAGCATTTGAGATATATGTTTATATCAGAGGAAGATTAATAATTGATATTTCTTTTTTGTTATTTTCAGACAAATCATCAAGCTAGTCAGTCTCTACTCCGAACACCACAGGCGTGTTTCGTGAGTGCGTTGGATCCTCATTATCCATTAAATAACTCTCAGTTAGGGGAACAGGTTTCGGGCGACTCATAGAGTCGCCCCTACATTGCTTGTCCCTAATCCATGCTATACTCTCTTATTCTGCGGCATTTGCTATAGGTACGAAAAAGGACGCTAGCGTTTCATGACAACACCGGTCGTCTTCATCACAGGCGCGTCGGGCGGGATCGGCCGGGAGACTGCGCTGGCCTTCGCCCGCGCCGGATACCATGTATGCGGCTTGGCGCGACGTCAAGATCAGCTGGAAGCCTTGGGCGCGGAGATTGCGAATTTGCCGCAAGCGCATGGCGGGTTTTTGGCGGTGGCGGGCGATGTCCGCGACGCGGGCGCGGTCCAAGAGGCCGCGCGTCGGACGGTTGGCAAGTTTGGGCGGCTGGATGTGCTGGTAGCGAATGCCGGCATTGGTCACAGCGGGACGGTGGTCGAGGCCGACTGGGAGGATTTACGAACCGTCATAGAGACCAATATCGATGGCGTATTGCACGGCATACGCGCCTGCGTCCCGGCGATGCGGAGGGCGGGCGGCGGGCATATCTTGATCGTCTCGTCGATTGTGGCGACCGTTCATACGCCTTACACCGCGACCTATGCCGCCAGCAAGGCTTTCGTCTCGAGCCTGGCGGGTTCCTTGCGGCTGGAACTGGAGGATGACAAGATCCAGGTGACCGATCTGCTGGTGGGGCGCACCCACACGGACTTCAACGTCAACAGGCTGGGACCGATCAAGCGCGATACGAGCGGTCTGCCGACTATGGGAGCCGATCAAGTGGCGGAAGCCATCGTAGCGGCGGCCCGGGGACGACCCAGGCGCGTCGTTTTTCGCTTGTTCGACCGTTTGGTTCTGCTCGGCGGGGCGCTTGTCCCGGGCATCATGGCGCGGCTGGCGAAGCGACAGTATCAGCCGCAAGACTGAGGCGATTGAGCGCCGGTATGTGTAGCACAAGAACGATATAGACGCGATAAACGAGCGCAAGAAGACCTGTATGGCCAAGAAACGGAAGCTCAACTCGGTTCGTTTGCTGGAAGCGCGGAAGATTCCCCATGAGATTCATAGATATGACGCGCGGATTCGCGACGCAGAGGAAGTGGCGGCCGCTGTGGGTTTGCCGGCGGAAACAGTCTTCAAGACGCTGGTGGCGGAAGTCCCGTCGCGGAAGAAAGCGATCCTGGTGCTGTTGCCTTGCAACAGGACGCTGAACTTGAAGCGGCTGGCCAAAGCCCTGGGCGCGAAGAAAGTCGCCCTGGCATCGCATGCCGATGCCGAGAAGCTGACTGGCCTGCAGGTTGGCGGCATCAGCGCTCTGGCTTTGCTTCAGAAGCGCTGGGGAGTCTACCTCGACCGGCGAGCCCTGGAACAGTCGCATATCGTGATCAGCGCCGGAGAACGCGGCATGCAGGCGCGCCTGGAGACAAAGGACCTGATTGACCTGGTGTCATGCGAGATTGTTGATGTCGCTGACGCGAGCAACGACGAGTTAGCAAGCGCGGATTGACTCTCATTCAGCCCGGCTGTCGCTGAGGAGGGGATATTTTTGTCAACCCCATCCCCGGCCCTTCCCCAAAGCATTGGGGAAGGGTGACTCGATGATGTGAATGGGAAACATTATCAAATACTGTACCGTATTGAGGGCAGTTCTCTACTCTATGGCAACTGCACTAGGCCTTGCAGATGCTTTGGGCCGCTTAGCGCGTGTAGACACAGCCCGTCAACATGGATTTCCGGGAGAGGGATTGGCGTGGGGTCGGCGAAAGCGCGCAAAGGCAGCTCATAAATGTGTCCGCTTTTCCGCCCGGCTAGCGGGAGAGGATGCGGGCGAGATCGAAGTATTCCGGCGTGATTTGGCGCGTTCGAGAGGTGCAGTCCTTTAGCGGCATAGGCACTTGTTCGCGGCCGACGCGGGCGACCATCACGCCGGATTCGCCGCTCAAGAGCAATTCGACGGCGTAGACGCCCATGCGCGTCGCCAGCAAGCGATCAAAGGCGGTCGGGCTGCCGCCGCGCTGCGTGTGTCCCAGGATGGTCAGGCGGATCTCGAATCCAATATGCTTCTGCTCCAAGAAGCGCGCCAGTTCCGGTCCCTGATAAGGCGCGCCCTCCGCCAGGACCGCGATGGCATGTGTTTTGCCGCGAATATAGGCGTCTTCGAGGGAGGAGGCGATCTCGTTCATGGTGACGCCGTTTTCGGGCGTGACGACAATTTCGGCGCCGCCCAATATGCCCGCCATCACCGCCAGGTAGCCGCAGTCGCGCCCCATGACTTCGACCACAAAGGCGCGGTTGTGCGAGGTGGCAGTGTCGCGCAGGCGGTCGACCGCATCGAGGATTGTGTTCAAGGCGGTGTCGACGCCGATGCTGGTATCGGTGCCCCAGATGTCGTTGTCGATGCTGGCCGGTATGCCAACAACCGGCACGCCGAGTTCGTGAAGTTTTTGCGCGCCGCGCAAGCTGCCGTCCCCGCCGATCACGATCACGCCCTCGATGCCGTTTTCGTTCAGTCGGCGCTGCCCTTTTCGCTGACCCTGCGGCGTCTTGAATTCTTCGTTGCGCGCCGTCTGCAGGACCGTCCCGCCGCGCTGCAAGATCCCGCTTACTTCGCGGCTGGTGAGCAAGGCTATATCACCAGCCAGCAATCCTTGGTAGGCTTGGCGGATGCCATAGACTTCCACATTTTTGTCCAGGCCGGCGCGAACAACCGCCCGTACAGCGGCGTTCATACCCGGCGCATCGCCACCGCTGGTCATCACGGCGACCCGTTTCATAGCTTGCGACTCCATTTCATTTGTCGCGCTTAGCCAGGGATACGTCGGCAGATCGCGGAGCATCCCTACGACAAAGCACAACTATTCTAAACAGTTTCAAGACGGCTGACAAATGGAGAAAATGTTAAGGATAGTTAAATTTCAAAACAATCCGCCGCCGATATCCGGAATCAAAGGTCACCATCGACTGTGATCAGATCCGGGCTGCCGACGATCGCTCGCAGGTCGTTTTGCAGCTCGGCGCAGACCTGCGTCGTCAGGTGCGGAAAGCTCAAGGGGAATGATTTTTCATCGCGCTGAATAACGATCACGAAACGGTCATTGCCGGGATACTTCACCATCGCGTTATGGATGCGTGATAATTTCCGGCGATCTTTGTCCTCGTCGGCGCTCGCAGGCAATCGCACCGTAATGGTGAGCGGCGGGCGCTCTTCTTCATGCGCTTCGCCGGGCATATCCAGATGGTCGTCGCCGTTCGTCCATTCCGGCTCAGCCTCGTCAACTTGTTTGACCGGCTCAGCCTGGTCGGACGGCTGCGGTTCTTCGTTCACCACCGATTGAACGATCTCATCAAGAATCGGTTCGTGGTCCGATGCGGCGGCGTCCTCGCGGGCTTCCGTCACGGATTCAGGCGGGGGGGCTTGCTGCGGCGGAGCTTCCTCAACCATCGCCCAAACCGGCATCGAATCATCCATGTCAGCGGGCATGGCGCCGTCAGCGGAAAAGGAATTGAAATCGATTGTGACCTTTTCGGCAATCACTTGCGGATCGCCGCGGCTGTCATCAAAGCGACCTGTCACTGCGACGATCTCGCCTTCAAACAAGCCCTTTTCGGGCTCACCATCGGCGAGGGCGCTGTTTAGGTCGTCAAAATAGGTCATCACCTGGGCATAGGTACGCGGGAAAAGAACGATCTCGATGATTTCAGCGCTGTCATGCCAATCTTCCAGGCTGAGGATAGCCATCAAGTCGCTGTTGCGCGTGGTGATCTTACGCACCCCCGTCAGTTCCCCGGCTATGCGAACGGACTCCGGCTTGGGCGCGCCTGTCCGCTTGAGATCGGCGATTTTGTGCAGGTTCTGCCGCTCAAGAATTTCACGATAACGGTCGACGGGCCGGCCGGTGACATAGAGTCCCAGCAATTCTTTTTCCCATTTCAAGAGCTCGCGGGGTCGGAATTCCTGAATGTCGCGAAGGTCGTCCAGCAAATCGACTTCAAGGTCGGCTTTGTCGCCGAACATATCCAGTTGCCCGACTTCCAGGTCTTTGTGGTAGTTGCTGCTGGTGCTGACGACGCGGTCGAGCGCAGCCATCAAGCTGGAGCGCGCGCCGAATCCATCCAGGGCGCCTACTTTAATCAGACTCTCAAGCGTGCGCTTGCCAAGTTGGCGCATGTCAACACGCTGGCAAAACTCCATCAGATCGCCGAAGGGGATGTCTCCACGAACGGCGAGCAATTCTTCCAGCGCGCGAGCCCCGGCATTTTTGACGGCTGCCAAACCGAAGCGGATGGCACGACCGCCGTCCGCCATCGTCTCGATATCGAAATCCAGTTGACTGGCGTTCAGGTTCGGCGGCAGAATTGGGATATTCAATCGGCGGCATTCTTCCAAAAAGGTCGAGACTTTGCCCAGGTCATCGCGTTGAACGCTGAGCAAGGCGGTCATATATTCTTCGGGATAGTGGCATTTCAAAAAGGCGGTCTGCACGGTGATCACCGCGTAATCGGCGGCGTGGGGCTTGGGGAAGCCGTAATTGGCGAAAGATTCGATCAGGTCAAAGATCTGCCCCGATATATCGGCCGGAATGCCGTTTTGCGGACCGCGTTCGATGAAGATGGCTTTATGTTTGTTGAGCTCGTCCGGCTTTTTCTTTGATACCGCGCGACGCATCAGATCCGCTTCGCCCAGTTCGTAGCCAAAGAGCTCGCCGGCGATCTGCATGATCTGTTCTTGATAGACGCAAATGCCGTAGGTTTCATCAAGGATCGGCTCCAGGCGCGGGTGCAGGAGTTCGATGTCTTCTTCCCCGTGCATACGACGATTGTAGGCTGGAATGAATTCCATGGGACCCGGGCGATAGAGCGAGATGGCGGCGACGATATTCTCGAAGACGCGCGGGCGCATCCCGCGCAGCATCTGTTGCATGCCGCCGGATTCCACCTGAAAAACGCCGATGGTCTCTCCCCGCCCCATCATTGCAAAGGCGTCATCAAGCATCAGGCGTTCTTCGTCGCTGATACCCGAATCGTGGCGATAGGGAATATTGTCCATGTTGTAGTCGATGCCGCGGTGGCGCGAGATCAGTTCGCAGGCTTTGCGCATGATCGTAAGCGTCGACAAGCCGAGGAAATCGATCTTGAGCAAACCGATCAACTCGGCGGTTTCCATCGGGAATTGAGTGACAGCCTTTAGCGCACCGCCGGAGGGATCCTTGCCGGTGATGCGGTGCAGGGGCAGGTAATCAACCAGGGGGCGATCGGCGACGATGACGCCAGCGGCATGCGTGGAGGCGTGCCGCGTCATGCCTTGCAATTCGATTGCGGTGTCGATGACGCGGGTCAATTCGGCGTCTTCTTGATAGAGCGTTTGCAACTCCGGATTCGCCTCGACGTAGTCACGGATCTTCTTTTGGCGCGCCTCCTGCGGGATCATGGAAGCGGCGCGATTGATCTTGCCCAAGTCGACATCGAGGGCGCGGCCGACATCGCGGACAGCGGCTTTGGCGCCCATCGTGCCAAAGGTGATGATGGCGGCAACTTTGTCCTCGCCATACTTTCTTGCAGCGTAGGCGATCATTTCTCCCCGGCGGTCGTCCGGATAATCGAGGTCGATATCCGGCATGCTGATGCGCCCCGGGTTCAAAAAACGCTCAAACAAGAGGCTGTTCTGAATCGGGTTGATATTGGTGATGCCCAAGCTGTATGCGACCAAGCTGGCCGCGCCCGAGCCGCGCACATTCCACCAGATATCGGCAGAACGCGCGAATTGGCAGAGATCCCAGACGATCAAGAAATAGGAATCGAAGCCCATGCTGTGGATGATATTGAGTTCGCGCTCGATACGTTCCGTAAATACGCGGTCCGCGCGCCAATCGGCGCCGAAACGCCATTCCATGCCCATTTCGATCAGGTGACGCAGGTAGCTGGTCTCATTGAAGCCGTCGGGCACGGGGAAAAATGGAATATGATAACCCTTGGGCGCAAGATCAATGTCCGTCATTTCGGCGATTTTGATGGAGTTGGCGAAGGCTTCGTCGATCAGCTCCGCTGGCGCGCCGTCGAAGGCTTTGCGCATCTCCTCCGCGGATTTGAGGTAGTAGCTATTGAATGGCTCCATGCGCATCCGATCGCTGTCGGATTTCAGCGCGGTCGTTTGAATACAGAGCAGGGTGTCGTGGGCATCGGAGTCCCCTTCGTGAACGTAGTGGACATCGTTGCTGGCCAGCAAACCCACCTTGCTATGCCCGCTGTTTCGGTAGTCAAAAAGCCATTGGTTCAGGCGCTGCAATTGCGGGATGTCGTGCGCCTGCAATTCCAGGTAGAAATTCTCGGCGCCGAATACTTCTTGATACCAGCCGATCATGTCGCGGGCGCCCTGATCGTCCCCATTGGCGACCAGACGCGGAATCTCGGCTGCCAGGCAACCGCTGGTTGCGATGATGCCTTTGGCATGCGCCGACATGAATTCTTTGTCAATGCGCGGACGGTAATAGTGACCCTCGAGTTGGGCGGCGGAGGCCATCTTCAGCAGGTTTTGATAGCCGGTCATGTCCTTCGCCAGCAGCAGCATGTGATAGGGACTGCGGTCCAGGCGGGGATCGCGATCGCGCATGGAGCGGGTCGCCAGATAGGCTTCCATGCCGACGACCGGTTTGATGCCGGCATCGACGCAGGCTCTGTAGAAGTCCATAACGCCGAACATGACACCGTGATCGGTGATGCCAAGCGCGGGCATTTCCAACTCCCGAGCCCGGGCAACCAGGTCTTTGATCCTGCTCTGACCGTCAAGCAGGGAGAACTCGGTATGCACATGAAGATGAACGAAGTCGCTTGTCATCTATCTCCAACTGGAATCGATTTTGAAAAGCCGCTCGGCGGCAGCGAAACAGTCTACCGCGCTCTCACAAAATAACGAACTTTTCGCTCTTTTGAGCACAGCGGTTTATTGAACGAGTGAACAGCCGTATTATAACATCCAAGACAGCATGTCGAACGAGCGCATTTGACAAAAATCATGAGGCGAGCGGAAAAAGCGCGAAACGATGCCCGAGTTACCCGAAGTTGAAACTGTTGTACGCGGATTACGCGAGCCGCTGGTCGGACGCACCATCATTGGCATGTGGCATGATTGGGACAAGATGATTCACTCGCCGTCTCCTCAAGAGTTCGCGGCGAGGGTAGTGAGCCAGGCGGTGCGCGGGATTGGACGACGCGCCAAATACATCTTGATCGAACTTGAACACGATGTATTGGTGGTCCATTTGAAGATGTCCGGTCGCTTGTATGTAGCGTCTGCTGAGGACAGGCACGATGCCGACAGGTGGGTGCATGCGCGCTTCGACCTGGACGGAGGCAAGCAGTTGCGCTTTTCCGATGCGCGCAAATTCGGCAAGGTCTACCTGACCGATGACGTGAGCCGCCTGCTAGGTCACCTGGGTCCGGAGCCGCTTGACCAGGCTTTCACACTGGCGGGTTTTCGCGAAGGACTCAAAGGACGCAGGCGTTCAATCAAGGCGCACTTGCTCGATCAGGAGATTGTGGCGGGCATCGGCAACATATACGCTGATGAGGCGCTTTTTCGCGCGGGCATTCATCCCAACTGTATGGCGGGAGAACTGACGGACGAAGATGCCGCGCTCTTGCATCAGACAATTCGCGAGGCGCTGCTGGCAGGCATTGAACACGAAGGCGCCAGCATCAATTGGTATCGCAAACCGGATGGCGGCAAAGGCGAATCGCAAAATCACTTTTATGTCTATAGTCGTATGAACCTAGCTTGTCGCAAATGCGGGGCGACGATCAACAAGATTCGCGTCGCTCAACGCGGCACCCATTTTTGCCCCAATTGCCAGCCAGAGCGGATAGACTAGGGGTTGTCGTAGGGAATCTCCACAACATCGACGATCATATGCCCCTTGTCATTGCGGGTCAAGCGGCCGGCCGGTCTGGTCAAGTCATGCGGAAACAGCAGCAAAGCGCTTGTTTCCAGCGCCCAGGATTGCCAGCAGCGTTTAGTTTCCAGGGTGACGAGCGGTTCGACATCGTAGGCGGTCATCCAAGCCAGCCGTTCCATGTGCACCGCCAAAGACGCCAGGTCACAGACAAATGCGGCATGTTGACCCATACTTTCCAGGCGCAGGCTCATGTGACCGGGGGTATGGCCCGGCGTCGTCAGCGCCTCGACGCCGGGCGCAATCGCGCAATCGCCGTCCAAGAGGCGCAACTGGCCCGTCTTGTGGAGAGGCAGGTAGTTGTCAAGGCTGTATGTGGCGCGGGTGCGCTCGTTGGGGTTGCAGGCGTCTTCGTATTCACGGCGTCCGACCAGGTATTCGGCATTGGGAAAAGCCGGCTCGCGTTGACCGGAGGGGTTTATACGAAAATTGCCGCTGCAGTGGTCATCGTGCAAGTGCGTATTGAAGACGATATCAATATCGGCTGGCGACACGCCGACCGCGGAAAGCCCCGCTTGCGTTCCGTCGGACCCAGTCAAAGAGAAGCGCTTCTGTTGAGATTCGCTGAGGCAATTGCCAAATCCGGTATCGACGATAATGTTCAGCTTCCCGGCGCGGATCAACAGGTTGTGATGCGCGAGCGGCACCAGTTGGCGATCGTCAGCATCCAGATAGCGCGACCAGAGAACACGCGGCACCAAGCCGAAAACGCCGCCGGGATCCACCCAGGCGGTGGCGTCGTTGAATAGATAGATGTCAATATCGCCGACGGAAATCATAATCTTCGCAAGCGAAACTATGCGGTTTGCCACTTGCCCGAGGTCTGATCTTCGCGCAGGTGACAGTGTTTGTATTTTTTGCCGCTCCCGCACCAGCAAGGCTGATTGCGGCTGGGGCGTTTCTTGCTCTTTCGGACGGTCTGCTGCGCAGGACGCTCGCTATTGCCCATGAACAGATCCGGGCGGTATTCGCGGGTTTGACGGCGCTGTTGCGGCGTCTGCACGACGGCAGGCTGCACCAGGAAGATATTGCGCGATGCGATCTGTCGATAGGTGTCCTCGACAATGCGAAACATCTGGAAACCTTGACGCTGATACTCGACCAGCGGGTCCTTTTGGGCGATGGCCTGCAAGCCGATGCCTTCGCGCAGGATATCGAGGTCGGTCAGATGGCGCTGCCAGAAATGATCGAGGGCGCGGATCACAGTCTGCCGTTCGGCAATCTCCGTCAATCCTTCGCGCGCCTCTTCCAGTTGGCGCTGCTTTTCCGCCAGCAGGTCCCCGACGTAAGCGCAGACACCTTTGGTCAAAACTTCCGGTCCCAGGTCCTCCAGCATGTCCGCCGTGAGGTCCGGGGGCAGCGGCAGCCCCTTGAGCGCCAATTGCTGGTACATGGCATCGACTTCCAGGTAGTCGCCGTTGTGATCGGCGGAATAAACTTCGTCCACCGACGCTGCGACTTGATCTTCGATCATCGCCAGGTAATCGGCGTGCAGCATCTCGGCGTCTTTCCCGAGCCAATCGAGGCGCTGTTTGTAAATGATCTCGCGCTGGCGGTTGACGACATCGTCGTACTCCACCACGCGCTTGCGGATGTCGAAGTTGTGCCCTTCCACGCGGACTTGCGCCTGTTCGATGGATTTACTGATCATGCCATGCTGAATGGCCTCGTCTTCGGGGAAGCCGGCCGTTTTCATGAGCCGTTTCACATTGTCGTTGGCGAAGCGGCGCATGAGGTCGTCGTCGAGACTGAGATAGAAGCGCGACTGTCCCGGGTCGCCTTGCCTGCCGGAGCGGCCACGCAACTGGTTATCGATGCGGCGCGCTTCGTGACGCTCGGTACCCAGTACAAAGAGTCCGCCGGCGTCCAGCACCACCTGCCGGTCGCGGTCTACCATTTTGTTTGCTTCGGCAAGCGCCTTGTTCCATTGCGCCTCGCTGGCGGCGGTCAGATCAACACCCCCCCGGCGCAGCGCTTGCCGAGCCAAGCCTTCGGGATTGCCGCCGAGCAGGATATCGACGCCGCGGCCCGCCATATTGGTGGCAATGGTGACGGCGCCGGGGCGGCCCGCCTGGGTGATAATCTCGGCTTCCTTTTCGTGCTGCTTGGCGTTAAGCACTTCGTGCTTGATATCAGCCTTTTGCAGGTACTTGCTCAGGCGTTCGGAGGTTTCGACGGCGACTGTGCCGACGAGAATCGGCTGCTTGCGGGCATTGCGCTCGCGAATAGCCTCGACTATGGCGTTCCATTTCGCGGTTTCGTTGACATAGATCAGGTCGTCATCGTCATCGCGAATCACCGGCTGGTGCGTGGGAATGGGAATGACATCCAGTTCATAGGTCTTCTCAAATTCTTCGGCTTCGGTGAGCGCGGTGCCGGTCATGCCGGCCAGTTTGTCGTACATGCGGAAGAAGTTCTGGAAGGTGATGGTCGCCATGGTGATGTTTTCGCGGCGGATCTGAACCCCTTCCTTGGCTTCTATGGCTTGGTGCAAGCCTTCGCTAAAGCGGCGACCGGGCATCAGACGGCCGGTGAAGTCGTCGACGATGACCACTTCGCCGTTTTGGACGATGTATTCCTTATCGTTATCATAGAGCGTTTGCGCGCGCAGGCAGTTGTCGAGATAGGGCAGCATTTCGGCGTTGTCGGGATGATAGAGCTGGTTGAGCCCGAGCGCGTTTTCCACTTTTTCGACGCCCTGCTCTGTCAGATAGACGATGCGATCTTTGATGTCGAGTACGAAATCACCGTCGGGCTCTTCCGCTTCGACGCTATCTTCGCTGCTCTTTTTGAGCCGCTTGACGATGGTCGCGAAGCGCCGGTAATAGTCGGATGGTTCGTCCGAGGGTCCGGAGATGATCAGCGGCGTGCGCGCTTCATCGATCAGGATGTTGTCAACTTCGTCGACGATGGCGTAGCGCAGTTCGCGTTGAACCAGTCGGTCGTAGGACAGGACCATATTGTCGCGCAGATAGTCGAAGCCGAACTCGTTGTTGGTGCCGTAGAGAATATCGGCCCGATAGGCGTCGCTGCGGCTGATTGGGCGCAGGTTTTGATAGCGCGCGTCATCGGAGATAAAGTCGGGATCAAACAGGAAAGAGCCGCTATCGGGAAGACCGCCGGTGTTTTGAATGACGGCCGCTGACAAGCCAAGCAAATGATAGATCGGTCCCATGATCTGCAAGCCGTGTTTGCTCAGATAGTCGTTGGGCGTCACCAGATGCGCGCCCCTGCCTTCCAGGGCATTGAGGTAGAGCGGCAGGGTCGCAACCAGGGTCTTGCCCTCGCCCGTTTTCATTTCGGCGATGCGCCCCTCGTGCAGGACGATGCCGCCGATCATCTGCACGTCATAATGACGCAAGCCGGTCGTGCGCACGGAAGCCTCGCGCACGACGGCGAATGCTTCTACCATGATGTCTTCATAGCTGGCGCCGGCAGCCAAAGCGGACTTGAATTCGGCTGTTTTCGCCTTTAACTGATCGTCACTGAGCTTCTGGATCTCCGGTTCAAGGGCGTTGATTTGGTCGACAGTTTCCTGGTAGCCGGAAAGCGCTCGCTGCATCGGATCGCCGAAGATGGATTTGACTATGTTGCGGAACATGGCATCTCTCATGCTCGTTGATTGTTGTTCGTAGACGATTATATCATATCGGTTGAGACGCTAAAGAACATCTGGCCCCGCGATCAACTTGCGCGCGTCCTACCGAAATCATATTGTAAGAAGCTGAACAAGCAGCAATCGTCTATACGGATGGACGGGACTTCCGGTTTTGGCGATAGACTTCCGAGCCTGGATTCCAGCGAAGGAGACAGAATCACTATTCTTGGACTTGTCTCCCGTATTGTTTAATCATTCGCGATATCGGCTCCCGGAACAGGACAAAGACAAAGAAGACGATGGCGGCGAGCAGGTAGAACAAGAGCAAGACGTTTTGGTTCTGCGATGCTTCGGAGCCGATCAAGACAAAGAGCAGGGTCGGGAAGAGGCCGCCGGCGAAGGATACGACGATATATATAGAGAGTCGAATCTGGCTGAATCCGACAGCATAGCTGATGAAATCGTATACCGAAAACAGCAGAACACGCGCCGCCAGCAGCGATTTCCAGTCGTTGAGATGGCGCTCATAGAATCTATCGACCCGCGACATTGCGGCCGCGCCGACGAAGCGGCTCACGATCCGTCGGCCGAATGCGCGGGCGATAATCACGTTGACTGTGCCGCCCAGCAGCTCACCCAACAGCGAATAAAGCGTGCCGGGAATAACGCCGAACAAGATGCCTGAGGCGAACTGAATGGGACCTGCGGACAAGGGCGCGAAGGTGAATGTCAATGCCTTGATACCGACAAAGATCAGCGGTCCCAGGATGCCCGCGCCCGCAATCGTTGTCTGCAATTGGTCGATGCCAATGGACTGAACAGCGATATAGAGGACTGTCAATAGCGCGAGGAAAAGTGCTCCGCCAATCAGCAGGCTGCGTGAGGAAAACTCTTCTTGCGGATTGTCTTGCGCCAGGCTGTCTGGCACTGCCTCTGGCTGAACCCGCTCATTCATTGAAAAGCGCGCCCACACTTCTGCCTTCGTGCGCGCGCAGGATCACCTCGCCCAAGAGCGGCGCGATCGACAAGACAGTCATATTGGGCAGCTTGCGATCTTGGGCAATCGGCAAGGTATTAGTGAAGATGATTTCGCGCAGGTCCAAGCTGGCGAATCGTTGGTAAGCTTTATCGGAGAAGAAGGGATGCGTAAAGGCGAAGAGGACGTCTTTGGCGCCGTAGTCGCGGACGACGTTGACCGCTTCGACGATGCTGCCGGCTGTGTTGACCTCATCGTCGACCAGCAAGACGTTTTTGCCCTCGACGCTGCCGATCAGCGAGAGGGCTCGCGGACTCTCCGCGTTGTCGACGCGGCGTTTCTCGACGAATGCCAGCGGAACGCCCAAGGTCTGCGCCCAGTTGCGCCCTTTCTTGGCGAAGCCCAGGTCTGTCGCCACCACGACCAAATCGCTCAGCTCGCCCTGGCGCAGCTTCCGCAAGACATAATCGCTCAAGAGGTGGAGGGCGGAGAGGGCATCGCCGGGGATGTTGAAGAAACCCTGGATTTGCCCGGAGTGCAGATCGACGGTCATATAGCGATCGACGCCCGCGGTTTCGATCATATTAGCCACAAGGCGCGCGGAAATCGGCACGCGCGGCTGGTCTTTTTGGTCGGAGCGCGTATAGCTCATGTAGGGCACGACGAGATTGATTCGCCAGGCGGAATCGCGCTTGAGCGCATCAATCATGATGAGCATTTCCATGAAGTTTTCGTGTACGGGCGAAGCCATCGTCTGCACCAAATAGACGTCCTTGCCGCGCACGCTCTCCTCGAGCTTGATGAAGATGTTCTCATTGGAAAAGACTTTGCGGGTATAGGCGCCCGGTTTGAGCCTATATTCAGAAGCGCCGCATATATAATCGGTGATCTCTGCCCCAAGCGCCCGCGAGGCGCTGCCGGAGAAAATTTTCATCGAGCCAAAGCGCATGGTCGATGACATCTGCTGCTCTTCCTGATGGATGTTGTTGAGGTGCGCGGGGTTATATTTTGCGCCAGGAACTTTAGCCATCGCTCTTGTTCTTGCCCGCCTTTCAGGTGCTATTTTCGTCGACGAAATTCAAGATTTTGAAGGAGTTGGTCCACCGCGCGCTGGGGATCAATACGCTCCTGAACCATGCGCCTGATGATACCAGCAAATTCCTCCGCCGTGAAAGTGTCAAACAGCCGTCCTTGCAAGGTTTCACGCAATCTGTGCATGAACTCGGCGCGCAATTGCCTTTCCTGGAACTCGACCAGCAATCCATGTTTCTGAAGGTAGCGGAACTGGCTGGCGATGCGCTCGGCGAGATCGTTGATGCCCCTTTCCTCAATCGCGGAAGTCAGCACGATCGGCGGCACCCAGATCGGATTGTCTTGCGCTTGGGTTTTGGTCGGGCGGCCAAGGTCCAGCATCGCCTGCAAGGCGTTTTTCGCGCGCTCGGCGCCGGGCAAATCACTCTTGTTGACAACCAGAATATCGGCGATTTCCAGCAAGCCGGCTTTGTTCGCTTGCACGTCGTCCCCGGCGCCGGGGGCTTGCACGACGATAGTTGTCGGAGAAAGCCTGGCGATATCAACTTCTGTTTGTCCAGCGCCGACGGTTTCCACGATGACATAGTCAAAGCCGGCGGAGACCATCACGCGAACGACGTCCTGCGTACGCCATGCCAAGCCCCCCAGGCTGCCACGGCTCGCCATACTACGAATGAAAACGCCCTTGTCGCCAGCCAGCGCTTTCAACCTTATGCGGTCCCCTAGCAGCGCGCCGCCGGTAAAGGGGCTGCTGGGATCGACGGCGACGATCGCAACGCTTCGACCGCGCTCGCGATAAAGCTTGGTCAGCGCGGCTATGAGCGTACTCTTTCCGCTGCCGGGCGGTCCCGTCACGCCGATGATTTGATTGTCGTCAAAAGGTGGAGGCAGCTCTGCCAATTGGTCGGCCACGGCGTCACGGTTGTTTTCGACCAGGGTGAGGAATCGTGACAAGGCGCGACGATCCCCGGAGCGAATGCCCTGGAGATTCAAGTCGACTGATCGGCTGGCCGCGCGCATAGCCGCTCGATCGCGCTGACAATTGCGCCGAGGCTGGCGCCGGGACCAAAGATCGCGTTTACGCCGCCTTCGAGCAGCGCCCGCTGATCTTCGTCGGGCAAGATGCCGCCAAGAACCAGCGGCACACTGGCAAGATCCATCGCGTCCATCTCCGCGCGGATCGCCGGTACCAGGGTCATGTGAGAACCACTGAGGATGCTCAAGCCGACAATATCGACATCTTCTTGCAGAGCCGCTTCGGCGATCATCTGCGGCGACTGGCGCAAGCCGGTGTATATGACCTCCATACCGGCGTCTCGCAAGCCGCGGGCGATGACTTTGGCGCCACGATCGTGGCCATCCAAGCCGGGCTTTGCGATCAGAATGCGGATCGGAAACTGCCTCATCGCGTTAATGCCCGATATCTGTATACCTTTGATTATAGTTCATGCTTGTTGGTAAATCATATTGAAAGAAAAGGCGCTCGCCGTTCCCCGGCGAGCGCCTTTGTCGATTCAAACGCAGACCACTAGATATGCGCGGCAATCTGGCTGACGATTTTGCCCTTTGGCTTGAAGCCGGTGATACGTTCCACCGCTTCACCGCCTTTGAACAGAATCAAGGTTGGGATACCCATAATGCCATAATTGATCAGGATATCCTGGTTGGCGTCGGCATCGACTTTGGCGACGCGCAGCTTGCCGTCGTACTCATCGGCGATCTCGTCAACGATGGGCGCGATCATCTTGCAGGGACCGCACCATTCCGCCCAAAAGTCGACCAAAACCGGCGTTTCACTGTCCAGAACTTCGCTTTGAAATTCGTCCTGGTTAACATCGAAAGTCTTCAAGCCCATTGTGTTTCTCCTTGGGATTATTGGGTCACGCGGCGAGGCTGTTTCGCCGCGTTCCTGTAGCTCCATCACGTAGTTTATGGACGAGCGGCGTGAAAAACATCTTACATCAGATTTTCCTTTGACGCACCCTGGAGCGCGTGTTAGCATTCAAGTTATTCACAGCCGCGCGGCGCGTAATCGGCGAATCGTCCCGCTGCGCTAAGACAAAATAACCAGCCTTCTTTTTGGACGGTCAAGCGGGACTGCAAAAAAGAATAAGTCCAGCGACATTCTTGATGAACGATGAACAACAATTGCCCAATCTGACCAGCCGTCAGGAAGACATCCTTACCTGCATCGTGCAGGCATATTCGGAAAAACCGGAGCCGGTCGGTTCCCGCCATCTGGTAGAGAATTACCAACTGAATATCAGTTCGGCGACCGTGCGCAACGAGATGTCTCGGCTGGAAGAGATGGGTTATATCGCCGCGCCTCATACCTCGGCCGGGCGCGTGCCGACGGCAGCCGGCTTCCGCTACTTTGTACGCCGCTTGCTGCAAACGCGCAGTTTGACGCGCAACGAGCAGAGCCATATTTCCGAGCGAGTCGGCACATTGCACGCGGGCATGGAACAATGGATGCGCCGCACAGCCACATTGCTCGCGCGTTCGGTGCAGTCCGCATCCATTGTGACGCCGCCCATCTCTCAGACCAATTCCTTCAAGCACGTCGAGTTGATCTCGATACAGGGACGTCTTGCGCTGATGGTGCTGGTATTAAACAGCGGCAGCGTGCATCAGCGTATGCTGACACTAGCGGAACCGGTGCCGCAACTTCAACTGGCGGGTGCGGCCAAACGCGTCAACGAGATGTGCGCCGATTTCGGAGCCCAGCAGGTGCGCCTCAAAAGCATCAATCTGCCGATGCTGGAACGCGAAGTGGCGGAATTAACCGCCGAGCTGATAGAGCATGCCGACAACAATCAGGTGCGTTTCATTTATCGAGACGGACTGAGCCGGATGATGGAAAGCTTTGGCGATGACGAGGGAGCGCAGCAAGCGATCCGCATCCTGGAAGAGCATACGGTGCTCAATGCCCTGGTCAACGAACTGCTGGATCGACTGCCGCCGGATGACAGCGATGACGTTAATGTACAGGTGGTCATCGCCGGCGACGACCGCTACGAAGATCTAAGCCGCTTGAGCATGGTGCTAAGCCGCTATGGCGATCCGGAAAAGATGAGCGGCGCCATCGGCGTATTGGGTCCCACGCATATCAATTACGGGCGCGCTATCAGCACCGTGCGCTACGTCTCCAACCTGATGACCAATGTATTGTCGACGCTGTATCAGGACAATGTGGACGGTGACGCCGGCGGCAACATATAAACTTCATAAGAAACGCAATCGCTTATACAAATCTTTTAATCCTGCGCTATGCTAGGGACGATATTTTGGCTGTCCCGCATGCGGGATCAAGACGATTGAATTGCGCGTTTCAGGATTAGCACATGAGCGATGTAAAAGACCCAGCTGAAGAACTCGAAAAAGAAAACGAAGACGAATTGAGCGCCGCCTCTGAATCGGCGGAAGAACTGCCGAGCGAGAGCGAAGCGGACGGCAGCGATAAAGATGAGGAAGAAGCGCCGGAAATGCCGGAAGGTATTAACTTGATGCAGGCATTCATCGAAGCGCAGCAGGAAGCGCAGAGCAATAAAGACGGCTGGCAGCGCGCCCGCGCCGAATTCGCCAATTACAAGAAGCGGATCGAGCGCGAACGGATTGAACTTTTTCAGCGGGCGTCGCTGGACACGCTTAAGGCGCTGCTGCCAATCGTGGACGATTTCGACCGCGCCTTTGAGAGCGTGCCCGAAGATATCAGCGAGAATCCGTGGATCGGCGGCGTATCCATGATCCAGCGCAAGTTCGCCACGCTGCTGGAACAATACGAGGTCGAGGCAATCGACCCGACGGGAGATCTTTTTGATCCCAATCTGCATCAAGCCATCGGCACGGAAGAGAGTGATGAAGTTGAGAGCGGGCACGTCACCGAGACATTGCAGAAGGGCTACCGCGCGGGTGATAAGATCTTGCGATTGGCTTTGGTCAAAGTAGCGAGCTGAAAGCGCAAAGGAATTCAAGACAAGCTGGTCAGAACACCAGAGAGAAACAGGAGTAATCGGAATGGGCAGAATCATTGGAATCGACCTGGGCACCACCAACTCGGTTGTCGCGGTGATGGAAGGCGGCGAGCCAACCGTCATTCCCTCTTCGGAGGGCGGCAATCTGATCCCGTCCGTGGTCGCCATCAATACCAAAACGGGCGAGCGCCTGGTCGGGCGCGTGGCCCGCAACCAAGCCGTCGTGAACCCGGAGAATACCATCTTTTCGGTCAAGCGCTTCATGGGCCGCAAGTTCAATGACAAGGAAGTGAAGGACGCGGCCAAACTGATGCCGTACAAGGTATCGGCGGCATCAAACGGCGACGTGCGCATTCGATTGAACGAGCGCGACTACAGCGCGCCGGAGATCTCGGCGATGGTCCTGCAAAAGATCAAAGCGGACGCCGAGGCGTATTTGGGGGAAGCGGTAGATCAAGCGGTGATCACCGTGCCAGCCTATTTCAACGATACGCAGCGCAACGCGACCAAAGACGCGGGCAAAATCGCCGGTCTGGAAGTGCTGCGCATCATTAACGAGCCGACGGCGTCGAGCCTGTCGTATGGCTTGGGCGAACGTAACGAAGGCATTATCGCGGTCTACGACCTGGGTGGCGGCACCTTTGATATTTCGATTCTTGAGGTCGCGGACGGCGTCTTTGAAGTCAAGTCGACCAACGGCGATACCTACCTGGGCGGGGACAACTTCGACGACCGCGTCATCAATTGGATAGCCGATGAGTTCAGCCGGGAAAACGGCATTGACCTCCGGCAGGATCGTCAGGCGCTGCAACGCTTGAAAGAAGCGGCTGAGAAGGCAAAGATAGAGCTTTCGACCACCTTGAGCGCCGAGATCAACCTGCCCTTCATCACGGCGGACGCGAGCGGGCCAAAGCACTTGAATATGAGCCTGTCGCGCGCCAAACTGGAAAGCCTGGTCGATGATTTGGTGCGCGGCACCATCGAGCCTTGCCGGCTGGCATTGAAGGACGCCGGCTTGTCCGCCAGCGATGTCGACGCGGTTCTGCTGGTAGGCGGCATGACGCGCATGCCGGCCATCCAGGAAGCCGTCAAGGACTTCTTCGGCAAAGAGCCGACGAAGGGCGTCAATCCAGATGAGGTGGTCGCGCTGGGCGCAGCCATTCAAGCGGGGGTACTGGGCGGCGATGTCAAAGACATCCTGCTGCTGGACGTGACGCCGCTGACGTTGAGCGTGGAAACGCTGGGTGGCGTGGCAACCGCCATGATCGACCGCAATACCACCATACCGAGCAAGAAGTCGCAAATTTACTCGACGGCGGCCGACAGCCAGACCACAGTCGAGATCCATATCGTGCAAGGCGAACGGCCGATGGCGGGCGATAACAAGTCGCTGGGCAAGTTCATGCTCGACGGCATTCCGCCGGCGCCACGCGGACTGCCGCAAATTGAGGTGACCTTTGATATTGATGCCAACGGCATCCTCAATGTCAGCGCCAAGGACAAGGCGACCGGGCGCGAGCAAGCGATCACGATCACCGCCAGCAGCGGCTTGTCCGATGAAGAAGTTGACACGATGGTGGCGGAAGCGGAGAAGTTCGCCAGCCAGGATGCCGAACGCAAGGAAGAGGCCGAGGTCAACAATCAAGCGGAAAGCGCCGTCTTCCAAGCCGAGAAGCTAATTCGCGAAAATAAGGACAAGCTGCCGGAAGAAGCTGTGCAGCAGACCGAGGAGAAAATCGCGGCGGTGAAGGGCGCGCAGGAAAGCCAAAACGTCTCCGAGATCAAAGCGGCGACCGAAGCGCTGATGGCGCAGTTGCAGACGCTGGGCGCGCAGATGTACGAGGAGGCGGCTCCCCCACCCGAGGGACAGCCCGCGGCTGAGGATGACGAGGATGTCATCGACGCCGAGTTCACAGAGACCTAAAAGGCAATCAAGATGCCAATGGCTAATGATCGGAAGTAAATGCAAGTAAGTAAAGCAAATTCACCACAGAGGCACAGAGGGCGCAAAGGGTTTATTTCGGGCGGGCAGATTGCCCGCGCCCACAGCGTCCTTTATGTCGAAACCCGTAGGGGCGACAGGCGGTCAGTATCTACGCGAGCTATCATGCCGCCCGAAAGTTGTTCACTTGGTTGTCCTCAAAATGTTCATTACTTACTTGGAGTCACTGAGTATAATGTCTTATGCTCCGTTTCACATCCCGGTAACATGAGCGGCCGTAAAGCTAGCGGGCGCGTACAGGACCCCTTCCATGCCTAGAGATTATTATGAAGTGCTCGGCGTATCGCAGAGCGCGGACACACAAGAGATCAAGACCGCGTTCCGGCGTCTGGCGCGCCAGTACCATCCCGATGTCAGCCGGGAAGCCGGCGCCGAGGAGCGATTCAAGGAGATCAACGAGGCTTACGAGGTCCTGGCCGACGACGAGAAGCGCGCCCGTTACGATCGCTTTGGCCACGCCGGCGTCAATGGCGGCGGGGGCGGCTATGGACCCGGCATGGGCGGCTTCGGCTTTGAAGACATCTTCGATATCTTCAACAGCGCATTTGGCGATACGCCGGGGGGACGACGCCGCGCCACGAATAGCGGACGCGACCGGCGGGTCGATGTGACGATTGACTTCGTCGAGGCTGTATTTGGCGTCGAAAAAGAGATCGAGTTCGCGCGCCTGGAACGCTGTGATGTCTGTGAGGGCAGCGGGGCGTCGGAGGGATCGCGACCCACCACCTGCCGAACTTGCGACGGCAGTGGCGAGCTGCGCCAGGTGCAGCAGACCTTCCTCGGTTCCATGGTCCGGGTGAATACCTGCCCCAATTGCGGCGGAAAAGGCTCGGTCATTTCCAAGCCCTGCCGCAATTGCGATGGTTCGGGCCGAAGGCGCAAGAAAGCCGCCTTGAATGTCAAGATCCCGGCCGGAGTCAGCGAGGGCATCCAGATTCAAGTGCGCGGCGACGGCGATGCCGGCGAACAGGGCGCGCCGCCGGGCAATTTATTCGTCGTGGTGCACGTCAAAGATCACGAGTTCTTCAAGCGCAAGGAAAATGACATCATCCTCGATATCAGCATCAACGTGGCGCAGGCGACCCTGGGCGACCGGATCACGGTTGACACTGTGGATGGTCCGGTGGAATTGAGCATGCCGCCGGGCACACAGACAGGAAAGGTCTTCCGTTTGCGCGGCAAGGGCATTCCCCGCCTGCGCAGCGACGGGACCAACTCCGGTCGCGGCGATCAGTTGGTTTACGTTCAGGTAGAGACGCCGACCCATTTGACCGAGCATCAGCGCGAACTCTTCGAGCAGTTGGCGGAGACCTTCGGGCGAGAGATACGTCCGCAGGCGGCGGGCCGCGGGTTTTTCGACAAAGTAATGGATTTCCTCGGCGGCGAAAACTAGCCCGCGCTCATGAGCGATTGGATCGAAGTTTCGATGCGGGTTGACGGCGAAAGCGCGGAAGCTATCGCCGAAGTCTTGCAGCGTTTTGGTCACCAGGGCGTGTCGCTGGAACAGGATGGCATCCCGCCGGATACCTGGGACGAAGATGAAGTCCCGCCCGCGGAAACCTTGATCCTGCGCGCCTACTTCCTCGATGATGACGACTTCCCCGGCAAAAGAAGGGAATTAGAGACCGCGCTGAGCCATATGCGGCTGATGTACCCGATGCCCAAACCCTGCTATAGCGCAGTACGGGAAGATGATTGGGCGGAAGCCTGGAAAGCGCATTATCAACCCTTGCGCGTTGGCAAGCATTTGCTTGTTCGCCCGCGGTGGGTCGATGTTGATTTATCGCAAGAGGACATAGAAATCGCGCTGGATCCGGGCATGGCATTCGGCACGGGTACGCATCCCACAACGCAGCTCTGTCTGGAGGCGCTGGAGACGATGGCGGATCCGGGGCTGGATGTATTGGATCTGGGATGTGGCAGCGGCATTCTGGCTATCGCGGCGGCCAAGCTGGGCGCCGGGCAAGTGCTGGCGCTGGATATCGACCCGATTGCCGTGCGAGCCACACGGGAGAACGCCGCTCGAAATGGCGTCGCGCAGCAGATCGTCGCCGAACAAGGCAGCTTGGAGAGCGTCCTGTCTTCCGCGCGGCGCTTTGATATGGTGATGGTGAATATCCTGGCGCGGATCATACTTGAGATGACCGAGCGCAGATTGGCTCAAATCGTACGGCCGGGCGGGGTCGCCATCTTCAGCGGCATCATTGACAGTCAAGTGGACGCGGTGGAAGGGAGCCTGCGGCGCGCGGGATTGAGGCCCATCGCGCGCCGCAAAAAGGGCGACTGGGCGCTCATAGAGACAGTACGACCGCTAGACCAGACCGCGGGGGAATAATCAGTCGCGACCATGGCGCAGCTTAACGGGAAAGAGCGATCGGAATACGTGCAAGCGATGTTCGACCGCATCGCCGCGCGTTACAACTTGATGAACCGCGTTATCTCCGGCGGGCAAGACCTGAAGTGGCGTCGTTTTGTCGTGGAAGCCGCTGATTTGCCGGCGGAAGGCGCGCTATTGGACATTGCGACCGGTACCGGCGACATCGCTTTTGAAGCGCTGAAGCGGCGCCCGGAAGCCACGGTTGCCGGCGCCGATTTCGCGCTGCAAATGATGCAAGTAGGGCGGCGGCAGGGTCGCTACGGCAGCCTGGTGAGCTGGACAGGCGCCGATGCGCTGCAATTGCCTTATGCCGACAACTGTTTTGACGCGGTGGTTTCGGGTTATCTGATGCGCAACGTCGCGGATATCCCGCGCGCGCTCGCCGAACAGCGGCGGGTGCTCAAGCCGGGCGGACGCATCGTCATATTGGATACGACGCCGCCGCCACGCAACCTGCTGCAGCCCTTGATTCTCGCGCATTTGAAATTTGGGATACCGCTACTGGGCCGTTTGATCGCGGGTAAATCCGCCAGCGACGCCTATCGCTACTTGCCGGAATCGACGCGCGCCTTCAAAACACCTGAGGAACTGGCGCAACTGATCGAGAGCGCGGGCTTCGCCGATGTGCGCTTCCGAACCTTCATGTTCAGCACGATGGCGGCTCATTGGGGCTGTAAATCACCATAAAAGAACGAGCCAACCACCGTTGACCCGTCCCTTAACTATGAAACTGAAACATGGGATTGCTCCCAAAAGGATCATCGCGGGAAGCGACGACCGTCCTAACCGAGCTCCCAGATTAGGCGGCTTACAGGTATTACGCGCGTACGTTGTTTTTGTGCCGGTAGATGATACGACCTCGATTCATATCATAGGCGCTCATCTCGACTTTGACACGGTCTCCCAAAAGTATACGTATGTAATACTTTCGCATTTTGCCCGACAAATATGCCAGGACCTGATGTCCGTTATCCAGTTCAACTTTGAACTGCGTATTGGGTAACGCTTCGATTACAGTTCCTTCAACTTCGATCTTTTCTTCTTTCTTGGCCATGTTCCTCCTTAGTGAACTAAACAGCCTATCCCATAAAAAATGTAGAAGCCCGTTGCGGTTTCCGCCTGCGCAACGAACTCGTGGTTTCCAATCCGCAGCGTAGACCAATCGGCAAGCGCCGCAGGGCGCCGCCCACGATCGTAATTGTCAGACGCGCTTTGGCAACAACTAGCGGATGAATCACATTTTGCGTTGCCGCCGACGCGAGCGACGGATCGCTTTCTTCTTTTCGATACGGCGCAATTCGCTCTTGGAAATGTGCCAACGTTTCCGGCGTACAGTGCTAAGTATGCCGGCATTTGTCACCCGTTTGCGAAAACGCCGCAAGAGTTGTTCTTGACTTTCGCCTGGCTTTAGCCTTACCGAAGCCATGCTCGCAATCACCGCCTTTGTGTGTGAATCGTACGAAAATGCTTAACTCTCAGCTAATCTGCAAAGGGAGTGTACAGGACAAACCCGCCTAATGCCATATCGCGTTTCGCGCCGGTCGCCCAAAAGCTATGTTCGGGCTTATCGTTCTGCTTCAACCTGCGGTTCAAGCGTCGGTTCGGCTTCGGCTTCACCCTCCTCTTCAACATTGGATTCGGCGGGCAGCATGCCTGTTTCATCGCGTTCAGCTTCCGCCTCTGCTTCGGCGGCGGCGCGCGCTTGCGCGACCAACTCCATCTGGCGCTCTTCCCATTGTTCCAGTTCCGTTGCCGTGACCTCGGTCAAGCTCAGCCCCAGGCGCTGCTTTTCCGACTCGATGCTAATAATGCGCATCAGCAGCTTTTGTCCTTCGTACAGATGGCGCAAGGGGTTCTCTTCGGGGTTATGCGACATCTGGCTGACGTGGAGTAGCGCTTCAATGCCCGGGTCCAGGCTGACAAAAGCGCCAAAGGACTCTACACGGCTAATGACACCCTCGACCAATTGCCCAATGTGATACATGTCGTCGACGAGTGACCAGGGGTTGGGCTGCAAGCGCTTCAAGCTCAAGCCGATGCGCTTGCCTTCTTCATCCAGGTGCAAGACAAAAACCTCGACTTGATCGCCGACCGCCACAACCTGGCTGGGATGACGCACGCGGAACCAAGCCAACTCCGAAATATGAATGAGACCGTCAGCGCCGCCCAAATCGACAAAGGCGCCAAAATCGCACAAGCCGCTGACAACACCCTCGCGCGTACTGCCCTCTTCGAGTTCCTGTAACAATGCCTGTTTGCGAGCCGCGCGGTTTTCCTGTTCCGCTTCCAACTGACTGAAGACCAAGCGCCGCCGTTTGCGATTCACTTCGATCACACGCACGCTGATTTCCTTGCCGATCAATTCTTGAAGTTTGATCAGGCGCTCGTCTTCTTTAAGTCCACGCGGCAGATCAAGCACATGACTGGCTGGAATGAAACCGCGCAAGTGGCCAAAGGGCATGATCACCCCGCCACGGTTTGCGTCGGCGAGCACGCCGGCATAGAGTTCCTTGCTATTCATCATTGCTTCCGCGCGTTTCCAGTCTTCGTTCTGCCGCGCTTGTGAAGCGGACAGGATCAAATTGCCATCGCCGTCGTTCAAGCGCACGACTGCCACGTCGATCTCCGCATTAACCTGGAAATCCTTCGTGCTCATACCCATGCGTTCGATATCGTTGCGTGTGACGATGCCGTCTTGTTTCCAGCCTATATCGACGATCAATCCCTGGTTGTCGATGGACAAAACGGTACCGCTGACGATATCTCCCCGTTCGATCTGGCTGCCGGCAAGGGATTCTTCCAAAAGTGAGGCAAAGTCCATCTCGTCGACAGACTGGTCCAGCGCGGTTTCTGTTTGCATAACTTAAAACTCTCCCAGAACAATACGAAATTGATGCTTGATCGGAGGCAAAATAAAACCCGGTAAGCTTCGGCAGCGGCCGAATAACCAGGCTCGGAATGTCCTTGTTCGTCTGCAATTGCGGAATTACGCGAACGACCTGCCCTCACCAAGAATCGCCGCGCATTATACAGAGCGGCAACAGCCTTGTCAACGGCGCGAGGCAAAGAGATCAGCAAGATTATTGGCGGTTAGCAACAAATTGGGCGGCGGGCAGAGCGCCGCTTCTAGTCATCTTCGTCTTCAGGGGTCTCGGGCGATTCATCATTCGTGGCGCCGGAGCCGTCGTCGGTCGCTTCGTCTTCGATCTCATTTACGCTGTCGACACCATCGTTGAATGCCCCTTCCTCGTCATGTTCGTCGTCCTCTTCCCCAGCTTCGGTGCCCCAGCGCTGGGTGAAGCCTACACGGCGCTTTTCCGGTTCGAGGTGGCTAATACGCAGCGAAAGTTGATCGCCCTTTTGCACATAAGAATAGGGTTCCTTGAGGGCGCCGTCGCCCATTTCGCTGAGGTGCAGCAAGCCCTCCAAACCATCTCCCAGCGCGACAAACGCGCCGAAGTCGACCACGTTGGTTACTTGACCTTCCACCAATTGTCCTTCGTGATAGCGGTATTGCGCCTCGTCCCAGGGATCGCTCAAGAGACGTTTTCTGCTGAGGGCGATGCGGTTGGTTTCGCGGTCGAGGTTTAGGACATAAACTTCGATCTTGTCGCCGATAGCCAGAATATCACGCGGATGATCGACCCGGTGCCAAGCCAGTTCGCTGACGTGTATCAATCCGTCGGCGCCGCCAATATTGACGAAGGCGCCAAAATCCCGCAATCCGGTGACGACGCCATTTACGACATCACCGACGCTAAGTTCGGCAAGGAGTTTCTGCTTGCGCTTGGCGCGCCACTCTTTTTGAGCTTCCCGCTCGCTGAAGATGAGCCTGCGACGGTCTTGATCGACTTCAATGACCTTGACACTAAGCGTGGAGCCGATCAACTCGCTCATGGCTTCGCGGCGGTCCAGCGCCATATTCGCGGACACCAAATGAGAACTTGGGATAAAACCTTCCAGCCGGTTCCAGCGCACCAGAGCGCCGCCTTTGTTATAGCCGCTCACTTTGACATCGACCGGGTCTTGCGAACTCAAAAGCTCGCGCGCTTTTTCCCAGTCGTAACGCTGCAAACCCATGTTGATGGATACGATCAAGTTGTCATTTTGGTCGCGCGGGTTGACCACATAAACCGGAATGCTGGCGCCCGCCTCCAAGCTCTCGCGGAAGCTGTCTTCCATCCGATCAAGATCTTGTGAAGGAACGATGCCGTCTTGTTTTGCGCCGAGATCGACAATTATCTCGCGTTCATCTATCTGAAGAATGGTGGCTTCGCGAATTTCGCCGCGGCGAGGCGGGGAATAAGAAAAATCGAATGATGAGGCAAGCATCTCCTCGAAATTCTCATCGGGTACGGGGTTGCTATCATGTTGTTCACTCATAAGGTTTGTTTTGCCTCCTGCATCAGCAGGTAATAATCGTGCCGGAACCCGCAGAGGAACCGCGCACTTGGGTCAACAATGAGGTCAGGTGTTAAAAAAGCGCAAATACTAGACCTAAACGTAGTATACATTATCTCGTGGCAGCCACAGGCCATACACTCATGCTCGACTAAGCGACGAACCGACCGGCAATCGCAAACCGCCATATGCTGGTATCTACGAACGACGGCATAAAACGTTCATGCATTATATCGCAAACTCCTTCGAATCGCACAATGTCGCGTTCGCAGGCAAATTGATTCGGTCAGATCTCCGGCTGGGCTTCTCCAAAGCCGCGGCCCAGCAGACCGCGGTCAATCTCCCAAGGATAGACTACATAAGCGTCTGTAACATCGCCATACAGCTCTGGCATTATGTTGGAAAACAGCGATCGATAGGGATTGAAATGCAAAACGCAATTGATCGCCCGCGCTCCCGCCGCATTCACGCGTTCCCGCACGGCGATGCTGGTCCGTCCGCTGCCCCAGACATCGTCGACGATCAAGGTTCGCCTGCCACGCAGAAGCTCTGGATCGGGAAATTGCAAGAATGTCGGCCAAGCCATGATACCGGATTGCTCTGTTGAGAGAAAGTCTACCGAAGCTGTCAGCAGGTGCCGAATGCTCAATGCTTCCGCCAACAAACCGCCTGGTATCACGCCGCCGCGCGTGATCATGACCATCGCGCCGAAGGGTCCCAGATCTTGTATGCGCGGAACCAATCCATCGATAAGCTGGTCGACCTCTTCCCAGCTGACCAAACGATGTTTGCGCGGTTCCTGTGGCTGCATCATCCATTTCCGCCGATCACATAGCGAAACACAATTATAATGGATTTGTTCAAATTGCCCAAATTACAGTCCTTCGGCGCGCGACCAGCGAAAAATTCCCGGAAATGTCGCGCTCGCAGGCAATAACAAAGTTCAATTCGTCCTCAAGCGCTCGGAAGATGCCCTGATTTTGCCCCCTTTTTGAGCAACAGTATAGATACAGTATGTATACGCGGGGGGGGGGGAGGGGATTCACCACAGAGGCGCAGAGGACACAGAGAGATTTTAACCACCGAGGGCACCGAGAACACCGAGGGGCGAGCCACCGGAGTCCGTTGAAAAACAGGTCTAACCCCTCCCCCGGCCCCCTCCCCAAAGCATTGGGGAGGGGTGTAAACAGTTCAGAAGAGACCAACTTTAAGACGAAATTCTATTTTTCAACAGCGTCTGATAGGTCGCCCCTACAATTTTCGCCATAAATGAACCTTGTAGGGATCAGCTATTAGCTGATCCATCGCTATCGTACCAAGTTACTTCAAACATGTCCGCTCCTCAGTCTTGCGCGAGCAAGGGGGTTTGTTTAAGAAGGGGAGCGCAGACGATGACGACGGGACGGGCGCGGCAGCGTGTCAAGACCAGCACGCGCGATTCTTGCCCCCCTTTCAGCCGCAGTCTTGCGATCAACTCTTCGGGCAGCATGGGAAAGCCGCGCTTCTTGACCGTCACATGGCTAACCCCTCTATCGACTAGATAACGGCGCAGCTTCTTGAGGTTGAAGGGCATCCAGTCCAGGACTTGCCAGTACCTTCCCCAGGGCGTTTCGACGATTTCATCCAAGGTCAAATAGGCGATCGTGCCATCAAGCAAACTTGCGTCGAGCATCGCCGCCAATTGTCGCAGCAACCTGGCGCGAAGAATCGCAGGATCCGGCTCGAATAGCCAAGCTCTCGGTTCCGAGATCTCAACCTGGTCCTCAAGATCTGCCGACAAGTGATGAATCCCGGAAGCGTCTAAGCGCGTCGCCATTGGTGGCGCGGACTGCCGGCGCCGCCACAGAACGGCTTCGCTGAGGTTACCGTCGACCGAGATGAATTCCACCTGGCCGCCGTAGCGCTGGACTTGCGTCAAGTCGACCGCGGGAGAGAGTTTGACTACAAGCTCTTTGACAGTCCAGCGCCGAATCAAAGACAGCGGAGGCGCATAACATTCGACGTCGTGGATGCGCCTGCCCCCCGCATCGCGCCGCGACGGGTCGTAGAATGCGGCATCGTAACCGGATGGCATGCCGTCGCGAACATCCGCCAAAGCGAATTCCACGGCGACGCCAAGCGCAGCAGCGTTGTGCCGGGCGATGGCGATACGCACGGGGTCTTTATCCAGGCCAAGGACCTGGCGCCCGGATTCGGCATAAGCCATTGAGTCGCTGCCAATACCGCAACACATGTCAACCAGCTTGTCAGACCCCAGCAGAGCAGCCCGATACTGCCTGATTCGCGGGTGACTCGCCTGCTGCAAGCTCTCTTCGGTGAACAACATTCGCTGGGCATGATGCGGGAATTTCAACCTTGCTTTCTTCCTCAGCCGAAGCGTCGACAGCACCGCCGCCGCTTGCTCCGGGGACAGCGCTTTTCTCAGTTGGGTCAGCAGAGCCAGGGCGTTTGCCTCGGAGACATCGCTATGAGCGTGCGCCTCCAGAAGGCGTCGACCAGGGTCGCTGCTCAAGTATTCGATGTCATCCAGCGAAAATGTCATGAGTTGGCGCGCAATCGGATCTCTGCAACTGCGGAACCAAGCCTGTCACTCTTGGAAACTGCGGCAGTCGCGCGAAGGCAAATTGATGACGGCGCTCATTCATCCGGCGCCGCGGCGGTTTCAGGATCAATATGCAGCCAGATGAGTTGTTGATCTTTGATAGAATCCAGGGTCGGATTGAGAATGATGTGCCTCCCCCACCCCGCAGCGACTTCTCTGGCGAATTTGCCAACTTTGTTGACGTCTCTCACCAGGTCAATCATGACGGCGGGCTGCAGGAATCCGACCGCCTTGGGCAAACTGCTGAATGCGAGCAAAACAGCGTTCGAAACGTCTCCCAAGGCAAGCGCGCGCCAGGCGATGGCTTCCCCGGCTTCCAGTTTCCAAACCGGCTTGTTGGGCGACTGGCGAATCAGCAGATGCAGGTAAGGTCCTCGGTAGGCAGCCAGATCCGCGAGATCAACATCGGCGCGAGCTACGCTTTGAATACGCTCCAATGTATTGACGGTTGTATGGGGTTTTTCGCCGCGTATCAGGAGGCCGACGCCATCGACGGCCGGCTCAACCAGTATCCGCACAAGTCCCCCCGCTTCCAACAGACCGACCCAGCACTCGCGGACTTGGCCCCGCGGGAGGACAGCGATAAAACGACCGCCGGGTCTCATGTTGGCGGCGATCGATCTCAGCGCTTTACTGTCGATATCACAGTCAAATGCCACGATAGCATCGGCCGCTGGCGAGGCAATCCGCGAGCGTTGCAAGTCATCCACCGCCGGGCAGCGGATGTCCAGGTCAGCGCGTCGAGCGGCCAAGATATCGCCACAACGCCCGTCAATATCCAAAAGACGCAAGCGAGAGGCGCTCGGCGGCAGATGTTTTGCCAGCGCTTCAACAAAGCGCTGGCGCATTGGCTCTGGCGTCATCAGCTGTTGCTAGCCGCGTCTTTCATCAGTTGCAGGAATTCCACCCATTCTTCGTGGTAGAAATGCAAGGTGGCGACGCCCAATTCCAGATGGTAGGTCGTTTCCCCGTCCGGCGCTTGCACTTCCCAAATCAGGTAATTCTCGGTCTCGGCAATCCCTCTGCCGGGACTGTCGCTGGCGTTTGTCACGATTACACTCCTCGCGCCCAATAAGCCGCTCGGCGGCAGCGAATTATCCTGCCGCGCTCACAGAAAATAACAAGCCCACTCCTCGCATGAGCGAGGGCTTTGTCAAAAAAGCCAAGTAATCAAAAACGTGCTACTCGCGGCTGATGGCGCGGTAGCACGTCGATGGTCGTTTTGCCCGGCGGATCAGTCGCGGCGATTGCGATCATACCCTCGTCGGTCGCCAGCGCCGCGCCGGTCATCACTGCGGCGGCCTCCGCCGCGACGGTCGCCACCACGACGATCGCCGCCTCGGCGATCCCCTCCACCGCGACGCCCCCCGCGGCTGTTGGCGGCGTCTCGCCGGATCGCTTCTTCTACATCCCAGCCCTCCAGCACAGCTTGCCTGCTAAGACGAACCCGGCCAGTGGGGTCCACGCTGATAACCATGACCATGATCTCGTCGCCGATGCTGACTTCTTCTTCGACGCTCTTGACACGATAATCCGCCAACTGCGAGATGTGCACCATGCCATCTGTGCCCGGCAAGAATTCCACAAATGCGCCGTAGTTTTCCACCCGGGTTACGCGGCCCGTATAGATCTGTCCGACCTCGGGCTCTTCTATCATCGCTTTGATCTTTTCGAGCGTTTCCAGAACCTCGGGACCGGTTTCGCCGGAGACATAGACCATCCCGTCTTCCTGGATATCAATCTTGACATTGTGCTCGTCTTGCAGCGCGCGAACGTTCTTGCCGCCGGGACCAATGACAGCGCCGATCTTGTCCACTTCAATCTTAATTGATTCCATCCGTGGCGCGTGCTCGCTCAAGGTATCGCGCGGGGCGGCGATGGCTCCCTGAATGACCTCAAGGATTTGCAGGCGCGCGTCCCTGGCTTGCGCCAGCGCCTGCCGCATAGTATCGCGCGTTACGCCCGCGATCTTGATATCCATCTGCAAGGCATTAATCCCGTCGACAGTGCCGGCTACTTTGAAGTCCATGTCGCCCAAGTGATCTTCCATCCCCTGGATGTCGGTTAGCACGGCCACTTTGTCACCTTCTTTGATGAGGCCCATGGCGATGCCGCCGACAGGATTGCGGATCGGCACGCCGGCGTCCATCAAAGCCAGCGTGCTGGCGCAGACGCTGGCCATGGATGTACTGCCGTTTGAGCTCATGACTTCGCTTACCAGGCGCAGGACGTAGGGGAACTCCTCTTCGGTTGGGATCATCGAAAGCAGCGCCTTTTCCGCCAATGCGCCGTGCCCGATCTCGCGCCGGCGGGGACCGCGCATGGGATAAGTCTCGCCCGTGCTGTAGGGCGGGAAGTTATAGTGGTGTATATAGCGCTTGTCGTCTTCAGGGCTGATGCTGTCCATGAATTGCGAATCGCGGGGCGTGCCCAGCGTGGCAATGGTGAGCACTTGCGTTTCGCCACGCATGAACATGCCGGAACCGTGCACCCGCGGCACCAACTGAACATCTGCGAAAAGCGGGCGCATCGCGGCATGATCGCGTCCGTCGGGACGAAGGCCTTCGTTGACGATGCGAGCACGGACGACGTTTTTCATGGTTTGATCGTAAGCCCGTTCCACGTGTTTCAGGTTGTAGCGCTCGTCTTCGTCGGCGATCGTTTCATTCTTCCGAGAGTATTCCTCGACCAATTCATTTTGAATCGCTCGCAGCGGTTCGCGGCGCTCGTTGCGATCGCTATGCGCGGCCATAATCTCGTTGATGCGGCCCGCCACTTTTCCTTCGACCTCTACCTGCAAGTCCTTGTCGATGTCGTCAACCGACGGCTCCTGTTTCTCCTTGCCGATTTCCTCTCGTATGTTGTTCTGCAGCGCGATGATGTCTTGTACGGAATCGTGCGCCAGGAAGAGCGCCTCCAGCATCGTATCCTCGTCCACCTGGTCGGCATTGCATTCGACCATATTGATGGCCTCGCCTGTGCCGGAAACGCGCAGGTCCAATGGGCTGGTCTGCATTTCGGTATAAGTGGGGTTCACGGACAACTCGCCGTCGACTAAGCCGACGCGCGCGCCAGCCACCGGTCCATTCCAGGGAATGTCGGAAATCACCAGCGCGGTGCTGGCCGCGATGACGCCCAGCATATCGACATGATGTTCTTTATCATGCGAAAGAGACATCAAAATCACTTGCACTTCGTTGCGCATGTTCTTGGGGAAAAGCGGGCGCAGGGTGCGATCAATGACGCGGGAGGTAAGAATGGCGCCTTCTGACGGGCGGCCTTCTCGCCTGAAAAACCCGCCCGGTACTCGGCCGGCGGCATACATCTTTTCTTCGTAGTCGACGCTCAAGGGAAAGAAATCCAGTCCCGGGCGCGGCGACCCCATGGTTACGGAGCAAAACAACATGGTATCGCCCATGCGCACCGTCACCGAACCGCCAGCTTGTTGCGCAAAGCGGCCGGTCTCGATGATGATTTCCTTGTCCGCCACCTTGCTTCGATATTCACGTATCTCTAAGGTCATAGAGTTCTCCATACAGTTAAAATGCGCCAATCTGGCGCGCAGCCTCATCAGCTACCAGCGGAAGGAAAGCTGGCATCTCTGGCGCTGCCCATCATTTTGACGCATCAAGAATCATCAAATCCGCGCTGTTCAGCCTATGAGGCCGCATCGGGCGCAACGGCGTCATAAGCCGACAATCCCGCTTATGTCCCGCAAGCAGGATTTATCGCCGCAACCCGAGGCGCTGCAGTAATTCACGGTAGACATCCGGTTTCTTGCGAGCGATGTACTTCAAATGGCGGCGGCGCTGCCCCACTAACTTCAGCAATCCCCGCCTAGAGTGCTCGTCGTGGTTGTGTACTTTGAGGTGCTCGGTCAATTGTTCAATCCGTGAGGTGAGCAACGCTATCTGCACTTCCGGTGACCCGGTGTCACCTTCTTCGCGGGCGAAGTCGTTGATAATCCGAGTTTTGGTCGCTTTGTCCAAAGGCATGCTTTCCGTCCCTTCATCGTCACCGAACAGGCAGGACAGTTTGCCTGTCGGTCTTAAGAGCGCGCTGATTATATCAGTTCAAGGAAGCCGCAACAATGCCCAGCTATTCGTCCGCTTTTTGCAGTTCGTTGACATCGTCATTCGCGACCAATTTCACCGTATGGTGGGTCCGGAACAAGCTATATTGATCTGTACGGCCGGGAAGCAAGTTCAGCACGTTTTCGATTCTCATGATCGAGACCCACAGATCGACGTCCCAGCTGTCCTCTAGCCGCGTACTGAGGTTGGCCGCGCTGATCGTTTGATTCTCGTTGTACATTTCCAGCAAGACGCGAACGAATTCATCACGCTCGGCCAGCAAGACCGCGACAAAGGCGCATTCCGGATTGAGCTCGATGCCCTTGGTGTTGTAGTCACTGCGCGGGTTTGGGTATTCTTGCACGGTGACCATCTCGTTGACGAGCAAGTACTCGACAGCGTATTGAAAAGTCACGCCGCTATCGAACTCCCGCAGCCGGCGGTGCAGACTGCCCAGCGGGCACCAGGCGAAATTCCGGAAACTGGTGAATTGCTGTACGCTCACGACGATGCGGGTGACCATGTGAGCCACGTCGGGGTCCGTCTCATAGAGCTTGTGCGGTGGGACTCCCAGCCACTTGCGGCTGGCCAACTCGGCGTCGTCGACATCCTCGTCTACCTTGCTCGGCATAGGGCGCGGCGTTTCGACAGGAATCCTGATCACCGGTACCAGATCATCTGGATTGTGGCGATGCGGTACCAATTCGCGCTGCAAGACGCGCTCGCGCACCAGACAATCAATCCAATGCGAGCGCCACTGGTCGCTTTCATTCATGCCGGGGCGGTCGAGATCGCGCTCCATTGCCAATCCCTTTAGCAAGAATCCATAATTGACGTATTCCCAATTTCGCGCGCTCAAAGTGTTGATGACCCGACGAACCATGCGCTCCACAATCAACAAGGTTTTGTCAACCACCGGGTTTTGGTAACTCAACTCGACAGCGCCGGAGGCGGAAAGCTGCTTCAAGATACCTAATGAAATCGCCTGCGATACCAAATCCTGACCGCGCTCGACGGAAATCACATCGCCGACATCAATCAATTGCTCTATCAAGGCATGCAAGGTAATCTCGCCGGAGGGCTTAGCGCTCTGCAGCCGGTAGAATTGGATAATGACACTCGACCACTGAGACGGGATGAAGCTCTCGGCGTCGTCGGCGGCCTCCACATGGCTGAGTGATTCATGCGTTTGCAGATCGGTGAAATCGTCAATGAATTCCAGATGCAGCGACGGGTGGCTCTGCAAGAGGCGCCCGGTGCTGCCGCGCACACCCCACAAAACAACGGTCTTGTTCCGCTGAAGCAGTGGGTTGATGACGTCATTGAAGTCGCGGTCGCTACTTGCTAGGATGATGACATCGCCCGCTTCCGGATGGCCGGCATCGGTCAGGACATCCCGCGCCATGCGCATATCGGCGCTGTTCTTGCCCGGCAGGTTGAAGACGGGATCAATATTCGCCATCATCAGGCGAGAGGGCGCGTCGTCCGCCACCTCTCTGCCAGAGGAATCGACCAATGGCGGCAGGGCGCCGCGCTGGCCCCAGGGGGCATAGGCGGACATTTTCACCAATCGACCGTGCGCCTGCGCCTGGGAGACGAAGCGTTCGATCAGGTGATCGAGATTGACGACGAATCCCTGCTCGTTCAAGCTAATTGAGATGTTCTCGAAGTCGATGTAGACCCAGACATTTTTGGGCCGCAAGCCGTAGAGGTTTTCCAGGGGCTGGACCAGCACGTTCTTGGTGAATTCGATGACTGGAAACGAATCCTTTTCATTCCAAAGGCGGATACGGGCGTTAGCCGGTGTCTCCAGCTTGTCAATGAGCGGGAGCAAATCTCCCGACCGGCTCGCGACAATCAACTCGTCGATCAGTTTGGGGTCTGTGGAGAAATAACGCTCTATAAGGGTGTTGACCAGGTCTTCACGATCTGACACGCCAAGAATCTCGTAACCGGCGCTGCGGAAAATCGTCTGCGGGTCGACAGGCCAATCACCATGTTCGGAATCCCAATTCGCTACGGCGACCGCTGTCAGCATGGACGAGTCGCACAGACCTGCTACCAGAGCGGCGTTGCCGCGCAAGGCTACTGCCAACTCCTGAAGGTCTATTCCCTCTTGCGAAGCGAATTTCAGGATGTCATCGGCGTCAACAATCAAGTAGGCTGTCATTATTCTGTCCTAATAAATCATGCCACCAACCCGACATGGCGCAGGCAGGTGGCATGCACATGGCTGCCGTGCCGAAGCACGGGCAAGCAAATTTTCGTTTGATCTGGTTGCAACAATCATGGCATCATTCAAAGAAAAATAAGTACAGGTACGTTTCAGTCTAGCACTGGAAACTAATCTCCACAAATGCCAGCAGCAGCAAACTATCCGATCCGTAAATGTACCTTTTTTCAGTTTACCTTCCCGACTAAAGCCCAAAGGACGTCATTGTACAGGAGTTTTTCAATTGTGTCTATTTTCACAATGCCAGATTTGCATTAGAAGTCTCATACCATGCCGCGAATGTGAACAAGGGAAATCAAAAAGCGCGCCGATAGGGCTGTGGACGCGCTCTTCTGCTACTTGTATACACGAATAACGTCTAATAGGCTTTGGCAAAGAGGGCGACTTTTTGGGCAGGTTGCCCAGTCTTGACACAAATGCCCGTTCCCCCCGGTTGCTCAAATGGGAAGCAGCGGATCGTGGCGCCTGTTTCGTCTTTGACAGCCAACTCATCTTCGTCCGATCCGTTCCACCAGGCGCGCGCCCAATCCCCGCCGTCAACAACCTGTCTCATTTCGTCGTAGACGCCAACGTCACTGATATGCCGGTCGCGGAAGGCGCGCGCGTCTTCCAAGAGATTGGCCTGTATCGCGTTCAAGAGCGCCTCCAGCGCGTCTGCAATGCCGTCTTGGGAAACAAACTGCTTGCCTTCGCGCCCCGGGAGGTCCCGACGCGCCAGCACCGCATTATTGTTCTGTACGTCTTTGGGTCCGATTTCGACGCGTACCGGGACGCCGCGCATCTCCCAGTCGTTGAACTTGAATCCGGGCGATTGCCCCTCCCGCCGATCGACATGCACACGGATGCCCGCCGCGTTGATTTGGCTTTCCAACCTGTTGACCGTCTCCATAACCAGCGGTTTTTGATCGTCCTTGCGGTAAATGGGAACAATCACGACCTGATAGGGGGCCAGCTTCGGCGGCAGACGCAGCCCCTTGTCGTCGCCGTGCGCCATGACCACTGCGCCGACCATACGCGTGCTCAATCCCCAGGACGTGGTCCAGCAATAAGCCTGCTCATTGTTCTCCGCTAGATAACGAATGTCAAAAGCTTTGGCGAAGTTCTGGCCTAGATTGTGGCTGGTACCCGACTGCAGCGCCCTTCTGTCGCGCATCATTGCCTCGATCGTATAAGTGCGCAGGGCGCCGGCGAAACGTTCCATGCGGCTTTTTTCGCCCTTGATAACCGGGATGGCGGCATCATTTGCCGCGAAATCGGCGTAGATATCCAACATCCGCAGCGTCTCTTCTTCGGCTTCGTCGTGGGTCGCGTGCGCGGTATGCCCCTCTTGCCACAGAAACTCGGCCGTGCGCAGGAAAGGTCGTGTGCGCAACTCCCAACGTACGACATTGGACCATTGATTGATCAGCAGCGGCAAGTCGCGATAGGACTGTATCCAGTCGCTAAAGGCCTCGCCGATAACCGTTTCGGAAGTCGGCCTCACCACTAAAGGTTCTTCAAGTTCCTTACCGCCAGCGTGAGTGACCACCGCTAGTTCGGGGCTGAAACCCTCGACATGCTGCGCTTCTCGCTTGATATAACTTTCCGGTATAAAGAGCGGGAAATAGGCATTCTGATGGCCTGTCGCTTTGAAGCGCCGGTCCAAGCCGCCTTTGATGCCTTCCCAGATTTCGTAGCCATAAGGCTTGATAATAACGCAACCCCGAACTGGAGACGGCGCCGCCAGATCAGCGCGATAGACAATTTCGTTATACCAACGCGAGAAATCTTCGCTTTGGGCTGTAACAGCCTGTTCCGACATGTGAACACGATCCTCTTAAATGAATACGCGATTGGAGTTGACGAGACCTTGCCAATGCCTCGCGCTGTCCTGTCCGTACGCTCTCTGCACAGTGCCAGGTATTATAATGCGCCGCGTCAAGAATGATAGCCTATAACGAATTGGGGCGTGGAGACGCCGTCAAGGACGACTTCGTCAGCTATTCCAGCTCGGCGTTTCGTTTGATGTCGCGCGTGGCTGGCGCGGGCCAATCGCGCTTGCGGTTTTTGGCGAGCTTTTTCATAACTTCTTCACCGAGATCAACACCGTTAATATCAGCCAATTGCAGCAGATACAGCATCACATCCGCCAATTCTTCAGCCAGAGCCGCCGGATCGGCGCACTCTTCGCCCCATTGGTAGTGTTCCAAGACTTCGCTCGCTTCCAAGACCAGCGAGATGGCCAGGTTTCTGTGACTCTGCGGTTTGGGGGAACTGTCGTCAATCCAGCCCTTGCTTTGGACAAAGTGGCGCATGGCTTGCGTCAGGGTTTCCAGATCCATGTTTTGATGTCCCCTCCGCAGATCAATATGCGTTAGGGCTTGAGCGAGTGAAGGACTGCCAGATAGTGCGAATGATGATCTTGATATCCAGCCAGAGAGACCAGTTTTCCACATACAGCAGGTCAAAGCGCGTGCGATCGGCGATCGATGTATCGCCACGCAAGCCTTCGACCTGCGCCAAACCGGTCATGCCAGATTTCTCGCGCAAGCGGGTCATATAATTTGGGATCTGACTACGGAATCGCTGCACATACATTGGTCGCTCCGGTCGCGGGCCTACCAGGCTCATATGACCCACAATAACGTTGATCAGTTGAGGGATCTCGTCCCAGTTGCTGCGACGCATAAAGCGGCCGATACGGGTGACGCGCGGGTCGTTCTCGACCGTCCAGGTTTGCCCCTGCGATTCCGCATCGGAGCGCATTGAACGAAACTTGATCATGGGAAAGGGACGTTCATCTTGGCCCATGCGCCACTGCCAGTAAAAGACCGGTCCACGAGATTCCAGGCGAATCAAGAGCGCGGTCAACAACATGAGCGGCGAAAGCAAGATCAGGCCGAGGGTCGCGCCGATGAGATCCAGCCCGCGCTTTAAGCTTAGCTTCCAGCCGCGCAAGGCGATGTCGCGTACGGTCAGTAGCGGTGTTCCGCCAAGGTCGTCGACATTAAGATCGCCGGCCATATAGGAGAAGAGATCGGGATAGACTTTAATGTCGACGCGTCCGCGCTGACAGAGATTGATCAGCTCAACCAGTTCGCCCCGGCGCGGATCGGACAGGGCGACAATCACCTGCTCCACCATGTGCTCGTCGATCAAGCGCGGAATATCCGCGTATTTGCCGATAATGGAGATGCCCGGGATTTCGTCCTGGGTATCATTCGCGCTCACGATACCCACAATGTCATATCCTAGTGAAGGACTATTGCGTATTTTTTCTGTGATTTCATGGGCGATGCGACCCTCGCCCACGATCAGCAAGTTGTCGCGAAGGACGCCCCGCCGACGCAGGAAAGCCCAGACTCGTCTGTGAATCTCGCGGCCCAAGCCAGTGAGTAACATGCTGAAAAACCATACGTAGAACAGGAGGCTGCGCGGATAGATGGCTTCGAATGCGGTATTTTGCAGTACGAATTCCTGGATGCCGCTTGCCAGCAGCGTACCCAGAGTAACGACGCCAAGGACATTGCGAAACTGATCAATACGGCTGGAGGCGCGCTTGAGATGGTACAACTGAGAAAAATAGAACATCAGAATAATCGTCGCCACATGCAAGACGATCGTTGGAATAAAGTTGGCTATGGGAGGCTGGTCCTGTGGACGAGCGAAAAACGGTAGACTTTCGCGAGCTTCGTAGCCCAGTATGAATGCCGTCACAAGCATGGCGACATCGGCAAGGAACAGAGACACGGTGGAAAGAGCCTTCAGATGCTCGTTGTTCCAGCGATAGGATCTAGGCGCTAGCCGGACAGAGTCGGATTGCGGATCTCCTTCCACAGGTCGGGTCCTCCTTTCAGCAACAACGCCGCCAGAATCACCAGGTGCAAAGGCAGATTCGTAGTCTGTCGAAAGTGCTTGCGATAGAAGATTAACATGGCGCGCCAAAACTCGAACTGCGCTTTTTTTGAGCGGGCGCTCGCCGCTCGTTTGACGTGACGTACCGTTACAACTGGATAATACCAGATTTTGTAGCCCGCTTGCTTCATGCGATAGGCCCAATCTAGATCTTCGCCGTACATGAAGAAACTTTCATCCAGCAGACCTGCTTCGGCTATGGCTTCTTTGCGCACCTGCATATAGGCGCCGACCACGGAATCCACTTCCAACTCCTGGTTCTCGTCGGCAAAGGTCATGTTATAGCGACCGAAACGGCGGTTGCGCGGAAAGAGTTTTGCCAAACCGGAATAATGATAAAAGCTCACCATCGGCGTCGGAAAGCCGCGTCGACAGGCTTTGTCCAGGCTGCCGTCAAGCAGGGTCAACTTCGGTCCCGCAGCCCCAACGTCCGGCCTCGAATCCATAAACTGGATCATGCGGTAAAGGGCGTCGGCGGGCAATTCAGTATCCGGATTCAACAACAGGGCATAACGCGGCGCGCTCGCCTTCGCTTCTCCCTGGTCGCTGAAACCGAGATGGCGCAATCCAACATTGTTGGCGCGGGGATAGCCGATGTTCTCGGCATTGGCGATGACTTGGGCATCCGGGAAATCGCCGCCGACCATGGCCGCGCTGTCATCAGTTGACGCGTTATCGACGACGACCACGCTGAAACTAAAATCGCCTTCGCTTGCAAAAACGGTCTCGAGGCAGCGCCGCAAGTGCTCGCGGGTATTCCAATTGACGATGACGATGCCGATGTCCTGCACTGAGACCTCTGTAATTCCAAGCAAGTAATGAGAATGCGAAAAAGCATTTATTCAACCCCACCCCCCGGCCCCCTCCCCGAAGCATCAGGGAGGGGGAGTGCATTCGGCGGGACTAGGATCACATCCAAAACTTTCGCTACAAATGAGATTTTTTGCGTTATTTTATTGGTACTACTTCTGTAGCAACAGCTTTCAATTATACACCAAGGAAAGTCTATCACGGCTTATGAGTCGCTACACGCTATCTATTGCCCTGTCTCACAACTCTGTCGATTCAGGCAATAGAGAATCAGTCCCGGGTTGTGATAATAGGCGGCCATATTCATCATCGCTTCGGCGCCTGTCCAGGTCGGGCGCGCGATTTGTGCCAAGCGCGGATAGCGATCGTCGAGCGATTCCAGGTAGGCTCGCTGCTCTTCAATGACAGCGGACGGGACGATCGATTCCGAGCGATAGATATCAAATGCGCGCGCATCGGAAATGATCATGTAATCGAAGTCGTCGCCTGACGGCAGGTCTTCGGCATATCCGACAAAGTGCTGATAGTTTGGGTATATGGCTGAATCCAAGGGCACGTTGTAAGAACCGTTGACGAAAAAACGGGCGCCCGACGGGATATTGTTATGGATCCAGCGCAGCATGATCTGTCGGGTATCAGGTTGGGAGAACATCTTTGCCGCTTGTACCGACAGCGTCAGCGGCTGCAAGACCAAGAGCAGGAGCATCCCGGGCATGAGAATGCGCGGCGACAACGGAATCCGTTCAACCAGCCAGCCAGCGCCGATGGCGGAAAGAAGCGCCATGAAGGGCAAGATCTGAATCAACTGATGTTCGCTGTGCCCGGGCCGGACCGTCCGCAGCACCACCAGCGCGTATGCCAGCAACATCAGGATAAGGAGCGCGATGATAAGCCGCAGCAAGTTCTGTTGTCTTCCGCACATGTTCGGCATTTGTTTCACGCCCACAACAAGTCCCAGCGCCATCAGCAAGATGGCGGGGATGCCCAAGGCGTAGAGGGCGGTATAGGTCAGCAGATACCGCAGGCCGGTCCATTGATCGACAAGGAAGAAACTGTGAACTTGCCCGGGCATTTTGTATTGCTCGACGATCTGTGACACGTCGTGCCAGAAATGACCGAAGTCGCGCAGGATATAGGGAGAAGCCAGAAAGAAAAACAAGGGCATCGCCAGCCAACCGGCAAGCGCTACCGCCAGCATACGCCGCGTACGGTATCGGTATAAGAGAACCAGCCCGGCCGGAGCAACGATCAAAGCGACGGCCGCCCCATTGTAAAAGGTCGATGCAGCCAAGCCGGCGGCAATGCCGGCCAGGATGTACATCCTTTCCCGCCAGCGGATGCCGGGGCTGTAAAGAGATGCCGCGCAAGCCCACATGGCAAGCATCATCAATGAGGTGGCGGGTACGCTCGGCTTGACGTAATGCGCATGCACAACCAATGAATACGAGCACGCGACCAAGAGCCCGGCACAGATTGCCGCGTAGCTCCCGGCTATGAGACGAGCGGTGGCATAGGCGCAGGCGACCATCACCAAGCCGCCCAGGACGCTATAGATTCTGGAAAACACATAGAGCGGGAAAGCGGCGTAGTTGCGCAGGGTGTGGCCGTCGCGGTCTTCAAGCGAGAGACCATCCACAGCGCCTGTCAATTGGTAAAGCAGAAAATTGCTGTTGATGATGAGCGAGGGATAATTGAAGAACTCTGGATTCAGGCGCCGTTTCAATGACATTTCCACTGGAATAGCGACGTTGTGGAAGGAATCCGGATTCACCGGCAGTTGTTCGTGCGCCATGCCATAGGGGGCGTAGGATGGAAAATATTCCGGCTCCAGCCAGCCGTATCCGATGCCGGCGATCCGCAAGCCCGCCGCGAATAGGAGCAGTAATGTCGCCGCCACGCAATCAATTCGTCGCATCCAGTGACTCTACCTAATATGCTGATCGGCAAATGGCGGGACGCTCACGCTAAACACAGGCGCCTCAACCGCTATCGGCATCATCTTCCCGACTTGGCGGTCGGCAAGGTCGCCAGCGGCTTACCCCGCAAAGCCGAGCGCAGTGCCTCGCGATCGTCCCAGGGGTGCTCGGTAGCGCCAAAGCACATGCTCTGCTCATGGCCCTTGCCGCAAGCCATCACCAAATCGCCGCAGCGCGCCAATTGACAAGCGCGGAAGATCGCTTCGCCGCGGTCGGGCACGCGGATAAAGCTCTCGCCTTCGATAGCGCCTTTTGCCCGGCATCCTTCCGCCATCATCTCCAGGATATCGTCGAGCGACTCCGTGCGCGGATCTTCGGCGGTTAAGACCGTCAAGTCCGCCAGTTGCGCCGACGTTTCCGCCATGATCCGGCGTTTTTCCACATCGCGCAATCCGGCGCTGCCAAAGACCGCGATCAACCGTTTGCCGGGCGACAGCATCCGCCGGCCCGCTCTCAACGCGCGTCGGAGCGCGTTGGGCGTATGCGCGAAGTCGACCATAGCGATGAAATCCTGGCCCTCATCAATCCGCTCCATGCGGCCGGAAAGCAAATCAATCGCTGCGATCCCAGCGTGAATGTCGGACCAAGATAGGCCAAGTTCCGTCGCAACAGCGATGGCAGCCAGGGCGTTTGACACGTTGAACTCACCCAGCAAGCGCATCTCGATTGGCTGATCTTGGACGCGAAATGCGACGCCACCAGGTCGGAAATCTATGTCAGTCGCCCGATAATCCGCCGGGGAATCGATGCCGTAACGGCGGGCGCGGTCAGCTTTGATCAAGCCAAAATACGACGCGGATTCGTCATCGGCGTTGATCACCGCGAGCTTCGGGATAGCGGGCTTGCGCCAGGACTCATTCAGCATCTTGAACATGATGGCTTTGGCGTCGCGGTAGTTTTCCCAAAGCTCGTGATAGTCCAGATGCTCGTGCATGACATTGGTCAGGACCGCCACATCAATATCGACGCCATTCAATCTGCCTTGCGCCAAGCCATGGCTGGTCATCTCGAGGATGCAATGAGTCACGCCCGCCGCAATCATCCGCGCCAGATAGGCTTGGATTTGCGGCGCGCCGGGCGTAGTGACATGCAGTCCAGTCGATACCGTCTCGTCGCCGAAGTCGGCGGATATAGTGCTGATGTAACCGGCTTTGATGTTAGTTACACGCTTGAGAATACTGTGCAGCAGATGGCAAGTCGTGGTTTTGCCGTCGGTGCCGGTGACGCCGATCACAACCAGCTCCCGCGAGGGGTAATCGTGCCAGGCAGCCGCCAGCGGTCCGATCACTGCTTGCGCATCGCGGACGCGGACGTATGGGACGAGCAAGTCAGCCAAATCAGCTTCCCCCACAATGGCGGCTGCACCCGCCGCGATTGCCTGGGGGATGTAGCGGTGGCCGTCGCTGGACTGCCCTTTCCGCGCGACGAAGATTCCCCCGGGCTCAACCTCGAGGCTTGATTCCACGACCGGGTCCGTGATCTCGACGGAGAGGTCGCCCTGTGTGGAGACCAGATGCCGCTCCGCTATGGACTCTAGCAGGTCGCGCAAAGTCTTGGGCATGAAACTCCCCGCGTTTGGCTATGAGCGCCTAATCAGGCTTTACCCTATTTTATGATGAATTTCCGGAAACTGTTTATATTGAAAAAAGCAAACGCGCTGGAGGTCATCCAACGCGTCTTTCAATTGTTTTGCGTCTGTTTTGCGTCTCGGTCAGTCTAATTCAAGCTGCGAGCCAAGCCGGTCAGTTGCGAACGGACGCTGCCGTCGACCATGCCGCCGGGCCAGCGCACGATCAAGCCACCCAGGATTTCCGGATCAACTTGATAATCTACTTCGTCCGCGCCGATTTCGCCCTGGATTTTCTTCTGCTCGGCCGCGGTCAACGGCATGGCGCTGAGGACTTCCACGCTGCCGCCGATGCCTTGCGCGCCTTCCGGCAGGTCGGCAATGAAGCTGTTGACCAGCGCCTTTTGACTGGTCTTTGTGATGTTCTCACCCAAGATGCGGCTGGCCGCGGCAACTGAGATATTCAGCACCTGCTCGCGCAGGTTGCCCAACTCCGCGTTGCGCGTGGCGGCAGCTTCGGTTTGGGCGTCGGTTTGGATCTTAGCGGCGGCCTGACGGGCTTCCTGTTCGACCGCGGCGGCAACATCTTCGCCGCGGCCGCGCGCCTCGTCGATCACTTTCTGCGCCTCGGCGCGCGCCTGCGCCAGGATCTTTTCGGCTTCCGCTTCGGCGTTTTCCCGCGCCCGCGCCGCGGCGGCCGCATCTTCCAAGCCTTTGGCGATGCGATTGCGCCGCTCGTTGAGCATATTCACCAAGGGGTCGTAGATGAACCGTGTCATCACCGTATACAGAACGATGAAGGCGATTATCCATATCAGCATCAATCCGGGGTTGATGCCCAAATTGTCAAGTACGCTCATGATGCTCTCCTGTTGGTCCCCCGCACTAACTAGCTAAGTACGAAAAGGATAATCAGCGAAACAACCAGGGCGTAAATGGCAACCGCTTCCGCGAAGGCCACGCCGAGGATCATGTTGACCTGAATGGTTGCTGTGTGATCGGGATTGCGTCCCATGGCCTGTACAGCGCCACCCACCGCAAGACCGATGCCGATGCCACCGCCAGCTGCGCCGATCATCGCCAGACCCGCGCCAATCGCTTTACCCAAGATAATCGTTGATTGTGGATCCATTGATGTTTCCTCCAGTTATCTTCTTGCTATGTTAATGTGCTTCGGCATGGTCATGATCATCATCATGATGATGGCTGACTGTTGCCAGATTCATGAAGATCGCGGTCAACAAGGCGAATACCAGCGCTTGTATGACACCGACGAAAAACTCCAAGATGAAAAAGGGCCAGGGCAGGATCGGCACCAGGAAGCTCATGACAAAGAGCAGGATCGACCCGGCGAAGATATTGCCCAAAAGACGGAAGCCAAACGAGAGAATCTTGGCGAAATCGCCAATCAACTCCAGCAAGCCCACCGCTACATCAATACCGCCAAGCGGCGATTTGAAGAGTGTGCCAAAGTTGAAGAACTTGGTCAGATAGCCAATGCCCAGCGCCTTGAAGCCAATGAACTGGATCATGACGAATGAGATCAAGGCGAGCGACAGCGTCATATTCAGGTCGGTTGACGGGACGCGGACAAAGGGCAGGACCACCCAAGGCACGAGCTTCGCTTCTTCGCCCCTGGGATCCGGATGCAGCGGGATGGATTTCTTCTTGTCGGCTTTATCGTCGCCAACATAGTCGTCCGCCCATGGAACCGGTCCCACACCGGTATAGCAACTGCGATCGGCGCGCGCTTGCTTTGCGGCTACCCGAGCCGCCAGCACCTCGTCGTAAGCAGCAGCGGCCGCATCCGACTCGCCTGATTCCGAGCTATGCGCGTCATCGCCGTGGCCATCACTCGACGCGTCCGTACTGTCCGTTTCCTCGCCGTGTTCGCCGTGGGCCGCTTGGTAGCGCGCGTAAGCGGCGTCTTCAATCGACGCCTGCTCGGCAGCCGCAGCGGCAGCTTTCGCTTCTACCAGCGCCGCCTCGTCAGCCGCCGCTTCATCAGCCGGGCTGATCCAGTCGCACTGGCCGTTGACGTAGGAGATGCCCAAGAAGCCTTGATAGATCTCGTAGCCATCGGTGGTGATCACCTTGTATTCGCCGCTGTCAACATCGTATTTTTCTTTGACATGAGGATGGATGAAGCCGACGGTATCGACGCCGGGCACGAGTTCCATCCAGTTTGCGAGCAGCACCACCAGAAAGATCGTCATGAACATGTTGAAGATCAGACGGAAATGCCTGCCTCCGGCGATGCCTCCGACAAAGCCCATCAAGCCTTCGAACAGCGCCTCAAACATGTTGTAGAAGCCGCCCGGCGGAACCTCGTTGCCGCTTTTGGGGCGGCGTCGCGAGACGTAAATGACGAACAGGAGGAGCAAAATCCACACAATCACCGAGCCCGCGAAGGTATTCGTCAAGCGAATATCCGTGAAGGGGACGTTAAAACCCTCGGGGAAGTTCTCTCCAGGCAATTGGATGAAAGGTATGACAGGTGGAACACGCAAGGCGACAAAAACACCAGCCAGCAACATGAGCAAGGCGACGAACCGGCGTTTCCCGTTCCAAAAACTATTCACTTATATCTTCCTCCTTCTGCACCGCGCTTCCATGTAGCTGTTTCGCTTTGTACCGGGTATAGAAAAAGATCGCCGCAATACTGATGGGAACGCTCACCAACAACATGACAAACATCATTGTGGGGCGCGTCCCGAAAAGCTCGTCCAAGCCCCAGCCAAGCAACATCGTTCCCAGAATGACAAGCAGGATCAAACAGCCTACCTGTCCCACCACCCCCGCCACCAAGCCATAGGTGGACAGAGGATTGTTATTTGGCTTCACGGTTCACGTTACTTGTCATCGGCGAACCAACAGCGGAAGTCCTTGCCAAGCTTGATTCGAGAATTTTATCACAAACGATTTTCCATTGCCATAACGATTATAGGCCGCTCGCGCCCAGCGCGGCCCAATTGTAAATCGGCGTGACCGCAATTGTGCCCAACAAGATGACAATGCTCGCGGTGATGCCCAAAGCCCAGGCGTATGAGCGCGGGATGCCCACCGGGATCTCGTCATCCGGTCCGACATCGACATACATCACTTTGATGACAACCAGGTAGTAATAGAGCGCGATGATCGCGTTGGCCACGGCGATCAATGCCAAGCCGACCAAATTGGACTTGACTGCAGCCTGGAAAAGAAAGAATTTCCCAAAGAAACCGGCGGCCGGCGGGATGCCCCCCAAGGACAACAATCCGATCGTGATAAAGAGCGCCAGCCAGGGACTGCGTCGGTTCAAGCCGGCCAGATCTTTGATGTCTTCCTTGCCGGTAGCCGTGATGAAGAGGATCACGCCGCCGAATACCAGTAGATTGGTGAAGATATACATGAACATGTAAAAGGAGACTGATGCGACTGCCAGGCTGTCATCCATTCCCTGGAGCGCTGCCACGCCTATTAGGGTATAGCCAGCCTGGGCAATGGAAGAATATGCCAGCAGGCGCTTGATATTGCTTTGTCGCAAGGCGACGACGTTCCCCAGGGTCATGCTCACAATCGCGATCACAACCAGCAGGTTGACCCAGAAATCCTGGATCATGACGCCAGCTATCGCTAAATCGGGCGGGAAAACAGCCGTTAGAAAACGTACCAGCAAGGCAAAGCTGGCCGCCTTGCTCGAGACGCTGACAAATGCGGTAACCGGTGTGGGCGCGCCTTCGTAGACATCGGGCGTCCAAAAGTGAAAGGGAACCGCGCTGAGCTTAAAGCCAAAGCCAACCACTACCATGACCAAAGCCGCCATAACCGCGACCAAACCCCCTTCGAATCCGCCGCTCATGGCATCCGCAATGCCGCCCAGATTGGTCGTGCCGGCGAAGCCATAGAGCAAGCTGAAACCGAAGAGCATGATCGCCGAGGCAAAGGCGCCATAGAGGAAGTACTTCATGCCGCCTTCCGCCGAACGCAAATCGCCGCGGCGGAAGCTCGCCAACATGTAGAGCGGGATCGACAGCGTCTCCAGCGCCACAAAGACCAGGATCAGGTCACTTGCGCTGGACATCATCAAGCCGCCAAGCGTGGCAACGATCACGATCAAATAGAACTCGCCCTTGTCGCCGACGCCCTTGTCGCCCAGCGCCATCAAACAGGTCACCGCGCCCGACAGCAGCAGCATCACCTTGAATATCTGCGAGAGCGGATCGTAATTGACCATCCCGCCCCAGAGCAGAACGCCGTTCTCAAATTGGGCGGGATCGGGAACCCAGATCAAGGGCACCAGCGCCAGCAGCGCCATGCCAACAGCCGAGACAAAGACAACATTGCGGCGGGTAGCGATAGAACCGTAGATATCGGCGAAGAGCACAATCACCGCGAGCGCCGTCAAGCCGACTTCCGGCAAGACCGACGGCAGTTGCGCCCAGAGATCAAATTCACCCATCTAGCCACCTCCCAGGAGGGCGATTAGCGGTCGAATGCCGGATTCGATCATCGGAGCCATGATCGGCGGGTACAAACCCAATATGATAAGAGGCGCGCCCAAAATAATGAGTACGATGCGGTCGGGCGCCGCGATATCGCCGACATCGTGGAATTGCTCGGCATCAAACTCGCCGAAGAAGACCTGCCCGGCCACGCGCAATACATAAGCCGCCGTGATGACAATGCCCAGGGCGGACAGGATCACAATCACGCTGTAATAGTTGCTAAGCTGGAAGCTGCCTAGCTGCAAGCTGATCTGCTCGGAGGCCGCCCACATGCCCTGGAAAATGGGGAATTCGGCGATAAAGCCACTGAGTCCGGGCATGCCCATGCTGGTCAAACCGCCGATTACGAAAGCCACGCCCACCCAGGGCATGACTTTCATGAATCCGCCCAGGCTGGGTATATCGCGGGTATGGGCGCGATCGTAGACCATGCCGACGACGCCGAAGAAGAGGGCGGTCATCGCGCCATGGCTGAACATTTGAATGCCCGCTCCGGTCATGCCGGTCAGATTCATTGTCGCCCAGCCCATGCTCACCAAACCCATGTGACTGACCGACGAAAAGCCAATGACATACTTGAAGTCGCGCTGTCGAAACGCGATCAGCGCGCCGTAGACAACGTTGATCAAGGTCAGGAAAACGATCCAGGGCAAGTGCGTCTGCGCGCCGTCCGGCAGCAACTGCACACCCGCGCGCAAAGCCGCGAAGGCGCCCACTTTCATCAAGACGCCCGCGTGGATCATCGAGACAGCGGTGGGCGCGGCGACATGACCATCGGGCGACCAATTATGGAATGGGAAGACACCCGCAAGGACGCCAAAGCCGATAAACATGAAGGGGAACCAGAAGCGCGCGAAGCTCAAGCCTTCGATGCCAAGTATCTCAATCGCGAAAGCGCCGTTTTCCGCAGCGAGCGTCAACTGCACCATGCTCCAACTGTAGGGCGCGCTGTCCGCGGGCAAAATGCCGCTGGCGACTGCGGCTTGGAAGACCTCCGCGCCGCTGCCGGAGAAAAACGCGCCGGCAGCGAAATACATCGCGACCGCGCCAACCAGCGCAAATACCGATCCAACCAGGATATACAAGGTCAACTTCATTGCGGCGTACTCGCGCAACTTGACCCAGCCCCAGCCCGCGATCAACAGGTACATCGGGAAGATCGCCAGTTCATAAAAGAAGAAGAGCATGAAGAGGTCAACGGCGATGAAAACGCCATAAACGCCGGCGACCAGGAACATAAAGAAAGCCATGAATTCGCGCAGGCGGTCTTCGATATTCCAAGAGATCAAGACGCCGGCCACAGCCACCATGCCAGTGAGCAGGACCATCGGCGCCGAAACGCCGTCGACGCCCACGTGATAAGCGATGCCCAGCGATTCCACCCAGACGATACGCTGCTCGAAAGCCAGCGCATCGACGAACATCCGCGCGCCGCTGAGATCGCCGCCGCCCGCCAGCATGGTCATCTGCTGGTCGATCAAGCCGCCGGCTTGCTTGACATAATTGTCGTAACCGAAGAACACCGCGAGGGACAAGGCAAGAACTGCCGAAGCGGCGGTAATCGCCACGCCGCGCACCAGGTCGCGATTCTTCCTGTCCAGAAAGAGAATGACAAAACCGGCGATGATGGGAATGAAGATGATCGCCGTGAGTACCGAAAAGCCAGTTACATCCATTATGCCATTCCTAGCCCGTTATTCCGGCGAACAAGGTGGTGACAGTCGCATTGATCGTCGGCAGAATCCAGTTGGGATACACGCCCGTGAGCAACATCAAGAACATCAGCGGTATCATGCCCAGCAGCTCGGCCGGGGTCAATTCCAGGTCGTAATCTCGCCAGCGCAGGTTAAAGGGACCGTGCAGAACCGCGCGGATCCCCTTGAGAATATAGCCGCCGGTGAATAGCAAGCCGACCATGGCGATGGCCGTCAGCCCGGTGAAGACGGGCCAAGATCCGCGTACGATCAGGAATTCGCTGACGAATCCATTCAGACCGGGCAATCCCAGGCTGGCGAAGCTGGTGAAGAGCAATATCCCGCCCATCACCGGCGCTTTCACCCAGAGGCCGCCGTAGTCGTCAAGGTCGCGCGTATGTGTCTTGTGGTAAAGCGCGCCCGCCAGCAAAAACATGCCAGCCGAACTCAAGCCGTGATTGAACATCTGAAGGACAGTTCCGTTCGTGGCGATAATGGCGGTTTGCACGTCGGCGTCCGCTCCCGCCCCGGTCCATATCTGGGCGTAAATCTGCGCCATGACAGCGATGCCGATACCGACAAAACCCATGTGGTTCACGGAACTGTAAGCCACCAGTCGCTTGATATCATTCTGTCCGAATGCCGCAAAAGCCCCCAATACAATGCCAACCACGGACAATATGGCAAAGAGCGTCGCCACATTGACGCCGATCAGCACAACCTCTGTCAGCCAGACATCGGGGAACAGGGGAATCACCAGCCGGATGAAACCATAGGCGCCCAGCTTCAGCATGATGCCCGCCAAGAGCATCGAACCGGCAGTCGGCGCCTCGCCATGCGCGTCGGGCAGCCAGGTATGGAAGGGCCAGATCGGCACTTTAATGCTGAATGCGACGAAGAAACCGGCGAAAGCCAGCGCCTTTACCGTACTGACATCAATGCCCAGAAGCGCCTCGCCCTGCCGGAAAAGGGGCCAGGTTTCGACCAATTCCGCCATGTTGTAGGTGCCGGCCGACCAGCCAATGAGCTGCGTGGCCAGCAGCATGCCCAGCGTGCCGCCGAATGAATAGATCATGAACTTGGTAGAGGCGTAGAAGCGGCCGCTGTACTTGAGGCCCGCCTTGGGCAGGCTGCCCCATTGATTGATGAGGAAGTACATCGGGACCAGGGTCAGTTCATAAAAGAGGAAGAAGACCATCAGATCCATAGCCGCGAAGACGCCCATGCTGCCGGTCTCGAAGAAGAGCAGCAGCGCCATGTGCATGTTGCTGCGGTCTTCTATGTTCCAGCTCGCTAGAATCGCTAGCGGCGTCAGGATGCCGGTCAGCAAAATCATTATCACGCTGATGCCGTCGATGCCCAATGTCCAGCGCGCGCCAAGCGCGCTAAACCATTCCACATCTTGAGCCACGATATATTGATCGTCGCCAATGGCGGGCGCCGCCGCTTGATAATCAAGAAAGACAGCGATCGACAGGATCCCCAGCAGAATCGAGCAAATCAGCGCGGTCCAGCGGCCGACTGATTTGCTTGGTCCCAGCGGCGCCATCGCAGCGACGACGAAGGCGGCCAGCGCTGGACCGAAGATCAGCACAGAGAGCGCGTCAATCCCGAATATCTGTATCATAGATGCGTCTCCCTATTGCAGTTCGACCGCGCCCGACGAGAGTACCAGGACGATTCCGATCAAAACCGCCGCTACCAGCACCAGGAGCATATACTGCTGGACGCGGCCCGTTTGCATACGCCGCAACCAGCCGCCAAAGTTGAAAATCGCGATCGGGATGCCATCGCCGACGCCATCGATCAGCCACAGGTTCAAGACTTTGACTAGATCGCCGAGCCAGGTGAAAATGCGCCCGATGACGTGCAAGAAACTATCGATGATTCCTTTGTCCAGGAAAGCGATGACCTGTACGCCAAGCCACTGCGAGGGCTTGACGAATACCTTTTCATACAGGTCGTCAAGATAATAGCGGTTCTTCAAGATGGGATGCATGGCGCCGAGCAGCGATTCCATCGGGTCCTTCTGTCCCGCTTTAAGAGGCTTCCGCCAGTACATTAACCAGCTGAACCACAAACCCAGTAACGCGACCAGGAAAGACGTCGCGACAGGAACGATGTTGAAAGGCGGCGCATGCGGATGGTAGTCCGGCAAGCTGGCATAGGCGGCGGTCGCTTCCGGCAGCGGCAGCGCTTCGATAATCAAATGATGGAAGGGGTTGTACTGGGGCGAGAAGATCGGTCCCAGCACCGGGAAATCACTGGGTACGCCGACGAAGCCCGCCGCAACCGCGAATACCGCCAGGATCAGCAGAGGCAGTGTCATAGTAAAGCTGACGATCCCCTGCCCCAGGTTGGCGTGCTTCGCCGCTTCAGTACGCGCGTCGCCACCGAAAGTCAAGGCAATTTGGCGCATGGTGTAAAAGGCGGTCATGAATGCGGCGATCGCAAGCAGCACAAAGACCAAGGCGTGCGCGCCGCTGCCATATTGTTCGACTCCAAGCCAGGCATCCGCCAGGATCTCGTCTTTGGACCAGAAGCCGGCTGTGATGATCGGCAAGCCCGATAGTGACAGACCGCCGATCAAAAAGGTCCAGAACGTCACCGGCATGGTCTTGCGCAGTCCGCCCATGTTAAACATATCTTGCGGATCGAAATGATGATCGTGGACGTGATCATCGTGGTCCTGCTCGCCGTGCTCGTGCGCGTGGTGTTCACCGTGCTCCATGCCATGGATGACAGAACCCGCCGCCATGAAAAGCAGCGCTTTGAAGAAGGCGTGCGTAATGAGATGAAACGCTGCGGCGACATAAGCCCCAATGCCCAGCGCGGCCATCATAAAGCCGAGTTGCGAAATCGTTGAATATGCCAGCACGGCTTTGACATCGCTCTGGGCGACCGCCATCGTCGCCGCCAGAAGCGCTGTGAAAGCGCCGACAACAGCCATAAAAGCCAGCGGCTCGGTCAAGATGCCGTGATGTGGATCGCCACCGGCGGCAAAGAGCGGATACAGACGAATCAGTGAAAAGATGCCGGCGGAAACCATGGCTGCTGCGTGAATCATGGCGCTGACCGGCGTGGGACCTTCCATGGCATCGGGCAGCCATACGTGCAGCGGGAATTGCGCCGATTTGCCGACGGTGCCAATGATGAGGAAAATGCCGATGATGCTGGCCGCGCTGACGGTCCAGCCGCCGAATATAAGCGGTGTAGTTGTCGCTAGCAGATCAAGCATCTCGGGGTTGTACATGATGTCGCGGAAGCTCAAGGTGCCCGTGACGCTGTAGAGATAGGCGATGCCGAGCAGCATGACGACATCAGCGATGCGGGTGGTGGTAAAGGCTTTGATGGCGGCTTTGTAGGCGCTTTCTTTTTCGAACCAGAAGCCGATCAGCAGATAGGAACAGACGCCCATGATCTCCCAGCCGACAAAGAGCAGAAGGACGTTATCCGCCACGACCAGCGTCAGCATGGCGCCAGCAAAGAGCGAGATCAGAGCGAAGAAGCGCGCTTGCCGCGGATCATGCGCCATGTAGCCGATGGAATAGATGAAGATCATCAATACGGCGATGGGCACCATAACCAGCATAATGACGGTAGCGGGATCGACGAGCACGCCCATAAAGAAGGAAGTCCCGCCCGTGTCCATCCAGGCGATGCTGCTGGCAAGGACTTCCTGGCCGATATGATGCAACTGAGAGGCGTCGGCAAGCACCCGCCAACTGATCAAGAGCGCGAAGATGACGCCAGCCATGCCGACGGCGACGCTGATGACGCGGCTGTATCTGTTGACGACCGGCACTTGCATCCCGTCATAGTCGGGATGATGACCGCCATATTGGTGATGATCTGTGGCAGCCACCAACTTGGACCGGTTGGTCAAAAGCGTGATGATCAGGAACGCCAACAACGGACCGGCCGGGATCAGCCAGGGCAAAAGATTCGCGTCGTTGAGGAAATCCATGGCGGTCCTTATCCTTTCAGCGTGTCAGCTTCTTCCGGTATGACCGACCGCCGATTGCGATAAACAGTGATAATGATTGCCAGGCCGACAGCGGCTTCCGCCGCTGCGATAATGAGAACAAAAGCGGTGAAGGCATAACCGTTGAGCAGCAAAGACGTGCCCGTTTCGCTATAGCGCCAGAACGCGACCAAATTGATATTGACGGCGTTTAGCATCAGTTCGACGCCCATCAGGATCGCCACAGCGTTGCGCCGCGAAAGGACGCCAAAGACGCCGATGCAAAAGAGCGCCGCGGCAACCGTCAGATACATCCAAAGAGGTACCATGCGTCCCTACCCCCTAGCTTTCTTCATCGCGAGCGATGAAGATCGCGCCGATCATAGCTGCCGTCAACAATACCGATGCCAGCAAGAATGGCGCCACATAGCCATTGCCTTCGACCAGCGCGACGCCGAGATCGCGCGTGGTCATCACAACTGTCGGCGCCATCTCCGAGGGATAGTCGCCGAAGATCGGCACGGTGATACCGAAGAGCAACACCAGGAAAAGCGCCAGCGAGGCCACAAAGCTCGGTATCGTCCGGATGTATCGTTCGTTGATACGGGTGACGCTGCGCGTCAACATGACAGCGAAAGTGATCAGAATTGCGATAGCGCCGATGTAAACCAATACCTGTACTGCCGCCAAAAAGGGCGCGCTGAGCAATACGAAATAACCGGCGACGCCAAACAAACTGACCATCAGCCAGATTGTGCCTTGAAACAGGTTGCGGGTCGTCACCACGCCGATGCCGCCGCCCAATGTCAAGATTGTGAAAACGAAAAAGCCGACGGTGACCGCGTTCAATTCCATCTTCTGCGTCTCCCTAGTCCCCGGCTCCGCTCGCCACCTGCGCCAGCGCCCCCTGATTGGTCACCGACTCGCGGCGGGCTTCCTGCCCGCGCTTGCGCAAGATGCCCAACAGGTAAGCGACCATCACCAGGTTGATCAACAGCATGATGACTGTCGTCGGCAAGACTTCCACGAAACTTGCTGACAGCATGTCGCGAGGCGCAATGCCCAACTCTTGCATGATCTTTAGCGCTGCTGAAAGCAAAATCAAGTTGGCAATGGACAGCGGCACCAGGAACTTCCAGTTGAATGCCATGATTTGATCAATGCGCAGACGCGGGACCGTATTGCGCAGCCAGAGCGTGGTCAAATAGATGATCGCGCCTTTGAGGCCCAGCCAGCCGAAGGCGATCAGCGGCGATTCGTAATAGAGCGGTCCCATCCAACCGCCGAAGAAGAGCAGCGCCATCAAGATGCCGTTTGTGAAGACGTGCAAGAATTCGGCGGCGAAGAACATGCCGAATTTCATGCCCGAATATTCGATATTGAAGCCCGCCACCAATTCCGATTCGGCTTCGATCAGATCGAAGGGCGCGCGACCGGTTTCAGCTTGTGATGAAATGTAGAAAATCGCGAAGGCCAGCGGCGAAAGCACAACGAACCACATGCCCGTTTGCGCGTTGACAATATCAAGCATGCTCATGCTGCCGGCCAGCATCACAGGCACCAGAAGCGCGAAAACGAGCGGCACTTCATAGCTCACCAGCAGCGCGACCACGCGAAAGGCGCCCAGCAAGGCGTATTTGTTGTTGCTTGCCCAGCCCGCGGTCATTATCGCAAGCGTGCCTAAAGACGCTATCGCCACGAAATACAAGGCGCCGATCTCTAAATCGACGCCGAAATGGAAAGGCGTGAAGGGCACCACTACCCAAATGAGCACGACGGATGCGAATGAAACCAAGGGCGCGGCATTATAGAGTACGCGATCGGCAGAGGTCGGCGTGATGTCTTCCTTGCCGAGCAGCTTGAGCAAGTCGGCAAAGGTCTGCATCAGCCCGAGGGGACCCACGCGGTTGGGCCCGATGCGGTCCTGGATCCTGGCGGCGACCTTGCGCTCCACCCAGATCAAGATGATGACTGTCAAAAGCGGCACGCCGCTGACCAGCAAGACGCCAACCAGCAGCGAGACGAACTGCGCCAGCCCGGCGTCAGCCCCCGACTCCACCATCAATTTACATAGACCGGTACAGAGTTCGTCCATAGTCGTCTCCGGCAAGCCTTCGCCCGAGCTTACTTCCAATCCAGGGCGTTCTTCTTCCAGGCATAGAAGAGCGCGTCAGTCAGCAAGAAGATGAACAGGAAGCCCGCCACGAATCCGAACAGGTTCAGTTCGTTATAGGCGACAGCCCACGGGAACAAGAAAACCATTTCCACATCAAATACCAGAAAAATCAAACCGTAGATATAATATTGGACGCGAAACTGCACCCAGGTGTCGCCGATGGTTTCCACACCGCATTCATAGGTGGAACTCTTCAGCGCGTTGGGCTTGCGCGGGCGGAAAAGCCAGGCAATCACGATCGGCAAAGCCGGGAATACCGGCGCCATCAACGCGAACAAACCGACAAAAGCCCATTCGTTCAGTACATTCATCGGAGCAATACCCTCGAACTGGTTAGGACTGATGCCGCGACGCTGAGCAACGACATTTCGGCATCCGATTGCGCCATTTATCACAAACTCCGCTAGTATATCATCACCAGTACCCAAGTGCAACGGATTGTTGGTGACTAAAGTGAGGGGATTTTTTCAGGCCTTCGTTTGCACGCCAATACCTCTTCTGTCGACCATCAAGAGAGGAGACGATGATCTCGGTCCGTCTTGAATATCGCGTTTTCAAGCGGCAAACTCGGTCTATGATTTGCACATGAGCTAACACAGAATAACGACATGAGCGAAGGCCTTGTCACGCATACCGTCCTGCGCCCCAATCCCGAGGATTGGGATCATTTTGTGCGGAGCCAGGCGCGAGCGCATCTGTTGCAGTTGGCAGCCTGGGGCGCGCTAAAATCTCAGTTCGGCTGGGACGCTCAAATCGTCGCGCTATCAGACGGCAGCGGGATCGTGGCGGGAGCGTCGGTCTTGCTCAAAAACTTGCCACTCGGCTTGGGCAGAATGGCATACCTGCCGCGCGGACCCTACGCGACGGACGAAGAGCATTACCCGGCGCTCTGGGAAGCCATCCGTTCGGAGACGGGCGCAGCCTTCCTGAAAGTGGAAGCTGGACATTTTCAAGATCAGCCGGCGCCGGATTTTTCGGCTATGGGGTTCGCGCCAAGTCCACAGTCAATCCAACCCAACAATACTGTTCAAATTGACATTAGAGATGATGACGAAATCATACTGAAACGCATGAATCAAGGGACGCGACGCAAGATCCGCAAGAGCTTAAAAGCGGGCATCGACTACACTCAAGGTTCGCGGGAGGACCTTGAAGACTTCAATCGTTTGATGCAGATGACGGGCGAACGCAAGGACTTCGGCGTACATAGCCTAGAATACTTTGAGCGGGTCTTTGAACTGTTCATCCCGGAGCATGGCGCGCTGTTGCTTGCGAAGCGCAACGACAAATCGCTCGGCGCGATCATGATCTTCGCCCTTGGGTCTACCGCTTGGTATTTCTACGGCGCGTCATCACGGGAGAATAGCAACCATTACGCCAGCTATGGCTTGCAATGGCGGGCGATTCAGTGGGCGAAAGCGCGCGGCTGCCTCTGTTACGATATGTGGGGCATACCCGACCACGACCAGGAAACTCTTGAAACGCAGTTTCAGCAGCGTTCGGATGGCTTATGGGGCGTGTATGGCTTCAAGCGCGGCTGGGGAGGACGAATCCGCCGCACGGCTGGCACCTGGGATTTGGCTTTCAATCCACTGGTCTACGGCGCCTACCGAACAGCGCTCAAGTTTAGCGGCTAGCGCTTCGCTATTGCCGGAAAGGAATCCATTATCCTCACCGTTTCCGAGATCGCCGATCGCGACCAATGGAACAGTCGCTTGAAGCAGTTGCCGGCGGCGCATATCTTGCAGACTTGGGATTGGGGCGAATTCAAGCGACGGACGGTCGGCTGGCAACCGACTCGCTTGGCATTCGAGCGCGACGGGATTCCGGTTGCTCTGGCGAGCGTGGGCACGCGCAGCATGGGACCGTTTAAGGTTTTGTACGTCAGCAAGGGGCCGGCGCTGGATTACGAAAATGAGTCAGTCTTTCTTGAGGTGCTTGACGCGCTGGAATCTCGCGCAAGGGGCATGGGAGCTGTCTGGCTGAAGATCGACCCGGATGTCGTTTTGGCGACGGGCATTCCCGGGGGCAAAGGGGAAAAAAACACGGCGTTGGGGCGCCGAATTTGCACGCAGTTGAAGGACCGCGGGTGGCGATATTCGGATGCGCAAGTGCAATTTCGCAATACTATCAAATTCGACCTCGGCCAGACCGACGACGAGCTTCTGATGGCGATGAGCGGCAATACGCGGCGCAAGATACGGGGAGCCAAAAAGAAGGGCGTGACAGTTCGCGCCGCGGACGATGATGATCTCGCGATTTTGTATGATCTTTATCGAATCACGGCCGCGCGCGACAGCTTTTTGATCCGACGCTATGACTATTACAAGCGCGCCTGGCAAGCCTTCATGCGCGCCGGGTTGGCTCATGCGTTGATCGCCGAATATGCCGGGGAGCCGATCGCGCATGTCATCCTTTTCCACATCGGCAGGACCTGCTGGTATTTCTACGGCGCTTCCGGGGACCGGGAGCGGCAGCGGATGCCAAATTATTTGTTACAATGGGAAGCGATAAAATGGGCCAAAGCGAAAGGTTATGCCATATATGATATGTGGGGCGCCCCCGATGTCTTCGATGAAAGCGACAGCCTGTGGGGAGTCTATCAATTCAAGCGCGGTTTCCGCGGGCAGGTGGTCCGGCATATCGGCGCCTGGGATTTCGCGCCGCGGCCTTGGCTATATGCGGCCTACAGCAAGTTGGCGCCCCGTATAATGGGACTCTTGAGAAACTAGGAGAGCAATCATGAACCCTGATGAAGTCATCAACCAGTTCCTCAAGGAAGGATACGCGGTGGCGCCGGGACTGTTCGAGAGGGACGAGGTCGAAGCGCTCAAGGCGCATTTCATGGCTTTGAACAAACAAGGACATGGTTACCAAGCTGACAAGGCGACGCTGCTGGGAAACGATGATCCGCTCAAGGTATACCCGCGTCTGGTGCATCCGCATCGCTTCGATCAACCCTCGCTTGATTGGCTACTGGACGCGCGGCTGCGCCACTGGACCACTGCCCTGCTCGGGCGCGAACCCTACGCCGCGCAGACGATGTTCTATTTCAAGCCGCCGGGCGCGCGCGGCCAAGCGCTGCACCAAGATCAGAAATCCTTGCGCGTCCGTCCGGGCACTTGCCTGGCGGCCTGGATGGCCGTCGATGACTGCGATGAAGCCAATGGCTGCATTCAGATTGTGCCCGGCACGCAAGACCTGCCGCAGCTCTGTTTGATTGATGCTGATTTGTCACAGAGTTTCAGCTCGAAAACCGTGCCGATCCCGCCGGGGAAGGAGCCAGTCCCGGTCCTGATGCGCGCGGGCGACGTCCTCTTTTTCAACGGTCAAGTCATCCACGGCAGTTATCCCAACTCCAGCAAGTCCCGCTTTCGCCGGGCATTGATCGCCCATTATGTCGTCGGCGAAGCGGAAAAAGTTGCCGAGTTTTATCATCCCCTTCTGAATTTCGACGGGGATGTCATCGAGATGACAGCGAGCGAGCAAGGCGGTCCCTGCGGCATCTTTGTTGATGATGCGCAGCAAATGATACAGATGGTTGATTCAAAGGCTATGTAGATCATTCCCCCTTGTCTTCATAGGCTAGATCCGCCAACTCAATCACGTCTCCGGGCGCGAACAACCTTTTGAATTCGTCAATTGAGAACTGCAATTCGCGGTCGCTCAATTCCTTTGACAGGAATACGCGTTCGCCGTAGTCGCAGAATTCTTGCAGCACCCAGTCGTAACGGTAGTACGCGAGCCCAATCTTGTCCACTTGGCAATCGCCGTAGCCGTCCAAAAACGCGGAAACGGCATCATTAGAATGGCCGTCGACAAGGAAAAACATCAGGTCTCTTTCCTTGGGCGCGAGAATGACTTCGTCCCAGTCGACGATGTGAATGGCGCCGGCGTCATCGACCATAATGTTGGCCGGATGGATATCGGCGTGGCAGATGACATGTTCATTGCCTCGCGCTTCTAAGCGCGATCCCAAGGACAAATAGCGCTCGCGCGCTTCTTCAATCTTGGCGGCTTTTTGGCGCCAGAGCGCCGCCAAGTCATTTGCAAATGCATGGGGCTGGTGAATTCGCTCTAGCGCGCGCTCGACTTTCTCCAGTCTATTCAGCCAGCGCTTGCCATATTGTTCTTCAGGCAATTGCGCTTTGAACTGCTCGTTAAGGCATGCCCGGTGAATGGCGCGCATGATCGCGCCCCAGGCGCGCCACTGCCTCGGGCTGAGCGTCTTGCCCAACTTGGATTCGCCCTCAATCCAGGGATAGAGGATCAGGCTGTATTCGTCTAATTCAGCGAAAAGCGCACCCGAAATTGTGACCAGCGGCGCAACCACGCTGTCGACGCCGTTCACCCGCAAATGATGGGGAAGGATCAATGAGGCGCGATTGGGGGAGCCCCGGCGCAGCTTCAAGAAATAGGCGCGCTGCTCTCCACGTACTCGGAAGGTCGTTGCGGCCGCGTCATTGCCTATGGGCAAGAATTCTACAGCCCTCACCGAAATGCCGTAGGCATACTCAAGTCCCGCAACAATCCGCTCGTCGGTGACCTTTGGTCTGTCGCGCATGGTCAGTCTCCATTGGGTGGCGCAGATTCCATATTATACGGCGTCCGCCGGATTCAAAATCTCCAAAATCCGTTTTGCGCGGTATTGTATAATCTGAACCATTGTGAAACATAATAAACTCTATATAATAGAAATAATCTTTTGAAAACCATTTGCCAGTATTCTTTACTGGCAAAGAAAGGAAGGGACGGTGGCGGAAATCCAGAAACTCGATATCAAGCCCGACGCGGTCTATAACCGGCAAGAAGCGGCCGAACTGCTCGGCGTCAGCCTGAGTACGCTCAAGCGATTAATCAAGAACGGGCATTTGCAGGTTAGCAAACCGGCTGGGATGCGCCGCGTGTTTATCACCGGCAAGAGCATTCAAGCCATGTTGGACTCGACCGTGATCGAGAAACAGGCTTAGTCCAAAGCTGTAATAATCGCCGTAATTGACTTGTTAGAGCCACAATGACATACTGTTGAAGGTTTGAATGAACCGACGACCGATGCAATTTCAAATTGCCTCGACACGCGGAAAGGAGGACGAGCGCATTTGAATTGGCGCTCCAAAAGGACAAATGAGCAGTTTCAGCCAACATAGGCAAAGCCTGGTTCAGCCAGCGCGTCCGCGCTCCGGCATCCTCTCGCGTGTAACGGCAATGCATCCAGCCGTCTCTTCAAAGGGTCGACCGGCCGCAATTGCCAAGAGAAGCGCCAATCCGTCAAGCGTCCCCGCCGAGGAATCAACTCGTAGATGGAGCGATCGCAGCGCAAGCAATATGAATCTGGCTGGCAGTCCGAATCAATCGAAGTGTCGATCTCACGACAGTTTCCATCGCTAAGGTACGAATCTGTCACCTGCGATAAAAGCCAAGCAAAGGGCGTGAGACGGCAAAAGTCACACGCCCTTTTTTGTTGAATATGGATCAAAACAGAGCAGACGAAGACATCATGACAAGCATGAGCAGAAGTGTACCGCAACAAGACCAAGATCTGGAAAGCGCCCGGCGTCTGCACCTGGCTTACGAACTACTCGACGAGCTGCATTCAGCAATCTGCGAAGATCGCTGGCGGCGCCTCGCGGATTTCGAGAACGCCGCGCAACTCATCAGTTGGCTGAAAGAAGTGAGCTACATCGCTCAAGAGAGCATCAACGAGCTTGAAGAGAATCGAGCTCGAAGGACGCCCGAGCTGCGAATCCTGGAAAAGCCCGTTGTGACAGTCCCCGAGGAAAGAGCCGAGTGAAGCCTATCTGTGCATTGCTGAACCCCATTCGGATTGCCGGCGCCCGGTCATTTATCCGCGAGTGATTCGCCGACGCGCCGGCGGTCATCTGTGACGAAATACATATTCGTCAAAGCGCGGATTTCATGTATATAATAGGTTGCAGTCAATACTTGAGATCTGACAGGTAATTTGAGAGGCTCAAGATATAGTGGCCAGGTCCGTCGTTTTGCAGAATCGAGTCCTGCTACTCAACGGTAGCACGTGGGAACCCCTGTCCGTGATAACGGTGCAGCGCGCGATAAACCTGTTGCTTGCCGGCAAAGCGATCGCGGTTGAACAGACCGGGCAATACCTGAACACAGTCCGCACCAAGTTTGAGGTTCCCTCAGTGATCGCGCTCCGGTCCTACGTCAACGTCCCGCGCCGCAAATCTCACTGGAGCCGCAAGGGCGTGCTTGTGCGCGACGACTACACCTGCATCTATTGCGGCGTCAAGATGGGTACGCTGGTAAAAGGCAGGGTGCTCAGCAAGCGAGATTTCACCATTGACCACATCATTCCGCGATCCAAGGGCGGCAAGGATACCTGGTCCAATACCGCCTGCGCCTGCTCCAAATGCAACCACCGCAAAAGCAATCGCCTGCATAACGTCGCCGGCATGCGTCTGCTTTGGGAACCGAAAACCCCGCGCACCAGCTATCTCGTGATCGCGCTTGGTTCGGGTCCCGAAGTGTGGAAGCGCTACGTCGAGATTTAGCGACAACCCGCGACTTGCCGCCGAAATTCCCCCGCAGTTGCCCGTCGAAACTGGCTCCGATTAAGTCAGCGCCAGTTGCAGGGTCTGCGCAAACAGTTGGCAGCCAATATAGGCAAGGAAGAGCGCGCAGGCGAGGTTTATTCGGCGAAAAATGCGCTGATTCAGCAGTCGGCGACCGTATCCGACCACCGTAGCGAAAAAGAAGCACCAACAGACCTGCGCGGTCATGAATCCTGAGAAGAATACCAAGAGATGAATCGGCTGCGGATTGAGGAATCCCAAGCCGATGATGGCGCCGCTCATGCCCAGCCAGGCTGTGATGTTCTGTGGATTGGAAAGAGAAAGCATGGCGCCAGCGACAAAGTGATTGCTCCGCGCGTTCCCGTCCGCGGCGATTGTTAAGTCTTGGCGCGAGGCTCGCCAGGCATCCCAGGCGAAGCGCAAGATAAGCCCAGAGCCAAATAGCCCGAGCAGCAGGGTCACAACACGGTTCTGAAACAACACCGACGCGCCCAATAGCGCCAGCGCCGCCCAAACAGCGTCGCCCACCAGCGATCCCAACTCGACATGCAGGGCGGCGCTCCAACCGCCGGAGATGCCGCGCCGCAAGGCTTCAAATCCGATGACGCCGGGCTGGACGGCAAAAGCTAGCGAAAGCGCAAATGCTGAAAAGAACAGGACTTCCATCGCGCGAAAAGCATTTGACTGAATATACATGGCAATTCTAGCGTCGCCGCGCGTGTCAAAAACGGGGAAGATGCGCCAAGAATAGCCGACGTCCCTTGTACGATTGCGACAACTGTCGACTCGTAACCGGGAGGCAAATTGTGGTCAATCGGGCTCAGTCTTCAGCCTTCCAGCCCAGGAGCAGCGCCGCGATCAATGCCGCCTGGCGCGGCAAGCTGCTGATAATGACATGTTCGTGGGGCGCATGAGCGCCATCGCCATGCGCGCCCAAGCCATCCAGCGTGGGAATGCCCATAGCCGCGGTAAAATTGCCGTCCGAGCCACCGCCGGTTCCGCCTTCGTATATTGTTATCCCGTGCTTGTCGCCGACGGCGGCCGCCTTTTCAAACAAGCCCGGTCGCCTTTCCATGGGCGGGCGATGCCCGTGCCGCCTGCAAATCACTTTTGCGCCAGGCATCTTGGGATAAAGATTGCTCAGCGCATCGTGCAGATTTTCCATCGCGTCAATCGTCATGACGCGCGTATCAATATGAGCCTCGACCCGCGCCGGAATCACGTTGCCGGCGGAGCCTCCCCCCACCACAGTAATCGAGACCGATGTGCCGTACTTGAGATCGTTCAGCCGATTGATTTCCAGAGCCTGCCGCGCAAATTCAATGATGGCGTTAATGCCCTCCTGTGGCGCGATGCCGGCGTGCGCCGCCCGCCCTTCCACGATCAACTCGTATTTGCCGCCGCCCTTGCGCCAGGTTTTGATCGCGCCTTCTTTGGTTGCCGGTTCCATCACCAGCACAAGTTCGCTATCCGCCGCCAGTCGCTTGATCAGCGGCTCGGAAACGGGACTGCCGATTTCTTCTTCCGTGGTCACCAGAAAGAGTATAGGGCGAGCCGGCAACTGGCCGCGCCCCCTCAAACCGTCGATGGCCTCCAAGGCAATGACCGTGCCGCCCTTCATATCCAGGGAGCCGGGACCATAATAGCGCCCGTCCTCGATCTTGATCGGCATGGTTTCCAGCGATCCGATCGGATGAACGGTATCGACATGGACCAAGAAAAGGAATGGCTTGCCGGGCGCGTCCGCGTTCCACTTGGCCAGCATAAAGTCGCCACATGCGCCCTGCGGATAACGGAGGATCGAATCGGCGTTCATGGCTTGGAACCGCTCGCCCATCCAGTCGACGAGCCGGTCGACCTGCGCCTTGTCCCGCGTGAAGGACTCGCGCGAGACCATCTCCGTCAATGCCTCTAGCATGGATTCTGTACGATCTGTGAAATAATTGAGCAATTCTGACATCTTTCCCCTTTCAGCCGCTCGGCGGCAGCGAAAAGACTGCCGCGCTCACACAAAACGATAGAGCCTCTATTCTAGCGAGCATGTCCGTCCATAAACAGCCGTCCGGCGGCAGCGAAAAGACTGCCACGCTCACACAAAATAATAAACCTTCTCGTCGCATGAGCGACGCGATTTATTAAAAAAGAGAGACAGGCAACCGGGCGCCGGGGCAATCGCTTCAAAATCATTCTGTGTCGCGTCCCATAATCATCCAAAAAAGCGGCTTTTGCCCTTGAAATACCTCCTCGATTTACCCTTGAAATACCCTGGTTCTACACCTAAATCCCGAAAGTGTATAGACACCGTATAGATACAGTCTGTATTTTTGCAGGGGACTTTTTTGAGTCCGGCGGTGAAGTGGGGAATAGGCGGACGGCATCCGCTGGGCGCCGAGATTCCATACTTGAGATAATTGATCCATAGGGAGAGCGTATCATGATTTTGAATAGAAAGGGTGAATTAATGGACGCGGTGTTTCGAGCTTGCCGAAAAGCGGTTTCGGGCGTTTCGGCGGGTCGCGTGGACACTGACCGTCGGTCGTGTAGATACAGCCCTTCGACACAGCCCGCCGGCACTGAGGGAATCATTGGGTTAATCACCGTCTTTCCGGGAGTAGCCGCGGGATTATCGATTGGTTGTTTATTAGTTAAAACTTTCTCCGACATTGTCCGTTTCGCGGACAAAGAAAAACTTTTTTCGGACAAAGTTGCGTTTTGTCGGCGGCGCTGCTTTTTAAGCCAGCAACGCCGGGTACGATGATGGATGCTTGTAAGCAGGCGCATGGCGGTCCTCGCTTCGATGAGTTTGCAGGCATTATAGCACAGATGTTCTGATGAAGAGTGGTTAAATATTCGGACGTTGGGAGTTTCTTACTATTGAGGGTCGCGTAGGTCGCGTGGACACTGACCGCCGACACAGCCAGTTGATCAAGGTCTGTAGAGGACACATAGCTACGCGGCTCTTTAGTGTCTTTGAGGTGAAAAAATAATTTGAAGCGATTGCCCTGCCAACCGGGCGCGCTTCAGCCGCCAAGATTCAATGACAGCCACTCCGCCAATTGGTCCACAACTTCGGGTTGATTCACCAGCAATTCCACACCTCTGCCCCGATCGTATTCAAGGAACTGCGCCTCGCCAGGGGCGGAGCGCGCCAGCGCCCGAGCCGCGGCATGGGCTTCGGCATCGTCTTTTGCCGCAGCCAGCCAGAGCGGACGCGCGCCGTAGCTCAACAGCATGTTGAGCAATGTATCCCGGGACAAGGGGCTGAGGAGCGCGGCAGCGTCGCACAATTCGTTGACAGCGCAGCCGAGCAGCGCCAGGTCGGCGGAGCGTTCCGCGCCAATAATGGCAATCCAGCCCGCGTCTACCTTGCTGATGGCGGTCAGGGAGCGCAATATTGTCGTCAGGTGCTGCGCTTCTAACCAACCGCCAGTTTCGAGTGCCAAGACGACAAAACCCTGCTCCGCCAAGCGCTTGGTCAGCGGACGCCAATTGGAAACGTCCCGACTCAATATCAGTATTCCCGGTTGGCGCAGCACGCCGAAACCGTAGCGTTCACCTTCTAACACGGAGCCGTCTTCCAAAACGACCTTGACGCGACGCGTGGAATCCCCTAAAGGCGCTGGCGGAAGTACCGCGTCGACAGGCAAGGAGGCGAAACTTGGGTCCGTACGGCCCAGGACGCTTGCGTCGTCCCCATATAGTTCTTCAGAGGATAATATCTCGGTCGTCGGTGCGGCGGCTGGCCGCGGCGGTAAAGGCGTTGCCGTCGGCGCGGATCTTCTTGGATTGACCTCTGCCAGCGTACATCCTGCGACCAGCGCGGTGATGCACAGCAATAGAAAACAACGGCTAAGGGATAATCCCTGGCGAGTTAACGATATCATCGCGAGGCGCTCAGACTGCATTGGCAAAGACGATCATTCGTTCGCTTTCGGATGTGTAATCCTCGCGGCCGGTATCGCCGTAGACTGCAGCCAGCCCAAGACCGCAGCGTTGCAAAAGCAGTTTGAGTTCAGCCAGGAAAAAGTAGCGAAGTCTGTGTGGCGCGAACAGCCTCTTGACGCTGCCATCGCCATCGATTATGTCGTAGATCCAGTCGACATGCAGCAGTTGCCGCGCGCGGTCGATGAAGCTAACGGACTGCAGCATAATCATGTGCCCCGTTTCCGGATCCAGAAAGGTTCGTTCCAACGCGGGCGCCTCGGTATCTGGCGACGCGAATGCGGGACCCGCGTTTGGCAGATCAATGACCAACAAGCCGTCGTCCGCAAGCCAGCGACGCAGCTTGCTCAGCAGCGCGATCTGCCGGTCTTGCTCGTGAAAGTGCATCATTACGTTATAGGTCAACAGGATCAAGGCAAAACGCGATTGATACTCATGTTTCAAGACATCAGCATGGATGGCGCTTATCTTGTCATCGAGCAGCGCCGTCTGTTCCAGGTTGCGTTCAAGCCGGTCCAGCATGGCGCGATCATTATCGATGCCATGAACTTGATGCCCTTGTTGCGCCAGGTGAATCAGTACGCGACCGGTGCCGCAGCCGACATCAAGGATGTCGCCTTTGTTCTCCTCGGCGAGTTCGCTATAGAGCTGCAAATCATCCGTTTTGTCGGCGTTCTCCGCATCGTAGAAGCGCGCCACTCTCGTATAAAACGCTGACATCCTCTGCCCCAGGAAACCTTATCAATGCGCTCGAAAAGCTATGCCTTCCAGTGTAGACCGATAAAGAAAATAGCGATACGCCCGAAGCGCCGGCGAATTGCTCGGGAATTGAGATAATTCTGCGACATTTCATCGCTAGATTGCGGACAATGAGGAGATATTTGCTCAGTAAATCCGTAGAAGTAAAAAAGAGGCGCAGACATGAAGAAGGACAGACTCTGGAGCGCTAGCATCGTCATGATCGGCGGATGCAGTCGGACTCGTATTTGGGCGGGAGTCCGAAACGTCCGAGGCAGGGGACCGCAAGCAGTGAGTCACGGCGACGCTAAGGGAGACCAAGGGCGCCCCTCCAGCCTTGAACCAGACACTCCGTAAGTCCTATACTCAGGCGCGTTGCCCAACAAGACGGGCGCCTGAGCCATACGCGAGGCATCATGAGTCAAACCATCTTGATCATTGAAGACGACAGACGTATTGCCAACTGGGTAAAGATCTATTTTCAGCGGGCGGGCTTCAGCGCCGAAGTCGCTTATGACGGCCAGGCCGGTCTTGCCGCCGCCCGCAGCCTAGCGCCCGACCTGATCATCCTCGATTTGACGCTTCCGCGCCTTGATGGCATTGCGGTTTGTAATATCTTGCGGCGCGAATCCGATGTGCCGATTATCATGCTGACAGCTAGGGAGACACATGCCGAACGGATCAAAGGATTGGAAAGCGGGGCAGATGATTATATCGTCAAGCCCTTCAACCCGGATGAAGTTGTCGCTCGCGCCAAAGCCGTATTACGCCGGGTGGAGGGCGAAGTCCAGCAAGTGTTGACCTGCGGCAACATCAGCCTCAATATAACGAGCCAGAGCTTGACAATCAACGAGCAACCCGTCTCCTTGAGCCAGACACAGTTTGCCCTGCTGCTTGCTTTCATGCGTCATCCCAATCAGGTCCTCACAAGAGATCAACTCATCACGCTGGCTTTGGACAATGATTTTGACGGCTTTGACCGGGCGATAGACAATCATATCCTTCGCTTGCGCAAGCAACTGGCAAGCGGCGGTCATCAGCCGATTCAAACCGTTTATGGCACGGGCTATCGATTTGTCGCGGAGGAGGGATAATGACATTACGCTGGCGCATTTTGCGACTTTTGATCATCGTTATTGCTCTGACGGTCGCATGGAATTTGGCAGCCAGTTATTACACCATCCAGCGTCAATTCGATGCCTTCGTGAGCGGGCTGGGCCGTGCGGAAGCGGGCGCTCTAGCGCGGCAACTGAGCCGGGCTTACACGGCGGAGAATGGCTGGGGCGCGGTCGATATGGCATTGTTGGCACTGGGCTACCTTTACGCACATGAAACCGAGAGTCGCGAAGGGCACGAAGGCGAATCCAGGGGCGAAGACGACGAAGGTTTTCATATCGAGAGGATCCGCGTCGTCATTGTTGATCTTGCGGGACGAATCATCCACGATAATTTTTCTCAACTTGAAATCGGCGAGATGAGTCCGGCTTTGTCGAGCCAGCCCAGGGAGATTCTGGATTTGCGGACCGGGCGGACTGTTGGCTCTGTGTACGTGGATGTCAATCAGAACTTTCTGGAAACGGAATCAATCAGTTTTCTGCGTGATCTGCTACTCAGTTTCATCGCAAGCGGCGCCTTTATTCTCATCATTGCCTTGTCACTGGCGACTTCTCTATCGAGACGCATTACCGCGCCGATCTCCGCTTTGACAAAAGCCACCCGAGCGATAGCCCAGCGCGATGACGCGACTTTGCTGCCGGTCACGTCGAACGATGAATTGGGCCAGATGAGCGCCACCTTTAATCAAATGACAAGCGCACTGCAAAGACAGCGCGACTTGCGCAAACGATTGATCAATGACGTCTCCCATGAACTCAACACGCCTTTGACCGTGATTCAGTTGGAAGCCAAGGCGCTGCAGGATGACCTGCAAGAGCCCGACCACGCGGCGCGGCACATCATCCAGGAAGTGAATATGCTGCGCAATCTGGTGAATGACTTGAATTGGCTGGCGGAGACCGACTCCGGCGAGTTGCAACTCCGTGTTGAACAATGCGCTGTTGGCGAACTACTGATTAGCGAAGTTGAACGATGGCAACCACAGGCTCAAGCGCAGCAAGTCAGCTTGTCGCTACAGCCGCTCCCGCAATTGCCAACACTTCAACTTGACTCGGCGCGAATACGTCAAGCCTTGGGAAACATCGTACACAATGCGCTTCAACACGCGGCGGATGGACAGGTGATTGTAGCGGCAAAATTGGAAGGGGACAAATATCTCCGGATTACAGTGCAGGATGATGGTGTGGGAATTGATCCGGCTGATTTGCCGCATATCTTCGAGCGATTCTACCGGACAGATCAATCCCGAAGTCGCGGAAGGGGATTGGGACTGGATATCGCCCGCGCGATAATTGAAGCGCATGGCGGCGCTATTGACGTCAAAAGCGAGGGACTTGGCCGCGGGACAACTGTAGAATTCAGGTTGCCCCTGCCGGCGGTCAACATGCTACCGTAAAGTTGCCCCTAGTTGAGGTTCTGGAAGATGCCGGCCGCGCCCATGCCACCGCCAATGCACATCGTGACCATGCCATAGCTGCTGCCGCGCCGTTTCATCTCGTTGATGAGTTGCACCGTCAGCTTGGCGCCGGTGCAGCCCAGGGGATGTCCCAACGCAATCGCCCCGCCATTGACGTTGACGATCTCCGGATTCAGTTCCAATTCGCGCATGACCGCCAGCGACTGCGAAGCAAATGCTTCATTAAGCTCGATGACATCAATGTCGTCGAGCGTCAGGCCACATCGTTTCAGCGCCTTTGGCACCGCTTTGATGGGACCAACGCCCATGATCTCCGGCCGGACGCCAGCGACCGAGAATCCTACAAATCGAGCCAAGGGCGTCAAACCTGACTTTTCTGCCTTTTCCCTGTCCATGACAACTACCGCGGCCGCGCCGTCGCTCAAGGGGCTGGAATTGCCAGCGGTCACCGATCCCTTCGCTTTGAAGACCGGCTTGAGCTCGGCAAGCGCTTCTATTGTAGTTTCCCGGCGCAGATGTTCGTCCTGGTCGAGGATCCTCGCTATCGTGGCGGGCATGCCATTGTCGCCGACGACGGTCTCTTCCCAGGCGAAGGGCACGATCTCTTCGGCGAAAATTCCCGCATCAGTAGCGGCGGCGGCCTTGCGATGACTTTCGTATGCGAATCGATCCATATCTTCGCGATCGATGCCGAATTCGCTGACGACCCGCTCGGCGGTCAGCCCCATGCTCATATAGACATTGGGGTCGTTTTCCGCCATGTGAGGATTTGGGCTCAAGTGGTGCCCGGTCATCGGCACGGAGGACATCGACTCGGCGCCCCCCGCGATCACCACATCCGCCTGGTCGGCGATGATGCTGTTGGCGGCTAGGGCGATGGTCTGCAAGCCGCTGGAGCAGAAGCGATTGACCGTTTGCCCGGGCGTATCCACCGGCAAACCGGCGCGCAAGGCGATCACGCGCGCGAAGTTCATGCCCTGCGATCCCTCGGGCATAGCGCAGCCCATGATCACGTCGTCAATATCGGCCGGATCCAGCTTGCCTTCGGTCTTGTCGAGCAAATCGGCGATGACCGTCGCCGCCATATCGTCCGAGCGGGCGTTCTTGGTGCTGCCGCGCAATGCCTTGCCGACCGCTGTGCGAGATGTTGCGACTATGACTGCTTCGCGCATGGTGTTGTCCTTTCGAGCGTAGTGTGGCTTTATGTTAGCAAATATCTGCCTGGGGTCAATGCGGCGCGCGGAGTATGGTAATATGGACGGTGCTAGGGAATGGAGTGTTGAGATGACGAAGAAGCTGGCGCTGAAATCGTTTCGATTGAAGAATTTCAAGGCGATACGGGATAGCGGCGTCGTCAAGTTCACGCCACTGACCGTGCTGATTGGGGACAACGGGTCTGGCAAGAGCAGTCTTGTGGAAGGCTTGCAGACTTACCAGCGCATTATCACCAAAGGCCTCGATCTAGCAATGGAGGAATGGGGCGGTTTTGAGCGTATTCGTAACGCGTCCGAACCCTTTGAAGACCTTGATGACACAAAAGCTGGATCTAACTGTATGGAATTTCATGTGTGTTTCCATACGGACCAGCATCAATCTAGTGAAATGAGCATTGCGTATGATCCAGATAGTTATCAAGCGCTCATATTTGAAGAAACCATTAAGTTTAATGAGCAAATACAGCTAACACGTAATAAGGAAGGATTGATCTTTGACCCAGATGGCCAGCAATTAGATAAAGGGAGTACGACAATCTTTCCACTTCCACAGCGACCCAGCAAACTTGAAACAAACCAAGCTCTTATTGATGGCTTCAAAAATCTCGAAGGGCCGTATCAAGACGCTGCACTCCTGATTTGGAGGTGGCAGTTCCAAACTCTGAATCCTCTGAAAATAGGCAAGCCTCACCCATTCGAACCTTTAAAAGATTGGCTTTTTCTAAAAGAAGATGGCTCTAACCTAGCCGAATACCTACTTGACATTCGCAAAAAGGATCCCAACTCTTTTGAGGGAATCCTCGAGACTCTACAGTATGTGCTCCCCTATGCTAACGACCTATGTCCTGTGCTTACTGATGAACTGGAAAGAGCCGTCTATCTCCAGATGTCCGAGCAGGATTTCAAGGTACCCGGCTGGCTGCTGTCTACGGGAACGCTAAGAATACTGGCGTTGCTGGCGCTATTCCGCAACCCTGACCCACCGCCGCTGATTGTCATTGAAGAAATCGAAAACGGACTGGATCCGCGCACCATTCATCTTATCGTTGACGAAATACAAGATATGGTCGAAAGCGGAAGCTCACAAGTGATTGTCACCACACATTCTCCCTATTTGCTCAATCTGCTGCCGTTGTCCTCGATTGTGCTTGTGGAGCGGGTGAGCGGTGTTCCGACCTTCTCGCGCCCGGCCGACAGGGATGAACTCGAAGGCTGGTCGCAGCGATTCAGCCCAGGCCGCTTGTACACTATGGGCGCCCTAAATCGTGTGGACGGCGCATGAAGGTCGGCATGATTTTCGAATGCGGACCGGGCGGCGCTGACAAGACAGTATGCATTCACCTCGCTAAACGAATTGATCCCGGTATTCAGACCGAGGCGAGGACATTAGACGACAAACCGAACCTGATTGCGAACTGTGGGAGCGCAGCAGCAGAACTGTTTAAAGATGGCTGCGACAGGGTTGTTATCGTTTGGGATTCGCGCCCGGCCTGGCCGGACATGGAATCCAAGCCATGTCTAAAGAAAGAACGTCGGGCAATATATGATTCGCTGCGCGGCGCTAATGTGCAAAGTGAAAGAGTTTATCTCGTCTGCATTATGCAGGAGCTTGAAGCATGGCTTCTCGCGGACGAAAGAGCGATAGGGGCGGTCTTGTCATCCCCCGCGCATCCGGTCGCAATTCATCGACGCAGGAAAGTGGATCAGATACCGAATCCGAAGTCTGTGCTCAATAATATCTTCAAAGAGCACAAAGGGCGTCGCTATGTTGATCGGATTCATGCGGAGCAAATTGTCAAGGCAATGCCAGATCTTAATAGATTAAGGAGAGTGAAAACTTTCCACCGTTTCGCGCTCAAAGTAGCGGACGTAGAATTGTAGACTTCCAGAAAAACTTACAATCAATTCCGCAAAGGCTTGTTCGTCTGCAGCATGTGCATGATCCGTTCTTGCGTCTTCGTCTCCATGATCAGACTCAAAAACGCTTCACGCTCCAAATTCAACAGATATTGCTGATCGACCCACTGCGGCTCGGCCAAAGCCCCGCCGGTGAGAATGTAGGCCAGCTTGCGCGCGATCAAGGCGTCGTGTTCGCTGGCATAGCCGGCTTCCTGGAAACCCGCCACGCCGAGCAAAAGCGCCGCGTAGGCGTCGCGGCCGGCAGCGTAGACCGCCTCCGGCTTGCGCGGCTGATAGGTCTCGCTTAATGCCAGCGCCAGCGCCTTCGCTTCGCCCAGCAAATGCGATCGATTCATGACAATCTTATCAGATGCCGCCAGGAAGCCGAGCGATTGCGCTTCTTTGGCGCTGCCGCTGACCTTGGCGGTGGCAATGGTCTCGAAGGCTTTCTGCAAGCCTGCAATCTTATCGTCCGAGCCGGCGCTCGCCAGCGGATTCACCAGGCGCCGGACCAACTCCTTGCAGCCGCCCCCGGCCGGCACCAGACCGACGCCGACCTCGACCAGCCCCATGTAAAGTTCACTATGCGCCACAACCGCACTGCCGGACATCACCAGTTCCGCGCCACCGCCCAGCGCCATGTTATGCGCCGCTACAACGACCGGCTTGGGCGCATAGCGGAGAGCATTCGTCAGATCCTGCAGGGAAACCAGCACCTTTTCGATGCCTTCAAGTCCAGCCATCAAAGCCGATGGATCGAGGTTGGCGCCGATCGAAAAGCGCTCGCCGTCATTGCCAATGACCAAGGCTCGGTATTGGGTCGAATCCAGCAGTTCCAGCGCCTTCCAGCCCGATTCGATCAAGCCGGGGGTGATGCTGTTTTGCTTGGTGTCGAATTCCCAGAGCAAAGCGCCGTCGCCCATGTCGTAAATATTGCCGTCGCCATTGCTATAAACTTCCGCGCCGGACGCGCGCAAGTCGGCAAGGGTGATCTCCCGCGGATCTTTGAGAAGTGGCTGATAAGTACGATCTTGCGGACTGTAATAACCGATAATTTTTCCGCCGTCGTCTCGTTGATAAAAGCTGGCGTGGCCAGCGGCGAGCATGTCCCGGACCCAATCCGCCACCGGATAACCGTCGGCTTCAAAGCGATCGACGGTTGAGGCGACGCCGATGGCGTCCCAGATTTCGAAGGGTCCCATTTGGTGCGCGAAACCCCACTTCTGCGCATTGTCAATGTTGACAATGGTGTCGGTGATCTCCGGCACGCGCTGCGAGGCGTATGCCAGCAAGAAGGCATGCAAATGATAAAGGTATTCACCCGCATGGTCATCGGCGTTGATCAATAGCCGTATGCGTTCGCCCAATGGCTCAACTTTGCGGTACTGACCGACGCTATCGAATCGCGGCTTGCTGGGCGGCTCGTACTCCAGCGTATCCAGGTTGAGCGCCCACAATTCCTTTTTGCCGCCGTCGCGCCGCATGTGATAAAAGCCTCTGCCGGTTTTGCGTCCCAACCATCCGCGTTCCAGCAGCTTGTCCGAAAGTTCGGCATTCTTTCGGTGCGTCAATATCTCCCGCGCCGGATCATCGGGAACGGCTTCATAAAGATTGCGCGCCACCCCCACCGCGATGTCAAAGCCCACCAGATCGTTCAGATTGAAGGTGGCGGTCCTTGGACGACCGATCAGCGGACCGGTCAAGGCATCCACTTCTTCCACGGTATAGCCGTGATCCAACGCGTAATTGGTCGCTTGCATGCCCGAAAGCGACATGAAGCGATTGCCAATGAAGTTGGGGGTATCCTTGCAGCGGACCGTGCCCTTGCCCAAAACATCAGCGCCGAAGCGCATCATGAAGTCGACGACGGCGGGATCGGTGCCGGCGTGCGGGATGATTTCCAGCAGCCGCAGGTAACGCGGCGGATTGAAGAAATGCGTTCCCAAGAAGCGCCGCGCGAAGCACACCGGCAAACCAGCGACGATTTGGTAAATGGGAATGCCGGAGGTATTGCTGCTGACGATGGCGTCGTCCTTGACGCAGTCGACCAGGCGCGCCATGAGCGCGCGCTTGATGTCGAGGACTTCGACGATCACTTCAATTACCCAGTCGACGTCAGCCGCTTTTTCCAGATCGTCCTCAATGTTGCCGACGCGGATATTCGCCAGATCGTCGGGGCTGTAGAGTTGCGCCGGGCGCATTTTCTGTAATGACTTCAAATTGCCGTTGACAATTGCGTTACGGACCCTCGCGCTGTCCCCCGGCGAGCTGTCTTTTGGAGGAATATCCAACAGCAGCGTTTCAATGCCGACGCCCGCGAGAAGCGCTGCAATACCGCCGCCCATCGTGCCGGAACCAATAACCGCCGCCTTCTTGATTTGCCGTCCCATTTACGCTATCGCCTTTCGATCTTGATTCCCGCTCCCGCTTCGCAGCGGCAGCGCTCACCACGGCAGTTCGCTGCCGTCGTACTGAAAGAACTTGCCATTGTCGGCGGGCGTCAACCGCTTGAAGAGAGCGCGCAACGCGCTCGCCGATTCTTCCGGTGTGAGTACGGCCTTTGGTCCGCCCATGTCGGTTTGAACCCAGCCAGGATTGACGGTCGCTGTCGTGACGCCAGCCATCGCCTCATCAAATGCCAGGACTCTTGCCGCCATGTTCATCGCCGCCTTGCTCATGCGATAGGCGTATGACCGGCCGGCTATCCGCTGCAATGAACCCATACCGGACGAGATCATCACGACGCGCGGATTCGATCCGCGCTTCATTAAAGTGCGAAAAGCCTGGGTGACAATCAGCGGACTCACGGCATTCGTCGCGATGACTTTGCCAACCTCAGATGCCGTCAGCTGACCCATGAGTCGAGCGTGGTCGTCGCCGCCAATGCCGGCGTTGTTGATGAGCAGGTCCAGTCCGTCAACCTTTGCCGCAACAGCGGCCGCGGCGGCTGCGATCGAGTCTTCATCAGTGATATCCAATTGCAGGACGTGGAGTTGGCTCGCATAGAGGTTTGCCAATTCTTGCAGTTGCTGCGCCTCGTCCGGATTGCGGCAGGTAGCAAACAAGCGGACATCGCCGTCACCCACGTATTGTCGGACTAATTCAAAGCCGATGCCTCGATTCGAGCCTGTGATGAGGATTCTTTGCACCTTTGCCTTCTTTCTGATGGTCGGGAAACCGGCCAAACTGAGCTATTCGTCAAGGGGTCTTGATTTGCATTCTTCGCGGCGCAACGCCGACATAAAAAAGTCGACCATCACATCCGCCACTTCGTCGCCGGACAGCCGCCCGCCCTCGCGGTACCAGACGCCGATCCAGTTGTGCGCGCCCAGGATGGTCTTAGTCAAGATTGCGGCATCGACCGGACGAAACTCTCCCGCTTCAATACCAGCCACTAAGGTGTCGTGAAACAAACTCTCAAAATAGTCGCGCCGCTCAAAGAAATGGTTGCGCCGCGCGACATACTCTTTATGAAACTTGCGTTTGCCATTCCTTGTGCCTTGATTCACATTGAGCAGCGCCCGTATCTCAAAGACCATTGCCGCGCTAACGGCGACGTTCTCGCTGATGCTCACGATATGCGAGCGAACCATGGCAGCGAATTTTTCGCTGGGAGACATATCCGAGTCGACGATGCGCTCCAGCCTTGCCGTCGCCAATTCATGCCCGACCTCCAGCACACTCAGGAGCAAGAAATCTTTGTTCTTGAAATGATGATATAAGCTGGCGGCGGTTAGATTTACCTGGGCAGCGATATCTTTCATGGTCGTGGCATCGTAACCCTTGCGCCGCAGCACTTCAGCCGCTGCCCAAAGAATATCCTCACGATCCACAGATTGGTCAGCAGGTTTCCGCGCCAAACGCTGGCTCCTTCTTCCGCATTTGAATACAGGGACGTCCAAAACTAGCGCTCGATTATAGGACAGGCAGTGGCGGGATTCAAGCGGGGTTACAGCGCCTTGAGTTCCGGATAACAAGCTAGCGATATGACCAATCAAACCGGACCAAGATACTTGGTATAGCGCTGTTCATATATCCGATCTCGCGGCTATAATGATGACGATCTGGCACCCGCCGAGGACAGGAACATGCCCGACGCCGCTTGGCAAAGTTACGATCTGATCTTTTTCGACTGCGACAGTACCTTGTCGGGGATCGAGGGCATTGACGAGCTCGCTCGCTTCAAAGGCAAGGGGGACCGCGTCGGCTTGCTGACCAACAAAGCCATGGACGGCGAGCTTGATCTCGCCGAAGTCTATGGCAAACGCTTACGCGCCATCCGACCCACGCGCGCCCAACTCAAGGCGATTGAGGAACGCTACTGGGAAACCATGGTCGAGGACGCGGCCGAAGTTATTGCGGCGCTGCATTATCTGGGCAAGCAGGTTTTCATCATCAGTGGCGGATTGACCGATGCCGTGAAGGGTTTTGGCCGGCGACTGGGGGTGGACCCCGGGCGTATCCGCGCTGTCGAATTGGAATACAACGAACTGTCCGGGCAGTGGTGGCGCTATCACGAGCCACAAGCCCAACATGCGCAGACCTATCTGGATTTCGATCAAGGACCGCTGACGGTATCAAAAGGCAAGTCGCAGATTATCAGCGAGCTGGCCGGCAATACCCCCGGGCGGCGCATCATGATCGGCGACGGCGCAAGCGATCTTGCCGCCAAAGAACAGGTCGATCTCTTCATTGGTTATGGCGGCGTGTTGGCGCGGGACAAGGTGAAAGCGGAGTCCGACGTCTTTGTGAGCGCCCATTCCCTGGCGCCGATTCTGCCAATTGCAGCTGGACGCGCCGGCTGGCAAACTGTGGCGGGCGGCGCATTCGAATCGCTCTATCTCAAGGGCATCAGCTTGGCGCGTGATCCGGAGGCGGTCAGCTTCCAAGCAGACAAGCGACTTGACCAGTTTATCCAGGCATTTGAAGGCATACATACGACATGAGTTTCGACGCGATAATCTTCGATATGGACGGGCTGCTGGTCGATTCGGAACCGCTTTGGCACGAGGCGGAGATCGAAATGATAGAAGGCGCTGGCTATACCTATACCGAAGATGTGCGCGAGCAAACGATTGGCGTCCGCGTGGATGAATTCGCGCGCATCATCCACCACCATTATCCCAAGGTGGGCGAATCGCCCGAGGCGATCATTGAAGAGATTACCGGGCGCATTTTGGGGATGCCTCTGGAGAAGATTCAGCCCCGCCCGGGCGCGGAAGCAATTATCCGATTTGCCGCCGAGCGAGAGATCCCTCGGGCAATCGCCTCAAGTTCCTGGGATTGCGTGATCGACCATTTTGTGGATCTGCTTGGTTGGGACGGGTTGATCCCACAGCGTTATTCGGCGCAGCATATGGCGCGAGGCAAACCGGCGCCCGATATTTATCTTTACGCCGCCGAACAGCTGGGCTACGCGCCCGCGCGTTGCCTGGCGCTGGAGGATAGCCCAGCCGGGACTCTGTCGGCATTGGCGGCGGGCATGACCTGTTATTCCGTACCGGACCTGTCGCATTCCACTCTTGATGACTTCGCCGGAATCAACAAATTCGTTTATGCGAGCCTCTACGACATATTGGCGGAATTCCAAAGCAAAGGTTTGTTCGCTTGAGCCAGCCGATCGGCGGCAGCGACCAGAACTGCCGCGCTGAGACAAGAGATCAAGCTGCCTCGACCCAGACAGTTGGCGCCGTGAAGCACAGGCGGCGTATTTTGGTCGCGACAGACCTCACAGCCGAGAGTATCGCCCTGCTGGAGGCGACCAACGATGTCGATGTGAACATCGTCCCGCCAAAAACCTCCAACGTGCGGGCGGCGCTGGGCGACGCCACCGCCATCATCACGCGTTCCGATTTCAAATTGGACGCGCCGCTGCTGGAACACGCGCCGAACCTGAAACTGATCGCGCGTATGTCGGCCGGCTTGACCGGGATCGACGTCGACCATGCCACGGAACGCGGCATCCTGGTCATGAATATCCCCGGCGTCAGCGCCATCGCCGCCGCCGAACATACGCTGACGCTGATGTTAGCGCTCAATCGCAATCTGCCCGATATCCATGACAGCCTGAGCGAAGGCTGGTGGCTCTTCGACCGGGGACCGCAAGTCGGTAAACAATTGCATGGCAAAACGGTCGGCATCATCGGTTTGGGTCGGGTCGGGCAGCGCGTGGCGCGTCTCTGCTTGGCTTTTGGCATGCGCGTTCTGGCAAACGATCCCTATATCCGCGAAGAGCAGGTCAATGACAAACGTATTCAATTGGTCGGCTTGCGCGAATTGCTGGGGTCGGCGGACTATGTTAGCCTGCATGTGCCGGCCACAGACGAGACCGTCGACTTCTTCACGGCGGACATGCTGGACCAGATGAAACCCGGCGCTTGCTTCATTAATACTGCCCACGGCGGCGTCATCAAGGAAGCGCTTTTAGCGGATGCGCTAAAGAACGGGCGCCTGGGCGGCGTCGCCCTGGACGTCTGGAACGAAGAGCCGCCCTTCAATAGCCCGTTGATCGGTTTGGATAAGGTGATTCATACGCCGCATATTGGCGACAATACCGCGGAAGCCCGGCAAGATCTGTCCATACAGATCGTCAAGCAAGTGATTGACGCGCTGGACGACCGCGACTACCGCAATGTCGTCAACATGCCGCTGCTGCCGGGCTTGAATTACAGCGACGCCCGTCCTTATATGCAATTGTCGGAAAGCATCGGCAGCTTGCAGCATATTTTGGCTCGCGGTCCCATTCGGCGCATCGCCATCGAGATCATCGGCGAGGACATGAACGGGCTGATCAAGCCGATGACGGTGGGCATTTTGAAAGGGCTGCTGACGCCGATACACGGCGAAAAGGTGAGCTATGTCAACGCCCCTGTTTTGGCGACCGAGCATGGCTGGCAGATCACGCAAGCCAAAGGCATCAAAATCAGCGAATACAGCAATGTCATCACCTGCCAGATTACGCTGGATGACAACGAGGAGATCAGCATCGCCGGGACCCTGCTGGACCGGCAGAAGCCCTATATCTTGCAGATTAACAGTTATCGTATCCACTTCGAGCCGCGCGGACATCTGCTCATCATGGGCAGTTATGACAAGCCCGGCGTGATCGGCCGAGTCGGCACCCTGATGGCGGAAAACGGCATCAACATCGCCAGTTGGCATACCGGGCGCGCCGAACCGGGCGGCAATACGCTGACCGTGCTTAATTTTGACGAGGCGCTTCCCGAGTCCTTAATGGAGATACTGCGGGGGCAGGACTTCATTCGTCACGTGCATCAACTGTATATATAGCAAGATATCAGAGATGTCGGTGAGCTATTTGAGCATATGGAGGGAAATCAGTGCGTTGTAGGATTGTTCTACCAGCAACTAGACCCGAACACGACATTCAGAATCTGCCGAAGCTACAACACGATCTCTTAATCTGGGCTGAAGAGCTTTTCGGAGAACGAGACACTTCTTGGAACTTAGTACCGCAACCTATGTTTGGTAATAGGAATCCGCATATTTTCTATCCAGATCCCGCTTCACTAAAACTTGTGATGATTAAGTTAGGTCAAGGGGCGCGTGAGAAATGGACCAAAGTGTTGTTTCAACTTGCGCATGAGGTCGTACATTTGCTTAACCCAAAGAGACCTGACCCGGGTGAGCGCCCTATCACTAGCTATCTCGAAGAAGGCGTAGCCTGTGCATTCTCTTCTTACGTTCAACACATGTGTGGTATCACTGGAACTGATTTCGTAAGAGATGACCTCCCAGCATACAAATATGCGCACAGGCTGGTTAAACGGCTGCCTAAAGGAAACATTGCGGCAGCAAAGCGCATACGAAAAGAGATGCCGCCCGGCACTCCTTTCTCAAGTGTTACCAGAGAAGACTTGCTACGGATCTTTCCCAACTTGGATATGGAACATGCAAGCGCACTAACCAGCATGTTTGAAAGAGACAAAACCGAGTTTTCCTAATGCCTATAACTACGTGCTTTCCAGTTGCGGCAATTCCACCTTTGCTTGATTAAGGTACATATCTGCCAACCTATACACACCCAACTTGTGTCTGACATGTCATGGCACACGCAGTATAAAGGGCTACAAGGCCTATCCGATATTAGCAGATTGACAACTCTAAGCAGATTTTACGCGCACGAAACCGCAGCAAAACGGGAGAGTATGACTACGAAGTTGCCATCTCAGAATGAGCGACGCTCCCCTTCCCTGATGCTTCGGGGAAGGGGTCGGGGGATGGGGTAGAATATCGGCGGTTCCGCCATAATTTCGGACAAGCATTACAGTTGTAATCAGAGTACAGAGTATTAGTCCAAATGACTCTTGATCGCCAGAGCAACTTCCTTGTTAATGCCATTGACTTCCGCCAGTTCGTTGATGCTGGCGCTTCTGATGGCGTCAATCGAGTTTTCAAAGTGTTTGAGCAAGACCTTGCGGCGTTTAGGTCCCACACCCGGTATCGTTTCCAGGCGGCTGGCGAGGCTCATCTTGCGCCGACGCTTGCGATGGCTGGTGATGGCGAAGCGATGCGCTTCGTCACGCACGCGCTGAACAAGATAGAGCCCTTCGCTGCGGCGGGGCAGCAGCACCGACTGCGATTGTTCGGGCAGGAAGACTTCTTCAATGCGTTTCGCCAAAGCCGCGACCGGCACCCGGTCCCTCAAGCCAAATTCGGCTAATACGCTCCAGGCGACATTGAGCTGTCCTTTGCCGCCGTCAATCAAAAGCAGGTCCGGCAGCAGGCGCCAGGTTTCAGCCTTGTCCACCCCGTCCGGCGTCAGCGACAACTCCGACTCAACCGCGTCTTTCCAACGCAGGAAGCGCCGTGTCAAAGCCTCGCGCATGGACTGATAATCGTCCGATCCGCCGTGGGAAACCGAGCGAATATTGAAACGGCGATATTCGCTTTTGCGAGCCACGCCACGGGCAAAGACCACCCTACTGGCGACGATCGCGGTGCCCTGCGTCGTGCTGATGTCGTAGCATTCGATGCGGTTGGGGATACGCGGGAGTCCCAACGATTCGTGCAGTTGCGCCAGCGCTTCTTCGTGCTTGGTGGTATCGGCCTCGTACTGAGCCCGCATCATTTGCAGGCTTTCCAGCGCATTCTCCTGCGCCAGCGCGACTAATTTGCGTTTGTCGCCACGCTGCGGCACATGAATTGATACTTTCGAGCTGGCGCGTTTGTCGCTGAGCCAACGCTCCAGGATACGCGCTTCCTCGACTGCGTTGGGCAAAATCAATTCGCGCGGGATATTGCTGCTGGTGGCGTAAAACTGGCTGATGAACTGTTCCAGCACGGCGGCGTCCGATTCGCCTTCCGTGTTGTTTACCGCGCGCGAATCGCTGCCGATCAGCTTGCCGTTGCGGATAAACATGATTTGCACAGTGGCGTCGCGCTCGTCGCGAGCCAGGGCGATGACATCGTGATCGGTCATGTTCTTGCCAACGGCTTTATGCTTGTTGGTGATGTAGTCTATCGCCTTCAACTGGTCACGGATGCCAGCGGCTTTTTCGAAGTTGAGTTGCCCGGAGGCGCTCAGCATTTCGTTGATCAAGCGTTTCTCCACGCACTCAGCCTTACCGCTAAGCACGTCCATTAGTTCTTGAATCATCTCGCGGTATTCATCGCGGCTGACGGCGCCGATACAGGGCGCGTTGCAAAGCTTGATGTCGTGGAAAAGGCAGGCGCGCTCGTCCTGCCCGTTGATGTCCCGGTCGCAGGTCAAATAAGGAAAGGCTTTGCGCAAATCGCTTAGCGTTTTCTGAACCACCCACATGGCCGTATAGGGACCGAAGTAGCGCGAGCCGTCGTTAAGAACGCGCCTGGTGGTTTCAACTTTCGGGAAGGCATCAGCCCAACTGACGCGGATATAGGGATATCGCTTGTCATCTTTAAGCTCGATGTTGAAACGCGGCTTGTGCTTTTTGATCAGGGTTTCTTCCAGGATCAGCGCCTTGACTTCGTTTTCCGTGATGATGAAGTCAATGTCATCGACCTCGGCGCGCATGCGTAGCGTCTTGCTATTGCCATCGGCGGCAGTCGTGAAATAGCTGCGGACGCGATTGCGCAGGCGCTTGGCTTTGCCCACATAGATGATCCGGCCCTTGCTATTCTTCAAAAGATAAACGCCGGGCTTGGCGGGCAGATTCTTGAGAATGGTCTCTATATGCGGTGGTTTCTGGTATTCCATTGGCGCTTGAGGTGATATTGGCAAGCGATTGAGACAGGAACTATTTTATCACGATACGCTGTTGCGGAGAACGACGCAGAGGGCAAAATGAGGGGGTTCGCTTCGCAAAACAAGCTACAATTGAATTGATTAAGCGCGAAGGGGTTACAACTTGTGAGCGCGCACATACCAGTGCTTGTTGAACCATTGCTTCGACTGGCGAAGCCCTCCGACGGGAGGCTCGACCGAGTCATTGACGGGACGCTTGGAGCCGGGGGACACACGCGCGCTATGCTACAAGCGGGCGCCGGAGATGTATTGGCGTTCGACCTTGACGATGCCGCGATTGAGATCGCCCGCTACAATCTGGCGCCGTATCTTGAACGCCTGACCGTCGCGCAAGCCAGTTATGTCGATATGCGCGCTGTGGCATCCCGGCGCGGCTGGCGCGAGGTCGACGTCATCATATTGGACCTGGGCCTTTCGTCGATGCAACTGGACGATCCCGCGCGCGGTTTCGCATTTCGACACGAGGGCCCGCTGGACATGCGCTTCGACGCTTTGAACGAAAGCGTCACTGCGGATAAACTGCTTAATACCCTTCCAGAGAAAGACCTTGCCGACCTCTTCTTTCGATTGGGGGAAGAGCAAGCCGCCTGCAAGATCGCCAGCGCTATCGTGGCTCAGAGGCCGATACGGAGCACAGTGAAGTTGGCAAGCCTTGTCAAAACTGTAGTCCCCAAGCGGCGGCGAATGATGAAGATTCACCCGGCTACCAAGGTGTTTCAAGCGCTGCGCATCGCGGTTAACCGGGAACTGGAATCCCTGGAAAAGGCGCTGCCGATCGCCGTCGACTTGCTGCGTCCGGGCGGGAGACTGGCAGTGATCGCCTTTCACAGCCTGGAAGACCGCATCGTCAAACAGAGCTTCCGGGATCTGGCGCAGGAGGTTGTCGCTCCGCCAGGCATGGCGTCAATTGAAGAAAAGCGAGCGCTGGTAAAGCTCGTCAATCGAAAACCGATCGTGCCCGGTGAAAGTGAGCTAAGCAGCAACCCGCGGAGCCGAAGCGCCAAGCTGAGGGTCGTCGAAAAGTTGAAGTTCGATTGAACCTCTGTTGCGAAATATCGCGTTTTTGATAAATTTGTAACTATGCTCGCGCCGGCTTCAGCAGGATCCTGGACTTGCAGTCGGTTGAGCAATCGTTCGCATTGACCCGTCGACAGCCGCTGGGCGCGTAACCGGCGAAAGGGTCCCAGGAATTTCGCGCTCACACAAAATAGTAAAGACGCTACTTGCATGTGCAAGGGAGCAATTTAGAAACGAGTAAGATGGCGCAGAATTGGTTTCAGCATACGCTTAGCCGCAAGCGCTTCCATGCCCGCAATCAAGCGGCGATGTTTGCGATCCTTGGCACCGCTATTTTGCTCGCGCTTGGCAGCATCTATCTCTCTCAGGTCGCGTCCTTCGCCATCACCAATCGAACCATTGAAGACTTGATTGTCCAGCGTGACGAACTCAAATACACAAATGAACAGTTAATTGCAGAGATTGCCCGGTTTCGTACGGTCCCGCGCTTGACGCTGCGCGCCCAAGATATCGGTTTTCGCCCGGCGACCAACGATGAAATAGATTATGTGGTGATCGAGGGCTACAGCCCGACGCGCAGAAATTCCTTTGCGGAAGCGGCGAGCGCGCGCGCCAACCAAGATCCAAGTCCGATCTATGATGAGACATTCAATGGCTGGATTCAACGGCAACTAGCAAGTTTGCGAGAACAAATCGAAGCCTTTGGCAGTTAGCGCGAGAAGCCCTTTTTATGCAAGGACTTTCCTCCCAGCAGACAACAATCCATTCACGACTGCCTTTCGTGATCATCTTTCTCATCGTGATGGCCGGTTACCTGGTGATAAACCTGGCAAACTTCCAGTTTTTCCCGCGCTCGGTCCGACAGGAGATGGAACGGCGCGGGAGCGCCATCACCAGTTCGACGCGCAGGATACCTGCGGAACGCGGCCTGATTTATGACCGAGACGGCGAACCCCTCGCCTTTAACGCATTGCAGTATCGTGTTGGCGTCAGCCCTAGCCTGGTAGCTGATGCTTTGGGCCTCAGCAGGCAACTCGCGCTTATCCTCGATATCGATGAGTTCGAGATACATCGTCGCGCCACCAGCGAGAATCTCTGGGAGTTTGTCGCCGGTCCCATTTCGGCGGACCAAGGACAGGCAATTGCCGCCCTCGACGAGATTTCCGTTGATCTGGAAAGGATACCGAAGCGCTTTTATCCACAGGGTCCCTTGGCGGGCCACGTGATCGGCTTCGTTGTTGACGAGCAGCTTAAAGGCGCGATGGGCGTCGAAGGCGCCTACAACGATACCTTGGCCGGCCGTGTTCTGGATCTTTCCATCAGCAATGTTCCGATTGACTTGCCGGAGGATGTACCGACCGATCAGCGGGGCCAAGACATCCTGCTGACCTTGGATCGGGATGTACAGTTCTGGGTGGAATCAGAACTAGAACGAGCTGTTCTGGAATCGGGCGCGTTCCGAGGCTCGGTCATCGTCATGGATCCGCGTAATGGCGATATTCTCGCCATGGCCAACGACCCTACGCTGGATCCCAACACCTTCTTGGAAGTCGAAGACCCCAATCTCTTGCTGAATCCGTCTATCAACGAAGACTTTGAGCCTGGATCTATCGTGCAAGCGCTGACCGTTGCCGCAGGCTTGGAAACAGGCGCCATCACACCGTACTGGACTTACAATGATGAGGGAAACCTTGACGTTGGCGGCTACAAGATTTGGAATCGGCGCTTCCAAACCCACGGCACCATAGATGTCTCTCAAATACTTGTTCGTTCCGTCAATGTTGGCGCCGCCACCATCGCTCTCGAGATGGGTATGGACAATTTCTACAGCATGATGCGCGCATTTGGATTGGGACAGATTACCGGCGTCGATCTGTTCGCGGAAGAAAGTGGCGAACTCAAGGTGCCCGGCGATAGCAATTGGTCGGAAAGCTATCTGGGACTGAACAGCTATGGACAGCGCATGAAGGCGACGCCACTGCAAATGATTACGGCTTTCGCGGCAATCGCCAACAACGGCATCATGCGCCAACCCCGAATCGTGCGCCAGGCGATCACCGAAGATGGCGTGCAAAACGCGCAGGCGATCACTATACGCCGAGTCATTTCCGAGGAGACCGCCAGTATTGTCAATGATCTATTGGTTCAATCGGCTACCGAAGGCGCGCCAGAGGCGCAACTTCCCGGCTATACTATCGCCGGGAAGGCGGGCACCGCGCGTATCGCAACCGCCTTGGACTATGAAGTAGGCCGCAATTCATCCATCGTGACGTTTATTGGATTTTTGCCGGCAGACGATCCGCAAGTCGTCGTCATGGTCAAGTTGGATCGGCCTGATGATTACTACGGTTACGAAGTCGCCGCGCCGGTATTCCGGCGTCTGGCCGACCGACTGGTGATCTTGCTAGAGATACCGGTTGACGAAGTACGGCACAACTTGGCGCGCTCCACACGCAATATCAGTTCGGTCGGTAGCTGAGGAGCCGCTGCAGATGGAGGCGAAACTACCGCTGGCATTAAGCGTAGGTGGGGCGACATTCTTACTGGGTGTTATCTGGGGTGGTCCCTTTGTAGAGATCCTGCACCGCTTCAAGCTCGGCAAGCAGATCCGCGCGGAGTTGATGGACAGCGCGCATGTGAAGAAAGTCGGCACGCCAACGATGGGTGGGATCATGATCATCCTGCCAACAATTGCCATCACGCTCGCTCTCAACATTTCACGCATTGTTCAGGAAGGCGAAGGACGAAGCATCTTGCTGCCGCTGTCGGTATTGATTGGATTCGCTCTGTTGGGCTTGATCGACGATTGGGAAGGAATACAGACATCGCGGGGTAGCGTCGGCGAAGGCTTGTCCGGCAAAGTGAAGTTTCTGGCACAGATTGTCCTGGCGTTGATCGCATCCACCATCATGTCACAGGTTGGCTTTTCCTACGCCAACTCCATGCCGCTTCCGCTGATTCCGGTAGAAATCCCATTGCACCCGCTAATCTTTATCGCGATCAGCACCTTCATCATCATCGGCAGTTCCAACGCTACCAATTTCACCGATGGATTGGATGGTCTTGCCGGTATCGTGACCGCGAGCGCCTTCGGCGCTTACGGCGTTATCGCCTATTTGCAGAATCAGATTTTCTTAATTGACCTTTGTTTCATAGTCGTGGGCGCCTGTTTCGCCTTTCTCTGGTACAACGCGCATCCGGCACAGTTGTTTATGGGAGATACGGGCTCCCTGGCTCTGGGCGCGACGCTTGGCACGGTCGCGGTTATGACCGGTCAGTGGCTCTTGCTGCCGATTGTCGCCATCGTGCCCGTCATGGAGATCTTGAGCGTGATCTTGCAAGTGGCTTCCGCCAAGTTGAGCCGACGCTTTTACGGCGTGGATATCCGGCCCTTTCGCCGTACACCAATACATCATCACTTTGAATTGGGCGGCTGGAGCGAGACGCAAATCGTACAGCGCTTTTGGCTGATCAGCATTCTTTGCGCATTCATCGGCGTGGCATTGGCGCTGCTGCGGCAGCGCACGCTCGGACCGCTTTGATGCGCGCTCTTCCACCTGATTATGTAAACTGCGGCGCTCATGCGACATGCAGACTTGCTATTCTGCGCGAGCGCGACATTCCTGGAATATTTTCGCCGGTTACGCGCCGAGCAACTCTGGTTCGGGATTGCCTCGACTAATGCCAGCACGAGACTACCTGTCCGGTAAACGAATCGTCATATTCGGCTTTGGCCGGCAAGGAAGAGCCTTAGCGCGCTGGTTGCCAACCATCGGCGCCGAAGTTGTTGTCACAGATAGCCGCGGCGCGAAAGACTTGGGCATTCGCCGCTCACAATATCCCGGGACGCGTTTCTTTCTGCGCGGGCATCCGGAAGAAGTATTGATCGGCGCAAAAGCCATCTGTGTTTCCGGCGGGGTTCCGTTGGACCTGCCGATATTTGAGTTGGCGCGCAAGCGCAATATTCCCTTTACCAACGACGCGCAACTGTTTATCGAGCGATGCCCGGCGCCCGTCATTGGCATCACTGGCAGCGCCGGGAAGACAACGACCGCCGCCCTGGTGGCAAAGATACTGAAGGCGGCCGGTTACACGGTCTGGCTGGGGGGCAATATCGGAAACCCGCTCATTGAATCCCTTCCCAAAATCACGAAAAACGATGTGGTTGTCATGGAGCTTTCCAGTTTTCAATTAGAGTTGATGAGCAACAGCCCGCAAGTCGCTGCCCTGCTCAACTTGACGCCCAATCATCTTGACCGGCACGGCACGCTGGAGCGTTATGCCGCTGCCAAAGCCAACATCATCCGATACCAGAAGCAAACAGACGTCGCGGTGCTCGGTTGGGATGACCCCGGCAGCCGCGCGATGGAGCAGCTTGTTCGTGGCGAACTGTCGGCGTTCAGCGCCTATGATCTGGTGCCCGATGGCGCGTTTCTACTGGGTAATCGTGTTTTTGTGGCAGGATCCGCCAGTTACGATTCGACGCCGCATGTTGTCTGCCCGCGGGACGAGATTCCCCTGCGCGGCGATCATAATGTAGCGAATGTCCTGGCGGCTTGCGCGATTAGCGGTTCGATAGGATTGGCCATCGATCGTCCCGGCGTCGTGCCCGAGGCGATGCGCGAGGCGATTCGCGCCTTTCGCCCGGTGGAGCATCGCCTGGAGACCGTGCGCCGAATCGCCGGAGTCACATACGTGAATGACAGTATCGCTACCGCGCCGGAACGACTGGTTGCCGCCTTGCAAAGCTACGACGAACCGCTGATATTGCTGATCGGCGGCGCGGATAAAGACTTGCCTTGGGAAGGCGCGCTTCAGTTGGCGCTGGCAAAAGCGCGCCATGTCATCGTCTTCGGCAAGGAGGGCGAGAAGCAGGTCGCCACCAAGGTTATGAAGCTGCTTTCGCTAATGACTGTCCGCGACGATCAGGTATTGCGGACGCAGACGCTGGAAGAGGCTGTACGGCGCGCATCTGAAGTCGCCCAAGATGGTGATGTTGTGCTCTTGTCGCCCGGCGGAACGAGCTACGATGCCTATGCCGACTTTGCCGAGCGCGGAGATCACTTTCGCCAATTGGTATCTGCACTATAATGGACTTACGCATGTGGGCGGATAAAGAGCGAGTCCTATGACGGAACAAGTCATCCACAATGATAGCGGGCGTCGTCGGTTTCGGCGGCGGTTGAGTCGCAGTCCCGGCTTGACGATTGTCGGCGACGCTAGCGCCCGTCCGCTAGCGTCGGCCAATCGCAGTTTTTTCGCCACTCTGGACAAGCCGCTGCTCGCCATCGTCATATTGCTTTTGATAATCGGCTCGCTCATGGTTTACAGTTCCACGTTTGACTGGAGCAACGATACCTACGGAACCGCTACGGGCTTCTTCGTGGAGGAGCACCTGCGCAACGTTTTCTTTTCCAGCATGGCGCTCATATTCTTCGCGGCAATTGACTATCGGTTTTGGAAGCGTTTCTCAGTGTGGCTGCTGCTCTTCACGATCGGCGCTCTGATCGCTGTGCTGCTGGTGGGCGATGACAAGTTTGGCGCTCGTCGTTCCCTGGTTGGGGGCCGCTTTCAGCCGGGCGAACTGGCGGAATTCACAATCGTCGTTTATTTGGCGGCTTGGCTCGGTTCAAAGAATGCGCGGATCGGCAGTTTTTTCTTTGGTTTTCTGCCTTTCATAATGGTCGTTGGCGTCATTGCCTTCTTGATTACGCAACAGCCGGACCTGAGTTCGGCGGCAATCGTCGCCTTGACAGCCGGTATCATGTTTTTTGTCGCCGGCGCGAACCTGCTGCATATCATAGTGATGGGCGGGCTGCTTGGCGCTGTTGCATATGTCTTGATCGCGGGGCTGGGCTACGCGCAGAACCGTATTACCGACTTTCTGGCGGGACTCAACGATCTGACCTTGACGAACTACCATACCCAACAGGCGATCGCCGCGTTCATGAAAGGCGGTTGGACTGGCGTGGGATTGGGACAATCAGCGCAGAAATTCGGCGCTTTGCCGGCGCCACATACCGATAGCATTTTTGCGGTCATCGGCGAGGAATTTGGCGTCTTGGGCGCCGCAGTCGTCGTTGCGCTCTACGTTGCCTTGGCGATACGGGGATTCCGGATGGCGCGGCACGCGCGCGATACCTTTGGTTCGCTGCTTTGCGTTGGCTTCACATCGTGGGTGATCGTCCAGGCTTTGCTGAACATCGCGGTGATGACAAACGCCGTACCGTCTACGGGCGTGCCCTTGCCCTTCATCAGCTTCGGCGGGTCTTCGTTGATGGTGGTGATGATCGGTGTCGGCCTGATGTTGAGCGTACAGCGAGTGGCATTGCGGCGGAAGCGAGCTTCCGAACGGAGAAACGAGTTTGCGAATACTGATCGGGGCTGGGGGAACCGGCGGTCACGTCTATCCGGCGCTGGCAACCGCCCGGGCGCTATTGGCCGACGGCAATAGCGAACATCAACTTTTCTTTGTCGGCGCGGTAGGCGGTATGGAACGAAAGTTGGTGCAGGAGTCGGGAATCCCTTTTGCGGCGTACCACGAGGTTCACGCCGGACCCTTGCATGGCGTTGATTCATTTACGGTCGTTTCCAGCGCCGCAAAGCTAAGCTTGGGCGCCCTGCAAGCCTTCAACAGGTTACGCTGCCTTCGACCAGGCGTCGCGCTCTTGACAGGTGGCTGGGCAAACTTGCCGTTAGCGCTTGGGGCGCGTATGCTTGGCATACCGATCGTCATCTATTTGCCCGATATCGAACCTGGTTTGACGATCAAAGCCTTGCAGCGCTTCGCAGCGCGAATTGCGATTACGGTCAGCGAATCCGCCAAGTATTTTCCTGCGGGAAGGACGGTAGTCACCGGTTATCCCTTGCAGGGAAATCGCTTGCAAGCGACGCGTGAACAAGCGATAACGAGATTCAAACTGAACGCCTCCGGCAAAACGCTACTGGTTTTCGGGGGCAGTCGGGGCGCTCGCAGCATCAATATCGCGCTCGGCGGCTGCCTGCCTCGGCTGCTGGACGAGGGATTGCAAATCATTCACATCACCGGCGACTTTGATTGGGAACGGAGCATGTCCCAGGTGGGAGCATATAGGCGGCATCCGCAGTATCGGTCCTTCCCTTATCTTCATGAGGATATGGGATTGGCTTTTGCAGCCGCGGACCTGGCGGTCTGTCGAGCGGGCGCGAGCACCCTGGCGGAATTGCCTCTATTCGCTTTGCCCGCAATCCTCGTCCCCTATCCCTATGCCTGGCGCTACCAAAGCGTCAACGCGGATTATCTGAGCGATCGTGGCGCTGCGCTGCGCCTGAACGACGAGGACATGGCACCGTCATTATTCGATAGGATCATATCGCTCATCCGCGACGACGCGCGTTTGGAGGAGATGCGAGCAAACTCTCGAGCCCTGGCGAACGCTGAAGGCGCGCGTCGCCTCGCGGACTTGATAATCGAAGTCGGTGGAGCTTGAGATGCTGGAGTTAGTCGCGTTGATGTGGGTCTTCGTCGCCTGTTTCGCTTTCGTCGGCTTGCAACGAGGCTGGACCAAAGAGATCATCGCCATGGCCGGCATCACTTTAGGCCTCTTTGCGCTTCACCAATTCGATGCCGCCTTGCGACAGCAACTTTTGGCGCCGTTCGCAGCCGGGCAAAAGTTTCTCTTCCAGATCGGCATCTTTTTGGCCATAGCCTTCTTCGCTTACCAAACTCGAGCGTTGATCGGCAGCGACGCCCGCGAAGCGACCAGCGGCGAAGGGCGCGACCCTGCCCAGTCCAAAGTGCTGGGCGGCATTGTTGGCGCTGCCAACGGCTATCTTGTGAGCGGCTCAATCTGGTACTTCATGCATATCAACGACTACCCATTGTCCCCGTATCTGGAAGCGCCGGCAGATGGCTCGCTCAGCTCTCACTCGATCGCGAATTTGCCGCTCTATGTCCTGGCGGGTGGACCCGGCTCCTCGGGCGATCTTCTTTCGTTGATGGTCATCGTTCTGTTTGTGGTGGTGCTGGTCCTGATTTGACGCTGAATTTATTGAGGCGGTACGACATGCCGGTTTTCCTGTGACTTAAATGGGATAGAGCAACGTGATTAGTTTCGCATCGTTAATGTGGGGGACGGCGATCTTCTTCGCCCTGATCGGCGCGCTCCAGGGATGGCAACGCCAACTGATCGGCACAACTGCTATGCTGCTGGGATTTTTTGCCATCTTCCAATTTGACAGTCTGCTGCGTGGCACCCTGTATTTGCTTCTGACGAATGGACAGATCTTCCTGTTGCAGCTTTGCGTCTTTTCGGCGATTGTCGTATTCGCTTACCGCAACGAAGTAGTCATTAATCCCGAAGGCAGAATAGGCCGCATTCGAAACGGGTTGCTGGGCGCGGCAGCCGGTTGCGTCAATGGCTATTTCCTGGCTGGGTCCGTCTGGTATTTTCTCGATATCAACCGCTATCCGTTTCCGCAGCTTTTGTCGGCTCCTGCGGAAGGCAGCGTGAGCTATCTAGGTCTGGGATCCATGCCAGCGATTCTATTGGGCGGAGGCTTGACTGGTAGCGGAGACCTCTTGGCTCTGACTATCTTGGTTCTGCTTGCGATCGTCATACTGATCGTGTGAACAGAATATCAACTGCCTATGCCGTAGCAGAAATCTAACCGACAGTCGTTCGCTTGGGTATGCCGTGGCAGATGCGGAAACGCTCAAAGATCATTTCCAAAAATTGGGGCTGCGATGACCCATGCTCAAATTGACGCCCGGGCAGCACATACATCTTATTGGCATCGGTGGCGCGGGTTTGTCCGCCATTGCGCGCATTCTCTTGCAGCGCGGCTTCATCGTCAGCGGTTCAGATCTCCGCGCAAGCGGAATCACCACCGCCTTACAGAATGAAGGCGCTCGCGTTTATCGCGGTCACCATGCCGACTTTGTCGACGGCGCCGATTTGGTGCTAATGTCTTCGGCGGTCGCGGCGGAGCATGTCGAGGTGCGGGCCGCCCAGTCAAAAGGCATACCGATTGTCAAACGAAACTTGTTCATGGCGCCGCTCTTGGAAGGACAGCGGACGATTGCTGTGGCGGGCACGCATGGGAAAACCACAACCACCTCGATGATCGTGCATATCCTGCGGCAAGCCGGCGCGGATCCCAGTTATATTGTCGGCGGAACCATGGGTAATACCGGCAAGAACGCGGGCGTAGGCGCGGGACAAAGTTTCGTGATCGAAGCCGACGAATATGACAATATGTTCCATGGACTGCGGCCGCAAATCGCGGTAGTCACCAACGTCGAGCACGACCATCCCGACTATTTCCTGACGGCAGAGGACCAGTTGCGCGCATTTGCCAAATTCACCGAGTTGGTACCCGCATCCGGCACGCTGGTGGCTTGCAGCGATGATAGCGACGCCGTCAGTCTTTTGAATATGCGGAAAGAGCGAAAGCTTTCCGCACTTAGCTATGCCATCGACGATGCAAGCGCCGATTGGCGCGCGACCGAGCTTGCTTTTTCCGAAAACGAGACTAGCGCCCGCATCCTCAGAAATGGCGATTATCTGGGCAGCTTGGCTCTGAGGGCGCCGGGCGCCCACAATGTTGTCAATGCGCTGGCAGCCATGATGGTCGCGGATCTGGAAGGCGTCGGTTTTGAAGAGAGCGCGGCCGCCTTGGCCAGCTTTAAGAATACCGAACGCCGTTTTGAGATACGCGGGATTCGGGACGATGTGATCATTGTCGACGATTATGCGCACCATCCCACCGAGATCAGGGTAAACATCCATGCCGCTCGCGGGCGCTATCCGCGACATCAGATTTGGGTAATTTGGCAGCCGCATACCTATAGCCGGGTTCGTCAATTCTTGCCGGATTTCCTATCGGCTTTCGATGCTGCCGATCAGGTATTGATCACACCGATTTACGCCGCGCGCGAGGACCCGATCCCGGGTATCTCCAGCCCGATGCTGGTCAAATCCATGGCGGATCATGCCAGCGCACGATTCGCGCCCAGCTTCGAGGACGCCGTCGCTTGCCTGCGCCGGGATATCGCGGGTCCGACGGTGGTGCTCATTTGCAGCGCGGGAGACGCGAACCGAATAGCCGATCTCTATCTTGAATCCGGCGATCGATAGATATGACCGCGCCCGAACCGCCCTTCCCAGAGCAAGTTCTGCGCCATCAGCCGCTGGCAAGATTCACCGCCGCTCGACTGGGCGGACCGGCGGATTATCTCTATATCGCCAAAGATCCCGGTTTCCGCGAGACCCTCGACGTCTTGCGCATAGCCTGGTCACATGGCTTGCCGGTTACCGTCATCGGTGGCGGAGCCAATGTGCTTGTTGCCGACAAGGGCGTTCGTGGACTCACCGTTATTAACCGCGCTACGCAAATCTCCCACGAAACATGTGGCAGCGACATTCGTGTTTCCGCAAGTAGCGGCGCCAATTTGATTCGCCTGGTCCGTTATTGCCAGGAACGCGGCTTCCAGGGCATGGAATGGGCAATTGCCGTACCCGGAACCGTGGGTGGTGCAGTCGTCAACAATGCCGGCGCCCACGGGGGCGATATGGCGAACACCCTTCGCAAAGCGCTGATATTTGAATCGGGGAAGGGCGAAACCTGGTATGACCTGGAAGATCTAAACTACGCGTACCGATACTCGGCGCTCAAGGCGCGCGCCGACACGAGATTCTTTGTCATGAAGGCGGTTTTTCAGCTGACTAGGGCGCAGCCGGCCGCCATTCTGCGACGGATGAACGAGTTCAGTGACTATCGAAAACGTACACAGCCGCCGGGAGCCAGCCTCGGCAGCATCTTTAAGAATCCGCCGGGCGATTACGCCGGGAGGCTAATCGAGGCTGCGAATCTCAAGGGCTTTCGCATTGGGGATGTTCAAGTGTCCCCGGTCCACGCCAACTTCTTTGTCAACACAGGCGAAAATGCCACCGCCAGCGATTACTACCGGCTAATCGAAGCGGTGCGCGGGCGCGTCGAAGACATCTTTGGAACGCGCTTAGATCTCGAGATTCAGACCCTTGGCGAATGGACTTGATATTGCCCGCCTCTTTGATTGCGCCGTATTTCGAGCAATAGTAAACTAAGTGCGAGCCAAGTCGCGATGAGATTCAAGCATACCCGGAAGATCGTCGGTGGTCAGTCACGTTCAGATTCGCAAACGGCAGCCCGATCGCAGGCCGGGAGTGCTTCATCGCGCGTCACCGGGCGCCAAGCCAGAGCGGCAGACCGCGATACGGAACGAGCGAGCGCAGACACATTTGCGCTGGCGCATCATAAGTGGCGTCCTTTTTCTGATGTTTGGCGTCGTTTTGGTGCTGTTCTTTTCCAGCGACTTGTTTTATGTACGTTCTGTGCAGGTTCGAGGCAACGATTTTTTGGCGCGCGAAGAGGTGTTCGCCTTTTCCAGCATCGCCGATTTTCACATGTTTTGGCTGGATCCGGAAGAGATTCGTCGCAACGTTTTACGCTCTTCGTCCATTGCCGATGTGACTGTGGAGCTAGGTTGGCCCCCGAACTTGATCACGCTGTTGGTGCAAGAGCGTCAACCCGCCATCGTCTGGTCGGAAGCGGGAAACGAAACCTGGATTGATATTCAAGGACGAATTATGCCCGCGCGCGCCGCAATGCCCGACGTGATACGAGTCAACGTGGCGGTCGACGCATTCCAGGGTCCCTCCGCTACACTGACGGATCTCAAGAGACTGGACAAGGATGTCGTACTTGGCGCATTGCGTTTGCAAGAGTTCCTGCCGCCCGGCACCGATCTCGACTACGACCCGATCAATGGACTGGGTTGGACCAACGATCAAGGTTGGCAGATTTGGATGGGGATAGATTCAAGCGCGGGCATGAGCAGGAAAATTAACGAATATCAGGCGTACGTTAACAACTTGAACAGCCGAGGCATAGAGATTACCGAATTGAACATCGCGAATCCTGATGCGCCTTTTTACAAGATTTTATGGGGGCGTTAGATCCTTATGGGTGACCTGGTAGTAGGAATTGATGTAGGTACACACAAGATCTGTACGATGGTCGGCGAAGTGCGCCCAGAGGATATCTACGTCGTCGGATTGGGTATTGAACCGAGCGCCGGCATGAAGAAGGGCGTGGTCAACGATGTTAACGCCTTGTCCGCGGCGATCGGCAAGTCCATTCGCAAAGCGGAAAAGTCGAGCGGTTACGATATCAACCGCGCTTTTGTCAGCGTAGCGGGCAGTCATATTTCCTCGCTGACCAGCCGCGGCATCACCACAATCGTCGGTCCCCGTAGCGTACAGGCGGAAGATCTTGAAAAGGCAATGGCGGTTGCGCGGGGAATCGCCATTCCGCACAATCGCGAAGTGCTGCACGTGGTTCCGCGCAGTTACACGCTGGATGGCCAGGAAGGGATTCGCAGCCCGATCGGCATGCATTGCTTCCGCCTCGAGGTTGACGCGCATATCATTACCGCTTCCACCACGAGTCTGGCCAACCTGGAAGACGCCGTGGAAACAGCGGGCGTTCTGGTCGATCGTTTCATCCTGAATCCCCTGGCGGCGGGCGATGCCGTGCTGACAAGCCACGAACGCGATATGGGCGCAGTGATCATCGACATTGGAGGCGGCACTACCGATCTCGCGATCTTCATTGACGGCACGGTTTGGCATACAGCCATCATTCCCGTCGGCGGCAATCACGTCACGCAAGACATCACTTACTGGATGCGCGTGCCTTTCGAGCTGGCGGAGCAAGTAAAGATGCAAAGAGGCCACGCGGATATGGATGCTGTAGAAGAAAGCGAAGTCTTCCCGGTGGAGCCCTTCGGCGGCGACATATTGCAGGTGAAGCGCCGCGACCTGGCAATGGTAATCGAAGCGCGATTTGAAGAGATCTTTGATTTGGCTGAAAAAGAGATCAAACGCTCCGGTTATGCGGGCCTATTACGAGCCGGAGCCGTGATCACTGGTGGCAGTTCGCAACTCCCGGGCTACCGGGAACTCGCCTCGCGCATACTCAACGTACCGGTTCGTTTGGCGCAACCGGAGAACATCACCGGTATCGCCGACACGCTCAAGAATCCCTCCTACAGCACCAGTGTTGGTTTGCTGCGTCTGGGCTTGGAAATGGACAGCATGACGGAGCCGGAAACCAACGATAATGTTGGCTTGCCGGTGTCTCGCTGGGGACGGGTAATGAACGACTTTTTGCGTCGTTTTTTGCCCCAGGACGACTAAGAAAACATCGTTACATTTTATTTTAATTATTGCTTCAAATTCGATTTGCGCCCGTTATAAATGGGCGTACAATTAATGGCAGTAATCTGGCATTTGCGTTGCGTAAACGCGTTGATTTCAAAGGAAAGTCACAATGGTCAACGATCTTATAACGGGTGAAAATTTCGCACAGATAAAAGTCGTTGGTGTCGGCGGTGGCGGCGGTAACGCCGTGAATCGCATGATCAACGAGGGTCTTGGGGGCGTCGAATTCATCGCGGTCAACACGGACAACCAGGCCTTGATGCTTTCCAAAGCCAAAACGCGTGTGCGAATTGGGGACAAATTGACGCGCGGACTGGGCGCCGGCGGCAATCCAGAGATCGGACGAAAAGCGGCTGAAGAGAGTTCGGAAGACCTGCTCGAGGTTTTGCGCGGTTCCGATATGATCTTTGTTGCCTGCGGTATGGGCGGCGGCACCGGCACCGGGGCTTCACCGGTCATCGCGCAGATCGCCAAAGAGTTGGGCGCTTTGACCATCGGCGTCGTGACCCGTCCCTTTACCTTTGAAGGAACGCGCCGCGCGCAGCTTGCCAAAACGGGCATTGAAGGCTTGAAGAGCCAAGTAGATACCCTGATCGTTATCCCGAACGATCGCCTTCTGCAGATGGCGGACAAGCGCTCCACCCTGCAGCAAGCCTTCTCGCTAGCCGATGATGTTTTGCGTCAAGGCATCCAGGGCATATCCGAGTTGATCACCGTGCCCGGCTTGATAAATCTCGATTTTGCCGATGTCCGCACGATTATGTCCGAAGGCGGCGCGGCGCTGATGGCAGTGGGGCGCGCGGCCGGCGACGATCGGGCTCGCGCAGCCGCAGAGCAGGCGATCACCAGCGGCTTGCTGGACGTTACCATCGACGGCGCGCGAGGCATCCTGTTCTCGATCACCGGCGGCAGCGACTTGACGTTATTCGAGGTCAATGAAGCGGCGGCCATTATCAAGGACAGCGCCCATCCCGAATGTAACCTGATCTTTGGCGCCCACATTGACGAAAGTATGGGCGATGAGGTCCACATCACCGTAATCGCGACCGGGTTTGAGCGGAGCCGGCTCGAAGCCAGCATGAAAGAAGCGGGCACACTGCCGATCCGCCAACCGACCCCGGTGCCCCATCCAACGCCGGTGCAGCGCCCCATATACGAGGATGTTGAAATCGAGGCGCCGTCGCCTGGAGAGTCGATGTCCAGTGGCGGCGGATCATCTTTCCAGCGCCAACAGATGGGTCCGGCGTCATCGCCGCAGGAAGATCCGCGCACTTACGAGAATATCGATCCGAAAAACACCGATTTGCCGGCCTTCTTGCGCAAGCGGAATCGCCGAGAGTAAGTACACCGCAATCAAAACGAGACAAAAGCGGGCTTTTTATAGTCCGCTTTTTGATTCTAAAACAAAAAGTTTGAATTGGTAAACTTGACAAACGCTATTGGCATTGAACTTTGCGAATTTCAAGGATAGCTTGTATTTCCGATTCTAATATTACTAAGTAAATTACGATACAAATCAATAGTCAATAAGTGGATACAATGTTATAAAAGAGAAGTCAATCTTTCTAAGATTGTAACCAGAATCTTCGCTTGAAATCAGCTTAATATGCGCCTCGAAGATTTGCTTTCGAAATCGTAAAATCCTCATATTTTTTGTCGTTTGAATACGGCACAATTGACAGGATTGCCTCCTTATGGTCCAGACTCACGCCACACGAAGCGCCTTGCACGAACTTGGATACAAGATATTCCTGGATCGTTACGCGCAGAAAGATATGACCCGCAGTACCCTGAGCATCGGCGACAAGGTGATTGTGGTCATCAACGCCAAAACCGGCCAACGAGAGATTGGTACGGTCACCAAGATAAACCTGCCGCAAGTGACTGTCACCCTGCTCGATGGCGAGGTGGTGGCGCGCGACCTGGAACACGTCGATAAACCGATCGAGACCGAACCGGCGCAGATGATGGACCGGGTGGCGCGCGGCGTCGCCGCGACAGAAGCGACCTCTGCCAAGCAGGATGAATGGTCAGAGAAATTCCGCTGGTTGCTGGACGACTGGAAGTTCGTGCCCGGCGGCCGTATCCTCACAGCGGCTGGCACTGATCAAGATCTGACTTATTACAATTGTTATGTGATCCCGTCGCCTGACGATTCTCGCGAAGGGATCATGACGACGCTGACCCAAATGACCGAGATCATGTCGCGGGGCGGCGGCGTCGGCATCAATTTGTCGACCTTGCGTCCCCGCCACTCTTATGTCAAGGGCGTTAACGGACGTTCCAGCGGCGCGGTGTCCTGGGGCGCCTTGTACAGCTTTGTCACCGGACTCATTGAGCAAGGTGGCAGCCGGCGCGGCGCGCTGATGCTCATCCTCAACGACTGGCATCCCGATATCTTCAATTTTATCAACAGCAAACGTCAAGCGGGCCAGATCACCAACGCCAATATCAGCGTCGGCGTCTCCGACCGCTTAATGGAAGCCGTTGCCGCGGACGACGACTGGCACTTGATTTTCCCAGACACGCGCGATCCCGATTACGACGCGTTTTGGGACGGCGACCTCAACACCTGGGTCGCGTCCGGGCGCAAGGTCATTCAATACAAAACAGTAAAAGCGCGCGATCTCTGGCATGCCATCGTCAAGAGCGCCTGGGCCAGCGCGGAACCGGGGGTTTGGTTTAACGAGCGCAGCAACAAGATGGCGAACAGTTGGTATTTCAATCCGCTGATTTCGACCAATCCCTGTGGCGAACAGCCGCTGGGCGCTTTTTCAGTTTGTAATCTGGGCGCGATCAACTTGTCGCGCTTCTACGACGAAAACAATCGCGATGTCGCCTGGGAAGATTTGCGCAAGACAGTCGCGTATTCGACGCGCTTCCTGGACAATGTCATCGACACGACGCCCTACTTCTTTGAAGAAAACGAGCGTGTGCAAATGGCTGAACGGCGCGTTGGCTTGGGAACAATGGGCATCGCCGAACTGATGCTGAAGCTCGGCGTTCGTTACGGCAGCGACGAGTCGGTGGAATTGATCGACCAAATCTACAAGACGATAGCCATCGCCGCCTATGAAACATCGAGCGATTTGGCGCTGGAGAAAGGCGCATTCGCCCAATTCGATGCCGAGAAGTTCATCGAAAGCGGCTATATGCAGGCAATGCCGGAGAATCTGCGTCAGAAAGTCCGTCGCGACGGCATCCGCAATGTCACCCTGCTCACACAAGCGCCAACCGGCACCACTGGCACCATGGTCAATACCTCGACAGGCGTGGAGCCGTTTTTCTCCTGGGTTTACTATCGCAAGAGCCGCCTGGGCTTGCACGAAGAAAAGGTGCCGATTGTCAAGGATTGGTACGAGGCGCATCCCGATGCCAACGAGTTGCCGGACTACTTCGTCACCGCCATGGACCTCTCGCCGGAAGAGCATGTCAAGGTGCAGGGTGCATTCCAACGCTGGATTGACAGCGCCATCAGCAAGACTTGCAACGTGCCCAATGAGTACAGCGTCGAACAGGTCAGCGATCTCTATCGCAAAATGTATGAACTGGGCTGTAAGGGCGGCACAATCTATCGCGATGGCAGCCGAGACGAACAGGTACTGATGCTCAAGGGCGACGAACGAGCCGAGAACGAGATGGAAGACTTGAAATCGTCCTCCAAGGCGGAATCCGGCGACGAAGCTGAGCCGGCATCCACGCCGCACCGCGTCTATCCGCGTCCGGATAGTCTCCAGGGATTGACGGTCAAGACGCAAACGCCCTTTGGCAAAGCCTACATCACTATCAACCGCGACGACCGCGGCAACCCCTTCGAGGTATTCATCGCTATCGGCAAGGCTGGCACGGACATCCAGGCTGATGCCGAAAGTCTGGGCAGAATGATCTCGCTGCAGTTGCGCACCACCGCTCCACAGAACCGGCGCGAGATGCTCCGGCTAATCATCGAGCAACTGCAAGATATCGGCGGGGCGCGCCCCATCGGTTTTGGTCCCAAACGCGTGCTTTCGCTGCCCGATGCCGTGGCGCGGGTCCTGCAGATAGAGTTCTTCCCCGAAGATCAGCCCATGCAACTGGACTTGCCCATGGACGAAGAGGAGGCATCAGGGAGCGACGCCAACGATCTGGTCGCCAACGGCGCGGTCTCCGGCGCCGATATCTGCCCCGAATGCGGGACGATCGCATTGATCCGGGCGGAGAATTGCCGCAGGTGCCTCACTTGCGGCTACAGCGAGTGTTGACCGCTGGGGTGATTGCGATTAAGTAGTTCAAAGTTTGTCGCATATATAATCCCTTTCTCAAAGACGAGTCACCCTTCCCCAATGCATTGGGGAGGGGCGGGGATGGGGTTGAAAAAAGCATTTCCGCATTCTCATCACTTTTCTTCAAGCTAATTTTGCGCCCCTGCTGGAGAAAACGCAGATAAAACGCGAATGACTAACTCGCCGCGCCAGAAGACCAAAGCCCGAAAGACATTCAAGCGAATCATGCTGCTTTGTCTGCTAGCCGCAATTATCTACTTCGCCGCATTCTTGACCGCCATTCACGTCGCCGGAACACAAGACAACACCCGCCCCGCTGATGTCATCATCGCGCTGGGCGCGGGTCTGCGCCCTGACGGTAGACCGGGACCGGCGCTTACCCGCCGCAGCTTGCGAGCCGCAGATCTGTGGCGCGGGGGCATCGCCCCAGCCGTCATCTGCGCTGGCGGCCAAGCCGAGTCTTTCCCGCGCAGCGAAGCCGATGCCTGCCGTGAAATCCTGCGAAATCAAGGCCTGCCGCCATCTGCGATCCTGCTGGAAGACAATAGCCGCAGCACCGAGGAAAACGCCCTCTTCAGCAGCCGACTAATGGCGGAACGCGGTTGGACGAGCGCCGTGCTGGTCAGCGACAGTTATCACATGCTGCGCGCCGGCTGGCTGTTTACTCAGCGCGAAGTCGAAGCATATACCAGCCCCGTTCCCGCGAAGCGTATTCATCATCCGCATTCCTATCCTTATTCGCTGCTGCGAGAGTTTCTGGCATTTCACTGGCAGATCCTTAAGGACGCCCTCAACTTGCCTGTCACGCATTTGAGCGGGATCTAGCCCCGACGCGCAAGTGCGATCATCGCCCGACCGGGGATGGTCCGCGCGCAAATCGCAGCATGGGTTTATAATCTCAAATATGTTGTGGCTGCCGCAGCTGCGCAAAACCGGGCGAATTCAAATTTCAGTTCGCCTGTTGCATACGGTTGAAGAGGAACACGGGCATGCGCGCTTTGCCTCGAAAGATCTGCTGCCTTGCAATAACAACCGCTGTTCTGCTTTGGAGCGTTTTCAGCGCGTCAGCTGACGATGAATGGTACACGGTCCAAACGGGCGACAGCTTCGAATCAATCGCGGCGCATTTTCAAGTGTCGGTAGCGGCGCTGCTGGATCGCAACAATCTGAGCGAAGACGAGTTTCTTGCCCGTGGGCAGATACTGCGCGTTCCCGCGCCAGAGATCCAACTGATCAGCCATCAAGTGGGACCGGACGATAGCATTCGGTCAATTGCCGCTCGTTATGGCGTCACGGTAGCTGACTTGATGACAGTGAACAATATCCAACAAGAGAACCATCTCATTCCAGGACAAACGCTCTATCTGCCGGAAGGCGCGCTGGATACTTTCGAGGGCAGCCATGTCGTTCAGCCGGGCGAAACGCTAAACCGGATCGCCCAGCGCTATGGGCTGGATTGGCAGACGCTGGCAACGGTCAACAATCTCGCCAATCCAAACCTGATCTACGCCGGCCAAGTTCTTAAAGCGCCTGCATTTGAGGATCAAGCCGCCGCTACAGCGACTCCCGATGCTGCGGCTGCGATACCGGTGTCCACAACTGAGCCAGCCGTTGTTCCGACGCCCGTGCGGGCTTTTCCTAAATTGCTTTATCGCATACGAGTCGTTCAGCCGGGCGACACGATCGAAGGCTTGGCGCAGCACTACGCCCTGCCTTTGCAAGACCTCATGGACTTGAACAATCTACGGGGCGAAAGCCGCTTGTACGCCGGCGAGATCATCGTACTCCCGCTGGCGACGGGCTTGAGCGGACAGCAATCCCGTGACCTGCCGGCTGATGCGCAGAGTCACGTTGTGCGTCGCGGCGAGACTCTCGCGAGCATCGCAAACCTGTACGGGCGCGACATGTGGGATATTGCCGCCGCCAATGGCCTGCTAAATCCCAACCTCATATATGTTGGGCAAGTTTTGATTATTCAATAGGAGCGGTGCAATGTCGAACTACATCTGTATCGGCGTGCCCTACTATCTGGGCGAAAAGAGACACGATCGCACTGAAGTTCAAGCGCTGCGCGCGGCGGGCGTCGCTGATGAATTGGACGCGGATTGGGTGGACATTCAGCCCGATTTTCAAGCCTCTGACGACCCGGTTGTGGCTGTCAATCGCGCGCTCGCGGATACCATCAAGGCTTTTCCGGACAAGGTCCCGGTCGTATTCGCCAACGACTGCACGAGTTGCCTGGGCATGGTCAAGGGTCTGGAAAGACGCGCGCCCGCCGTCCTCTGGTATGATTCGCATGGCGACTTCAATACGCCGGAAACGACGCCCAGCGGGTTCCTCGGCGGCATGCCTCTGGCGGCGCTGGTCGGGCGCGGCAATCAACATCTGATGCGGGGCATCGACCTGGAGCCCATCGCCGAGTCCAATGTGATTGTTAGCGATGTGCGCAATCTCGATCCCGAAGAAGAGACCATGCTGCGCGCAAGCCAAGTGACGATTTTCGAGACCTTGGATGCGCTCAATCAAGCTACTCTGCCCCAAAAGCCGCTATACATCCACTTCGATACCGATGTCGTCGACTGTGAAGACATGCCCGCTATGAGTTATCCCGAACCGGACGGACCTTCGCTGGAGGAAAGCATCGCTTCGCTGCGGCAGATTTTAGCCAAAAGCGAAACCGTGGGCATTCTCTTCAGCCTGTGGAACGGAACGCTAAAGGGGGGTGATCGCGCGCTTGCAGCCACGCTGTCCCTCATTCGAGCCCTGCGGTGATCGTGACCTATGACGAGATTTCGCGACCTTGTTCCAATAGCAAACCACCTCCCTACGGGTCCGCTCAACGGGATTACCGACGTTCCCGGCATCCGCGTCGGGCAAGTCACAAGAAATGAAGGCGAAGGAAAGCTGGTTCCGGGCTTGGGACCGATCCGCACCGGCCTCACTGCCATTCTACCCCACTCCGGCAATGTGTTTCGCGAGAAGGCACCGGCCGCGGTCTACACCATCAATGGCTACGGCAAGGCAACCGGCTTTGAGCAGATCCGCGATCTTGGCGTCATTGAAACGCCCATCTGCCTGACCAATACGCTCAATGTAGGCAAGGTCTGGGACGCAGTCCTCAGCTACTCGATCAGGGAGAATCCCGACATTGCGATCACAACGAGCAATGTCAGCCCGGTTGTTGGGGAATGCAACGATAATTTCCTCAACGATGGTCAAGGACGGCATATCGGCGAGGCTGACGTGCTGCGCGCAATCGACGGCGCCAGCGCGGGCCCCGTAGCTGAAGGCTGTGTAGGAGCGGGCGCCGGGACACTCTGCTACGGCTTCAAAGGCGGAATCGGCACAGCCTCGCGCCTCGTGATCGACGGCGCCTATACAGTCGCCGCGCTGCTGCAGACCAACTTCGGCCAGCGTCATGAATTACAAATGCTGGGAGTGCCAGTCGGGCAACACATCCCCGAAGACAATTTTGATTCGCCGCCGGGCTCGGTGATGATCGTCATCGCCACCGACGCGCCACTCGACGCCCGACAACTTGAGCGGGTGGCAAAACGCGCGGCATTCGGGCTCGGGCGTACCGGAACCATCTGCCAAAGTGGCAGCGGCGACTTCGTTATCGCCTTCTCGACCTGTAACCGCCGCGCCCATGGAGCCACAGAACTTGTCAGCGAAGCCCGCGCGATAAACGAAGAAGCGCCCTTCCTCGCGGGAACGCTGATCGATCAGTTGTTTCGCGCGGTGGTCGAGTGTGTCGAAGAATCCGTGTACAACGCGCTAGTTGCCGCGCAAACCACAGTCGGCAGAGACGGGAACACCTTGCGCGCCTTGCCGCATGACCAACTTCAGGACTTAATGCGTCAATACGGACGTCTGAAATGAGCGAAACATTGCGGACTCTCAATTCTGCCCTGGAATCATCAATGTTGGGTTTGCCATCAACCGCAAAAGCGCATATCATGGTGTGATGTACGAAGTTGCCTGTTTGCCGCTCAGGAGCTAGATCGGGAAATATGTACGCCGACAACGAAATCTTATTCCCTCACTACGCCATTCCGGCGCTTCGGCACACGCGCGGCTCCAAATGGATGAACCTCATAGACAGATTGTCCCGCAAAGATGAGACCAGCGTTGAGGTTATCGCCTTGATGTCTGTTATGATCGAGCTCAATGGTTGTCTCGCTTGTGAAACCGACAGTTATCGGGCGATGAGAGGTTGCACGGCCTGCGCGCAACAGACCTTGCGACGATTCAAAGGCAGCGATGAAGAACTCATCGAGATGTATGAATCGTCGCTTTCCCATTTCCAAGCCTTGCAGTTGAGCAATGACACATAGCTTACCTGCGCGATTCTTCGCCAAGTACTCATAATTGACAAGCAATTCGCGCCTGTGTTAAACTACCCGCCCGTAGTTCAATGGGCTACGCATTTTTTAGTTTGTCCGATTTAGTCGAAGGGAATGGTCAAGATAGCGAGTTCACCACATCGAATCAATCGAGATATTCGCGGCGTACGCGAAGTCCGGCTTATTGACGATACCAACACCAATATCGGTGTTGTCAACATTCGTTATGCGCAGGAACGCGCGGACGATGTAGGACTAGACTTGGTCGAGGTAGCGCCTAACGCCCAGCCGCCGGTTTGCCGCATAATGGATTACGGTAAGTTTCAATACGAGCAACGCCGTAAAGAACGCAAGTCCAAAAAGAACCAGGTTAAAGTCACGATCAAGGAGATACAACTGCGCCCAAAGACGGACGAGTATCACCTTCAATTCGACATCAAACGCGCGACAAAGTGGCTGCAAGAAGGCAAAAAAGTCAAGTTCCGTGTACGGTTTCGCGGTAGAGAGATCACACATCAGCACATCGGCCGCGATCGCCTGGCGAAAATCGAAGAAGCCTTGCAAGAAGTTGGCGTCGTCGAACAGCGCCCGAATATGGAAGGGCGTGACATGCTGATGATCTTGGCGCCAAACAAGGAAAGCAAATGAAACTGGAGAGTTAGTAGTGCCACGCAAGAAGAAGACGACAAAGTACAAACTCAAAACGCACAAGGCAACAGCCAAGCGCTTTCGTATGACCGGCACAGGAAAGATCGTCCGTACCAAGGGCGGCAAAAGTCATCTGCGGCGGCGTTCGGCAAAGCGCGTTAAGCGGCAGTGGGACAAACGCATGGAGGTCGGCGAAGTTGCAATGCGACGCCGCATCCGGCGCCTAGCGCCCTATCTTGGCAAGTACAAGGCGAATCCGCCGGCTTAGGACCGCTGGAATACGCTAATCGGTCGTCCCGCCCTTCCATTCACGGGACGATGTAACTACGGAGAAGAAACATGGCAAGAACAAAAACGGGATTCGTCAGACGCAGACGACACAAAAAAGTCCTCAAGCTCACCAAAGGACAATGGGGCACGCGCAGCAAGCTATTCAAGCGCGCTAACGAAGCCATGATGCGCAGCCTGTGGTACGCCTATCGTGACAGACGACAGCGCCGCCGCCAGTTGCGCCGCCTTTGGATTCAACGCATCAACGCGGCCGCTCGTATGAACGGCATGAAGTACAGCCAGTTGATCCATGGTTTGAAGTTGGCGGGTGTTGAGCTTGATCGCAAGAGCCTGGCGCATTTGGCAGTTCATGATGCGGATACCTTCAGCAAGGTCGTGTCTGTGGCGAAGCAAAGCCTGTAATAGCGCCTTCAATAGACCGTAACATTAAAAAGGGTCACAATAGCGGCCCTTTTTTTGATTGGCGAAGCCAACCATGGACATCATCACCAGCACACAAAACAAGCGCGTCAAATACGTCAAATCCTTGCAGACCAAGGGACGACTGCGGCGCAGCGAAAAGAAACTGATCCTCGAAGGCGACCGATTGATCAAGGACGCCTTGAATAGCGGCGGCAGGCCCGATCTCGCGCTTTATAAGCCGGAGTCCGCCGACTATGAGCTAATCGCCACTTTGCAGAATCGCAATTGCGAACTCCTCCCCGTCAGCGACGGTGTCCTGTCGCACATCAGCGATACCAAGCGCACCCCAGGAATCCTGGTCGTTTTCCAGATCCCCAAGCCCCCCATTCCGAATCAAGCTGAGCGGGTGTTAATCCTGGACGCGATCCGCGAGCCGGGCAATATGGGAACAATCTTGCGCAGTGCCGCTGCCGCGGGCATAGACATCGCCATTTTGGCGCCGGGTTGCGTCGATCCTTACAGTTCCAAAGTCTTGCGCGCCGGTATGGGCGTTCATTTTCGCCTGCCCGTTGCCGAGGCGAAATGGCGCGAAGTCCGCGCCTATTGCGCTGGCTTGGCAGTATACAGCGCGGACGCTGGAGGAGAGGCGATCTATACTGAGGTAGATTGGGGGCAACCCTGGGCGCTGGTTGTGGGCAACGAAGCCCACGGCATCAGTTCGGACGCGCGGCGCATTTCCCGGTCGAGCGTATCTGTCCCCATGTCGCATGAAGCCGAATCGCTCAATGTCGCTTCCGCCGCGGCCGTCATTCTCTTCGAGGCAAAACGTCAGAGGCTGAAAAGCGCTTGTCATCCCCAACATTGACTACACATCAAGCCACAAGCCCTTCGTAGACACGACCATAGCATTCACGTCAGATTTTTCTTAACCGCCGAGGACACCAGCAAGGCATTGGGCCGCCGCGACTCGCAGACACGCGCTAGGTTTGGAATGGAATACTACTAAATCAAGGCAACAGTTCGAAATACTCGCAGTGACTGGGACGAAACACGCTGAAATCGCGCCGGTCGAAGGTCGCGATACGCGTGATGTTCAGCCGCTCCGCGATGGCCATGATGCAGCAGTCTACGATGTCAAATTCTGCATCTGCATACGCAATAGCAATTTCGCGCACTCTTCTCAGGTCATCTAGCTCAATCGGCACAAGTTGCGCATTCAGGCGCGTGAAATATCAAAGAAACTTTTGCAGACCGAAATAGCCAATATCGCGCGTAAGTAGGTAGCAGACTTCCGGCAACGCAACATCCGGCACGAGCAGGGTCTCATTACTCTGGGAAACAAAAGAAATCGCCTCTCGATGGGAGGCGTCTCTAGCGTTGTAAAGCGCGTAAAGCATATTGCTATCCGCGATGACTGTCATCTGCTTTTGCGGCGTTTGAGGTAGTCGACGTATTCTGTGTTCAAGATTTCGCGGCTGCGCTCGGCAGTGTTCACAGGATGCGGTGAAGCCAGGCCGGCTTCTTTGGCGTTGCGCGCCAAGTCCGCCAAAGTCGCCCAAGGCTTATCATCGATAGTTCGCTCTTTGGCATAGCGCTCAATCATGTCGCGCAGCAACTCGCCCGGGCTGGTATCGCGCTGCTCCGCGAGTTGTTCCAAACGCAGGGCGACGTCTTCTGGGATGTCGATGGTCATTCTTGTATCCTCCGCCTGACGCTATTGTAGCATGGAACCTTGCGCAATGAACAGCGCGCGGCAGTCCGCACATACAGGGTAATCGCTTCAAATTATTTTTTCACCACAAAGACACGAAGGACACAGAGTTTAAGTTTGTTACCAGACGAAAATGCTACGAAAAATTGAAGAAACAGCCCCTTTTCTGTCATGGAATCACGTTCAGAAAAAGAATCTAGCCATTGCTTTCGAGAAAAGGGGTTTTCTCTGTGCTCTCGGTGTCGACGGGCTGTGTCTACGCGCCCCTCGGTGGTTAAATTTTAGTTTGACTTTTGTCATCACAGCGGATGTTAATTTTGGTGCGATTGCCCTGGGGTTCGCGCCAGCCCCACTTCAATTTGCGCCGCGCCTGCGGTAGACTGGGCAGATTGCGCATTCATCAGCGAACGGGAGCAAGAACGCCATGGCTAAGGAATTTGATCTGGTTGTGCTAGGCGCCGGACCCGGCGGTTACATCGCCGCTATCCGCGCCAGCCAACTCGGGCTGAAAACCGCGATCGTCGAGAAGAAATACTGGGGCGGCATTTGCCTGAATGTCGGCTGTATTCCTTCCAAAGCATTGCTGCATAATGCCGAGCTGGCATACATCCTTAACAATGAAGCCGATACCTTTGGCATCAGCGGCGAATTCAGCCTGGACTATGCCAAAGCCTTTAAGCGCAGTCGCCGCGTCGCCAACGGCTTGACCAAGGGCGTGCAGTTTCTGATGCGCAAGAACAAGATTTCGACCTTTGAAGGCTGGGCGACGCTCGCGGACGCCAACAACATGACTGTATCACTGAATGACGGATCCGAAGAAACGATTAACTTCAAGCGCCTCATTATCGCCACCGGCGCGACAACGCGTCTGATCCCGGGCACAGCCTTGAGCGAGCGCGTTGTCACCTACGAAGAACAGATCATGGAAGACAATCTGCCGCGCAGCGTGATTATCGCCGGCGCCGGCGCAATTGGCGTCGAATTCGCCTATATCATGCGCAACTATGGCGTCGAAGTCACCCTGGTCGAATTCCTGGACCGTATCCTGCCGCTAGAAGATCCCGAGGTGAGCAAAGAACTCGGCAAGATCTACACGAAGATGGGCATCAAAATCATGACCGGCGTGCGGGTCGAGGCCATCCTTGAAGACGCCAGCGGCGTCACCGTCGACGTATCAACTGGCGATGGCGAGCAAGAACAACTCCGTGCCGAACGCGTACTTCAGGCGATTGGTTTCCAGCCGCGCACGACCGGATACGGGCTGGAAAACACAGGTGTTTCGCTCGACGCCGGGGGCGCTATCGAGATCAACGAAGAGATGAGGACCAATATCCCGCACATTTACGCCATCGGTGATGTCACTGCCAAGTTGATGCTCGCCCATGTAGCCGAGGCCATGGGTGTGGTCGCAGCGGAGAATATCGCGGGCGCAGCAACCGTTGCGCTTGATTTCGATATGATGCCACGCGCCACCTATTGTCAGCCGCAGGTCGCCAGCTTTGGATACACCGAAGATCAGGCGAAAGCGCGCGGGTACGAAGTGGCGGTTGCCAAATTCCCCTTTCAAGCCAATGCCAAGGCGCGGGGCATGGGCGACGCCAGCGGCTTCGTCAAGGTGATCAGCGACAAGCGCTATGGCGAAATCCTTGGCGCCCATATGATCGGCCACGATGTTACGGAACTGTTGCCCGAACTGACTTTGGCTCGTTCTGCCGAATTGACCGCGGCCGAGATCGCGCGCAACGTACACGCCCACCCCACCTTGAGCGAAGCGATAAAAGAGGTGGCGCATGGTTTGGAAGGCCACTTCCTCAACATCTGATGGCAGGGCTTGGTCTCTACTCGACGTATTGACGCGGCCAACAGTCGACGATCAAGCTGGTATAAATCAGTTTGCCCTCGACATTTCGCTCGTCATGCGCGGCCGATCGACCGATAAATCCGTCTTCCGCTTGCCAGGGTTCCCGGTGAAATTCACCTGAAGCGTCAAAGTATTCCAGGAGTTGGAATTCGTAGCCGCACTCTTGCAAGACATTTGCGATCATTTCGCTGGTGTAGAGCGCCTTGTGATCGTCGGCCCCCTCGCCTATGCCGCCAGGGCGCACATGCTCAATGTAATTTACGTCCGGATGGTTGCCGTCTGGCACAGCCAGCCGAATGCGTCCGCTCTTGGACATGTAGAGACGCGCCAAACGCAGAAATTGGCCCAACTCATCAACTGTCAAGTGCTCGAAGACATGTTCAGCCAACACTCTATCGATTGACGCGGGCTGGAAGAGCAGCGCCCAATGCTCGTGTTTAAGAACGTGGAACGCGGGAATATCTGTCGCGATCCAGTTTTCGTAACGCGTATCTCCCGCGCCAATGATAACTTTGAGCGGCTTTCCGGATCCTGCGCATTCCTTGACGCCCGCGCGGATAAGCCCTTGCTGGTTTTTCAATTTCGCGCGATTGCGGTACTTGCGAACGAGCGGCGCGTAGAGCGGCCTCAGCAGACGCTTGACTGGATTCATTTCCGAAAACCTATCCCGGAATGCTGAAAGACTGTATGGGCAAAATCTTCCCGTACTCGCCGTATTCGATGTCGGCGCCAAAGACCTTCGCGTGCGGAGGATCCCGATCATAGACCATGACCACAACCCTATAGTCGCCAGACGGCAGATCCGACGTGGACAACTCCACAACGAACCATTTTAGGACATCATGGTAAAGGTGGCGATCCGGGTTGATTTGAGCGACTTTTTGACCGTCCGCCGAATGGATCTGAATCGAAATATTGTATTGGTACAGGAGCGCTTTGTCGGCCACCTCCCATCCGGTCACGACGCGCAGGACGTCGCGATCGGGAATGAAATCAGCGAATTTGTCAACGATGGAGATGCCATTGTCGTAGCGAATCGGCTGGTATTTGCGGTCACAGTCCAGAGTACGGTAGACATAGCGCTCTACGCGGAGTTCCGCTTCGTCCAAAACAAGTTTGCAAGGCGCATAATCTCTCTCGATGATTGACCTGGTTCGGTCGAAGATCGCCGGTTTGTTCAAGGGATTGTAAGTAAAAAGAAGATAGGGATGGTCTTCCAGCTTGTCCGGTATATCCTCCTCGAGTTGAGCGTTATCAAGGTTCGTTCGAATGAAAGTGCCGTCTATGCCCATTAGCGTCTCAAAATAGTAGTCCGCCGTGCTCTTGCCAACCTTGCCTCGGCGTATGATGAAATTGATGTCAGAGAACCCGACAATGAAGTCTTCTTCAGAGACGACATCCCGCAATGCCAGAACGTAGTCGTGAATCGGGGGATAGCTCTGGATGGCGCGAATCGTACCCTGAAACCCGACATAGTCGTCCCAACCCCGAAATACAAATCCGGACCCGAGGTAAACTGTCAGGATAATCAGCGGCAGGGCGCGCGGCTTTAGCCAAGCCAGTCCGCTTCCCACAATCAAAGCCATTGGATAAAAGACGACAAAGAAATAGCGAGACCGGCGTAAAGGAATAAGTCGGACAGCTTCATTCACTGACAGTAGAAGCGCCAGGATGACAAAGGCAAGCACCCAAAAAGGCAAGGCTTTTTTCAAGTTCTCGCGCTTCCGCAGGCGCAAGGCAGCCACGGCAAGCGCGATCAAAATCACTAACCAGTTTCCGTTAGACAGCAGTTGGAGAAAGACCTCTACCGCCTGCTCAAAGGGCATCTCTCCCCAAGCGTCAAACTTTGTTGTCAACCCCACGTAAGTTACTGGAAGCCATGGCAGGTATAGTACGCCGACAAGCAAAAAAGCCAGAGCAGTATGAATCCAGCGCTTCGTTTTGGGAACGAATATCAGGTGATAGAAGCCGATGGCTAAGAAAACGAAGAATGAAAAAGGCTGGGCATATAGCGACAAGGACGCCGTGAGGATCAGCCCGAACCAACGAACGCTGCCAATAGTCGACTTTGATTGCGCGATGTGCAAGTAATGCCAGAGCATCGCTACAAGCATAGCAGCTTGCGCGGTGTACATTCGGATTTCGTGAAAGTACTCCAACCAGAAGACGTTCAGCCCCAGGAAAGCGCTGGCCCATAGTCCCGCGCGCCAACCCAGAAAATCCACCCCGATACGATATACCCAAGCGACCGTCAGAATCCCAAAGAAAAGCGTCAAGCAGCGCAAGGCAGCATGATGCCATCCCACAAGCGCGCCCCACCCCGCCAGCAATTCAAAGAACAAGGGTCCATGTTTGGGGCTGTGCGTGCTGATCGAGCGAAGCACGTCCAGCGGCGAAAAGGGTCCTGTCAAGCCGCCGGCATGACCGATCGAGGTCAGTTCATCGTACCAGATGACATCGGCGTTTATTCCACCCGCCGCCAGCAGCGTCACCAGCAGTAATAGCGGCAGCATCCACCACCAGCGAGGAAAAGCCTGGAATGGATGACGTTTGCTTGCGCCTGGATCTAGCATGAGCGTCTAGGCTTCGACAGAGATGGTCAAGAGCGGCAGGAGCTGGCCGGTTTCGCCACTGGTCATGTCGGTTCCTGTGACTCTCTTAAGAGTTTCGCGGTCGTATAGGATAACCACGAGGCGGTAGGCGCCTGGAGTGAGTTGACGAGTCGGCTGGAATTCCAATTCCTGCCATTTCAAGATGCGGTTGTAGAGATGCCAATCACCCTGCCAGTATTTCTCCCATTCAGAATCCAGCAACTGTATCGAGATATTGTATTGGTCAAGCTGCTGATCGGACGCGACTTCCCAACCAGTGACGATCCGGAACAGGTCCTTCGCCGCATCGTACTCGCCGAATCGGTCGACGATGATGATTCCGTTTTCGAAATGAATGGGCTGGTATTCGTGCTGGCAACCCGCCAGGGGATTCACGAAACGCTGAACAAATAGGTCTTCTCTATCAATGACCGCCTCGCAACTATCGTAGCGGGTCGCGATATACTCGTACACGTCTGCGTGATTCTTTTTGAGGTCATTTGGATGATACGTGAGCAAGATATAGGGATGTCGATCAATCTTGCGAACGAGGTCGTTCATCAAACGTTCCCCACCCCAGCGCCAGGGAATAAAAGCGCCGTCGATACCCAACTGCGCGTCGGTGTAATAGTCAATCACGTTATCGCCAAACTTGTAGACATTGTTCACATAATCGACGAAGGAAAATCCCAGCAGGAAGTCTTCTGTTCGAACCTTGCCAAGCAGCGCGTCCGCGTATTCGTGTATTGGCGGGTGAAGACGCGCCTTCTGCATACCGCCAATATAGTCTAACAGTTGTTGCGAGCGATAAAATTGGTAACCCGCGAATATCCAAATGAGCGCGAACAAAAAAGTAGCGCGATGCCAACGTGGCATTGATGTAAGGCCAAAGGCGCAGATCATGACGAATGGGATCCACAAGATGAGGAAATATCGCATGCGCTTTACAGGGATGATGCCCACAAGCTCGTTGAGCAGAGTGATCAACAGTAATACCGCCAGCGACGCCAGCACGAATTTCCAGGCGACGCTGGAGCGGGTGCGCCACAAGGAGTAAATCACAATCCCCGCAAACAGCGGGATCAACAAATCCTGACCATTGAAGAGCAGGAAAGCAAAATTGTAGATCAATTCCGGGATAGAAGCCGCGGCAGTCGTCACTTTTACGTTTTCCGCGGCCAAAGCAATGGCGGCAAACAGCGTTGGCAAATACGGCAAAAACAGCAGCCCGGTAAAGCCCCAAACAGTCAGCAAACGAAGCCAGCGCGCTGACCGTGGCGCAAATAGCAGATGATATAAGCCGAGCAATGTGAAAACCAGCAGCGAAAACACATGTGTATAAAGTAGCGCCAAGGCAGTCAAGAAGAATGCGATCCAGTACAGGCGGGACACTTGCTGTGTGTGAGCAATTCGCCAATAGAACCAGGCGTGCATGGCGAACAGCAATAACAGCATCGTATACATGCGAATATCGTGGAAGAAGACAATCGCATAAGCCGATGTGGCCATGAGCAGCGCCGCAATCAAACCTGTCCGCCGGCAGAATACTTCCGTTGACAGGCGATATAGCCATGCGATCATAAGCACCCCGGACAGCACCGAAAACATGCGCATGGAAACTTGTGTCCAGCCGGCAAGTTGCGCCCATACCGATCCCAGCAGGTAATATAGCGGTACGTGATCCGAACTATAGGTTGTAATCGAATTGATGATCTGCTGTGGGCTATAGGGCGGATCGAAAACACCCATATTGGTCAGAGAATATAATTCATCCGCCCAAATAGGTTCCGTATTCAGTCCGTTGGCGCCAAAAGCAAAAGCCACCAGCATGACGATAGTCAGCCACGCCAGCGCGCTTCCGCGGCCGATCTCCCAACCGTTTGCGTCCTGTTCCGTATTTCGCTTTCGCTTTGAGCTACTGGATTGTGCAGCGTCCATGGCTTGATTCTGTACCTGTAGGTCTGCGACAGCAGAGCTTGATCAATTAGCGCTCAGGCTTCTACGGTAAACGAGACTATCGGGAAGATACTGTCTTCCCGGCCGCCGACCAGGTCGACTCCCCCCACTTTCTTCCGCGATTCGCGATCGTAGAGGATGATCATCACACGATAGTCGCCGGGCGGCAGATCCTCGGTGGTCAATTCGGCTCTAAACCACGGGAGAATATTATCATAAAGATGGCGGTCGATTTGCGCGCCCAGTCGTTGCCAATCCGGCGTGATGAATTGCAAGGACACATTATACTCAAATAGCGCCTCTTCGTTCTCCACTTCCCAGCCAGTAAGGATGTAAACTTTCCGCTCTTCCGGATCATATTGGGCGAAACGGTCGACCAGCGTCACGCCATTTTCATATGCTATCGGTCGATATTCGCGGTCACAGTCCAAGCGTGAATTGACATAGCGTTGGACAAAGAGTTGCGGTTCATCCACCACGACATCACATTGTAAATAATTGCTTTCGATGACTTCGCGCACTCGCTGATAACTGTTTGGCAAATCTTGAGGATCAAACGCGAATAACAGATAGGGCTGATTTCCAATCCATTGTCTGATCTCACCTTCCAGCCATTCTCCATAGGCGCCACGACGGATGAAGGCGCCATTGATGCCCAGTTGCTCCTGCGTGTAATAATCCGCCACACTCTTGCCCAGTGTCAGGACTTTGTTCACATGGCTGCTCTTGGAGAATCCCAGCAGATAATCCTCCGAGCGCGGTTTGCCACTCAGATGCCAGACATAATCGGGCAGAGGCGGATAGAGCCTGGTGAACACCATACTGCCTACGTGGTTCATGATCTCTTCCGATCGATAATACTGAAAGCCCGAGACGAGCCAGACGAGCAGTACGATTCCGCTCACCAGGCGCCGCCGCGGCATTAGCGCCAGGCCGGCCCCAGCGAGCAAAAAGACCGGGATCCAAATCACGATGAAATAGCGCATTCTGGTCAAGGGAATGATGCCGATTAATTCATTCGCCACGATGGTGAAGGTCACCATTGTCAACGGAATCGTCAAGATCTTGATCAAGCGCAGCGGACGGCGGCGCGCTACTACATAAGCAAGAACCCCTGCCAGCATTGCGCCCGTCAGCCAGTTGCCATTACTCAAGAGCAAAGACAAGGTCCGAAGCAGCTCCGGGGCAGAAGCCGCTCGGCTAGTGACATCCGCTTTTTCAGAGGCGCGCCGTATGCCATCAACCAAGACCGGCAGGTACGGGAGGAAAAGAAGAGCGCCGATCGCCCATCCCAATAGTATCTGCCACCAGCGACGGGATCGCAGCGCGAAGAGCAAATGAAAAACCCCTAATCCAGCAAACAATATACCGGCAAAAAAATGCGTATAAAAAAGCGCCACCGTGGACAATGCGAACGCGGCAAGAGTCAGACGTCCATCCTTGAACTTACTTTCCAATAGTCTCCAATACAGCCACATGTGCATTGCGGTAAACATCAGGAACAGTGAATACATACGGAAGTCATGGATATACAGGACCATGTAGGCTGAGGCGCCCAAGAGACTTGCGGCAGCCAGGCCGGCAAAACGATCAAACATGTCGCTCGCCAGGCGATACGTCCAGGCAATCATGAGTACGCCAGCGAACACCGGCAACAAGCGCAGGGCGAATTGCGTCCATCCCACGAAGTTTGCCCAGCCGGCGCCAAGCAAGAAAAAGAGCGGCACGTGATCGGGGAAGTTCTCGGCTACTGAATTGACAACTTCTGCCGGCGAATAGGGTCCGTCGAATCCGCCCATGTTGGTAATGGCGTATAGCTCATCGGTCCAGATGGAGTCGGTATTCAAGCCATTGGCTCCAAACGCAAAAACGCAGAGGAGAACGAAAACCATCAGCAAAGATGACTTGTCCTTGCCGATAGTGTCATGGTTGTCAGCGAAGATACTGCGGAACTGCAAGACTAAGTCTCCCCGGTCGGGAAAAGTTGCCAATTGCGACTGCTTCCAAAAATGAGATTCCAGCGCTGATTCTATTCTACAGTAAAGGAAAGAATCGGAAGAATCTTGCCCGCCTCGCCTGTGGAAATATCGACTCCGGCGACTTTCTTCCTGCTCTCGGTATTATACAGAATGACAACCAAACGATACTCACCAGGGGCGATGCCGACGATAGGCAATTCAAGAGTGTTCCACTTTCGCGAAAACTGATGCAGATAAAAATCGCTATGTCCCTGATCGACCTTTTCCCCTTGTGGACTATGAACTTGGAGCGAGAAACTGAAATCATTCAACAAACGCTGGTTGGGTACATCCCAGCCGATCAATACCGTCAAAAGAGCGGCATCCGGCTGGAACTCAACATAGCGATCGGCAATTGCAACACTATTTTCGTATTCGATTCGCAGATAATCTCGATCGCAATTCAGCAAGGGATCGACGAATCTTTGTACATAGAGAGTGCTGGAATCAACCAAGATGTCGCAGGCTTTATACCTGCTGTGCATCAAGTGTTTGGCGCCTTCAAGTCCGTCAGGCGCGTTCTGCGGTTCATACGCGAACAACAGATAAGGATGCCCGTCAATCAATTCGTCCATCTCTTCGACGAGCCAAGGACCGACCGCGCGGCTGCGCACGAACGCGCCGTCTATGCCTAATTGTAACTGCGTATAATAGTCGGACACGCTCTTGCCATGTTTTTGATCGTGATTGAGGTAATAATTGCGGGCGAAACCGAGCAAGAAGTCTTCCGACCGAACTTTGTTGCGCAACTGTCTCACATAGTCGTCCAGAGCGGGATAGTTGCGGGTTTTAGACATACCTCCAATGTAGTCTAGTACATCCTCAGAATGATAATATTGATACCCGGCAATCGACCAGGCAATCACAAGAATCGGCGTCAGCCATGTCCAGCGCGGCGCTAGCGTGATTCCGCGGGCAAAAAGCAACAGGAAGGGAAACCAAAGTATCAGGAAATAGCGCATCCTCGAGAGCGGAATCAAACCCACTAACTCATTAAGCGCGAGCGGGACGACGAGCATCCCAATCGCTAGAAACATCAGCCTCGAAGAGGCGCGGTCTCGAAGGCGAAGGACGCCATATACGACTGATACGACAAATGGAACCAGAAGCCAGTTAGCGCCATTCGTCAACAGATGCGAGAAGGTCCCAATCAGTTCCCCGATACTCGCGGCGGCCGCCGTCACTTTTTCGATTTGAGCCGCTTGTTCCAGCGCAGCCAGAGTTGTCGAAAAATAAGGTAGATAAGCAACCGCGGCTAGCGCCCACCCCACCCAAATCTTTATAAAGTAAATTGATTTGCGGGCAAAAATCAAGTGAAAAGCCGCCAGTCCAGCAAATAGTATGACCGAAAACGTATGCGTATAGACCAGCGATATCGCTGACAAAACAAACAGGAACCAGTGCCGCCGATTGGTCGCCCGTCCGCTCTCCAGCCGCCAATAGAGCCAACTGTGAACGATCGCAAGCAAAAGCAGCAGTGGATACATGCGAAAGTCGTGAAAGTGCAGAACCAAATATGCAGACGTTCCCATCAAGAACGATGAAAGCAGACCGGTTCGGTAATCGAAAGCATCGGTCGCATAGCGATACAACCAGGCGATCATCACAATCGTCGTCAAAACAGCGAACATGCGCAAGGCGAACTGTGTCCAGCCCGCGACACTCGCCCAGCCGGCGCCAAGCAAGAAAAACAGCGGGGCATGATCCGGGCTGAATTGCGAAATCGAGAAAATTATCTCGGCAGGACCGTAAGGCGGGTCAAAGCCGCCCATATTGGAGACAGAAAACAGTTCGTCGGTACGGAAGATATAGCCACTCGCTCCGCTGACGCCAAGCGCAAAAACCAGCAAAAAAACGGCGATCATAGTCGCTAGGTTGCCGTAGCTGATGAGGGCATTTTCTGTGGCGTTCGTCGAACGCGATGCGATGGCTTTGCGCTTCATATCCATTGAGCCGCGGAAGAGTTTTCAGAAGGTCTCGTCGTACCACAGATGGTTCTAGGTATCGATAGAAAAAGAAGCAATCGGAAGTATGCCGGCCGCTTCGCCGCTGAGTTCATCGACGCCCGGGACTTTGGACCCGTTCTCTCGATTGTACAAGATCAACATGAGCCGGTAGTCGTCGGGAGGCAGATCTGCCGTGGACAGTTCAATGACGCTCCAAGGGACCAATCTGTCATAAAGGTGTCGATCGACTTGGCGCGCATTTTGCCAATCAGGCGTGATTATCTGCAGTGAAATATTGTATTGGTCCAGCATTTCGTCATCTGGGACTTCCCACCAGGTCAATACCTCTATTCGTTGGTCGTCAATATCGTATCGCGTTGCGCGGTCCAGCAAGCGCACGCCGTTTTCGTACTGGATTGATGCCGGTTCACGGTCGCAGCCCATGACAGGATGCGCATATTTGCGGATTGACAATGCAGGTTCATCGACCAACTTGTCACATGGCGTGAGAACTTCCCGAACAACTTCCAGCGTTCTCGCGTAGTTGAGCGGGACATTACTTGGATCATGCGCGAGCAAAATATGTGGATGCGCCTTGAGTATGTCGCGTGTGTCCTCAGTTAAACGATAGCGCTTGAGGCTGGCATGAAGGAACACGCCGTCAATACCGAGCTGAGTTCGCAGGTAGTAATCGGATAAGCTACCCGCGCTGTGGACCTGCCACAAATAGTTCGGATCGTGGGATTCATAGAATCCAACCAAGAAGTCCTGAGATCTTACTCTTTCTCGAAGGCTTGTTACGATTTGCAATAGTGGTGGCCACTGCTCGCTTGATGCTTTCGCGCCAGCATAATATGTTGAGAAGTCTGCAGATTGTCCGAACTGGATACCCGCCACGAACCATATCACCAGTAGAACGACCGTAGGCGACTTCCAACGGGGCAATGAAACCATGCCATATGCGAATATGATTGAGAGGGGAATCCAGACAACAAGGAAATAGCGAATTCTCGTCACGGCGATTAAGGCGAACAGGTAATTCATCAGCAGTAGAAGCCCGGCCATAGCCAGCGCTATAGCAATCAATCGTGGCAGGTTTCTATTGGTTGTTTTCCGCAGCGCATACCATACAGCAGCCAAGAGCGGAAACCACATGAAATCCCAAGCGTTAACAGCGAGGTGCAAGAAGGCGCGGATGATTTCGGAACTTGAAGCCGCCAGCCCATCGTTTGTAACTAGTCCGACTCCTTGCACGAAGTTTGTCGCGAATGGGAATAAGAACAGCGCTCCTGTGGCCCAGCCAAACACAATCTTTTTCCATCGACGACCCTTTGGTGCAAACAGCACGTGAAATACTGCAAGCGCAGCGATAACGGCTACCGAAACTATCGTCGTATAAACCATAAAAATGGTACTCACTAGAAACGCCAACCAAGGAAGTTTCTTCACGCGAGCGTCATACGCAAGCTTCCAGTAGTACGCCAAATGGATGGTGACAAGAAGCATAAACAATGTGTAAGTTCGCAACTCGTGAAAATACAGCAATACAAAAGAGTTGCTCGCTATCAGAAATGATGCGACTACGGCTACCCGACAATCGAAGATGCTAGACGCAAATCTGTGCAGGAACGCGATCATGAGTACACCTGCAAAAAGAGACAGCGACCGTAGCGCGAATTGAGACCATCCGGCTATCCGTGCCCAAATGTAACCGATCCATGGATAAATCGGCACGTCGGCCGGGCTATATTGCTTCATTGTTGCGAGCACATCTTGCCATGCCAAAGTCTTATCAAAGGCGCCGAAATTCGTAAGCGAAGCCAGTTCATCATTCCAGACCAGATCCGCGTTCAACCCGCGTACACCAACACCAAAGGCAAAGAGCAGAACTAAAATCATAGACGTGAGAGCCCATAGGTGGCTGCGGCTATCGTTTCTGGAGGTTGAATTATCGGCGGTCTTTACTGACATTACGCAGGTACGCTAAAAGCAAGCAGCGGCAGTATCTCAGCTGATTCGTCACTTGACGGATCGCTACCGTTGACTCTCTTGCCCGTCTTACGATCATAGAGAACCAACATCAGTCGGTATTCGCGCGGGGCCAATTCATCCGTTGGCAATTCAATGACGCTCCATGGGACGAGCTTGTCATAAAGGTGTCGATCGACTTGTCGAACATTGTTCCATTCTGATGAGATGATCTGAACGGAAATGTTGTATTCGTCCAATGTTTCTGCATCAGGTACATCCCACCAGGTCAATGCTTGAACAATCTCTGCATCGGCATCGTAACGCGCGGCGCGGTCGATTAGCCGTATGCCATTGTCGTAAGCAATGGGAGCGGGCTGGTGATCGCATCGCATGACGGGATGCGTGTATTTGCGAATCCGCAGCGCCGGCTCCTCCACCAACGATGTACACGGTATGTAAGCTTCTTCAATGATCGCAAGCGTTCTCGCGTAGTTAAGCGGGACTCCTGAAGGGTCGTGCGCTAGAAGAATGTGAGGATGGGCTTCTAAAATATCTCGCACATCTCCCTCAAGGCGATAGCGTTTGAGACTGGCGTGGAGAAACTTGCCGTCTATGCCCAATTGTGTCCCTAGATAATAGTCGGAAGTGCTGTTCGAACTGTTATAGGAAACGCGACTGACGCGATCGTTCTCGGAAAACCCGACTAGATAGTCCAAAACTTGCGTCTTTCCACGCAAGGCATAAACGTAGTCGTGAAGAGGCGGATATTGCCTGTCACGCGCCATCAATCCCGCATAGTTAATCACTTCGCCCGACTGAAGAAACTGATAGCCGGCCACAGTCCATAGAATCGTGAATAGGACAGCCACCGGTTTCCAATGACGAATAGACGTAAGACCGAAGGCAATGAGAATAGCAATAAGAAACCATACAACCAAGAAGTAACGCAACCTTGTCAAAGTTATGATCCCATAGCGCCAGTTGAGAGCCAGAATTAATCCGACCATTACCAGAGCAATGAAAACCAGGCGCAGGACTGATGGATCGCGCTTCTGCCACAGCGCCACTGCGCAAATTGCGAGAATTGGCAGCCATAGGAAACTTGCGCCATTGACCAGCAGATAAACGAACAGTTTCAATACATCGGCCGTCCCCAGCGGGTTGACGGTAACTCCCTGATTAAACTGTAGACCGGCGATGACATAGGGAGCATAGGGCGCAAAGATCACCGCCCCCAAACACCATCCCAAAACGATCTGTAACCAACGACTAGATTTACCGACTAAAAGGACATGATACGAACCCAACCCTGCAAAAAGGATTGTCGAGAAGTTGTGCGTATAGAAAAGCAGCGCCGACGATACAACGAACAGACACCAGGCGGATCGAGTGGCATGATGATTGTGCGCTAGTCTCCAGTACAGCCAGGTGTGCAATATGCCAACCGCCATGAGCATGGTGTACATGCGAATATCATGAAAATAAAGAACGACAAAGCTGTTCGTAGTCCCGAGCAGCGCGGCGAATAAAGCCGCGCGCTTGCCGAAAATATCGTGAGCGAAGCGATACAGCCCGGCGACGAATACCACGGCCCAAAGAAGAGACAGGCTTCGAAGCGCAAACTGCGACCAGCCCGCGACCTGAGCCCAGTAAGCGCCCAGGACAAAATAGAGGGGGGCTTGATCCGGACTATATTCCTGAACGGACTCTATCACCTGCGTCGGCGAATATGGCGGATCAAAAGCACCCATAAATGTGACCGATGCCAACTCGTCCGCCCATATCGGATCCAGATTTAACCCGTGAGCGCCCTGCGCGAATGCCAACAGCAATATGATCGTCATAGCGGCAATTGCTACCAGACGATTTCTTTGGATCGTGGCTTCAGAAGTGTCCGCAGGTTTCATCTGTCTATAGTTTCAGGATCAATTCACCAAGAGAAGGACATCCAAGCACAGGAGAGCGCGAATCAATTGGAATCTTCCAGTCGCCTGGTGAATCCCAGTAAGGGAAGTATACTGCCGAATTCGTCAGTTGATTGATCCACTCCGACAACTTTCGACCCCGAATCACGTCTGTACAAGATCAACACAAGCGCGTAGTCATCGGCAGGTAACTTTTCCGTCGACAAATCGATCACAGACCATGGCACGACATTGTTATAAAGGTGACGATCGGTTTGCCGGAGATTCTTCCCTTCTGATGAGATGATTTGTAAGGAAATGTTGTATTCGTCCAACATGGCATCATCCGGCACATCCCACCAGATAAGCGCGTCTATTCGCTCCGCGTCAGAATCAAAGCGCAGGGCCCGGTCGACAACACGGATGCCGTTGTCGTACTCAATCGGCGCGGCTTCGTGATCGCATCCCATGACTGTATGCGCGTATCTGCGAATCAATAGCGTCGGCTCGTCCACCAAGAGATCACAGGGCGCGAAGACATCCTGGACAACCGCCAACGTTCCGACGTAGTTCAGCGGCACGTCGCTCGGGTCGTGAGCAAGTAAGATAAGAGGACGCGCTTTAAGAATGGATCGGACGTCTTCCTCCAGACGGTAGCGCTTCAGGTTCGTGTGTAGAAATACGCCGTCGATGCCAAGCTGGGCGTCAAAGTAATAGTCTGAGATCCCCCAGTCGTAGTTGCTTCTATTTTCGTTTAAACTAAGAGACTCTGTAAATCCAACCAAGAAATCATTCGTGCGCGCCTTTCTGTGAAGATACTGAACATAGTTATGCAGCGGGGGATACTGCCATGTTCGTTTGCCAACTGTCGCGTATTCTTGGATCAGCCCGGACTGCCCGAACTGGATACCAGCCACAGCCCATATCACGGCCATAAAGGCTATGACGCCATTTGACCGCGTAAGCGCTGTAAGACTGTAGGCGATGAGAATGATGGCTGGAATCCACAAAACCAGAAAGTAGCGCATGCGGTTCACAGCTATCAGGTCAAAGGTCCAGCTTATTATCACCAATATTGCGCCAAGAATAGCAGACAGCAGCAATTGTCTCGAGATAAAGCGATGATATTTACAGCGCAATTGGTAAGCAAGGTTTATGGCCAATGGAATCAACAAAACACCCAGCCCATTGGCAAGCAAGGCAACTAGAGGCTCAGCTAACAGAGTAGCCGACGTTGCGCGCTTTGTTTCGCCCCAAGTCAATGCCTCTGACAACATTGTACTCAAATATGGCAAAAACAGACTGAATCCAAAAGCCCATCCAATGAGTACCGCGGCGGTTTTACGTGACTTGCGTTCGACCAGTAGATTTGAACCCCCTAAACTGGCCAGCACGATGAGCCCGAGCACGTGCGAATACAACATGGCCGCGGTTGATGCTGCAAATAGTGTCCATAACAGCCATGAATGACGCGCTTGTTGAATGAAACGCCAATAGAGGCACGAATGTACGACTACGAGAAGCAGCAGAAGCGTGTAGCCACGAAGTTCGTGAAAATAGAATAGCGCGAAGGCGTTGTTCGCCATGAGAAAGGCCGCTGTCAGGGCAGTGCGTTTGTCAACGGCGTAACGGGTATATTTATAGAACCATGCGAGCATTGCGACGCCGACCAACAAAGACAAGTAACGCAATGCCAAAGGCGTCCAGCCTACTAATCGAGACCATCCTGCGCCCAGCAGATAAAATAGAGGTACATGGTCGGGCGCGTGTTCGCGAATGGATTGCAGGACCTGTTGAGGCGAATGTGGCGGATTGAATGCCCCCATATGAGCCACTGAAGACAACTCATCCGCCCAGATGACGTCGGCATTCAAACCCATTCCCCCAATAACAGATGCGAACAGCAGGATCAGCGTCATGGCGAAGAGATCTTTGATCTCACTGACCCGCATGGAACTCATCCGATGTTGTCCATGGGCAAATCAACAAAGCGACAATCGCCGTCAACAATCTGCGATTCAAAATAGCGGTGCTAGAAATCAAAGCATTCGGCGCCCGTACATTTCCGATACTCCGGTTCCAAAAGGCCAAATTGCCACATGCCATGATAGGCGCCGCGCGAATAGACGCGCTCGCGCCAAAGGCCTTCCAAGACAAAACCCAGCTTTCGCAACAAGGCAGCCGACGCGACGTTGCCTTCGGTTACATCGGCTTCGACGCGATGAACATTCAGGCAATCAAAACAGAAGCGCAAAACTTCAGCAACCGCCTCGGTCATGATTCCCCTGCGCCAGTAAGCCTTATGCAACTCGTAGCCGATTTCCAGCCGCTTGTTGCCTGCATCGTACAAATGGAAACCGCATGAGCCTATCATGCGATTATTCGGTTTGAGCGTGATCGCCCAGCGAATGCCCGTCTTCCGCTTAAAAATGCGCTCCGCCCATTCCATGATAGACCATACCGCCGAATCATCGGGGACCCCTTCAAATTCAAGCAAGTATTGCCTCACCTTGGCGCACTGCCAGATCTCCGCCCAGGCGGCCAAGTCGCTGGGGAGAATGCGCCGTAAGCGAAGCCGCTCGGTTTCCAGTACCGGAACCTCTTCAAAGTCGAAAGCCAAGTTCACGCTCTCCGCTAGCCGAGGGGCTCTTGATAGATAGGTTCACAAAGCGCTTTGCTTCGACTTGGCAAGCGAAACTCATAATCTGTCGGCGACGATCTCAGCGATATCCACCACGCCGGTTTCCTCTCCAAGTTCTTTGCTGGCGTCCTCAAACATGCGCATGCAAAAAGGACAGGCGACTGCAATAGCCTCTGCGCCAGTCGCTTTCGCTTCTTGAATGCGCTCAACACTGACTTTCTTTTCGCCGGGTTCTTCTTCCTTCCAGAATTGCGCGCCGCCCGCGCCGCAGCAAAATGAGTTTCTGCGATTGCGCGACATTTCTGTGATGCCAACACCCACCGCTCCCAAAGCATCGCGCGGCGGGTCGAAAACATCGTTGTGACGACCCAGATAGCAGGGATCGTGAAAGGTGACGTTGCTCCAGCGCGAAGCCTTGGCCGCAACCGGCAATTGACCCGAACCGATTAACTCGTCGATCAACTCACTGTGATGAACAACCTCGAATGATCGGCCAAACTGATGATATTCCTTGCCGATATTGTGCAAACAATGAGGGCAGGTGACCACAATCCTCTTGGGCGACAAGTCATTTAGCGTTTCGACATTGGCGCTCGCCAATTCATAATACAAGTATTCATTGCCGGCGCGCCGCGCGACGTCCCCCGTGCAGCGCTCTTGCTCGCCAAGGATTGCGAAGTTGACACCGGCGGCGTGCAAGACTTTCACCAGCGCCCGAGCCGTTTGCTGGGCTCTGGGATCGTAGCTAACTGCGCAACCCGTCCAATACAAGATTTCAAAATCAGGATTCTCTTCTACCGTTGGAACCGGAAACGCCAGTCCCTGCGTCCAGCCGAGGCGAGATTCGGCTATTTGCCAGGGATTCCCTTGCCGTTCCATACCGTTGAAGGCGCCCAGCAACTCGTTGGGAAACTCGCTCTGCATGAGCACAGCGTCGCGCCGAATGTCCATTATGTCGAACATTGGCTCGTTGCCGACCGGGCAAATGTCGACGCAGGCGCCACAAGCTGTACATGCCCAAAGCGCTGATTCACTTAAGAGCGAGCCACCCAAAGTCCAGTCAGATTCTTTGCCGTTTGCAAGTGACTCCCAATTGTCCTTGATATGGAAGCGCTTATTGACTTCAAGCGCGGCCGGCGACAGTTCCTTGCCGGTCGCATAAGCCGGGCAAACGTCTTGGCATCTATTGCACATGATGCAGGCGAAACCATCGAAGATATGCGTCTGATGCAGGTCTTCCAGTCGAGCCGCGCCAAACTGTTCGATCGCGTCATCTTCAAAGTCAAGCGGTTCCAGCTCTCCAGGTGAACTGCGCGCAGGTCGAGTCAAGAAATTAAGCGGCGCCATGAAAAGATGCGCATGCTTTGTTGACGGAAAATATGGCAAGAATACCAGAATGCCGCCCAAGGCGATCCACCACCAAAGGTGCCGCAATGCTTCCATCGAGTCGACATTCAGATTTCGCCAAAGTGGCGCAACCGCCGAAGCAAAGGGCATGAAAGGATCGTGACCGTGTTGCGCCACCGCTATGGATTCGCCAAGAAAACGCGCGCCGACATGCAGCAGAATGAATGCCGCGACAATTAGGGAATCGCGATTTATAGCGCCATCGCGCGCGCTGGGATGAAGCAAGATATTGTCCTTGAAATCTAGCGCGCGCCTGCTCGGCAAATAGAACCGACGGACGATGAAATAGCAGATTCCCAAAAGCACCACAATGCTCAAGACGTCCCCCAGCAAACGAAACAGGTCGAACCAGGCTCCCCAACCAGACAACGTCAACTCAAAGTCCGGCGCGAAGCCAATCGCCAGGTCCACAACGTTGACAAGAAAGTAGTAGCTGAAGCCCAAGACGATGCCCCAATGAAAGAGGCCCGTTGCTCGTCGAGTCCTTAACGTCGTCCGCTGAAACAGGTAAATAGCCAGCGCGCGCAACGTCCGCCGCCACAGTCCGTCAAGTTGCAGTTGACCCCGACCGCGTCTAATGATGCCCGCCATTTCAGCGAATCCGGAGTAAGCCGCGCCAATGGACAATGCCGCCAAAAGGACAAAAAGCAGTTTCTCAACATCTGTCAACATGCACAAGTTTCCGTTTCATCAATGATATGAGCCTGCGCGCCAGCAACGACCGAATTCAGTTTACCATCGCAGGTATCTTTCACCAACCAGATGGAGGGACAAGTACAGAGTAATCGCATTAAAAAACAATTGCCTTTCCATCCCCGCCCTGGATCTTTCCCCGCAGCTCAGTATCGGCGGTCAGTGTCGAAGGCTTGGTGGATCTAGGCGGGCTGTGTCTACACGACCTTGCGAGGCGCCCCCAAAATCGCTTTTCGGCAATCTCGAAAACCGCGAACATTTGTTCTTTATTTCTGCTCAAAATGATGATATGCTCCCTCTATGGATCAATTACCGCAAGCTCTCAATCTCGGTTCCCAGCCGATGCCCTCCGCCTGTTCCCGCCTTCACCGCCTGACTCAAAAAAATACCCTCCGAAAAAACAGACTGTATCTATACGGTATCTATACACTTGCGGAATTTAGCGGAGCAGCCAGGGGAAGTTCAGAGGCATGTCAGGGGCAGAAGCCGACTTTATGGCGGCGGGCGCGCCGGCAAACCAAATTCATACCCTCAACCGCCTGCGTTTTGTCCGTTTCGGACGCAAAACCGCGTCTATTGTCCGAAAAATATATTTCATTGTCCGAAACGGACAAAGTCGGACAAAAAACAAACTGAAAACAAATGCTCGTTGGGAGTAGCTTCATTCTGACTGCATGAAAACTTCGCTGGCAAACAAAAAACTTTGTGTCGGCGGCTTAGCGGGTGTCTACGCGACCTGCGCGCCCCGCGCTGTAACGGGACCAAGAAATAATTTGATGCGATTGCCCTGGGGGCAAGTAAGTTTGATAACCTTAAGATCATCCATAATGTGAATGGGCTTCGGCACAACTATCACGGGAGTATGCGCAATGATAGATTTTGCACCGATGCAAAACGGTGAAATAACTTACCTCGACTACGCGGAGCGTGAAAAAATCGGCGCAGCGGCGCTGCGCGAATTAAGCGACAAAAGTATTGATTTCTTGCTCTCGCTGCTGGACGGACTGACCGACGCTGATATCGTAAACACCCCCGAAGATCCGGAAGCCGATGATCCCTATGCGGTAGATGGCGAAGAGAGAATCGGCTGGACTTTCGGACATCTCATTGCGCACGTCACCGCCAGCACCGAAGAAGCGGCGGCGTTTAGCTCTCTGCTGGCTCGTGGCGTGGCCGCTTCCGAACGACCGCGTTACGAGACGCCCTGGCGCGATATGACAACAGTCTCCAAAGTCCGTGAGCGGCTCGAGGAAAGCCGGCGCATGCGCAACGCCTATCTCGAGACCTGGCCCGATTCACCCTTTCTTGATGTGCATCGCGTCGTTTCAGAGCGGTTTGCCGCGCGATTTGGCAACATGAATGCGCCGGCCGCCTTCCTTTTTGGACTTTCGCACGAGGTCGGTCATTATGGTCAAATCGAAGAAGTCAAGCAGCAGGCGCTAGCCGCGAGGTCCATGGCATAGAAACGCCAGATTGCCGCGTATACGCGGCAAGTATTAAAGGGGGCGGACAATTGAGTCGCCCCTTTTCGCATTCGCGCAACAGCTTTATCCTTCCCAAAGCAGAGGAGAAGTCTGACGTTTTTTGCTGCGTTGACCGATTCGCGACAAGAGGGCGCCGATGAGTAAAACCATCAATCCCCGAACGCCAAAGGGATTCCGTGATTTTTTGCCGAAGACGATGTTGCGTCGTAAATATGTCATTGACGCCATCACCGATGTATTTCATCTCTTTGGATTCGAGCCGCTCGATACACCCATCCTCGAATTGCGCGAGACATTATTCGGCAAGTACGGTGAAGATGCGGAAAAACTGATTTTCAGCGCGCAGCACGGGCGCAGCAGTAGGGACCCGCTTGCGATGCGCTACGATTTGACTGTTCCCCTGGCGCGAGTCGTAGCCCAATACGAAAGCGAACTGAGCTTTCCTTTCAAACGCTATCATATCGCGCCGGTATTCCGTGGAGAACGACCGCAAAGAGGGCGCTATCGCGAATTCTATCAATGTGACGCGGATATCGTCGGCGTCGCCGGCATAGAGGCTGACGCCGAAATCGTGACGATGATGCACCGCATCTTGGATCGCTTGAAGTTCCCGCAATTCATCATCAAAATCAATCACCGCAAACTGCTGGTAGCCATTGGAGAATTTTCTGGCTTGCCGGATGCGCAGTTGCCGGATCTATATCGCAGCGTAGACAAATTCGACAAGATAGGCGCCGACGGCGTGCGTCAAGAACTGATCGAACGCGAAGTCCATCCCGACGCCGTCAGCCGGATGATGGATCTACTGCAAGCGTACGAACCTGGTAGCGGTAACCTGGACTTCATCTCGAACGCGATCGGCGATGGCGACAATGGGCTGGACGATCTGCGCGGGCTGGCAAATCTCTTGTCCGATTCCGGCATCCCGACGAGATGCTACGACTTCGATTTCACTATGGTGCGCGGGCTCGGCTATTATACCGGTCCCATTTTCGAGACCGTAATTTCTCAGCCAAACCTGGGCAGCGTCACCGGCGGGGGACGTTACGATGAACTGGTCGGCATGTTCCGCAAACAAAGTCTGCCCACAACCGGCACCTCATTTGGTATCGAGCGTATCATTGATTTGATGGATGAACTTGATCTGTATCCCGCGCAGCTGGGTGGCACGCTGGTTCAGGTGCTGGTGGCTGTCTTCAGCCGAGAGACAAGAATGTCATCCATGAAAGTCGCCAGTCAATTGCGCGACGCCGGGATCAACACCGAACTCTACTTCGAGCCGCGCAAACTGGGTCGGCAGTTCAGCTATGCCGACAAAAAGGGCATTCCCATCGTCGCCATAGCGGGTCCCGATGAAATTGCCGCCGGGCTGGTCAAGCTTCGTCGACTAAGTGACGGTGAAGAGCGAAGGCTCTCGACATCTGACCTTGTAGACGCGGTTACGGACATGCTGCGTAGCCAGTGAGAACGCGCATAATCCGAAATCTGATGTCAAACAGCTTTACGCCCGTTATCAGAACGAATTCGCTTGCAACGCGTCGGCAGCAAGATTTCCAATTGTCGCAGCTTCCGAAGAACTGACGAGCGCGGAGAGGCGACGATAATCATTGCGTCTGCCCTCATTCTAAATTACTATGCCGTGACTGACTGAAGCGCCACTTCTCTTCCTGGGCTATTCTCTATGATCTCGCTTCCTCGTTCTAGCGGCATCTTGCTCCACCCCACCTCCCTGCCGGGCAATTACGGCATTGGAGATCTGGGCGACTCGGCTTATCGTTTTGTAGACTGGCTGGAAGCGCAAGGGCAATCGATCTGGCAAGTGCTCCCCCTCGGACCCACCAGTTATGGGGACTCTCCCTATCAAACGCTGTCCGCATTCGCTGGCAATCCCAATCTGATAAGTCTGGACAAGCTCGTCGAGGATGGCCTGCTAGAGAAAGGCGATCTGGCGGATGTTCCGCCCTTCCCCCGGGAACGCGTCGATTTCGGCTGGATCATTCCCTACCACAACCAGAAGCTCGCGCTGGCGCAGCATAACTTCGCGGGGGGCGCGGGTCCTCACTTGAACAATGATTACGAAGCATTCGTCAACGAGAACAGCGCTTGGCTTGATGATTTCGCCCTATTCGCCGCTTTGAAGCGACTGCACAAGCTGCGTCCCTGGATCGAGTGGGAACGCTCGCTCCTGCGCCGCGATAAACAGGCGCTTGCGGAAGCAAAAAAGAGTTGCGGCGATCAAATCAATTTGGAACGCTTCCGGCAATGGCTTTTCTTTCGCCAATGGGATGCTCTCAAGGCATACGCCAACAGCAGAGGCTTACTGTTGATCGGAGATCTGCCGATCTTTGTCGCCCACGACAGCGCCGATGTTTGGGCGAATCAGCACGAGTATTTCCTGGACGGGCTGGGCAATCCAACGGTTGTCGCCGGCGTGCCGCCCGATTACTTCAGCCCGACCGGGCAGCGCTGGGGTAATCCCCTCTATCGCTGGGAAGTCATGGCTGCCGAGGGCTATCAATGGTGGATTCATCGTATCAAAATGCTGTTGCGATTGGTGGACTTCATCCGCGTCGATCATTTCCGTGGCTTTGAAGCCTATTGGGAAATACCCGCCAGCGAAGCAACTGCGATTAAGGGCGAGTGGAAAGCGGGACCGGGCGCCTCCTTCTTTCATGCCTTGAAAAGGGCGCTTGGCGACTTGCCGATCATCGCCGAAGATCTGGGTCTAATCACCCCGGGCGTCGAGAAGCTGCGCGACGACTTCGGCTTGCCCGGCATGAAGGTGCTGCAGTTCGCCTTTAGTGATCCGGCCAATCCTTTCTTGCCGCACAACCATCCGCGAAACTGTATCGTTTACACCGGCACCCACGACAACAATACAACGCGCGGTTGGTGGGATAGCGAGGTTGACGAAAGTGCCCGCAGCTTCGTGAAAGATTACCTTGGGCACGATATTAATGATATTGTCTGGACATTGGCGCGGGTGGGAATGCGTTCCCCGGCGCAGGCATTTGTCATGCCGATGCAAGATCTGCTGGGTCTCGCAGCCGACGCGCGCATGAATACGCCGGGAGCAGCAGCCGGAAACTGGATCTGGCGCTTTACCGAGGGCGCTTACGCGCATCCCGGCAAGGACCCTTTACATCATTTCACCTGGTTGTATCAGAGACATCCAAGACAACAGGAGGAAACTGACCCATGAGCGTCTTGCCAAATTGGATGCGCTACGTTCATCACGATAGCTCGGAGCGCTACCTCAGCAATCCGCTGCCAGATATCGGTGAAACGATCACGGCGCGTATCCGCGTATCGTCGGAAGCTGATATCCGCGCCCTGTATTTGCGCAGTCGACCCGACGGCGAGTGGCGGCGAATACGAATGACAAAGTCTGACTCTGATCAGTATTACGACTGGTGGTCAGCCCAAATGCCGATCACCATGCATCACAACAACTACTGTTTCCATTTCTTGACCGAGACTGGCTCTTTCTATTTCAATCAGTTCGGCATAAGCCCCATTGACAGCCCCGACTGGTTCAATTTCACCGTTCTCGGCGACTATGATGCGCCCCTATGGGTTCGGGAACAGATCTTCTATCAGATCTTTCCCGAGCGCTTTGCCAATGGCGACCCCGCCAATGACCGCCAAACCGGTGAGCCAACCTTGATGGGCCAGCCGGTCATTCAGCGCGAATGGGGCGATCTGCCGCGCCCGTTTGAAGAAGCGCGCAATGTCGATTACTTCGGCGGGGACTTGCAAGGGATCACTTATAACCTCGATTATCTGAAAGACCTGGGTGTGACCGCAATCTATCTCAACCCAATCTTTGACGCCGAAACCAATCACTTTTATCTCGTTCGCGATTTCAATCGCATTGCTGACTGCCTCGGCGGCAACGACGCCCTGCGAGACTTGCGCCAGGCGATGAGCGAGCGCGATATGAAGCTGATCTTGGATTTCACGCCCAACCATATCGGCTTCCACCACCCCTGGGTATTGGCTGCCAAAGAAGATCCGGATTGCGAATCGGCGCAATATTTCTATAAGCATCCTGATACCGGTGAAATTGAGAGTTGGCTTGGCGTGAAGTATTTGGCAAAGCTCAATTACAACAGCCAGCAGTTGCGGGGGCTGATTTACCGCGACGCGGACAGTTCTATGCGCAAATGGCTGCGCCCGCCGTACAGCATTGATGGCTACCGCCTTGATGTCGCCAATATGACCGGCAATTTCTGGCATACACAGCGCGACAGCGAGGTCTGGCGGGAGATGCGCGCGGCTGTCAAAGAGGAGAATCCGGGCGCCTACATGATGGGCGAATTCTTCCAGGATAGCAGCGCCCACCTGCAGGGCGATGAGCTGGACGCGTCGATGAACTACCAGGGGTTCAACACGCCCGTTCGCCGCTGGCTGGGCAAGGGCGATCACGGCGTTCCACAAAACGAACCCTTCGGCGATCGCAATCCGCTGCCGACGGAATACCTGGCTCTGCAATGGCGGCAATACCTAACCGCCATTCCCTATGTCATCGCTTTGCAGCAGTTCAACCAGATCGGCAGCCACGACATCAGCCGTCCCTTGCGCGTCGCAGATGGAGACCGCGACTTGGTCAAAGCTGGCGCGGCGCTGCTGATGGGTTTCCCGGGTACACCTTGCATCTACTATGGCGACGAAGTAGGTCTGGACGGTGGACACGATCCGGATAATCGCCGCTGCATGCCGTGGGATGAGCGGGACTGGGATCAAGATTTACGCGCTTTCCACCAAAAACTGATCCGCATTCGCAAGCGATCTGAGGCCCTCAAAAACGGCGGTTTCCAAATCTTGTATGCGGAGAGCGATCTGATCGCGTTTCAGCGGCAATCCCTTGTGGAACAAGTAATTGTGGTCGCCTTCCGAGGCGCGGACGGCCTGCCCGCTGTCAAGCTCAATATGGTTTTGGCAAACATCGCTGACGGCAGGACGCTTACCGATCTGCTGGGCGGCGAGCAGTATGTCGTCAAAGACGGCAGCTTGCGGCTAGAGGACCTCAGTCATGGCCAGACCCTCTTTCTGCGCGCGGATTAGCGAGCCAACTGGTCCGGCTGGAGCGTATTTTGCGAGCTTCACCTGATAAACTAGCGCAAACGAGTCTGGCGAGGATTGGGAACAATGGACCAACGCAGCGTCTTTTTTGAAGAATGGATCCGCAGCCTGCGCGAGCAATACAAGCACGTCGTGCGTCAAGATGATCGCGTGACCTTGCCTACCTTGACCGCGGTCATGATTGATGTCGGATTCAGGGAAGACGAATTGGCGCATTTGCGTGTCGAAGCAACTATGCATGTAGATAAAATTGGCTCGGATCACGCGGCGGATATGGAGATTCTGGAGCATACGCTGCCGCACGCGGCGGAATGTCTTTGCCCGGTATGCGCCTCAAGTGACGAGAGTCGTTCTGACGCCGACGATCGGCTTTTGTCGATTGACCCGAAACAAGAGACGGTTGGGCCCGGAAGCGCGTTCTCGGTCGCCACGCTTGAAAATACCGAAACGAGCGAAATGAATGACGAACCCGTCCCCCTGACCTTTGAAGACAGCCTGGCCGCGGGGGATACCGAAGCAAGCGACGATGAAGACCCCGTCGATTCCGGCGATGACGACGAGGATGTCGACAAGCCGCAGCAAATGAACCTCTTTTAGCCATGCCGATCACCGATGACGACCGCAAATGGATGCGCGTCGCCCTGCGCGAAGCGGAAAATGCTCTAGAGTCCGATGACGTGCCGATCGGCGCGATCGCAGTGCATAACGGTCGGATCATCGGGCGTGGCTACAACCGCCGCGAAGCCGACCAAGACCCAACCGCCCACGCCGAGATGATCGCTTTGCGGCAGGCGGCCAATTTTCTGGGTCAATGGCGGCTGGAGGACGTGACGCTGTATTGTACGTTGGAACCATGCGCGATGTGCGCCGGCGCCCTGGTGCTGGCTCGCGTGCCGCGTCTGGTATATGCGGCTTTCGATCCCAAAGCCGGCGCCGCCGGCAGCGTTATGGATGTCACAAGGCACCATCGACTCAACCACCAAGTGCAAGTCGAACATGGCCTTCTCGCGGAAGAGGCGGCTGAACAAATACGCGAGTTTTTCCGTAAGCTGCGCGCCCAGGGGCAAGCCTAAGGCATCGCACACACCCCCAAAGCCAGTGTTTTCTTTTTGTGCGGGAAGTGTATACTGGGGCGCTGCTCGGGAGAGGTGCCAGAGTGGACGATTGGGACTGTCTCGAAAACAGTTGTACCCTCCGGGGTACCGTGGGTTCGAATCCCACCCTCTCCGATAATGCTAAACGCGCGACATGAATCCAACGGGGCGAGCGCGAAAACTCGCCCCGACTTATTCTCTGGCTAGTTGCCCATTTGCATCAGCATAGCAAGCGGCAAGATAAACGCGTCTTCCGGTATTGACGCCGTTACAGGCTCGTTGAAATTGCTCTGATCCAAGGTCATCGACAGGGACATCTCACTCGCGCCCAGCCCGCCAGCTTGGACATCCGCGCTGCCCATCTCCATGGATAGTTCCGTGCGGTAGGTATAATGATCACTCAAGCCGATATACTGCCGCATGTTCAGCGCCGCATCAGCCAGTTGCTGCCGCATGGCGGCAATCTCGGACGGATCCAGCGCAGTCGTTCCTTCGTATGCCCCGATGACCATGTCCGCTAGCAGGCTCATTTCCACCGAGCTTTCGAACACGGCGACCGCAAGTCCATTCACTTCGCTGTCAGCCAAACGGGTGATTGTTGTCGCGGCTTCTTCAACATCCGCCAGGGTGCTCGCGCCCTCGGGCAATTCTTCATCAGCGTCCAAGCCAAGCAATTCGCTCATGCCCGGGTCGGAAGCCAGCAGCGGCAGCAGGCCCTTGGCGTCCAGCCCAATCCAATCCATGCCATCCATAGGCTGTTCCATAAGCTCTTCCACCGCGTCGGCGTCAAGAGCGAAGACGCCGTCGTGCATCAGCATGTGAAGAGCAAAGTCTGTTGTTTCTCCATCGGCAACCAGGTGTATATCAGCCCTAATCTCTCCGCTTAGCCCGGCCAGGAAGGAATCCAACTGGGCGATCTCGTCCTCTGACAGCGACAGACCAGGCGAGTTCTCAATCTGATCTTCCAATTCCAGGATCCCTGCCATCGCTTCGGGATTGATGGATATTCCGCCATCCCCGTCTATTGACAGGTTCATCGCAAAGTCGCCTTCAAGCGAACTTTCGTGCGCCAAATCCATCGTCATCGCCATGCTAAACATGAAGGATGAGACGGAATCCATTGCCGTCCGGTTTTCTTGGAGAATCTGACAGTCTGATTCCGCAAGATCCCCACAAATGACATTGTGTTCATTGTCCGCATTCGCGCCAATTGCGGCTCCAAGCAGAAGCGCCACGAACATCAGAACTATGCAAATCCATCTTGTGAACATTGTCTCTCCTTTATCGACCCGTCGGTCCACAGCCTTACTATACATCACAAAGAACAGCAAGTTTCCCCCTAAATCTCAGGGGTATCTCTAGTTACGACATTTAAACGACAAATGTTGCATTAGAAAAGCGCTTATACCAGAGCAATCGCTTCAAATTTTTTCTTCACCACCGAGGGCGCCGAGGACACAGTGTTAAAGTTTGTTTCCAGACGAAACTGCTATGAAAAATCAAAGAAACAGTCCCTTTTTCTGCCATGGAATCTCGTTCAGAAAAAGAACTTAGTCCGTTGCTTTCGAGAAAAGGGGTTTCTCTGTGCTCTCGGTGTCCTCGGTGGTTAAATTTTAGTTTGACTTTTGTCATCACAGCGGATGTTAATTTTGATGCGATTGCCCTGCGCTTATACAAGTCCACATTAGCGTCCGCGCCGATGTCTGCTATACTCGAATCTTGTTCCAAGGGAAACTCGCGAACGAGGAAGAATGAAGACGATCACCGTGTTTGGCAGTTCCCAAGTCCGCCCAGACAACCCCCTATACAATACGGCGGTCGAAATCGGCGCCGGGCTCGCGCAAACCGGTTACAAGGTAATGACCGGCGGTTATTACGGCATGATGGAAGCGGTCAGCAAAGGCGCGCGCCAAGTCGACGGGCGCGTAATCGGCGTGACCACAGATCAGATCGGTAAACGCTACGATCTGCAGCCAAACGCCTACAACTGCGAAATCGTTCACTTTGCGGACCTGCGCGATCGTCTCTCGTACATGATCGAAAACGCCGATGCCTATTTGGCAATGCCCGGTGGCGCCGGCACCTTGCACGAGATCGCCGAGACTTGGGAATTGATGCGCATCGGCGGCATCCCGGACCGGCCCTTCATTTGCTTTGGCGGCCTCTGGCAAGACATCATTGGAGCGCTGCAAGCAAGTCCCTACCTCGGCGCCGGTTACCAGGGCATGATTGCTATCGCGCACACAAGAGAAGAAGTGTTGTCGCATCTCAATGGTCAACGATAGCGCGCGGATGGCGACAGGCGGGAATAAGTAAATGAATAGAGCCACGCTGCCGCCAAGGCGACGGGAAGAGAACGCGCTTTTCAAGCGCAGTCCACTGTCACCGCTCGCGTGTTGCCATCACGGACCGGGAGAAAATGCCGTCCGTCAGTTGGACAATATGACATTGACAAGCTCATCTCGCCAAACGCTGCGCGAGGGAATCACCCCGAAAACAGCGCAGACCATGCTGGCTTTGGCCGCGCTTCTATTTTTCTTATTGTCTTTGACCGAAACTCAAGTAAATGCGCAAGAGAATCCCCCTTCGCAAGTTGACGCGCCAGAACAGCCGCTCCAGGCTTGGCTGCCGGTTCCGCTGATATCCGACGAATCCGGCGTTGCTTTCGCCCTCTTGCAAGAACACACAAGCACCTTCTCCGCCAACAACAACATAGAAGTCGAATACCGCATCAAGGATGTTGGCGTGACCGGCGGAATCATGTCGTCTATTCGGTCCGCAAGCGAGGTAGCCCCCGGCGCCTTGCCGGATGTCGCTCTCATCCGCCGGCGCGACTTCACGCCGACACAAGCCCGGCAGTACCTGTATTCTATGGAGACTCTGTTCTCGTCGGCGCTAATTAGCGACCTGGGAATCGCGCTGGAATTCGGCCAGATCCCGCAGGACGGCGGCATGGCGCTATATGGTTTGCCGTATTTCTTTGAAGTATTGCACGCGGTCTCTACTCAGCCGCTGGCTGACGCGGCGCTTGGCCTCCGTTTCGACGATGTGCTTTCTCACGGCGCTACGCTGCTTTTCCCGGCAGCGCGCAGCACCGGCTTGAACCAAACGTTTTATCTTCAATATCTGGCCGCGGGCGGTTCCGATTCCCGCAACGATGTCGTCGCAATTGATGAAGGCGCGCTTTTTGCCGTTTTGGAGTTCTATGAGCAACTTGTGACGCAAGAGCTCATTCCGGTCGAAGTACTTGGCTATCAGACACCTGCCGATTATCGGCCGGAATTTCTTAGCGACGCGGATCCGGCAAAGGTCGCCGTATTTGCTTCAAGTGAATACTTATCAATGCTGGACCAGTATGACATAGAATTGTTCCCATCCAACATACCGACCGCCAATGGTGAAAGCCTGGCGACGCGCGATGGCTGGCTATGGGTAATCATCACGCCCGATCAAACGCGCCAGACGCTCTCGGCTCGTTTTCTGGAATGGATGACCGAGCCCGCGTTTCACGCCGAATTCGCAAAGGCGCTGTATCAACTACCCACGCAGCCCGAAATATTGCGGGATAGCTTGCCGGAAAACGTCGATCATCAATTCTTTGAAGATCTCTTGTACAAGGGGATTCTGCCCCTGCCGGAAAGCGAGGGCGGCTCCGCCCCGCGGATCATGCAAGAGGCTTTGGCTCAAGTCCTGCATGGCGAAGCCAGCGCCGCATCCGCAACTCGACAAGTAATGAACCAGTTCGGGGACCGTTAGGGGACAAGCGCCTTCTGATAGAAACGGTGGGTCTTGTAGATTTTGCTGCCCAAATTGACGCTGATGCCAATCAGCGGATTTGTCTCCAAAATCCAGCCCGAATCCAGATAGTCATATTGCGAAGGCAACAGCGCCTTCATCAAAGCCAGAAACATCGCCAACTCGACGCCCCTGTTGCGGTATTCTTTTTTGACGCCCATCAAGGGCATACGCACGCCGCGGATCGACTTTCGGATCTTCCAGTGCCAAGCCACCTGCGCCATCGTCAGAATTTCCGGCACGCCCGGCCGTGGATAGGCGCGATGTAGCGGCTCGTTGAAATTGGGGATCGAGAGGGCAAAGCCGACTGGCTCGCCAGCGATTTCGGCGAAGCATGCCAGGTTCGGCTCCACCAGCATCCCCAAGTCGTCTACCAAGGCTTTTAATTCCGCCTCGTTCATTGGGATGAATCCCCAATTCTGTTCCCAGGCGGCATTGTATATTTCCCGAAAGCGCCTGAATTCGGCTTTCTTGTCACGCCCGTTAAACTTGCGCACGCTGATATTGCTGCGCTTGGCCGCGCGGCCAACCAACCGTTCCAAGCGAGTCAAGGTATCGTTAGCTTCGATCAAGTCGCGATCCATGTACAAGCAGTGAACATCCATCACCTTGTCGAAACCCGCAGACTCCACCAGCTTCTGATAGAAAGGCGGGTTATAGGGCATCATGATCACGGGACGGGAGAAGTTGTCGATGAGCAATCCACATTCCTCGTTGGTCGTGAATGTCGCGGGTCCCCGAATGGCTGCCGCGCCCCTTCCCTTCACCCACTCGCACGCGACTTCGAGCAGAGCGTGGGCAACCTCCGGTTCGTTGACCGTCTCGAACATGCCAAAGAAACCGATATTCTCTTCCTGGTAACGATTGTGTTCGTGGTTGATGAAAGCGACAATCGTTCCAAGCATATAGTCGCCTCGCCAAGCCGCGAAATATTCGCCCTCCATGTATTGCCAGGCGGGATGTTTGGCTTTGTCCAGCAGTTGGCGCCTCATGGAAAGCAATGGTGGAGCCCAATTCGGGTCTTCCGCGTAATGTCGCCAGGGAAAACGGAAGAAGCTATTAAATTCTCGTCGGTTGGCTAGAGGTCGAATCTCGATCAAAGGGAGTCTTCACCTTCATGAATTGCGCAAAGAACCGGTTCCAAATGCGGGAAAATATCTTGACAGTCGAGTTCATGCCTGATATTATAGCCCATCATCATTCCGTAGTAGCTCAATTGGCAGAGCAATCGGCTGTTAACCGATCGGTTCTTGGTTCAAGTCCAAGCTACGGAGCAAATCAGAGAGGCTCCGCGTTAGGAGCTTTTCATTTTCCACGATTCATATCGTGGATCAGACGCAAACCGTCCAGCGTCAATTCGGGCGCGACATGGCTGATCCGCTTGATATGCGCTTTGAACAGCGACGCCAATCCGCCCGTCGCGACGACGGGTGTACCTTCGCAATCAAGCTCCCTGAGTATACGAACAAGCAGACTGTCGATCATGCCGACGTAACCCCAGAAAATGCCAGATTGCATAGCATGCATGGTATTGCGACCGATCGGATTCGGCGGTGGCGCCAACTCCACTTTGTGTAATTGGGCGGCGCGGCTTACCAGCGCATCGTGCGCGAGACCGATGCCCGGCGCCAACGCGCCTCCAATGTATTGGTTTTCCGCTGAAAGCACATCAAAGTTCGTTGAGGTGCCGAAGTCTACACTGACTGCCGGCGCGCCGAAGAGCTGCGAAAGCGCCACAGCGTTGCACAAGCGATCGGCGCCGGCTTGTTCGGGCATGTCAATCGCGATGTCGATACCCAAGGGTGTAGCGCTGTTGACCGTCAGCGCTTCGATCATCAGATAACGCCAAATCAATTCCTGGAAGGTGGGCGTCAACGCTGGTACAACGCTGCTCATGACAACGCCCTTGATACCCTGATAGGCAACATCGGCTGTGGACAGGAAATTGCGCACCAACACCGCGTATTCGTCCGGCATCTTTTCAGTGACCGTACGAGCGCGCCACGACAGGCGCCAATGCTCGCCGTCCCACAAGCCCATGTGAATATTGGTATTGCCTATATCAACAGCCAGAAGCATTAATCGACAGACTCCCGAGGCTCAAATCGTATCGTCCAGGCGGCTCCTTTGCGATATACTATAAGAGAATCCAGCAAAGCTGTAGACAAATCGTTTGAAGAAGACCAGTTATGCAAGTTCGTCAAGCCACGCTCGATGACGCGCGCCATATCGTAGGTCTCGTTGTCGGTGGCGTCGCCCTGTGGCAGCGCATGGATGCGCGAGGAAATGTGGAAGATCTGCCCTACGACGCGCTGACCATCTACGAACGCTGGTTGCATGGCGGGGCATGGATGTCGCTGGAGACCGGAGCCATTTGGCTGAGCCATCTCCTCAGTGGCAATGGCTACGCTTACGTCGTAGAAGACGCGGGTCGGATTCTGGCCTATGCCGAGGCGTTTTTCAATCGAGAATTGACGCCCATGAACAGCCATTTGCACCTCGCGCAAATGATCGTCGACGAAAGCTGCGCTGACGAAGCGCATCAGACGCTTGCGGACGCGATCCTGGCTGACGCGCGCCCCCCAGGACGCCTTTCGGTGGCTTATCCCGAGTACGACAAAGCACTGGCGACATATTATCGGACCTATTTCGGCGCCAATGAAGCCTTTCGCCTGACCCGATACACGATCTCGGCGCAAATCGGTCAAAGCTTCTACAAGAGCCAGGACTATGACAATACCAGCGCGAGCATGATCGACGGCTGGGCAATGGCTGTTGGCCGCCTGACCAGTCCGCGCGCCCAATGGGAAGCTGAATGGCGCGAACATTGGAAAGGCATTCCGCAGATAGTCGAACGCAGCAAATACCGACAATACGTTAACGCATCGGGTCACGAGGCGCTCGTATGTTTCCATCAGCAACTCTACAATACGCGCCAGGCTGAGGTCTATTGCTGGTCGCCGCGCCACTTGAGCACACAACTGCTGGTGGCTATTCGGGACATGGGGCATCGCCTTGGTTTCCGCACCCTTACCCTGGCATTGCCGGACTCCGCCATTGATCTCTTGCCTTCAGAAACGACCAAAGACCCCAATCAACAGGTGATCGCAACCGTAAACGTTTAAAGCGATCTTTTCAGTTGCGCTGTTCAGTCCCAAAACAGACAAGGCTTCCCGCCTTTTTTCATTTTGTAAAGGCGCGCGTACTACAGGGCAATCGCTTCAAGAATTTTTCTTCACCGCCGAGGGCTCCGAGGACACAGAGTTTAGGGAATATTGACAACTATTCCTCTAAATCCGTCGTCTGGATATGGCAATGTCGCCTGAGAAGCTTCATCCGTCGCTCAGAAGCGTGCTTGAAGTAAGAAATGACCTTTTGTTTAGTTGTTTTTCTCGGTGTTCTCGGTGTCCTCGGTGGTTAATAGTCAGTCCGATTTTGCATCATGCCAGTCGCCCTCAGTTTGAAGTGATTGCCCTGACGCGCCTTAGCCGCTGTAGCGATGACTGTGGCTTCGGGTTATCATCGCGGCATAAATCGTCAATGACAAGGAAAAGGGACATGCGTTCGAAACAAGATATTGCCGACTGGCTCGACGAGCATCAAATCCGCTTTACTGCCATGGCAGACGAAATATGGGATAACCCCGAGTTACAGTTTCTGGAATTCAAGGCGTCGAAGCTGCAAGCGGACTTCCTGGAGTCGGAGGGCTTTCGCATCTCTTGGGATATCGGGGGCTTAAGCACAGCTTTCGCTGCCGAGTGGGGCGAGGGCAAGCCCGTCATCGCCTTTGCCGGTGAATACGATGCCTTGCCGGGCTTGTCCCAGAAGGATCAGAACAACCCTGACCCGATCACCGCCGGGGACCCGGGCCACGGTTGCGGGCATAATCTCCTCGGTACAGGCTGCCTGGCAGCTGCGCTTGCATTTAAGCAATGGCTGGAGAGCGCAGGCCGCGCGGGTACCATTCGCTATTATGGTTGCCCGGCCGAAGAAGGCGGCAGTGGCAAAGTCTTAATGGGACGCGCTGGCGCATTCGACGATCTCGACGCGACCTTCAACTGGCACCCCTGGTATATCAATTCCGCGATGAAAGGCAGCATGCTCAGCGTGAACCGCTATTATTTTCGTTTCAAGGGTAAGGCGGCGCATGCCGCCGCCGACCCTTATTCTGGACGGTCTGCCCTCGACGCGCTTGAGTTGATGAACATCGGCGTCAACTATCTGCGCGAGCACGTCACTGATGATGTGCGTCTGCACTATGTCATCCTCAGTGGCGGGCTAGCGCCAAACGTCGTGCCGGACTACGCCGAGAGTTATTACTACGTGCGCGCCCACGATCCGCAAAACCTCAACGACGTCTGCGAGCGCGTGATCCGCATTGCCAAAGGCGCGGCTATGATGACCGATACCGAAGTTGAGATCGTCTACAAATCCGGCTCGACTCGCGTCCTGTCCAACGAAGTTCTGGCCGACCTGCAAACTGATGTGATGCGGGCATTGGGCGGCATCGACTTTAGCGATGAGGAGCGAGAATACGCCTCGAGAATCAACGCCCATTTCGGTGACGCCAACGTCAAGACTTTGGTCGATCGCTACGGCGTCGATCCGCAGACAGCCAATCAGCCCCTGATCGGCGATGTGCTGCCGAGCCGAGACAAGGGTGATGTCTCCCCGGGCTCAACGGACATGGGCGACATGAGCTGGTACGCGCCTTGCAGCATGTTGCAGACCGCGACTTGGGCCAGCCGCGCCGCGGCGCATTCCTGGGGCGTTGTCGCTACGGGTCGGACATCAATCGGGCACAAAGGCATGATGTACGCCGCCAAAGTGATGGCGCTGTCCGCCGCTGAACTGGTCCTTTCGCCGGAGAAGCTGGCTGCCGCGCAAGCCGAGTTTAATGCTGTCCTTGAGGAGACGCCATACAAGTGTCCGATTCCCGATGATGTGCAGGGTCCGAAGCATGAACATCCCTTGAGATAGTCTTCAGGGTTTCACGAGTCGCCGGTTATAGCCCAGCGCGCAAAGCTGCTCGAACGCGTCCCATGCTTCGTCAGGGATATGCTGAGGCATTTGAAAACCTTTGTCGCCGTAGACCTTGATGCGCTGGAAATCGCCAACGATGTACTGAATCAACGCGTCGCGCGGCAAATCGCCGTCCAGGTAGTCGACGCAGGATATCGGCGGCGACGTCACGACAAAGTCAACGTCGTGCCAAAGCTTTTGCGCGGTCGCCAGCACCCGCCGCTCCATGAACGGCTTCTGCACTAGAATAAAAGATTCGAAGTCAAACCCTTTGCAACGGAGCAAGTCTCTGGCAAATAGGAAATTCTCGCCTGTGTTGGTGGCGCGGTTTTCCACCAAAATGCGTGCAGCCGGGACCTCATGCGCCATCGCGTGACGAGCGAAGTAGTCGGCTTCCGGCAGGTCCCAAAAGACGCCAAGCGCCTCATTCCGCTGGATAACGCCGCCCGAAAACAGCAGATAGGGCGCGTAACGCTTGTGAAACAGATCAATAGCGTAGTCCGCCACACGGATATCATAACTGCCGAGCATGAAGATGCAGTCAGAGGCGCGCAAGCGCTGACCGACGAGCATGTAATCCCAGATGACTTGCGCCAAAGAATCCAGCTTACACACCATCACGCCCGCCTCGTAGTGAACCTTAGGCAATTGATTTTCGAGCCTAAAGCGTATTTTCCGCTTTGACTGTGGGGCAGACTAGCCAAAGCTCAACTGGGGAAAATATCTCCAACCCGGATCTCGAAACCGGGCAAGACATCGCCGCCGGAAAGTGTATCATTCTCGCGCAGTGTCTTGGCGCCGGACATGGAATGTGCATCGACAATCCTGCTATCGGGATAAACCACCCATACCAATGACGTACCGGCGTTGAGGAGTTGCAAGATCTTCAGTTTGATATCAGCCGCTTCGTTGCTGGGGGAAATCACCTCGACAGCCAAATCAGGGGCGACCGTCGTCCAGCCGGATGACACGCTCTCTGACGCTTTTACTTTGTTGATAAAGGCGAGATCGAGACCGCGCACGGTGTCCTTGCCGTCTTCCCTCCGCTCAAGAACGAAACCGGTATCCCCGACGGCGACCCGACCCAGGTCATGTTCGCGCACATGGCTATAGATCTGTGAAGCCACCAGCATCAAGATCTCGCCGTGTTCCCAGCCGGGCCTTGACATGTCAACAACCACACCTTCCACCAACTCGACGAGGCGATCTTCAATTTGATCGACATACTCGAGAAACATATCTGCGCTGATTAACTGCTTTTCCAAAACCATTCCGAATTCAGACTCTCAACAGTGCATGACACTGAACTCATTATACTAGACTGTTATGAGGAAATAAACTGTTTCAAAACCTGAAAGTCTTGCTCTAGCGTCGAACGCTGACTCGCATTGTAGAGCGCCGCGGCGGGATGGAAGAGCGGCGCCACCGACGCCTCGCCATATCCAGTGCGAACTCTGATGACCGTGCCGTGCACCTGGCTGATGCGCAAGCCAGCCTGCATTGAGCCGAATTGGCGCAAGATAAACTCCATGGAGAATCTGCCGAGCGTGGCGATGACCTTGGGCTGAATGATATCAATCTGCCGCTCGAGGAAAGGCGCGTAGAGTTCGATCTCAGCGCGTTGCGGATCGCGATTGTTGGGTGGGCGATCCTTGACGATGTTGGTCACGTAAACGTCCTCCCGCCGAACTTGGATCGAATCGAGCAATTCGTCAAGCACCCGGCCCGAAGCGCCACAAAAGGGCCGGCCCTGCTCGGCTTCGTTCTTGCCCGGGGCTTCGCCAATGAACATGATATCCGCATAGTGGCTGCCCTGACCGATGACCGGGAAATAGCCGTTGTCGACGCGGTATTGGTATAGCGGGGACTCCCTGAGATTTACGATCTCGTCACGGATTGCGCGCAAAAGATCGGTGCGAGTAGTGGACATTTCGTCGCTGCCTTTCTAGCGTGATCCTTATCATTCCCAGAGCATAACAACGCCAAGCGCGTTAGGCAAAGCGCAATTGCTTCGCTGTAGCGAATGTAATCAAGATTCTAACTAACAAGGAGAAAATTTCGAGAGGTCGCCTTGACTGAGTCAAGGCGCGACACTCCGCACTGGCGCAGGTAATTTCAAATTGTAGCGATTGCTTCTTGGCACTACTTTAGCGATAACGTGAGATTTGTCAATAGAAAAGAGGCGCAATTTAGCTAGAGCTTACGACGAATTTCCAAAGTCAGACGCTAGCCCTCGTGGCGGGTAGATCGCGCAACAGGACTTGTCCTTTGCGCAGCAGTCTCTTCAGCGGCGGATCGATTTCGGCGGCGAACGCGAGCGCCTCGTCAAAGCTCAGCCACCTGATTTGAGTTGACTCGTCCGCGGCCGGCGCCAGCGACTCGGGCTGTTGCGTCAATAGCAGATAGCGAAAATCGAGATGCAGATGCTCGGGGGTCTTGAGACGCCGCGGAACGGTATGCACATCGAAGTCGATAGGCGGAACAACGTCGGCCGCCGGGTAAAACTCCAGGTCGGTCAAGCCGGTTTCCTCGCGCGCCTCGCGCAGGGCGGCGGCGGCGATATCCGTTTCGTATTCGACGTGCCCGCCCACCTGCAGCCAGCGCCCCAGCCGCTTGTGAAAGTGCAGCAGCGCGCGGCGGGAAGCGCGGTCGACGATCATGGCTGAGGCGGTGATATGACCGACTTCGCAGCTCATGCTGAGGATATCGGGATGTTCAGCGATCAAGCGCTTGATCAACTCGATATCCGCCGCTTCTTTGTCATCCGCCGGTTGATGCGCCTCCAACATGCGAATGATGCTCGTGTGCGCCTCTGAGAGCTGATAACGGTAGAGATCGAGCATTTGACGGCGCAACGCATCCAGCTTTTGCTCGACAGATTGATCTTTCCAAAGCGGCAGGCTAGCGTGACGAGGCATGGTATAGCGCCTAGCTGCTCAGTCCGTTGACGACAGAGATCAAGTCCGCGCCATAGGTTGCCCGCCGCCAGGGGCCCAAGCCCGGTATGTCCCCCAGATCGTCGACGGAGGCGGGTTTGCGGCGGGCGATTGCCCACATGCTCCGCTTGCTCAAGATCACATCGGATTCCACGCCGCGCGCAAGCGCAACCCCCTTGCGCCAGGTGTGCAGCGCGCTGTAGCGATCCGCGATTGTCTGCGGGATCGCGGCTTGATGCGGCGGTTGCGGCGGCGCGAGGCTTTTGCTTCCATGCGCAATCGCTTCAAGGATCTCATCGCCGTGTCGGCGCGTCAGCCAGGGCGGCAGTCCCGAGACGCCGAACAGCCCTTTGCGCCCGCGCGGCGATGTAGTCACGAGCTTGAGCAAAGCCTTGTTCGTGATCAGCTTGTGCGAGGGCTGATCGTAATTTTGCGCCAGCTCATCGCGCAGGATGTAGAGTTCGCGCAAGACGGCGGCTTGGCGCGGACTCAGGTCCTTCGGGCGACACAGATCCCAGAAGCCCTCCGGATCGAATTCCTGTGGTTTGACATCAAAGTCAGTGACATCGGCAAAGTACTCGAAAGCTTCTTCCAGGCGACCGGCGCGTCCTAATTCGCCGTAGAGGATATCGCGCAAGGGCAGCAAGTAGCGCGTATCCATCTGGGCGTAGCGGCGATGGCTGGCCGGCAGCGGACGCCGCGCCCAATTGGCGGTCTGATGCTTTTTGCTGTGGCGGACGCCCAGCAGGTCCTCCAGCATGTTGCTCAAGCCGACGCGCCTGTAACCGCAGACGCGGGCCGCAGCCATGGTATCGAAGACGGGATGCACATCGAAATCGTAATCGCGCTTGAGACAGATGAGATCGTATTCCGAGGCATGGAAGACCTTCTCGATTTTCGGATCGGCAAAAAGGCCCCCCAAGGCGCTGATATCGGCGATGCGCAGCGGATCAATCAAGATGTCGCTACCCGGCGTCGATAATTGAATGAGGCAAGTCTTTTCGCGGTAGGCGTGCAGGCTGTTCGATTCGGTATCGCAAGCGATGCGTGGCTCCGCGCGCAGGGAATCGACCAGTTGATTGAGGTCAGGCTCCGCGTCGATGTAGACTGCCGCGGCCAGCGAGGAGGTGGTCATAGCCACTTGCGCGCTCGGAAATAGATCAGCATGAAGATGGCGATCAGCAGCATGATGCCGGAGGTGATTATAAAGGCGTTGTGATCGTCGGCAAAGGGAAGCTCGATGTTCATCCCGTAGATGCTGGAAATGAGCGTGAGCGGCAGCATGATGACGGAGATGACGGTGAGGATGCGCATGACCTCGTTGATGCGATAGCTCGCCAAGGTATCGGCAGTCTCGGCGAAGCTGTTGATGATCTCGTAGTTCTCGTCGATGATATCGCGCAGTTTGAAGAGGTGATCGGCGATATCGCCGAAGTATTCTTCCATCTCGTCGTGCAGGATGGGATGCTGGACGGTTTCGAGCTGCTGGACGATGGGTATCTGCCCCCGGATGATGCGGCGCAGGGAGATGATATCGCGGCGCAGCAGAGCGATCTCCTGGATGACGCGCTTGGCGTTGGATTCGAAGAGCGCGTCTTCGATGTCGTGGATGCGCCTGTCCACCTTGCCCAGGATGGGAAAGACGTAATCCACCAGTTGATCAATGAGCGTGTGGAAGGCGTGGTTGGCGCCGCGCCCCAACAGGCGCTCGCGCTCGGCGGCGTCAGCTCCGCAGCGTTCGACCAGGCTCACCAGCGGCTTGAGACTGCCGTTGTGCACGGTGACGACATAGTCGCGACCGACGAAGAAATCAACTTCGGCGGCGCGGGAGAGCTCGTGGCGGGAATCCCAGAGCGGGAAGTGCATGACGGCGAAAATGTAGTCGTCGTCCTGGTCGAGCTTGGGGCGTTCGATGGGGCTGCGTATGTCTTCCAGGTTGAGCGGGTGGAAGTAGGGAAAGCGCCGGCTGAGGCTGTCGACATCGGCTTCGCTGGGATGCGCCAGGTCGAGCCAGGTGAGTTCGCCGTGGGTGATGATGCGTGTGGTCATGGGGATGATTTTACCCGCCTAAGTCCCCCCATCGCAATGCTGAGGACAGGACAGGTTTAACATAGCCTTTGGTTTTGGATAAAGTTCAAGGATGGGAACTCGTCTTGGTCTAAGAGGTGCATGTTTAAGTAGATAAACCCCTCCTTGAACAAGTTTAATGGTCGTCTGAACTTGCCGTCTTTGGTCTTAATCAATCGACGCGCCTTGCCTGTGATGACGGCCAGGCTGCCAAACGGCAAGGCTGCGCTTACCACCATGAAGCGAAAACGGTCGCCGATTGCTGTCTCTTCCACCAACAAAACGATCTTCTATTGAGAGGGGTGGACCGAAAGCATCAACAAGTACCGGACAAGCCTGACAGTTTCTCGATAAATTTTGCCCGGCTCAGCTATTAGCTGAGCCGTCGCTTTTGTAGCGCGTTCCTTCAAACATGTCCTCTCTTCAGACATTTTCATGTCGCTGTCCGTTAATTAAAGCAAACAGCAAAGATGAGACAGGAAACGCTATTCTCATTATGCAATCTGTATCAAATTAGTGGACATTTTTCCTACATCCTGTACAATATCTATAAGGCTATTGCACAGGAGATTATCCATGGACATCGGAATCCCAACGGAAATCAAGGCGGACGAGCACCGTGTGTCTCTGCCGCCTGCCGGCGTACGCGAGTTCCTCAAGCGTGGACACCAGGTTTTGGTCGAATCTCAAGCAGGTACGGGCAGCGGATTCACTGATGACGAATACTTTAACGCCGGCGCGACGATACTGGATTCCGCCGCGAGAGTTTGGTCGCAAGCGGACATGGTGATCAAAGTGAAAGAACCACAGCCGAGCGAATACCCGCACTTGCGCCCGGATCTGGTCTTGTTCACATATCTTCACCTCGCTGCAGAAGCGGAGCTTACTCATGCCATGTTGCAAAGCGGCGTAACAGGAATCGCCTATGAAACCGTCGAAGACGGGTCGGAGCGTTTGCCGCTGTTGGAACCGATGAGTGAAGTAGCGGGACGCATGGCGGCGCAGGTTGTTTCTCACTATCTGGAAAGGCACAAGGGCGGGCGCGGCTTGTTGATGGGCGGCGTGCCTGGTGTAGCCTCCGCGCACGTGGTCATCCTGGGCGCGGGAACCGTCGGCGCCAACGCGGCAAAAATCGCCCTGGGCATGGGCGCCAATGTCACCCTGTTGGACATTGATCTGGATCGACTGCGTTACCTCGAAGATGTGCTGGATGGAAACCTGAACACCTTGTACTCCAACAGCGGCAATATCGCCGCTGCGATCCGTACTGCGGACGCGCTAATCGGATCTGTGCTGATCACTGGCGCCCGCGCGCCTATGCTTGTCACCCGCGACATGCTGCCGACCATGCCCGCGGGCAGCATCATCGTCGACGTAGCGGTCGACCAGGGCGGCTGCGTCGAGACCACAGTCGTAACCACGCATAGCCAGCCGACCTTTGTCTTGGATGGCGTCCTGCACTACGGCGTCGCCAATATGCCGGGCGCGGTGCCACGCACCTCGAGCCTGGCTCTGTCAAACGCCACCCTGCCCTACGCCTTGAGAATCGCTGATCAGGGCGCTGCCGCGGCTCTGCGGGGGAATGCCGCGCTACTGAAAGGGCTCAATACATTCGACGGCCAGGTTACGCATCCGGCTGTTGCCAAGACCTTTGGCCTCCCCTACAATGCCCCTTCAGAAATCCTCCGCCGGGTAGACGCCAGCGAAATGGTGCTAATTTGACCAATGCGAAGCTCGCATAGGTACCTGCGGCGAAAATCTGTGGGAGCACTAAGCGACGTTCCATTGCGCAAGCTGCATTAGCCTGCCATGTGCGCCGGCTTCTGCCCCACAGCTTGCCTGGTTCTGGCCGTAGGTCTTTCAAGACCGTCGCGGCTCTGATATTGTTCAGCGTTGGTAGACCGGTCGACCTGCAGATTGGACGCCGATGAAGAAGCGTAGCAAACGCCTCGCCACGACTAGCGGCATTATCATAAGCGTCGTCTTTCTCTACCTCGCCTTTCGCGATCTAAAGCCGGAACAGTTCTGGGACAGCTTGCGCGCGGTCAACATACGACTGCTGCTGCTGGCAGTCCCAACATATTTTCTCGCCCTGACTGTCATTGCTTTGCGTTGGCAATACTTGTTGCGCGCGGTGCGCTTGATTCCACTGCGTTCCCTGGCGGAATTGGTCGCCATCGGCTACATGGGCAACGGTCTCTATCCCCTGCGCGCCGGTGAGGCGCTACGAATTTATTTGCTGCGGCGCAATCATAACGTTCCGCTTGCCAGCGCCACTGCCACGGTCATGGTAGAACGCGCCTTTGATGGCATGGTTATGTTGTCCTTTATCATGTTTAGCCTGCTGTTCATCGATATCCAATCGGACGAGGTCGGGGCGATTGTCAGCATCGCGACCCCGCTCTTTGTCGGCGCTGTGGCGGTGTTTTTTCTTCTCGCGGCGAAGCCAGCGCTTCTGCGCAGTCTTATGGGCGCGCTCAGTCGAATCCTTCCCGATCGACTGACGACCTTGATCAATCAAGTTGGCGACGACATGACCTCCGGCTTGGCCGGTCTGCGCAGGCCGACTTTGCTGCTGGGCGCTGTCATCAGCAGCTATGCGACCTGGGCGATAGAAGCCGCCGTCTATTGGATCGTCATGTTCGCCATTGGACTGGACCTTAGCTTCGCTGTCGCGCTGCTCGTCATCGGCGTCGTCAATCTGGCCGGCGTTGTTTCAGCTTCCCCCGGACAAGTTGGCGTCTACGAATTCGTCGTAAGTACGATACTCATCGCCCTGGGCACAAGCGCTGCAATTGCAGCAAGCTACGCGGTCGTCGTACATCTCGTGATTTGGGCGCCAACAACGCTTTTCGGGTTTCTTCTCTTGCTTCGCCAGGGAATGGGCTTCGCCGACATCAAGAGCGCGCGGGAATTGGAAGGGGCGCTATCCGGATAGCCCGCGCCTACTAATTGCCAGTCACGGTCTCAAAGTGTTTGACCAGTTCTTGCAATTCGAGCCAAAAGGGGTCGGGGATGTTGATCTGCGCAGCCGCGAAGCTTGATGAGGCTTCTTCCGATATGCGCGCTCCTGGAATCGTGGATGTAACTTGGGGATGCCTTGCGCACCACTGCAATGCGGCTGCGATCATTGGGATGGAATAGCGCTCGCACAAACGCTGGATCCTGCGGACCTGATCGAGGCATTCCGGCGAGAAATAGCGATTGAGGTACTCCGCGCCTGCTATAGGACCGGTTACCAATAAGCCCCGCTCCAGCGCGGTAGCCGCGACCAGTCCAACATCATGCTTTTGGGCTGCGTCAAAAATGCCGCGTTCGGCCGTCAGGTTGATCAAGCTCCAGGAATCGGCGATGACCGCGGCGTCGAATTCACCGCTGCTAATGTATGGCAGGTTGGTCGCGGGATCATTTGCCGCCGTCCCGACAAACCGGATCACCCCCTGAGCTTGCAAGTGGCGCAGTGCTCCCAACGCGCCGCGATCGGACAAAACGTCTTCCATGGGAAAGTCCATCGGATCGTGTATGTAGACTAGCTCCATTTGATCCAGACCCATGCGCTCGAGGCTCGCGTAGACACTCTTGAGTATGCCGTCGAAGCTGAAGTCGAAGCCCTCGTAAGTCCGTCCCGCTTTCGTGGTAACAATAACCTCATCACGCAATCGCGGCCGCTGACGCAGCGCCTCGCCGATCATCGTTTCGCTTAGCGTGCGACCGTAAAGCGCTGCGGTATCGATAAATCGGTAACCCGCATCAAGCGCATCGACCAGCGTCTTGACACCAAGCTCTTGGTCGACCTGATTTTCACCCTGGAGGTATTCATTCAGCGTCTGACGCGGCGTGGGTATGCCGGTGAATGCCGTTCCCAATCCAATGATGGGCAACTTCAATTCTGTGCGCCCGAGTCGTTTATGTCGCAAGGCTTGTCTCACCTGTATCTATCAACAGAATCGCCGAATTCAGATTCAATCTGCTCGTCAGTCTTCCCAAAACGACGCTGACGCCGGCCATATTCCAGCAACGCCGCATGAAAATGATGCCGGTCAAAGTCTGGCCAATAAGTCGGCGTGGTGTAAATCTCGCTATAAGCGCCCTGCCAGATGAGAAAGTTGCTCAAACGGAACTCGCCGCTGGTGCGAATTATAAGATCTGGATCGGGCAAGTCGCTGGTATATATGTAGTCGCTGATCGTTTGCTCGGTGATGCGCTCTGCGGCGATGCCATCGCGGACGATATTCTGAACCGCGTGGACAATTTCATCGCGCCCGCCATAGTTAAAGGCGACATTGAGGATCAACCGTTTATTGTCGCGGGTGTAATGACAGGCCTCCAGGACTTTGCGCGCCAGCCGCGGTTCAATGCCCTGCAACTCGCCAATGTGCCGGATCTGAACGCCCTCATCGTGCAACTCGCGCAATTCGCGGTCAATCACCATCTCCAGGATACGCATCAACAACCTGACTTCGCGGCGCGGACGCGACCAGTTCTCCGTTGAAAAGGCATAAATGGTCATGATCTTGACGTCGAATTCTACCGCCGCGCGGATGATGCGGCGCAAGTTTTCGGTTCCCTGGCGGTGCCCTTCCGAACGCGGCAATCCACGCTGCTTTGCCCAACGCCCATTCCCATCCATAATGATCGCCACGTGCGCCGGCACCTTGACCAGTTCCGGCAATTCGAATTTCGTCTGCAGTTCTTCGCTCGTGATTACAACCATGAAACGTATCTGGCTTCCCTTTGTTCTAGCAATCGCTCATGCTTCTGTAATACTCCATTCTTCGCGCGAGCGGAAGGAGTTTGCTGTTTTGCCTTAGCGCGACTGTGCTTTTCGCCACCGCCGAACGACTGCCATCCTATTTGTTTACACCTTTGCCGCGGCGATTCCTTATTCCTGCGGCGCGCGTCCGGCTGTACCGTCGCCTTCAATTGACGGCATCCGCAAGCCTCAGACCTCCATGATGTCTTTTTCTTTATCCGCGCCAAGCTGGTCAATCCGTTTGATAAAGGAATCAGTCAACTTCTGAACTTCGACCTCGCCGCGTTTGCGTTCGTCTTCCGATATCAACTTTTCTTTCTCAAAATCCTGCAGATCACTATTGGCTGAACGCCGGATATTGCGAATGGCAACGCGCGTGTCTTCCATTCGACGATTGAGGAACTTCACCAATTCCTGGCGACGCTCCATCGTGAGCGCGGGCATATTGAGCCGGATATTTTCGCCATCGACGTTGGGATTAACCCCGATATCCGACATTTGTATCGCCTTTTCGATGCTCTTGACTGCCGACTTGTCATAGGGACGGATCAGGATCAGCATCGCCTCCGGCGTTGAAATGCTTGCCAATTGTCGAAGCTCGGTGTCTTGTCCGTAGTATTCGACCATCATGCGATCAACCAATGCCGTACTCGCGCGGCCGCTGCGCATCTTGCTCAATTCTTCGCGGAAGACCGACAAAGTCGATTTCATTTTTTGGGTCGCTTCATCCACTATTTCGTCAAACATAGAACACTTTCCGTTTCCTTGAGCCAATCACGAATAACTCTTTTTTATAAACCGCGTCGCGCATACGTCGAGAAGGTTTGTTATTTTGGTGAGCGCGACATTCCTGGGTCCTTCTCGCTGCCGACGAGCGGCTGTTCTTTTAATGTCTTTAGCTCACAGCAGCGCGCTACGGATGTCGCCGAATGGTAACATTATATCGTCAATTGCGCGTCAACGTAAGTATATTGAATCCCTTTGATGATGACGCGGCTAGTTGGAAGCGCCGCTTCTATGTCACCTAAAGCCTGCCAGGTCTTTCTGAATTGTTATCGCCGCGTGAGGGGAGGAATCCAAGACGCGAAGGCGCCGCCCGAGTTCGTGATTTGCTGCAGGTTGCCGCCGTCAGCGGTCATCAAGAACAGTTGATCTTCGCCGTCGTAAGTTGCTGTCACGACAATGAATCTGCCGTCCGGGCTATAATTCGCGGACCAGGCGGCTCCGGGTCCCGTATACAGCAATTCACGCTCCCCTCCGTCAACGGTCATGCTCGCGACAACGCGGCTGCCGCCGACGACAGACACGTACAAGATCCGCGTGCCGTCCGGGCTGAAACTGGGTGAGGCGTCACGGTTCTCGTTTTCGGTGAGAAGACGGCTTTCATTACTGCGAAGGTCCAAGAGTCGAATCTCCCAAGTTGTAGCGTCTCGGACGCCTGCCCCCGAAGTGAACACGAGCAATTCACCGTCCGGGCTGAAGCGCGCATGGCTGTTTCGTTGACCATCGCTATAGACAAGTTGTTCGTCGCTGCCGTCCGGGCGCGCCCGGTACAGGTCGAAGGTTTGATCGCCGCGGACATCCGACGAATAAATGATCCATTCGCTGTCCGGCGACCAAGCTGGTAAACGATCCCAGACAGTATTGCGGGTGATCTGGCGCAACTGGCCACCAAGGACGTTCGCCACAAATACCTCGAAATCGCCATCCCTGTCCGACTGAAAAGCGATCCAGCGCCCGTCTGGCGAAGGCTGCGGATAGGTGCTGTCCGCGATGTCCAAGGTCAGCAACATGTCTTGCCAGGACTCCAAATCCTTCGTCATGATCTCGAAAGATGTTTCATCGCCGCTTTCCGCCGGACCCTTGCCGAAGTATACGAGCTTGCCGGTGACGCCTTCCAGCGCAGCGTTTAAGCGAAGCCTGTTTGGCGCGCCGATCGGCTGGTCAAGCTGCGCGGAAGTCGGCGCGAGTTGCGCGCGAGCAAGCGAATCCGCTTCGATTGTCGCCGCAGCAGCCTCGTTCCATGCCTCCCGAGTTTGCCCGGCGCGATCCACCGCAATTTCGATAGCGGCGGTCGCAGTCGGTTCATCAGCCGCCGCCTGTCCCATGGTCGCTGTGATGACTCGAACGGGCGCCGATGCCGTTCTCTCTTCTTCGACGGCGCCAAAGCCGCCAGACATAGCCACCAGCAGCAAGACGCCCAGTCCCAGCAGAAGTCCCAAAAGCGCGCATCCGACAGCGCCGCCCGCCAGCATGCCCTTCAACATGCCCGCTAGTCCAGGTCTTTGCCGCGCCTGTTCCACAAAAGCCGCTCGATTCAAGGGCGGCGCCTCCGCTGCCTCCGCCGGCCCGTTGGACATGCTTTCCGACAACTGCGAGGCGGCGTCAGGCTCCAAACCTGGCATCGACGCCGGGGCGCCGATTGGCGGCATGCTTGGTTCGGTGTCTGTTGCGTTCTCTGGGTGATCTACCGCCTTGCGCAAGGCGGCAGCCAGCGCGCTTGCGGTGGCCGGTCTCTGATCAGCTTGTTTGCTCAGGGCGCGCAGTATGACTTTGTCAACCGCCGCCGAAACGGAGGTTTCAATATCGCGCAGCGACGGCGCTGGCGTTGTTACATGCATCACTACGATGCCATAGGGCGTGTCATTCTCAAAAGGCCGGCGTCCGCAGATCATCTCGAAGAGCATGACGCCCAGCGAATATATGTCGCTGCGGCCGTCTAGCCGCTCGCCGCGCGCTTGTTCCGGGGACATATAGCTCGGCGTTCCGACAACGCCCTGTGTCGTAAGCGTGCTGCTGCTCTCGCCCAGGATACGGGCGATCCCGAAATCAGTGATGAAGGCGCCTCCGCCGTCGTCAAGCAAGATGTTGCTGGGTTTGAGATCGCGATGCAGTATGCCATTTTGGTGGGCATAGTCGAGCGCGGAGGCGATCTGCTCCGCAATGCCCAACACGCGTGTGATGGGGATTTTGCCCTGGCTCAAGAGGTCTTCGACCGATCCCGACGACATATAGCGCATTACGATATAGGGCTGCCCCTCATGCTCGCCATAATCGTAAACAGGCACGATATTGCGGTGTTCCAATTGCGCGACGATTTTGACTTCGCGCTCGAATCGCTGTAAATAGGTGTCGTCCTGGATGAAGTTGCTCGGCAGAAACTTGAGCGCCACATTGCGGTTCATGGATTGCTGGCGCGCCAGGAATACCGTAGCCATGCCGCCATAACCGACCTGGCGCAAGATCTCGTACCCGTTGACCGCCTTGCCGATAAGATCTTCAGACATTAGTTTCGCCACCGCACATTGGCTGCCGCGTTCAATTGGGACTTGTTTTCCCGTTGAATGCAGTTCGCGCAGCCCATCAGATTATATGCCATGCGCTAACTGCTATCAAACTCCGGCGATACGGCAATAGAGCAATCGCTTCAAATTTTTCTTCACCACCGAGGACACAGAGTTTAGGGAATTTTGACAACCATTCCTCTAAATCCGTCGCCTGGGGATGGCAAAGCCGCCAGCGAAGCTTCATCCATCGCTCAGAAGCGTGCTTGAAATAAGAAATGACCTTTTGTTTCGTTGCTTTTCTAGGTGCTCTCGGTGTCCTCGGTGGTTAAGGTTTTGTTTCAACCGAAAAGGATACACTACCATACAGGAGCGTATTATTGGCATGCGCGCTCAAGTTAGCGAATACCTACAAAACAATAGGCATTCAACGTCAAAATCTTGACAACAAATGCTACAATAAATTCAGAATTTACCATGACGTTTGGCTCGTTGAGAGTTTTGTCATCATGAGTGACAGGACTGCTGTCAGCACAGCGCAAGCCGCGAATTTGCGCTTGCGAATCATCACGGCAAGTGTCTTCCTCCCGCTAGCGGTCGCGGCCTCCCTTTTTGGCGGTATCGTCTTCCTGCTTTTTACCTTGCCAGTCATGTGCATCGGCATGCTGGAATTCTACGTCATGGAAAAGGATACCAGGATGCAAGGCAGTTCCTTGACTGGCATCCCTACCGGTATCGCAATCGCGCTGGGTTTCTATTTTGGCCGCGATTGGCTGTGGCAGATTGCCATAGCTGCCTGCATCGTCCTGACGCTTCTTCTCGAGATATATCGCCGGCCAACTGACTTCGTACCGGCGCTGGCTCAAGTCGGAACGACATTATGCGGCATCATTTATATTTCCTTTCCGACGGCATTCTTACTCAGTCTGCGAAATATTCAACCGGACGGCTTGATGTGGCTATTTGTAGTCTTTGCCATTACCTGGGGCACCGATAGTTTCGCCTATGTCGTCGGGCGGTTTTTCGGCAAAACCAAGCTGGCTCCGCTGATCTCTCCCAACAAGACGGTCGAGGGCGCCATCGGCGGCATTCTCGGCGCCTGGATACCGGCATTTGGAATCCTGATCGTCTCCGGCGCATTTGAGCCGACCCTGATCCCGATGATCGTTGCCGGTCCCTTCATCGCCGTAAGCGGCGACTTGTTTGAGTCGGCGCTGAAGCGGTTTTTCCGTGTTAAAGACAGTTTCGTTGAAGGATGGAATCTATTCCCCGGGCACGGCGGGGTTCTGGATCGGATAGATGCCCTGCTTTGGGTGGCAACCTGGGTCTTCCTCTATCTTCTGGTTATTGGCATCGTCTAAATGCGGGCGCCAATCACGGCGTCGGAGATATCGCGCCTATGTGTTCCGCCTAGCTGGGTAGTGTATCCTTTTCGGTTGAAATAGAAATGACGTGAAAACCAATTCGTGCTAGTTGTACTAGCAAAGCATACAAATTGGAGTCACGTCATGAATTCTAGGATAAAGCATCAAGGATATGAAATCAAATCTTTCTGG
>JAJEFB010000042.1 GCA_022820665.1 Anaerolineae bacterium | reverse complement strand
TTTGTCCACTGGTAAAGTACCTTGAGATTCATCAGTTTCATCTTTCTATACAATGCTTGGATAGAAGTGTTACTGATGAATCTTCACCGCAATTCTCAATCGCCGCAATTCACTAAGCCACAAACATGTCCGCTCCTCAGCTCTTTATGGGGGAGGGGTTTGGGGTGGGGTTGAATAAAGGCATTCTCGCATTCTCATTACTTACTTGCGCTTACTGAGGTTTTTTGCGAAGCGCGCAAGGTCATCGTGCAGGTCAAATCGGACAAGGTGGGCAGCCCGGTCGTCAACGAATTAGTGGGAACAATCGAGCAGGAGAAAGCCGCGTTGGGCTTGCTCATCACGTCGGAAAGATTTGTATTTTCTGCGGGGAAAACATGTCAGAAGACAATCAAAATCAAAGCGGAAATCAATCTCAGGTATCATCTGATAATCAAACCGGCGCGAGCAGTGAGAACTCGCCGCCTAAACCTCAGGCCGTTGAACTGACTCCGAAACCAGAACCTTCCTATGGAGTCGAAGAATTCAGTGAAACCTATCCAAATTTGGAGAAAGGCATTGACTCGCTTCCGAAGCCAGACCCTTCCTTTGAAACGCATTTAAGAGCCAAAATCTCGAAGACTGTCGAGAAACGCGATAAAACGGAATGACCGCTTGATGTGCTAGATAAGAAGTTGAATTGTCCGTATTCTGATTGCCTTAGCGCGGTAACAGATTTAGCACAATTTCTGCCACAGTAACGATTTGGGTCCACAACCCCAATGCTTCCATTCCTATTAGAACGATGACGACAGCTATGAGTATGTGAGCCCAGCGGACCTTACCCCCTTTCTGAGCAACAATTTTTTCATTGTGTTCATAGATTTGCACATACGACTTTATCAGAATATCATAATGATGCTCCAACTCGCAGATAGACCAATCTTTTGCGTTTTTGAGCGATACAGTCATTGGTTCTGTAGCTTGTTTTCGAAGTACGAGCGCCCTAATTGATAGAAAAACAATCACCGCATAACCCGTAAGACTTAGAGTGAGTAAAGGCCGTTCCACAAGTATCTGTTGCACTTTTGCTATCTCTCCTAGCTCAAGGTTGAGCGCCGCTACAATCGCGGCTATAATGTTGATGATGGTGAAATTATGTTGTGCTTTATTTTCCAAAGTTTTGATTGCGTCTTTCTGAGATTGAACGTGAGCTTTAAGTAGTTCCAATACACTTAGTTTCTGATAAGTCAGTTGTGTATCCTGGTCAGTCATGATTTCCTCGGGAGATACAATGTCTGAAAAAAATAGAGATCAAAACAGAAATCAGCCTCAACGGCTGACGGATAAGCAAAGTAACATTGGCAATGGTAGTAAGCCGCCTCCAAAAACTGCTGCGCCGAAGCCAGAACCTTCCTATGGAATTATAGACGAAGGCAGTTTTTGGTCACCGCTCAATCGGTCTGAAAAGGCGGCAAAATCGTAAGATACCTGCTGGTGTAGTGTGTGTTGATAAACCCTTACTCCTCCCCCACTTCCTCCGGCTCGCCCTCCCGCACCGGATACAAGCCCGCGCCGCGCCGCCGCCCCCAGGGGCTGGGCGCAGCCGAAGCCGAACGCTCCCGCACGCGACAAGCCTCCAGCTTCGCCTCATCAAACTGAATGCCATTGCCAGGGCGGTCGCCCAAGATGATATAGCCGTCTTCCACGCGGCTATCGTGTTCGAAAACAAAATCATTGCCGGGATCCACCACTTCCATCCAAATATGATTGGGCAGCACGGCGGCGAACTCCGCCATATAATTGCCCGGGCAATTCATCACCGAAACGGGCAGGTCGAAGCCGTCCGCCATCTGCGCCACGCGCATGGCGCCGGTGATGCCGCCCGTACCGACCCCGATCTGCAATACGTCCGCCGCCCGATGCTCGATTAAAGGACGGAAGTCGCTGGCGTCATCCAGATTTTCGCCCGTCGCCACCGCCGCGCTCACCGATTGCGAGACCATGCGCAAGCCGGCGTAATCCCAGCGGCGAGCCGGTTCTTCCGCCCAGAAGATCTCGTGATGACGCTCGAAAAATCGTATGTGCTGAATAGCTTGCTTGGGTGACCAATACTCGTTGGAATCGATCAGCAGGACTGGATCCTTGCCCGATGTCGCCAGGGCTTCTTTCATGATGCCGATGCGCCGCAGGTCGGCCTCGCGATCCAGCCCGACCTTCAGCTTGCCGATGGCAATGCCGCGCGCGGCCTGGGACTCATAAAAGGCGCGGATGCCAGCGTCGTCCAGTGACAGGTCTATGCCGCTGGCATAGGCTTTGACCGCGCGGCTCGACGCGCCCAATGTCTTCCAGAGCGGTTCGTCGTTGGCTTTGGCTTTGAGGTCCCAAAGCGCCACATCCAGCGCGCCGATGACATCGGTGACGGCGCCGCGGTTGCCGCCCTTGAAGGCGAAGTTCGCCATGCGCCCCCACAAGCCGACGACGCCGCGCGGATCGCGGCCCAGCAGCAGGTTCTCGGTCATCTTGTGGATATTGGCAGCCGCGCCCGGATCGCCCAGCGAGACGCCGGTCAGCCCGACATCGGTATCAAGGAACACCGCCAGCGCCGCGTACTGTGCGCGTCCGCGCGGGTTGTTGGCGTCGCCGATGGGACGCGCCATCTCGTGCTCGAACAAGATCGTGCGGATGCCAGTGATTTTCATCGGGTTCTTCTCTCAGTTTTCGTTTCGTCAGATAAGCGGCTCGGCGCGTAACCGGCGAAAATGTCCCAGGAATGTCGCGCTGTCGGCGCAGAAAATAGCGAAGTAATTTCCTTAAGTTCTCTGTGTACTCTGCGCCTCTGTGGTGAATTCCCCTATATCGCGCTCGGAATAGGGTGATGTCCACGATTTTCACCACTCCCCCAAATAAATTAGAGCGCGCCTTCCGCGTACATAGCCCGCAGCACCTTTTTGTCCATTTTGCCGACGCCGGTCTTGGGAATGGCGTCCACGACCGCATAGTCGTCCGGCAACCAGAATTTGGGAAAATGTTTCAGCAAGTAGTCATGCAGCGCGTCTTGATCGGCACTGGCGTTCAGCGGAACGATCACCGCCAGCGGCCGCTCGCCCCAGCGCTCGTTCGGCGTCGCGATCACCGCCGCTTCCAGCACATCGGGATGCGACATGAGCGTATTTTCCAGGTCCACCGATGAGATCCATTCGCCGCCGCTTTTGACCAGATCTTTGGTGCGGTCGGTGATGTTCATATACCCGTCCGCGTCAACGGTGGCGACATCGCCGGTGCGGAACCAACCGTCATGAGTGAAGTGCTCGCGATCTGGCTCAATCTTGTAATACTGGCCCACCACCCAAAAACCGCGCACTTGCAGTTCGCCCATGGTTTTGCCGTCCCAGGGCAGTTCTTTGCCTTCGTGATCGACGATGCGCGCCTCGACGCCGGGCACGAAATATCCTTGCGTCGCCTTGATATCCCAGCGGCTGTCATCGTCGAGCGCGTCATGCTGCGCCCCCAATTTGGAGACGCTGCCGATGGGCGACAACTCGGTCATGCCCCAGGCGTGCACGACATTGACGCCCAGCTCTTTTTCATAGGCTTCGATCAAGCCGCGCGGCATAGCCGAGCCGCCCACGATCAATTGCTCGATGCAAGAGACATCACGCGGATTCCGACGCAACTCGTGATAGAGTCCGTTCCAAATCGTCGGCACGCCGGCTGCGATGGTCACGCGTTCGGACTCAATCAACTTGGCCAGGGCATCCGGCTTGAAATGCGGTTCGGGCATGACCATTGTCGCGCCCACGTAGGTGCTGGCGTAGGGAAGTCCCCAAGCCATGGCATGGAACTGGGGCACGACCGGCATCACAACATCTCGCTCGGTGACGCCGAAAGCGACCCCCGCCAGCACGCAGAAAGTATGCAAGACCATGGCGCGATGGCTGATCAAGACGCCCTTGGGCATGCCGGTGGTGCCGCTGGTATAACAGAGCGCCATCGCCATCTTTTCATCGGTACAGCGCCAGGTATAAGATTCGTCGGCGGATGCCATGAGTTCTTCGTATTGCAGCAAATTGGGCAAGTTGATCGGCTGATCTTCGCGGGCATTAAAGACGACGAAATGCTGGACCGTCTTCAATTGACGCGCGATCGGCTCCAGCAAGGGGACCAGCGATCCGTCAACGAAGATCACTTTGTCTTCGGCGTGGTTGATGATGTAGACGAGTTGATCTTGCGGCAGTCGAATATTCAAGGTGTGGCAGACTGCGCCAGCCAGCGGCACGCCGAAGTAAAGTTCCACATGTTCGAAGCTGTTCCAGGCGAAGGTGCCGACACGATCCCCGGGCGCAATGCCCAAGGATTCCAGCGCATTGCATAGCCGTTTGATCCGGGCGTAAAACTCGGCGTAGCTGTACTCGCGCACGGGACCATCGGGCAGCTTGGTTTTGATTGTTTTCTTGGGGTACATGCGCCTGGCATGTTCGAGTATATGATCCAATGTCAGCGGAAAATCCATCATCAGACCATGCAACATCAGACCGCTCCTTTTCGGGAATCAGCTAGCGTCCGGCGCACTCAACTTTAGCACATTTTGAGGCGTGACGCAGTCGACCAGGGGCGACTCGCAGGGCAATCGCTTCAAAATCATTTTGTGTCGATCGCCCCATAAATCATCCAAAAAGACGGCTTTTGCCCTTGAAACACCCCCTTGACTTACTCTTGAAATGCCCTAGTTCTAGCGCCAAATTCCGCAAGTGTATTGACACCGTATAGATACTGTCTGTTTTTTTCGGAGAGGACTTTTTAGAGTCCGGCGATGAAGCGGGCGCGGTTGGGCGGATCGGGTTGGCTGGAGGTTGAATGGCGGCGTTGGGAGCAGGCGCGGGGCTATCGGGCAGCTGTTTCTTGGTTATAAGTTTTTCCGACATTGTCCGTTTCGCGAACAAAGAAAAACTTTTTTCGGACAAAGTTGCGTTTTGTCGGCGGCGCAGCGTTTTAGGCCGGGGAGGCGGGGTAGGATGATGGATGCCTGCAAGCAGCCGCAGGGCGGCAGCGAAAAGGTATGCCGCGCTCACGCAAAATAGGTTGCCTTCTCGTCGCATGAGCGATAGAGTTTGCATAAACAGGTAGACGGCGTTGATGTGGTTATGGATATCGAGCAGGCGCATGGGGTCCCGTTTTTCGCGGTCTGAGAAGTTTCTGGTTTTGGGCATGGGGGTCCTCGCTTCGATGTGCTTGCGGACATGATAGCACAGATGTTCTGATAAGGATGGCTCAATATTCGCGCGTTGGGGTTTTCTAACGATTGAGGGACGCGTAGGGCGCGTTGGGCGCGTAGACACAGCCCTTCGACACAGCCAGTTGATTTAGGTCTGTAGGGGGCACAGAGCTACGCGGCGCTTCGTGTCTTTG
>JAJEFB010000015.1 GCA_022820665.1 Anaerolineae bacterium | reverse complement strand
CCCCGGGCTTCCCTTGCCCCCTGCAACTGCATTCATGGCGGCAACCGTAGACCCACGGGCTGCACAGCAGCCGCCCACGCAAAATACCTTGCGTCCCGCGGCGCTTAGCTCCCCCTCCCTCTTTATGGGGGAGGGGGCTGGGGGGTGGGGGCTGTGTCTACGCGCAGCGGTGGCTCGCCCCTCTGTGCTCTCTGTGCCTCTGTGGTGAATAAAAAATGTGCAGGGGGTACCCCCCCCCCCCCACATATACATACTGTATCTATACTGTTACCAAAAAAGGGAGCAAAATGAGGGCATTTTCCCAGCATTTGAGGACGAATCGCGCTTCACTTTGCGCTCGCGCCTTACAATCAACAGCCTGTCGCCAATAGAGCCTGCTCTGTTGTGAAACAGCAAGATTCCGCGTCATCGGAATTTAAGATTTCTATGGTAAGCTGAAACAATATCGTCTCAATTAGAAATGGACGGCTAAGACCATGTTGAGAACCTTTTCGGCTTTGCTCGCGCTATGCCTCATCGCCTTGCCCATTGCGGCGCAATCACAGGGAGCCTACCTGGTCCTGGAGCACAGTAGCGGCGTGGTGACCGCGTCCTGGAATCCCGCGGAAACCCAAATCCTGACGGGGGCGCAGAACGGCTTGGCACAAGTTTGGTCGGCGGAAGACGGCGAATTGCTGCAATCGATTGACCATGCGGGCAATCCGTTAACGCAGGCTTTGTGGAGCGAAGATGGCAGATCCATATTGTCCGCGGACGAAAGCGGATTGGTCAGGCAAAGCCGGGCGGAAGACGGCGAAGGAATCTATGAGTGGCGAGTCGACGGCATGCCGATTCAACTTGCCCTTGACGCCGATGGCGCGCGAGCCTTTGTCTTTACGGCAGCCGGCAAGGGTTCGATTCTGTCTTTAATCGACGGCGGTATTTCCGCGACGGTGGAACGATCCGGCGCGATCGTGGGCGCGGGTTGGAGCGCCGACGGATCGCAGTTGCGCGCCTGGTCGGAAGACGGGCGCATAGTGGCTTGGGACGCGGCATCTGGCGAAAACCTAGCGACATATTCGCTGCCTCACCGCGCATTGCTCCAGGGCCTGCAATGGAATCACGATGATTCCAGGCTGCTGGCTTGGTTCGCCGACGGGACGGTCGCCGCCTACGAAACCGACGGGGCGAGCGTCAATGGACGTTCCCTGGCAGGCCTTCGTCACCGGAGTTTCGCGCAGCAGGCGATTTGGTCGGGCGACGAAACGCGGGTGATGTCCTGGGCGGCTGATGATACCGTGCACGTCTGGAGCGTCGCCGACTCGCGGTCACAACTGGTCCTGCGTCATGAAGACTGGGTGGTCGGCGCCCGCTGGGACCCGGAAGAGGCGCGGGTGCTGTCCTGGTCGCATATTTATCTCTACCTGTGGGAAGGGGAGACGCTGCAAAATCGTTTCCAGCATGACAATCTGGTGCGTGGAGCTGTCTGGAATGAGGCTGCTACACAGATTCTGTCCTGGTCCTGGGACGGGACCGCGCGCGTCTGGTCGCCATGATTTCGCCCCTCGCGAGTCAAGGAATGGCAAAGGATAAACCGGCGATCACTGCCAAGGGCGTACAAGTGCCGATCAAAGCGCCCAGGACGATCTGCCAGGCGGTATGACGCCTGAGCGCCAAGCGCGCGAGTATCACCAATAGCAAGAACGGAATGAAGATCAAACTCTTGTTGAAGCCGTAGACGATCGTGGTGGCGGAAATGATGCTGGTCATCGCCATCGCGTGCAGGCTGATGTGACTGAAGAATGTGCCGATCAACATGATAGTCAACTCGACGATGGTCACCAGCGCTACCACGACCAAGACCGGATTGGCGCCGAAATGCAGGTAAACCAATTCGGTCAGCAAGCATCCGACAATGGCGATTGAATAGGGGATATAGCGCTCGTGGCTGTGGCGCATGTGCATATCGCTGATGCGACCGATTTTGACCATGTAGGCCACGAAAGCCATTGGCAGGATGCAGATTGTCAGCGCGAAGAGGCTCGCGAAGAACGTGCCCTCGAAGGGGCTCCTGCTGAATTGCTGCGCGATCAACAAGATCCAAATCGCCCAGACGACCGGCGGGCTAATGAATAGCGAGATGAAATGAGCCCACAGTTTGTCCCCGGCTTCGACCTGATGACGAAGGGCGGCGGGCATCGGTATGCGAATGTCTATGGCTTTTCCCCTTTAGCCATTGTGTAGAATGATTATAACAGGCATTCCTCACGTTGAGCGATTTATTCATTAAGATTGCTTAAAAGCAAAGTTGCGACAGCCTATCGCGAATCGACCGTGTCCAGCAGCTTGAGCAAGCCCGCGGGATACAGAGCTGCGGGGGTCTCCCCGTGAAACAGCTCCAGGGGCATCCAAGCAGCTTCGTAAAGGACTTCGCCCTTGTTTAAGCCGCGAACAGTAAAATCGTTGTCATCGAATCGTTCGTCGGCGAAGCGGCCCCGGTAGATGAGCGCGATTTCATGGCCCGCCAAGCCCTCGTACTCAAAAATGTTCTCCAGCGCGCCGACGTAAACCAGGTCGGTTACTTCGGCATTGATCTCTTCGCGGAGCTCGCGGACGACGGCTTCGCGACCGCGTTCGCCGAATTCTATCCTGCCGCCGATCGGTCGATAAAAAGTCCTGCGCTCATGCGAATCGTAGCCCTGCGCCAGGAAAATCTTGTCGCCGCGAAAGAAGACGCAGAGCGCCAGGGGTCGAATGCGCCGCTTTTTCTTCTTTTTCTTCGCCATAGCAACTTGCCGAGATTCGCAAACCGCTTCATTCCATCTCAAAGCGCGTGCCCAGCGCTTTGGGCGGGTCGGAGCGCAGGAAGGCGCGCATGCGATGTTGCACGGCGCGCGGCATGTAACGCAGCAAGCGCTCGGTGAAGCCCCCGCTGACCATGAGCAAGGTAAAGATCATCAACAGCCAGGGCAGCGTGTTCAGCAACACGAAGGGGAAGTTGATCTCTTGACCGAAGATGAAGAGGCCGTTGGTCTGGATGTTTGATGACACCGCGCGCAGAGCCGCGAAGAGCCAGGCGCCCAGAACGACGCGGAAGGGATGCCAGCCGCCGAAGATCACAATTGCCAGGGCGATCCAGCCGTCGCCTTGCATGGCGGGCGGGCTGGACCAGCCGGGCTTGACGTTGAGCGAATAAGCCACACCAGCCAGACCAACCAGGGCGCCGCCCAGGAATGTATACCAATAACGCAGCCGCTGCACCTGGGCGCCGCGGGCATAAGCCGCTTCGGGACGCTCGCCGATGGCGCGCAAAGACAGACCGCCCTTGGTGCGGAAAAGCCAGAACCAGATGACGAACATCAAGATATAGCTGAAATAGACCAGCGCATTCTGTTGGAAGAAGATCGGTCCCAGCACCGGCAGATCAGCCAAGACCGGCAGGGCGAATCGGGTGATCTGCGGACCCGGGATGCGGGTGAAATCCGCGCCGAGAAAGCGCGCCAGGTCGGCGGCCAGGAGTGTCAATACGAAGCCGACGGCGACTTGGTCGCGCCGCAGCTTGATGCTGGAAAAGCCGATGAGGGTGGCGATCAAGGCGCCGACGAGCATGGCGACGACGATGCCCAGCGCGATCTGCATGGGCACATCGAGCACGCCGGCTTCCTGGGCGGTCCAAGCCGCGGCGAAACCGAGCACAGCCGCCAGCGCCAGGCTGCCATCGAGGGAGAGATTGACCACGCCGGCGCGTTCGGTGATTGTCTCGCCCAGGCTGGCGATGACCAGTGGGGTGGCTGTGCCGATGATGCTGCCCAGTGTGTTGAGGAATTCTTCGTTCATGCCCCCATCCCCCGGCCCCCTCTCCTCATCTCTATGAGGAGCATCCCATGAAGAGGGAAGGGGAGCTTGGTTAGATGGTCAGTATTTGGCATAGCGTTATACCCGATCTTCCTGACCGGTATCTTCGTCGATGTCCCTCAGTGCTTGCGGGAAAAAGATTTCTCGCACGCCCTGGAAGAGAATGACGAACAGGACCAGCATGCCTTGCAGCACGCCCGCCAGCGACGAATCCAGCTTGAGCGAGGGCGCGATTTGCAAGCGCGTGCTGCCGGTCAAAATCGCCGCGAAGGCGAAGGTGATCAGCGGCACCCAGAGCAGGCGAATGCTCAATAGCAGGACCACCAGCAATCCCAGAAAACCGATGCCTCCCGAAGCTAGCGGTCGCAGATTGTCGAAGGTGAAAAGGACGCGATAGGATCCGGCGATGCCGGCCAGCGCGCCGCAAACCAGAAAGGCGCTCATCGACGTCCGTTCGGTGGCGACGCCGAGCAAGAGCGCCGAGCGCATGTTCCTGCCCACCGCCTTCAGGTTGAGCCCCCAGCGCGTGGCGTTGAGCATGATCATGACGACGATAAAAGCGGCGAAAACAAGAAAGATCATGAAAATGTTGACCGGAAAGGCCTTGGAAAATTCCGGCAGCAGCGCTGGCACGGGAAAGGGTTCCGTGCCCTGCGCCGAGCCGCCGATGCGCGGCTGCCAGGGACCGGAGATCATATAAATAGAGATCACGTTGACCAGGGCGTTGAGCGCCACGCCGCCAAAGATTTCATTGACGCCGAGGCGGATCTTGAGGGCGCCGACAACGAAAGCCCAGAACATCCCGCCCAGCGCCGAGAGCGCGATCAGCGCCAGGTTGAGCAGGGGGGACATGCTGGCGTCCCACAGGAGATACTGCGCGCCCCAACTGGCGAAGAGCGCGCCCATCATCATTTGTCCTTCGACGCCGATATTCCACAAGCCGGCGCGGAAGGTCACCACCAGACCGATGCTGACCAGGGTCAGGGGAATCCAGAAGTTGACCACGCCGCCGACCTTGCGACTGTCCTTGAATGCGCCTTTCCAGATGGCGTCGACGACTTCCAACGGGTCGCGTCCCACGGCGGTGACGAGGACAGCGGCGACAGCCAGCGAGATGGCGACCGGGATGAGCAGGAAGGCGATTTGGGTGGCGAGTGCGCGCGGGGATTTCATTATTGTTGAGTTTGGTTTAGTATGCTGGCGATCTCACTTCGCATAAGGTCAATCGGAGCAAGGACTCCGTCGCTAGGTTGCCAGGTGCGCGACATCGTGATTATTTCGGCGAGGTCTCGGCTGTCGGAGTGAATAATGCCAAATCGATTTGCGAAATCTCTTGCCCCGCTTTGCAGCCCGTTATGTGCGACAAACCAACCAACAATGGGACCCCTTTGCCGCAAGAACCAACTAGGAATGAGATTTTTGACGTCTTCGCTTCTTTGATGGACGCTGTTGAGGGCAGATGTAAATTGCTGCAATCGATCACGCGGAACTTTATTGGAATGCTTCTTGCTTTGTCCTACGATTCTTATGGGGCCAGTGCCGCCACTAAATAAGTGTGATTTGCCTATTGAAGGAATGACAGCAAAAAAATCTATTCCGAATTCACCGCCCTCTGGTGTAATACAGTAATTTGAAGAGCCGCTATGCTTACAGGCTAACACGGACAGTGCTTCAAATTGAGTCGGGCTCAGAGTTCGGATCATCTTCAGAATGTGTATTCTGCTGCGAATCCTGCTTCGCTTTTGCCTGTCGCCTTTTGATATTCCAGACGGAAAAAAATTAGGATACCAAAACAATCTCTTTACTCCGGCAGTAATCTCTGAAAAGGTTGGATAGAGACCTCTGGAATTGTCGTCCGCAATCTGTCGGCGCAAGTCATTCCAAAGCCTGTCAGAATTATTGCTTGCGTATTCTTCTGCGCTAGCACGAGATCTGTCCTGCGTATGCTGAACCGCGTCGATAAGGTAATCGTCAAAATCCAGCCAGGCGCGATTAAACTCTTGTTCATAGAACCAATTGATAATGTGCTGTGGCCTGGTCATGCAGGGCTGGTCTCAAGTTGAAACTCGTAACGAATCTCACTTATTGATGCCTGCAATTCACCAAGATTGACTAGGAGTTGCTCACGCATCTCGTCATCATTCTTGAACCTAAGAGTCGGAATATTGCGCAGTTCTCTTGCAAGATCTTCCATGCTGCGAAGCAACTCTTTCGCCGGTTGTCTTCTGCTGTCTGCCTCGTCTTGAGCTTCCGCTAATCTTGCACTTGCGACAGATTTTGTCAGATCCTCTCCGTTCCGGAATTCCTCAAATTGGGGCGTAGCGTTCTTTATCAAATATGAAACGTCTCGCAATCCACGATTGGTCAAAATGCGCCGATTGCGCCAGTCACCATTTACATCATCGGGGTCTAAATCTTCATCAATTTCATCTTCGTTCGGCTTGGGGTAAAGCCATCCCAAGAATTCGTTAAATGCTAAAGAATCCTCAAATCGATATTCAGAATCATTCCATTCCATCCATTGCCGTAACGGCAAGTTGGAGCGTCCAAATAATTCCTGGAAATACGTATATGCGGACTCCTTGACATCGCGACTGTATTCCGAGTCGTCCTTCGCTTGACGAAACGCATTGTAACCGCGTATCCATTGACCGGCCCCGAATGCGCTTAAACCGAACTGTTTCCCGACTTCAGTAAGATTTTTTCCTTCTTCCTGCAAAAGCTGATTCATCAGTTTCGCTTTGTTGTAAGCTGACCACGGCTTAATTCCTGTGATATGGCGGAGGCCTTGAAAAATCCAGGCTGCCTGATTGTCTGTGCCTGTGTACAACAGACAATTGATGGTCATAATTGATTTCATCACACTTTCGTTTATCGCTACTCCCTTATTTTCTAGCTCGACGATCAACTTAGCGGCAGTGATTCTGCGATTTCCTTCTAACACAACGTATTTGTCAGGTTTGAACTCCCTGACTATGACTTGATCAATCGGGAGAAACCCGTTGATTTCCATGTTAATTCTGAGTTTTTCGACATCATGGAATCTGATCATCTTCTCTTGAGCTTCGCGCTGTACATTTCCTTGATCAATTCTCTCATCGAGAATAGTCATCCATTCGTCGTGAACAAACCGTGGGTTATTCGGATCAAGATAGATCTGATCAATGCTCAACTCAATCGGCATAAGTTGACTGGAAATGATGCTATCCATGATTGCCCCTGTTTCGCCTAGCCGTCTCGCGCGTCATCCCAATCTTTGAACTCGTCGTACCAAGATTGCCCGTCCCAGAAAGTATACTCATATTCTTCATTCGTTTCCAGTACGACGAATCTTGAACGGTTTCTGAAGACCGCAAGCTGTTTGACTATCTCCTCACGGCCATAAATCGGATAGCGTTGCCGCGCATGATAATCATTGAAGTCGTTCAAATCTAACAGTAAGCGCCAAGAGCTCTCTCTCATTTTCCGGTCATCCTATCAAACCACGTGACAAGTGACCTTGATAATAACGGCGCCACAATCGGTGCCAAGTCCCCTACTTCAACGTAATCCTCACCCGATGCCAGGCATTGTTCACATAACCCTTGAAATTCCAGGTGCTGGCGATGGTCTCCGGCTGCGAGTTGGCTGCGCTGTCCCAGGCGCGCACGACCAGTTCATGCGTGCCCGACGGCAAGTCAAACTCTGCCCGCCAAAGCTGCCAGGTCCATAGCTGCGGCTCGTTGAGAAACTCGGCGCGCTGCCAGGTTTCGCCGCCATCGGCGGAAACGCTGACCCAGGTGATTTCGTGCTCGCCGTCGCTCATGGCGTAACCTTCGACGGCGATCTTTCCCGCGGCCATCAGGCTGCGATCTTCCGGCTGCACGATCACGGAATTGACCGGCAGCTTGGTCAATTGCATGCCGTCTTCATAGTTGACGTTGTACATGTTGACGCTGGGCGGGAAGAGCTTGTAGCCGACTTGCTGGAAGTAATTGTCGGAGGGCTCTTCTAGAACGCCGATGCCGCAAAGCCATTTGACGCTGCGCGCGCCGATGTAGCCCGGCACGATCACGCGCAGGGGTCTGCCATGCGCCAGCGGCAGGTCTTGACCATTCATCTGGTAAGCGAGCAGGACTTCGCAAGCCAACGCCTTGTCCAGCGGGATCGAACTGCCATAAGCGGAACGCTCGCCGTCGCGCATGATGCCGTCCAAGCCCAGGAATCCGATATGCGCCGCCCGGTCGCTGGCGATGCCGGCCGCCTTGAGAATATCGCCCAGGCGGAGGCCCGTCCAGGTAGCGGTGCCGATGGCTTCTATGCCCCAGGCGAGTTGATCGTCGATAGGTTTGTAATCAACCAGTTCCTTGCGCCTGTTGCCGGCGCATTGCAAGGTTGCGATCAAAGTCTGGGGCTCGAAGTCGCTCTTGATTGCCTCCAGCGTCAGGGAAAGCTCGCGGCTGACCAGACCATTTACACCCAGCCGGTAGTTGCTCAGGTCGATGGCGGGAATGCTGGCGTGATTGCGCACGAAGAAGAGCTCGGTTGGCGTGACAAATTCCTTGGCCAATTGATTCAGTGGCGGACCGGCGTTGAGGATGTCGTCATAGGTTTTGGTCTCGTCATGTTTTTCGCTGAGTGGCATGTGACTTTTCCCTATTGCCGATAGACAAGTGGCGACTTCCTCCTGCGATGTTCAGGCTTGCTGGAATTCTCCGCCGATCAGATGCCCGAGCTCGTCGATGCTGGTTTGGCTCACGTCCGGCACCGGATAGACGCGCCCGGCGTAAAAGACGAAGATGCGGTCGCTGTAGGTGACCAACTCTTCCAGGTCGGAAGAATTAAAGATAATCGCAGTGCCCGATTGACAGCGTTGCAATAGCTGGGTCCAGATCCAGCGCGCGGAATCGACGTCAAGGCCGCGCGTGGGCTGTTCCAGGATCAGCAATTGCGGTTCATCGGGAAGCAGTCCCATCAGCACGCGTTGCTGATTGCCGCCGGATAGTTGCTCGATATTGTCGGCGGCGCGGCCCTTGACGCGGTACTGGTCTATGCGGGACAGGGTGCGCTTGCCCATGGATTTCCAGTCGATGCGCATATGGTCGTCCGCGACCAGCGCCGTATGTTCGGTCAAGGTCAAGCCGGCGATCAAACCTTCTTCCAGCCTGCCCGCCGCCCCAAAGACGCAGCCGCGGTGGAACAACTGACGATAGTTTGCGCCGACGATGTTGTCGCCGTTCAGGCGCAGGACCCCGCCGCTGATCCGCCCCAGGCGCGCGCAGGCGCGCATGAACAGTTCCTGGCCGCTGCCATCAAGGCCCGCCAAGCCGATAACCTCACTGGCGCGCACGCTCATGGAAATCGGCTGCATATCCAGGCGAAGGTCGTGCACCAGGAGTTGGTCTACTTCGAGCACGGGCGCGCCCAGGCTGTAATGGTCACGACTTTGGGCTTCCAATTCCTCTCCGAACATCATCGTCACCAAATGTTGTTTGGTCTCGGCGATGACGGCGCCCGTCAAATTGTCATCGGCGATCGGCATTTCCATGTCGCCGACCAGGACGCCGGCGCGCAAGACCATGACCTCGTCGCAGAGTTCAATGACGTCTTCCAGCTTGTGTGACACCAGCAAAATGATCATGCCTTCGTCGCGGGCAAGTTTTCTCAGCGCGTCAAAGAGAATGATCTTTTGCTCAGCCGAGATGCCGGTGGTTGGTTCGTCCAGGATCAGCGTTTGCACGCCCAGCGCCAGCAGCCGGACAATCTCCAATTGCTGCCTTTGGGCGATGAGCAGGTTGTCGATCAATTGATGGGGATCGAGCTCAAAACCGAAACGAGCGGACAGGTCATCCAGGGTTGCTTCGGCTTGGGCGCGCCCCAAGGCGATGCCTTCTCCGCCGCCATATATGAAGTTTTCCAAGACTGTGAAGGCGCCTACATCAAGTGGATCCTGCTGCAGCATACCGATGCCGTTGGCGATTGCGGCTGTGGGTCCGGTGTAGTCGATGACCAGACCGTCAATCAGGATTTCGCCTTGGTCCGCCGGTTGAAAACCGGAAAGGATTTTCATCAACGTTGATTTGCCGGCTCCGTTTTCACCGAGGATGCCGACAATCTTGCCTTCATGGAAGGTAACGCTGATGTCCTGGTTCGCGTGAACCGGACCGAAGCGCTTGTGGATATTTCGCAATTCGATTTGCATGGCGGATGCGATTCGTGCGTCGGTGTGGCGAACAGTAACTTATTGTAGCGCAGTCCAGCATTTTCACCAATCAGGCTTGACGCCGATGTTTTTCAGCGCGGAATGACTTGCAGGGTGATGACGTGTTCGTCGCTTCGCGTGCCATTGTCGCGCAGGGCAATCGCCTTAATGGTATGCCAGCCCAAGCCTTGGGCGAACCAATTCATGGTGACGCGGTATTGCTGCTTGACGCCATCTGTCGTTTCGCTGCTCTTGACAAAGAGCTCGTCCACGTAGAGTTCTATGCGGCGGATACCCAGCGACTGGTCAACAGCCAAAATGTCTATATCAAACTCCGTGCCTTCAATGACCTTTTGCTGGTTTGGGGGCGCGAGGATTTCTACGCGCGGCAGATCGGGTGTGGGAAAAGGAGTAGGAGTCGGTCTGTCGAGGTTGCATGCCGACAGGCAAAGGAGGCAGAGCAGGAGCATGAGTCGGCCACACATCAGCGATTGGATTACTTGCATGTTTAGTAATAAACCACCGGCGAGGTAGCTGTCTGTTGAATTAATACCGACGCGCGTATGAAATAATGAACAGCGGGTATCACGCGCGATGTCGAAATCTGCTGTTGCGATCCAGTTCAATTATGAGGACAGCAAGGATTCTTGGCAAGCGCATATAGCGCGCGTAGGGCGTATGCCCAAGCTGATTCGACTTAAGGGGATGCGGTTCAGGTATCCGGTGCGGATTTAGCTTTCGCCGCCTCTTCCTTATTCGGCAACATCGCCAGCAAGTCATTGACGAAAGCCGCTACACGGGGTCGAACGTCGTCGACCGACAGACCGTCCGATTGCGGGTTGACGCGCCAACGCAAGGCTTGATTGACGAGCCGCGCCCACTTGGGATAGGCGCGCGCCGCCCAGGCGGCCGCCTTGACTTTGGATGTCGGCTGCCCGTGCAACACGGTGTACAGACCGCGGGCGGTGGTCAAAACGATGTAGGACAAGTTCGATTTACTATTGGCGGACTTGGCGCTATTTCGGTATGCCTCGATATGGGATTGCACCGCTTCGATGTAATGCGCTGGCTCAATTGGATCTATCAGGCTGGCGATGTCGGGTCCCCTCAATGCGATGCCCGTCTCTCTCAACATATACCAACTGATTAACCAGTCGTATCCGGCGTCAAGCTGATGGAAGGGCTCGCCCGGGCTGATGATGGCGATTCGGCTCTGTTTGCTGCGGAAAGTCTTGAGCGCGTCAAGCGAAACGTAAGCCAGTTCCAGCCTGTCGTCCCATTCGGGATAGCGGAGAATGACTTGCTGGTGCAATTCCTTCAGTGAATGAAAGCTAGCGTCATCGAGACCTCGATTTGGGACCACGACCAGATCGAGATCGCTAACTTGCGCGTCAAAATCCTCGGTGACAAGCGAGCCGTACAGATAGATGCCGACCAGGTTGTCTTGCAGAACACTGCTGAGGCCAGCGACAAGGCTGTTCAGTACCTGGACTATCTCTGAACTTCCCGCAATTTGAGCCAAGCCGGGTATCGACATTTCCCGATAGATCGCCTTTACGTTAGCCGGTCGCGCGCCCCGCATGATTGCAAACGACGGGCGGATTAGGCTTATCATTAGTGCGCCATTTGGCGAAGTTTCGGCTACACTATAGCCTATTGAAAAGCGGAATGAAAGCACATCAGAATGAGGATTGCGCGTGTAGAAACCTATGTTGCCGAACAAGGGCTGGAGACTCCATTTTTCTTCTCGCAATTCGGCTTCGACAGACGTCAAATCTGTCTCGTCAAAGTGACGGCTGAGGATGGCAGTTATGGATGGGGCGAGGGCTATGGACCGGCAGGCGTCATTCAAGCGGGAGTAGAGTTCTTGGCGCCGCTCGTCATCGGCGAAGATCCATTGGGGGTCGAGGCGATATGGAACAAGATGCACTTGCGCTCGTTGGATTACGCGCGGCGGGGTGTGCTGGTGGCGGCGATGAGCGCGATCGACATCGCCATTTGGGATTTGCGCGGCAAGCTGCTTGGGCAGCCGGTTTCCGTTCTTTTGGGAGGCAGGCGCCGGGAAAAGGTTAAGGTCTATGCCACTGGTATGTATTTCGTCGATACCGAGGACCTAATGGGAAAGTTGGTGGATGAGGCGAAGAGCTATGTTGCGGAGGGATTCAAAGCGCTCAAGATGAAAGTGGGCTTGGGCGTCGAGACGGACCTGCGACATGCGCGCGCGGTGCGTCAAGCCATTGGCAGGGATATCGAACTGATGGTGGACGCCAATCACGCCTATTCACGGAGCGAGGCTTGGTCTTTCGCTAGGCAAATCGAAGAACTGGATATCAGCTTCTTCGAGGAGCCCGTTTCGCCGGAAGACTACGAGGGCTATCGCGAACTGCGAGGGCGGACGACGATTCCCATCGCGGGCGGGGAGTGCGAGTATCTGCTGGCGGGATTTCGTCATCTGTTGAGCAATCAATGCGTCGATATCGCGCAGCCCGATATCTGCGGGGCGGGCGGCTTGACCGAGACCAAGCGCATAGCAACCTTGGCGCGGGCTTTTCAAACCAACGTGCTGCCGCATAGTTGGGGTACGGGCATCGCTTTTGCGGCGGGCTTGCACTTGGTCAGTACGCTGGATCCAGTGCCGGGGCGCTTGCGCATGCCTGATATGATGCTGGAGATGGATCGCTCGGAAAACGCCCTGCGCGACAATCTCACCTGTCCTCAATTCCAGGTGGAAGACGGCTATGTCGCTGTCCCGAAGGCGCCCGGACTGGGCGTTGACGTGGATCTCGATCAGTTGGCGCGCTTCACCGCCGGCGGCTAGCGCATGAATCCAATCCCCCTGCGAGAGATTTTAGCCGCGTCTGACCGCATAAGGGATTCTGCCCTGCACAGTCCGCTGCTGCGCTTGCCCGTCGAGGACGCGGCGGCGGAGATCTATTGCAAACTGGAGAATCTGCAGCCGATCGGTTCATTCAAGCTGCGCGGCGCGGGCAACGCGATGGCATTGGCGTCTCCCGAGCAGTTGGCGCGGGGCGTCGTCACTGCGAGCGCGGGCAACATGGCGCAGGGCGTAGCCTGGCATGCGCGGCGGCTGGGCATCCCTTGTCATGTGGTCGTGCCGGATCACGCGCCGGAAACCAAGCTGGACGCCATCCGGCGTTTGGGCGCCGAGATTGTCAAGACGCCTTTCGACGAATGGTGGGGCATCATCCTCAGTGGAGGCTATAAGGCGTTGCCCGGGTTCTTCATTCATCCGGTGAGGGATCGCCATGTCATCGCCGGCAATGGCACAATTGGCTTGGAGATCCTTGAGGACTTGCCCGAAGTTGATGCCGTGATCATCCCCTATGGCGGCGGCGGATTGAGCAGCGGAATCGCCTCCGCGCTGCGGGCGCTCAAGCCAGACACGCGCATCTACGCGGTTGAGGTCGAGACGGCGGCGCCGCTGGCGGCATCGCTGGCTGCCGGTCTGCCGGCCGCGGTGGACTATCGGGCGAGCTTCGTCGACGGCATCGGCGGGGCGAGCGTGCTGCCCGAGATGTGGGACATGGTGAAGGGCTTGCTGGATGGCTCGCTTGTCGTGTCGCTGGACGAGACGCGGGCGGCGATTCGGCTGCTGGCAGAGCGTCAGCGGGTGATCGCCGAGGGCGCGGGGGCGGCGCCTGTGGCGGCGGCGCGGGCGGGCGGGGCGGGGACTGGCAAGGTAGTTTGCGTAGTATCGGGCGGGAATATTGATCGCGGGGTCCTGGCGAAGATATTGAGTAAGTAAACTCCCTCTAAATCTCCGCCCCCCCATTCAAAGTGATTCTGAGTAAGTAATACAACGAAATAAGGAGCCTGTACGGGCGAGCCGGCGGCTCGCCCCCAAAATAGCCACAAGCGGAATGCTGGCAATGGGTCAGCCACCGGCTGACCCGTACAGATTTCGACGCGGATGTGGATAGGGGACTAGGGCTAAATTTTCTTGCATTACTTACTTGCACTTACTAAGTCTACGCTGGCTGTTAGTCGCTGGGCGGGACGGAGGCGAGGACGGGCAGGCCGGCGGCGATTTCGACGTCTTCGCGGCGGCGCACGATGGCGCTTTCCAGGTATTCCAGCACAAAGACGATGATGCCGCCGACGAAGACACCGGCGATGAGACCGACCAGGGTATTAATCAAGACGTTGGGACGGGCGCGGAAGGGCACGGGATTGTCTTGCAGGGTCGCGACGATGCGGTCTTCGCGGCGGGCTTGTTGATTGAGCCGGTCGCGGTATTCCACCAGCAGTACGCCCCATTCCGAAGCAATGCGGACGGCTTGGCCGGGGTCGGTGTGATCGGCGTCGATCTGGATGAGCAAGCTATTGATATCGGGCGCGATGCGCACGTTGGCGCGCAGTTGCTGCGGGACCATGTCCATCTGCAGGCGGTCGATGACCTCGGCGGCGCGCTGCGAGCTATCGAGATAGGCGACATGGTTGTTGAGCGTCTGCTTGGCGGCTTGGGTCAAGCCGAAGTCACTGCGGCTGGGCACGATCAGCACCTTTTGCGTGGCGCGGTAGACCGGCGTCATCTGACGGCTGAATAAGAAGGCGGCGCCGGCGGCGATGATGCCAAGCAGCAGCATGATCCAGCCGCGGCGGATGAGGATGCTTCCGTAGTCGATTAGGTTCATGCGGATATTGTAGCATAGGTGTGGTCAAGGTACATCGGGTCCTCTTTTCGGTTTATTGCCATTTGGCTGCCGCCGCGGAAAAACTTTTTTCGGCAGTTTGGCAGTTTGCGGCAATGATTCAGTTGTTAAGGCGCAGTACAGGGTAGCATGGGTTTGGGTTGGATGGGCGACTATATGGTCGCGGTATTCGGATTCACCACAGAGGCGCAGAGCGCACAGAGGTTTTTTTTAATCCCTTCTAAATCTCCCCCATCGCAATGGGTCGCGTAGGGCGCGTAGACACAGTCAGCCGACACTGCGCTTCGAGAGGGGCTTTTTTCGTTGTGGTGGGCGGGGCTGGTGGGTTGCACTGGATGATGCGACTGGATGATCGCGGTTTTCCACTACAAAGATACGAAGTCACGAAGGACTTAGATTGTCTTCAATGTGATGTGTTGCTCGTGATGTCAAGTTTGGATTATTTCCATAGGCGATCTCTGGGTGCAGCATTGGTAGGTCGTCGCGAATACGGGTGCATTTTGCCAGCGTGCTGCCGCCGTTGTTGGTCTTGAATTACCTCCAGACCTTTCCTAAGATTTAGCCAATACAGACACTAGAAAGCTACACGATAATGATTCTCAAGCGGATCAAGATTATGGGTTTCCGACCATTCTTTGAGGAGCAGACCCTGGAGATTGAACCAACTGTCACAGTCTTGACGGGTGCTAATGATGTAGGTAAGTCCGCCTTGTTGAATATTCTCAAAAGGGTTGCGCCCGGAATGGATGGTAACGTAGCGAGCGAAGCAGATGTGAATGAGGATATGATATTGCAGTCGGGCGGCCCGTGGCATGCAGTAGAGGATCTTGATGTGATTGCGACATATCAGCTAGGAACGGAGTCGGATCAGCTGGAGCTTCGTAGCGGAGAATTGGATACAAGATGGCCGGCGAACCGACACGAAGTAAATGTAACCGACATTCGAGACAATTCGGGCAATCGCGTAGGCTTGGAACGATTTGTACCGCAATCATACACCCGTACGATAGACTTAGGGATCTCTGATCGCATAAAGCCAATCTTGGAGCAGAATACAATCCAGCCTATCGAACGCACTCTCTTAGAAATCGCGTTTGAGAGCGACGATGTATGGAGTGAACTGGTAAGTCTATCTCCACGCGTTCAAAATCAGCGACTTGATGTAGCCAACAGGAGGCTTGAAACTGGACTGGCTTCATATAAACCGAAGTCGCTTGATGTCGACCTGAGGCTCGATTTTGAATCACGTAATCCGGTCAAGTTTCTGGTTGAACTGAAGGACAGGTATGGCGGATTCGCCGGTCCGGATCGTCGCGGTGCGGGCTTCCAGAAGTTGCTCGCTATGATGTTTTACCTGCTTACAGTTCAGCCCTCTGACGTACATTATATGATTTTGTTATTGGATGAGCCGGAAAACTCCCTGCACGCGAATGCTCAGCACTCTTTTCGTCACGTGCTGGAAAGCTTTGCCGAGAATCCGTTGATTCAGGTCATTTATGCAACGCATTCTCCTGCTATGATAAATCCAGCTTTCCCAAAGCGTCTTCGACTACTGGAACGTAAGCGAACTGGGGGAGGTGTTGCTACAACAGTTATCAACAACAAGCCGTATACGGACGAAAATTTCTACATGATTCGCTCAAGCTTGGGTATGTCACCGGCTGATTCATTACTGTATGGCCCGATATCAGTGATAGTTGAAGGCGCGACCGAAACACTCGCCTTGAATCGGCTTTTTAGAAGACTTATGAAAGACCCCAAGAACGATTTGCATCGAGAGTTGCATCGACTCGTTGGGCTTATCCACTTTCTCGGAGCCGAAGGATCAAGCTTTGTCAGATGGGCAAAAATGGCGAAATCGCAACCAGGCGTAAAGCCAATTGTGTTTGTTGATGGCGATCAAATCAACCGGGCGAAACAAGTAACGGACGTTTATCCCGACATTCCAGTCATCAATTTTGACAAGACCAAAGAAATAGAAGACATCGTCCCGCGAGAGGTATATTTCGAGGCATTGTCGCAGTATGCAGCATCAAATAACGCGAAATGTTCGGTTACGCTCTCTTTAGATGAATTCACAAAGTGGGAGACGGGTCAGGGCTTTCAGCCGAGCGAATTGTTCAGCAAACGTGTTTGCAAGTGGTATAAGGAAGTATGTGCCTACGGTTTGGAAAAAGCAGAGGTTATGGATACAGCAATTGAAAAAGTGGATCTAGACGATTTGTATGAGTCCAATCTCGACGAGATATCCAAGATCGACGAACTAATTGAAAAAATCAAAGAGTTGGCGGACAATCTCTAAGCAAGATATTCATCCTTCGATTCGACTTCCGCGTCTTCGCGCCGCTGTGGCGAGTTAATCACCCCTCCATATCAATCACGATCTTGACCGCGCCTTCGTCTTGCAGGTGGTGCAGTTCGTAGGCTTCCAGCACGTCCTCGAACTTGAAGGTATGCGTGATCATGCCGGCGGTGTCGACGGCGCCGCTGTTGATGTAGTCCAGCGCCTGGCGGGTGCAGGCGTGGTCCGGGTCGTTGATGGCGCCGACGCGGGATTTCACGGTGAGCGATTTCCAGAAACACTCGAAGATGGGGAAGTCCATGGTGTCGAAGCGGGGCACGCCGAAGATCAGCAGGAAAGCGTCATGCGGGGCGATGGCGACAGCCAGGCGGATGGCTTCTTCTTCTCCGGCGGCTTCGACCAGGACATCGGGCAGTTTTCCGCCGTTGATTTCGCGCAGGGCGTCCCTTAACGACGCTGGCGGCATGTCGGCGTTGTGGACAGTGTGCGTCGCGCCGTAGCGCCGGCTGTAGTTGAGGCGGTAGTCCTTGAGATCGAGGGCGATGATCTTGGCGGCGCCACGCTGTTGCAGCGCGAAGTTGAACCACAAGCCGGCCGAGCCTTGTCCGATGACGGCGACAGTCTTGCCCTGCAGATCGGGCAGCACTTGCGAGGCGTAAAGCACGGTGCCGAATTGCTGGGCTTGGACTGAGTGTTCCAGCGGCGTGTCGGGATCAAGCGGCAGCAGGTGCTTGACGGGCGCGCGGTAGTATTCGCTCATGGCGCGGTGATCGGGCGCCAGGCAGAGCACGCGCTGGCCGACCTGGAAGCCGTTATGGGCAGGATCAATGGCTTCGATGAGGCCGACCATTTCGTGGCCGGTTTCGCCGATTGCTGTGGGATAGCGGTTGTCCGGCAGGTAATGGATATGGCGGACATCGCTGCCGCAGAGGGACAGGCGCAGCGTTTTGATGATGGCGTGGTCGGCGGTGAGTTGGGGCTTTGGCGCATCGACGAAGGCGGGCTGGCTGCGGGCGATAATTTGGACGGCTTTCATGGGCTGGGTTCTCCTGGCAGGCTTGGGACAACGGCGCTGATTATAGCATTGACGAGGGAATCGGTTAGGTTGTGATTGGGGGGGTTGAGCGGTTCTTCAACAGACTCCGCTGGATCGCCCGACGAGTAGATACTGAATAAGTATCGGGCGACTCACCGAGTCGCCCCTACCAACGTCGTTGGTATTTTGGGTTAAAGTTCTCATGTCGAGGACTGGCTACGAAGTATTTCAGCCGGAAAGGATATACTAGCGAGGATTTCTTGCGCGATGGGGGATTGCCAGCTAAAAGTTTTTATTTACATCTTACATAGCTGTGCTAAAACAGAGTGATTACTCTTGGGCGGACCCCGCGATGCGGCGGTTCGATGAATTGAAGGAAGGAAAATGAGCGAGCAACACACTTTTCAAGCGGAGACGCAGGAACTGCTGAATATCCTGATTCATTCGTTGTATACGGAAAAGGAGATCTTCCTGCGGGAGTTGATCTCGAATGCGTCGGACGCCTTGAATCGGCTGCAATTCCAGATGTTGACGGATGATAATGTGCGGGACGCGGGGGCGGATCTGGAGATCCATATTGAGCTCGACGAAGAGCAGAAGACGCTGAAGATCAGCGATACCGGCGTCGGCATGAATCGCGACGAGATCATTGATGGCTTGGGCACGATTGCCAAGTCGGGCGCCAAGGCTTTTTTGCAGGCGATGAAGGAGAAACCGGACGGCGGTTCGGCGTCGGACATCATCGGGCAATTCGGCGTGGGCTTTTATTCGGCTTTTATGGTGGCGAAGCAGGTGGACGTGGTTTCGCGTTCCTATCGTCCGGAGGACGAGGCGGTCAAATGGTCGGCGACCGGCGGCACCAATTACACGCTGGAAACGGTCGAGAAAGATCTTCGCGGCACCGAGATCACGATTCATCTCAAGGATGATGAAGAAGAATTCACGCGCGCCTTCCGCATCAAGGATATTATTCGGCGGCATTCCGATTATGTGGCTTTTCCCATTTTTGTCGACGATGACGAAGAGCCGACGAATAAGCAGCAGGCGATCTGGCGGCGGAATCCCTCCGAGGTGGAAGACGAGGAATACGACAGCTTTTACAAGATGCTGACCATGGATTTCGCCGGCGCCAAGCATCACATACACATGCGCGCCGATGTGCCGATGCAGTTTTACGCCTTGCTCTTTGTGCCGAGCGGCGCCCAGCCCAATATGTTCAGTCCGCGAACGGAAGCCGGATTGAAGCTCTATGCGCGCAAGGTGCTGATTGAAGAGTACAATCGCGATCTGCTGCCGGAATATCTGGGCTTCGTGCAAGGCGTGGTCGACAGCGAGGATCTACCGCTGAGCGTCAGTCGGGAGAGCATCCAGGCGACGCGGGTAATGGCGAGCTTGAAGAAGTCGATCACGCGCCGGGTGCTTTCCGAGCTCAAACGGATGGCGAAGAACGACCGCGACAGCTATCTCCAGATATTTGGGGAATTCGGCGCTTATCTCAAACAGGGCTTGGTGATGGAGAGCGAGGACCGCGGCGATCTGGAACCGCTGATGTTCTTCCAGACCACGCATGATGAAGATCCGGAGGCTTATCACTCGCTGGAGGACTATGTCGAGCGCATGTCGGAGAATCAGGACGCGATCTATTATGTGGTGGCGGACGATTACAACAGCGGCTCGCGCAGTCCGCACCTGGATGCCTTTCGGCAGCGCGGGATCGAGGTGCTGTATTTCACGCATCCGGTCGATGCCATGCTGCCGATGGGCATGACCGACTTCAGGGGACACAAGCTGGTCAGCGTGGATTCCGCCGATCTGGATTTGGGCGATGTCGGCGAAATAGGCGAGGCGGAAGAGGCGGCGCGCGAAACGCTTGAGGCGGCTTCATTTGCGTCATTGACGGGGCGTATCAAGGCGACCTTGGGCGGTCGGGTCAGCGATGTGCGCGAGAGCAAGGCGCTGGTGGATAGCCCGGCGCGCCTGGTGAGCGAAGACGAGAGCGGCAGCCGGTATATGTTCCGCATCAATCGCCTGCTAGACAAGGACTATGAATTGCCGGTCAAGGCGCTTGAGCTCAATCCGCGGCATCCGCTCATGCACAACTTGAGCGCGATGATCGCCAGCGGCGGCGAGGACGGGCTGATTGACGCGGTGGTCGAGCAGGTCTTCGAGACGGCGCTGCTGCAAGACGGCATTCATCCCGATCCGTCGAGCATGGCGGATCGTCTGACCTTGCTGATGCAAGCCGCGACCGGTTCCGCGAGCGGGGAGTTGGCCTTCGCTGACGTTCGGACGGCGATCAGCGAGCCGGCCGCGGATGATCACGAGGACTTGATCAAGCTGGATGATATTGAGGATGTGGACTTCGAGCCATAACTACCCCCTCTAAATCTCCCCCCAATGCATTGGAGGGAGACTTGCCGCGTACATTTCTGTGAATAGGATCAACATAGAGTTATCCGGCACAATGGGAATAGCGATGAATTGTGAGAGGAGCGCGGCATGGCAGAGTTGAAGACGAAGCGCAATGACGGCGATGTGCGGGCTTATCTCGATTCTGTGGAGAACAAGCGCCGCCGCGAAGACGCGCTGGTACTGCTCGATGTGATGGGCGAGGTAACGGGCGAGCCGGCGGAGATGTGGGGCGGCAGCATCGTCGGCTTCGGCAGCTATCATTACGTATACGATAGCGGGCGCGAGGGCGACTGGTTCTTGACCGGTTTCGCGCCGCGCAAAGCGTCAATGACGCTGTATATCATGCCCGGCTTCGCGCATTACGACGATTTGCTGGCGCGATTGGGCAAGCACAAGATCGGCCGGTCTTGCTTGTACATTAACAAGCTGGCGGACGTCGATATGGAGGTATTAAGAGACCTGGTTGCGGAATCGGTGGCGCATATGCGCAAGACGCATGGCGCAACCGAATGAGCGCCCCTTCGTAATTATGAACACAGGGCATCCGTTAGCGGGCGAATCTTGTATAATTAGGGCAAATTGGAAATGCGATTCGTTGGATCAGACTCGGGATCAGGCGCGATGGATGGTCTGAAGTTGCTCGGTCAAATTGGCAAGGGCATTGTCAAGACGGTGGAACTCGTCGGCAAGGGTATCGGTTTGACGGGCAGAGCGATCAGTGACGGTTCAGTTGCAGTGAGGACAGCCATGCCAGTGACAGAATTGACCTCGGTGTTTAATACGACTGATGAGACGATCAGGTTTATCAACCAGGAGTCCCCGCGGGATAGCAAGGAGATTCTGCCGCAGAGCGCGGTGTCGCTGAAAACCGATAAGACGGCTGGCGCCTGGGTGCCCTGGTTTCATCCGCCGCGTTTTTCCCCCTTCAGCCGCAAGCGCATGGAGATCGTGGTGGACGATGTGGCGGTGATATACATGTGGCAGCGCGACGATCACATCTATTGGTGCAACCGGCTGGACAGCCAGGGCAATCCGGCCAAAGCTTACGAGGTGCCGGGCATCTCGCACGTGGGCGGCAAGCGTATGCTGGTGGTGCGCAATGACCCGGAAAATGGCTACAGCGCGTTCTTGAGCGAGAGCGTGGAGAACAAGTAGCTACTTAATCGTTCGCCGGGCTTCGTTGCAGATCGGCTTCCGCAACTCGCTGCATCCTTTGTAAAATCTTTGCAAGGTAGAACTTTGGAGTCAATCAATGATCACAACAATCGCAACTGTTTCAGTATTCGTCGAAGACCAGGACCGAGCCAAAGCCTTTTACACCGAGAAGCTGGGCATGAAGCTCACCAACGATTCGGAGATGTTCCCGGGATCGGGCATGCGCTGGATCACGGTCGCGCCGGAAGGCTGCCCGACCGAGCTGACGCTTTTCCCCATGGGCGAGCAGTGGGAGCATTACCGCGAGGCGATGGGCAAGCCACAGTGTTTCACCTTGCATTGCGACGATATTGACGAGACTTATCGCGCGCTCACGGAGCGGGGCGTGCAGTTCGTCGGTGAACCGCAGAAGCAGCAATGGGGCAGCTTCGCGATCCTGGTGGATTCCGAGGGCAACCAGATCGTTCTCGGGCAGCGCAGTTAACCCATTCTCATCCGGATTGATTGAAAACCTTCAAGACGCAACAAGGCGACGCTACTTGTCGCTCGGCTACGACGTCAGCCATTGCGCATCGCGCGCGCTTCCTTATACTTTTTGCATCAAAGCGCATAGGAGATAAACAATGATTAAGAGAGTTGGAACCGTGTCGATCTTCGTGGAAGACCAAGATCGCGCCAAAGCCTTCTACACGGAAAAGCTGGGTATGGAATGCACAGCGGATAACGAAATGTGGCCCGGCGCGGATGCGCGCTGGCTTAGCGTCGCGCCTCCCGGCGCCGAAACGCAGATCGTGCTGTACAAGTTTGATGAGAACTGGGAGCACTATCGCGAGACATTTGGCAAGTCGCAGTCGCTGACCTTGCAATGCGAGAATATCGACGAGACCTATCGCGTCTACAAGGAACGCGGCGTGGAGTTCCTGGGCGAGCCGGAAACGCAGTTCTGGGGGCGCTTCGTGATGATGGTGGATTGCGAAGGGAATACGCTGATATTGGTTCAGGTCTCCGATTGATGGATTTGCTGGGCTTGTCGCGGCAGGTCGGCGGGACCTTAAACCAGGGGGGCTTCACCGTTTCTACAGCCGAATCTTGCACGGGCGGGTTAATCCTCAGCACGTTGACGGATATTGCCGGTAGTTCCGCCTATGTTGAAGGCGGCTTGGTCACCTACTCCAACGAAGCAAAGATAAATATGCTGGGCCTGCGGGAAACGACGCTGGTCGAGCACGGTGCCGTCAGCGCGGCGACGGCGGGAGAAATGGCTTGCGGCGTTCGCAGCGTCTTTGATACGGACTATGCCTTGAGCGTAACGGGCATCGCGGGTCCGGGTGGGGGGACGGGTGAGAAGCCTGTTGGATTGACCTATATCGGGCTGGCCGGACGTGAAGGGCTGATAACTGTCGAGCGGCATATTTGGGATGGCGATCGGATTGCGAACAAGATGCTGAGCGTTGACGCGGCGCTGCGACTGTTGTTAAAGCAATTGACTGTCTAGTCCGGTTGCGCTTCTTCAAAACTGACGCCGCGGTAAATCTCGGCGAGAGGCTGTTGAGGAGACGGTTCCGCTGTCTACCACAGATCCAGGGCGCCGCGCAGAATCCCGAACTCGCCAATATGATAGGAATTGTGCGCGGCGACCACCAGGATCTCGCGCAGGATGGTGTGGTCTCGCTGCCCGTGCGGAATCTGGGCGCAGAGGTCGCGCGGCGGGTCATTCACGATATCGATCAAGGACTGAAGATCGACGCGAAAACTGGTAATTGTTTTGTTCCAGGCGGCGGCGTCCGCTTCCCTATTAAGATCGGGCCAATAGTCGTTGGGGAAGGAGAGATATTGGTAGTTGGGATTTTCGATGTAGTCGAGGATATCCCATTGGCAGATTCGTATGTGCTCGAGCAAGTGCCAAAACGAATAGGGTACGTTTGCCGGTCGGGTATTGAAGTGCTCTTCAGGAAAGTCATCCACGACCTGGTCGAAGCGCTGATGCGCCTGCCTTTTGACCAGGGCATTGACAAGTTGTTCGCGCAGGTGATGATCGTTCATGGCAGTGCTTCCTTCATCCATCAGAGCAGGACAGTTCAAAGAGTATAACCGCAAATTGTCGCGAGCTTCTTTGCGCGACTTTGAATCACACCTATCCTTAAGGCGCGCGTCAGGCGCCAGGTAAAACTGCGGCTGCTGGAGCAAAATATTCAATTTTTCTGAGGAAACCGCGCTGATCAGCGCTATATGAGGATGAAGCACAGCGCAGGTTAATCGTTGGATTAGTGGAGAAGTTCCTTGGCAATTCCTCTATAAGTTGCGATACAATACTTGTAAGTCGCAGGCGAGGATATTTGTGTACGAAAGTTATCCACAGCACGATGTACCGCAGAACAATGTGATTCAGCGCTTTTTCACGCAACGCTGGAGCGCGATTGTCATTGAAATTCTCATGACGATTGTGATCACCGTGGCGGCGGGTCGCGCTTTTGATATCTTCGGTCCCTTTGACAGTCCGGCAGATTCTGCAGTCTCTTTCCAAGTGGAGGAAATGCTTCCGCCAGAACTTATGCGTCCAAGTGACGGGATTGCGCTTCGGACGGTGAAGCGAAAAGCCAGGGAGTATATTGAGAACGGGCAGTACGCAGAGGCAGTTGCAATGGTTGATCTGCTGTCGCTTGTCTTGCCGGAAGACGCCGATCCCATGCGATATTTGGAGATTGCTCAGTTTTACGATATACTTGGCGAAAGTCGGAAAGCGTCGTTAAACTATCAGCGATATTTTGAACTTATTGGCAAAAACGCGGAACTTGTGGCACAATTAGGTTTAGGCGCTATACGAGGCGCGGATTAGAAGGGCTTTGAACTGACGAAGTAGCTTGACCACTACATAGTCAGATGTGTTATACTAAGGTTCAAGCGATTGAACCGCCTTTGTCGGAAGCTGAAAGTGCGAGGTACTTATTATGACGAAACAGTATCCGGAATACGACATTCCCAAACGTTCCATAAAAGACCGCATCTTCAGCCAGCGCCCGAGCGCTCTCATAATAGAGGGCTTGTTGGTGCTGGTGGCCGTTGTTGTAACCATCGGGTTTTTGATTCCCGCGGCGCCAGTCGATGACAACCGCGATGAATTGATTGCGGAACTTCAAGCGATTGTTGCCGCTCAAGAAGCTGCATTGTCGAGTGCGGCCGAAGCAGCGCAATCCGCAGAAGCCGCTGCCCAGTCATCCGGCATGTTGAGCGCGTCCGCGTTGAAGAATCTGGCTTGGTCGAATTTGTCGAACGAAGAATATCGCGCGGCAATCGCCTTGTACAGTATTCTGATCGCCAAGGGTGAGTACGACTCCAACACCTTTGCGGCGCGCGGCTACGCCTACAGCATGGTCGATGAACACGCCTTGGCGGCGCAGGACTACAGCGTTGTGCTGGAGATGGAACCAGGCAACCTGATGGCTCTGAACAATCGTTGCTGGGCATTCAGTGAAATTGATCATTACGAACAGGCGCTTGCGGACTGTAACCAGTTGATGTCGCTAGTGCCGGAGGCGGACTATCCCTTCCTCAATCGTGGCATTGTCTACGAAAAGATGGGAGATATGGGCAATGCGCTGCCGGACTATGTAGAGTGGATCAAGCGCATCAAGCAGCAGGTCGTCCGCAATGACAACCTGGTCTGGCAGGATAGCCTGGAAGTGCCGATGTCGGAAGGCGCCGTCTACTTCTTCCCCTTCACCGCGAGCGCGGGTCAAGATGTAGTCGTAACCGCCATCAGCAGTCAACGCGATCTGGACGCCGATCCCTTGGTATTGATCCTGGATCCGCAGGGCCAAGCCTTTACCGCGAATGACGACACTGGCGAGTGGTGGGACAGTTACGTGAGCTTCACCGCGCCGACAAGTGGCGAATACGCAGTTGTCTTGACCCATGCCGGCGGCAGCACCGAGGGTATGATTGAGGTATCGTTGGACGTATCCGGCGAGATCACCTTGGGCAACGAAATCGCTGCCTACAAGAGTTTGGCCTACCGCGCGCTGATGTCCGACGACTATGTTGCAGCCCTGGCCAACTTCCGCAGCGCCTTGAACCTCAACAGCCAGGATGCGGAAGCCATGAACTGGATGGGTGTTACCTACCGGTATATGGGCGAGTACGAGACTTCGCTGAACTACATCAGTATGGCGATGCGGCTGGATGATGATTACGCGCTGCCCTATCTGTCGCGCGGCATCACTTACGAAATGATGGGCGAGTCTTCCGCCAGCGCCGCGGACTATTACCACTATGCGATGCTCAACCGCAGCCGCAGCTTCTATCACAGCGAGTTGCAGGGCGACAGCCAGTTCCACTTGCCCATGCGCGAAGGTTGGGTTTACAGCATTCCCTTCAGCGCCGAAAAGGGTCAGACCGTCGACATAGATGTGGACACGGTTGAGCCGGGCTTTGTCGATCCCTTGATCGTGCTAGTCGGACCGGGCAACCGCGCCCTGATCGGCGATGACGACATTTCTCGCAACGAGTATGACGCCAGCATTGACGGTTTCAAGCTGCCGGCGGACGGTCAATATGTTTTGATCGTCAGCCATGCTGAAGGCGGCGCCAATGGCAATATCAATATCGACATCGAATTGAACGATCCGGTACCGATGAGCGCTTACGATTTTGGTTCCGGTTGTTCGGGCGGCGGCTACTAATCCCGAAGAAGCATTAGTAGCCGGAAGGGGCAGGTCAGACGACCTGCCCTTTTTTGCTTAATGAGCCCGCTGCTAATGCCTGCGGTTTTGCGCGAACGCGGCAGTTCTTTTTTTTGTTGCCGCCGAGCGGCTTTTAGCCTCCCGTTACGGAAACGACGTTCCGGAAGATGCGCTGCAGTCTTGTGATTTGCTGCGCCGGCAGGGGCAAGCGGGCGAATGACGCGATGTTAGCCGCGAGGTGACTTGGATTGCTGGTGCCGGACAGGACAACATGCACGCCGGGCTCATCGCGGCAGAAGCGATAGGCGGCATCAGTTGTGTCTATGGTTGCGCCATCTTCCTCCAAAAACGCCAAAGGACGATCCAGGTCGATTTCGCGCGCGTCGAGTTCGCCAGTTTCAATTAGCGATTCAAGGGTGCGGCGCAGTTGCTCCGGACGGCTAAGCGCCAGCCGAACCGCGAACATGATGAGCACGCCGATTTGTTTTTCGATCGCTTGCGCCAGCACAGTTTCCCGCGCAGTTTGATTGAGCAAGTTGAAGCCTACCATAATCACGTCCCAAATGTCGTCTTGCAGCGCGCGTCCCAACATGTCGTGTCCGAGATCGCGGCTCCAGGACTCGGTCACCCCCAGAAAACGAATCATTCCTTGCTCTTGCAGGTCTTGCATGAGTGGAGCGATTTCGTTCAAGTAATAGTCATAGTGTTCAGGGCGCAAGCCGTGCAAGTGATAGATATCGACATAATCGGTCCGCAACCTGCGCAGACTGTCTTCAAGCCCTGCGCGCAGCTCCGCTTTGGTGATAGGGGTCCCGCCAAGGCGCTTTTTGGTGGAAATGATGATAGACGCACGATCGCGTTGGGCGACCGCCTTGCCGATGATGTCTTCGGTACGGTAGGCTTCCGCCGTGTCGATGAAGTTGACACCGGCATCCAGGGCTTGGAGTACGAGGGAGACGGATTCGGCTTCACTTCTGAGCTCGTCCCTTTGACCGAGGCGGCTGGGACCGCCGGCGCCGAGCCCCATGACCGATACTTTCAATCCGGTGCGTCCCAAAATGCGGGTTTCCATGAGCATTCCTTGAATTGTGACAGGCTTAATAGTTGAACTAAGGTATTGTGCCGCAAAAGCCCTGTTTTTTCGATGTTATGAAAGACCCTCAAGGCTAAGATTTTTCGCCCAGGCATAGATTCTGGCGCCGTGACCAGCGATGGCACAAGTACTCCGCAATACAAATGAGCCTGATCGTCTAATAGATTGGTTTGCTCGATTTCAGTCTCATTTGCTTATTTGCCAATGGCGGGACAAAGTTTGCTATAATTCGAATCTCATCGGAGATCTGAGGTTGCGATGAATATCAGTACCTTCTCGATAGTGGCGTATGCGGAAGACGAAGAGGCTTGGGGCGTTGCGGTGGCCAGCAAGTTCCCGGCTGTGGGAGCGGTGGTGCCCTGGGCGCGGGCAGGAGCCGGGGCGGTGGCGACTCAGTCCTACGCCAAAATCGGCTACGGACCTGATGGCTTGGATTTGCTGGAAAAGGGGGCTTCTGCGCCGGAGGCATTGGATTCGCTGCTGGCGTCTGATGAGCAAGGGAGGGTTCGACAGGTGGCGATGGTTGACGCGCAGGGGCAAGTCGCGGCGCATACCGGCAGCGACTGTCATGACTGGGCTGGGCACAAGACTGGCAATGGCTTTAGCGTGCAGGGCAATCTGCTGGCGGGCGAAGCTGTTATCGAAGCGATGGCAAGCGGATTTCTCACGTCGGAAGGTGAATTGGCGGATCGCCTGGTGAGAGCGCTGCGGGCTGGGGAAGTCGCCGGTGGAGACCGCAGAGGTAAACAGTCGGCGGCAATCCACGTGGTACGCGTGAACGGCGGCTATGGGGGTGACAACGATCGCTATTTGGACTTGCGCGTTGACGACGCGCCAGAACCGGTTTTGGCGCTGATGGACCTCGTGCAATTGCATCATCTGTATTATCAATCGGCGAAGGCGGAAGATCTCTTGCCGATAGACGACGCGGTCGCCCGGGAATTACAAACGATTATGATCGCCCAGGGATATATAACGGGCGAGATAAATGGCTTGTGGGATGAAGTTTGTCAGCAGGTCTTCTGGATGCTGATCGGTAACGAGAACCTGGAAATGCGTTGGACGCTGGAGGAGAATCGGCGCACTATTGATCGCGTCGTGCTGGAATACCTGCGAAAGCGCTACGGCTGAGCGCCATCCTGCGCAAATGATTGACCACCGGGGTAATGAATAGCTTCTGCGCTCGACTACTGATTGTCCTCCTGGCGGGCGCACTGCAATTTCATCAACTTGGGCGCGATATCCGCTTCCATCCCGATGAAGCCAGTTTCATGACCTATGCGCGCGGGGCTGCGGTCAACGGCGCCTGGCTGCTGCCGGGCGCGCTGGACAAACCGCCGCTCACCATATATTTCAGCGCGATCAGCATGGTAGCGACGGGCGTGGTTGCGGATGACATGGGTGTATTGCGCCTGGATCCGCTCGTGGGGGAGTTCGCCGCGCGCCTGCCCAATGTCATAATGGCGATCTTGCTCGCTGGACTGATGATGCGCCTGTCCGGAGCCGCGTTTGGCGATGAAGCTGTCGCGCTGGCAGCGGGGCTGTTGACAGCGCTGTCACCCTATGTCCTGGCGTTTGGCGCCACGGCTTTCACCGATATGGGATTGCTGTTTTTCTCGGCGCTGGCCTTGTACTGGCTGGAATGTCAAGGATATAGGAAGGCTGGATTGGCGCTGGGTCTGGCGTTTTGGTGCAAACAGCAGGCGCTATTGCTTCTGCCTTTGGTTGTACTGCTGCTCATGGCCAAGCAGGCGAGGCGCGCTTCGGTCATTCGCCTGGCACAACCATTGACGCTGCTAGCGCTGCTGCTCTTTGTATGGGATGCGGCGCGCCCGGAGACGAGCGTGTTTTTGCTGGGATCGGTCAATAATATGCCGGCGCAATGGATTGTCGATCCCGCGGAATGGCTGGATCGACTGATGGAGTGGGCGCGCTTGAGCCTCTGGCTGCTTGGGCCGCCGGTCGTGACAGCGTCGCTGCTGGGGCTGGCGGCACTGAGTCCTTTCGTCGTCGGGGCTGCGCCCCCGAAGGAGCGCCACGCGCCGATCTATTTGATTTATTTGGTCGCTTACATTGCCCTGCACAGCGTACTCGATTTCAATCAATATGATCGCTACTTGTTGCTGGTCTTGCCGCCCTTGATCCTGGTCGTGAGCAGTCAATTGCCGGGGCTGCTGCTGCGAAGCCGCTTGCAGAAAGGTCCCTCTCTTGCTTTGGCGATTGGACTCGTATTAGTTGCCTTTTGGTCCTTGGGCAATGGATTGCCGCTGGGAGGGGATCGCGGCCGGCATGATGGCATTGACGACCTGGCGCGCTATCTCAACAGCAAGCCGGTGGCGACGGTGATTTATGATCCCTGGCTGGGATGGGAATTGGGATATTACTTGGGGCAGTGGAACAATAAACGCCGTGTGCATTTTCCGACAGCGGAAACGCTGGCCGAAGGCGCTTTGGCGCTGGCTGAGTTCGGCGATCGTTATCTGGTGGCGCTCGTCGATCGCGAGCATGAGGATTGGATTGCGGCTTTGGAAACCGCTGGCTTCGTATTGACCGTTGATTATGAGCAAAATCGCTACATAGTGTATCGTATCTCGCGCGCTGGATAGTGTCGGCTGAGCCCCTCATTAATTGGGGGCAGCAAGCGCCATTTTCCGTTTTATACTGGATATAGATATATATTTTGCGGAGGCAGTGATGGGTTGTTTGGCGCTTTTGATTCTGGCCTTTATTTTTCGCGGGCTGATCTTCGCAGCGCTATCCGCGTTGCTTTCGTTGACCCTTAGAGTGGGTGTATTCGGCTTTATTTTCTTCGCGATAATCTTGATTATCGCCGCCATGGCGGACTAGAGGACACATTATGGACATGCTTCAAGATCCCAATCTCATTTATTTGTTGTTGATGGCCGGGTTATGGGTTAGCGCCACCGGCACCTATATTCCCGGCACGGGCGTCGCAGAATTTGCGGGGGCCGCTTTGATACTCGGCACGCTGTATTTGTTGAGCGCGCTTGCCGTGAATTGGATTGCCGTCGTCGCGATTATTGTTGGCGCGGCGTTGTTTTTCTTGCTGCCGCTGTTAAAGTCGGAGTGGGAGCCCTTTGCTATCGGCGGATTGGTGGTTCAGGTTGCCGCGAGTTTTTTTCTTTTTGCCGACGTGTCGGTGTCGCCAGCGCTCATCGTTTTGGGCGTGGTCTTGGCTTGGCTGTATCACCGCAGCATATTGCGGGCGATATTGCGGCAGCAGCGCGAACTCTCGTCGACGCAGAAGGATGAATTCCTGGTTGGCGCGCGAGGGCGCGTAATGGGTACGATGGAGGATCGGCTTACCGTGCATGTCAACGGCGAATTGTGGACGGCGCGCAGCCGGTCACGGCTAGAGAGCGGCGCGGAAGTGGTGGTCACGCAGCGGGATGGGCTGGAGCTGCAAGTGGAAAAAGCCAAACGGAGCGCTTCTGATGAAGGCGCATGAATCAATGAAAGCAAGTTTAGACAAAGATAGCCGAAGGAGCTAAGTAATGAATGTTGACGGTTTAACACAAGCGCTGCAGTCGGGCGGGCAAGCGGTCATTCTGGTTGTCCTGCTGCTGGTCATATTTGGGATATTGCGCAGCGCCATCCGCGCGGTCAAGGAATACGAGCGCCTGGTGATCTTTTTCATTGGTCGCTTTCGCACGGTGCGCGGTCCTGGCTTGACCTTTGTCATACCTTTCGTCGAGCAGGCGCTGAAAGTTGATATGCGCGAGCGGTTTTTCGATATTGAAAAACAGACCGCCATTACCAAGGACAATGCGTCGATCGGCATCGACTTCCTGGTTTACTTCCGGATAACTGATCCGGAGCTGTCGACCACCAAGGTCAAGGATGTCGTTGAGGCGACGACCAATATCGCCATTACCACCTTGCGCGCGGTCATCGGCGACATCGTTCTTGATGATGTTCTGTCGCGCCGCGAACAAATCAACGATGTGCTGCGCGTCAAACTGGACGAGACCACCGAGCGCTGGGGCATCAAGATCACCACCGTGGAAATCCGCGAGATTGATCCGCCGAGAGCGATTCAGGAATCGATGAACCGGCAGATGAGCGCCGAGCGCGATCGCCGCGCCGAGGTGATCCTGGCGGAGGGCGAGCGGCAGGCGGCCATTGAGCGCGCCGAGGGCAGCAAGCAGTCGGCGATTCTGGAAGCGGAGGGCCAGCAAAAGTCACAGATTCTGCGCGCGGAGGGCGAGCGACAGGCGCAACTTTTGCGGGCGGAGGGTTATGCCGCGGCTTTGCATGCTATTTACGAACAAGCACGCGATGTCGATAACAAGACGATGGCGCTGCAATATATGGAAATGCTGCAAAATGTCGGCAGCAGCCCGTCTACCAAGTTCGTGCTGCCGATGGAACTGACCGGCATGGTGCAAAATATGATGGCGACGATGAGCGGGATGGCGAGCGCCAACGGCGGCGCGAACGGGTCCGGGCGCGTATTGACGACGGAAGACAAGGTGGAAACTGTAGAAGCCTGATGCGCGGCGTGGCTATAGAGAGAGAGCGATTCGATGGAATCGCTCTCTTTTAGGCTTGCCCTGTCACAAGCCGCTGTGCATCGCCCTGCCGGATCACGGTAAAGCCGATGGTCCAGCGTGTTGTCATTTTGCTTCTTCCTATACGATGTCTAAGGATCGACAATCTCTGGCTGAGGCGCTGGCAGAGTTACTAGCAACTGCTTTGATTTGATATTCCATATCCATACCTTGCTATCAGGACCGATAGCAGCCATCAACGTTAAAGACCAACAATCTGTAATACCCACCGAGGGCAATGTACTGACTGTCTGGGCTAAATATCATTCTAGCCTCAGGATCCAGCATTTCTCCCAGATGTTGAGACGGCAACAGCAAATCCTCAAGATCATAAATCTATATTCCATGATGGAACTCTCGGTATCTTGGGAGATTCTCACCATATTTCACGGCGAGATATCGCCCATTGTTTGACATCGCAATGGATATAGTCTGCCACGCGCCACCCTCTTGTGCTTGCAAGACATAATGGAAGCAGGTTAGATAAAAAAGCAGAGTTGTGATGATTCGCGCAGGGTTATTCCTGGGCATAAAGACTCTTCCCTTTTGCGTCTTTAGCGAATTCTGATTCGTCACGCTGGGTCCAAACTCTTACTGGATCAATGTTTTCGGCATATAGCGTGCGGTTTGCATGAGGATCTGGATAGACGAAGTTGCTGCGTTGAGCGTATCCAAAGAGGGTGTTGGCATCCGTAGAAGGAGACAGTATTGCTATTTTGTTCCTCATGCGCATTGATCGACTATCCAACCTAGTCGGGTTGGTGAATGATCCACAAACCCCAACCAAGTGAGCCGCCGGTAAACAGGAGACGCCCATCTGGACTAAACCGAATGATTTCTCCCCGAACAGGGGGTTCTGTAAAATCCAATTGCGGGATGTATATTTCCGCGTCCGCAGCCAAGTCCCAAGCGCGAATTTGACCGCACTCATCTGTTGTCATCAGCAGGCTCCCATCTGGGCTGATATCGCCATCGTTGATGAAACAATAGCGCCTGCCGGCATAGGGTTCCAGCTTGCGAAGGAAATCCAGGCGCTTGTCAACAAGCGACCAGCGGTTGACAGAGGCATAGGAAATGACAAGCAGATGCGAGTCGTCTTCTGTAAAGCGCAGCACTTCCGCCGAGTCCGCAGGTAAGGGACGCGGCTCCCAGGCTTCCCAAGTGTCTGTATGCCAAATGCCGAGCATCCCGCTCCCGGCCGCGGCCAGTAAACGCCCGTCGCTGGAAAAAGCCAGGGCGTTAAAATCCTGGAATTCGTTCGCCTGCAACTGTATTTCTGCAACAGCCTGCGATTTTAGATCAACTCGAATCAGCTTCCGATAATTCGTGACGACAAGCAGCCAGTCATGGCTTGGATGAGGCAAGAGTTCAGTGACCCATCCGCCGCTGACCCAATCGTCGCTGATCTGAAGATCATACAGGAACTTGTCTTGCTCCAAGTCCCAAAACTCAAGCTTGCCATTTATTGTCCCAATGACGGCCTTATCCGATGTGACAGCCAGTTTTGTATAGGTGTGGTTGAACCTGAGCGGTTCCTTCTTTCCGGTGAATGTAGCATACCCATTAACGTATTCCAGTCGCCAGATATCCACGTAGTCCGGTATCGCCCTACGGCCTGATATCAGCGCGAGCAATGGTTCGGTTTTATGCCAGCTCGCCTCGAGATAGCCTTCGCCATCTATGCCTACCGTGTTATGGGTATGATGGACATTATCGGCGGAAAAGGCCGGACCCGGCACACAAGTCTCATAATCCCAGCGAAAGCACATCAATTCATCATGCGCGTAGCTGATGCAGTGGAGAAGTAGAAACGCAAACATGACAGCCATTTTATTGAGCATTTGCCACTCCTTCGCCAAGATATCGCGCCAAATCGAAGAAAAGATCCCACTCTTCTTCAGCGGAGCTGCCGGGATCAAAGTCGAAAAACGGATCGTCTTGGTCCACTTGCGCGGGTTGATTTTCCGTCGTGGTCAAAAGATATGAAGCCACCCAACGCTTTCTGCCATTCCAGATAATCGCTGTCCAATTCTTATCAAAACCGTTGTCTCCGCCCACGGTTTGCCCAATCACAGCAACCTCATCCCACCGAACGGCTTGGGATTACTGGATTTGCGCATCTTGGCCGCGATTCACTGCGATTGATTGTATTGTTGTCGTATCGTTTCTACCTCAAATGAATGAACCAGCGTTTGTACTAGGCTGAGTGATAGACGAAAAACAAGCCCCAACCAAGTTTTTTGCCGCCTTTTGCAAGAAAACGTCCATCGGGACTGAATTGGGTCACTGTTCCTGGATTATTTTCATTTGAATAATCCAATTGCGGGATAAAGATTTCTGCATCGGCGGTCAAATCCCAAGCCCGGATTTGGCCACAGTCATCGACCGTCATCAGCAGACTCCCGTCAGGGCTTATATCACCATCGGTGATATGGCAGGGACGCTTATTCGGATGTGATTGCAATTCTCGCAACAGATTCAAAGTTTTGCCGGAGAGCGACCAACGGCTGACAGTTGCATCCTTCAGGACAATCAGTTGGGAATCATCATCCGTAAACAGCAATTTCGCTAGCGATTCGGCGCCTAAATCGGCTGGGGGTCCAGCCACCCAGGAATCTGTGTCCCAGATCTGGATGACCCCGTTTCCGCCGTTGGCCAAGAGTCGACCGTCATCGGAAAAGGCCAAAGCGTCCAGCGATAGATCGTCACCCGTTGGCAGTTTGATTTCGGAGGCTGAGTGCGATGCGAGATCAAATCGGAACAGTCTCTCATGATCAATCGCGACCAGCAGCCATTCATCAGAGGGGTGCAGCAATAGTTCACTGACACTCCCTTCGGCGATGTGAATGTTATAAGAGAACTTTTCTTTTATCAGTTCCCATTTGTCGGCGTCCCATATGTCGGCGTCCCGATGGTGGCGTTCCCAATCGTCGGTGTCCCATTTGCCGATGTCCCAATTGCCGATGTCCAAAAAGTAGAGGCTGCCGGCATTCGTCCCGAGGATAATTTTGTGCTTTACAAGTTCCAGTTGGTCGATGGGCATGTTGTATGCGATACTCCAGCCCCTTATTTCAATTGCCTCAAAATACGTTTCGAATACTTCATCATTAAAGACCCTCCAGACAGATAAATCACCATCCCCATCTATGGGACATGTTGTGTATTGTTCAGGGCAATAGTAACCCAGCAGAATGATTATGGGTTCGGTCTTGTGCCATCTCGCTTCCTTTAGTGAGGGGCCATCTCCGCCGAAGGTCCGAATTCGGTGAACATTGTCGGCGGAGAACTCTCCATCGGGATAACAGGCATACTCATACTCGCACAATATGTTTTGACCGCGCGCGCCACTGACGGCAAATGCGAATATCAATGCGGCGATTGTTTTCCACAACATCAGTTGCTTCCTACCCGAGCATTGCCGCTAGCCGTAAGAACCAACGCTCAGTCTCTTCAAATGGGCTACTGGGATCAAAATCGAAGCTCGCTTCCTGCTTTGTGATGGAACGATCGTTGGTAAACCAAGTTTCGTCAACCAGATCGTAGCGCACCCAGTTTACGCCGTTTATGCCAACAGCGTTCCAGAGATGATTGAGGTCATCATCGTCATCTTGAATCCGTCCATACAGGATGACCTCTGTGCCCTTTTGCAAGCTAGCGATGTCCTTTCCTTCTTTCGAAGGAATTGATCGGACGACAGCACCAATCTCGGGTTCAATCGTTCCAATCCCGATAACCGGTGGCAATATTCCCTCTTCGGCGAAGAATCTCATCACATTCGGATCATCAAGCGCATTGTGAACAATCGCGTTTCGAATTGCCTCATCCATATTCTGGTCCATGAACCGCTGCCAGTTCAGACCTGCTGAATCCGGCGTGAAGCCATACAGTCCCCCGGTGCTTTGATGGTAAAACCAGTTTAGCACGGCATCGGCTGTGATTTCATTTCTGCCAACCAGTCTATCATACGGAACGTCGTCCGGATCATATACTTCCAGACTTTGTTGCAGTGATTGAATCTGAGTCGCGATATGCGGCGCCTTGTCAAAGATGAAATGATCTGGCGACGGCGCTCCGATCTGTTGATAGATCTGAGGCAGAGGGGCCGGAACCATGTCGGATTTGATCGTTAACGATCCTAGTAGCACTTGGTGGACAGGATCCCCCATACCTATGCGGTTTAGCGGATGATTGCCTGCCAGGTTAATAGAGCCGGCGCCTTCTCTGTCACCTAGCCCGGCATTCGCGTTGAATATATGCCCTAGCTCATGGAGTACAAGATTTGGAATCATGTATTTCGTCCTGGGCTGAGACGGGTGCTTAAAGATACGTATTTCGTGGCCGATGACTGCTGCGACTGGCAAATTCTGTAGCTCCTCCGGGGTGTATTGCCTATCTGGATCGAGCGATAGTTCATGAGAATTGAGCAATGTTATTTCTCCCATGATCCGTCGGAAGGCCGTGGCGTCATCCCAAAAGATATCTTTCCCACGCGCCCACTCGCCAAAGGCTCTTGCTGCTAGGTCAAAGGCGATATGAGCCATTCTGATCCCTAAGAGATCCCACTCAGACGCTTCATCAGTCTTTGCGAAGGTGACGCCGTATTTCTTTTCTACTTCTGCTTTGTAAATGCCGACATCGATTGAATCACCTGTGCTAAGGGCATTTTCCCAAGCCAAAGTCAGGGGGTTGTAAAGACTTTGCTGTCTAATATCAGGACCTAGCAGTCTATCTGTCCAATCTTTCAGAACTTCTGCCGGCACTGGATCTGCCCGGTCCAACAAGGTATCCCAGTCCGAGTATCTGACTAGGTCAAGGAGTGACAGCGCTAGTTGATCCGATTCTTCATCCAAACCCCAACCTGCGAACTGCGCCATATACTCAGCGTACTGTTCCTTGGAGGGCAAGCCATACTCTTTGATAACCACCAAGGCAACCCATGCCAAGTCATCATCCACTGTGCTCAAGAGATAATCAATATGCTGTCTTTGCCCTTCGCTTACAGCCGTGTAGCCGGTCAAAGAAGTCGCTTCCTCCGGCTCGAAATCTGTCAGCCCCGCTTCGCTGATATCGCGTATTCCTTCGTGCTCCGAGAAGCCGGGGATAGCTTGCTCGCCTGAACCCGCCGCGAGGGCGTCTCTCTTCTTGTCCTCCTTTTTGTCCTTGGGCTCGCCAACTCCCGCAACGACATAATTGAAGTCTTGGTTCAGCATGTTGTTCTGCTGGTAAGTCGTTGCAGGGGCCGGTTGGTTGATGGGCGTTGTCGACGCTGGCGCCTGTATCGACGATAACGGATCATAGGGCTTTGGTGGGGGTTTCGGCGCCTGTATCGATGATAGCGGATCATAGGGCTTTGGTGGCGGTTTCGGCGCCTGTATCGATGATAGCGGATCGTAGGGCTTTGGCGGGGGTTTTGGCTTGCCGCCACCGATACTACCTTGCGTTGGCATGATGTCTTCCTTTCTAAGCCTTCAAGTCAATTTGTGAACGAGGGATGCGCAGCTCGCCCTGTCACAAGCCGCTGCGCATCCCCCAACCGATTTACGCTGAACCGTCGACTAGACCGCGCCCCAGGTCGGCGCTGTGCCCGTCGCCGGCTGCAGCGTGGCTGTGAACATCACCGCCCCGCCGGTCGTGATCTGCGGACGGTAGCTCGACACCAGGAACTCACCGCTGTACTTGGGATCGTTCGTGGTCGGCGCCGCGTTATCGCCCACCTGCACCTCCAGCGAGACCTGGCTCCCGGCCGCGAAGGCGCCCTGGATGACCGTGTGCGTGCCGCTGACGCCGTCGGTCGTCAGATAACCCTGAATCGTCACCGGCGCCCGCAACTGCCCGTTGATGTACTGGTGCACTTCGTCGCCGAAGCCGGTGACATCGAACTGATCATAGGTGAGTCCCAGGTCAATGCTGCGGATGTCCCCATCCGCGAATATCCGCAAGGTACCGCTGCTGTCGTCCATCTTTACGATGACGTGATCTCCTGACAATGCCATGATTTCTTGCTCCTTTATGTGTTTTGGTTTGTGTACTGATTGCTACTCGTTGAATCGTGAACTCTGCGCTGTGGCGGAAGCGTAGTCCGACCAAGGTCCCCTGCCGCCCCGATTGATAGCTGCCACTCTGAACCTGTAGTCTCCGGAAGACAAGCCCGTCATGGTGTGAGATAGCGAGTTAATATTCGGCAGATAGAATCGCCCCGTTGCACCGTGGCGAACGTCAAGTTCATAGGTTGTGATCGGCGCCCCGCCTTGCGCGGGCGGGGTGATCGTGGCAGTAATTTCTCCGCTGCTAACAGCCAGAGTCGGTGGCTGCGGTTTGGCGGGCGGCTCTATGACCTGCGGCTGGTTGCCTGCGGCAATCCAATCCTTGGCTTGATTCGCCTGTCCGCTATCGGCCACCAGAACGCGGATCGACGAAGCATAGTCGATGCTTGTCGGGCGTGGTGAGGAAGCAAATCTCAAGCTCTCGCCATTGCTAAGGGTGTTGGATGAAATGGGGAACTCATAGATCTGGTCGTCGCCGTACAAGTAGATGTAGAACGAAGCGCTGGACAACAATGCAGGAATGACCTGCCACTCCTGCGCGAGCGCTCCGCTGAACTCGAGCAGCGACTCCGTTTTCCAATCCACTGTTTGTACTTCGATGTCCGTATTCTTGCCGTTCGTCTTTGTCAAATTCAACCAGCGACTACCGGTGACTTGGTCGAAATTGCCCAACAACGTGTTGCAGCTTGGATCACGCGATGAAAACTCAAAGTCAGTCAGCAACCCTTGTGGCGGCGCTGGCAGTATGATGTTAGCGTAGTCCGACCACGCTCCCCTGCCAGCCCGATTGATGGCCACCACCCGGAACTCGTAGGACGTGCCATTGGTCAAACCCATCACTGTGTGAGCCAGCGCGTTGAGGTTTGGCACATGCGTATGTGATCCAGTTGACCCGGACTCGCGATAGCTCAGTTCATAGGTTGTGATAGGCGACCCTCCTCGCGCAGGCGGGGTGATCGTTACGGCGGCCCGCTTGGCGCCGGCGACCAGGCTCGGTGGCTGTGGCTTGTCGGGCGGGGCTACAGTCTCGGGCTGGTTGCCCGCCGCGATCCAGTTCTTGATTCGACTCGCCTGATTGCTATTCGCAACCAATAGGCGAATCTGCGAGCCAGCCACGATGCTTGCCGGACGCAGGGTTTCGCTAAAACCCATGGACCGATCACCAAGCGCTGTATTGGCGTTCATGGCAAACTCAAAGATTTCATTGCTGTTGGGCAGATGGATATAGAATGAAGAGTTTGGCAGCAGCGCGGGTAGAAGTTCCCATTCATGCTCTTCCCAACCTCCGAATTCAGGTTGGCGGTGGGGAAGAGGCGAGGCATCCGTACCCCAAATCAGCGCCTCTAAGGAAATGTCTGTCTTCAAGCCATCCGTTTTTGTCAAATTTAGCCAACGAATGCCGGTATGGTTGCTACTATCATTCAACAGATAAGGCGGCTCTCCTTCATTCGGATCGAGCGATGCGAACTTAAAGTCGGCCAGCAATCCCTGGGGAAAGGGAACTGGCTTGTGAATCCGAATCAGCGAAATTGCGACTTTGATACGATCCCGCGCGGCTGGGTCGGCTGTGGCCACCCAGCGCACATAGCGAGGGATTATCCTGTTGATCTTCACCTGCTCGGAGCCTAGCGCCCCGCCATCCAGCGCGAAGGTCGCCAAAACGCTTTCTTCGCCGGCGAAGGCGCCGCTGTCCGAACCTTCAATGCTGAATGTATAGGCATCGCTGGCGGCGGCGTCAAGCACATGCAGACAAGCCAAGCCGCCCCCATCCGTAGAAGCGCCGTTGTCCAACGCGCCCCCGGCAGATGACCCGATGATATGCCTCGGATTTGTCAGGGCTACCCCCCAACCGCCGTTTTCATCCTGATTGGCGAAGACCGCCTGGAAGGGGATCATCCGGTTGACTTGGGGCAAGGCGCCATAACGCCCCTGTCGCGTCAGCATACTGAAGACCGGGTCGCCCGCCTTCGGTTCCGCATTCTCTCGCACATAGACCGAGAACAGCCCGGCAAGATCCGCCCCTTTAAGCGCCGGATGCGATCCCGCCTCTCCGCTGTTCATGAAGCCGGCGTGCTGCACCGCCATCATGCGCTGTCCAGGGACGAATTTGCGCACCTTGTCTCTAAAGGCAGTGATATCAAAGACATCGCGGTCCTCATTGATGCTGACGTGGTTGCTGTCGCCGGTGATGTCATAGCCATCAACCAGAACTTGTACATGATCGCCTGTAAGTTTCGACATCATCTCCTCCTAGATATGTTGATAGCGGTTGACATAACCGTGCAGGACGATGACATCGGTCCCGGCGGCGAAGGCGCGGACAAGCGCGCCATTCTGCAGGACATGGCCCGGGATGACTTCCGTGAAGCCGCTCTCCGCCGGAATCGTGACTTCGATGAGATCATCCGGGCTGTCCGTCCCGCCCCATTCCACCGTCAATTTGACCGGAGCGGTCGACGTGTTGACCGCCTCGATGAAGATCTCATCCCATTCATTGGCGGCGACGCTGCTCAGCGCACTGTGAACCAGAGTGCCGGGGCTGCTGCCCGCCGCCACTTTGATGCCGCGCCCGTCAGTGCTGCCGCTCAGCTTGCGCTTTTGGTAATCGCGGTAGTCGCGCGTTTCATTGCGCATATCGTTTCTCCTTTCTTGCTCTTCGAGCATGCTGGTGGCAGGATGCCTAAATCTCCCGCACCCAGAATTGGGCGCCGGCGCGCAGAGTCGTATCGTGTTTCCCTTGGAGTTTGAAAGTGTGCGATCCGGCGCTAAGGTTCTGAACCAAGCGGGTAAAGCTCACCGATTCATTATCAGCGCCACCGCCGCCATACCTCAAACCATGGTCGGCATCACCTTGTCGAGTTCCGTCAATGTCAACATCGATTTTGAAGTCGTGGGCTGTCACCACGCCATGAAAATGAACCAGAACATCTCCGCCCGTGGTGGTAATCGTCAGATTGAAGTTGCTATCGATATCGACAAACGTGCTGCTGTTCGGAATTCTAAGATCCGCCGTCGTCGCGTGGGCTGCAATTGTCTTTCGTACTCTGTCGAGCGCCGCCAGATTCTCACTGACCGCGTTCAGATCGCCGGGGCTCACCAGCTCTCCGACCTGCCAATCCGTTTTGGGTGTTGTCCAAGCCATTGTCTGTTCTCCTTTTTTCGACTTTTGTCATTTCTCGTGCATACTGGATTTGTCCTGCTAAACATCAGGCACTTTGTGAAATTGTTCTGTGGACTTCGCCCTGTCACAAGCCAATCCACAGGACGTCCTCTCTACGCTACGTACTCTATAATCTCCCATTGCTTATTGTCTCATCTGCGCCTCCTCCTTTCATGTTCGCCCTTAGATCTCGCGCACCCAGAATTGGGCATCGGGATATAGTATGATTCCACGACCAGCGTTATTCCCTTTCCACTGTAGTTTGAAGGTATGGGATCCAGCGCTTAAACCCTGAACCAATCGGTCAAAAGACACTGAATGACGGCGATCGCCGTGGACAACATCGATATGTGTAAGTCCATTGTCACCGCCTTGGCGAGTTCCGTCGACATCAATATCGAAATGACAGCGGTTGCTACTAACATTACGAGCAATTGCACCGTCAAAATGAACCAGCACGTCCCCACCTGTTGTCGTAATCGTCAGGTTCAAGTTGGTGCTGTCAAGATCGGAAAATTGATCACCGACTACTCTGATCTCCTCGGTCGTCGTGTAGATGGCGGTCGCCGGATTCTTAAGCGTCGCCAAGTTCTCGCCGACCTCGTTCATATCGCTGGCGGCAATCAGTTCTCCGGTCACCCAATCGGTTTTGGGTGTTGTCCAAGTCATTGTCTGTTCTCCTGTTTTCGACTTATGTTACTTTCTCGCGCAGACTGGATTTGTCCTGCTAGACCTCAAGCACTTTGTGAAATTGTCCTGCGGACTTCGCTCTGTCACAAGCTAGTCCACAGGACACAGCGTGTGCCGCGTACTCTGTACTCTCCCATTTCTTATTGTTTCAGTTGCACCTCCTCCTTTTCATGTTTGCTGATCTCTTAGATCTCCCGCACCCAGAATTGGGCGTGGGAGCGCAGAGTCGTTCTGTGGTTTCTCCCTTGGAGCTTGAAAGTATGAGATCCGGCGCTCAAATTCTGAACCAGGTGGGTAAAATTCAGAAGTTCATGATTTGGCTCCCCACGTCTCAAACCATACTCGTCATGACCCAGTCGGGTCCCATCGACTTCGACATCAATTCTGAAGGGTCCGTTTACCACCACGCCATGAAAATGAACCAGAACATCTCCACCTGCGGTGGTAATCGTCAGATTGAAGTTGCTATCGATATCGACAAAGGTATTGCTGTGTGGAATAGCTATATCATCCTTCGTCGTATGGACTGCAACTGTCTTTCGTACTCTGTCGAGTTCTGCCAGATTTTCGCTGACTGCGTTCATTTCGCCGGCGCTCACCAGCTCTCCGGTCGTCCAATTGGTTTTGGGTGTTGTCCAAGCCATTGTATGTTCTCCTTTTTTCGACTTTTGTCATTTCTCGCGCAAACTGGATTTGTCCTGCTAAACATCAGGCACTTTGTGAAATTGTCTTGTGGACTTCGCCCTGTCACAAACCAGTCCACAGGACACAACGTGTGCTGCTTATTCTGTAATCTCCCATTTCTTATTGTTTCACCTGCACCTCCTCCCTTTTATATCTGCCTTTAGATCTCCCGCACCCAGAATTGGGCGTGGGAGCGCAGAGTCGTTGCATGGTTTCTGCCTTGGAGCTTGAAAGTGTGAGATCCGGCGCTCAGGTTCTGAACCATGTGAGTAAAATTCACAAGTTCATGATTAGGTCCCCCATGTCTCAAACCGTGGTCGGCATGACCTTGTCGGGTTCCATCAACTTCAACATCAATTCTGAAGGGTCCGTTTACCACCACGCCATGAAAATGAACCAGAACATCGCCGCCCGCGGTGGTAATCGTCAGGTTTAAGTCGCTATCGATATCGACAAACGTGGTGCTTTTCGGAATACTAAGATCCGCTATCGTCGTGTGAGCTGCAACCGCCTTTCGTACTCTATCGAGTTCTACCAGATTCTCACTGACCGCGTTCATATCGTCGGCGCTCACCAGCTCTCCGACCTCCCAATCGGTTTTGGGTGTTGTCCAAGCCATTGTCTGTTCTCCTTTTTTCGACTTTTGTCATTTCTCGCGCAAACTGGATTTGTCCTGCTAAACATCGAGCACTTTGTGAATGTGTCGTGTGGACTTCGCCCTGTCACAAACCAGTCCACAGGTCACCCTCTCTACGCTTCGTACTCTGTAATCCCCATTTCTTATTGTCTCACCCGCGCTTCCTCCTTTCGTATTCGCCCTTAGATCTCCCGCACCCAGAATTGCGCTCCGGAGCTAATCTGGATATCGCGATTTTGCGCGCGCCATTGGAGCTTGAAAGTGTGAATTCCGGGACTCAAGTTCTGTATCAGGTAGGTATAAGTCGTGCCCACCTTGTTGAGTTCTTTGCTGTGCCAATGACCTTGCCGCAGCCCGTCAACTTCAATGGCATAGTAGGAGAAGGCTCTCTGGTCACTGTCATGATCTACGGTGCCGGAAAACACCGCCAGCACATCTCCACCTGTTGTCGCAAGCGACAGATTGAAGTCGCTATGCACATCGATAAAGACCGTCGAGCCTGTTTCTACTCTCGCTGTTAGGGTGCCGAGGGCTGTCGGTCGATTCAGCAGCGCTGCTAGATTCTCGCCAATCGCATTCAGATGAGCAGCGGTAACTAATTCACCGTCGGCCCAATCAGTCTTAGGTGTTGTCCTAGCCATACTTTTCTCCTTCCTTCATTCGTTCTCCCCTTCTTGCATATAATGGACTTGCCCTGCTAAACATCAAGCACTTTGTGAAACTGTCCGGTGGATTTGCCCTGTCGCAAGCCAATCCACAGGACACAAGCGCGTCCATTCGTAATTGAAATCAGTCTACTTCAATCTTTTGATGATCTTCTCTTCTTTTACTTTCAGTCTGATGATACGCCCCAATAATAGCACGTTTGTGCTAATATGCGCGACTAAATAGTCGCCTTTTGCAATTCGAACGGAATTCTTTCTATTTCCACACCTTTTATGAATGATTTAAGCGGTCTTCCGACCTTTCAATCAAGACCTCTGCATAACTGCCAAAGCACTGCCTAGGAATGCGTAGCGCGAAGCGTAGGATCGCTTGGGGAATCGGCGTATTCACTGACCATGAGCCGCCGAAATCACCTCTTCCCTTGGCGAGCGCGTAACAGGGTATTCCATGCAGTTACCATTGAAGGACCTAGCCACGGTATCGGACAAGTCTTTTTGCTTTGGAATTTAGAACCCGTTGTTTGTACTCTGGAATACAAACAACACCCGGTTGCGCGTCTTTAATATCTCGGAGGCTTGCTAAGCCAAAGTGATGCTCCAGGAAGATACGCCAACGACGACGCCGCCGTCTTTGACGAAGATGACCGGCACCACTTCCGCGTCGGGCGCGACAAAGGGAATGCCCGCTCCAATCTGCGAATCATTGAAGTAGGCGAAGATGATACCCGTGAGGGGATCGCGGTCCAGGCGCAAGCGCGCGATGACGGCGTTGACCGAGCGTTGGCTGACGAAATCCGCTTGGTTATTGGCATAGAGCGCGAGGTTGATCACGTTGGGGCCGATGGCCTGCACTTGAATCCCTGCGTTTTCTCCCCCGCCCGTGCTTTGGAACAGGATGCCAAAGTATACGTCTTCGCCGCTGACTACGGCCGGGTTGAAGCTACGCAGCGTAAGATCGGCTTCTATGCGGCTGATCCGTCGTGGCGCTTGGTTGCCGTATTGGCTGTCGAGCAGATCTGGCGGCGGGAAATGAAAGGCGGTTTCGCCGTCAGTCTGGCTAGCGATACCGAGCCGCCAGGACCCGTCTTGCGATGAGAAGCGTTCTTGGTTCCAGAAGGGCGAGGCGAGCGAGTTGTGGTATAGATCGAGCAGGCTTTGCGCGCCACGAAGTCCTTCAGGCGGCAATGGGGGCGTGGGAGTTAAGGTAGGCAAAGGTGTCTGCGTGGGCACAGGTGTGGCGGACGGCAGATCCGTCGCTGTTGGCTCCGGTATGTCGGTGGGCTCCGGCAGCTCAGTTTTGGCAGGCGCGACATCGTTCTGCTTCTCAACGTCGTCGCTACCCGGCGCGTCCTGTGAATCCGCAACCGCCAACGCTGCCCTCGCATCAGTCTTCGCTTTGTCTGATTCGCTTTTGACCTTCTCTTCACCAGCCCTATCTATCGCCTCTTGAGCGACGATGGTAACCGCCGGCACAGTTTTGCTTGGCAAAGCGGTCTCGGTGGGATTCGGGGCTATGTCGGCCAAGAGACTTTCGAGATTGCCATCGGCGGACAGCGAAATCAAGCCGCCGACAACGAGGACGACGCCGACGACAGCAGCCATGTTGAATAGCAGTCGGCTCATGCCGGCGCGCTTGCCATTGCTTATGGCGGCGGGCAGATCCGCGCCAGCCGGTTCCAGCTCGGCGACGGCTTCGGACGAAGCTCCATCATCCGCGTCCAGCAAGGACTCAATCTCGGTTTCGGGGTCTTCCGGCGAGCTTTCGACCAGGCGATACCAATGGCGGAAGAGAGCATAAGCCGGATTGCGTTCGATAAACAGCGCTTTGAACAATTCGTTCATGTCGTCGAGCTTTTGGCTGCGGCGCATGTTGCTGGTGTAGATGTCCAGGAATTGCTCGTAGGTATCGCGCCAGGACAGCATGGATTGCGCATGTGGCTGCCCCAGCAACTCGTCCGTCAATTTCGCCTGGGTGTGGATGGCCTCTCGTATCGACGCTTGCGGTTCGTCGGATTGGCGATCTATATCTTGCAGCAAGCCACGTCGTTTGACGCTCAACTCCGCTAGCGCTTTCTGCAATTCCATCATCCAGTCGCGATAACCAGTTAGCGTAATGTTCGCGTTGGTCTCGGTTTCGGTGATCGCGCGCAGCACAGCCTCAATCTTGCTGCCGGCCGCGCGGAACTCGGCGCTTGCCCAATCCTGTACCGCCGCTTCCAGCGTTCGCAGACTGTGAACGCCGGGCGCCAGCAAACGCTCCTGCGGGTTTTCTTCAAGTTGTTTAACGATCTCATCGATTTGCTCGAGCGCCTGCTTGTCGTTTACGGAATCAAGCAGGCTTTGCGCCTCCAACAATGCTTGTCGCCGCTCTATGAATCCATCCAATTTGCGCATGGCAGGTTGACGGTCTTCTGACTCGGGCAAGGCGCGGTCCGCCGCCGCCCGCCAGAAGCGCGCGTCTTCCATAATGCCATCATGGGCGTCCAGGACGCCACAAAGCACATATTGAGCGAAGAGTATGCGCAGCGACGCGGAGTTGCTATTGCCGAAGGCTTGTACGAGACCCTGGCCCATCGCTTTGAGATAGGTGTCTGTACTGGGCATTTGGCTGGCGAAGTCGCCAATGGCTTGGTCTTCTTCTTCTGTGTAGAGGTGTTCGATATCCAGCAGGGCCTTTTGCGTGCGGCTTTCGCTTTCGACGCCGTTGCGTTCGACCCATTCACGCAGGATATGGGACAGCCTAAAGAGGCGGTCGGCGATGGCTTGCTCGTTGTCGCTGCGCGCGATTTCTATCGCTTGCTGGCCGAGGCGTTCCGCATCCGCCAATTGCCCATTGTCAAAAGCCGCCCATCCATCGGCCAGCGTCCGTCCCAGATGGCCCGGAACGGAATGGCGTTCCACATAATTGGCGCCTTCTATCACGCTATAAAGCTGATCAAACCAACTGGATAGCGTCGGGCTGATGGTAGAGACCGATTTCGCGGCTGTGGCCAAGACGTTGAGCGCTTCGTTCTTGTTGCCCGAGACGATGACATCTTGATAGCGTTGCCAGGCTACTTGGGCGGCTTGGATGTTTTCCAGCATTTCGCTCAGCATGTTGTCAAAGAGATGTTCGGAGAATGGCGCGAGTTCGTCGCGCTTTTCCCCCAACCATTTGGACAAATCGGAACCATCAACTGCCGGTACGAAGGTTTGACTGGTTTGCAGGATCTCATATAGATGGCTGAGTGAATCCTCGATTTGGTCCCAGACCGGATTAGGCGGGTCAATGGCGCGGCTGGCATCGAGAGCGGTGAGCGCATCGCGCGGGTTGTTCGCGGCTTGCTTGCCGATGACGTGCATATTGTCCGCGAGCGCCATAGCGGCGTTGAGAGCGCGAGTCAGCGCATTAAGCGGCAGACGGCGTTCGGAGAATTCGTGCTGCAGGCTGAGCGTTTGCAGCTTCGAGCTGAGCGAACTTATGCTCTCGACCACCTCGCCATAGATATCGCGCAATTCAGCAGCGCCGGGTTTGTCCATTTCCTCCGTCTGATCCAGGATGCGAACGATGCCGCGTAATATGGCACTTAACTCCTCTACGGGGATGCCCTCGGCGCCCAGTTGACGAACAGCATTATCCAGCCGACTGATATTGGGCCGCAACAGCAAGATTTCGGAAAAGCGCGCGGAAACGCGCTCTGCCAATTGCCACTGTAACTCGCGCGTGCTGAGGGCGTCCGGGCGGTCGACCATCAGCGCATTAGCTGCTTTATCGGGCTTGTACTCGAAGAGCAACACCGTGCTTTCCGGGATGGCGGCTGGAATCTCGTCCAGTTGCGCATCGATCAAAAGCATGCACCAGTCCAGCAGGAGGTGCACAATACCGGAAGTCTTGGTTCCAGTGCGCTCGCGCATGTCGTTGAGCAACTCCGCTGCCCGGGACCAGTTGCCATTGCCCATATATATTTTTACGGCATCTAGATCAGCAGAGACCTCCAAATCGCGCAGGCGGTCAACAATGTCCGAGTGGGTGGAGCGGGCGACCGGATAGGCGGGGTTTTGACGAATCGCCGATTCAAGTTGGTTTTGCAGCGTAACCAGTTCGTTGCGGCTGAGATTGGGATTCTTGAGCCTGGTAATGGTACGAGATACGATCGCGTTGCGAACGTGTTCCAAGGGAGTGCGGTAACGTGACAGGTCGGCATTTAGCGCTTTCAAGGACGTATAGCGAAAGCGCAGGTTGGGATGTACGGCTTTGCTGACGATTTCTTGCAGGCGTTGGTTGACATTCTGGGCATCTTGATGAAAGTCCAGCCTGAAATCGTGCCCGGCATCGCGCGGGACATCTACCCTGTGCCCGCCAGACAAGATGAAATACAGCAACTCTCCGACTTGGTAAATGTCGGTCTGGCGGCTGATACCTTGCGAAGTTGCTTCATCGCCCTCAAGGAAAACCGCATTGCCCCAATCAATTACCTTAAGCGTATAGTTTTCTCGATTCCAAAAGAGATGCTTGGCATCGACATCGTTATAGACAATGTCTTTATCATGCGCGGCTTGCAACAGGTGGATGAGTCGGTCGACAATTTCCAGCATTTCCAGTTCTGGCAGACGTTCGTTTTGCGCGGCAAGCCGGACGACTTCATCGGCGACGATAATGCCTTCCGCGCGTTCCATCACGATGTATTGGTGCGGGATGCCGCCAACGAAGAATTGCCCGCTGCCAACCAGTTCAGTTAAAGTTGGATGGCCGGCGAGGCGGGATAACGCTTCGCGTTCGTTGACGATGCTGACTTCTTGGCCAGCGCGGATGGGTGGCGCGTCGTTGGGCGCGGGGCGCTTAATCACTACGGGACGGTCGTCAGTCGCTGTGTCCACCGCGCGCAAAGTCTCGCCGGAGCGCCCGCGCGGATATATGAAATTGTAGCGGTAGCGGTTGTCGAATAAGCTGTCCGCCATGGGTCTGTTCCAAACAGTCGGACTAATTCAGCCAGAAAAACGTTCGATGGCTCGGCTCTCGTTATGTGACGGTGAGATTGGCGTGACGAGAAAAAACGGATTCCTGGGACGCGTTTCGCTGCAAAATCGCCTGCCGCAGCAGGTCGAACGTCTTTCATTGTATGCCGATTCTGGGGACGCGCAAGGGATATAGGCTCTGTTTTTTGGGATATAATGACAGAAACTTGGGATATCTATGTGGCAATTCCTCTGACTAGCGCATATTAACGCGCCTGTGTATAACAAACAGTTGTTGCTTCTATTGGGGTAGCGCAGCAGCTTAGGACGGAGTTCCGAATCTATCCGATGACAAGGGACCTGTGGCGCCGCATCCTTCCGGATCTGAGCCTGATCTTATTTTTGTTGGTATCTCCGCTGTTGATGTTCCATCAGCAAACTTTGGGCGACCGTACGCTGCTGCCAACCGAGAATCTCTATCAGTTTCTGCCGCACGCCGCCTACCGCGAAGTCGTCGGCGCGCCCGCCGTGCCGCACAATCACTTGATCTCGGACATGGTGCTGCAGAATTACCAGTGGAAGTCGTTCATCCGGGAGCAGATCTCTCAAGGGGAAATCCCGCTTTGGAACCCGCATCTTTTTGCCGGTGTGCCTTTCTGGGCGGCGGGGCAGCATTCCGCTTTGTATCCACTCAGCATTATTTATTATGTGCTGCCCTTGAGCAGCGCTTACGGCTGGTTCATCGTGCTTAGCCTCTGGATGGCTGGCATATTCATGGCTGGTTACTTGCGGAGTTTGGGCAGCAATCGCTTCGGCGCGGCGCTGGCGGGCTTGATCTATCAGTTGTCGGGATTCCTGATCGCGAGCGCGCTCTTCCCCATGGTGGCCGCCGGCGCCGTCTGGTTGCCGCTGGCTCTTTGGATGGTCGAGAACATCCTGCGCGGCCGCGCCTTGTGGATCTTCCGCGGCACCGCTATTCCCTGGGTTGTGATTGGGGCGGTTGCGATTGCCTGTAATATCCTCGCCGGGCATATTGAAGTTTCCATATATACGATGATGACCACCTTGGTCTATGCGAGCTTGCGTCTGCTCTATGAAGTTGCTGGACGTTGGAAAATCTATGGAGCCGTTCCCTTTCGCTGGGCGGTGAAGAATGCGATCTGGTTGCTATTGATCGTGCTGCTGGGAACCGGTTTGGCCGGGCTGCAGTTGGCGCCCTTGGTCGAATTCGCGGGGAGCAATTGGCGCGCCGAGCGCGACAGCCTCGAGGCGGTGTTGGATTATGCGCTTAAGCGGCGCGACATATTGCAGTTTCTGCTTCCGAACTTCTACGGCAACCCCACCCACCATAGTTATGTCGACGTATTCACGATGGAACGCGTCAGCGACTTAAGGGATGTCGCCGGGCAATCCATTGATTACATCAATTGGAGCATCAAGAACTATGTGGAAAGCGCGCTTTACCTGGGTATATTGCCCTTGATCCTTGCGGCTTACGCGTTTTTTGCTGGCATAAGGCGCTGGCAATTCGCTGGAATCGTCATCGCTTTGACATTGATCGCGTTGTCGGCGCTGTCTTTCATGTTCGGGGCGCCTACCTATGCCTTTGTGTTTAACCTGCCAGGCATGAATCAGTTGAATTCACCGTTTCGATGGGTGTACATACTGACTATGGCAATTGCGGCCATGTCGGGGATTGGTCTTCATCTATTGGCAGAGCGACGCCGTACCGTGTTCCCGATCGGTGTTCTGGGGCTGCTGATTTTGACGCTTGGTGGGGCAGTTTTGGGCGGAGCGGTCTACAGTTACAACAGCTTCGAACAATTGCAGCCGCTCTTTGACAGGATCGTCGAAGAATTGGCCGGAGCTGACAGGGCTTTTGCTGACGGACGCATGTTTTACAGCTATCAGCTTCCGCAGTTCGTCGTGCTGTCGGTAGTCTTGCTTTCCAGCGGGGTGATATTCCTCTGGGCGGCGCGTTGGCGATCACGCGTCTGGATGGCTCTCGCCTTGGTGATTACCGCCATCGATTTGTTCATCGCGAGTTACGGTTTCAATCCTGCCAGCGATCCGCTGCTCCTAGAGTTCACACCGCCGGCGATAGAGTACTTGCAGGGCCAAGATGGGCACTTTCGAATAACGAGCCTGGAAGCTGATCCGGAGCAGCCGCCCATTCTTAGTCCCAATGTGAGCATGAGCTATGGACTGGACGATGTCCGCGGCTACGACAGCATCATACCCGCCAGGTATGTGGCGACCATGCGCGCCCTACAGCCACAGCGTTTTTTAGACCACAATCAGATATCACCGGTCTATACCTTGCCGGATTGGAATCATGCCGGCGGATATGAAGCTGCGCTCGCCGCCGATCTCTTCAATTTGCTTAATATCCGCTATGTTTTGACCCCGCGCGACTGGCAAAGCCCCCCGACTGGTTGGAAGACCGTTTACGCCGACGAAGCGGTAACCATTTGGGAGAACGAGTCTTTTATGCCGCGGGCTTTCGCAGTTGCCAAAGACGACTGGGATCCCCGCTGGCTTGCCGAACCGGGCGGGGGCTTCAGATTTGGCGAATTCACCAATACTAGTTCTACCTTGCATATCCCCAAATATCAGCCGGCATCAATCTCCCGCGATACCGCGCGTGAAAAATTCGTTGACGTAAGCCTGGATGAAGCGAGCTGGCTGGTGATCAGCGAGAGTTATGCCCCCGGTTGGCGCGCCTTTGCCCGCCCTTGGGGAAGCGGAGAATCGGCGGAGTTTGGATTGGCGGTGCGTCTGGTGCTGGCGAACTTTCAGGGAGTGGAATTGTCGGCGGGACATTGGACGGTGAGGCTGGTATACAGCCCGGCAAGCGTACATCTGGGCATGTTTGCCTCGACGATCTGCGTCGTTTTGACAGTGCTATTATTCGGCGCCTGGTTTTGGCGGGCTTATATTGGCATGAATACCGAGGGTTCGTCGAGCGTAGCCAAAGTCGCGCGGAATAGCCTGGCGCCAATCATTCTCAATTTGTTCAATCGCGGTATTGATATGGCTTTTGCCATAGTGATGTACAGGCTGCTGCAACCGTTTGAGATTGGCATTTACAGTTTTGCGGTGGTCTTGTTCGTCTGGTTCGACATTTTTACGAATTTTGGCTTGGATCTGTTTCTGATCCGCGAAGCCTCTCAGCGCAAGAGCCGCGCCGGCCATTATTTCTACAATACGTCGTTCTTTCGTCTGTTTTTGAGTCTTGTCGGCGCGCCGATGTTGGCTGGCGCATTGCTGCTGTGGCAAAGCTCGGGAGTGGAGGCAATTAGCGTGGAGGGTCTGACCGCGATCGGCTTGCTCTACCTGGGCTTGTTCCCCGCCAGCTTGTCCAAGGGCATGACATCGCTCTTCTATGCTAACGAACAGGCAGAAAAACCGGCGGCCATCGCCACTATTACAACCGTCAATAAGGCGATCTTTGGGGTTATCGCGCTCTTGCTGGGGCATGGCATCGTTGGTTTGGCGACAGTCAGCATCTTCAACAATATCTTGACGCTACTGGTTCTTGTATGGGCGGGACGGCGCTTGATCGGCAAAATCGCTCAACGGCTGCCAGATCGCAAATTGATCGGCGAAATGGTGGGCGAAAGTTTCCCCTTGATGCTCAATCACTTCCTGGCCACGATCTTTTTCCAGATCGATATCGTCATATTGCAAGCGATCAAAGGCGCGGAAACCGTCGCCCAATACAGCACAGCCTATAAGTGGCTGCTGGCGATCAACATCGTGCCGGCCTTTTTCACACAGGCGCTGTTCCCGGTGATGTCGCGTCAGGCACAAGAAAACCTCTCGGCATTAACGCGCAGTTGCACTTTTGGCATCAAATTGCTGTTCGCCATTACCTTGCCCCTGTCCATGATATTCACTGTATTGGCTGAACCATTAACGCTGATCTTGGGCGGCGCCAGGTATGTGCCGGACGGCGCGATCGCATTGCAATTGATGATCTGGAGCATTCCTTTCGGCTGGATGAACAGCTTGATGCAGTACGGGCTGGTCGCGCTGGGACGGCAGCGACTGATCACGCGCGCCTTTGGGGTCGCGGTCATATTCAACATCGCCGCCAATCTGATATTCATCCCGCAATACGGCTTTCAGGCAGCGGCGATCGCTACCATTGCTTCCGAAGTGGTTCTGTTTTTGCCATTCATTTATCTGCTGCGCGGATCGCTGCCGGGGCTGAGGGTGGTCAGTTTGCTGTGGCGTCCCTTAGCGGCATTCGTGGTCATGTTCTTGGTGATGATGGTATTCGGTCAAGGCTTACTTGTCCTGGCGATTGCAACGCTTGTGTACGCGTTGATACTCATCATCTTACGCCCTTTGGATGCTGAAGAAGGCGCGGCGCTGCTTGCGCTGATGCCCGAGGGTATGCGCGGGTTTCGGTTGGCGCGTTGGCTTGGGAGGCTATAAGCCGGGTTTGAAAAAAACTTGCCGCATCCAGTCTCATGTCCTGATGCCGGTTCATTCCTTGGTCCCGGGCTTGGCCGCTTTGTCGGCACGCTCACCTGTGGCGCTGGCATTGGCGGGGCGCGCCCAGAGCTTGCTAAAGACCAGGTCGCCAGCCGCAGTTGCCCCCGGGTCTTCATCCATGAGCATATTCAAGATTGGAATAGTCAGTTGGATCATCTCGCCGGTTGCCAACTCCAGGTGCAGACCGATGCTGGCGCCGGGTTTCAAGTCGGTCTTCAGTTGTCGCAACATGATGTGCAAGCCGCCCGGGCGGAGCTCAATCCTCTCGCCAGCGGGGATGACCAGCGTCTCGACAGCTTCCATCCTCGCAATGTCGTCGACGATGACACTGCGGTGAAACTCGACCTGATGGGCAGCGGCGGTGTTGGCCGCGGCAATGGCGACGGCTGAAGCGCCGCTGTTGTCAATTTGCATGTAGACAGCGCTGGATTCGCCGTTCGCGTTACTGTGACCAGCCCCTTCCGTTGCCTGGTGGTCCCCTCCACTGTGATCCATGTTCGAGATCTCGTGATCACCGGCTTGCGAGAGGACCTCGTAGCGGAAACTTTCCGTAACCCGTTCGCCCGAATCCAAGGTCAGATTGGCTTCCAGGATCCAGATACCGGCCATCGTCCACTCAAATGGCAAGGTGAAAACGCCATTGATCGCTTCACTGGATTCGGCGAAGACCGGCGCCATGCCGGCATGATCCATATCGCCGCGCAATTCAATAGCGCCCGGTTTGTCAATCGAATTGCCATTTTTGTCGTGAACGCTGACGATTATTTGGGACTGGCCCACCAGCAGCCCGTTGACAGAGACATCGAGACTTATGTCGCTGGAAGACAGGCTTTGCTGTCGGCAGGCTGTCAAGAGCAACGCAAAGATGAGGAGGCAACTAATTTGCCGCAGGGTTGTAACCAACGCGATGGCCTACGCTGGAATTTCAACTGGCGAGGCGGGTGGACGGACGAGCAAACTCAGTCCGTAACCAAATGCGCCAGCCAGGACTGGCGCGCCCAGCCACATGTGTACCTCCCACCAGAGGCCGCCTTTTCCCCAGGCGCCGGCGCCTAGTATTTGGATCACAAGCAGCGCGCCCGCACTATAAACGAAGGGGAGCAGACAAGAAAACAGACGTAAGCCCTTCGTCGATTCGATCATCTTTCGGCTGAGCAACCAATCGCAAAGCAAGCCGACGATAGCGGCGTTAATGACCAGCAGGAAATCGGCGTTTGCGCGCAGGTGCATCCAGGTCATCATCAGGGCATTGACCGTGTAAATCAGCGTGAACACGCCAAATGGCCAGCGCCAGCGCCGACTGCTGAAAAGAACGACGCCTAGCAAGATATTGCTGTGCACCACGAGCGCCAGCACCCCATAAGCGTCATACAAGCTATGGGTCTCCGGTCTGGGACCGGTCAATATGTGCATCCTGGGGGTGACGGCGGCGAAAGCCATAAAGAAGGTGAAGACCGAAGCGGTCATGGTCAGCGCGAGGATGGCCGGCAGCAGGCTACGCCAGTTGTCTTCGCTTTGGCGCTGCCACATCGCGCGGATGGGACCGGTGATAATCAGCAGCCCGGATGCGGCGAGTAGGAGATGCGTCGGGCTTAGCAGCGCCTCGATGTTTTCTTCAATTCCGAATAGCCCGTGCCAGATCATATCGCCCAAGCCGCCCATGGCGAAAAGCAGGGCGCCCCCTAGCGCGGGCATATAACCGGCGGGCAAGGCGCGCCTCCAGTGAAAGCCCTTGCCAACGTTGCGGAAGTGAACGGCGATCAAGGTGATTGCGGAGACGCCGTAAGCGCTGTACAAGATCGCGTGCCAGGGCGTGAAAAAGCTGTCATCGACGCGATCATGATTGTGCGCCCAGCCATCAATGAAGAGGCCGAAGATCATGGCACAGGCTACAATCGCCATCCACCAATCCAGCCGCGGGTTATTCGTGGGCTGTCCACTTCGCGCGGTCGGCAATTCGCTTTCCATCGCGCGCGTCTTTACTGCCGGGATTGATGACATGGCTCTCGATCCCTTCACAATCCTAAGCGAAGAACAGCACTATGAGGTGTCTAGGCGGAACTATACGTAACTATTATAGCACTGGAATCCACAGTTTGTCAGTCCAACGGCAGTCGCGTAGCGCGATTCACATCTTGATGTAAAATCAGTTTAGTTGTTCACTCGCGCGATGATTCTCGTATGGCATTTGAATTGGAAGCTTTGGTCGGCCACCTTTATATTATCGGGGGCCGTCCGATCAATGTTAACCCGCCCGGCGCGCTGGTCGTGGTAGCGCCGCAGGATGCCGCCCGCGGCCGTGAGGGCGATACTTTTTTCACGTTGATTGTCCCCTCGGGAACGATTGCGCCAACCACGTTTTATGAGCAATTGGCGGTATTGGCGGCGGAACGCTATTTCAATACCGGTGGCAGCGTCACGATTGCCATGCGAACGATGTTTCAAGTGCTTAACAGTAACCTTTACGAACACAATCAAGCGCATAGCGAGTATGAGCAGCAGCAATTTGAAGCCAGCGCCATCGTCGCCGTCTTGCATGGAGACGATATGTACGTCGCGCGCGTTGGTCCGGTCGTCTCGGTATTGCAGACGGTTGGCTTGACCCTGACTTTTCCCGATGATTTTACCCAGGAAGAACCGCTCTACAGTGCGCCTTTGGGCATCTCGCCGGAGCCGGAAGTTGCTATGGTGCGCTACGGCGTCGATGCGGGCAGCCGTCTGGTGCTCGCTGACGCCAACCTGTGCGAGATCTCGGTCGCTCAGCTAACCAGCACATTGTTGGAAAACGACATTAAACAGGTCTTGGACAGTCTGCGCAATGCGATCAAGGTACAGGGGCAATTGATGCTGGTGGAATTGGTGCCTCCGAACTTCGAGAGCCCGGTACCGGCTGCGCCAGGCGAATCTTCGCTTGAGGTAAGCGCGAAGTTGAACGAAGCTCGTCTGCAACTGGAAAGCGACGGGTCGAGCGGACCAGCTCAGCGCAAGCGTGGATTGAGTGCCGTTTTGCGCAGGGGATTGCTGCGGTTGGCAAGGCGCGCGGCATCTGTATTGGCTGGCCTGAGCCGCTTGTTTCAGCGATTTCTACCCTTGCCGGAACCTGGCACTGACCGCAATCCCGCTGCGGGTTCGATGGCTTTGGCTGTCCTTCTGATACCCTTGTTCATTGTGGCTGTTGTCGTATTCTCCTGGGTGTCCAATACCGGGGAATCCGAATTTGAACAGTGCCTGCAGCGATTGCAGGAGACAGCTAGCCTGGCGCGCTCTATGGACAACAGCAATCGCAGGAGTATCACCTCTGCCTGGAATGCGGCGCTGCAAGTCGCCGATGTTTGCGAGAATATGCGACCTGGCGATCCCGTGATCGAAGCGATGCGTCAAGAAGCGCAGGATGTTGTTGATACGCTCAACAATGTGCAGCGTCGCGTCGCTAATCCGCTGACGAATTTCCAGAATGCCAGCATCGCACGTCTCAGGCTCAAGGGCACAGACATGTATGCGCTGGATACCAAGAATCACCTGGTATATCGCATCAAGATCTCGGACGATGGCACGGAGGCGGAGCGACAGGAGCCGGTGCCCAATATGCGACGCGGAGCCACGGTAGACGGATTCAGCATCGGGCAAATCGTCGATATCGCCTTTGACGATGTTTCCAACGAACTGGCGATGATTGACGAAAATGGCACGCTGGTTCGTTGCCGGCCACAGTTTATCATGATCTGCAACGCGCAGCGCGTTCTGGGCGTCGAGCAGTGGGAAAATCCGTCGGCGCTGACGGTTTGGGGACGCCGATTGTACATACTGGATAGCGAAGGCGGACAAATCTGGAAGTACGATCCCTCCGGCGCCAGTTATCCCAGCGCGCCTCGGGAGTATTTCACCAAGGACGCGCGTCCAAATCTGCGCAACGTGGTCGATTTCACCATCAGCCAGGCTGGCGATGTATATGTCTTATACGATGACGGGGTCATGAAGAAATACAATGCCGGTGAAGAGAGAGCCTTCGCTTTTAGCGGATTCAACGAGGGCAGTGAACTTTACACGACCATGACTGAGGGCTTTTATCTCAATGACAGTCCCTTTGCGCCAGCATTTTTCGTGATTAGCCGCGGCGCCCGCGCGGTATACGAGACAACGCTTGCGGGTACCTTTATGGACAGCTATCAGGCGGTGGAGCAAGACAAATTTGAATTGCTCTCTGCCATAGTAGCCTATCCGATCCACGATATCATTTATGTGGCTTCTGGAAACAGCATATTCCGCTTGCACAAGAGTCCCAATACCTAGCGACATTCGTTTGGCGCGCGGTACACGTTCCCGATCCAGCGGCGAGTCCCCCGAAAAACATGTGAAATCCATCCACAGACGTCTATACTTGTGGCAAGTTAACTATCGATCGAAGGTGGAGCGAAAATGGGCAAGAGAGTACTGATCGTTTATGGTGGCTGGGACGGTCACGATCCCAAAGAGACCTCGCACTTGTTCGCGGGGCTGATGGAAGACGCAGGCGTGGACGTGACGCTCTCGGAGTCGTTGGATAGCTTCCTTGATGCCGATCTGATGGGATCCATTGATATGGTCGTGCCGGTGTACACCATGAGCACGATATCAAGGGAGCAAGAAGCGGGTTTGCTGAATGCGGTGCGCGAAGGCGGCGTTCATGTTGCCGGATGGCATGGCGGCATGGCGGATGCCTTCCGCCAGAATACCGAGTATCAGTTCATGGTTGGCGGGCAGTGGGTGGCGCATCCGGGGAATATCATAGATTATCGCGTCAACATTCGGGATGGGGCGCATCCGATCACGGCGGGTATCGCCGATTTTGATATGCATTCGGAGCAGTACTACATGCACACCGACCCATCGAACCAGGTCCTGGCAACAACGACGTTCAGCGGCGACCACGCTGACTGGGTCGATGGCACGGTGATGCCTGTGGCTTGGACGCGGCGATATGGAAAGGGCAAGGTTTTCTATTGCTCGCTGGGGCATGTCATAGGCGATTTCGATGTCCCGGAAGCCCGCGAAATTGTGCGCCGCGGTTTACTGTGGACGATTGATTGCCTATAGAATCAAGGCGTGGTTCACTGTTTATGTAAACCGCGACGCTCATGCTACAAGAAGGTTTATTAGCTTGCCTGAGCGCGGCAGGATTATTCGCTGCCGCCGAGCGGCTCTGTGTCGTAGGGTGTCATGCGGCGTCGCATTGGGGACAGATCGCGGTGGCGGAACATGATCTGCAGGACGCGCAGCGCCGCTTCTGCGGCGATAGACGGCGACATCTTGGATACGCCGCGCTCGCGATCCGGAAAATGTATCGGGATCTCCTTGATCCTGTAACCGAGTTTGTACAGCACATAGATGACTTCTACTTGAAAGACATACCCGTTTGCCTTGATCCGGTCCAGGTCCAGGCCAATGAGGCAATTGCGATGGAACAGCCGGAACCCGCCCGTGGAATCACGGACAGGGAACCCGAGTATGCTCGGTGTATAAAGCCGATTCGCCCACCAACTGAGCAGCTTCCGTATGGGACCCCATCGCTCGTCTACGCTGCCGCCAGCGACGTAACGCGATCCCAGCACGACGTCGTGCGTTTGCGCTTGTTCCAGCAATTGCGGGATATATTTGGGCTGATGTGAAAAATCGGCGTCCATCTGGATGATCAGTTGGGCGTCGTAAGCCAAAGCGCGTTTGTAGCCCTCTATATACGCCGGTCCCAAGCCCTGTTTTTGCGGTCGATGCAGGACATTGACCTTGCCTTGGTATGTTTGGCTTTGGGCGATCTGGTCAGCAATTTTGCCCGTGCCGTCCGGGGAATTGTCGTCGACGATTAGCAGATGGAAGTTCCTGATGTCGAGTCTGAAAAGGGCGTCGACAAGTTCAGGTATGTTTTCTCGCTCATTGTAGGTCGGCAGGATGACCATCACTTTAGGGAACTCGGTAGACATATCGTTCTCGCCCTGGGTTCGCTCACGCGTCTCGCCAGGTGAAGTGGTCTCTTCCAAATTCATTCGTCACTGTCCATGCCGAGAGACTGAGCACCCCGCCGTGAATATCCATTGTATATTCGTCTCAGTTAGATCTGGATGGAATTCAGGAGGCTTTCTAGTCGTCGAGAAGCGAATTGACGGCTTCGGCAACATGCCCCGGGGTAAGACCGAGTTCTTCATAGATTCTCATGTAAGGTGAGCTGGCTCCGAAGCGATCGATTCCCAGCGCGATCCCTTCGTCGCCGACATAGCGTTCCCAGCCGAGCGTAGCCCCCGCTTCAATGCTGACACGGCGACTTATGTCGTCGGGCAAGACGCTCTTGCGATAGTCGTCGCCCTGTTCTTCAAAACGCTTCCAACAGGGCATCGACACTACTCGCGCGCGGATATCCGACTCTTCAAGCAGTTCTGCGGCTGCCAGCGCGATGCTTACTTCGCTGCCGGTCGCCATAATGATCGCGTCAATGTCGCCTGACTTATGTTCGGAAAGGACGTATGCGCCGCGGGAAACGCCTTCGTGTATACCTTGGTCGTTGCCGGCCAGCACCGGTAGATCCTGCCGACTGAGCACGATAGCCGCTGGATGATCAAGCTCGGCGATAGCCGCCCAGGCGCCGACGGTCTCCGTGGCGTCTGCCGGCCGGAATACATAAAGATTGGGCATGGCGCGCAGCGCCATCAAATGTTCAATGGGTTGATGGGTTGGTCCGTCTTCGCCAAGGCCGATACTGTCGTGCGTGAAGACGTAGACGGTTGGGATGTCCATCAGCGCGCCGAGGCGCATTGCCGGACGCATGTAGTCGCTGAAGGTGAAGAATGTGGCGCTATATGGCTTGACGATTCCCCCGTGCAGCGCCAGACCGTTGACGATAGCTCCCATCCCGTGTTCCCGGACGCCGAAGCGCAAGTTTCGTTCGGTCGCCCGTCCGGGACCTGTATCATTGGCGTCTTTGATCAAGGTCTTGGTACTGCCGGCCAGGTCGGCATCGCCGCCGATCATGGTCGGCGCGTGGCGGGCTAGCGCATTCAGCGCGTCACCGCCGGCGTTGCGCGTGGAGACCTGTTGACCGCCCCCCCAACTAGGCAATTCGTCGCGCCAACCCGCGTTGAATTGCCCGGCTTGGGCGCGATCCCATTCGCTTGCCAAATCGGGATATGCGCTGCGCCAGTCGTCAAAGGCGCGCTTCCATTCCGCTTCAGCAGCCGCGCCCGCATCAAGGGCGCGGCGGAAGTGCTGCAAAGCCTCTGCTGGAATGAAGAAACTGGCATCCGGATCCCAGCCGAGAGCTTCTTTCGCCAGCCTTACTTCGTCCGCCCCGAGCGGACTGCCATGCGCGTCACTGGTTCCCTGCTTGTTGGGGCTGCCGTGACCGATGATGGTGCGTACGGCGATCAGGCTCGGTTTGTCCGTGACAGATTTCGCCGCTGCAATTGATTGATCAATTGCTACGACGTCTGTACCGTCTGGTACCCAGCTATAATGCCATCCCATCGCCCCGAAGCGCATGGCGATGTCTTCGGTGAGAGTCATGTCGGCATCGCCGTCCAATGTGACTTGATTGTCGTCGTACAGGAATATCAGCTTGCCTAAGCCCCAATGACCGGCCAGAGCCGATGCTTCTATACAGACGCCTTCCATGAGGTCGCCGTCGCTGACCAGGGCATAGGTGTAGTGATCAACAATCGTCTGGCTTTTGCGGTTGAAGTGCTCGGCGAGAAACGCTTCCGCCAGCGCCAAGCCTACGGCCGTCGCCGCGCCTTGCCCCAAGGGTCCCGTTGTAGTCTCTACGCCAGGCGTATCGCCGTATTCCGGATGGCCCGGCGTGCTGCTGCCGAATTGCCGGAAATTCTTTATTTCCTCAAGTGACAGGTCGTAACCGGTCAGATGCAAAAGGGAGTAAAGCAGCATCGAACCGTGTCCGGCGCTCAATACGAAGCGATCGCGATTTGCCCAACTCGGGTTTTTCGGGTTGTGGCGCAGATGCTTCGTCCACAGCGCGTAGGCCAGTGGCGCCGCGCCCATCGGCAAGCCCGGATGGCCGCTGTTTGCCTTTTGCACCGCATCCATTGACAGGGTTCGGATCGTATTGATCGCCAAAGTCGCTAATTCTGCCACCGCATCGCTCCAATCTTGTGTACACTCGCGCTGCCCTGTGCATTATAACACCGGTTAATGGATGATGGTTGAGCAGGTTTTGCTGAAACCGCAGCAGGCTGTTTGAACCAGAATCGGCGTCAAGCACCAGGTTTTCTTTGTGAGGATATCTCAGGAGTGAAGGCGGATCACTGCGGTTCGATCAGTACTGTGGGGGGCGCGGTTGGTCGAGGCGATTCGTTCAGGTGTCGCCGAAAACAAAAAAGGTGAATGCTGGTATTCACCTTCTCGCCGATATTTGCTTATTGCTTGGCAACCGCCAAGCAAGTTGATCAACTGCTCAGTTAGGGACGCGGTTCAACGCGGAAGCGAACCGCCGTGCGCTCTTGACCGTCGATATCGACCTCTGTGAAGTAGGGCGTACTTACGATGTCGATTTCGTCCCGTTCCAGGTATCCCCTGGCGATTGCCAAGGCTTTCACGGCTTGATTAACCGCGCCCGCGCCAATGGCTTGAACCTCGGCAAGATGATGCTGTCGCATAACGCCGGCAATGGCGCCTGCCACCGCCGTCGAACGCGAACGTGCCGAGACCTTGATTATATCCGGTTTGTCTTCCGAGTATGGTCCAACGTCTTCTAGGTAAGAATCGGTCAGGGGTACGTGGCTTTCGTATTCGGACATTCATCCCCCTCTTGTCGGGAACAACCTTCGCAATATGTAGAATAACGTTAATGCAATTTTACAACTTTTTCTGTCGTAAGTCCACTAAATATGATAAATTATGCAGAAATCTATATCACTTACGATACTTTAACCTGTAACAATCAAAAAGACATCTTATTTGCTGCAAACGAAACTATAAGAAAGGCGAAACCGATTTAGTCGACTTATCTGCGGAAGTCAGCGCGCCATATTGCGGTTGAATGGGGCATCTCGCATCCTGGGGATTTTGCCCTGTGGCGGGGGCAAGATCCCTCGGCGCGTAACCGGCAAAAAAGTTTGCCGCGCTCGCGCAAAATAATATGCCTTCTCGTCGCATCAGCGACGCGGTTTACATAAACAGGTAATCCTGCACTCGGATTTGCCTGTATCTGGAAGACCAGGAAATAAGTCTTTCAAGAGACGCTAAGGATTTCGTAATCGCCAGAGATCGGCGGCGCAGACAAATGCTTCCGCCGACAGCGGGGCGCCGTCTGAAAAATCGCTTTCGCGGTCACCCTGTGAAGCCGCTGCGCTAGTCGTTACAATCGGCGTAGGCGCCGGAGCCCGCTGGCGCGTCATCAAGCGGAATTGGAACCGCCATGCAATTCACCACGCCAACTGCTGGACTAATACTGCTGATCGCTTTGCCAATAGTCTGGTATGTGGGTTTTCCACGTCACGCTTTCCGTCGCCGCCGCGATATCGCCAGCTTGGCCTTGCGAACGGCGATTGTTGTGCTGCTTGTCCTGGCTCTGGCGGGATTGCAGAGTGTGCAGGCGGTTGATCGGCTCGCGGTGGTCTTCCTGGTTGACGCTTCCGATAGTATGGGCACTGCGGCCGAAGACGCGCAATTGCAGTACATTCGCGGAGCGATCGCCGACAAACAGCCCGACGACGAATGGGCGGTCGTCTTGTTTGGCGACAACGCGGTGCCGGAGAGCGATTTCAGCCGTGTACAAGAGATTGATGGGTTTTCCTCTGTGCCGGTCGCGACGCACACCGATATCGCGAATGCCATTCAGACAGCGCTATCAATGTTCCCGGCCGATGCTTCGCCCCGCATCGTCGTTCTTAGCGACGGACAGTCGACGCAGGGGGACGCCCTCGCCCGCGCGCAACGCGCTGCGGCTTCGGGGGTCGAGATCAGCTATGTGCCGTTTTTCCGCGAGGCGCAGCCTGACGTAAGAATTACAGAATTGGACGCCCCAAGCCGCGTCGGCGAAAACCAGAGCTTCGATATCGCCGTCGGCATCCATGCCGAGGAAGCGACATCAGCGACGCTGTTGATCTTCTCGGGCGGAAGCCTGATCCACGAAGAGGCGCTGAACTTGCAGCGGGGCGACACGCGCTTTGCCCTTACTCAGACCAGCGAGAAGAGCGGTTTTCTTGATTTCACGGCGCAACTGGTCGTGCCGGGGGAGAGCGACAACTACAATCAGAATAATCAATTGGCGGCTTTCAGCCAAGTGATTGGTCCGGCGCGCGCCTTGCTGGTTCGTGTTAACGAGGCGGAAGCGCAGAATCTGTTGCCGGCTCTGGAGCAAGCCGGCCTGTTGGTAGACGCGGTGTCGCCAGAGGCTTTGCCGGTAAACATGGCTCAATTGGCCAATTACAAGAGTGTCATTTTGGTTAATGTCCCGGCTACTGAATTGAGCAATGCACAGATGAATCTGCTGGATCAGTACGTCAGCGACATTGGCGGCGGCCTGGTGATGATTGGCGGGCCGGAAAGTTATGCGCCGGGGGGATACTATCAGACGCCTCTGGAGCGTACCCTGCCTGTGGAGATGCAGATTAAAGATCAGCAGCGTTTGCCCAAATTGACGATTGCCTATTTGATTGATCGCTCCGGCAGTATGGGGCAGATTGGTCGCGGCGGCGTGCCTAACCTGGAATTGGCGAAGCGAGCAATCGTGCTCTCGCTCGGTTTGCTGCAACCGAGCGACCGGGTTGCCATCGGCACTTTTGATACCGGCGGCGCTTGGGTGGCGCCGTTTCAACAAGTCAACGACGCGCAGATGCTGATCGCCATGACCAATACTATTCGATCGGGCGGCGGTACGGACATTTTGGCGGGTTTGCGCCTGGTGGAGCGAGACATCATCAACGAGCCATCGCAGTTGAAGCACCTGATCCTGCTGACCGACGGCGGCGCAAACCCAACCGGCTTGGTGGAATTGACCGGGTTGCTGCAGGAGCAATTCGACGTCAGTTTATCGTCTATTGCTATCGGTCGCAATCCGGCGGAGTTCCTCGAGCGAATGGCGGAAGCGGGCGCGGGCAATTATTATCATGTGGCGGACGTAGGGCAGATTCCCTTGATCTTCGCGCAAGAGACGGTCTTGGCATCGCGCTCTTATATCGTCGAAGAAGACTTCACCGCGCGTGTGACGGGTCGCAATGCGATCATTGATGGCATCAGCAGCTTCCCGCCCTTGCGCGGTTATGTGGCGACCACGCCGAAGACCGCCGCCCAGCGTATCCTCAGCGGACCCGAACCCTATTCCGACCCGCTATTGGCTTCATGGCAATATGGCTTGGGCCGCGCCTTGGCCTGGACCTCGGACGCGAGCGCGCGCTGGGCAAACGAATGGGTGACCTGGGACGACTTCTCGCGCTTTTGGGGACAGGCGGTTAACTGGAGCATAAATGCGGGAGCTAACAAAAATCTGGAAACGCGCATCGGCTTGGAAGATGAATATGCGCGCATTGTGGTCGACGCCCGCGACAACGCGGGGCAGTTCCTGGACGGCTTGTTGTTGAGCAGCGCTGTATTAAATCCCGCCGGCGACAGCCGGCGCATCCCCTTGTTGCAGACGGCGCCGGGCCGCTACGAAGCCACCTTCAAACCGCAGAACGAAGGGGCATATTTCTTGACCATTAATGGCCAGGCGCAGCTTGATGATGGCGACACGACGCTTAGCGATCTCAATGGATGGGTCTTGTCCTATTCTCCCGAGTACATTCCTCGCGAACCGGATGACCGGCACCTGGCTGAAATCGCTGAGCTAACTGGCGGCGCCAATCTGGGGCAAGATCCAGCGGAGGTTTTCGCCCACAATTTGGGAGAGCGGCAAGCAGCGGTTGGCATTTGGCAGAACCTAGTTTTGCTGGCGCTTATCTTGTTGCCGCTGGACATCGCAGTCCGACGCTTGATCATTACCCGTAGCGATTTGGCCCGCCTGCGCGCCTACTTGACCGGTCGCCAAAGCGAAGATCAACAGCGAACGCAGCGCGTACAGGCGCTTCTCAACGTGCGGAGCCGCAGCCGAGACGCCACCGGATACGGTGTGGCTCCGCCGATTGATCCCGGTCCGAGTGGGGCGGAGCCTTCTCCATCCGGGAATGTCGCGCCGGCGCGGTCGGCGAGCGATCCTGTCGCTCCGGCGCCGGAAGAGAATCTTGGCGCGAGGCTGCTGCGCAGCCGTGGGAGGCACCGCGGCGAGGCTGACGATTAAGCGGCTGCCGGCGTCAATGATCGGTCTCGCAGCCAGCCCCCTCTTCAACGACGCTTTCGTCCACGTAAACAGATTGTTCCATGCTGTCGCTGATCTGGTTTTCGTGCAAAAACGCGATTGAGCCGTACAAGATGCTGAGACCGTTTAGCGCGCTGCCTGCGATCGTGTTTCCTGACAGGAAGGCTTCGGAGTGATAGTCGACTGTGATGCCGTTGCCATTGCGGATGCTCTGTGAATCAATATCGCTTACGGTATCGACAACGAGATTGTCGCATACCAGCGCCATGGACATATCCAGGACGTTGATGCCGATACCGGTTGTGCCAGAGACAGTATTGCCCAGCACATCAGCATGGGACATTTCTGTGACAGCGATACCATATTCTCCGTTTTGTCTCACGATGTTGTCATTAATGTGGATCATAGAAGTCATATTAGTATAAATCCCGCCATGGGCATTGCCGAAGACGATGTTGCCAGTGACGCGCGATTCAGGCCACTGCATGGTGTTAGTGACATGGATGCCGAATCCATAGGGCGGTCGCGCGTTGATAACCGAATTGTTCAATATGTCCGCCGCGCCGAGACGAACTTTGATACCCGCCAGGCGACTGTCCAGAACCCTGTTGTCTTGAATCTTGATAGCCTGGCTGCTTGTGACGAAGATGCCATACTCGCCGCCAACGATCGTTAGACCCTCGATAGAAACGGTATCGGTGTGGCGGATAGCGACGGCGGGCCCATCATCACTTGGGGCAACCACGGTCACTTGGGCGTCCTTTACAGCTCGCAGTGTGAGCGGCCGTTCGATAACCAGCGCTTCGCGATAAGCGCCAGCGGCGATTTCGATGACAGCGTGATCGGGCGCGTCGGCAATTGCCGCGGCAATGCTGTCGTAATCCCCCGGCACGCGCAGCGTCACGACCATAGCCAAAGCGCTTGGCAATTGTGCCAGCAGCAGGATTAAAGCAAAAAAGGGAACGGCGAAGGCGAGTCTGCTCGCTCCCGCAAGCGCATAAAGCATCCAGCGAATCATGGCTGACTTATCCTTTGACGGCGCCGGCTGTGACGCCGCGAACGAAATAGCGTTGCAGACTGAAGAACACCAGCAGGGGTACGAGCATGGTAATGAAGGCGCCGGAAGCGAGGATATCCCACTCGTTGGCGTATTGTCCGACGAGTTGTCGAATGCCTACTGTTAGCGGGAACTTCTGTTGGTCAACCAGGAAGATCAGCGCGTTCATCAGATCGTTCCATACCCAGACAAACTGAAAAATTGCCAAGGATGCCAGAGCGGGCAGTGAAAGCGGCACAACAATGCGAAAGAACATGCCAAATTCTGAAGCGCCGTCGACGCGCGCGGCTTCAAAGAGTTCACTGGGGAGATCCCGGAAAAAGTTGTAAAGCAGAAAAATGGCGAAAGGCGTGCCATACGACGAATGCGCGATCCAGATGCCGGGCCAGGTGCCGATCAGATTCGCCGCGTTCAGCATGCGCAGAACCGGGATCCAGGTGGTTTGCAGCGGGACAATCAACATGGCGATCGCCAGCAGATAGAAGACATTGCGATAGGGCAGGTCCAGCCAGGCGAATGCGTAGGCTGCCATGGCCGCAATTGCGATCGGTATGATTGTGCTGGGAATTGTGATGATGAAACTGTTTTTGAAGAAGTTGAGAAATCCCGGCTCGGCCAACTGCTCCCGCGTGAATACTTCCTCGTAATTCTCCAGCGTCAGCAGCGGATTCTGGATGCCGAGTTCCATCTCAATGGCGCCGGCGAAGTCCGCGGCGGCGCTGAACTCGAAACCCCCATCCGCGCCGACGTGAATCGTACCAGCCAGCGGCAGTTCTATGGCCGCGCTCGTATCAAATACTAAAAGCGGAGCTCCGGCGCGCTCCATGGCATATCCGATTGTGAAAGGCGGATTATCAACAAGGTCCTGGTCAATCGTCGCTTCAAACGTGCCGACGAAACTTGAACGAGGCGCGAAGTCGTAACTGCCGTCGGCATTCACTGTGATCTTGCCGGCCCGCGGAACGCGAACTGATTCCCCGAGCTCTTCAACTACTAATTCGCCCTTTATGGACTCAAAGCCTTGTAGCTGGAATTCGGCCACAAAGGGCGTTTCCGAGCTCTCGATTTCGGTCAAAAGAGCGCCGGAATAACCGGCCGCTGGCGCGAAATCGTGGGAGCCGTCGGTATAAACAGTGACCGTTCCCACGCCATTAAGCGCGATGGGCTGGTCAAATTCCTCGACGGCGAAAGTGCCGATGATCTGCTGGACGCGGACCAAGCCGATTGTGGCGGCCGGCAAGCCTTCGACCGCGTCAGCCAGTAATTCGCCGCTTACGGAATCGCCGGCGACGATGGTGTTTTCGCTGCTTTCGCCAGACTCAACTACCCGTAACTCCCAGAGTTGGTCCGTAATTGTGCGGCTACCGCTGGCGATGGTCCACCAGCCGGAAGCGGAAATATCGCCGCGAGTGCGAAACGAAGTCACAGCCAAGCCCACCGAGGGAACGAGCCAAATGATGCCGATGATCACCAAAATCGCGTGGACTGGTCCTCGCCGCGTCAAGGCGATAAGCGCGTCGGTCAGGCTTGGACGCCGCCTGTTGTAGCTTAGCGATTGCGCCTCCAAAGCGTCCTCATATCTCGCGGCGGACTTGCCGCAACTGATAAATGATGAAGGGCAGGACGAGCAGCAGGAGAATCACCGCCACAGCGCTGCCATAACCGGTTCGATTGTTGTTGAAGGTCTCCCAAAATACGGTGTAACCGATGATGCGCGTTGCGCCGCGTGGCGCGCCCTTTGTCATCACCAGCACCAGGTCAATCATCTTCAGCGCATTGATGATCATGGTGACGGCGACGAAAGTCATCGGTCCGCTGAGCATTGGGGCAGAGACGCGCCAGAACAATTGCCAGGCATTGGCGCCATCGATCTTCCCGGCTTCGTGTATCTCGTCGGGAATGGCTTTGTAGGCGGCTGACAGCACAACGACGGAAAGACCAGTCCAAATCCAGACGCCGGCGAAAATTACCGCCAGGTTGGCGACTTCTACGCTTCCCAACCAAGCGATCGGCTCGAAATCAGGGAAGATGGACGCCAGAAACGCGTTGAGGGAGCCGAGGTTGGGATTCTGGTTATAGAGGAGGCGGAAGATGACCGCGGCAGCGGTGGCGGAGATGGCCATCGGCATGAAGACGATGGATTTGATAATCGCTTCGTATTTGACCTTGTCGGATAGCACAGCGACCAAAAGTCCAATAAGGACGACGGCTGTCGGAAAAATTATGAGCCAGGCAAAACTGTTGATCAGCGCCCCGCTGAAGGCTCCATCCTCGAAACTCAAGAAAAAGCGGTCTTCAGTCAATAGTATCCGATAATTTTCAAGCCCGACGAATTCTTTGGCTGGCGTTGTGATCGTGCCCCGGGTGAAACTCAGTATGATGGTGACGATCGTCGGGTAGACGTAAAAGAGCGCCATCGCGATCAGCGCCGGTCCGGCGAAGAGCCAGGGCATTAATCTGCTGAATCTGCTCGTATGCATGATCTGAGTACCGGTCCGATCGCCGCGGACGGATTAATGCGCGGAAAACAGCATTGTCAAAAGAGGGCAGTCCCATAGGGCTGCCCTCTTAGCGAAACGTTCTGTCAGACTATTCGCCGTAGGCGGTGTCAGCCACGTCCTCGATGAATTGGGCGACCTCTGCCACCGCGTCGGGATTGGCGACCAGGTCTTGCAAGCCGGTGAACATGGCGTCGCCGCCGATGGCGCCCGGCGCCAGGTCGGAGCCGTCAAAGGCGACGAAGGCGGCATTGGCGACCATAGCCGCGGCCATGCCGTCACAAGGCTCGGCGTAGACATCAGCCGACACATTGTAGTTGGCTGACAATTGCGGTCCCGTTTCCTGGGTCGCCATCAGTTCCTGGGCTTCGGCGCCAGCCATCCAGCGCATGTACTCGCGCACCTCGGGCCGGTCGTTGTACATCAGCCAGAAGTTGCCGCCAAGCACAACCGAGTTGGCGAAGTCTTCATTGATGGTGGGGAATCGGAAGGAGCCAAAATCATCGGGGCAAGTCTGACCCGGGAAGTTGGCTTGGGCGAAACTGCGCATGAAGCTGGCAAGTGGGAAGAGCCCGGCTTCGCCGTTCATCACGGCGTCCATGGCGCCGATGAAACCGCGGGCGAGCGTCCCGTCCGAGCCGCCGGCCAGGCGCGTGTCGGTTGGCGATACCGCTTCGGCGAAATGCTCCAGCGCGCTGATGACGGTGGGATCGGTCCACTCGACCTCGTGCGTCACGAAAAGCTTGTGGTACATCTCGGGACCGGCGATGTTGAGATAGAGGTTCTCGAAGAAGTCGGTGAGCGTCCAGCCATCCAAAGCGCCCAGCGCCAAAGGCGGTATCCCTTCTTCCGCCAGGATATCCAGGTACTCGATGAACTCGTCCCAGGTCGTGGGCGCGTCTTCGCCGATGTCCTCAAAGACATCAGTGCGGCGCCAGGCGATGCTCTTGGAGCTGACTGCGCTGATGACACCGTAGAAATCGCCATCAACCGAACCCAGATCAATCAGCGCCTGACCGTAATTGGCTTTGACGAATTCATCTGTCATGACCGGATCATCGCCGCTGGTCAAGGGGATGATCAAGCCTTCGCGCGCCAACTCCGCCATGACGCCGGGACGCGGCATGCCGGATACATCGGGCGGGTTGCCGGCGCTGGCCATGATTTGCGGCAGCAGATGGCAGTCGCGATCGTCGATATGTTCAACTTCAATGCCCGTCTGTTCAGTGAATACCGCGTTGACGGCATTGAAACCGATGCCTTCGGGACCGCCCCAACAAGTTACGACTGTGACTTTGGGGGTATCCTGGGCGAGCAAGGCTGCCGGCAATAGCGACAGCACGATTAGTATCAGGAAACTTAAAACGAGAAGTCTACGCATGACTGGGACCCTTTCTTAAACTATCTTCGATTGAGGAAACGTCATAAGGCGACAAACGCTATGCATCCAGCGGATTGAGCGCTGTTTAGCGGAATTGCGTCACCCGAAACTTACACATACTGTACCGTACCTGTACCTGCGCCGCAAGAATTCTGACGCGGGACGACGCCCGGCTTTCAGTCGCACCAACGCTCCGACAGAAACACGGTGAAATCGAGATTCCCCGGCGAGTGACCAAACCCGGTTAGCAGGGCGGCGCATTCGGCGCGATGCTGCGTGCCGTGATTCACGACATGCGCCAGGCAATGCCAGAGTATGCGATGGCGCGTTTTGCCGTCTCCCTCGTAACTGATAGTGCTGCTGAGATCTTCATCGCTCAGACCAGTGAGATAAGCCCAAAAGGCTTGGCGTTCTTCTGCCCAGCGCGCGCGGATGGCGGGGACATCGGGGAAGTCTTCCGGCTGCAGCCATTCGACGTGTTCGCTGGTTTTCAGGAGGACGCGCCAGGCGTATTCGGCGTCCATCAGGTGGACCAGCGCCCCGCGCAGGCTGCCCCAGCCGAATTCGTTGGGCGCGATCAACTGTTCGTTAGAGACATTTTCCGCCGTATCCAGGATTCGGCCGTTTGCCCAGTCGTTGTATTGAAAGAGCAGTTCAATGTCCTTGAAGTTCATAACGTCTCCGTTTTGAAGTTTGTTCCGGCTATTGAGGAAAAGCGTAAAATCGACATCGCCCGGCGAATACCCGAAGCCGGTGAGCAGAGCGGCGCATTCGGCGCGGTGTTGACTGCCGTGGTTGATGACGTGGATGAGTAAATGCCAGAGCGGTTCACGGCGCAATCCGCCCAGCGCTTCATAGTCAAGGGCTGCGTTCAGCTCCTCGTCGCTCAATTGCTTGAGATAGTTCCAGAAGGCGCGCCTTACCTCCGCCCAGCGCGCGCGGATGCTGGCGAAATCAGGAAAGTCTTCGGGATCGAGCGCCTCCACGTCAATGCCATCTTCAAGCAGGATATGCCAGACGTACTCGGCGTCCATCAGGTGGACCAGCGCCCCGCGCAGGCTGCCCCAACCGAGGTCATTGGGCGCGGTCAGTTGCTCAAATGAGACATTTTCCGCCCTGTCCAGGATTCGGTCATTTGCCCAATCATTGTATTTGAAGAGAAGCTCAATGGCTGCGAAGTTCATCAAGTCTCCCTACCGATGTTTATTCGCGGCTGCTGAGGTAGAGTGTGAAATCGACATCGCCCGGCGAGTAACCGAAGCCGGTGAGCAAAGCGGCGCATTCGGCGCGGTGCTGCGTGCCGTGGTTGACCACATGCGCCAGGCATTGCCACAGGAGCCAGCGGTACTCCGTATCGCCTCGTTGGCTGATTACCGGTCCGTAGAGGTCATCGTCGGTCAACGAGTCGAGGTACGCCCAGAGCGCTTCGTTTTCCTCGTCCCAGCGCTGGCGCAGCGCGGCGATATCCTTGAAGTCTTCATCGTTTAGCAGGGCGCGCGATCCCTCTTCATTGTTCAGGAACTTGCGCCAGCCGAATTCGGCATCGAGTATGTGAACCAGCGCTCCGCGCAAGCTGCCCCAGCCGAGTTCGTTGGGCGTCGTCAATTGTTCCTCCTTCAGATTCTCGGCCGCCGCGAGAATGCGCTTGTTGGCCCAATCGTTGTATTGGTAAAGCAGTTTGATATCATCGGTCTTCATGCTAGCTCCTGTCATCTGCCGCTGTCGGCGTCTATTTACAAGGGCTTCAGTGTTATAATCGTATTGTTTGCACGAGGCACTCATTCTACCGATGGTTCCATGCCATGACGACCGTGAATTATGACCGGGCGGTAGCCTATTACGATGCGACGCGCGCCTTTCGATCCGGCGTCGCCGCGCAGTATCGGCAGGCGGTTCTGCCCTATCTCGCGGGTCATGATAATCCGCGCATCCTCGAACTGGCGATTGGCACCGGCTTGATCGGAGCCTCCTTCTTCGCGGGGGGCGACAGCTATGTCGGCGTCGATATCTCGCGCGGGATGATGGGGCGGATCGCGCCTAAACTGGATAATGAGAAGGCGGTGGACTTGGCGCAGGTCGATATCGCGCAGCGTCTGCCCTTTGCCGATGACAGTTTTTCACTCGTACAGGCTGTGCGCGTTTTTCACCTTCTGGACGATTGGCAGCGCTGCATTCAGGAGGTGAGGCGCGTATTGAAAGCGGGCGGACACCTGCTGATCGTGCGGGTCGCCCCCTTAGATAGCGAGGCGCAGCCGCCCTGGGCTGTCGTGCACGGCAAATGGGACGAGATCCTTGCAAACCTGGGCGTCGGGGCGGATGGCATCCGTCACGGGATATTTCGAACGGACGACATGATGATGGAGCATCTGAGCGCGACCGGCGCAAGGGTTCAGATTGTCGATCTCTTGCCCTACACGGAAAGAGCGGTTTCCTGCCGCATGATGGTCGAGCGTCGCCGGCGAAAGATGTTCAGCAGCGATTGGCATCTGCCTGCGGACCTGCACGCGCGCGCGGTTCAGCAACTGAATCGCTGGCTGGAGACGGACTGCGCCGAGCCCGACGAGATGCATGCCCAAGCGATGGTATTCCGGGCGATCGTGGCTCGCTGGGGGCACAGCCAGGAGAATGGATCGCGCGTCGCTCGAGCAAGTGATTGACCCGCGAATCGGAGACGAGCTTGATTGAGACACTGGCGAGTCTGGCATTAATCTTAGTATCAGTCTATGCGCTGTCGGTGATAACCGAAGGTTTTTTCATCGTAAGCCTGGATCAGATTTCGCGGCGGTTGAGGCTATCCGACGAAGTGGCTGGCGCGTCCCTGATGGCGATGGGTTCGTCGGCGCCGGAACTGGCGATTGCGCTGATAGCGCTCTTTACCGGCGGCGGCGCCCATAGCGATGTCGGCATCGGCACGATTGTTGGCTCCGCTGTCTTCAACATTCTGGTGATCACCGGTGTATCCGCGGTGGTGGCGGGCAGCTTGCGCATTCATCTCTTTGCCGTTCGGCGCGACACGCTCTATTACCTGCTGTCCATCGGCTATCTGGCCTTCATCTTTGTGGACGGCGAAGTGCTGCTATGGGAAGCGGTTTTGGGATTGGGGGCTTATGTCGCCTATGTGCTGCTGCTGGTCTTTTACAAAGATCCATCCAGGACCGATATGCCCGCGGCGGTCGACGACAGCGCGCTTGAGCCGGAAGTCGCGAACGGTGATGGCACCCTGCGAAAAGTCGAGTCCTCTATAACCAAGCTGCTTCGCTTGATCACCGGCGCGCCAGAAAAGAACTACGTCTGGACATTTATTGTCGCCATCGCCTTGATCATCGCCTTGAGTTATATCCTGGTGGAGTCGACCATCGTGTTTGCAGCCGGCATCGGCATTCCGCCGGTGATTGTAGCGCTGACTTTATTGGCGGCGGGCACATCGGCGCCGGATCTCATCTCTTCCGTTGATGTCGCGCGCGACGGCCGCGGCGGCATGGCCGTGGCCAACGCCATCGGTTCCAATATTTTCGACATTTTCATCGGCTTGGGGTTTCCCTGGGTCCTGGCAATCCTTTTTAGCAGCATGGCGTCGATTCATGTTGGCGCAGATGGCTTGTGGATGTCGATCGGCATACTCGTCGGGACGACAGTGGTCTTGTACGTACTCTTGCAGAGCCAGCGCATGCTCAGTCGGCGCGAGGGGATCGCTTTGCTGGCGCTCTACCTGGTTTATGTCCTCTACACGCTATTTTCCGGCGCGGCAGTTTGATTAAGGACCTGCTATGAATGATCGCGACAATGCGATTCATCATCGTCCCGCCTTAGGCTTTGATGTGCTGCAAGCGCCAATCGTCGGCCCGCTGCTGCGCGCCCGCTATGGCAGGCTGGTCATGCAGTCGGTCTTGGGTTTGACGGCGATTGCGCTAATTGTCGACGGCTTTACCGGACCGCAAACCGCGGCGCGCAATCTGGCGACGATGGGACCCTGGGTGCAATTCCGAGGCATTGCCGTGCTGGTTCTGCTGCTGGCGGGCAATCTGTTCTGCATGGGCTGTCCCTTTACGTTGCCTCGCACACTGGCGAAGCGGCTATCCTTACGAGGACGGCGCTTTCCCGGGCGACTGCGGAACAAATGGATCGCGATTATCGGCTTGTTTCTGCTTTTTTCCGTCTACGAATACTTAAACCTCTGGGCCAGCCCCTGGCTGACAGCCTGGGTGATCGTCGCCTACTTCCTGGCATCCTTCGTTTTAGAGGCGATCTTCACCGAGTCGGCATTTTGCAAATATGTCTGCCCGCTTGGCGCCTTCAATTTCGTTTATTCGACTGTTTCGCCAACTCAGATCGCCGTGAAGTCACATGATGTCTGCGCGACATGCGTCGGCAAAGAATGCGTCAACGGCAGTTATGCGCCGCAGACCACGATTCGTCTGGATGAGATCGCTGTCGCGGGTACAGATACCCCGCGCGCAGTCCAGGTTGAACATGGTCCGGGAGGTACGCTGGGTTGTGGCACTGAGCTCTTCGCGCCGCAGATTCGCGGCAATATGGATTGTACCATGTGTCTCGACTGCGTACGCGCCTGCCCCTATGACAATGTCAGCTTGTTCACACGCGCGCCGGGGCGGGAATTGAGCCGGGGTGACAGTTGGCCGCGGCGCTGGGACCTGTCTTTGCTCGTAATCGCGCTGGTTTTCATGGGCATCTCCAACGCTTTTGGCATGGTGCCGCCTTATTACGACTTGCAGCGGTGGCTGGCTCTGAATCTAGGTATCACCAGCGAGTTTGTGGTATTGCTCCTGATCTTTGGCTTGAGCAATTTGCTTTTACCGGTGCTGGTGGCGGCAGGCGCGGCATATCTTGGCAGGCTAGTCACTGGCTGCCTGCGCAGGGATTCGATACGCGATACGGTGGCTGCTTTTGCGCCGGCTTTTGTGCCGATCGGATTCGGCATCTGGTTCGCTCATTACAGTTTTCATCTGCTGACGGGACCGGGTCTGATCGTGCCCGTCATTCAAGAATTTCTGGGCGCGGTGGGCGACTGGCAGACCTGGAGCTTCAGCTTAGATATAAATCTGATCGGCATCGTCCAGTTGCTGGCGCTGATCGGCGGTTTCCTTTGGAGTTTGCGCCTGGCGCAACAGAAGGCGCTGCGCCTCTATCGCCGCCGAGCGCTGCCGGGCTTGATGCCTTGGGCGCTGGTATTTCTGCTGATGATGCTGGCCGCCTGGCAGATCTTCAGCCTGCCCATGGAGATGCGCGGCACGCTGGATCTGTTTGGCTAGGTCAGCCGTCCTAGCCATTCACCATTCCGCAGCAAGGGCTCGGCGCGTCCCCATAACGCCGTGCCATCGCGATTCATAATCGGCTCGGCGGAATACTGCGCCAGGTAGCAACGGCGGTACTTGTTTGTCATGTTGGGACCGCTGCGGTGAAAGGTGCGGCTGCTGAAAACGACGATGCTGCCGACTGGCACGGTGGCTGGATCACCGGGATCATCGCCCTTGTAGCCGACCTTGTCATTGGTCCGATCTTCGACCTCATGGTCAATGATCTCGTCGCTGCTGCCGCGTCCATCGCGGGAGTAAGGCAGGATGAAGACGGTGCCGTTTTCGACAGTCATGTCGTCCAGCGCGCACCAGCAGGACAAGTACGGGCGGTGGTAATGACCGACATAGCCGGAATCTTGATGCCAGGCGAATTTGGAATCGGTATCGGCCGCTTTGACCACGTATTGTTCATGAAATAGGTAAGCGGTATCGCCCAAAGTGGCGCGGCAGATTTCCGCCATCAGTTCACTGAAGAGGAATTCGGTCATGATCGGGCTTTCTGCGCTGCGATTGGAAACGAAGTAGCGTTTCTTATAATGATTGATGCCCTGCGTTACGAGGCCCCTGGCTTCCATTTCCTTCTCATGAATACTGACATAGCGCATGCATTCAATGCGCAGCGCTTCCAGAACATCGTCGGGAATGACCGCTTCCAGCACGAAGTAACCGTCCCTGTGATATTGCTCAACTTGTTCCGGGCTAACAACTGGCATCGCTCTGCTCTCCAATTCCTCTCTAATAGTCCCATTGTAGGGCGGCGCGTCACTGTGTCAACTGTGTCCAGGTTCGCGCTGTCAAACATCGGCAAGGGTATCTCGACGCCCACCGTCGGGGTTATGCGGACGCTGGCGATGGGCTACATTTCTGACGGTTCTCCCGAACCTCATGGAGATTTAAGATGATCAAGCAACCCAATATCGTATTATTCCTGACAGACGACCACGGCGCTTGGGCCAATGGATGCTATGGAAATAACGAAGTGCGAACGCCGACCATTGACGCGCTGGCGGCGGCGGGTACGCGCTTTGCTAAGGCTTATACGCCGACGCCGGTCTGTTCGCCGGCACGCGCTTGCCTCTTGACCGGCAAGACCGCTTCTCAGACGGGTATCCATGATTGGCTGGAAGAGGCCATACCCGAGATCGGCGAGCGAGATTGGCTATGCGGGACAAGGTCGCTTTTCGATTACTTGTCGGGCGCGGGCTATCACACCGGTTTGAGCGGCAAGTGGCACCTGGGTCAATCGCATGTGACGCCGAAAGGCGCGGACTATTATTTCGGTTTGCCGGGATGGCAAGGCGTCCACAACGGCGCCTATACCTATGTTCGCAGTGGCGAAATGGTCGAGCTGAGCGGAAACAAGTCTCGCTTCATAACCGATCACGCCATCGAATTCCTGGATACGGTTCCCGACGACAAGCCGTTTTTCCTCAACATTGGCTATATCGCCACGCACTCCCCCTATCAGCAGGGAGCGCATGATCCGCTGCAAACAGCGCGCTATCAGGATTGCGCCTTCGCCGAGATACCGCCTTGGGACCCGCATCCCTGGGTCAGGAACGAAGGCGGCGGCAACCAACTCAGCGAACAAGACCTGCGCGACCGATACATCGGTTACTACGCCTCGGTGACCGAGATCGACGAGAATATCGCCCGCGTTGTGTCTGCGTTGAAAGAGCGGGGACACTGGGAAAACACGGTGATCATCTATACCTCCGATCACGGCTGCGCAATTGGACATAATGGTTTTTTCGGCAAAGGAAACAGCACGCGTCCGCTAAACATGTACGAGGTTTCGCTGCAAGTACCCCTTATCATCTCGGGCGGCGGCGTCTCGACGCAGGTATTGGAAAACTTTGTCGATCACTATGACAGTTTCCGTACGATCTGCGAGCTTGCCAGCGTCAAGGCGCCGATATCCGAGGTTAATACCGGCCAATCTTACGCGCCGCTTTTGCGTGGGCGAACGATCAACTGGGACAATACACGCGTCGGCGAATATGGCGATCTGCGCATGATCCGCGACGAACGCTGGAAGCTGGTCTATCGTTATCCCGCTGGTCCGCATGATCTCTTTGATCTGGAGGCAGATCCGCTGGAACGGCGCAATCTCTGCCATGCGCGTCCAGAGGTCGCGGCTGACTTAAAGCGGCGACTGGACGCGTTTTATGTTGAGCGCGAAGTTGCCGAGCTTTCTGGCTTGCGGGTCAAGGAGCAGCCGGCGCACAACGGGCGCAGCGAAGCCTGGCGCGACGGGGAGCGAGAGGCGAGGGGTCTGCAAGTTTACTAGACGATGTGAAGCCAGACCGGGCGGGCGAGCTTCGCTTGTCCGCTACCTCGCCCATGTATTCTGAATCTCATGGCCGCTCAAGCGAGACCACGAGCGAAATCCTGTCGTCGAAGCCGAATTTCTCCAGGCTGACGACTACCTGGCCGCTTGCCGGCATGACAAATGCCAAGGGCAGTCGATCCGGTACGCCCATGGCGCTGTAGGACATCACTTCCATGCCGTCGACTGTGGCGCTGACAAAGAGATCTTCGACGCCCCCCGATAGCACTTCCAGATTGAGAATCAGCAATTCCCCTTCTTCAGCATCGAAGACGACCAGATCGCGAATAGCTTTGTCGCTAAGCGTGACGATGACTTCGCCATCTTCGAGCTTGCGCGCCGGATCGCGGCTCACGGTTATGCTGCCGCTGCCCGTGGCAAACTCGTCATAGGTCGATACCGCCAGGGTGTAAGTACCGTCGCGATCGAATATCAAATTGCTGATTTCAGCGTCAAAGCCGGGACCACTGTCATCGTCGAAAGCCAATTCGAAGCCATCGGAAGAAAGGACCTGCAATGTGGTGTCCAGGTTGCCGTTGCTGTCGACAGCGAGCGTGAGGCTGTCGCCTGTTTTCACCGACAATTCAAAGTATGCCGTCGGACTAGCGGCGCTGAGCGAGAATGGCATGGCGTCGACATCGTCGATTCTCACAACGCTTACCGGATCAATGCTCACAACAAAGTCGCCCTCGATGCCCGCTGGATCCGCGAGAGATGGCGACGGGAAGACCTCCAGAATATAGCTGCCGCTGTAGGGCATCTGCAGCGGACCGATGACCGCTGACTTGCGCCCGCGACTGTCGTCATTAAAGGCGATCTCGCTGTCGTCGCGATCGAATAGGGCAGCCGCGGGGTCAAAGTCGTCGGATCGCACCGTGATTCTCATGTATTGACTGCTCTCGCCGTCAAAGGTGATCTCGGCGCGGCCGTCGACCAGACTGCCTTCGATCATGTCTCCCGTTCCCATTGACACGATGGTTGCCGGTGCCGGGCGTTCTTCCGTGGTTGCGGTCAAAACGACCGTCGGATGATTGCCGCTTTCGCGCATAGCCGTGATCAGATAATCGCCCGGGGCGTCTCCCGCGCCTGTAAGCAGTTCCAACCGAACCATGCCCGCTGCGTCCGCTGTTTTATTGCTCTGGTAGACAGACTTGCCAGCGAAGATCACATCAAAGTTAACGCGCTCGCCCGGTATCAAGTTGCTCACCAAAATCACGTGGCTGGACCCGAGCACCGCAGATTGGGGTTCAATCGTGGCGATGGCGTCGCTCCCGCGGGCGCCTGCGTCAAAGGTGATTTCGAGCGTGGCGCTTGCCAACAGGACATCACCGGCAGCATCGCGTATTTCGACCGTATAAAAGCCGATATCATCTTCGGGCGTACTGCTGACTCTCAAGTTGAACGCGCCAGCCGCATCGGCAGCGCGCGCGGTAGCGTATTCCTCGGCGCCATCAGGATCGAGGATAATCAACATGTAGTCGTCTTCTGCTCGCAATCCGCTGACCGCAATCAGATGCTCCGAACCGATGGCTGCGCTCGGCGGCGTGATTGAGATTAGAGCCGCCAAGTCCAGTTCGGTATCCGCGACCTCTCCAATCGTCAAAGTGGCGGTCGCTACTTCGTCGCCCTCCGCGAAGATTTCGATGTTGTAGCGGCCTTCTTCCGTATCGTCGGGACTCGTAAAGCTCAAGGAGACCTCGCCATCCCTCGAGGCCCGCGCCATAACGGTGTCAATCAGCACGCCGTCGGCGGACTTGACTTGGGCGCTAACGCCATCGAAGGCAGAGAGCCCGCCCACGCTGATTTCCACCGTGCTGCCCGCTTCAATTATGGGTGGCTTAACAGTGACGACAACCTCCCGCTCAGGCGGGGCGTCGATAGTGAATGCGCCTTCGGCAATCGTTTCGCCTTCCGAGTCGTAAATGGCGATCGCTTGCTGACCGGGCGTATCACCTTCTTCCGCGAAGACGTCAATCTCGATGATGCCGTCCTTGTCGCTGGCGCGGGCGCGGCGATAGGCAACCTGCTGTGATTCGGTGGCAGTAATCTCTATCGTATAGCGCGTTTGAGCCTCGAGTTCGGTGATTTTGATCTCGTGCAATGTGCCTATGGGACCGGAGGACGGTGTCACGCTGACCTCGCCCGGCAATTCTGTACCGGCTTCTTTCGCCGTCAGTTCAAAGTCCGCGCTGGCCAGCGCCTCGCCGTCTTGTACTACTTGAACAGTGTAATCGCCTGGAAGATCTCCTTCGGTGCTGCCGGCCGGGAAACTGATGACGCCTCGATCATCGCTCGTTTCTTCGCTGCTGAAAACGACCTCGCCGTCAAAGACGAACTCTATCGAGTAAACAGCGCTCGGCTGCAATCCTTCGATCAGAATCATTAGCAGCGCGCTTTCGACTGGGCCCGAGTCCGGCGTGATTGTCACGGTAGGCGTATCCTGCGCCGGCGCGGTCAAGGCGAACGCGGTGAACAGCAGAGACAGGACAATGAGTCGCAGCCCCAAGCTCGGCCGATGCCGCGCAGTCAGACGCGTTCCAAACAGCGAGATGAAAGATGGCATTTCAAAACCCTTCGCCTGGGCCATGTGGACAGCAGACCAAACCATAACCCCATTTTATTCAGTGGCTATGTACAATTATAGGGTGAGCGGCCGTCTGAGTCTCGAATGATAATGACCAAATATGGGACTGGACGAAGACAATGCGTCAATTCGCAATCATTTTCCGCAACGGTATAATTGGCGCATGAACGAGATTATTGATGCTAATCACAACTGGAACATCGTAGGACATGAGCGGGCGGTGGAGTTTCTGCGGCGTGGCCTGCTGAACGGACGCAGCCGTCATGCCTATTTGTTCACGGGCAATTCTTCCGTGGGCAAGACGACCCTGGCTCAGACTTTCGCTATGGCGCTCAATTGTGAGTCGGAAGATGTCGCGGGACGTCCTTGCGGCAATTGCCGATCCTGCCGCGGCATTGTCAGGGGCAGCGATCCTGATCTGATCTTCGCGCGCGCGGATGAAAGCGGTCGCTTGAAAATCGACGCGGTTCGCGATGTGACGCGCCTGTTGGCGCTGAAGCCCTATGGCTCGCGCTATCGCGTGGCGATGCTGGAAGACTTCGACCAGGCGCTGCCGCAAGCGCAGGACGCGCTGCTCAAGACCTTGGAAGAACCAGCGGAACATGCGGTTCTTTTGCTGCTGGCAGCTTCGACGGAAGGCATTCTTTCGACTATCCGCAGCCGTACACAGATCATAGCTTTGCGCCCCCTGTCATTGGAGCTTGTTAAGGATCATTTGCTCAACCGCGGCGCAGAAGAAGATCGCGCGGACCTGATCGCTCGGCTGAGCAGCGGGCGCATCGGCTGGGCGCTGGCCGCGCTCGACGATGAATCGCTTCTTGCGTCCAGAGCGACATACCTGGATCTTCTGCGGGACATCCTGCGCGGCGGGCGGGTGGAGCGCCTGAAGATTGCCGGGCAGCTCAGCGGCAAACTGGCGCGGGACAAAAGTCAGTTGCGCGCGATGCTGGACATCTGGCAAACGTATTGGCGCGATTTGTTGCTGGAGTGTTATGAGACGCCGGTGAAGCCCTGCAACAGCGACCGCAAGGATGAGATACGCGCGCTCGCGCTGCGAGCGAATCCCGCAGGCGCATTGGCTGCGCTCAATGCCACACGCCGCGCCGCGCGCGCCCTGGAAACCAATGCCAATGTCAGGCTGGCGCTGGATGTTTTGTTTCTGGAGTATCCGGGTTTGGATTAAGCCCGCTCAGTCAATGGGTATCCAACTGGCCGGTTTCTTCGCCGCTTCCAAAATGGAATCGGGCGATAGAACGATCTTGCCGAAGCCGGGGTTCTTTTCCATCTTTTCGTGCGCTTTGCGCGCTTTGCTGAGGGGCAGCGCCTCGTCAATGGCGGGCTGGTACTTGCCTTTCGCGAAATCCAGGAGAATTGATTCAAAGTCCTTAGTCCGCAGCGAGTCGTAGGAACCCAGGATGCTGAGGTTCTTCAAGTAGACCTCAATTAGATTTATTCGAGATTCGCGGACTTGCCCAGGCGATGCCAAGATCAGTCTTCCCTTGTAGTCGAGCATATCGATGGATTGCGCCAGCCCATCTGTATTCGAGCTGTGCAGGACAAGCGTCGCGCCCAGTTCGCCGGTGGCCACCTTAACTTGCCGCACAAGATCGCTACCGGCCTCATCCAGGACGATATCTGCGCCGATTTCTCGCAATTGCGCCGCGTTTTCGCTGCCACTGACAGCGATAACTTGCGATCCTTTGGCGCTGGCGATTTGCACAGCGGCGATCCCGAGCGGGCTTGCCGCGCCCTGGATCACTACGCGATCAGCCTTCTTGATCTTGCCAGTGCCGACCAGCGCCGTCCAGGCATTGGCGAAGGAAGCGCCGGCAGCAACGGCGACTTGAAAGTCTAGGGAGTCGGGCATTTTGACCAATTGATCGGCTGGCACGGCGCAGTACTCCGCGTAACTGCCGTCGCGTTCGCGTCCCAACCCCTCGAAGCAAGCGGCGACACGGTCGCCGGGCTCCCATCCGCTGACATCTTCCCCGAGGCTCGCGATTTCTCCCGCGAGATCATTTCCCAAAATATGCGGCAAGGGCTTGCGGATGATGAAGCGTCCATCTCGAAAGAGCAGGTCACTGGCATTGGCGGATGTGGCATGAATTCTAACCAGCGCTTCGTCGGGGGCGGGTATCGGCATCGGGCATCGCTCATATTTGAGCACGCGCGGTTTGCCGATTCGGGCGATGCGCACTGCCATCATCAATTCGCCAAGCTCTGTCATTGGGAAGCCTCTGGAGACATTTGAAGATTTGGCAACAGTCTAAACGACGGCGCCAAGGCTGTAAACAGCTTATGAGACGCCGAAGCGATTGGCATTGCGTTCCCGCGCTTTGGCGATTTCCGCCGCGCGGTCCCGGGGCGGGGCGCTCGTTTGCAAGCCGTTGAGCAGCGCCGCGGTCGCGCTGGCAATATCGGCGACCGCCCGATCAAAAGCCGCTTTGTTGACCGCCGCCGGCTTGCGGAAGCCGCTGACCTTGCGCACGTATTGCAGGGCGGCGGCTTCGATATCGTCGACCGTACTGGGCGGGTCATAATTGTAGAGCCTTCTTATATTGCGACACATTGCAGTTTCCTCAGAACTTTCTCCACCGTTCAAATATTTTAGCACGTCGCTAATGCTCAGTCGCGGTGAAGGGAGCAGTTCAAGTTGCGATAAGCAGGGGGCATGTATTCGCTGACGTCGTCCAAGTCAAGAAAGGCGCGCAGAAGTTCGATATCGTCCGGGCGGTCAGCAAAGCGCTTTGATTTCCAAAGGACAAAAGGATGCACTTGAAGGCGGGCGCTGCGGAATTCTTCGATTACCAGACGCGCTGTCACGCCGCCGCGTTCAACGAAGCTCTGCCGCTCAAATTCACGGTAGAGCGGATCGTAGTCGAAGCGAACGCGGCGATGCGTCGCCAGCTCCCAGCCCTTCGTGTGTCCATCGAGGATCATGTAACTGGCGCTGAATTCGCCATCGAGCGGGACGCCGACGGAACCGGGATTGAAGATCTGCCAGCGGTCGACCTGCCGTTCCATGGGGATATGGCTATGCGCGCAGATGACCGTGCTTTCACGGACGCTGCGAAGCCAGCCCGCGACTTCGTCTGTAGCCGAGTCGGGGAAGATCGCCTGCCAGGGATTGTCGGGCAGGCCATGGAACACGCGCAGAGGCGGCGCATCGACAAAGCGCAGGGAGAGCGAATCGGGCAGGCAGCTAATCGCTTTGAGCCAGTCGCTGCCCAGTTGCTCGCGCAGAATCGGCGGCAAGCTGAAACTCGCCCAGTGATCTGGCGCGCGAACAGTATTGTGGTCGAGGGCGTAAAAGGCATTGTTGCCGCGGATGAGCGCCCAGCGCCGCTGAAAGACCAATTCCAGCACTTGGCGCGAAAAGGGTCCCCAATTGACGCTGTCGCCGGCCACCACAACCTGATCTACTTTGAACTGGCGCATGTCGTCGATGACGGCTTGCAGAGCGGGCAAGTTGCCATGAATATCGGCCAGCGCCGCGAGTCGGGTCATATCAATCTCTCCTTCGGTCGAGAATGATACAAGCTCGCTTCATCTTTTCATCACTAGCTCTGGTAACCGTGGGGATGGCGGCGATGCCAATTCCAGGCTGTTTCAATGATCATCTCGAGGCTGTTGTATTGCGTTTCCCAACCGAGTTCGCGCCCGATTCTGTCGCTATCGGCGACTAGCACGGGCAGATCGCCGGCGCGGCGCGGCGCTTCGTTCACGGGGATGGCTTGTCCGGTAACTTTTCGCGCGCTCTCGATGACCTCGCGCACGGAATAACCGCTGCCGCTGCCCAGGTTATAGACGCGGCTGGCGCCGTCGCCCAAAGCCTCCAGCGCCAGAATATGCGCTCGCGCCAGATCAAGCACGTGTACGTAGTCGCGGACGCAGGTGCCGTCGGGCGTATCGTAGTCGGTCCCGTAAATGTCAATGGCGTCGCGCTGCCCCAGAGCCACTTGCAGCACCAGCGGTATAAGATGCGATTCCGGATCGTGCGCCTCGCCGATATGTCCGTCGGGATGGGCGCCGCAGGCGTTGAAATAACGCAGGCAACAATATTTGATGCCGTAAAGTCGGTCCATCCAGGCTAGCAGCCGCTCGGCCATATACTTCGTTTCGCCGTAGACGCTGCCGGGCATGAGGGCTTCCTCTTCGCCAATTGGGATGCGCGCGGGATTGTCAAAGAGATTGGCGGTTGACGAGAGGATGAAGCGCTTGACGTCGTGCAGGTTGGCGCACTCCAATACATTGACGATGGTGTAAAGGTTGTCGCGCAAGTACATGAAGGGTTTCTGCATACTTTCGCTGACCAGGATTCGCGAAGCAAAATGCAGGATTCCCTCAAACTGATGCGAAGTGAAGATCGCTTGAAGCGCTTCGACATCGTGAAGGTCGCCCAAGACCAATTTGGCGTCGGGATGAACGGCTTGTCGGTTGCCTGTGCTCAGGTTGTCGTAAACCACAACGTCGTAACCAAGTTCGATCAACATCTGCACGACGTGGCTGCCAATGTAACCGGCGCCGCCGGTCACCAGGACTTGAGCCATGCTTTGCCTCCCTGCTGCGGCGCAATAGCCGCTATTATAGCGGCTCGCCACCCGCAAACAAAACCGCCCCGCATTGACAAGCGCCGCCGCGCTGGGTCTAATCGTGATCGCGACGTCTTTGCGGCTGGATACGTAAGGCAGGTATGGGCGACAAGCGTTCGGGTTGGAGCAAAGCCGAGAAAGCAGCGGTGATCAAGCTGTTGCGGATGGCGCTGATTCTGTTGCTGGCGATTGCGGTCGCCGGCACTATAGCGGCGCTGCTGAGTTCCTCCGCGAGCGCGCTTTGAAGCAAATCCGCCGCGAATCGAAGTGAAGAATGCCCCATGAGCGAGCAAAAATTCCACCTGACTGCCGGCGCTGGCAAAGGGCGACTCGACCTCTTTGTGCTGGAGCACCTGGAGGGCTTGTCACGCGCGCAGGCGCAAAAGCTGATCCGCGCGGGTCGCGTGCTGGTGAATGGCAGGATCGAGAAAGCGGGCTTCCGTTTCAAAGGCGGCGAGCGCGTTGAGATCAGCCTGCCCCCTAGCGAAGAGGTTTCAGTCGAACCGGAAGATATCGAACTGGAGATCGTCTACGAAGATGAGGATCTGGCGGTGATCAACAAAGCGGCGGGCATGGTTGTGCATCCGGGCGCGGGCAACCGGGGCGGCACGCTTGTCAATGCGCTGCTGGCTCGCTATCCGGAACTAGCCGAGATGATGGACGATCCCGAAACGGGGGACCGTCTGGGCATCGTCCACCGCCTCGACCGCGGCACCAGTGGACTGATGGTGGCCGCGCGGAAGAAAACGAGCTTGATGGCGCTGATGAGCCAGTTCCGGGAACGGAGCGTGGACAAGCGCTACCTGGCGCTGTTGGAGAAGCGACCAGAAAGCAACACGGGGCTGGTCGACGCGCCAATTGCCCGCCATCCGCGACAGCGCAAGCGCATGTCGGTTCAGCGCCGGGGCAAGCCCGCCCAGACCGAGTTCGAGGTGCTGGATGACAACTTCCAGGGCGACCGGGCGCTGGTCCAGCTCAAGCTGCTGACCGGGCGGACGCATCAGATCCGCGTCCACATGGCTTTTATCGGCTGCCCCGTGGTGGGGGACGCGGTATACGGGTACAGGAAGCAGCGGGTGAGGCTCAAGCGGCAGTTCCTACATGCCAGCGAACTGGCTTTTGATCATCCGGCGACGGGCGAGCGGATGCGGTTTGAGTCCGAGTTGCCGGTGGGGTTGAGGGCGGTGATGGAGAAATTGCGGTAGGGGGGATTCACCGCAGAGGCGTAGAGGGCACAGAGTTTGAATGTGATGTTTGCTAGGATGAAAGTAGACGATTGAGTAGGGTCTCGTCCTCAAACAGTTCACTTATGGGCTGGTGAACATGTGTTTGGGGATCTTCAAACAGCCAGAACTTCGGCCCTCTAGTGGCACGAGCTTTCTTGCTTATGTCAGGATTGACATGAAGTTTGACCGCTACCCCCGCTGCAGACGGCGAGTCGTATTCAACTCCATTAAACCTTATGCTGTAATTGGCGGGATTGGCTTCGTCTAGAATCAACGTAGCAGTTATAGGTTCTTCGAGTTTGCGCCGGAAATAGTCTGCGATTACTGGGATCTCTCTTTTTCCCGAAGCAGATTTTGAAGAGTGCTTAAATTGTTGGATTTTGTCCCTACTCGCCGATTCTTGTTTACGTATAATTTCTGTTTTTGCCGAGATCGTATCTTCCCGACCATGAATTTGCTGCCAAGCCCGCTTAATTATCGGAGCAAATTCTTGAACTATTGCATTACTAAAGCTTCCTGAATAAAGATTTCTAGCGAAATGCTTGACCAATTCTCTTGACGGCTGCTCTAATTCACTTTCTATTCTCTGCCGAATAATGCTCCCGTATTTTAGTTGCCGCGCTTTCGACATGGCTTTTTGCAAATCAAAACCCGACTTCGAGAATGTGGCCAACTCTTGAAGCAAACCATCATCCGAGTTAAGCATGTCGAGAGTGAGAAACGGCTCGTCGTCCATAACGTTTGGATTGTCGATATCTGCATAGAAGCGATATTCGAGTCCATTGGTAACGATGCCAAAGCGCACGGCTAGTTTTGTGCTGAAGTAATGTTGCAACTGTACTGTATGCTCAAAGGCCAAGTTCCTTGTTGCCGACTTGAACTCAACAAAAATGATTGGCTTGTCGTCTTTCTTAAGGGCGTAGTCTACTTTCCTATTGTTAACTACAAAGTCTGCTGTAAACTCTGGTTCTACATCCTCCGGATTGTTAGGGTCATAGCCGAGCGCTCGAATGAAAGGATCAATCAAGTAATTCCTGGTTGACGCCTCGTTGTTGGCGTATCCCCGATTGTTGCGTACTCTTTCGGAAACTCCGCGCAACTTCTCAACCAATTCCATCGTTACCTTCCTGAAAAAAGACAAAATATAAACTAGCAACATTTTAACACACCCACCGCCGCTCCGCTTTTCTCTGTGCCCTCTGCGCCTCTGCGGTGAATCTTACGCCTCTGTGCTGAACCCCTGTGCCGCCGCCCCAAAATCCGCTATACTCCCCACCATGCAAACTACCACCTACCAACCCACAGCCTTCCACCTGATGACCAAGCCGCGAGGCGCTATCTGCAACCTCGACTGCAAGTACTGCTATTTCCTCTCCAAAGAACGGCTCTATCCCAACAGCGAGTTCCGCATGTCGGACAACTTGCTCGAGGAATACATCCGCCAATACATCGACGCCCAGCAAGTGGAAGACATCAACTTCGCCTGGCAGGGCGGCGAACCGACGCTGATGGGCGTCGAGTTCTTCCGGCAAGCGGTGCGATATCAGCAGAAGCACAAGCGGCCCGGCATGCGCATCACCAACGCGCTGCAGACCAATGCCGTGACCCTCGACGACGAATGGTGCCAGTTCTTCGCGGAAAATGACTTCTTGCTCGGCGTCAGCCTCGACGGGCCCGCCGACGTGCACGATTTCTACCGCGTCGACAAAGGCGGCAAGCCGACATTTCACCGCGTGATGGCGGGCATTGAATTGCTGCAAAAACATGGCGCCGAATACAATATCTTGACCACCGTGCACGCCGCCAACGAAGGGGGGGGCGAGCGCGTTTACAAGTTCTTGCGCGACGAAGTCGGCGCCAGATTCATGCAGTTCATCCCCATCGTCGAGCGCGACAACGAGACCGGCTATCAAGAAGGCGACCAGGTCACGGACCGCTCGATCAGCGCCGCCGGTTATGGCCAGTTTCTGATCGACATGTACGAAGAATGGCTGCGGCGGGATGTCGGGCGCGTGTTTGTGCAGATCTTCGATATCGCGCTGGCGGCTTGGACGGGCGCGCCGCCCGGCTTGTGCATCTTCGACGAGACCTGTGGGCTGGCGTTGGCGATGGAGCATAACGGCGATGTTTATTCCTGCGATCACTATGTCGAGCCGGACTACAAGCTGGGCAATATCATGGATATCCCGCTCAATGAAATCGTTGTTATGGATGAGCAGCGTGACTTCGGTTTGGCCAAGCGCGATACGCTGCCGCAGTACTGCCTCGACTGCGAGGTCAAGTTCGTCTGCAACGGGGGCTGTCCCAAGAATCGTTTCATCAACACCCCCGACGGCGAGCCGGGCTTGAACTACCTTTGCGCGGGCTATCGCGCCTTTTTCAATCACGTAGGTCCCACGATGAGCTTCATGGCACGCGAGTTATCACTGCGGCGTCCGCCGTCTAATGTCATGATGATGATGGCTCGCCACGATGCCGAGATGGGGGCCGCTTTCGCCAAAGCCGGGCGCAACGATCCTTGCCCCTGCGGCAGCGGGTTGAAGTTCAAGCGCTGTCATGGCATGCGGCGGAAATAGCTGACAGCGTCGGACATATTTAGTTACAATGAAGAAAACGAAGCAAAGCGGTATGCGCATGGAAGAGCCGACAAAAGAACTAAAAGTACCCGCTGCGATTTTTGAGCGCGCTGAAGCCATCGCTGGCGATAGCGGTCGTTCGGCAGAGTCCGTAATCGTGGATGGTCTGTCTCTGCTGTTTGGAGAGTTGACGGATATGGAGCCGGAGGCGCTGAAAGATTTTGCCGACGAACAATTATTAGCTGTCGTGCATCAGCGCTTGGCTTGGCCGCACGACGCGCGCCTGCGCGAACTTGCGCAGCTTGGGCAATTGGGACAGGTCACTGAGGAAGAGATCGTCGAAATGGAGAACTTGGTCGCCAAGTTTGATCATCAGGTGCTGCTGCGCTCAGAGGCTTTGCTGCAGTTGAAAAGGCGCGGGCACGACATCTCCAAACTGCTCAAACCCGGGGCATAGCGCGTGGCGCGGATCCCGACCCGCCTGCGGCAACAGGTCAATGAACGGGCGCGAGGACAATGCAAGTATTGCCAGACGCAAGAATCTATCACAATAGAGATGGTCATTGACCATATTATCCCATTGACCCGTAACGGTGAAACTTCACTGAACAATTTGAGCTTTTCCTGCGTTGGATGCAACATGTTCAAGCGAGACTTTGTGGCTGCCATTGATCCTGAAACCGAGGCTGAAACCGCCTTGTTTAATCCCAGAATCCAAAATTGGAATGATCACTTTTGCTGGGACGATGAGAAGACGCGACTGGTCGGGCTCACTGCGGCGGGCAGGGCGACAGTGTTGCGCTTGCGGATGAACCGCCGCGGCGCAGTCCGCGCGAGACAGCGTTGGGTGGACGCGGGATTGCATCCGCCGATTCACCGAAGTTGAGTGTGGCCTTCGCCAAAGCCGGGCGCAACGATCCCTGCCCCTGCGGCAGCGGGCTGAAGGCCAAGCGCTGTCATGGCATGCGGCGCTAGAATCTCTCCCCTTCAAACCAATATTCGGTCTTTTGAGCTTCTTACTGCTCTAGGTCAGCAATCATGCGTCGGATTACTTCGTTCGGGATGTCAGCGCGTTCCGTTTTGGAGTAGATGATTAAGGAGCAATACGAGCGTTGCCTCTCGTTCGTAATAGATGACACGAAACCCGTCTGATTCTCTCTCAAATGTCTTTGTGGTCTCGACCAGCGTCGTCATCTTCGGTCAGCATTTCTCGGAGTTCGCGCAAGAATTCTCGCGCTGGGCGGGTTCGCCCGGCTTTCACATCCTTAATACTCGCGCGCAGCATTTCCACAAGCTCTCCTGTTGTCGGCTCGTCATCGTCCATGGCCGCGTCGAATGCTTTGTCCTTGTCTATTACCTTGGCGGCAGTCTTGCGATCCGAGGGCGCCATTGTTTGGTCCTTCCCCTTGACACTCGCCATAAAGATACCACAATGCCATTACAGAAACCGTAAGTCCTGGAGGGCTATCACATGGGTAAGCAAGTCGTATCAACAGAAAACGCGCCCGCCTCGGTCGGCGCTTATTCGCAAGGCATCATCGCGAATGGATTCCTCTTCACCGCCGGGCAAGTCCCCTTGATCCCCGGCACGTCGAATCTGGCTGAGGGTGGTATCGAGGCGCAGACGCGCCAGGTCATGAACAACATCAAAGGCGTACTGGAAGCCAGCGGCAGCAGTATGTCGAGCGTGGTCAAGACCACCGTGTTCCTGGCTGACATTGACGACTTCGCCGCCTTCAACGCGGTCTACGGCGATTACTTCCCACAGGATCCGCCGGCGCGAACGACGGTGCAGGCTGGCGCTTTGCCCATCGGCGCTTTGATCGAGATCGAGGCCATCGCCTTGCTGGAATCATAGGCTAGGGATAGCGCTGGCGTTCTGATATACTGCTTATGTAAACCGCGTCGCTCATGCGACGAGACGGCTGCTTGTTTTGCCTGAGCGCGACATTCTTGTCTACAATTCGCCGATTACGCGCCGAGCGGCTTGACTTGACCGATTTAGACAGTCTTGAACTGGCGGAAACCCTGCGATGATTGATGTCAATCAACTGCGAAAAGGCGCCACCTTTACCCAAAATGGCAACCTCTACCGCGTGATGGAATATCGCCATCACAAACCGGGTCGCGGCAAGGCGACCATCCGCGTGACGGTGCGAGACTTGCGTTCCGGCTCGACTACGGAAATGACCTTTAACTCCGGCGAGCGCGTGGAAGACATCCGCGTGGAAGCCAGCAATGTGGAATACCTCTACGCCGATGACGATTTTGTCACCTTCATGGACACCGAGACCTACGAGCAGCCGCAACTGAACCGCGCGATTTTCGGTGACGATCTCAAATACATCAAGGACAGCATGGCTATTAAGCTCTTGAGTTTTGAGGGCGAGATCATTGATTACGAATTGCCCAAGACGATGGAATACGAGGTGGTTGAGGTCGAAGCGGCGGTGGCGGGCGATACAGCCAATAGCCCGACCAAAAAAGTCAAGCTGGAAAGCGGCTTCGAGGTCAGCGCGCCGATGTTTATCAACGTGGGCGATGTGGTCAAGGTCAACATTGAAGAAGAGGCATACGTCACGCGGGTGAGCAAGTAGCTCAGGGAGATAAGCCCGGCACGATCACGCGGAACAGCAAATAAATGTCCAGAGCGAACAGGCACATCATCGCGAACGAGGTGAACCAGCGCGACGGCTCCCATCGAGGGAATAGCTGCGCGCGCCAGGCATCAATCCCGGCGACCAGACTCAACGCGATCGGTATCAGCGCTGGAAAAAGATAACGCCCCTGCCACTGCAAGAATTCGAGGTTGTAGTAGAAAAACGCCAGGAGCACAATCAGGATCGCCGCAGTGAAGATGATTCTGATGTGTCGGCGCGCGATCGTATCACTGTCTTCGGAAGCGTGCGATGAACGCGCCGCTAGCGAATTTCCCGACAGTCCGGCTAGTGTCAAGAGCGCGAATCCGCGATAGATCCAGCCCCCGAGTACGCTGTCCAGCGGCAGCGCCATCCAGCCGAATTGTCCCCAGAAGCTCTTGAAGGTCACAGCGCTGAGTTGCCGCGCGTAGTTGGTCCATCCATGCTCGTCGACATAATCCATCGTTCTCGGTTGGTCGGCTACGACAGTGTCATGCGCTGCCAGCCCCAGAAAATCCGGGAACCCGTAGGCGCTGATGTTGCGCAGCCACCATCCGCCTCCGATGACCAAGGCGACCAGCGTGAAGGCTGCGATCCGTCCCGCCAGCACCGAGATCGGTTTTTCCTGCTTGGTCCAAGCGAGGGATATCGCTAGCGGGAAAAGTAGAAGCAAAAAATAGATCGTGACCTTGCACAGGATCACCAGGCCCGCAATCAGTCCGAATTGCCAGATCGCGACCCCATTCCCTTTTAGGCAACGGATGATCCACAGCAGTCCAAAAGCAACGATGGCTTCCGCCAGCGCGTCATTGTTGACTGCGCTCATCATCGCCAGGTGCTGCGGCAGGAAGGCGACCAGCGCCATCGCGCCGAGGGCGACCTGGGGTTGCTTGGGCAGCGCATGCTTGCCTATCGCGTAGGTCAGGGCGACCGTTGCGGCGCCCAAAGCGACCGAAAACAGGCGAAGCGCGACCAGGGTGCCATTGCTGAGCCTAAAGACCAACGATGCCAGCAAGTAATAGAGTGGCGGGTGATGATCTTCGTATTGGATCGTGTAAAGACGCTCAAGCGACTCCGGCGCGAATCTGGCTGAGGTCAAAACTTGGAGATAGTCGCTCTGCCAATCGCCGATCTCGACGCGCGGGCAGCAGCCATTTTCCGCCACTTGCCGGACATAGTTGTAATGCGCCGGCTCGTCAGGCGCTTGCCAGGGCGGCGTATACACTGCATAGAGCGCGCCGGCTATAAGATAGCCCGCGAGAATGCTTAGGAAAAACGCGACTTCGGGGCGGGAGCGGGTCATCACAAGGATTTTCTACACAGCCTTTGACCGGCTCGTATCATGGCATAAACTCGTTATTTTTCCACGCCAACTTATCCGCGCCAATGCGCGTCTGCATATAGATTTTGAGTTATACTAGGTCAAGTCCGACGCAGCAGACTTGAGGCGGCAATGGGTGAAAACGGGATGAACGTCGTATCTATCGGGGGCGGTCTCGGCGCGGTCCAAGTGATGCAGGGCTTGAAAAGCCACACCGACAAGTTGACCGGCATCATTGCTGTGACCGACACGGGACGGAGCACCGGCATCGTCCGTGAATTCGCCCAGATCCCTGCGCCCGGGGATATTCGCAATGCGCTCGCCACGCTCAGCGCCGATGATGACTCGCTGCTGTCGCGCGTCATGCAGCATCGGATTGTGGCGCCCAGCGATCCCAAACTTGACGGCATGGCATTCGGCAATCTTTTCATCGCGGCGCTCACGCAAATGTCGGCCAGTTTTGTTGTGGCGATACAACAGATCAGTGATTTCCTTGGTGTACAGGCTGACATCTTCCCGGTTACCGAAGAAAATACACATATCTGCGCGGAGTTGGTGGACGGGACCATCGTCGAAGAAGAGTTCAACGTGCGTCAGTTGGACAAAGCGGCTATCAAGCGCATCTTCGTCCAAAACCCCGAAGCGACGGTCTATCCGCCCTGTATCGACGCGCTGCGAATGGCCGATTTGATCACCATCGGACCGGGCAGCTTGTTCACAACCGTGATCGCTTGCCTCGCCTTCAAAGAGATTGCCCAGGCGATTCGTGATTCTTCGGCGCTAAAGGTTTATGTCTGCAATACCACGACGCAGCCAGGTCAAACCGACGACTATTCCTTGTCGGATCACGTTCAGCAAGTCGTCTCTTATTTAGGCTTGGGCATTCTCGACTATGTGGTGTTGAACTCGACGCAGCCCAGCCCGGAACTGATGGCTCTCTATGCGCGCGAGCGGGTCAATGTGCTGCTTCCTACGCCGGACGAGATTCACAAGATCAAAACGATGAACGTCACGCCAGTGCTGGCTGATGTCGCCGATACGCGCTCCGGCAAGCGCGCGCTCTGGCAGAAGCAGGACACCATCCGCCACAATCCGGAACTGATCGCGGCTATCTTGCTGAACTTGATGAGCGAGCGAATGGTGGTCAAAACGGCGGGTTAAGAAGTCTCTTCGGGCAGTTGAGGTAGCCCGACTAGAGCGCCGCCGTTGTCAACGCCACTTTTGATGCCGTCGATCTTGGCGAACTGTCGATCCAATTGCCGCGTCCGCGTACCGGTCAAATCCTCGAATTTCCCTTGAAGCGTCCTGAAATTCTTGCCCATACTATCCATTAGCTTGGTGTATTCGCTCCATTGTTTCTCAATACCTTTCAGGATTTCGAGAACTTCTTGCGATCTTTGTTCAATGGCGAAGTTTTCTGATGCCTGCCGGATGACGGCCAAGATGATGTAGAGCGTGAGAGGCGAGCAAATAATCACTCTCTTCGTCAGCGCGTTGTCGATGACCTCGCTACCTTCCTGGTGGATGAAACTGTAGATTTGTTCGTTGGGGATGAAAATGAGTACACAGTCGACAGTGCCGCCATGAATGTAATCGCGATTCGTGATATCGGTGACATGCTTTTCCACATTGCGCAAGAAGCTTTTGCGATATTTGTCTCTTTCAATCTCGTTTTCGGCATTGAAATAGTTATTATAGTTATCGACCGGAAACTTACAGTCCATGTTAATTTGCAATCGATTCGGCAGCAGAAATGTGAAATCGGGAATATCACCGGACGGCGTCGCTACCTGCTTGAGATAGCTGATGCCTTTACTCATGCCAAGATGGTCGAGTATCTGCTCGGCAATCCGTTCCCCCCAGCGGCCCCTCGCCTGATTATCCGCAAGCGCTCTTTGCAATGAGGATGTGGTCTGCGTTAAGTTCTTGAGTTGATCGTCCAGCGCGCCGAGCTTGCTTTCGCGTGCTTTCTCGAACTCATCAATCAGCGCTTGCACCTTACCTAGCTTCTCATCCATTTCGCCCAAGCGCCGATTGATTTGAAGTTCTTTCTCATCAAGCTTGGCAATATGCTGTTTGGATTGGGTATCGGAGCGCTCTTGCAACTGCGTCAGATGCGTTTTGTTGGATGCTTCCAGATTTGCGGCGGTTTTCTCAATGACCTCGCTAACGTTTTGCCGGTTCTTGTCAAGTTCTGTTGGAACAGTCTTTAAGGTTGTGGACATCTGTTCAAGTTGTTGGTCAATGAGCTTTTTCTTCTCTTCTAACTCGGCGATGCGCTCTTTCGTTTGCGTTTCGGATTTTTCGGTCAACTGATTCAAGTAAGTCTGATTGGATTCCTTTAGGCTCTCCGTCGATTTGTCCAGAACCTCGGTTACTTTGGTCTGGCTCTTCTCTAGCTCAGTAGGCACGGTCTCCAAAGTTTTTGACATCTGTTCCAACTGTTGATCAATGAGTTCTTTTTTACCCTCCAGTTCGGCACTGTGTTGCTTTGTCTGTGTACCGAATTTGTCGTTGGCCAGGTTCAAGAACTCCTTTTGATTCTTGCTGAGGGCTTCCGACGACAGGTTGCCGAAGGAAGATTTCATTTCGCCGGTTACCCCATCGAACGAGTTTTTCACTTCATCGGACAAGTGCTCGGATACCTGTTTGAGGATGCTGCGTCCGTTCAAGCGACTGGCCAGCACGGCGACAACGAAACCGCCAATAACGCCAATAATGATACTCAGACCGTCAAGACCATCAATGAGCGCGGTGAATTCATCCATGAGTCCATCTCCTGTAGCTTTAATTGCAGGTCGTTCCCGACGCAAATACCATGTCAGATTACGCAAGGTTTAACACGCTGTCAACACGATGCTTAGGGTGCGCGAATCACGCCCGCCTTTGCGCCTATAATCCCTCGTGCTATAATACGCTCCGTTACTGATTTTGCCGAGACAATCATCTGCCCGCGACCAATTTGCAGATGAGAGAAAGGGCGTCACTTGACTTCGCTTGTATTGACTGTCAGAGAGACCCTCCGCTACCGCGGCGCGATCGGGCAGTGGAGTTGGGTCTTGCATCGCCTGACCGGCGTCGGTGTTGTGCTTTTCCTGGCGCTGCACGTGATCGATACCTCTTGGGCGGTCTTTTATCCCGCTTTATATGTCAAAGCGATCGCCGCCTATCAATCGCCGATTTTTACACTCGGCGAGTTTGGCTTGGTTTTTGCGGTGGTTTATCACGCCTTTAACGGGCTGCGCATCGTCATCTTCGATTACCGGCCCGAGCTCTGGCGCTATCAGTCGGGGGCGGCTGTCGCAGTACTAATCGCGACCTTGCTGGTGCTGGCGCCGGTATTCCTGGGCATGGCCGGGCATGTGGTGGATTTCTATTTCGTGGAACATGCCATCGCCGGGGACAAGCTGCTTGACGTTGTGGTTTTCTCCATCATTGAACAATTGCCCTTTATCGCTGGATTCGTCGGCGCTTTGGCGGCCGCGATCGTACTGGCGGCGCTCTTCGGCATGATTCGCGATGGTGGCTCAGCCGTAGCTGGCAAATATCCGGAAGCGAGCCCGGTCGAGCGATTCTGGTGGGCTTTCATGCGCCTCAGCGGCATTTTGATCCTGCCCCTGGTCTTCGGGCATCTGGCTTTGATGCACGTCGTGCAAGGCGTCTTTGATATCACGGCGGCTCAACAAGTGGCGGGCACGCTGCAAGAAAACGGCAGCATCGGTCCCGTGCCGACCGCGGTAGAATTCGTCTACCACCGTTGGACCTACACAGCCTGGGGCGTTTTCGTCTGGCGCGTCTACGATTTGTTCTTGCTGGTATTGGTGACCTTGCACGGCTTCAACGGTTTGCGCTATGTTTTGACCGACTACACCAGTTTCCACCCCTTCGCTCGACGCATATCTTCGGCGCTTTGCACGGTGATCGCGGCGGTTTTGTTGGCGGTGGGCGCGGCGGCGCTCTTTGTGCCAATCGAGAAAGACATTGTAGGCGAAGCGCTGGCGGCGACAGCGGAGATCTACGAGTTGCGCGGCAAGGAAGTGCCCGCGGAACTGGAAGCATACTTGACCGATGGCGATTGAATTTGCCCAGCTCCACAACAATTTGGGGAATGATCCGTTGAATATCCCGCCGAAATATGAACGGGTATACAAACTGAGGAAGGTGATTCTACTTCTCTTGCTGCCGCTTGCGCTTGCTTATATTCCCGCGAGCGCTCAAGAAAACTGTTTCCCTCATCAGACCGCTTATCTCGCCGGCGACATGAACATTCGCTCGCAAGCGACTACTAACAGCGTCGTTGTAGCGACTGCGCGAGCGGGCGATTCTTTCACTGTATTGCAGTCGCGGCGCGGCGGCAACTGGTGCTGGTTGCAAGTCAGCCAAGGCTGGATGGCCAAGACCACCCGAGTTGGCTCCGCGCCGCAAACGAATCAGCCGCAGCCGCAGCAACCGTCAAATGTCGACAATTGCTGCTACGTGAATCGCCAATGCGTCACGAACGAAGACTGGACAAACGGATACTGGGCTTTTCAAAACAATGAATGTCCGATTACTCCTGCTCCTGCTCCAGCGCCGCAGAATAACCCTGTTCAGCAGTCAAGCATTGATAATTGTTGCTTCCTGGATCGCCAATGTCATACGGAAGCCGACTGGAAAAGCGGGTATGAAGCCTTTCAGAATAACCAGTGCTCGCCAGCTTCTGGGATAATAGGCGGAAGGCTGCCAATCGTAGAAGGAGATGAAGCCTTTCGAGCGCAAATTGCGCGCGCCTTCGAGTTCTTGGAGGCGAATTCTCATAAATGGTTCAACTATATTGTCTCCAAAATGAAAAAGATAGTCGGCGTTCATTTTGAAGAAGAAGGTCACTTTGGCGATGAAACGGCTGGGGCGGTGAACGCGCAGGACCGAGTGGTGAAGGTCAGCATCAAGCATGCCCAAAACACGCGCGGCGATATCCCGCTGCTCGTCTCTACATTAATTCATGAAGCCTGCCATCTCCACCAGTTTGACAGCGGAAAATATTCTTACTGGGATTGGTTGCTGCCCATTGAGCCAGAACAAGAATGTTATCAAATGGAAGCGCAGGCATTATCGGAGATCGCGCCAGGGCACCCCCATATCGAAATCAACCAATGCCAGGCTGAGACTTATCCGTTCATGTCGTTCTGCGGCTGGAGTTTTTAAGCGCGGGGACAAAGCGAACCTGAATTAATGCCAAGATTGGCTGCTTGTTGCAGCGGCAAGCTTTAGCTAAAGCAATGAAGATGACGCTGCGAGCAGGGCGGGCCTGTGACCGCAGGCGCGCGGGTTTAACCGAAAGCGGGAGTAGCGAGTTCATGCAAATCCATAAACACGATGCGATTATTGTGGGGGCGGGCGGCGCCGGTTTGATGGCGGCGCTCTATGCCAGCAAAGCCGGCGCGGATGTAGCCGTGGTCAGCAAGCTTTACCCCACCCGCAGCCACACCGGCGCGGCGCAAGGCGGCATTGGCGCGGCGCTGGGCAACCTCGACGAGGACAAGCCCATTTATCACACTTACGATACCGTCAAAGGCGGCGATTACTTGACGGATCAGGCGGCGGCGAAGATTCTGGCGGAAAATGCCGTCGACGCCGTGATTGAACTCGAGCGCATGGGCTTGCCCTTTGACCGCACCTCGGAAAAGCGCATCAGCCAGCGGCGCTTCGGCGGGCATACCCGCAACTTCGGCGAAGAACTGGTGCGCCGCGCTTGCCACGCCGCCGACCGCACCGGTCACATGATCCTCCAAACCCTCTACCAGCAATGTATCAAGAACGAGGTCCACTTTTTCGATGAGTTTCAGGTCGTCGACATGATCGTAGTCGATGGCGCGGTCGCTGGCGTCATCGCCATCGAGTTGGGCACCGGCGAGTTTCACATTTTCCATGGCAAAGCCAGTTTCTTCGCCTCGGGCGGCTGGGGACGCTGCTGGTCGGTTACCAGCAACGCGCACGCGCTGACCGGCGACGGCGCCGCCATCGCTCTGCGTCGCGGAGTGCCGCTTGAGGACATGGAATTCTTCCAATTCCATCCCACTGGCATCTACCGGATGGGCATCTTGATCACCGAAGGCGTTCGCGGGGAAGGCGGGGTCTTGATCAACAGCGTGGGCGAACGATTCATGGAGCGTTACGCGCCCAGCGCGAAAGACCTGGCCAGCCGCGATGTCGTCAGCCGCGCGATTTACCTCGAGACGCGCGAAGGCCGCAGCATCAAGAATCGCGGCTATGTGCACCTGGATATCCGCCCGGGCACGGTCAATCGTTATTTTGCGGAAGAAGGGCGGGACCGGAGCGACTTCATCGACGACGCCACGGTGGAGCGCAAGCTGCCCGACATCCTCGATTTTTGTCGGACTTATCTCGGCGTTGATCCGGTCAAAGAACCGATGCCGGTACAGCCAACCGCCCACTATGCCATGGGTGGCATTCCCACAAATGTCGATGCCGAAGTCGTCATTGACGCGGGTGGCACGGTGATGCCGGGCTTGTACGCGGCCGGCGAGACCGCTTGCGTGAGCGTTCACGGCGCCAATCGGCTGGGCACCAATTCGCTGGTTGATCTGGTTGTCTTCGGTCGACGGGGCGGTATGCGCATGGCGGAATTCGTCAAAGGAGCCGATTGGCAGGCGCTGCCAGCCAATCCCGAAGGGGAGATCCGCGCTGAATTCGAACGCATCCGCAATTCAACCGGCAAGTCGCGCCCAGGTGAATTGCGCGCCAAAATGCAAGAAACCATGATGGAGAATATCGGCGTCTTCCGCACGGCGGAAACCATGCAGCGCGGCATTGATGACCTGGCTGAATTGCGGGAGCGCTTCTACACCGACATTCAGATTGACGATAAGACGCGCGTCTTTAATACCGATCTGATGGAAGCCTGGGAATTGGGCGCCTTGCTCGATCTGGCGGACGTGACCGCGCGTACAGCCATCTTGCGGGAGGAGAGCCGCGGCGCGCACAGCCGCGAGGACTTCAAGGAACGCGACGACGAAAACTGGATGGCGCATTCTCTGATCTCCCACGATGGCAAGCTCGCGGACCCGAGCTATACGGTTAGCTTCGACAAGCCGGTCGATCTGTCACTCTGGGAAGAGGAGATCGCCCGGGGCGTGCCCGAAGATAAGCAGAAATTCCGTCCCAAGGCGCGCGTTTATTAGTAGTGAGCGCTGTCAACTGTCGATTTCGGAATAAAGGCGAATGATGAATCAGCGTACTTGTTCAAACTGCCGCAAGACAAAAAAGCAGGTCTTTGCTCTGGCCGATGTTGAGTAGACCGATATGATGGATAGACCGATTGTGAGAATCATCCTTAAGCAAGTTCAACTCTTTGGCTTGCTTGTTCGTTATCTTTATTTGCATGTTCGCTACGTTCAATTGCATATTCACTATTATCTGCTCAAAGCAGCGGGAGCGGCGCTTGTGGAAGCCGTGAAAATGGAATACTTCATCAAATGCTTGTCAAAATACGACCGCGTCATTTTTGCGACATGTATTGCGGTCTCAATCTATATCTTGATACTTGTCATGCTTATCCGCATGTAGACTGGACGTGAACGAATGGACGTAACCTTCAAAATCAGACGGCAGAACCCGGAAGTTCCTGGCAGAGAAAAGCCCTATTGGCAAGAGTTTGTCCTGTCAGACGTTGATCCCGCCGATCGCGTCCTGGAGATGCTGCATCGCATCAAATGGGAACAGGACGGTTCCCTGTCGCTGCGGCGGTCCTGCGCGCACGGCGTCTGCGGCTCCGATGCCATGCGCATCAACGGCGTCAATCGCCTGGCTTGCAAGATGCTCATTCAAGATGTCGGGGAACGGGTGCAAGTCGAGCCGATTCTGGGATTGCCCGTGATCAAAGATCTGATCGTCGATATGGAACCCTTCTTCGACCATTACAAGCGAGTCATGCCCTTCTTCGTCAATGACAATGCAGTGCCGGAGGACGGACGCGAGCGGCTGCAGACACAGGAAGATCGCGAGCTCTTTGATGATTCCACCAAGTGCATCCTCTGTGCATGTTGCACGACTTCCTGCCCCAGCTTTTGGGCGAACGGACATTACGTCGGCCCGGCTGCAATCGTCGGGGCGCACCGCTTCATTTTTGATACCCGCGATCAAGCCGGGAAAGAGCGCCTTGACGTCCTCAGCGAGCCCGACGGCGTTTGGCGCTGCCGCACCATTTTTAACTGCACGCCCGCCTGTCCGCGCGATATTGAAGTCACCCGGGCCATCGGCGAGGTCAAGTTGGCCATCCGCAAAGGCAGAACCGACGGCATTATTCGACCAAATGAGGTACAATAATTTGGTAATTGCCACAATATCTGGTAGACTCTAGGAAATTCTCACCGTACATATAGTTCGTTATTTGGAGGTCAGTATGAAAGTCAACGATTTCCCGAAGAGAAGGTCGGTTTTCTGGTCACGCTTGCTTGGCTTGCTGATCGCCTTCGCCATCATAATCGTGATGGTTGTCGGCGGTGTCAAAAACCTCATGACCGAGCTATCCGCGGTCCATGAGGAATTGGCTGCCAGTCAATACGAGCTTGGCAAAACGCAGAATGCGCTCCACAATTCGCGCGCGCAATTGGTCGTCGCCGAGAATGAGCTAGCCAGTGCTGCCGCTGAGGTCGACAGGATGGGGCGCAAATTGGAGTTGAGCCAGCAGCAGTTCAACGCTGCCAGCAACAAGATCCGCGCCTTGCACAACGAGCGGGATCAGATAAAGGCTAGATGGGGCAACTCCCTGCGCGCCTTGCAGCAGCGCAATCAACAGCTTGTGCTGATTGACAAGGAGTTGCGCGAAACTCAGCAAGAACTGGAGCGGCTCCAGCAAGCGCCCCAGGTGAGCATGATTGTGACGTCCGAGCGACAATTCAAAATGAGCGAGCGAGAACTGTTCGCCGCTTCACAGACGCGCATGGCTGTCGCCAGCGATGCCGGCCTCATGTTCTACGAAGGACAAGAAGCGCTGCATGAAAAGGAAAAGCATGTTTCCTATGCCGAGCGGACGCAGGTGATTATCACGCAGACTCTGCCCGGCCACGATGTGCTGCGCTGCTTGAATGACGCGAGTCTGGGTTGCGGGACGATCGTCGCGGCGGGCTTTGAAGCCTCGCAGATGCAAGCCTATGCCTACGAGTCGCGGTACAGCGCGATGGAAACGCTCATGGTGGTGGATGGCCGGCGCGGACGCCGCCCCGGCAGGCGCCGCTAGACCGTCATTGCGGCTTTTGAGTGTAGATTAGACGCTTACCACATTAAGAGGCGGAGGATTCCGGTTGGGGTCTTCCGCGCTCTTGTTTTGTCCAGACTTAATAATCTGGTTCCTGAATTTTGCCGCGGGCGACCCATTGGGTCGCCCGTTCATATTCCAGGCGTGAAGCCCTTTCTAAGCCGGTTGAAAACTTGCTCGGCAAGTTCGGTTGACCGACTGCTATCCAGGAGCTCACATGAATCCACAGCGAGTCACCATCATCGGCGCCGGGACGATGGGCTTGGGAATCGCCGAGTGCTTCGCCCTGGCGGGCATGGATGTCGTACTCGTTGACGCAAGCCCCGAATTATCCGACTTGGCTTTGAAGCGACTCGCTCGCCGTGTGCGGGCGCATGTAGACGCGGGTTTGCTCGAGCCATCCGCCCTGGACAGAGCAGCCGCCGTGACAACGGCAAAAGACCTGGCAACCGCGGTCGCCGATGCCGAGTTGGTTCTGGAAGCAGTGCCGGAAGACATCGACATCAAGCGCGAAGTGCTGTCCATCTGTGATGACCATGCGCCCCTGGATGCCATCATCGCGACAAATACCTCCTCATTGCCTATAGACGAACTCGCCGCCTTCGTGAATCGTGATGAGCGCTTTCTGGGCATGCATTGGTTCAATCCGCCGGAATGGACCCCGGCGGTGGAAATCATCCCCTCGTCGCGAACCGATGTGGCGCTTGTCGAAGGGCTGCGGGAGTTTCTGCTGGCGATCGGCAAGCGCCCGGCTGCGGTCGGCAGCGCCCCCGGCTTTGTGGCTAATCGCATTCAGTTTGCGCTCTTCCGCGAAGCGGTCGCCTGCGTTGCCGAGGGCTTGGCGACGCCGCGGGAATTGGATGAATTGCTGCGCGGCAGTTTCGGTTTCCGCTTGCCATTTTACGGTCCCTTCCAGATTGCCGACATGGCTGGATTGGACGTGTATGAAAGCATCTTCTCTGTCTTGGCGGAAGGCTTGGGATCTGATTGGGAAGCCCCCGAATTGCTGAAAAGGATCGTCGCCGAAGGCCGGCATGGCGCCAAAACTTTGGGCGGCTTCTACGAATACAGCGCGGCGGAACGAGACATGCTGCTGCTGGAGCGCGACAAACGTTACGCGGCGCTTAACCAGTTGCTGGGTGAACTGCCGCCGCGGAACTTCACGCCGAGAGGAACTGCTGATGATCAAGATTAAGCGGGTGACGGTGATCGGCGCGGGCACGATGGGACGGCAGATTTCCTTGCAAATCGCGCGAAACGGCATTCCGGTCGTTTTATTCGACATCGACGATGCCGTTTTGGCGGATGCCAAGGCGGCTCAAGAGCGAATCGTCGCTGATTGGGTCGCTTCCGGCCTCGAAGCGCAGAACGCGAACAGCGCGATCCTGGGAAACTTGCGCTATGAGGCGGACCTCGCGGTCGCTACCCGCGATGCCGACCTGGCGATTGAGGCGGTGCCGGAGCGGCTCGAACTCAAACGGGTGGTGTTCAGGCAAATCGACGGCTTGGCTCGCGAAGGCGCGATCATCGCCAGCAACAGTTCCTCGATCCGCGTCAGCGCCCTGGAAGACGTTACCGAGCGCCCGGAACAGCTGGCGAATTTGCATTTTTACCTGCCGGTTTGGGATAGCCCGATGGTGGAGATCGGCGGCGGTAGTTCTACCCGCGGCGATGTGCTGGATGCGCTGTCCGCATTCGCGCGCGCAATTGGCCTCTTGCCATTGCGGGTGAGGCGGGAAAGCACGGGCTTCATTTTCAATCGTGTCTGGCGGGCGATCAAAAAAGAGGTGATGAAAGTGGCCGATAGCGGCGTCGCCACGGTGGAAGATATCGACCGCGCCTGGATGATCAAATTCGGACGCGAGCAGCCGCCGCCCTTCGCGCAGATGGATCGTATCGGCTTGGACGTCATCTACGATATCGAAATGCGCTACGCGGAAGAAACTGGCGATCCGGACGATCTGCCCCGGCCGATATTGACAGATAAAGTGGAACGCGGCGACTTGGGTATGAAAACAGGTCGCGGCTTTTATAACTATCCTGGTCCTGCTTTTGCGGCTGAGGATTTCCTGGAGCCGGATGCTTCCGAATAACCCACTCTCTCGCTTAATAAACCCGCCAAACTCTTTCTACAATCATGACGAATTCCAGCAAGGCTTGTCCGGTACTCAATTTGTAGTGAACAAAGCGGACGAAAATACCTGTCGCACAGTAAAAATATGACCCATTTGGCGCCCTAAAAAAATCGCTTTTCGGCAATCTCGAAATCTGCGAACATTTGTTCTTGCTTTCTGCTAAAATGATGATATGCTCCCCCTATGGATCAATTGTCGCAAGCTCTCAATCTCGGTCCCCAGCCGATGAAATCCGCCTATTCCCCCCTTTACGGCCCGACTCTAAAAAGTCCTTCTCCAAAAAAACAGACTGTATCTATACGGTATCAATATACTTGCAGAATTTAGGTCCAGAACTAGGGTATTTCAAGGGGGTATCTCAAGGGCAAAAGCCGTCTGTTTGGATGATTTATGGGGACGATCGACACGAAATGATTTTGAAGCGATTGCCCACTCTCTGCTGCCGCGCGCACTTGACATGGCTAAGGCGCCGTCGTACAATACTCGGCGCTACCGCTCTGGGGAATAACCTTGAGCATGCTCTGCCGCCATGCTATAATGCATCGGCTATGCCACCATAGCTCAATTGGCAGAGTACCTGTTTTGTAAACAGGTTGTTCTGGGTTCGAGTCCCAGTGGTGGCTCTGGTTTAACAACCACATCTTATGGGGGTCGGTGCCCGAGTGGCTAAAGGGGGCGGACTGTAAATTCGCTGGCGAGAGCCTACACTGGTTCGAATCCAGTCCGGCCCACTATCGTTGCAAACCGCGTTGCTAATATCGGCGAAGCAAGTCTTGTTCGACGAATGCGCGGTTCTACGCCTCCGTAGCTCAGGGGTAGAGCGCTCCCTTGGTAAGGGCGAGGTCATGAGTTCAAATCTCATCGGAGGCTCTGATCTTCTAAGCGAGGGTGAGAAGCCCTGCGGCGAGTAGAGTACAGGAGATGACATGGCAAAGAAGGGACAGCGCATTGTTGTAAAGATGCGCAGCACCGAGAGCGGTCACATCTATATCACCGAGAAGAGCCGCCGTAATACGCAGGGGCGTCTTGAATTGCGCAAGTACGATCCCTATTTGCGCCGGCATGTGATCTATCGGGAAACTAAATAGCTTTTGGCTGCGTATTAATGTATAGTTGGCTGGATTTAGAAAGCGGATCATAGGGGTATAGCTCAGTTGGTAGAGCGACGGTCTCCAAAACCGTAGGTCGAGAGTTCGAGTCTTTCTGCCCCTGACGCGATCGACACCGTCCACTGTGGCGGTGTTTGTTCATCGGCAATCGCCGAAAAGCCGCTCGGCGGCACAGCGAGTTGTTCTGCCGCGCTCACATAAAATAACAAGCCTGATCCTTGTATGAGCAAGGGGGTTTGTACAACAAGAGTTTGCGAGGAGACCGGAACCATGGCAGCGGACAAGAGCGAGGGCGCGATCACCGAGCGGAAGGGTACCGCTACCCCGGGCCGCCGGACGCGCAAGATCAAAAAGGGCAAGCCAGAGCCGCAGGGCAATACCATGACCCGCCCGCTATACCAGACCTTGGATTACTTCGTCAACGTCCGGTCAGAGTTGAATAAGGTGGCTTGGCCCAACCGCGAAGATACGCGGCGCTTGACCATACTTTGCATCAACGTGACGATTGCCTCCGCCATATTTCTGGGCATCTTGGCTGTGATTTGGTCCGAATTCATGCGCATCGGGCTAAATCCGGGTTATGCCTGGATGCTGCTGGCGGTGATTGTGGCTATGGTGGGCTTCGCCTTGTTAATGATCCGCCGCGGCTCGATTTAGGCAAATAACCGCCACTTATGTCAGGGTCATTACCAACCGTAGGGCGGCGAAGCAAACCTACGTCGGTCGAAGGCAGAGAGAACAGCCCATTGTTCCAACGGGCAGCAGGCTTATTCAAGAAGAGTATTATGAGCGAACAACCGAAAGACATACAGCAAGCGATCGACTACGACCCGAATCCAGTAGACCTCGACGACGCGGCAGCAACGGAAGAAGACGTCGAAGGACTGAACATCGTTCTCGATGACGGCAGCGAAGAGGACGATTCCAAACGGAGTTGGTTTTTCATCCACTGCTATTCCGGCTACGAAAAGAAAGTCGAGCACGCCCTGCGTCAGCGCATTGACAGCATGGGCATGCAAGATCAGATCTACGATGTGCTGATCCCCACTGAAGATGAAATCGAGGTCAAGGACGGTAAACGCCGTACCGTGGAGAAACGCGTCTTCCCCGGTTATGTCATGGTACAGATGCGCTGGAACAAAGAAGAAGCCGAGTTGGACAAGGACGCCTGGTACACGGTCCGCAATACGCCGGGCGTGGTTGGCTTTGTCGGGGGCGAGAACCAGCCGACGCCGCTGCGCGACGAAGAGGTCAAGCGCATCATGGATCGGATGGATTCCGAAGACATGGTCGTAAAGGTCGACTACAAGATCGGCGAGCGCGTGCGCATCGTCGGGGGACCATTCAATGATTTTCCCGGCACGGTGGCGTCGATCGATTCCGGTCGCGAGAAAGTGCGCGTCATGGTTGATTTCTTCGGTCGCGAAACCGCTGTTGTGCTCAGCTTTATGGAAGTGGAACGCATGTAGGATTACCCCCACCCTAAATCCCTCCCCCATAATGAGAGGGAGGGACTTCAAAATGCCGTGACTCCCTTCCCTCATTTTGGGAGAAGGGTTGGGGATGGGGGATATTACGGAGGTAACGGACATGGCAAAAAAGATCAAGGCAATCGTCAAGCTGCAGATTCCCGCCGGTAAAGCGAACCCCGCGCCGCCAATTGGACCGGCGCTGGCGCAGCACGGCATCAACTTGATGCAATTCTGCAAGGAATACAACGGGCGCACCTCCAACCGGATGGGCGATATCATACCGGCGGAAATCACGGTCTTTGCCGATGGTTCTTTCAAGTTTGCGCTGAAGAGCCCGCCCACGTCATTCTTGATCAAGAAGGCGGCCGGCTTGCAAAAGGCGGCGTCCAACCCGGCCACCGAGACCGTCGCTGTCTTGAACCGCGACCAGGTGCGGGAAATCGCCCAGGTCAAGATGATTGATATGAACGCCATTGATATCGAAGGCGCCATGCGCCAGGTCGAAGGCACCGCGCGACAGATGGGTATCAAGGTTGCCGAATGACCACGGCGGTGCAGTGGTATTAGTCCGAAAACGAGTTTGCGATTCAATTTTGAAATTGTGGGAGGGCAGGCGCCCGCTAACCACGAGGAGCGGAAATCATGGGCAAGAGATACAAAACAGCGGCGGCGGCATTCGATCGGCAAAGGAATTATCCGATGGAAGAAGCCCTGCGCATCGTCAAGAGCAACGCCACTGCCAAGTTCGACGAGACAATCGAGATCCATTTTCGACTGGGCATCGATCCGCGGCACAGCGATCAGCAAGTGCGCACCACGGTGATGCTGCCGCATGGCACGGGCAAAAGCGTACGAATCCTGGCGTTTGTGGATGAAAGCGATGCGGATGCAACGCTGACTGCGGGCGCGGATATCATTGGAACGGATGAAGTGATCAACCAGATAAGAAACGACGGCTGGCTGGAATTTGATGCCACAATCGCCACGCCGCCGATGATGCGCAAGGTCGGTCAAATCGCGCGTATTTTGGGTCCCCGCGGTTTGATGCCCAATCCCAAAGCGGGGACAGTCGTGCCAGCCGATGACTTGCCGCGCGTGATCAACGAGCTCAAGGCGGGACGCGTCGAGTTCCGTAATGACAAAACCGGCAATTTGCACGTGCCTGTTGGCAAAGCCAGCTTCTCGCACGAACAACTGCAGGAGAACTTAAAAGCTGTGGTGGATACGGTCCGGAATTCCAAGCCGGAATCGCAAAAAGGGACCTATGTGCGTCGCGTTGTGCTAACTTCAACGATGGGACCTGGCGTCCGCGTCGACGGAACCATTTAGGCAAGGCAAACCGAGGTCATTCGACGTCAATCATTAAGGGCGAGCCACAGGCTCGCCCCTTCCTCTTGCATCGGCTCCTGATGAAGTGTTTTAGGCTTTGAGGCGCTCGAAGTATTGCTTGCGGAATTTGGCGACTTTTGGCGCGATAATGTAGGCGCAATAGCCCTGTGCGGGATTGTTGGCGAAGTAGTTCTGGTGGTAGTTCTCGGCAACCCAGAACGTGCTTGCCGGCGTGACTTCGGTCACAAATTGCCTGGGATAAAGCTTCTCTGCTTCCAAGCGCTTGATCGTATCCTCAGCGATTTGGCGTTGCTCTTCCGAGTGATGCCAGATGCCCGAGCGATACTGCGGTCCGCGGTCATTTCCTTGTCGGTTTAGCGTGGTGGGATCGTGGATGGTGAAAAAGATGTTCAGCAGGTCTTGAAAACTAATAATCTCGTTGTCAAACGTGACATTGACGACCTCGGCATGGCCGGTGGTCTTGGCGCAGACCTGCTCGTAAGTTGGGTTGTTGACGTGGCCGCCCATGTAACCGGATATCGCCGATTCAACGCCGGTCAACTGGTTGTAGACAGCTTCCACGCACCAAAAGCAGCCGCCGCCCAAGGTCGCTACTTCCTTGCCCATGATTCTTGTCCTTCCGTCCCGTTGATCTTGCTTACAGTATGGACGCCGATTATTGCTGAATTCCTACGGCGGCGTTAGATCTTCGTCAGAGCCGCTCGACGGCGGCGAAAAGTCTGCCTTGCCCAGGCAAGATATGGAGCTTGCCTGTCGGATGCGCGCCGTTATTTACATGAAGAGTACATCGCCGCTCTGATGAATGCCCCGGGTCAAGCTGGCCCATTCCGACAGCGTTAGCGTCTCGGCGCGGCGCTGAGGATCAATGCCGGCCGCGCGCAGCAGTTCGCTTGCCCGCGCCGACTTAATACCTAGTCCGCCCGACAGCGCGTTCTTAAGTTGTTTGCGTTTCATGCTGAATCCGGCTTTGACCACGCGAAAGAATATCTTGGTGGAAGGTACGGCAACGGGAACGCTCTTATGCGTTTCGATCCGCACGATGGCGCTGTGGATATTGGGGCGCGGCCAAAAGACGGCTGGGCTTAACTTGCTAACGATTTGCGGGACGCCATAATACTGAAGCGCGACCGCAAGCAGGTTCATCGCGCCAGCGCCAGCGACGATTCGTTCCGCTACCTCGTATTGCATCGTCAGTACCATTCGCCGCGGCGGCAGATCAGCTTCGAGGAAGTGCCAGAGAATGGCGCTGCTGATATAGTAGGGCACGTTGGCGACCACGATATATTGCTGATTCCCCATCAACGTGTTGATATCGGTCTTAAGCACGTCATCGAAAACGAGATAGACATTGGGCACATCGTCGAAGCGATCTTCAAGTACAGGTTGCAGGCGTTGGTCTACTTCGATCGCGAAGACCTCGCGGCAGCGTTCCGCCAATTTCGCCGTGAGAGAGCCGGTACCTGCCCCGACTTCCACCACCGCGTCGGCGGCTGTCATGTCTGCGGAATCGACGATCTTGTCCAAAGCCTGCGGGTCGTGCATGAAGTTCTGCCCCAGGCTCTTTTTGGGGAAGAGATCGTAGCTTTCGAGAAGTATTTTGGGATTGGAAAACATCGCGCCTCGCTCAAAAGCGTCACACTAGCGCGCCGGCCGGTAAAGCACAATGCCAAGGCTTTGCGCAGGGGAAGCCGGGCAAGCGGGCGAAGGCTGCGCCTATCCTTCCTCCAGCGCCAATTCGACGAAATAAGTGGGACTGCCTAGCAGACGATGGATAGGGCATTTGCCGGCGATATCGTAAAGGCGCTTCCGCTGCTTGTCGTCCAGATCGCCGTGAAATGTCAAAGCCTTGCGCAGCTCATGTACGTAGAGGTCGTCGCCTTCGTGCGCGGGATAGTCCGAGCCTTTGAATCGCTCGTAATCAACCATTACGTCGACGACCTGCAGGTCCCAGCCCTTGCGTTCGGCGTACATTTTGCAAGTGATTGCCATGCACGAGCCTAGCGCCCCGAGCATCATTTCGCCGGGAGTAGGAGCCGTATCGGCGCCGCCATCTTCGACCGGTTCGTCGATATGCCATTTGTGGTCTCGTACTTTTATCGTGGTTCGGGTCTTATCGCGCAGCGTGATTTCAACGGGCATGTCTATGCTCCTCGTGTCATTCGACTGTCAATTCATCTATGTCGCGAGTATCGAAGAAAAGTCTTAGATTGAATATCCGGTGGGCGGGACGGCAAGGACGAACATCACCGATAGCGCGGCGATCAGCAGAGGCAGCAGGAGCACGACTGCCAGGATACGCTTTTCATCTTTCAGGTGCATATAGAACCAGATAACCAGGCTTGACTTGACAATCGCGATTGCCAGAAGCAGGATCGCCTTGATCGCGGTAAGCGCAGCAGCCGCGCCAGGCGCGTCGTGGATCGCGCTTTTGAGGAATTCGGCGCTGAGGACTTCGATTACGGTCAAGATGGCCAATCCGCCAAAGACGACCGTGTATATGCCGCCTTCAACGGTGATGTCGCGACCGAGCAGCGCGACGGTATTGCTGTGATGTCCGTGATTGTCCTGTGTCATTTCCTGGGAAGCTTCAACCATGTGTCACGCTCCTAGCCGCTCGGCGACGGCGAAAAGATGTGCCGCGCTTGTGCAAGGCGGTTCATCATACCAGATAAATCAAGGTGAACAGCATAATCCAGACCACGTCGACAAAGTGCCAGTAAAGGCCAAACATTTCAATGCCGATCGGATCATGATCGTAACGTCCCTTGGCGCCGCGCCGCATCACCTCCAGCGCCCAAAGTACGCCGACAAGGACGTGCGCGCCGTGGAAGAAGGTCGGGGCATAAAAACGCATGCCAAATGTCTGCCACTGCGATTCAATGTCGTAGCCCAACGTAATGCCCAGGTGCGCCAATTCGCTGTACTCGATGTATTGACCGGCCAGGAACACCGCGCCGCCCAAAGCTGTCGCGCCGATCCAGCGCAGCATGCCCTGGCGATTGCCCCTCTGCATAGCCCGCAAGCCCATCACCATGAAGAAGCTGCTGGCGAGCAAGACGAAGGTATTGGCGGTGACCAAGCCAACGCCGAGCTTTGAATGCGCCAGTTCCACGACATCGGGCTCGTTGATGCGGAAAAGTACATAGCCAACGATCATCATCGAGAAGATGACGATTTCGGATGCCAGGTAGAGCCACATGCCGAGCTTCATGTTCTCGTTATGCTCTTCAGCGCTCATGTGACCGTGATCGTCGTAGGCGGGGGCGCTCAGTTGATTAGCGGCCATTTCTGCCATGCTTTGTCACTCTCCTTATTTCACAATCACAAACCCCCTTGCTCATGCAAGGCGAGGGCTTGTTATTTTCTGTGAGCGCGCAGTCCTTCTCGCCGGTTGCGCGCCGAGCGGCTTATTTTTCGTAACCAATGGCGCGCGGAATCGCGCGAATCACGCCCGCGACGCCGCCGGCGATCTTGCCCATTTCCCGGACGGGAAGTATCTGTGTGCGGTCGCCATCTGTTGGATCAACTGCTTGCGCCTGCTTGACGCCGCGATGCGCCAGATAAAAGAATACCGCAATCCCGCCGGCTGCCAGCGCCAGGGAGATGAAGATGATGAAGATAAACCCGAGCAGAACTGTGAACTGGCTGGTGCCTTCAATGGTCTGGTTTGAAAAATGATCGGGGGGCAAGAGCAAGCCCAGGATGTCCTGTATGGGAATGACAAAATCGCCAAATCCGTTGGCGGCGGCATCGGCGTTGGGTTCCGTGGCCGTCTGCAAGCGCAAGCCATGTGGGAAAAGCGCGAAGGCGAACAATATGATGGTGCTGACCACCGAAATCGTTAGCACCAGGAAGAGTTGACCGGCGTAAAAGACCATGGTCTGCCACAAGCAGGACAGGCTCATCAAGACCGCGCCCAGAGTGCCGGGGATGCCGGCAATAGCGCCCAGAAAGAAGCGCCAGCCGCCGAAGATCGTCAGCCAGATCAAGAACCAGACGACATTGATAATCCAGCGAATCAGCAACAGCCCTAGGTTCAAATAGGGGAATCGCATGGGCTTGGGCGTGTCGTCGATAATCTGCCAGGCGAGGTCCCAGAGCCATTTGCCCAGCCGAAAGACGGGTCCGCTGGTCCTTAGCGCGAATTCGCTTTCCGGCGCTGATTTGTCTTCTTCGTGAGCGCCGTCGCCATGTTCGCTCATCTTGGGGTCGAAGGCGCCAACACCCCACATGAAGGCGAACATGGACGCAAATGCCGCCAAGACCAGCCCGACTTGCGCGCCTTCGCTGGTATCTGCATTCATCCAGACCGGATCCATGTCTTGTAGACTACGAATGCCATAGACAATCGCCAGCGACAAGACGAATACAGCGATCATATAAGGTATAGCCCGCGCGAGACCGGGTTTGTCCATGAATTGCTACTCCCTAGTACCGATGGCCTGTCCCATCCTCAAGTTTTCCTTCAATCTGCTTGATTGTCTTGGAACCTCAGCGAATCCAGTACAAAACCACATAAAAGAGCATCCAGGCGAAGGAGACAAAATACCATAACTTGGCCGCGCCTTCCACCGCCCAGGAATCGTGTTCGTCACTACTGTATTTGCCCTGGCTTGCCCTCTGGTATACGCGACACATGATCGCGAGAATCGCCAGGGCATGTGCAAAGTGGAACCCGGTCATCAAGCGAAAGGTATTTCCGTATTGTGTTGCCATCGCGGCGTCGGACACATTCAGAAATTCATAGACGATAATCGCCAGGAACAGGACGCCCAGCCCAACTGCCGATCGCCACTTGACAAGGAAGGCAGCGCCAAACCCACGTCGCAGCGCTTTCAGCGCCCCCACGACTGACACTGAACTTATGAGCAAGGCCAGGGTGGCGACGCTGGGCAAGAGCAGGTCGAAGGGCGGGACGCCGACGGGGGGCCATTGCGAATAGTTGAAGCGCAGTTGCCAGTTGACTACGATCAAAGCGACGAAAGCCATGATCCAACTGACCTGGAAGATATTCATGCCGAGCCGGTTATTCTTCAGGCGAATTGCAGCGGCTCGCTGATCGCTTATCTTTTGTTTCTCAACTCGCTCGATGGTGGTCGTCATGCTCAACTCTACAGACTCCGCAACTTGCGCGGCGCGCGCAAGCGTCAAATCGCGCCTATTCGGCGCCGGAAGGCGCTGCCTCGCGCCGGTCAAATGCCATATCGATCGCTTCAATGTAAGCCGATGCCGCTTTGGTGCCATAGCCGTAGGGATCTTCGTAAGGAATAGGATCTTCATGGAAGTTGGTTGGCGGCGGTGGCGAGGTCGTGGCCCATTCCAGGGTCAAGGCGCGCCAGGGATTGGCGCCGGCGATCGCTCCGTGGAAGTAGCTGCGCACAATGTTGTAAAGAACGATAAAGGTCGAGAATCCCAAGACAAATGCCGCAAAGCTGATCAACCTGTTTAAGTCGGTGAAGGCGGGATCGTAGACGGCGACGCGACGTGGCATGCCCAGCATGCCGACGATGTGCATTGGGAAAAAGGTGATCAGGAAGCCCAAATAGGTGAAGACGAAATGGATCCTGCCCAGCGTTTCATCCATCATGCGGCCCGTGATCTTGGGGAACCAATGATAAAGCGCCGCGTAGATGGCGAAGACGCTGCCGCCAAATAGCACAAAGTGGAAGTGGCTGACGACGAAGTAGGTATCGTGAACGTGAATATCAAAGGGCAGCGCCGCCAGCATAACGCCGGTGATGCCGCCGATGACAAACATCGACATAAAGCCGAGCGCGAAGAGCATGGCGCTGGTGAAGCGGATCTTGCCGCCCCAGATGGTGCCCAGCCAACTGAACATCTTGATGCCGGTGGGTACGGCGATGATCATGGTGGTGATCATAAACGGAATGCGCAGTTCCGGTTGCAGGCTGGTGAACATGTGGTGCGCCCAAACGGTAAAGCCGACAATCGCGATGGCCATACTGGAAAGCCCAACCATGCGATAACCGAAAACGGGCTTGCGACTGTGGATCGAAAGCACTTCGGAAAGTACGCCCATGCCCGGCAGAACCATGATGTAAACGGCCGGATGGCTGTAAAACCAGAATATATTCTGCCATAGCAGGACGTCCCCGCCGCCGGAGGCGTCAAAAAAAGTGGTGCCGGTCATGCGATCAAGCAGCAGCAGCGTCAAGGCGCCGGCCAGGAAGGGCGTCGCCATCACGGCGATGATGCTCGTCGCCAGCACCGCCCAACAGAGCAGTGGCATGCGCCAGATGGTCATCTCCGGCGGACGCATGTTAAGAATGGTGACGATGAAATTGATCGACCCCAGAATTGATGACAGCCCCAGCAAGTGCGCGCCCAGCGCCCAAAGTGTTTGACCGTCGCCGCTGAAGAGCGTCGAAAGTGGCGGATAGGAGGTCCAGCCGGCTTCGGCGGGACTGACGAAGTAGCCCAGCAGCATGACGACGCCCGCTGGTGGAATCAGCCAGAAAGCGAAGGCATTCAGCCAGGGGAAAGCCATGTCTTTTGCGCCGAGCTGCAAGGGCACGACGAAATTGCCGTAAGCGGCCCACATGGGAATGATGAAGAGGAAGATCATGATGGTGCCGTGCATGGTGAAGAGACTGTTATAGGCTGCTCCCGATACCATCAGGTCCAGTTCGGGCGTCCAAAGCTCGAGCCGGATTCCCATGGCTAACGCGCCACCGATGATAAAGAAGAGCAGGGAAGTGACGCCATATTGTACGCCGATGATCTTGTGATCGACGCTCCAGCGCAGGTATTCGCTTAGCGCGGGGCGTCTAACCGCTTCAATCTCTTGCCTTGCTTGTCCTCCCCCGAGGGGTACGGCAATTGTCGCCATTGTTTCGCCTCTTCACTCAGCGTCAAATATGCTGTTTTGCTGCATTTTCCGCTAGCTTCCTCATCCCGGGGCTACGCGGAATTGTTATCTGTATTCGATTCTGCCGCTTCTTCGGCTGCTTCTGTGTCCGATGTCCCGTTGTCCATTGCGTCGTCATCGCTCATGCCAAAGGTGATATCCACGTTCATGCCGAAGACAGTTCTGATCGCATCGGGAATGGCGGTAACACTGTTTTCCATATCACAGTCGGATTGTTCACCCTGCGTACAAAGGTAAGCCACGATTGAATAGAGCTGTTCGGGCGTCATCACATTGAGGGGGTCGACCACGTCCGGTCCAAAAGCCGCCATCTGCTGGTCATAACCCGGCACCCTGAACGCGCCGGAGTTCCATATCGAGTTGGCAATATACTCTTCTGCCGATTGGCCCGGCACGCGTTCCCCAGCGCGATCGGCGATCCCGTTCAGGGGAGGACCGGTGAGCCCCGTCCATCCCAGATTGTCTAGCACATGACAACTGTTGCAGATATAGTTTTGGATTTCCACTTCGCCGCGCAGCACGGGATCTGCCGGCGGATTGAGAATCGCGTGAATCGCCGGCTCAAAGAATTGTTCGAGGAACTGCGTCTCGTCTTCGTATACGACTACCGCACCGCGCATGCGTCCATGGCCATCGCCGCACAGTTCAGCGCAGACAATGGGATACTCGGCTGGATACTCAACTCCCTCGATGCGGACCGGCGTGAAGCGCAGTTCGGTGGGCCGTCCCCCTTGCCTGGGATCGCCCGGCAGCAAATCCTGCTTGACGCGCATCGCCGGCACCCAATAAGAATGAATGACGTCTTGCGTCTGCAATGTCAGATCAACGTTCTGACCGATGTAAGTATGTAAATTGGCGCCGCTATTGATGATGATTGGATCGCCATTCGGCGTTAGGCGTCCGGTTTCGTAGGTATGTGTCCAGGCATAGCGCGCGCCTATCACGTTGATCGGAATGGAGGCGCCATTGACCATATTGACGTTGGCTTTGGGCGCGGAGTTCTGGCTCCAGACGTTGAAGCTGATGACGGCCAGAAAGACAACCACCAGCGCCGGGATAACTGTCCAGACGATTTCCAGTACCATGTTTCCGTGATAAGTAGGACCATCACTCGTGTCGCCGCCGCGCGCGCGGAACGCGATCACCGAGATCAGCAACATGCCCTGTATCAAGAAGAATACGATGCCGCCAACAATCATCAAGATGAAGAAGAGTTCGTCCACGCTCTTGGATTCCGCCGAGGCTTGCGGCGGAAAAATGTCGGGAATGAATGTGGTAAACCAGTTGATGCCGACGACGCTCACCAGCAGATAAACCGCGGCAACGACAATCGTTGTCGGGCTTATCGATGGCCTGTTTCCATAGTTGTTAGCCATAGCGGGTTTCCACCTGATTTTCGCAGCTTGGAGCGCGTCGACGCGCTCCAAGCTGCGCGGATACCAACCTTTGCGAGCGAACCATGACAGACGCCACAAAGGTCTTCCTAAGTCGATCGCATTCGCTTGTTTAATTTTTCACAATTCTACCGAAAAGGTTGCTGCATTACAAGCATGTTCAGCGTAGTTTGTTTCGCTTGCGCTGGCGGCTGTGTCGTGAGGATTGTATGTCGCCTGAACTGAGTCGCATCGGCAGCGGAAGCGTGGGCGAACGCGCGTATCACGGCCTCGACGCCATTATAGCTTGAGCATGATAAGGGGGTTCGTGTATCATTGGCCTGTGATGCCAAAGCCTGACCGTAAATATATCCTGTCGACAGCCCGGGCGCAATCTGTCCTTGCCAAGCTGATCAATCTGCTCCTGCTTTTGCTAACGGCGGTTGCGACGTTTTTCTGTTTTTTTGCCATTCAGGAACTCTTGCTTACGGCTGCCGCATACCTCATCTACCACGGCATGGACAGTACGGTGCGCCAGCGCTATGCGCTGATAACCGTGCGTAATGTATGGTTGATCGGCGGAGGCGTGCTTCTGGTCGGTCTAACCATTGGCGGCTTCGATTACTTTTTCAAGCGGCTGGCGCAAGCGCGGACGCGCAAAGCGCTGCTGTTGATCTTGCTGGCGGAAGTCGGCATCATCGCGCTGAATTGGGTCGTCGCGGGATGAAGCGCCTAGCGCTCAAAAGGCGCCGAAGAAGTAGTATTCCAAAATGTTGCGCGTGAGCGGCGCGGCGATGGCCGAGCCTTCGCCGGAATTTTCCACCATAGTGACAATGGCGATCTGCGGATCTTTGGCCGGGGCATAGGCAATGAACCAACTGTGCGGCAGTTCGTCGTCGCCGGGAGCCTGTGCCGTGCCGGTTTTACCGCAGACGCCCACATCCAGCAGTGGGGAATAGAGAAACTGGTGCGCTGCCGTGCCGCTGTAGTCGCTGATGACGTCGCATAAGCCTTTTTGCACGATGGCCAGGTTATCAGGCGAAACGCGCGTATCGTTCATGACATCGCGCTTGGCGACCAACGCGCGCTGGTCCAGGATGCCTCTCTCGCGCACCAACAAGGGGCGCAAGAGGTATCCGCCGTTGGCAATGGCGGCATACAAGCGAACCATCTGCAAGGGAGTTATCTGTACTTCACCTTGGCCGATTGACAAGTTGACTGCAAAAGCGTAAGACCACGGTAAACCGGCGGTTTGCAAAACATTGTCGGGTGAAGGAATGCTGCCGCGCAATTCCGATATCGCATTGATACCGGTGAGTTGGCCCAAGCCGAACTTGGCCGCGAACGCGGGCAGCAGATTAGGATCTTCCGCGTTGAGACGGAAACCAACCTCATAAAAGAAGGGATTGCAACTGTTTGTGATGCCCGTCTGCGCAGACATGCTGCCATGGCCGCCGGGCAGCCAATCGTAACGTGTATCGAAGCCGTGGGTCCAGCTGCCGGTGCAATAATAGCGGGTCGATTCGTCGTAGACGCCGCTCTCCAGCGCGGCGATCGCGCTTAGTCCTTTCATGACTGAGCCGGTCGGATAGAGACCCTGCGTCGCCCGGTTTATTTGAGGCTTTCGTTCATCATCCGCCAGTTTTTCCAGCACTTTGTTTGCTGTTTCCCGCCCGACAACGGGAAATGGATTCATGGCATTTCCATCAAAGGACGGGTAGCTGACCATGGCCAGAATCTCGCCATTATTGACGTCCATGACGACGACCGCCGCTCCATAGGAGATCCTGCCCCAAGCGTTGGTACGATAGGCTTCGTCGAGTACTCGGATGATATTTTCTTGCAGCTTGGAGTCGATCGTCAGCCAGATGCTTTCCGGCACTTGTGAACCAACTTCGCTCAACAAGCGCAGGCGAACCCCGCTTGACGAGACCAGGGACAGCTTGCCACCCGGGCGTCCAGCCAGGGTATCATTCCAGCTTGCTTCAATGGCTGCTTTTCCGATGATGGTCCCAGCGTTGTATCCGATCGCTTCGAGCCCCGGGATTTGATCGGTATCCGGATAGCCGACATGCCCCAGGATATGGGGCATCAGCGTTCCGTTAACATAGCGGCGGGTGGCTTCTTGCTCGAATTCGGCGTTGCAGGAGTTTTCGATTTTGTCGCCATGCCGGATGTAAACTTGCGGTTCCAGGATGCCGGCGTCAACCAGCCAGTCGGCGCCCGATCGCTGGTCAAACAATTCGGTAAACTCGCTGACGGGCTTATTCTGGGCTTTCGCCAGCACTTGGAAACATGCGCCTCTGTCGGGGATTTCGGCATTGTTGACAAGTATGCGGACCATGCGACCGTATTGGTCGGCGAGCGATTCACCGTTACGGTCGTAGATGTTGGCGCGGCCAGGTATCTGCGGTTGAAACACCAGACGCGCGCCATTGCCCATCTCGGCAAAGATGTCGGCCAGCGACCAGGCGACGCGCCATTGATTTACGCCTGGTTCGACGACGAGGTGCAGTCGCCGATTGGGGTCGACGAAGGAACCAAGGATGCGCGTGTGGAAGGTCATCTGATACTGGAAAACGAGAACGTGCCCGTCAGTGGCGAAGAGCGCTTCCGCCTTGTATTCAAGCCGCTGAAATGTCATCGTGGACTGAGCCCGCTGGTACGCCAGGCGGAAGTCAGCGAGAGGCGTGGCCTCTTGCAGGCGCCCCGTCAGCAGGCGGTGCATTTGATTGAAGTTCTGTTCTTGCCAGGCGGTCAGGAAGGAATTGGCAATCTTGGCTGCGGATTCGAGATCTGGTGCAGCAGTGGGGCCCGCCCGGACAGTGGGCAGGGCTGCGGCAGAGTCCTCGACCTGAGGTTGACATCCGACCAAGACAACTATGACTAGCAGGCTGCAGAAAGCCAGTCGATGCACGGTGCTGTTTATGTAAACTGCGGCGCTCATGCGACAAGCAGGCTTAATATTTTGCGTAAGCAAGGCAAACCTTTTCGCCGGCTACGCGCCGAGCGGCTCTGCTCGTTGATTGATCTACCTGCGGACAATGGTATACCCAAATGGTGATTAGCGCTATGACGGGTCGATAGACTAGCGATTAAGGCGCTCCCAGCTGCCCATCTGAATCGTCACCTTTTGGGGATAGCCATCGCTAATGAACTCCGCGATATTCTGTCCATCTTGCCCTTCAAACCGTCTTGAGATCGGAAAGCGATCGGGATTCGCCCAAAGTTCATACGTCCAGCCGTAGCGCATTGCGTCGAAGTATCCGAGGCTTTCTTGTATCACCTGCGCGTTGCATACGCCACCCGCAATCGGGCAGCCTGCCAAATTCTCGCGAGGTCCAAAGAGTATACGCTCGGCAGAAACACGCTCGCGTGATTTGCTGTCGACATAATAGAAATCCCAGGCAAGATCGTGTACTTGCCAGCGCTGCCGTTCCGGATTAAATACTTCGAGCACTGTATGTTGCGCCAAGTAGCCTGGAACCGGACTGTAGAGAAACACCAACCTGCTTTCGATGCCTAATTCGCTCAAGATCGTTAACATGGCGGTCGACCTGCCATCGCACAAAAGATAGGGTCGTTCGCTGCTTCGTCCCTGCGCGTAGTTGAACATCAATTCAATGGCGTCTCCATAATCGGCGTCGTAGTCTTCCTGCCGGTCCGGGATACTATTCTTTTCGATGAAGCGATGTGTCTCGTCAATTGCTTGCGCCGGGTTGAGATTCTGATCGTGGATATGTTGGGCGATGCCAGACATTTGGGAATACTTTTTGACAGGAATACTTGGACGACGGACCCGACGCAAATGGAATTTCTCACTCCATTCGCTGCCCAAGCTGGCGAAGTTGCCCATCTCATCAACATTGACGACCACGACTTGCCAATAGAAATCGCCCACATCAACACTGAAACTGTCAATCGCTTCAGCAACGGACACATGCGCTTCTTCGGTCCAAATTTCACGATAGGGGAGGTCTTCTGACCAAATGCGCAGCGCAAAGAACTGACTCTCCGCGAGCCCCGCATCCCAGCGCCATTCCAGTTCAAGCTCGGAATCGACAAATTCGCTGCCGTCGGATGGCGCAATGAGCGATGGCGCGGATTGTGGGACTGTGGCGTCCTTTTGTGGCCAATCCAAACTCCAGTATTCAACCGGCAGAGCCGATCCCAAGATAAAACCACCGATACCTGTGAGGGCTGCCAACAAGACGATCAGGATCAGGAGCCTCGCGTTCATTGAGATTACAATCTCTACCTGTAAGAGCTAACTGGCTCAAGTTTCTCGTATTTCTAGATTCTTCGCATCCGATACCAGCTCGAGGCGACGCCTATCGCCGCATCTGTGCCCTGTCGCTGCCAGACCAGGCGCAAGCGAGGCCTGAAGAGACGCTCCACTTCGACCGGCGTCCAGCCCACCGTCGAATCGGGGCGCGGGTGACTGGCGTAGAGCATGAAACTGCCGCCCGACTTGAGCATAGCCGCGACGCTCCGCCCGTACCCGGCCGCGGCGCTCTTGTCGATGCAGTGACCGCAGCCGATATCGATGATGAGATCATAGGGTGCTCGCAGGTCCGGCAACTCATTGAGCTTCGTGACATCGTGGCGGAACAGGCGCCAGGTTTCGGCTGGGAACTGCTGCAGCTTGTCTCGGGCGAGCTCAATCGCGCCCTGCGCGAAGTCGATGCCGTCGGCTCGCCAGCCTCTCTTGAGCAGATCGCGCATGACCGTGCCGGTGCCGCAGCCCAGGTCGAGGGCTTTGCCCGGCGGCAACTCCGACAGGATCTCAAAGATCTCCGGCGGCGTGATTCCGCTGTCCCAGGGCATGTCGCCGGCCGCATAGCGTTCGTCGAAATTCCGCCGCTGCTCCGCGTTCAATAGTCCGCTTCCCGTCTTAGGCGATTGGCACCATGTGAATGACGGTGACGCCGGCCCCGCCTTCGTTGTTTTGCCCCTGCGTCACTTTGCTGACCAGGCTGTGTTCGCGCAGGTATTGTCTTACCGCTTGACGCAGGCGGCCGGTGCCTTTGCCGTGGATTATCCTGCCAAAAGGTAGACCCGACGTGTAGGCTGCGTCGACATAACGGTCGAGGATTTCCAGCGCTTCTTCCACCCGCTTGCCGCGGATATCCAGTTCCATGCCCGGCGACTCGACCGCTGGCGGCACGGTGTTGATCGGCTGGTATTCGCGCACATGACCGCGTTCTTTCGCCCGTATCTCGCTGCGGCTGCGCTTGCGCATGTCGGTGAATTTCGCCCGCACCCGCAAGGAGCCGACTTGCACTTGCGCGCCTTTGTCGTCAAGCTCCGCGATGACGCCTTCGGCGTTGAGCGCGTCGAGAAAGACCGTGTCTCCAATTCGGGGCAGCCAGTCGGCGTCGTCGAGTCGCTGCGCTTCTTCGACGCCGTCAAGCGGGGCTTGGGTCCATTTCCCCATTTTTTCGGCGGCGGCTTGCAGCGCGATAATGGTTTGAGCGGGCATCCCGGCGGCGCGCAGCTCGTTGCGCATCTTGCGCAACTCCTTGTTGAAGTCCGCCAGATCTTCTTCGGCATGACGGCGGGCGGCGCGAATGACATCGCGGCGTTCGTCCTCGATCTTATCCAGGCGTACTTGCAAGTCGTCGCGCTGCCCGGCGAGTTCCTCCCGCAGCCGGGTAACCTCTTCGTGCTGGATGCGAATGCCGGCGCGCGTGCGCTGGATCTCGTTGAGAAGATCATCGGCGGCCAGTTCTTCGGTCGCGACCATGCCCCGCGCGTCTTCAATGATTTCTTTGCTCAGTCCGAGGCGTTCGGCGATTGCCAGCGCATTGGAGCGCCCGGGCAAGCCGACGATCAGGCGGTAGGTGGGACGCAGCGTCTCCAGGTCAAATTCGACGCTGGCGTTTCGCACGCCTGAAGTTTCAACGCCGTAGACCTTGAGCTCGGGGTGGTGCGTGGTCACAAGGGTCGTAACGCCTTTGCTCTTCAACCGGTTAAGCAGCGCCCGCGCCAGCGCCGAGCCTTCGGTGGGGTCGGTGCCGGCCCCAACCTCGTCCAGGATGACCAGCGAGCGTCCGTCGCAGCGGCCTAGGATGTCGATGATATTGGTCATGTGCGAGGAGAAGGTCGAGAGCGACTGTTCGATGCTCTGTTCATCGCCGATATCGGCGTATACACCGCGGAAAACGGACAAGTTCGCTTCGTCGGCTGGGATGTGCAATCCGCATTGCGCCATCAGAACCAACAATCCGACGGTCTTTAGCGCGACGGTCTTGCCGCCCGTGTTGGGTCCGGTAATCACCATAACCCAAGCGTCGTCGTCAAAGCTGAGATCAAGCGGCACCACCTGTTCCTTGAGCAAGGGGTGGCGCGCGCCCTTCAGTTGTATTGTCGATCCGGGGTGATTTGTTCCCGGCGGTCGCTCTTCAATCGCATTCATCGCATTCAGCGCGACCATCTTGGGCTGGATGCAGTTATGTTCCAGGGCGTAGCGCGCCTTGGCAAAGGTCAGGTCGAGATAGCCCAGCAACTGCACCGTGCGCACGATGGCTTCGCTTTCGCCGGCGACCTCTTCGGTCAGATCACTGAGTATACGGCGGATCTCTTTTTCTTCGTCGATCTGCAGTTCGCGCCATTTGTTGTTGAGTTCAACGGTGTCCAGCGGCTCGATAAATAGCGTGGCGCCGGATGACGATGAGTCGTGAACGATGCCTTTGATCTTGCCCTTGTGCTCGGCTTTGATAGGTATCACATAGCGACCGTGGCGCATGGTAACGAGGGCTTCTTGCAGCTTGTCGTGGTTGGCTCGATTGCTGACGATGCGATTCAGCTTGTTTTGCAAGCGCTCGAAGGCGATCTTCAAGTCGCGGCGAATGATGGCCAGCCTGGCGCTGGCGGTATCCTTGATTTCGGCGTTGTCGTCGATGGACTTCTCGATCGACAACTGGAGTTCGCCGCACTCTTCCAGTTCGTTCGCCAGGTCTGAAAGCAAGGGAAAGCTCGCTTTCAGACGTCCCAGGGTGCGCCTAAGCGTCGTTGCCCGGCGCAGGGTATAGCGGATATCGAGCAGGATGCTCGGTTCGATGATGGCGCCACGCTGAGAGCGAATGACCGGATCGCGAACATCGCGGGCGCCCTGTACAGTGATATTGGATTTTTCTTCCAGCAGAGCCAGGGCTTCAGCCGTTTCCCGCTGCCACAATTGCACCTCTTCAATCTCAGTGGAGGGATGCAATTCGATGGCGAACTCCTCCCCGGCGCCGAAGCTGGTATAACGCGAGAGCTCTTGCAGGATCTTGTGCAGTTCCAGGGTTGCGATGGTTTTCTCGGTGATCATTTCTTCCGCATTCACATTATCGACATTAGCGATTGAGGACCTTCAATCATGACGGGGCGAGCGCCATTGTATGGCAGGGGGCGCGGGATGTCAATAAAAGCATAACTGGCGGCGGGGCAATCGCTTCAAAATCAATATACGTCGAATGAACATAATTCCGGCAAAATGGTAGGGCTTCTCACGAGACGCCGCTCCATTTATTAGCAGGCGCCGATCTTAATCAAATCGTAATATATTTGTTCCGCCGCGCTAACCCATGCGGACAAAGGAATCGCGTAGGGCAAGCATAAGGAAAGCGCGGGGCTAGCGTAGTGAATAAATAGAAATGGCATTGAATTAATATTTAAATCTCTGTTAGATTAATAATGCAGCTGCAAATATCCTTATTCACCTACACTAGAAAGGAAATTGCAATGCGACAGGTTCTACTTCGTACTGGAAGCGGGAGGTTCTTGGGGCGTCGTCTTGTTGTTCTGCTTCTGCTCTTCGTTTTGGGCGCGGCCGCTTTGCCCGCCGTCCAAGCCCAGGGCACCAACATGTACATCTATCTTTTCAGCCGCGGCGGCAGCGTGTCTGAGGACAGTAATCGCGACGTCCGCTTTTCGATAGGCCGCATGTCTTTGGGCGCCGGCTACGGGCAGGCGCATTACCGTCTCTGCTTCAGCGGTAGCGCCACCCTGGATGTGGACTATTTTGTCCGCTCCAACGTCGAAGGGCGTTTTACCCCAAGCGGGAACTGCATCACTGACTATTTTCGCAACGGCTACCAACGGATGTGGTATTACATCGTGCCGATTCATGACAATGATGACGAATCCAATGAGACAGTAGCGGTAACGCTGTCGCAAGACAGCGGCAATCCGTTCCCCGGCGGCTACTACCTGCCATCCTACTATAGCCGCGCCACTTTCCGGATCAACGACAACGACTAGCGCGCAAAATTACGGGCGGCTTTGGCATTTGTCAGAGCCGCCCGCCTCTCTCAATCCTCCGCACGAGATCAACCGTGAAATTTTCCAGCGCGCTGAAATGCACCCCGGGGCAGGACCGCGGCTTAGGCAGTGAAGCCTCGCTTTTTCAAGAGCTCAAGCGCCTCAATGAGGTACTTCGTTTCGGCATAGCGCGGCGCTGGTCCATAGCTCGGGTTCATGGGAAAGTCCGGGTCTTTCGCCAGCCCGGGGTGCGCGACGATCTCGACCGTACCCGGCAATGAGGCGACGCGATCGGCGAATTCAGCCGGTGAACGCGAGATCCAGCCTTGTATTCCTGTCATGTAGTCGGGCATGAAGAACCCGTAACGCTGCGATTGCTTCTGCTTGCGGGGCAAGATGGCATGTGGCGAGATCGTCGCGCGGAAGCTATGCCCGCGAACCCAGTCTACCTGGTATACCGCAGCCAATTCATGCACGATTTCGCGCAGGATGGGCAGCGAATGAAAATGATGATGGGTTGAGATATGCTGGGGAGGCGCGCCGGCATCGACGAGGCGCCGCAATTGCGCGTCCAATTCATTGCGGATCCAGCGGATAGTGTCTTTGCTGAAAAATAGGCCGCGCAGGTACAGGCTGAACTTGTCGCGGAAACTTTGGTCGTCCTTGAGCAAATGCGCGTGGTGGGGACCGCGCCGGTCCACCGGGTATCCGTCGGTCAGGGTTAGGTGCGCGCCGACGTCAAGTTCGGGACAGTCGCTGAAGCGCTCCAGGGCGTGCCGGTAACCCGGGAAATTGGTCATGACGCTGGCCGCGCTGATATAACCGCGTTTATGTAAGTCGTATGTGGCTTGATTGATGCCTTCGGACATGCCGCAGTCGTCGGCGGTGACGATCAGCCGCTGCATGGCGCGTGACCGTGTCTTTCTTGCCAGGCAGCCGCGAATTCATCAAGAACCGCTCGCTGCGCGGCTGTCAAATGGACAAATGGCCGCGCCTGCTTGATCTGTTGCAGAGCCTCCTGCGGCGTCAGTCCGGTCGAGATCAAATAGGCGGCGACCATGGTTGGCGCGCGTCCCACGCCTACGCCGCAATGGATGTAGACTGTGCCGCCGCGAGCGATCTCGTCGGTGGCGAACGCGGCGCCGCGGGACAAGTCGGCGACTGTGGGTGGACTGTTGTCAATTGTCGCAAGGTGCAAATGCCGTTCCCCGGCAATGCCCGCGTCGACATCGCTGAAGCGCTGCTCCCGCATATTGATGATGGCAGTGATGCCGCGCCGCCGCATTTTTCGATATCCACGGAGGCTATGCTGCCCGCCAAGATAGAGTTGCGGCCTCACTTCGCTCAACTGCCAAAGCGGCGCGCCGCTGATTTTTCGCCAAGTTTGATCGACGAAGCGCAGCAGAATCGGCAAGGGTCCCGTTTTTGCCAGGCTGATGACCCTTGTGAGAGGATGTGGAGGCTTGGCAGCGGATTTCATGGAGCGCATTGTATCACATTTACCCGGTGCTTTTGACGAGCGCGCCGTCTTTGTGTTAAGTTACAGGACACGCTTGGGGAAGGACATCAGATGAACCCGATACTGAGCTTGGCCGAGTATGCCGAGCCGCTCTTGAATTCGCCCTATATACTGCGCACGCGCCGCAATCACGGCTTGGAGCATGCCACGATTCATATTTTGAGCCGCGGCAACTACAAGCTGTCGGGGCGCAGCAGCGATAACGGTTTCATTATCTTCGGTAATGTCCCCACCGATCGCGTCGAAAATGCCGTTAACGAAGCGCTGCAGCGCATGCAATCGGGCGAGCACAAGCTGGCGCTGCATCCCAATTGCGGTACAAATTTGGTGACGGCTGGATTCACGGCGACGGCGGTAGCCTGGCTCGGTTTCGCGGGCGGCGGGTGGCGGCGCGGATGGGAACGCTTCCCGACGATGATGGTGATCATGATGGCGGTCTTGCTCTTTTCCAAACCGCTGGGCATGAGCCTGCAACGACATATCACCACCGAAGGCGACCTGGGCGATCTGCGCCTGCTCAGTGTCAAGCGCGAGACATTGCGGGTGCCATTCACCGGGCAACAGCTGATGATCCATCGCGTGTTGACACAGCAAAGCTAAGCGGATAATGAGCGTGACGCCACGATTCTATATCTTGCATGGGGACGATAGCATCAGCCGCCAGGCGGCGCTGGCAAAAATGCGCGCCGCCATGGGCGAGGATGTGGCACTCAACTGTAGTGAATTCGACGGGCGCGAGACGCCCGTGCCCGATGTCTTGGCGGCGGCTAAATCCTTGCCATTCCTGGCGGACAAGCGACTGGTGATCGCCCGGGGGCTGATCAGCCACATCACGCGCAAGGGCGCCGGTCAGGCGGGCAAACGAGCGACCAAGCGCTTGATTGATGAGCTGGCAAATCTGCCCGAATTCGCGCGGCTGGTCCTGGTAGAAAACGAATTGCTCTCGGACAAGAACGCGGTGCTGACTGCCGCCAGGGAATCGGGAACTGGCTACATTGGCGCCTTCAAAGCGCCGCAAGACTTGACCGGTTGGATTATGCAGCGCGCCCGGGCGGAATATGGCGCTGAGATTAGTCCGGGGGCGGCAGGCGCCATCGCAGCGGTTGTCAATGAAGATCTGCTGCGCGCCGATAGCGAGTTGCACAAGGTGGTTTGCTATGTTGATGGCGAGCGCGAGATCGGCGAGGAGGATGTTGCCGCGCTGACGCCTTATGTGCCGGAAGCCAACATTTTTGAGATGGTGGATGCCTTGGCAAACGGCGATGGGGAGCGCGCCCTGCAGTTAATCTATCAATCCTTGCATGACAGGCCGAAAGATCCCGGTTTCAACTTGTACGGCATGATCGTGCGACAATTCCGCTTGCTGGTCATGGCCAAGGATCACCTGGATGCGGGCGGATCGTCCCAGGCGCAGTCTATGGGACAGGCGCTGGGAGTGCATAGATTTGTAGCGGGCAAATTGGCGACGCAATCGCGAGCCTTCACTTTAGAGCAATTGGAAAGGATACTGAAGCACTTGCAGCGCTTTGATCAAGATATGAAGACGGGCAGGATTGAACCGCGGCTGGCGCTGGATCTGCTTGTTTCCAGCCTGGCGCGACAATAAGCGCCGGATCGCGTAAATTAAGAGGAAGAACTGACATGGCACAAGAAGAGTTAGCGCAGCGTACTGTCACAGAAGGCGAAGAGGATAGGGACGACATGATGAACATGGCAACGAGTGAAGTTGCGGAAGTGAGTTTGGCGCAGGTTGACGTCAATGACTTGGTGGCCGATCTTGTGAGTTGGCGCGAAACCCTGGCGGATATGCTGGAGCAGATGCCGAGGGAGGCTTTTGAGCGCTTGTTCTTGCGGCTGTTGGGCGAAGACGGCATGGGAGAGATCGAATTGACCGGCGCCAACGATGTGATAGAAGGCATGGGCACGGTCGGCGGGGGCGGTTTCTTTTCATTCCGCGTCTCCTTCAAGTGCATACGCGGCGGCGGGCGCATCAGTTCGGGCGAGATTGACGATTTCCGCCGCGAGGTCATGGTGGGGCGGGCCGACCGCGGCTTGCTGATCACCACGGGCAAGTTCACGCAGGAGGCGGAATTGAAAGCGGCCAGCGACCGCGCGCCGGAGATCAGGCTGATTGACGGTGAGGAGTTCATCGACAAGTTGAAGGAGTTGAAGCTGGGCTTGGTGACGGAGCAGGTGGTGGTGGAGCGGGTTGTGATTGACGAGGCTTGGTTTGCGGGGATTTAGAGCGGCGGAAGGGCAAATCCAATGTCTGAAGTATCTATACCATCTGCTTACGCAATGCATAATCCAACCATTCAAGCATTGCATAAGCTAGGAGGGTCTGGCACGAATGCAGAAATCCATGATGAGGTGGCTGCAATTCTCAGTCTAACTGACGAGCAGATTCAAAAGCCATATAAAGAGGGTAGCAATAGAAAAAAATTCTATGAGCGATTGGCCTGGGTTAAATACCGGCTTAAGCGATACGGACTTCTGCAGAATTCGAGTAGGGGAGTCTGGGCGCTAACGGAGGAAGGTCTAGCTACTACGCAGGTTGATGGCAAGGAAGTCGAACGTGTCGCCTATGAAATGCTGAAGCAAGAAAAACTCGAAAAGTCCGACGCTCAAACTGCGGACTCTGAAGAAGACTTGCTAGAGGCTGATGAATCTTCTCGCGATGAAGTATGGCGCGAAAAGCTTTACGGAGTGCTTTTGGAGATGGATCCGATTGCTTTTGAGCGACTATGCCAAAGAATCCTGCGCGAAAGTGGCTTTACAAAGGTGGAAGTCACACAGGCTAGTCATGACGGCGGTATTGATGGAAAGGGCATTCTTCAGGTCAACGACTTTTTGACGTTTCGAGTCGTGTTTCAGTGCAAGCGATATAACGGTACGGTGGGGCCGGATGTAGTGCAGCGATTGCGCGGCGCGATGCCAGGCAGTGCCGACCGTGGATTGATAGTTACAACTGGACATTTTACGCAGGGTGCGGTTCGCGAGGCTACACATGAGGACAAGGTGCCAATTGAGCTAGTTGACAGTGAAGACCTCATAAACAAGCTCAAAGATCTTGGACTTGGCGTGTCGACTGAGATGGTAGAAAAGGTCACAGTTGACCCTGACTTCTTCAACAACATCTAGCGCCTCACTTCAACTTCCAAGGCAAACCAGCCACCAGCAGAATCACCTCATCGGCGCGCTCGGCGACGCGCTGATTGACCCGACCCAGCATATCCCGGAACAAGACGCCCAGCCGGCTGGGCGGCGCCACGCCCATGCCCGCACCGGGGAATCAGTGTATAGCAAGACCGTTAGCAGGGATAGAGATTTTCCAATGGTGTCAGTGGGCAAGTCGGATGGTTGATTCGGGAACGTGATACACTTACGGTCAGTTCAGTCATCCGGGAGCGTGTCATTATGTCTGTGGTCATTTCGTTATTGCGCGGCATCAATGTCGGCGGACACAAGAAAATCAAGATGGCCGAATTGCGCGGGCTTTACACCTCGCTGGGACTCCGCGATACGCGCACGATCCTGCAAAGCGGCAACGCGATATTCAAAACGGATGAGACTGACCTGGCCCTGGTACAAGCCAAGATTGAAGGGGGCATTCGCGATCAGTTCGGCTTTGATGTGCGGGTGATGTTGCGGGGGACGGCGGATTTCAGATCAATCTTTGATCGTCATCCTTTCGCCGCTGAGCAACTATCCGAGCCGAGAAAAATCGCAGTCGTCTTTTTGAGTGGAGCGCCCAGCCTTGAAGCTGTTGAATATCTGCGCGAAAACAACCCGGGACGCGAAATAATCTGCGCTGATGGACAGGAATTATTCGTTTTCTACATCGACGGTCAAGCCAGGTCTAAACTGGACAACAACCGCATCGAAAGGGCGCTCGGTCTGCAATCTACCGCTCGCAACTGGAATACCTGTCAAAGGCTGTTGAAGCTATTGGATGAATACGAGCCTTAGCGGATTTGCCGCACGTAACGCCCGGCATTCTCCCGCAGGCGCTTCCAGTCTCGGTCGGCGACGGCATCGTTATTGATCAGCGAAGAACCGACGCCCACGGCGAAAGCGCCGAGATCGAGAAACTCGCGTATATTGTCGGCATCGACGCCCCCGGTCGGCATCAGACGCAAGTGAGGCAAGGGCGCCATGACATCCTTGATATAGCGTAGACCCAGGTGATTGGCTGGAAATACCTTGACCACGCTCGCGCCCCATTCCCAGGCTTGCTGGATTTCAGTCGGCGTGAAGGCGCCGGGCATGGCCGGGAGGTCGCGCTCCGCGCAAGCCGCGATGACGTCGCGCTTGCTAACGGGCGATACCACAAATTGCGCGCCGGCATCGGCGACCGCGTGTACCTGGTCGGACGTGATTACGGAACCGGCGCCGATGACGACTGCTTCGTCGACTGACTTGCGCATGGCAGCTATGGTCGGGACCGCGTCCGGATTGGTTAAGGTAAACTCGATGGCGCGTATGCCGCCTTCGACCAGCGCCTCGGTGATATGCCGCGCTGTCGAAAGATCATCCAGGCGGACGATGGCGACGATCTTGTGCTTTTCCATATTTTCGAGAACATTCATCTGCTGGCTCCGTTTTTGGCAGGACCGGTCAATTATAGCGCGACAGCGGACCTCGCTCGATAATGATCCTGATCGCATTGGCGGCGGCTCAAGCCGCTCAATCGTCAGAGAAAAAGAAGTCTGGATCGAAACCTTGCGGTAAATTGGCGAGGCCAAGTTCCCGGCCCGGTGGCAGCATTGGCGCGTTTGCAGCGGTCTCGGCGTCTCCGGTATCCTGCATGGCATCGTCAGCATCGCCTCGGTTGACGATGGGCGGCCTTGCGCTGGCGTAATTGCCAGCTCGGAACGAATGAAGCCAATTCGCTGTCACGGTAGCGATGGCTCCCAAACCCAGAAACAATGCGCCAGCGTTAAGAACGAAGCCGACCACGGGCAAGGACGTAAGTATCGCTAGCGCGATGACCCCTGTGGCCAGGGAAATGACTCGCATGCGGTTTGGCGATTCTTGACCGAAAAGAAAGCGCAGAATCAGGCGGCCGGCGCCCATGGCGATGACGGCGCGCGCCACAAAAATCGCCGTAAAGTAGAATACGCCGATGACCCCGACGTCGATCAGCGCGAGTAAGCTCGCGGCCACGATCAAGACACCCTCAAGTTGTAAAAGCGCCAGGATCAGTATGATGACGGTGGTCAGCAGCAGCAGCATCAAGGCAATTGGAAAAGACAGGATGAACAAGAGCATTCCGATGACAAGGCTCGAGAAGGGCCGCCAGCGCACCGCAGTCAGAGGTGACTGGAAGGGATTGGAGGCTAGCGCGAGACCCAGCAATCCAACAGTGAAAAGAACCGCGATTTCCCGGAAAAAGCGATCCAGGAAGTGGTTCAAGGCGCCTTCGTCCGGCACGGTCTGGATGATCGCCGGCGACGTCGATTGATATTGAACTTCGCCTTTGACATTGCCAAGAATATTCCCTTCCACTGGACCGGAATAGCTGAGGTTGCCGTCAATTCTCCCGTTCCTGTCAATGGTCAAGCCGGGTACGGCCGCTTTCAGTTCAATGTCCAGCGGCAAGAGCAAGGTCTCCAGGTCCGAAGCGTCGGATTCAGGGTTGCCAACGTTTGCGTAGACGTTCCCCTTGATCGTATTGTTGAGTACGAAGGCAGATCCCCAGTAGCTCACTTCGCCATCAATCGCGCCATTGACGATAAACTGATAACCGATACCGATGACTTGGTGAGAAATATGAACACTCGTGGCCACCTGAGACGATAAGGTGGCGAAGATCAGTTGGCCCCTGATTGGCTGCTCCCGCGTTCCCTGCACATTCATGGTTAAGCCGACGTAATGCAGGTCGCGCTGGATCGTGCCGGTCACATCCAGTTCCAAGCCCGCGAGGTAGACATTTTGGCCGATCTCGCCCGAGATGCTGGCGCGCAGCGCGATGCCGATGAGATTGCCTTCGACGCGTCCCTCTATTTGCAGATTCTGGCAAAAGGTGAAAAGCGAGCCTTCGACAACCCGGTCGGCGGCGATCGTGCAATTCTCGCCTTGAATCATTTCTCGAGCCTGGACGACGCCGGTTGTCAGCAGGCAAAGGAGCGCGGCTGCCATGAACAAGCGGAATGCCTTGCGCATGGTTCTCCGTTTCGGTAGGGTAGACCTTATGTGTCATTATAGCGTAGTCCTATGATTCACTCAGGCTCGCTTATCTCGCCAAATGGCTGATCCAGGAGCGAAAGGCCCTGGCGCGCGGGACCCGGAAACAATGCGATTCAGATGGACGGCATCGCGACAGTTGAAGCGAATTTCCTTGCTGTGTCTTGCCGCAATCGTCCTCCCGCTCATTGTATTGGCTTATCTGTTCACGCCCTTCGTTTCGGAGGTCAGATTACCTCGGACTGACCTGCGGCTGGCGGTCTGGATGGGCGTGACCTGGTCTATGGACGACCATGAGCCTGGCGAAATACGGGATTTGGCAAATGAATTGCTCGCCCGAAATGTTGACGACGCCTATATCTATGTCAGCTATTTGGACGCGGATGACAGGTTCAACTTGACATATGGACAAGCCAAAGCCTTCGTCTCCCAGATAAAGCAACAAGCGCCTGGCTTGCGCCTGCTGGCTTGGATCGGCGTTCCGGTTTCGATTAAGCGAGCCGACGGTACGACCAGCCCCAACCGATTGGCTTCGGCACGAGTCCGCGAACGGATCGCCCTGTTCTCGAGATTTGTAGTCGAAGAGCTTGGTTTTGATGGCCTTCACTTGAACGCTGAAATGATCGCCGAAGGCGATCCCGCGTATCTGCAATCTCTCGACCTGATCCGCAAAAGCCTACCGCCGGGGGCTTTCCTTTCTGTGACGGCTCATCCCTTGCGTCCGGTGAAACCTGTGACCGCTCTGCCTTATCCTGCTCTTGATCATCATTGGTCACAAGACTATCTGAAACAGGTCGCGCAAAGGTCGAATCAGATCGTGCTCATGGCTTATGACTCTGGTTTGCTTTTCCCCCGAGACTATCTTGATTGGGTGGCGTATCAGACCGCGGCAAGCCAAGAAGCGCTTCAAGACGTCGACGCCGAATTGCTCGTCGGTCTGCCGACCTCGGAAGAATGGACGCCATCGCATCAAACACAGGCGGAAACGATTCGCATCGCCTTGAATGGCTTGCGCGCAGGTATTTCGGACCGTCTTGATGGCATAGGAGTTTATCCGTACTGGGAGACAGATGCCGAGGAGTGGCGACTGATTGATTCCAGCCTGGGAAGATGAAATAATCAATCGGTCTCAGTTGTCCTGCGCCTCGCCTGTCAGTGGATCAGGTTATGCCGACGGATCGTATTCAGGATGCATTGGCGTCCAGATGGGATAAAAGTCGTCCCAGGGCGGCGTCTCGTTTGCCGGACGCAAGGCGACGATCTGCCCGCCGGTCAAGCTGATGTAAATCCATCCGTAGGAATTGACCGCGACCGCCAGCGGCTGCTGTGGATAAATGCCCCAGCCGAGTTCGCTTAAGGTGATGTACTGGCGCCAGAAGTATCCCTCGCTGTCGTATGGCACATAGGCTTGCCTGGTGCTTTCAATGCGGAAAGGCAAGAGCAGCGTCGCGCCCATGGGTTGATCCTGGTCATCAAAGTTGAGCATCACCACTTTGTAGCCGACGAAGTCGATCTGCGTCGGATCGCCACTGAGGACAACGATGAGCGTATCGGCAGTCCCGGTCAATGTGTCATAGGGATATGCCGCCAATGAGCTTGGCCGCGCGCCCGCGCCGAACAGAACGCGCGGAGGCGCGCTTGATGCGCAGTCAAATTGATCATGCGCTAGGTTGACAAGGTTCGCCCCCAAGCAATAGGGGAAACCGTACCATGCGCCCGCTTCCACTCGGTTGACTTCGTCGACCGCTCCCTTCTGGTAGATTCGCGGCGCGCTGTCCAAGGTCCACAGCTTGCCGCGATAAAACGCAAGATCCGCCGGATGCCGAAAACCGGTAGCGATGACCTGTCTATCAGCCCCGTCGAGGGCCATACTGAGAATAGCGCCACGTTCCGGTTCGTCAAATTCGCAATTGTCGCAGGGCGCGCCGACAGCAACATATAGACGCTCGTCTTCGCCAACAACCAATCCGCCTACGGGCAAACCGGCGCCGACCGGGAGATCACTCACGATCGTGTCAACTGACCCGCTGGCAGAGATACGGTGGATGCTGGAGCCGCCCGAGACATAGAGATCGCCTTCATGATATGCCAAGCCGTTGGGCATGTTCAGGCCTTCAGCGAAAGTTCTCATGGTATCGGGCAACTGATCACCGTCGGTATCTTCGATTATCATGACTTGGCCCGCCGATGGGCGCGTAGCAAAAAGCGAGCCATCGGGCGCGGCCTCCAATGCTGTGAACGAGAATGGCTTTATTTCGGAATTGTCAACCACGCTCTCAACGCACCAGCGCAGATAATCGACGAAAAGCGCGCCAGTGATCACACGCGGACGTTCCGAACACTTGCCAAGTTCCGGCTGCTGCGCCTGCGTGGAACTAAAGGAATGCGAAAACAGTAAAGTTAGCGAAAGCGCCGCCGCAAAACAATAAACCAGCATGGCGCGCGAGCGCCGCAGTTTACACAAACATGATTCTGTCAATAGCGCAGCGAAAGGCATGTCAAGCCACCATCCATCTTTCGGAACTCGCTCATGTCTAGGGCGACAACATCGTCGTAGTATTCTCGCGCCGCAGCGAAGGCATTCGGGCAGCCAGCGGCGACAAAAAGCCTGTCGTTGATTGGCATGACATCGGCCGCGAAACCCTCTTCCGGCGGCAAGGTGATGACCCGAGCCCAGGACAGGTCGAAGTCAGTTTGCAGGGCGGGGTCATGTATCAAGACATTTGGCGCCAATTCGGTCAGTCCACTTTTGAGATGTAATACACCGGAGAAGGGCACGGCGTCGACGCGGATATCGCATTTCACCATTTTGAATGCCCGTCGCAATGCGTTTACACCTGCTTGATTGGTCCGCTCGGATAAGCCGACCAATACACGGTCGGCGCAGATTAAGACATCGCCGCCGTCAATTCGCGCATCGGGCGGCGGAACGATGACGCGCAAGCCCGCGAGATACGGCTCCAGCGATCCGCCTTCATTTTCTCGCGTCGGCTCTCCGGAACGGCAGCGGAAAGCCAGATCATGGAAGATCACAAAGGGATCTTCGACGAAATGGCCGTCCGGGAAGCGATCATCGGCGGGCAAAACGGCGACGTCGAGCCCGCAGTCTCGCAGGGCTTGCAAATAGATCTCGAATTGGCTCATCGCCAGGTCATAGTCCGGTAGGCCCAGATGCCCGGAGAGCGTCACGCCGGAGGCGAAATTCGGCGCCGGATAGCGCGCCAGCGCGCGAGTGAAGGGGGGTAGCAGGCGCCGCATCGTCCCTATGATCTCGATCCTGATATCTGACGTTTGCCATCTTAACCTAAAATCAGGCAAGGATAAGTATTGATTCATCGGTGTATGCGCTAGTTATATTGCAAGTCTTGGTTCATCTTTTGTTGATTTGGCTATAGAATGAAGCGGCAATTCAGCATTTCGGTAACCTGATGTTTAAGAACCCCAAATATGAACTGGATGTCGACGAACACCGCGACCAGTTGATTCCCCTGCTGAAGGTGATCCTGGAGTCCCCAAAGCGCCTCAGTTCGCGCGAGCATCAGCAATTGATGCGTCGCTATCCAAAGCCGGCCGGCGAGGGATTTTACAGCCTCGCCAATTTGGTCGACGCCTGGCGCGTATTTGCCGGGCAAGAGGGCGTTCCGGCATACGACGAAAGCCTGCTGCACAAACTACGGCGCAAGCCCGTGCGCACCTTGTCCGGCGTCACGCCGGTGACGGTGCTGACCAAGCCTTTTCCCTGCCCGGGCACTTGCATATTCTGTCCCAACGACGTACGCATGCCCAAGAGCTATCTCGCCGATGAACCAGGCGCTCAGCGGGCGGAAAAAAACGCCTTCGACCCGTATCTGCAGACCTATATGCGCTTGCAAACCTATCACAACCTGGGACATTCGACCGACAAGATAGAGATCATTGTTTTGGGGGGCACCTGGTCCTTCTATCCGGAAACCTATCAGATCTGGTTCGTCAAGCGCATCTTTGACGCCATGCACGACTTCGGCAAGGGCATAGATGGCCGCGCGGAAGTCGTGGCGGCTTTGCGGCAAAGATCAATGTTCAGCGGCGAACAAATCAGCAACGTCGTCATTCAGGGCGTGGATATGCCGGCGTCTTACAACCAGGTTGTGCAGAATATTTACGCAGATGAGATGTATCGTTCCCGTGGACTGGTGGATGAGATCGTATCCGGGGAGCGCGAAAGATCAGTCGTCGATGAATACGCGACCTGGGAAGAACTGGAGGGTGCTCAGCGCGAAAACGAGACTGCCCCGTGCCGTTCCGTGGGACTGGTGATAGAGACGAGGCCGGATCATATCAGCGCAGGCGAGGTGATCCGGATCCGTCGATTGGGCTGCACCAAAGTTCAGATCGGTTTCCAGAGCCTGGACGATCGCGTTCTGGAGATGAACAAACGCGGTCATGACCTTGCCGCCACACGGCGAGCGGTCGAACTGCTGCGCAAAGCCGGTTTCAAGATCCACGCCCATTGGATGCCGAATCTCTACGGTTCGTCGCCGGACGCGGACCGCGCAGATTTCGAGAAAATATTTGACGATGTGGATTTTCGCCCGGATGAACTCAAGATCTATCCCTGTTCGCTGATTGAAAGCGCCGAATTGGTGCAGCGATATCAGGCAGGGGATTGGCGACCCTATGGTCATGACGAGTTGCTCGAATTGCTGGTCGACTGTTTTGAAATGACGCCGGAATACTGCCGGTTGACGCGGGTCATCCGCGATATTCCGGGCACGGACATCGTCGATGGCAACAAGGTGACCAATTTCCGCCAGTTGGTCGAGCGCGAACTGGCGCGTAGAGGCGGCAAGAGCAATGACATTCGCGCGCGCGAGATTCGCCGAGATCCCGTAACAGACGGCGACTTGCGCTTGGATGTAAGCGAATACAACTCCAGCATTGGCGACGAAGTCTTCTTGCAGTACATAACTGAAGAGCGGAAGATCGCCGCCTTCTTGCGCTTGTCCCTGCCCGATGCCGGCGGAGCGCCGCTTCTGGAAGAATTGAGCGGTTGCGCCATGATCCGCGAGGTGCATGTCTATGGTTTGTCACTGGGCTTCGGCACGGCGATGACCGGGCGGGCGCAGCATCTGGGCTTGGGCAGCCGATTAATCGAAAAGGCGGCGGAAATCGCTTCAGAACGCGGCTATGCGCGTCTGGCTGTCATCTCCGCCATCGGCACGCGCGACTATTATCGGGCGCGCGGCTTCCAAGACGGCGAGCTTTATCAGATCCGCGATCTTGCCAATTGAACAAAGCAAAATCTGTCCAATCGGCTAGAATGATTCTGTGATTGACGGCGGTTCCGCAGCCGGCATTGTGTCGCGCCATCGAGAAAACCAGATGAGAACGATCGACGTCATCCAGGGCAGCAGCAACCGCAATCAAAGCTTGCGCTTTTTGATGCTGGTGATCATCGTAGGCACTTTTCCATTTTACTGTTTGGGCGTCATCATCATCGGCAGCGCGCCGGCGGGCAACGTCCAACCGATAGCCTCGTCGACCGAAGTCAGCAACGCGACATTCACGCCTTTGGGCGGTGATCAGGTAGCCTGGTCAAATGCCACCGCCAGTCCATTACGCATTCCTTCTATCACCCCACTCAGCATTTTGCAGCCGACTCCGCGCCAGTTCGTACCTCCGACGCCGCCGCCGACCGATTCATTCGCTGAGCAGACACTCGTCATCGCTTCGCCGACGGTCGGCGAGGCGTCGCCTACGCAACCGACCGCGACTGTCGGTCCGGCGGATTCTGACGGTGACGGCTTGCCTGATAGCGCAGACAACTGTCCTGAAGAATTTGGTTATGCGGGCAATGCAGGCTGCCCCTATCCCGATGACCCGGACCGGGACGGCATCCGCGCTGATGCGGATCTTTGCCCGAATGAGTTCGCTCCCGATAGTCCCAACGGCTGCCGCGATTTCGACGATGATGGTCTGGACACATCACAAGACGATTGCCCCGAAGCGGCAGGTCCTTCCTCCAACCGGGGCTGTCCCTTGGACGATGCCGTAGCAGGCGGCTAAACTGGTCATCCATCCTTGCCGCGACCGATATTCTTTATAGCTTGGCGATCGCCCCTATCGAAGCCGCGAATCATCCGCTTTGGCAATCTTCGCGCCAGCGTCAACATGCGGTATGATTAACCTGATCGAGAAAATGAATCCAAGGAAACGCCAATGACGCTGCTTGAGAAAGCCAATGCAATGCAAGATCAGTTGGTCGCTTGGCGGCGCGAGATACATATGCACCCCGAGCTCGGCTTTGAAGAAATACGCACATCGCGATTGGTAGCGGATTCGCTGCGCGAGATGGGCATCGAGGTTGAGGTCGGCGTCGCCGAGACGGGCGTGGTGGCGCGCATCGGCGAGGGGCGTCCCGCGGTTGGCATCCGTGCCGATATGGACGCTTTGCCGATCCAGGAAGCCAACGACGTACCCTACAAATCTCAAAATCCCGGCTTGATGCACGCCTGCGGCCACGACGCTCATACCTCGATCTTGCTGGGCGTTGCAAAACTGCTAAATGACCTGCCTGAAAAGCCCGCTGGAGAGATACGCCTTTTATTCCAACCGAGCGAAGAGAAATGGCGCGACGAAGACGGTCATAGTGGCGGCAGCCTCATGGTCGAAGAAAAAGCGCTCGATGGCTTGGATGCGGTGATCGCTTGTCATGTCGCCAGCAATTCGCCCGTGGGCGAGATACAGGTGACCGACGGATTTTCGCTGGCGGCGCCCGATACCTTTGACGCGATCATCTACGGCGAAGGCACGCATGGCGCTGCGCCTCACAACGGACTGGATCCGATCTGGCTGGGGGCGCAGGTGGTGAACGCGCTGCAGGCGATCCGTTCGCGGCGGCGCGACCCTACCGAACGTTCGGTGGTAACAATCGGCGCGATACACGCCGGCGTGGCGCATAACGTGATTCCCAACGAGGTGGTCATGCGCGGCACAATTCGTACTTTTGAGCAAGAAGCGCGCGAGGAGATTCATCGTCTGGTGGAGGAAGCCTTCGCATTGGCGCGTCACTTTGGCGGCGACTATGAATTGAGCATCTCGATCGGTTATCCGGCGCTTTACAATGATCCGGCTGTAGCCGAATTGATTCGCGGCGCCGGAAGGGACCTGCTGGGCGATGATATGTCGGGGGAGGGCGCGCCGATTATGGCAGGCGAGGATTTCGCCTTTATGACGCAGGAAGCGCCGGGCGCGATGATGCGTCTGGGCGCCAAACTAGACGAACTAAACCGTCCCCATCACAGTCCCATATTCGACATCCACGAGGGCTGCATGCCTGTCGGCGTCGGCGTATTGGCGGAAAGCGCCCTGCGTCTGTTGCGTCAGCATGGCAAGTAGACGGTCTATATGCTCGGTTGGCGCAGTTGACGTTTGACTGCGCTTTCACGGGTCCGCTGCTTGCCGCTCGGCATTGCGCCAGCTTGACGTCGATCTCAAGACGCGTCATTTCGAGTTTCGTTGACAGATTCTTGATTCAAGCCTAGCCGCAGGTTTTGGCTATGAACGATCGGCACGCCAACGCGCGTCCGCCCAGAGCATAAGAGAGTCAGACACTGCGATGATTTTCAGTCGATCATTCTTTTCCTGGTTGTTGGCTCTCTTGGCGATGATTCCTTTGGGTCTGATCCCGCTTGCCGGGTTCTTCAGTCGCATGAAAATTGATGACTTCTGCGTTGTCGCCGCGGCACAACAATACGACGCCTGGGGGACCATGCTTTACCATGTCAATGCCTGGAGCGGTAGTTATACGCGGTTCTTCCTTATTGGCGCGCTGGGCCCGCTGGATCATCTGGCGACCGCTATCGCTCCGCTTCTGATCGTCACACTGTGGTTCTGCAGCCTGAGTTGGCTGATCTATGAGGGACTGATTTGCCTGGGCTTGGCGACCTCGCGCCGGGCGGCTGCCATCGCCCTGTCAGCCCTGACTGTCTCCGCGACGATCTACGCGTTCCCGTCGGAACGAGCTATATACTGGTACGTTGCCAATACAGCCTACGCCTTACCCTTCGCGCCGCTAAGCGCCTTTCTGGCGCTGTCCATTCGCGTTGGGCGCCAAGGGACAGTTTCGCGCAAGGCTTTGGCAGCAGGAGCGACGATCTGCTTCCTGAGCGCGGGACTGGCTGAAGCCTTTGTCACATTGCAACTCTGTTTTCTTGCCTGCTGTCTGCTTCTGGCAATAGTGTCACTGCGCGGTTCCGCGCGCTATTCCTTCGTTCTAATGCTGGGGCTTGGTTGGTCAGCAAGCCTTGCTAGTTTGATCTTGCAGTTGCTCTCGCCCGGCATTATGAAGCGCAGCCTGGCAGTATCCCAGGATAGCCGACTTCCACCTGTGCGTTCGCTACCCGACCTGCTGACCGGAACCGTAGAAAACACATTCGCGTTCTTGTCTGATCCGGAGATCGCCGCCGGATTTCTGTTGCTGACGGCTGTCGGCATGTTTTACATGTTGACAAGGCGCGCATTTCCTCCGATGAAACCGGAGGCGCGTCCTGCCCGTCTTTATGCGCCGCTGCTCTGGCTAGGCATAGCTGTTCAGTTGCTGTGCATGCCCATCCTCTGGGCTTATGTCAGTGACGATCCCCAGTTCCTCGGGCGCTTTAGCATCCGTTATATGCCGTTCATTCTTTTCAACATGATTGCGATCGCGGCCTATGCCTTGCTCTTGTGGCGACGAAATCCTGTAAACGCGAGGTTGATGCAGTACGGACCCGGGCTTCGAACGATGTGCAATACTCTGCTTGTCATTGTTTCTGCCTTGCTCGCTTTGGAAATTACGGCTATACGGATTTATGCCTGGTTCTATCTTCTCTGCACGATTGGGCTATTTCTGGCATCCCTCGTTTGGGAATCAACAGCAACTGTGCCGCTTTTATCGTTGCGGCGCGGGGCTTTTGTCTTGATTCTGTGTCTGGCGGTCACCTGGTTATGCCAGGCATCGGTGGCGGCTACATTGCTGTTCGCGCGCGGCGAAGTCTTTATTCGTACGATGACTGCAGGACCGTTCCTGATGATGCTATCGGGCTTGGTTTGGGGCGCCTTTTTGGGATACTGGCTCAAAGGACTTTTGCAAGTTTCGGGATCGAAACGACTCTGGGAAACTGTAACGAAGCTCGGTTTGGTTGCGGTAATTCTGGTATTGGGTTTCGCTATGGTTCGCGACCAGGTTGAATTGCTCGAGCTGTATCGAGGTCATGCCAGGCAATGGGATGAGAACCACGCGAGAATTCTCTCGATGCGCGATAGCGGGGAGTCCCCAATCACAGTTGATCCGATGCCTCGTAGCTTCGGCAACTACATGAGCGAGCGGGACTCCATCTGCTACTATGGCGCGCCAGTAATTGTAAGTGAAGAGCGGTGATCTACGTTTCGTTCATCTGCGCGATCTGGATCAAATTGCCGCAGGTGTCGTTGAAGATGGCAATCGTCACCATTTCCATTTCGGTAGGCTCCATAAAGAACTCCACCCCAAGTTCTTTCAGCCGATTGAATTCGGCCTGAATATCGTCGACGCCGAACATGGTCGCCGGGATGCCCTGCTCGAATATCGCCTGCTGAAAGGTGCTGGAGGCGGGATTGTCATTGGGTTCCAGCAGCAGTTCAGCCCCGTCGGGGTTCTCTGGCGAAACGACCGTTAGCCAGCGAAAGGCGCCTACCGGTATGTCATGTTTTGGTTGAAAGCCCAGTATTTCCGTATAGAATTTGAGCGCCTTGTCCTGGTTATCGACGAATACACCGGTGAGTTCTATTCGCATCTTGAATTGCCCTTCTATAGCTTGATGTGAAAACGTTGTTATGGTGAATTCATATGTTGCCACTTGCTGTACAATTGCGCAAGGTTAGAGATGAACAGTAGTGTATCGAAGTCGGTTGAAAAAGAAAAACTTAAGCACCGAGAACACCGGGGGCGCCGAGAATCGCGCGCAAACACGCTTTTTCTTTGTTTCCTTCGTGTCTTTGTGGTGAAACTGGATTGGGCTTAATTGAATTTCAATCGAAAAGGATACACTACCAGCCCAAGTGCAGGACGGCGCTTCGACGCGGATTATGCTATAATTCTCGCAAAAGGAATAACAGTTTGTTGGTGGCGGGAATGATCATGAATCTCAGTCAAGAAGCTAAGAATCTGATCGCGATGACTGCCCTGGTAGGAGCCGTGGCGCTTGCTTTGAATGACGTCGCGCTCGACGGGGAAAATCGTAATCTGCTTTCCTGGTCGGTTGGCCTGTTTTTTGTCTCCATCTTTTTCTGGTTGTGGATGCGCCGCGACGCGCTGGCGGAACAACGCGACGAGGCGATCAAGGCGGCGGAGGAAAGCGCCAGCCGAGCAGAAGAGTTGGCGAGGCGCACGCAAGAAAAGTCGCAAATGGAACCTCAATCGGGCCAAGCGCCAGCGACTGTCGTCGACACCCTTGAAGCCGATGATTTGACCAAAATATACGGAATTGGCAAAATTTTCCGCGAGATTTTGTACGATGCTGGCATCAAGACTTTCGATCAGCTATCCAATAGTTCGCGCGAGGGACTCATCGGCGTTATCGTCGCGGCAGGCAAAGTGCCGCCGCCCGGTCTTGAGACCTGGCCGCGGCAGGCAGTATACGCGTCAAAAGGCGATTGGGAGGGCTTGCGCGCCTACGTGAACGCGTCTTAGTCCGGGATGTCGCGGTTGTCGCCGCAGTCATGCGACAATGGCGCGTCCAGATTGTATGCCAGTCAACATCTCTCTCGATTAAGCAATAGCAGCAACTCAGTCTGAGGACAGGGCATGCCCACAGTTGCTCATATCATCCGCCGCCGTCATGCCCGCAAGCATCGCAAGAGATTCCAGAGCCGACGGGCCGCATTTTGGCTTGTGCTGATCGTGGGCGTGCCAGCCCTGATCTGTCTGTTGCCCTTGATTGCTGCGCTGGCGCTGGCCATATGGCTCTATGCGCAAGCCGCGAGCGCCTTCCCGCCAACGGATGCGCTTACGGTCCCCGACCCCGAAAGAAGTGTAACGCGTTTCTTTGATCGAAGCGGCGAGACCCTTATCTATACTGTGCAGGATCCGCTCGGGAAAGAGCGGAGTCCTGTGACACTAGAGGGGATTCCCAGTTTCGTCGGCGCCCTTACCCTGGCTGCGGAAAACCAAGGCCGCGAGATTAACGCCAGTTCTGATCCCGCGCAAAGCCTGTTGCAAGTATGGCGCTACATGCTGGGGACGCCGATCCTCAAGGAAACGGGCGTCCTTGACCGCTTGGCGCAAAACGTCTTCTTGCCCAGCGCCCGTTCGAGCGGCTTGGACGATTCCTTGCTGGAGCTGACGCTGATAGCCGAGAGCAAAAGGCGCTTCTCCGCGGATGAACTATTGGAACTGCATCTCAATACGAATTACTACGGCAATGAGGCTTTCGGCATTGAAGCGGCTGCCCGGGTCTACCTGGGTAAATCCGCGGCGGAACTTGATTTGGCGGATGCGGCGCTTCTGGCGGCAATACCTCTGTCGCCGCGGCAGAATCCTATTGATGATGAACGGGGGGCGCGCCAAGCGGCTGCGGATCTGCTGCTGGAAGCGCTGAACCTGGGATTTATCGACAGAGTGGCCTATGACGGGGCGTCGAAAGCGAGCGCCCGGATGACGATAGAAAAGATCAATCGACTTCCTGAAATTGCGCCTGAGTTCAACCTGTATGCCCGGCGGCAGGCGCAAATTATTCTCGACAATTTGGGTTACGATGGCGCTCGGCTTTTGGCGCGCGGTGGCTTGCGTATTACAACCTCGCTTGATCTGGATCTCTACTTGCAGTCCGAGTGCCTGGCGCGCGCGCACTTGCAGCAGTTGCGCGGCGGCTCCAGCGCGGCGGAGACCCGGCGGAGCCAGGACGCGAAATGTATCGCGGCGCGTGAACTCTTGTCTATCGCGCCCGTAGCCGCCGCTCCGGACAAGGTCACGACGGTGATACTGGACGTTGAAAGCGGCGTGATCCTGAGCATGTCGGGCAACGCTCAACTGGCGACGCGCCAGCCAGGCGTAGTTCTTCAGCCATTCGTATACATTGAAGGCTTCCTGCGCCGACTGTATACCCCGGCAACCATGGTATACGATATTCCACAGGTGTATCCAGGACAGGCGGATGGGCTCATTTATACGCCAGCCAACCCTGACGGGCAGTTTCAAGGTCCCTTGAATCTGCGCGACGCCATGTCCGCTGCCTTGCTGCCGCCCGCTGTTCAAGTCGCCAATAGCCGCGGAATGGGGCAAGTCATTCGCACTGCCCATAGACTGGGATTCAATAGCCTGGACGAAAACCGTATCAACCTCGATATACTCGAGCGCGGCAGTGGGGTCTCTGTTCTGGATACAGGTTATGCCTACAGCGTGCTGGCGGCAATGGGCGTGATGCATGGCTTGCCGACCGAGCCCCTTGACGCCGGTTATCGCGGGCAGGATCCTGTCGCTATCTTGAGGATTGCAGACGCTGAGGACAACCTGCTTTGGCAATACGCGGGCTCGCGGGAGCGATCGAACGCGACTCCTGTGATCGAACCAAGCCTGGCGTATTTGGTCAATGATGTCCTGGCCGATGAAACGTCCCGACAGCGCATTCTGGAAAGGGCGGACGAAGCGCTGCAAGCTGCGGAGCCCGCCGCTGTTATTGACGGTTTGAGCGCCGACCGGCGTGATAGTTGGACAGTTGGATACACGCCACAAATTGTGGTGGCTGTGCATGTCGCGCGTGACGATGGAACCTCAATGGATTTGGAACACTACGATCGCGCGGGTTCGGCGCCAATTTGGCGAGCGCTGTTGGATTATGTCACTGCTAGAGACGATCTGCCGGCGAGGGCTTGGGCAAAGCCCGCGGATATTGAAGAATTTCTTGTTTGTGAGATTTCGGGTCAGTTGCCTCCCGCGACCGACCATTGCCCGACGCGTCGGGAAATCGTTCCGGCCGGCACATCCTTAGGCCGTGATACATTGTGGCAAACCGTCGAGATCAACAGCCTGACCGGACAATTGGCGACGGTGACAACCCCGGATAATCAAAGGCGCGCGGCGGTTTATTTCCTGCCGCCTGATGACATCATCGACTGGTGGATTGCCGACGGCAGACCCTTGCCGCCAAGCGCCTTTGAGGGCGACGGGATTAGCGCCGAGGCGCCAGTCGCCCAATTGCTTCAACCTCCGGACTTTGCCTACGTCGGCGGCCTGGTGGAGATTGCCGGGAGTATCAACGCAGAGAGCGCGCTCCATTACGCGCTGGAATACGGCGCCGGCGTCAACCCGCAAGAATGGATTGAGATCATCGGAGTAAGCGCGCCAGCGACTTCTGTAGATCTGAGGAGCGCCTGGGATACAAGCGAGCTGCACGGCGTTTATACTTTGAAATTGACCGCGCTCATGGATGATGGCGGAACCTTTACCGATACCAGGCAGGTAACGCTGGACAATACGCCCCCAACCGTAGAGCTACGGATGAGTGACGGCGTCTCTGAGGTGAAGTATCCGGCGCAGCGCGTCATTTCCTTGCTGGCGGATGCCAGCGACAATTTGTCAATCGACCGCGTCGAGTTCTATCAAGATGCTGAATTGCTGGGCATCGACCGCGAATGGCCCTACGGATTCGAATACGAAATCCTCGGCGCAGGTACCTTGAATTTCGTCGCCTTGGCCTTCGACCAAGTTGGGAACAGCGCCGATTCTGTCTTTCTTGCCACAGTAGAAGAGGATTAGGAACCTCTTCGCTCGCGGCTGCAGTTTTGGGGTGTCAAGTTCCGCGCGTAATACTTTCAACTGGAAAGTCTGTATCTACTTTAGGAAACTGCCTTGCCTATGCGCGAAGAAAAGCTTGTTATTTTCTGTGAGCGCGGCATTCTTGTGTGCGGTTCGCCGATGACGCGCCCAGCGGTTGAGTTCGCATTCGAGAGTCGATTCGGCTAGTTCTTTTGATAAGAGTATTTAGTTCATGTCGGAAGATTGTTCAAGAGCGACAGGGCATCAGCCACCCCGCCGATTTGAGCGCTTGCTACTCTTGTTTGCGCTCCTTCCGCTTGGATTGTTCGCTTATCTCGGCCAATTCAGTCGGCTGATGTCCGATGACTATTGCGCGATCGCCGTCGGTCGGGAGATGGGCGCCTGGCAAGGGACTCTCTACTGGTTCAACAACTGGGCTGGGAGCTACGCCAATTTCTTTCTCAAGAGCGCTATTGCCCCGCTTGACGAACTGCTGCCACGGTATACGCCTATAACCATAATCATCATTTGGACGCTGGGCGCTTTCTGGCTGGCTGGCGCAGTTTTGAAAGGATTGGGATTCCGCCCGCGTCGATTGGGCGCGATAGTGATCGCTTGCGCTTTCGTAACAGCCAGCTTAAACGCGTTCTATTCCCCGCAGTCCTATTACTGGTTTGCCGCGAGCACGCACTACGCCCTGCCGCTGGCTCTGCTTACGGTTTACCTGGCGCTATGCGCGCATGCCCTGCTACCGGGCGCAGATGCGCGGGTAGGTCGCCCCGCATTAGCCGGCGCTCTTCTGTGCTTTTGCACAGCGGGAGCCTCGGAAATCTTTGTCACATTCCAACTGACATTGATGTCGCTTTTCCTGCTGCCGATCGTCGTGTTTTGGCGTATGGGAAAGATGCGGAGCCTTGTCATTGTTGTGGGCGCTGGATGGATTGCGACACTCGTCGGCTTCCTGCTTCAGGTGATGTCCCCCGGGCTGGCTGCCCGGGCAGCCGTAGACGCCGCGCAGTTTGGTCACGCGATTCGCGACGCCTCAGGTCTCTTGATGGCTACACTAAGCCAAACCTTCCAACGAGTCGGACATCCGCCCGCTTTTGCCGGTTTCATGTTACTTTTCTGCATTTCCTTTCTTGTTGTTCGTTTTAGTTATCGACCGCAACCGCCGACAAGCGAGTTAAGATCTACCCGGCTGCCAAAGCGCGAGATCTGGATCGGGCTTGTTTTCCAGTTGCTTTGGATACCTTTGCTTTGGACTCATGTGAGCGACGACCTCCGCTTTTTCGGGCGCTTCAGCGCCGCTTATCTGCTGGTCGTCGCCCTCAATTTGTTCTTGATTGTCGGCTTCTTGGTTGCAATTCAGCGGCGTGACCGCCTGGATCAATGGTTGAGCGAAACGGCGGCCGCCAACCTGATGCTCATCAGCCTGGTTTTGTTCATTGTGGCGCTGCTTTTCGCCCTGACTCAGGCGCGCAGCATTCACTATCGCGCGGCAAGTTTCTTGTTCACGAGCGCAATCAGCCTCCTGTATGTTGGGACCGGGCAACTAGATACGGTTACAAAAACATCGCAGATCCGAAGACTTCATTGCTTGTCGCTTTTCGCGCTGGTCATTGCGCTGATTTCGCTGGCGGCTATTGTGTTCACTGCGCTGATTGGGCGCGGCTTCGTGGATGCGCGCATATTGGCGCCGGCATCCTTTGCGCTGGTTTTTCCGGGATTTCTATGGGGAGCGCTCTACGGGATCGCGCTCGGCCAGATCGCGCAGTCAGCGAATACTGGCTCGATATTGCCCGTCCGTCTTTGCTTGACGCTGGCGGTGTTGATCACGCTTGGTATCGTGATCGGCAACGGGACTTTGATCCCCAGCTTTCAACGATACGCGGGTGAGTGGGATGAGCGGCATCAGCAGATCCTGTCGCTGCGAGATGCCGGCCGAAGTTCAGTAGCGGTTGCGCCTCTTGAGTTTGATTTGGCAGACTATGTTGGGGTAACCACGCTGGGCCGAGACCCTGCCAATCGCTGCGCGTTACGCTACTATGACCTGGGTGCTATTGCGGTAATCGAGCCGTAGCGCGCGGCCGAGCGCCCGGTCAGCCCTGCTTTTCACCCGGGGTTTTGGTACTATTGCCTGGCTGTTCCTGTTATTTTAACCGCGGCCCTCTCGCGTCATGCCGGTTCATTATTTTGTGTGAGCGCGACATTCTTGTGGATGATTCGCCGGTTACGCGCCGGCGGCTCTGGTATCGGATGCTGAATGGCGACACTTCGAGCCCTGCAATTGCGAGTAGAATACGGTTACGCATGGGCGACGCAAAGCTGGATGCCAGCTATGGTCGTGATCCTGGCGACCTTTGCTCTGGCGACGCGATTATTGGACGATTATCCGATATTGCCCGACGGTTTGCGTTCGATTGCTACGGCGGGTGGTCTCGAAGCCGAGTCAGATCTAAGGTCGGTATTTGAGAAACTGACAGACGTCAGCCAACAGCATGTGCCGGGATACTTCCTGGCGCTTTTTGTCTGGGGGAAAATCGCCGGGTGGGATCCGCTGCTCCTGCGGACGCTCTCCGTCTTTTTCGGCATTTTGAGCCTGGCGCTCATTTTTCGTTTGGCACGGGATTTCGTTTCGCGGGAAGCCGGGTTTTTCTCGATAGTGATGTTGGCGTCTTTGTCGTTTTACAATCTCTGGTACTTGCCGGTTCGCATGTACACCCTGTTTGTGGCGACCGGACTCTGGCTCCTGTGGATTTACTTGCGCGCTGTAGTACACAACAGGACATCGCCCGGGCATTATGCCTTCTTGTTCCTGGCTTGCATATTGTTTTTGTATTCGCAGATATTCAGTTTGGCGGTGGGTCTGGGTCTGGCGCTGCATCATCTCTTGTTTAATTTGCCAGGATCCGCGCGAGCGGAACGAAGTCGATATTTTGCGCGAGCGCGGCGGTCCATTTCGCTGCCGCCGAGCGGCGTTGTTGCAGCCAAGTCGCGTCATTGGTTATTTGTTGCGGCAGCGGGAGCACTCGCCGGACTTACGATCCTGCCTTGGTTGAGCACGCTTTTGACCGGTACAGCCGAAATTGCGGGCGGAGAAGAATTCGGGGACATCCGCGTTCTCAATCCGGTCGAGACAGTGACCACGATCCTAAGTCTGTCCATGAATGCCAGCATACTCTTTCTTGGACTGCTGGCGCTTTCGGTCAGGCAAGTATGGAAAAAAGAACCGCTGTCTTTGGCGTTGTGGACGATCTTGATAACGGCTATCGCATTTTACGTGGCTGTCAATCGAGCTACCGGCGCCATAGATCTCCATCGGTCGCGTTATTTTGTTGTCCTCTTTCCTATAGTCATCCTGCTTCTTAATGTAGGGCTGGCGCAATTGAACCGGTGGAAGCTGGTCTCCTTGGGCATATTGCTGTTTTGGATTGCCAGCGGGCTTTTGTACCAGCGCCGCGTCGGCGCCGATATTTTCGTGCGCTCATATAATACGATTCCTATCCATCTGGTCGAGCGGCATCTGCGCGAAGATCTGCAGCCGGGAGATTTACTGGCTGGCTGGTCGGGCGGGCTCAGTTTTGAATATCGCACGCCCTATGGCGGCGTCATCGATTATTACTTTGCTGATCATCCAGTAGATATTGGCATACAGCATACCTATGTATTGCAACAGCTAAGCGACGCAGAAATCAGCGCGACACTGGCAGAACGATTCGCCGGGCGCAGGCGTATCTGGTTGACCTATGAATTGGACAATACCGCTCGATTCCAAGAGCTCTATCAGGACGCGCTGGCGCTTACTCATCTGCGATGCTTCCGTGACAGGACGCTGGCAAAGGTTTCCATCGAGCTTTATCAGCGCCCGGGCTGCGATTAGCGCTTTCGAGGCTGGGAAGAACTTTTGATGGAATTAAAACGCCATCCTGAAGGGCACTTGCGAAGAATGACGAGGCGCTGTGACCGCCTCGTCAACAGTTGGTTGACGATAGCGGGAATTCTTTTTGCCGTATTCGCCTTTGCTGTCCGTCTGCTCGACGATTATCCCATTTACGTGGATGGCCTCTTTTCCATGGCGACCGCTGGTTACTTTGATCAAGCCGCGGGCATAGACGCTGTGCTGGATCGATTGATGGTCAAGAGTCAGCAGCATGTGCCAGGCTACTTCCTGCTACTGCATGTTTGGGGAAAACTGGTCAACTGGTCCCCCCTTGCTCTTAAGCTGCTGTCAGTATTTTTCGGCATTGCAAGCCTGGCGCTGATTTATCGGCTGGGCCGGAGCTTGATCAGCCGGGAAGCGGGCTTTTTGGCCACAACGATGCTGGCGTCCTTGGCGTTCTACAATATCTGGCACCTGCCGATTCGCATGTACACCATGTTCGTCGCGGCGGCGCTATTGCTCTTGTGGCTCTATTTTCGCGCGCTCCGCAGCCGACAGGCGACTCGCGCCGAGCTTGTGCCCTTGTGCCTTGCCTGTATCTTATTCGCCTATACTCATATTTTCAGCTTAGCCATGCTTTGCGCGCTCGGCGTATATCATGTTTTTTTTGTGGCGAAGACGCGCAGATGGTTCCTCATTTCTGGCGCGTTCTTGGTCGCCGGGCTGGCCTTCTTGCCCTGGCTCCGCATTTTGATACAAGGCACAGCCTACGCGACAGGCCGGGCGGAGCAAGCGATCAACGCACTTGATTCTCTCGATTTACTGTGGGCGATCACCAGCCTCGGCATTAATGCCAGCCACTTGTTCCTATTGCTTTTCGCGCTGGCCGCCGCGCGCGCCTTGAAACGGGATCGAACTGCCATCGCCCTGTGGGTGATTCTATTGGTGACGATGGCTTTCTATGTGATCGTCAATTACGAGTTGGGGGTCATTGACTTTCCGCGAACGCGCTATGCCGTGATTGTCTTTCCCTTGATGATTCTGCTGCTGGTCAAGGGGCTTGAGGCGCTCCCGCGCAGGAAGCTCGTGCTGATAGGCATACTTGTATTTTGGCTCGCCAGCGGTTTGCTCTTCCAGCGACGCGTCGGCGCCGGTCAGTTCGTCCGTTCCTACAATACGCTGCCGATACACCTGGTAGAACGCCATTTGCAAGACGATTTCTTGGAGGGCGACTTGCTGACTGGCTGGAGCGACGGGTTAAACTTGTATTTTGAATCCGTTGTCTACAGTGGCGTCGCAGACTTTTATTTCGCGAAACATGGCGTCGATGTAGCGATAGAACATAGCTATGAACTTGGCAAAAGCGATGACGATTCAATTGCGGCTATGCTCCGCGGCAAACTGAACGGACATGAGCGCGTTTGGCTCGTCTACGAATTGGACAAGTCCGAACGATACGAAACGATATGGCAAGACGCCTTGCATTCACAATTTGAAAGATGTCGAACAGACGACGACATACAGAATGTAAGTATCATGTTGTACCGAAGATCCAGTTGCGATTGACTGCCGTCTGTTATTTGAGCGCAAGATCAAGCATAAGAAATTCATATTATTTTTGGCAAAGACCTTCTATCGTTGCCAAGTGTGTTGACTTGTTTATCTAATTATGCTAAATTATCGCTGACAATTTGGCACTCTTTGCTATCGAGTGCTAAAGTTTCTCATTATCGACACTTGCAACGATAGTTGTAGAGAGGAAAAGACAATGCCTGTGAATATCCGCCCGCTCGGCGACCGCGTTCTGGTCGAGCCTGTCGAATCGGAAGAAACATTCGCTGGTGGCGCGTTTGTTTTGCCGGAAACCGCAAAGGAGAAGCCGCAACAGGGGTTGATCCGCGCGGCCGGACCCGGCAAATACGACGAAGACGGCGACAAGCGCATCCCCATGGACGTCAAGGAAGGCGATCGTGTGCTCTTCGCCAAGTATGCCGGCACCGAGGTCAAGCTTGATGGCACCAAGATGCTCATCATGAAAGAATCCGACATCCTCGGTATCGTAGAAATCTAGCTGGATTTCTGTTTGTCCAACAAATTCTCATCCACAGTTAACAGAGCCAATTCTGGAGGAATCAATGGCAAAGCAACTCGTATTTAAGGAAGATGCCCGCCGCAAGCTGCAAGCCGGCGTCGACAAGGTCGCCAACGCTGTCAGTACGACGCTCGGCCCCAAGGGACGCAACGTGGCTTTGGACAAGAAGTTCGGCGCGCCGACGGTCACCCATGACGGCGTCACGGTCGCCAAAGAGATCGAACTCGAAGATCCCTACGAAAACATGGGCGCGCAATTGCTCAAGGAAGCGGCGACCAAGACCAATGACATCGCCGGTGATGGCACCACCACCGCAACAGTCCTGGCGCAGGCTATCGTCAGCGAAGGATTGAAAAACGTGGCGGCCGGCGCCAACCCCATGCTGTTGAAGCGCGGTATCATCCACGCTGCCGATGTCGTTTCCCAGAACATTCTCGATCAGGCAACGCCGATCGACACCAAAGACGAAATCGCCAATGTCGCCAGCGTTTCCGCGCAGGACAAGGAAATCGGCAATCTGATCGCCGAGGTGATGGACAAGGTCGGCAAGGATGGCGTCGTCACAGTTGAAGAGAGCCGCGGCCTGGAATTCGAAACCGAATACGTCGAGGGCATGCAGTTCGATCGCGGTTACATCAGCCCCTACTTTGTCACCAACAGCGAAAACATGGAATCCGATATCGAAGAGCCCTATATCTTGATCCACGACAAGAAGGTCAGCGCGGCGCAGGATATCATCCCGATCCTGGAAAAACTGCATCAGATCGGCAAGCGCGAGCTGGTCATCATCGCCGAGGATATTGACGGCGAGGCTTTGGCAACCATGGTTGTCAACAAACTGCGCGGCGCGATCAACGTCTTGGGTGTCAAGGCGCCGGGCTTCGGCGATCGCCGCAAAGCCATGTTGCGTGACATCGCTGTCTTGACCGGCGGCACCGTCATCAGCGAAGAGACCGGCCGCAAGCTGGATAGCGTCACCGTGCAAGACCTGGGGCGGGCGGCCAAGGTCGTCAGCACCAAGGACGATACCGTGATCGTTGATGGCGCTGGCGAAGAAGGCGCAATCGTCGGCCGCATCGAAGAGATCCGCCGCGAGATCGATAACAGCACTAGCGACTACGATCGTGAAAAGCTGCAGGAACGCCTGGCGAAGCTCAGCGGCGGCGTGGCAGTAATCCGCGTTGGCGCTGCAACGGAGACCGAACTGAAAGAAAAGAAGCATCGCGTCGAAGACGCCTTGAGCGCGACCCGCGCCGCCGTTGAAGAAGGCATCGTGCCTGGTGGTGGCGTAGCGCTGATCAATGCTGTCAGCTCGCTGGACGGTGTCAGCATGAGTATCGCTGACGAAAATACGGGCGTGACTATCATGCGCCGCGCTTTGGAAATGCCGATGCGCAAGATCGCCGCCAACGCGGGCGAAGATGGCGCGGTCATCATCCAGAACGTGCGCCGCGCGCAATCCGACAGCGGCAACCATCGCGTCGGCTTCAACGTCATGAACGGCGAATACGGAGACATGATCGAGGCCGGCATCCCGGATCCCGCCAAGGTGACCCGCGGCGCTATCGAGAACTCTGCGTCCATCGCCGCTATGATCTTGACCACCGAAGCGCTGATCACCGATGTGCCGGAAGAAGCTCCGCCTCCGATGCCCGGCGGCGGCATGGACGGCATGGGTGGCATGGGCGGCATGATGTAAGCCGGCTCAAGACCAACAGTTGAGTTACCCGAAAGGGACTGTCACTTGACAGTCCCTTTTTTAATAGACCACCATCCGCGCGAGCGGAAAGAGTTTGTTATTTTGCGTGAGCGCGGCAAGACGATTCGCTGCCGCCGAGCGGGTAGTGTATCCTTTTCGGTTGAAATAGAAATGACGTGAAAACCAATTCGTGCTAGTTGTACTAGCAAAGCATACAAATTGGAGTCACGTCATGAATTCTAGGATAAAGCATCAAGGATATGAAATCAAATCTTTCTGG
>JAJEFB010000047.1 GCA_022820665.1 Anaerolineae bacterium | reverse complement strand
CCAGAAAGATTTGATTTCATATCCTTGATGCTTTATCCTAGAATTCATGACGTGACTCCAATTTGTATGCTTTGCTAGTACAACTAGCACGAATTGGTTTTCACGTCATTTCTATTTCAACCGAAAAGGATACACTACCGCCAGTTAAGCTGAATACCTTATGTGGGCTGGTGGAGAATGGAATATGCCTGTGTTGCGTGTCTGTTTGATGTTGATCGTGGCGTTGCTGTTGAACGGCCTAATCGCCTCCGCCCATGATGAGGACCTGGAGCCTGTTAGCGTACAACTGCAATGGGTGACGCAGGCGCAGTTCGCTGGTTATTATGTCGCGCGAGAACTGGGATACTACGCGGACGACGGGCTTGCGGTCACGATCATTGAAAGTGAGGGCGATCTCCTGCCGACGGATGTTGTGGCCGCAGGTGATGCCGAGTTCGGCGTGACCTGGCTGCCAAAGACCCTGAAAGCCAATGAGGGCGGCGCGAATCTGGTCAATATCGCGCAGGTCTTCCAACGCAGCGGGACAGTCCTGGTTTCACTTGCTGAAGCTGGCATTGAAAAAGCCACAGACCTTACATGGAATCGGATCGGCGTTTGGGTCAATGACAGCGATTTCGAAGTCCAGGCGACGACCTTTCACATCGGCTCGGATCCAACCAGCGGGGAACATCTGATGCTCGTGCCGCAGCCCTTTCATTTGGGGCCGCTGCTGGAGGGAGAAGTTGATGCGGCGCAGGCTCTCATTTACAACTGGGTTGGCCGGTTATTTGGCATGATCAACCCGGCGACCGGGGAATTGTTCCAGCCCGACGATATCAACATCGTCGACTTGAACGAGGTGGGAACAGCGATGCTGCAGGATCATGTCATCGCGCGGACGGATTGGCTGGCGGAAGAAGACAATGAAGCCCTGGCGATTGCTTTTCTCAAGGCGAGCATCCGCGCTTGGATCTACTGTCGCGATCATGCCGATGACTGCGTGCAAATCCTGCGCGAGATCGACCCGGACTTGGGCGAGAGCCATCAGCAGTGGCAGATGAACGAGGTGAACAAGTTGATCTGGCCCTCGCCGGATGGCATCGGGATCATGAATGAGGATCAGTGGGCGCGGACGGTAGAATTGGCTTTGCAAACGAGCGCAATCACGACGGAACCCGATGAGGGCGCTTATCGCAACGATCTTGTGATCGCCGCGATAGAAGCGCTTGCGCGGGATAGGCCGAATCTTGACGCGATTGGCGAAGATTGGGAGCCGCTCACGGTCGGGGTCCGCGAAGGCGGACGATAGCGGCGCCGCGCCGGGATGGACAAAGAACCCCATGACCAAGATCTTCTTCGTCGGCAGCTATAACGAGGGGCTGACAATCCGCGTGCCCCGTATGCCCGCGCTGGGCGAAAGTTTGCCCGGCGACTCCTTCGACATGGGTCCCGGCGGCAAAGGCAGCAATCAAGCGATCGCGGCGGCGCGTTTGGGCGCCGACGTGAGTTTCTTGGCTTGCGTCGGCGACGATATCTTTGCCGACCGCGCCCTGCAACTTTATGCCAAAGAGGGTATCGCGGCGGACAAGGTGCATCGCTTGCCCGGCGCTCATACCGGTATCGGATTCGTCAATGTTTTGCCGGATGGCGAGAACTGGATCACGGTCGATCTGGGCGCGAATCTGTTGATGACAGCGGATCATGTACGCGACTGCGAAGCACTTATCCTGGGGAGCGACATCGTGATGACGCAATTTGAAGTGTCGCCGGAGCCGGTGGTCGAAGCGCTGGCGCTGGGCAGGGCGCATGGTAAGCTAACCATTTGCAATCCGGCGCCGGCGCGTTCAGTTGATACGGCGCTGTTCGCGGATGTCGACATCTTGACCCCGAATGCCACCGAAGCGCGCATTCTTCTCGGTCTGCCCCCCGATGATCCCAGCCCGGTCGAGGCTCTGGCTGGCAAGTTGCTGGATTATGGCGTGGCTACGGTCATTGTGACGCTTGGGGAGAAGGGCGCGCTGATCGTCAGCCGGGATGGCGAGAGGCATATTCCCGCCCTCTCGATTGACGCGCTGGACGTTACCGGCGCCGGCGACAGCTTCAACGCAGCGCTGGCGGTGTTCCTGGGCGAAGACTTGTCAATTGAAGATGCGGTGCGGCGGGCGGTCCTGTCCGGCGCTTATACCGCTATGCATATCGGGGTGATCGACGGGTTGCCCAGTCGCGCAGAGTACGAGCGTTTCGCGTCGGAGCAACGATAGCGAATCAGCCGCGTGGCGCGCAATTCTGAATTGATCCTGTGATCAGGCTGCGCACTTTCATACAGGTCAATTCGCTTTGTCAACTCACAAATTATAGCGTACCGTGTAATCGCACTCGTCGCATATCGATTGCGCGGGTTACTTTTCGTACCATGCAGGTCATCTATTTGGTAGTCGGATGCTAAGGTTCCAGTTACGATAGCATCTTTACGCCCACTAGGGTGCGCGCCAGACTATAGCGAATCTTTGAACATACTCAAATCTATGATACCATTGTGGCATAGTACCAAATGAGCATAGAGGCACACTGTGACTAGCGATGAGTTGGAACAAGTACGGCAAATCATTCGTGAGGAAGTACACGATCGCATAGACCAACGTTTAGGTCGGATAGAGAGAAACCAGGAAACGATGATAGGCACACTGAGCGAGCTTAGTGATGCTTACAAAGAGTTGCGGGCACAACTTCGGAATCATGAAAGGCGGATAGACGAGTTGGAGCGAGGCAGCCGATATTACCTCATGGACCTTTCGATACATTGAGCATAAGGAGTTCTATCGGTGAGCGGATCGCAACGAAATCGCTACAACTTCAATTTTAATTTGCAAGATGCTAATGAGTTGTTGGCGCAACATGAGACATTGGGCGAAGTAAATCCTCAGATTTCTGTTTCAGTAACCGCCGCAAACGAAAGGCTTGCCATGAAAATTGCTTTAGCCTTGATAAGGTCTCTGAAGGTCGAACGTTGGGGAGAACAGTTTGAAAAAGCCATGGACTCTGGAGACTATGAAACTGCCATGGGATGATCCCAAGCTACCATCTACCCCCAAGCATTAGAAATGAAACCCTCTTGAGCGCCCGGTAGGACGTCCTCCGAAATTGGTTGTCGCAATCGACGACAGTTGCCAGAGCGTCGGCAAGGCGCTGTTCCGTATCAAGCCCGACAAACACAATCATGACTAATAGCAGCTGGACACTTTCGCATTTAAGCCCCAAAAGGTAATCAAGCAAGGGCTGGCAGCGGCGCGGCCTGCACATCAATGCCCATGTCGAGCAGTTGACGTTGCTGATCCGACGCAATGCCGCTATCGGTCACGAGGGTCTCAATCTCGTCGATTGCCAGGATTTGCGCTGCGGCAGTTGTCCCGAGTTTGCTGGAATCCAGCAGGACGACTGTTTTCTCGGCCGAGCGAATCATCGCTTGTTTGACCGAGGCTTCCAGCAACTGCGAGTCGGTCAAGCCGGCGCGCAGGGACAGTCCCGCGCCGGAGATGAAGGCGACGCGCGCGAAATAATCCTGAAAAAAGCCTTCCGCCACCGGTCCGACAAAATTGAGGCTATCCGCGCTCAGGATCCCTCCCGTGCCCATCACCGTAGCGGATGGCAGCGTCTTCCGCAGCAATTCGATCGTCCGCAGGCTGTTGCTCACCACTTGGAGATTGCTTTTGCGCTTGAGAAAGGGAACAATCGCGCGAACGGTGGCACCGGCGCCCAGCAGCACTACGTCGTTGTCTTTGACGAAGCGCATCGCCGCGTGACGGCCAATTGCCCGTTTTTCGCCGGCTCGATTGTGATCCCGGGTCACGGGCTGTATTTCCCGCCGCTCTGGCGCGTCGCCATCAAAAACGACGCCGCCATGCGTCAGCGTGACCAAGCCTTCGTCGTGCATTTTTCTAAGATCGCGGCGGATCGTCATGCTCGACACGTGATAGCGGGCGCTCAGATCTACGATTGCGGCGCTGCCCACACTCGCGAGATAACTGAGCAGATGTCGTCTTCTGGCTTCTGGTAACATGGATACGGTCTCGCAATGCTGAGCGCTTGGCGCTGCTGATAGTTTATGTTAATTTCTGACATTTTACGTAGATTTACAATAAAGGGCAATTCAGCGCGCATCCGGAGGTACGTCAATGTCTCGTTATGTGAGCAAGCCCATTCCCGAGAAACAGCCTGAGTGCATACGAGTGACGCGCCCTTGGGGCAGCTTCGCGCAATATGCCAACAACGAAGAAGTGACGACCAGCCTGATGACGGTCGAGGCGGGACAGCGCCTGAGCCTGCAATCGCACAGCGCGAGAGCCGAACTTTGGATCGCGCTTGATGATGGCGCGATCATCCAAGTGGATGACCAAGTCATTGAAGCGAAGGCGGGCGACGAAATCTGGATTCCGGCCGGCAGCAAGCATCGGCTCGGCAGCGGAGGAGAGGCGGTGCGGGTTCTTGAGGTGGCTTTTGGCAACTGGCAGCAGGAAGACATCAGGCGCTATGCGGATGACTATGACCGGCCCGCGGAAGGCGAATGAGCTTAATCTACGCGGTACCTGGCGATTGTCTCTTCGTTCAAGCTAATGCCCAAACCGGGACCATCAAGCGGCTTGAGGACGCCGTCATGAAAAGGGATGGCTTCGCGCATTACCGTGTGCCGCAGCGGATTGAAGAGTTGATTGTATTCATAAATCAGGAAGTTGGGCATGACAGCGCAAGCGGCGATTGCGGCGACAATGCCTACGCCAGCGCCGACGCCGTGCGGCGCGACCTTCACATTCTCCATTGAAGCCAGATCCGCGATTTTCAGCATCCCGGTGAAGCCGCCGCAGCGCGTGATATTGGGCATGAGCACATCTACCGCTTCCGCCTTGAGCAGGTCGCGGAACTGGTAGACGCTGCCCAGCCACTCGCCGGAAGCGATGGGGAGATCGACGCGGCGGCGGATGCGCGCCAGATCGTCCGCGTATTCCGGATGGACCGGTTCTTCCAGCCAGTAGACATTATGCTTGACCAGATCTTTGGCCAGGGCGATGGACTGGCTGACGGTGTAAGCGCCGTTGGCATCTACCAGCAGCTTGATTGCCGGTCCGACGGCGGCGCGGACTGCTTCGACGTGCGCGATATCCGTGATCAGTCCGCGGCCGATCTTGAGCTTGACCGCGCGGAATCCAGCGCTCAGAAACTCGCCCGCCTTTTCGGCGGTCTTATCCGGCGTCGGCAGGTAGGGTATTGGGCTGGCGTAGGGTTCGACGGTCTCGCACGTGGGTCCGCCCAGGAGATTCGGCAGGGAGTCGTCATAAAACTTTCCACATAAGTCCCAAAGCGCGATATCGACGCCGCTGACGCCCATGGGCGCGAAGCGGATCTCCTCGACCATGGCGGTCCACAAGGCATGATGATGGCGGGGATCTGCGCCGAGCAGCATGGGCGCGAGCACGTCGTTGATGTAAGCAGCCGTGCCGCGGGGTCCCGGGCGTCCCATGGCTTCGCCAATGCCGACCAAGCCGTCGTCGGTTGTGAGGCGGACGATGACCGCGCCTTGACCGAGCAGGGGATTCACCCTCATGCCGAAGGCTGGGTGGGAGAGTTCGCTTGGCACATCGCCCAGGACGTCGGCGAAGGATGCGAAGAGGGGAATGGCTTCGACCTTGCTAATCTTCATGAGTGGGTCCAAACGGCAAATAAGACTGTATGCAATGCCTACACGCGGGGGCTCTTGCCGCTCTCGCCGGGCGAGTGATGTTCATTTACCAGCCAAGCGCCGGATTGAGGGGAGTCGCCGCCAAATCGCCCGGCTGTGTGCCGGGCAGCCAGTGATCACGATCGGCAACGCGGTTTTTGTTGTCCAATTGGCTGACGCGCGTGCCGTCAGCGAAATAGATGACAGTCATGGCGGGTCGCATTTGGTCGGAGGTATTGGGGGGCGCCGAGTGCAAGGTCCAGCCGCTGTGGAAAGTGGCTGAGCCGGCTTTCATTGAGTTGGCTTGTTGCAACTTGAAGCCGCGGCTCTCCACAAAGGCCCGCAGTTGGGCTTCGGAGTCGTCAGAGATGGGGATATCGCCCAGGTAGCCTTCGAGCTGCGAACCTGACGCGAACTGCAAGGTGCCCATGTCGGCGTCGATATCGGCCAGCGTCATCCACATGGTGATGGTCTTGTCCGTCGCCAGGGGCCAATAGTGCTGGTCTTGATGCCAGGGGGTGATTCCGCCGCCGGCTTCCTTGAACAGCGCCTGGTCGTGGTAAAGCCGCACCTTGTCGACGCCCATCAAGCTCGCGGCGATGCCGGCAAAGCGCGTCGCCATGACATATTCCTTGACCACCTCGTTGTATTCCCAGAGGTTCGTCGTCTGCAAGAAGGCTTTGCCATAGGTATCGCGATCCGCCAGTTTTCGCGTTTCCTTGTTGCGCTCGGCGACAGTCCCCACGATGGCCAGGTGATAGGGCGGGATGTAAGCCGCCGGCAGCACGTTCTCCAGCAAGATATGTCCGTCGCGCTGGTAGGTCGCGACTTGCTCATCGGTCAAGTCGTAGGGCTTGTTCCATTCCATCGGCGCAGCTCGCTTGGCGAATCCAGTTAGTGATCGTGATCGACGGCTTCGTGCGGCACGACGACCATGAAGCCATTGCCATCGCCCATCATCGATTTGACGCGGTGATTGTCGACGCGATGCCCGTATAGTTCCGGGGCGTTGGCGGCGCAGAGCGTGCCGAACCTGGGCTGGGCGTAGGGCAGGTGCGTGGCGCCCCGCGCCAGAATATGCAGATAGTTGGCGGCTGCGCCCTCCTCGTCGCCATCGTATTCCCCGCGGTGGTTCCAGGGCACGCGCGAACGGGCATTGCAATAGTGGCTGACAAAGGCGCGACGCGGCTTGTCCGAGTCGTTGCGATGGGAGCGATGCAAGACATGTCCACCGAAAAAGACCACATCGCCCGGCTGGGCTGGTACGGCGACTTCGTTCTCATAACGCAGCGCGATTTTCGCCAGGGTATTCTTGTCTTCGTCGGGATGGCTGGCATTGATGATGGATTCGATATCGCCGAGGATGGTATCGCCCTGCTGCGTCACCCCGTCGCAATCGGGATAAATCGGTTCGTGCTGGGAGCCGGGGGTGATCCAGAGGCAGCCGTTCTCTTCGGTCGCCGGGTCGATGGCGATCCAGGCGCCGATCAGCGTATCGGGCTGGGTGGGGATGTAATAGGAATCTTGGTGGAAGCCCTGGCCCGCCTGCCCGGGTTGCTTGAAAAAGAGCATGGTCTGCAAACCCAGGACGTCCGGTCCAATCAGCGCTTCTAGCACATCGACCACAGGCGGATGCAAGAGAAAGCGCTCGGCGATTTCCTCGGTGCGGTGGGGCATGTGCACGCGTTCGTAATGATGACGCCGCTGAAATTCGGTCGCGTCTTCAGCGGGGGGCGGCACGCCGGGCAAGGTTGCGCGGCCCGCCATCAGGTCTTCGGTGTATCGAGCTAGTTCCTCGACTTCCTCGGGCGCGACCAATCCGCGCACCACCAGATAGCCGTCGCGACGGAATGCCTTGTATTCGTCGACGCTGACCTGGTAGCGCTGGTGTTCCCGCTGGAGCAATTGTTCTGCGGTCATTTTCCGATTCCTAAAGCATTTACTTTTCCGTATCTTACCGCGAAATTCGCGAACTGCAATTCGCAGCGTTAATTTGTCTCAGCAGTCCAGTTAGTCATGCCAAAACGCGATCGCTGCGATTCTACCCGCAACCCCGGCTCCTTCTCCGAGGGCTGAGGAGTGGACATGTTTTCTACCCCATCCCCGGCCTTACGCCCCTTCGGTCCCTCGCCTCACGGGGCAAGTTCAAGTTCAAAGTATCCCATTGCAATGGGGAAGGGTGACTCATTGATGAAATCGTAACCAATCCGTCGTTTTTCGACGCGGATGAGACTTGGTGTGACAACTACTCGCCGCCGGGTCGCAGCATGACCTCGACCGGTTCCCACATGTCGCCGGTGACATCCAGGCCGTCGGTCGCCAGCGAATCCAGCGCCGCCTGCGCCAGATCGCTGCGGTAAGCACCCATGCCCGGTTCTTCGCTGATGACCAAGCCTTCAATCGAAACGGCTACGGTCTGCGCCCAGAGATCTTCGTCCATGATGCCGATGCCGGCCGGGGAGGGCCAGATCAGCTTGTTAATCTCGTTGAGCTGCCAGGTCTGATGGCTTTCGCCCAATGTAGGTCCGCGGTCCAGCACCAACTCAACGCACTCGTCCGGATAGTCACGGCAGTGAATCCAGCCGCGGAAGCTGGCTTTGAGGAAGGAGACAGCGATATCTTCGTTGCCCTCTTGCGCCAGCCAATCGGCGTTGACAAAGACGTGGTCTTGCAGCATGGCTGTGCCGACATCATTGAAGTCGATGACGTTCAGGTCTTCCGGCTGATACAGCTCGCCGGTATCGGGATTTACCGCTTCCAGGACCTGCGCGTATTCGTTGTAGGTCACGGCTTGCGCGGCGTCAAGCTCGCCATTGAGCAGCAGCGACATATCATAGGGCTGCTGCACAATTGTCACATGATCGGGATTATCCGGATTGATGCCGACGGCGCGCATGGCGGCGAAGAGTTCGTGCTCGTTGCCGAAGCCCCAGGCGCCGACGCGCATACCGCGCAAATCCTCGACTGACTCGATGCCGGTATCGACGAAAGATACTTGTCGCGTCGCGCTGCGCTGAGACACCTGCGCAATGTTCACTAGATTCGCGCCTCGTTCGTTGGCTTCCAGCACTTTCGGCACCCATCCAATGGCAAATTCCGCCGCCCCGGCAAGCACCATCTGCTGCGGCACGATTTCCACAGAACCATCGAGAATCGTTACATCGAGGCTTTCGGCTTCATAAAATCCAAGATCATGCGCCGCATAATAGCCCGCGAACTCTGCCTGCGTCACCCATTGCAACTGGAGGCGTAGCGGAACGAGCGTTCTCTCTTGAGCGACTGTCTTCTGTGAAAACGGCAGCAGCAAGATCAAGAAGAGTGCAATGTGGCGCATGTCAATTGCTTTTTCAGATTCAAGCGGGGCGACTCACAGAGTCGCGTAGACACCGACCGCCGGTCGCCCCTACAGAATTCCTACAAGATGTAGATTCGCTGATTATTCGCCGCCGGGACGCAGCATAACCTCGACCGGTTCCCACATGTCGCCGGTGACATCCATGCCGTCCATCGCCAGCGAATCCAGCGCCGCCTGAGCCAGATCGCTGCGGTAAGCACCCATGCCCGGCTCTTCGCTGATGACCAGGCCTTCAATGGAAACGGCGACCGTCTGCGCCCAGAGGTCTTCGTCCATGATGCCGATGCCGGCCGGGGAGGGCCAGATCAGCTTGCTGATTTCGTTCAGCTGCCAGGTCTGGTGGCTTTCGCCCAAGGTCGAGCCATTGTCCAGCACGATGCCGACGCATTCATCCGGGTTATCGCGGCAATGGATCCAGCCGCGGAAGCTCGCTTTGAGGAAGGCCACAGCGAGATCTTCGTTGCCCTCTTGCGCCAGCCAGTCGGCGTTGACAAAGACATGGTCTTGCAGCATGGCAGTGCCGACATCGTTGAAGTCGATGACGTTCAGGTCTTCCGGCTGATAAAGCTCGCCGGTATCGGGATTAACGGCTTCCAGGACCTGGGCGTATTCGTTGTAGGTCATGGCTTGCGCGGCGTCCAGCTCGCCATTGAGCAGCAGGGACATGTCAAAGGGCTGCTGAATGACGGTGACGTCATCGGCGTTTTCGGGATCGATATCGACTGCGCGCATGGCGGCGAAGAGCTCGTGTTCATTGCCGAAGCCCCAGGTGCCGATGCGCATGCCGGCGAAATCATCGACCGATTCGATGCCGGTATCAACAAAAGAAACTTCCAGCGTACCGCTGCGCTGGAAGACCTGGGCGATATTAACCAGGTCAGCGCCTCGTTCGTTCGACTCGAGCACTTTCGGCACCCAGGCGAGGCCGAATTCCGCGCCGCCCGATGCCACAACCTGCTGCGGCACGATCTCGACCGCGCCCTCCAGAATGGTGACATCCAAGCCTTCATCTTCGTAGAAGCCCAGATCAACGGCGGCGAAGTAGCCGGCGAATTGCGATTGCGCCACCCACTGCAACTGCAGCTTGATCGGCGTCAAATGGCCATCCGCCGTGGTGACGGAGACCCCGAGCAAAAGAACAAGAACCACAAGTAAAGCAACTATTTTGCGCATTACGGATATCCTCCTTGAACATTAAACCAATACACAACCGTGATCGGCCTCATTATACCGAAATCACGGGCCAAACCTAAAGTAGACCTCGCCACGCAGGTCACTTATCCCACCTCCCGAAACGAGACGTGCCAGGGCATCAAGCGCCGTTCCAAAAGCAATACCGCCAGATAAAACCCGATGCCGATCAAGGAGGCCATCATAATGGCGGTCCAGGCTTTGGCGAAATCGAAGGCGCCGGCTTCCTGCGTGATATAAACGCCCAGGGTCGCGCGCGGTCCGCCGAAGAATTCCGCGACCACCGCGCCGATCAAGCTCAGCGCGCTGGCCACGCGCAAGGCGCTGAAGATATAAGGCAGGGCGTTGGGAATGCGCAAACTGAACATGATGCGCGATGGCTTGGCCGCGTAGGACTGCATCAACTCCAGTTGGCCGGCGTCGACCAGCGTCAAGCCGCGCACCGTGTTGATCATGGTGGGGAAGAATACGATGATCGCGACAATCGCCATCTTGGAGGCTGGATTGGTGATGCCGAACCAGTTGTTCATGATGGGCGCGAAGGCGATAATGGGCACTGAATTGGCGGCAATGGCGAAGGGCATGGTGGCTTCGCTGATGATGGTCCAGCGCGAGGTGATCAGCGCCATCAAGATGCCGCCGCCGCAGCCGATGACAAAACCGCCGAAAGCCTCCCAAAATGTCGCCCCGCTGGCTTCAAACAGTAGGGAACCCTCGTCCGGCGCCAGCCACAAGTTCACCTGCAACATGAATTCGCCGAAGATAGCCGAGGGTTTGGGCAAGAGGAATTGCTGAATATCGAAGAGCAGGACGATGACTTCCCATAACAGGAGTACGCCGACCGCCACAGCGATGGTCGGGCTGTAATAGCGCAGCTGGCGATTGACGCGCCGAGCTAATGAGGGTCTCTTTTCATTGACAAGCGTCATCTCTATTCCTGATGGGGTGGCGAGGGCACGCGGGCAGCGCCCGGCGACCCCGACCCAATCGCGTCGCGCAGCAACTCGCGGACCTCGGCTACCATATTATGATAAGCGGGATCGCCCCGCGTCTTGAAATCACGCGGATAAGGCAAGTCGTTGTTGACAATTTTGGTGATGCGCCCGGGCCGCGGCGACATGACGACGATACGGTTGGACAGGAAGATCGCCTCGGAGATGCTGTGCGTGACAAAAATGATTGTCTTGCCGGTCTGTTCCCAGATTCGCAGCAACTCCATGTTCATGCGCTCGCGGGTGAACTCGTCCAGCGCGCCGAAGGGTTCGTCCATCAGCAGGATTGAAGGATCAAAAGCCAGCGCCCGGGCGATGGAAACGCGCTGCTGCATGCCACCGGAAAGTTGCCAGGGATAATGCTCCGCGAAGGCGCTCAATTCGACCATTTCCAGCATCTCCCGCGCGCGCTTTTGCCGTACATCTTTGGCGTACCCCATCACCTCCAGCGGCAATTGCACATTCTTCGTCACGCTGCGCCAATCGTAGAGCGTGGCTGCTTGAAAGACCATGCCGTAATCGCGGTCCAGCCGAGCGGCGCGGGGTGATTTGCCATTGATCAGCAAGTCGCCGGAGCTGGGCTGCAGCAGGTCGGCCAGCAGCCGCATCAGCGTCGATTTTCCGCAGCCGGAAGGACCGACCAACGAGATAAACTCGCCGCTGTCAACGTTCAGGTTGATGTCTTGCAGCGCGATCACCTCTTCGTCCGTGCCCGGGTTGAAGATCTTGTTGACGCCCTGTGCCGCGATGACGACGCTTTGCTCAGCTGACATGTAGCGGTTCCACCCCTCGCCCAGGTCCCTACACAAGTTTGCGCGCTGGCGGGCGACCTGATAGGTCGCCCCTACAATTCTCGCCAAAAGTGAGAATCATCGTTCATGCACTCTCGTCTACAGTGCGGACGTAGCCGCGCAGCGCCCAGCGCTCGGCCAGGTTGACTGCCACAAAGAACAGGATGCCCACGGCCGCAGCCATGACAATGGAAGCCCACAGTTTGGGCGTCGAGATCATACTGTAATCGGAACTGAAATCGAGGATGGCGCGTCCCAGACCTTCGCCGATGCCCGAGGGCAATTCGCCGATGATGGCGCCGACTACGCTGGCTGTGGCCGAGACTTTCAAGGCGGTGAAGATATATGGCAAAGCGGCGGGAAAGCGCAGTTTCCACATGATAGTCCAGCGACTTGCGGCGTAGGAACGCATCAACTCGATCTGTGCCGGGGCTGGCGAACCCAAGCCGCGCAGCGTGTTGATCGTGACCGGGAAGAAGGTCAAATAAGCCGCGATCACCGCGACGGACAATTGGCTGGCGCCCAGCCAGATCACCACCATGGGCGCAATCGCCAGAATCGGCACCGTCTGCGACGCCACAACGTAAGGCAGCAAGCCCCGTTCCATCAAGCGCGAATGGGCGAATAGCGAGCCGAGCGCGAAACCCAGCACCGCGCCAAAAATGAAACCCAATAAAGCTTCGCTAAACGTGTAAATGCCGGCGTCGCTCAAAATGCGCAGCAGCAGAAACTCGCCATTGCGCCGCGCCGGCTGCAGGAAGGCTTCGGCGATCATCTGCAAATGCGGCAGATTGAGATCATTCAAAATCTTCAGGTCAAGCAGCACCAGGTTGCGCGGCAGATTAAGGAACTTGACATCGGCAAAATCGCTTTCAACCGCCGCGATCCTCCGGTTCATGACAGCGCGAACGGCGCTGAGTTGTTCCGCGTCTTCGGCGCGAACCGCCAGACTCAGCCGACCCGGGAAAGCCGGCGCGATCGGCAAGAACGCAACGCCTTGTGACCGATCCAGTATCTTCATATAGCGCAGGTTGGCCCAAGGCAGCGGGGGATCCGCCGAATCGCCCCTACCCGCTTCTTGCGGCGGGTGCGGCGGCATGAGATCGTCGAGATCTTTGCGATCGGCCACGACCACATCAACCTCACCGGCTTCAAGCGCCAGCAAAGCCTCATCCAGCGACGGGTGGCGTTCATAGGACCAATTCGTCTGTGGCAGAAGCAGCTTGTAATTGACGGAATCGGCGAAGGACTTGCTCGCCTCCCAGCCCACCGACAGCACCGACAGCGCCAGGAAGAACCCGACAACGCGACCGATCTTGCCCGGCGAAAGCGCCAGCGCCGCCAGGACAGCGAGGATCGCGAGAATGAGGGTTGACAAGACCTTGCTGCCCTCGAGCGTTGGAATCAAAAACAGCAGGACATCCAATAGCAGAAGCGCCGCAAAATAGACTTTTTGCGCGGCCAGCGGTCGGGCGAATTGCGTCGCCAATGCGATCAGCAAGCTTAGCGCGATCAAAACGAGGTAGGCGCTCCACATGTTGCCTATGCTGTTGAACAAGACAATAGGATCTAATGCTTCGGCGCCGAGTTCATTGGCCCAGTTGTCGGCGTATTGCGCCAGTGGCGAGCGGATGTCTTCCGGATCGTTTTCGCTTTGCTCCGCCATCCAGATCGCCAACCGACCCAATGTTGATTCTGTTTGCAAGGGGTCATCAAATGCCGAGCTATTGTATTGCGCCAGCAAGCTAAGCACCAAGCCGAGCGCGACCAGGTTCAAGCCCAGCAGAAGCGGTTGTCTGAGTCTCTGCGCCCAAGTTGCTGGTGACACTGTTACCCCGAGAGCTTCGGTCATAAAGAGCCGTTTCGCTTAAGCTACATTATGTTTTCAATCTCGTCCGGTCGAGACGCCGATCCCAGTCAGATTCATCCCTTGTACGGCTGGCCAACCTGCCGTGCGCCACTGAAACGCTTTCTCGGGGCAGCTACGCAGCTAGGACACCTCGACCAAAGCGCGTCCAATAATATCCATCGCCGCGTCCATATCGTCCGCCGACACGTTCAGATGCGGCGCGATGCGAACGGCGTTCCCGTATAAGCCGCCCTTGCCCAGGAGCAAGCCCATATCCTTGCAGGTATCAACAAAGGCCGCGGCGCGCGCGGCGTCCGGCTCAATGCCGCCGGCCTTGACGATTTCCAGCGCTTGCATCAGTCCCATGCCGCGCGCCTCGCCAATGATGGGAAACTCGGCGGCGAACTCGCCCAGTTTTTCCGCCATTCGCGCGCCTTGGACCTCGCAGTTGCTCGGCACGTCATGCGCTTCCATGTATTCGATGGTCGCCAGCGTCGTGGCCATGGTTACCGGGTTGCCGCCAAATGTCGAGAAAGTCAAGCCTTGCACGGCGTCAGCGATTTCCGGCGTGGCGATGGTGCAGCCAATGGGACTGCCATTGCCAATGCCCTTGGCGAAGGTCATGATATCCGGCTCGACGCCCCACTGTTCGATGCCGAACCATTTGCCGCCGGTGCGTCCCCAGCCGGTCTGCACTTCGTCAGAGATAAAAACGCCGCCAGCCTCCCGAACGATGGGCAGGACGCGCTGGAAATAGTCCGCCGGCGGCACAATGAAACCGCCAGCGCCTTGAATCGGTTCCGCCATGAAAGCGGCGATGCGCCCTTCGGTAGCGGTGGCAATGGTTTCTTCCAGATCAGCCACACACAGATCGACCACTTGTTCCGCCGTCAAGCCGGCGGGCGCGCGCAAAGTATAGGGATTGCGCACATGTTTGATATAGGGATCGACTACACCGCCCAAGCGCCAGGGTCTCTGCGCGGATAGGCTCATCGCCAGCATTGAGCGTCCGGAATAGGCGTGACGCAGGGTGATGATAATGGGATTGCCGGTGTAGATCCGCGCCGCCAGCACGGCGGTCTCGTTGGCTTCGGTACCGCTGTTGGTGAAGAAGCACTTTTGCAGGCGCCCCGGGGTCAGCGCGGCCACTTTTTCCGCCAGGGCAACCATGCTCTCGTTGACATAGATGGTTGAGGTATGCTGCACTTTACTCAGTTGCTCGACAGTGCGCTCGGTGATTTCATCATTGCAGTGACCCACCGAGACCGTCAAAATACCGCCGAAGAAATCCAAGTAACGGTTCCCGTCAACATCCCAGATGTATTGATCTTTGGCGTGGTCAACCACCAACGGGCTGTCGCCGTGATAGGGCGTGGTGGCCGGGAACATCACTTGCTTGTAGCGCTCAAGAATCTCTGTCGAGTTGCTCATCCATGTTCTCCTGTTCTCGGTTATCGATTGCGCTCAATACTCTCGCCACTTGGTTTGACTCTTGCAGGGCATTCGAAAAATTGCCTATAGTATAACATATTCCAACAAAGTGTCTAATCAAAAGGGATAATTTACTACACTTTGTACAGAATTTGCTCAGGCTCAGAGCGCGAATTCAAGGTCTAATTAATCGATCTGCCGACAGTCGGCGACGCCGCCCAGGCCGGGCGGCGCGCGAGATGCCAAGAAGATACGGATTTTGCCAAGAATACATTGTACAATAGCTGCATGGCGTATCCAACTTTTGTACCGGTCTCGATAATATATCCATCAGGAGAACTGCCTTAGTGTGAGGAGCGATTCATGAGCAAGACCATTAAGAACTATATAGACGGCGAATGGGTGGAGTCAGGGGCATCGACATTGATACCGGTGCACGATCCGGCCACTTGTGAACATCTCGCCGACTGTCCGGATTCAACCGCGGCCGATGTCGATCTCGCTGTACGGGCTGCCAAGGCGGCCTTCGACGAATGGCGCAGCACCCCGGTTCTGGTGCGCGCGCAATACATGCACCATTTCAAGGTCATGGTCGAGGACAATTTCGAAGCGGTCTCGCGGATCGTCGTCAAGGAACATGGCAAGACCATGGACGAAGCGCGTGGCGAGGTGCGGCGCGGGATCGAAAGCATCGACTTCGCCATGAGCGTACCGGTTCTCATGCGCAGCGACGGCTTGGAAGATATCAGCTCTGGCATCGACGAGACCACCGTACGCCAGCCGGCCGGCGTCTTCGCCGCCATTACCCCTTTCAACTTTCCTTTCATGGTGCCGCTTTGGTTCCTGCCTACCGCCATCACCTGCGGCAATACCTTCATTTTGAAGCCATCGCCGCAGACGCCCTTGAGCACCGAATTCCTGTTCGAAATGCTCGACGAATTGGACTTGCCGGAGGGCGTGGTCAATCTGGTGAACGGCGCCGTTCCATCGGCGACGGCGCTGATGGAGCATCCCGATGTCACGGGCGTATCTTTCGTGGGATCGAGCGCGGTTGCGAAAATCATCTACGAAACCTGCACCCGCAATGGCAAGCGCGTGCAAGCGCAGGGCGGCGCCAAGAATTACATCGCCGTGATGCCCGACGCCGATATTGAAGCCAGCGTAAAAAACATCCTGGGCGCGGCCTACGGCTGCGCCGGTCAGCGTTGCCTGGCTGCTGCCGTGGCAGTCGGCGTCGGCGATGCCTACGACGCCTTGAAAGACGAACTGGCAAAACAGGTCGCCAACCTCAAGGTCGGCTATGGCTTGGATGAAACTACGCAGATGGGAACGGTCATCAGCGATAGCGCCAAGGAACGCATCGAAACCATGATCGCGCAAAGCGCGACCGAGGGCGCGAAAGTAGTTGTAGACGGGCGCGACTTCAATGTCGACGGCTATGAGAAGGGCTCTTGGGTCGGTCCCACCTTGATCGCGGACGTTCAGCCCGATACGACTATGGCGAATGAAGAGGTCTTCGGTCCGGTCCTGGCGCTGATGAAAGCCGACAGTTTTGATGATGCTGTCGATATCATCAACCAGAGCCGCTATGGCAATGCCGCCAGCATCTTCACCAGCAACGGCAAAAACGCGCGCGAGTTCAAGTACAGCGTGAATGCCGGCAATATCGGCGTCAACATCGGCGTCGCGGCGCCTTCGGCATCCTTCCCCTTCGGCGGGCAAAAGGATTCCTTCTTCGGCGATCTCCACGGTCAGGGCATGGATTCGATCGAGTTTTACACCGAGCGCAAGATCGTCATTGAAAGATGGGTATAGGGTTGCCAATGTCATCACTGAACACCTTCGGCGCGATCCTCAGCTACGCCGCCGAAATGGAAGCGCAATTGGGCGCCTATTACGCGGGTATCGGCAAGGCCGAGCGCGCCAAGGCTGCCGACAAACGCCGGGCGAAGCTGGAACGCGTCCGCCGGGAAAACGTGGTAGAGATCACGCTGGAACCGATCGAGGGGCTCGACGCGGCCGATTACGCGCTCGACCTGGCTGATGTTTCGACGGAGGGGCAAGCCTCTGTCGAAAACATCGCCGCGCGCTTTTATCGCGACGTGGCGCCGAAGATCAATGTGCGCGCCGCGCAGCGGGCTTTGGAGCGTTGCGGCCGGGAGCATGGGGGCTCATAGCTGGGTATAGCCAGAAAGGAAAGGCACATGCGCAACATCGAAAGCATTGACGTAGTGTGGCGCGATCTTAAGAGGCGCTCAGGCCGCCCCTGCATTATCGGCAGATCTCTGAAAGTGAAATATGTAGCCCAGATGCGACGCGGTATCGACAAGCTCAGCCCACAAGAGATCGCCGAATACTATGGACTCAGCTTGCTGCAAGTCCATTCTGCCCTTGCCTACTACTACTTGCATCAGGCTGAAGTCGACTCCGAATTTGAAGAGGACAGAATATTCAGTGAGAAACTGGATACCTTGGGCGAAAAAGCAGCACAGGACTGGTACGTAGGCCTACCAGTTCCAGCAAATGGTCTGCCAAAAGGCGCGCCGCCCCGAACTGAAAGCATCAACTTAATCTACCGTGACCCCGAGGTACAAGGCGGGCGCCCTTGCCTCCTCGGCACCGATAAAAGCGTGGCGGATATCGTCATGCACCAGCAGCAAGGCGCAATCGACGATGAAGAGACCGCCACTCACTTTGAGATTGGCTTGGCGCAAGTCCACGCTGCTATGACGTATTATTATTTGTATCAGGCGGAAATCGACGCGGACATACAGAACGACGACATCGGAGCTGTGAAAGCCGAGACAATTGAATGCCAACCGGATTAGGTTTTTCATGCATGAAACCATGCAACAGACGATAACTTATACTGCAGTAGACATGCACACATTTCCTGAATGGACGGAGCGTGTAAGTGAACTGCATTCCGTGCTGAAGGGACTTGGAAACACATTAGAAGAGTTCGGCATTGACGTTGATGATTTCGCCGCGGTGGTGCTGGCTGTGATGGTAATAGCCAGACAACGAAGTGGCCCTTATCGCGACGTTTGCATGCGTAGTGGAGGGGATATCGGCGACTATTTGGGTGTCAACGAATATAAGATATACGCCGCGCAAAAGCTCTTGGTTGAATGGGGAGCAGTAGAAATAAAAATGTTATCCATGTCTCAAAAACCTTCCGCCAAGCCTATCAAAAGACATCAAATTAGCTCGGATCTTTGTATTGAGGAAAATCAATTGAAAAGAACGATAGCTTATAGTGCAATGGGTACACACTCATTTCGTGAGTGGGCTGAGCGTATGCAAAAGCTTCATAACGCGCTGGAAGGTATCGGCAATGCAATGGACGAGTTCGGCATCGATGTTGATGCTTTTGAGGCGATGGTGCTGGGGGTGATGATAATTATCAGAGATCGGAGTGGACCATACCGAGACATCTGTATGGGAAGTGGGGCTATATTAGGTAAATATCTAGGTGTCAGTGAATACACGATATATCAAGAGCAAAAGAGCTTGGTTGAATGGGGAGCGATAGAGATAACTATGTTGCAAATGTCAAAGAACCCTAATAGACACCCTATCAAGCGATACAGAATTTGTCCCGACCTTTGTATTGGCTGAATAGGTTTATTAGTCAAAAGATCTCATAAATATCGCGGGAGAAACGTTTTGTCAGAATTGGCAAATTCGCCTTCTTCTCGATGAGATTATACCTTTAGCAATTACCGCGAAACTTAGTGAAGTGGAGCCTCTTATGCGAACATTAGAAAAAATCGAGTTGATCTACCGCGATCCGAAGGTTCGAGGCGGCCATCCTTGCATCGTCGGCACCGGCATACGTGTGCTGGATATAGTTCGATTATGGCGTTATGGCAACCGTGGACCTGAGCAAATTGCGGAAAGCTTCAGCCTCACGCTTGGACAAGTGTATACAGCCTTGGCCTATTATCACGAACACAAGGACGAGATTGATGCGGATATCCGCGAAGACATTCGTATAGGTGAGGAACTGAAAGCCGAAGGCTTTGGCAAACCAGAGAATTCGATTTTTCCTTGACGAAAACATGGAAGCTGCGGTTGCCGAGCAACTTAGTAGGCGTGGCATCGACGTGATTACTGCGCAGCAAACCCACCCACCTGGAGAAGATGATGAGGTGCTTCTCATATATGCTACATCAGTGGGTCGCGTAATGTGCACCTATGACAAGCATTTCATTGACATTGCCAAGTCAGGCATCCCGCACGCGGGAATCGCATTTTTTGTTCACAAGCATTCTGAAATCGGTTATGTGATCAAAAGTCTCGCAGCAATGGCGGAGCACTACACAGCAGACATGATGGAAAACCGTTTCGAATATCTTTAATGCCAAGACCGAGAAAGGACAACCATCCATGACCAGCAAGCGAATCGTGCGCGGGGCGTTGCTGCAAGCGACCTGGACCGGCGACAAGGAATCCATGATTCAAAAGCATATCGACTACAGCCATAAAGCCGCCGAGCAGGGCGCGCAGATCATGTGCTATCAAGAACTTTTTTACGGACCTTATTTCTGCCAGGTGCAAGATCCGCAGTTTTTTGCGTTTACCGAAGCGATCCCGGACGGTCCCACCACCGAGCGCTTCTGCAAACTGGCTCAAGAACTGAATATGGTCTTGATCGTGCCGCTGTACGAACGCGACGGCGTCGGCGTTTATTACAATACCGCCGCGGTTATCGACGCCGACGGCAGCTACCTGGGGAAATACCGCAAGACGCATATCCCGCATCTGCCCGGCTTTTGGGAGAAATTCTATTTCCGTCCCGGCAACCTGGGCTATCCCGTCTTTGATACCGCTGTGGGCAAAGTGGGCGTTTACATCTGCCACGACCGACACTTCCCCGAAGGCGCGCGCGCACTGGGCTTGAAGGGCGCGGAAATGGTCTTCATCCCCTCCGCGACATCGCGCGGCTTGAGCCAGCATCTGTGGCGTATCGAACAGACTTCGCACGCAATCTTCAACAGCTATTACGTCGGCACCATCAACCGCGTGGGCATTGAAGAGCATGGCGACGACGACTTCTACGGCGAGAGTTATTTCTGTGATCCCAAGGGACAATTCATCGGCGATCTGGGCAGCGCTTATGACGAAGAATTGATCGTCCGGGATATGGATCTCGATGTGATACAAGAAGTGCGCGATACCTGGCATTTCTATTTCAATCGCCGTCCCGATCAGTACGAAACGCTGGTTCAGGATACGGTGTCAACAAGTTAACGACCATTACAATGAGCGGGTTAGCCGGCGGCTAACCCGTACAGATTCACTAAGAAGATGTAGGGGCGACCCAGTGGGTCGCCCGCACGACAAGAGATATCTATGCTGGGGAGTTGATTTATGGATTTTGGCATCACATTCAAAGGCGATATTTCGCCGAAGCGCACGGTGGCGCTCTGCAAGCAAGCGGAGGTCGCCGGATTCAAATACGGCTGGTTCTTCGATTCGCACGTGCTGTGGCGCGAATGCTATTTGACCATGGCTCTGTGCATGGCCAACACAGAGGACATGATCTATGGACCGCTGGTGACCAATCCGGGCGTGCGGGAATGGTCTGTGGCAGCCAGCATGTACGCCACGCTGGCTCTGCAAAGCGATAACCGCATCGAGATCGGCATCGGCCGTGGCGACAGCTCGCGGCGCATGCTGGGCAAGAAACCCATGACCGTCGCCAATATGGAACGTTTTGCCGATGTCCTGCGCGGATTGGTCCGTGGCGACGAGGTCGCCTACGATGACACATCGGCGCAATTCCCCTGGGCGAACGGCTATGAAATTCCGATCTGGATCGCCGCTTATGGACCCAAAGCGCTGGCGGGCGCTGGCCGCGCCGGCGATGGCTTGGTGATTCAGCTTGCAGACCCGGGATTGGTCAAGTGGTTCTCTGAACAGGCGATCTCTGGCGGTGAAGCGGCCGGGGCGGACATGTCAAATTACGGGATCATGTCGGCGGCGCCGGTTTGGATCGGGGATATGGACAAAGCGCGGGAACAAACGCGCTGGTTCCCGGCCATGGTGGGCAATCATGTGGCGGATATCGTCGAGCGCTATGGCATGGACAGCCCGGACATACCCGAGAGTTTGACCGCCTACATTGAAGGGCGCAAGGGTTACGACTACAAGGAACACGCCGACAAGGACGCGGACCATCTCGACTTCATCACGGAAGATATCGTCGACGCCTTTGGCATCTTGGGAAGCGTCGACGACCACATCGCCAAGCTCAAGGACTTGGAAGCAGCCGGCGTGACGCAGTTCAACATCTATCTGATGTGCGGCGAAGAAGAGCGCATTGTGGCAGAATACGGCGAGAAGATCATCCCGGCTTTCACCTGACACACTCAAGAAAAAATTGTAGGGGCGGCCTATCCAGTCGCTCGTCATGCGCAGTCAAGACCTTTCAGCTATTCGTCAGATTATTGGTTATACTGAAACTGCAAGGCTCGTTAAGTGTCACCGGACTCCGGAGGGCAGACCATGGCAATCGAAAGCATCCGCCAGATGACGGTCGAGGAATACTTCGCCTTCGATGAAGCCAGCGAATACAAAAATGAATACATTGATGGCGAGGTATATCCGATGACCGGCGGGACAGCTTATCACGCAGAAATAATGTTGAAAGTTGGTTTCGCACTTGGACTGCGACTGAGAGGTGCTGACTTTCACTTTTACAGCAGCGCCATGCGCATCCGTGTCAGCCCCGTGCGTTATCTCTATCCAGACTTGAGCGTCGTCTGCGGCGAACCGGAACTTGATGAGCGATCCATCAACCTCTTCAATCCCACGCTGGTCGCCGAGGTGACTTCGCCTTCCACAATAAATTACGACCGCGGCGACAAGCTGCGCAATTATCAAAGCATTGAGTCGCTGCAAGTGGTTCTGGTCATTGACCAGTTTCAGGCGCTGGTAGAAGCGCATTCGCGCCAAGTAAGCGGCTGGCATTCACAGAAATTCTCGGGCATGGACGCCGTCGTTCCGCTGCCGGCGCTGGGTTGTGATTTGCCATTGGCGGAGATTTATGATGGTATCCAATTTGAAGCGGGAGATCCAGCCTCTCCCGCTGAATAGCGATCGTGCAAATCAAGGTTGTAAGCCGGTTCAACATTCACCTGAGTTGTGGTGAAGGCGAGCGCATCGTGGCAGAATACGGCGAGAAGATCATCCCGGCTTTTAGTTGACCATCGCCGCTCACTGGTAGGGGCGATCCGCTGGATCGCCCGTCGGCAAGGACAGCAACCGAAAAAGGAGACAAAAATGGGAACAGTATTCAAAAATGGAACGATCATCACCGCCAGCGACATGATCAAAGCCGATGTCCTGGTCGAGGGCGAGATCATCACGCTGATCGGGCGCGACCTTGACGGGGACGGACATGACCTGGTCGATTGCGCCGGAAAATACCTGATGCCCGGCGGCATCGATGTGCACACGCACCTCGACCTGCCCTTCGGCGGCACCATCAGCAATGACGACTTCGATGTCGGCCACATGGCGGCGGCTTTCGGCGGCACCACCACCCATATTGACTTCGTGGTGCAGCCCATCGGCGGCAGCTTGCACGACGGGCTGGAAACCTGGTGGGCGAAATCGCGCGACATCGCCCAGATCGACTACGCTTTCCACATGGCGGTCACCGATCTCAACGACGCCGTCATGAAAGAAATACCCACCATGCTCGACGAAGGCATCACCAGCTTGAAGCTCTTCATGGCATACAAGAACGTCTTCCAAATTGATGACGCGACATTGTTCAACACCATGCGCGTGGCCGCCGACAACGGCATGATCGTCATGGTCCACGCCGAAAACGGCGATGTCGAGGCGGCTCTGACACCGGCGCTGCTGGCGGAAGGCAAAACCGACCCGGTATACCACGCCTCGTCGCGCCCGCCGGAGATCGAAGGCGAGGCGACCAACCGCGCTGTGGTCATGTCCGGCATGACCGGTTGCCCGCTTTATGTGGTGCACATGACCTGTGAACCGGCCATCGAGGCGCTGCGGCGCGGACGCGCCCTGGGATACCCGGTTATGGGCGAAACCTGCGTGCAGTACTTCTTCCTCACCGTCGAAGATCACATGGCGCTGCCCGGATTCGAAGGTTCCAAGTACGTCTGCTCGCCGCCGATCCGAAGCAAGCATGATCACGGCGTCTTGTGGCAGGCGGTGCGCGATGGCACGCTGCAGATCGTCAGCACCGACCATTGCGATTTCTGGTACGACGGCGGGCACGGTCCCTGGGAAGAGTGGAACGAGAGGACCGGCGGCAAGGATTGGGTCGGATACGAAAAACAAGATCCCTCCTATCGTAGGCCCGGCAAGGAACTCGGCAAAGGCAATTTTGCCAAGATTCCCAACGGCATGCCCGGGCTGGAAGACCGCATGAAGGTGATGTGGCATGCTGGCGTCAACAGCGGGCTGCTATCGCCCTCGCGCTTTGTGGAACTGCACTGCACAAACCCGGCGCGCATCTTCGGCATGTACCCACGCAAAGGCACCATCGCCGTGGGATCCGACGCCGACATTCTGATTTGGGATCCGCAGCGGGAACATACCATCAGCGCGGCGACGCACCACATGCGCGTCGATTACAACTGCTACGAAGGCATGACCGTCAAAGGAGTGCCCGCGCAGGTCTACCAGCGCGGCAATAAACTGGTCGATGGCGACGCCTGGCTGGGCAGCAACGGCTCGGGTCAGTTCATCGCGCGGGAGCCGAACGCGCCGGTGTTGTAAAACACGTAATGTGAGCACCTACGCCAAAGCGATTACTAACTAGGCGGGTTAGAGCATGTGTACGCAATGAAGATTTGGCCGGGCCGCTACGATATTGATGATGTCTGGGAGATCGTGCATCGACCAGAGAATGACGACAAGCGCTTCGAGTTGCTTGACGGGCAACTCGTCGAATTCCCACCCGCCGGTTTCCAGCATGGCGTGCTGGCAGCCGAAATGGGGTTCCATCTATACGACGCGAACAAACGCGAATCCCTGGGTTTGGCGACCGCGCGATGCGGCTATCACCCGCCTGACGACCGATGGACTGTGCTCGGACCAAGCGCTGCTTTCACTCGGAAGGAGCGGGTACAATATCCGCTAGCTAAGAAGTATGCCGCGCGGATGCCGGACCTGGCAGTCGAAATCGCATCGTTCTGCAACCCGCGCGACTGGGTTGGCGAGAAACTGCCCAAGTATTTACAGAATGGCACACAGCTAGTCTGGATCGTCATTCCCGACAAGCAGGGCGTGGAAGTCTGCCGGCTTGACGCGGATGGCATCATCCAAAGCGAAGTCATCGGCGCAGACGGCGCACTCTCCGGCGAGCAGGTACTCCCCGGCTTCAGTCTCGAGCTTGCTGCTCTTTTCTCCTGATTCAACTGCTGCCTGAGCGGCCCGGGTCGCCTATATCGCTGTCTTGGGGCTCGCGTTATAATCCTCCGCAAACTCAGACAACACTAGCGGAGGCAAGCCATGCCCCTTACAAGCACCCAACTCAAAATCAGCGACGCCGAATACGCCGGGCGCAACGAGCGCCTGGGAGAAATAATCGACGAGCTCGGCGTCAGCGGTCTCGTGCTCTTCGACGCCGACTACATCAAGTATTACACCGGCTTCGCCTTCATCCCCACCGAGCGACCCATGGCTTACGTCATGAACCGGTCCGGCCAGCGGGCGCTGCTGGTGCCGCGCCTGGAATTGGAACACGCCGCTTCCATGTCCATCATCGACCGCGTCGCGCACTACCCCGAATATCCCGATCTCAAACACCCGATGAAGGTGCTGGTTGATCTAGTCCAGGACATGGGAATCGAGGGCGCAATCGGCGCGGACAGCGACGGCTATCCCTGGATCTTCGGCTATCGCGGGGACGCGCTCTCGCAGCTTACCGGCGCCGAAATCGTCAACTGCCGCGAGCCTATCGAAGACCAAATGATGGTCAAGTCGGAGGCGGAGATTGCCCTGCTGAAGGAAAGTTGCAAATGGGGCAATCTGGCGCATATGCTGCTGCAAAAGTACACGGAGGTCGGCATTGGCGAGGTTGAAGTGTCACAGCGCGCCAGCGGCGAGGCCACGCTCATGATGCTGGACAGCATCGGGCCGATTTGGCGCGGCAACAGCGAGTATTACGAAGGCGCCATCGCCGGATATCGCGGGCAGATCGGCCGCAACGCCGCCATCCCGCACGCCTTGACTAGCAATATCAGCTTCCAGGAGGGCGATGTGCTGGTGACCGGCGCCAGCGCGGCGATATGGGGTTATGTCAGCGAGCTGGAGCGCACCATGATCCTGGGCGCGCCCTCGGAGGACCAGAAGCGCATGTTTGATCACATGGTCAATTTGCAGACGATCGCCATGGAGGCGCTGGAGCCGGGGACGCCTTGCAGCGCGGTCGATCGCGAAGTACGCGCCTATTTCGACAAGCACGACCTCATGCCCTACTGGAAACATCACAGCGGGCATACCATCGGCTTGCGTTATCACGAAGGTCCCTTTCTCGATATCGGCGACGACACCGAGATCAAAGCCGGCATGGTCTTCACCGTGGAGCCGGGATTATATATTCCCGAGTTAGGCGGCTTTCGGCATTCCGATACCGTCCTGGTCACAGACAGCGGCGCCGAGATGCTGACCTATTACCCGCGGGATCTCGAATCGCTGACCATCCCAGTTTGAAGCCGCGCAGCCCTGACCCTGTATAAGCACAGGCATCGTCCAATGTTATGTTTGGATGCTCACATCTTACTTTTACAGGTCGTTTACAAAATCGTAAGTGGCATATAATAGAGTTAGCTGATGCTTAGTTTGTCCAAACCATATGAAAGGAGACAAAGCATCTCATGAAAGGCCTCGTTTTTCTCATGTTGTGCCTGCTGACACTTGGCGGAATCAGCCTGGCGGCGGACCAACAACTCGATCTGGAACATTATTGGCTGGATAACGGTCTCGAAGTTGTCCTTGTGCGCGATACGACGGCGCCAACCGTCGCGGTGGATATCTGGTATCGGGTTGGCAGCGCCAATGATCCCGAAGGCAAGAGTGGCTTCGCCCACCTCTTTGAACACATGATGTTCGAGGGCTCGCCGCATATTCCGAATAACGGCATGGATGACTTGCTGGAGCCGGTTGGCGGCTCGTCGAATGCCTATGTCGACAAGGACTACACTGTCTACTACGAGACGGTGCCTTCTCATCAGCTGCCGCTGGCGCTCTGGATTGAAGCCGATCGTATGGGCGGCTTGGACGTGACGCAGGAAAACCTCGATAATCAGCGCGCCATCGTCATTGAAGAGTTGCAGCGGGCTATCGACAACCGACCATACGGTACGGCGGTAGCGGCATTGTTGACTATCCCTTATTCCTACAAGCCGTATCAGACTCATGGCTGGGGCAGCATTGAAGACGTCAATTCAGCGCAGATTGAAGATGTCATTGAGTTCCACCGAACCTACTACCTCCCCAACAACGCCACTCTGGTCGTCGCCGGCGATATCGACTTTGAAGTCACGAAGGCGATGATCCAAGACCTGTTCGGTCCCATTCCCCGCGGAGACGACCCGCCCGCCCTGCCGGAGTTTGTGCCGGTTGACCAGGATGAAGCGGAATTTATCACTATCGAAGACCCCTTCATCAACATACCGGCCCTTCTCGTCGCCTACGAGATTCCGCCGCTGGTTCATGAGGACTACCCAGCGCTAAGCGTACTCTCGCGCGTTCTGAGTGTCGGCGATTCCAGCCGCCTGGCGAAGCGACTGGTGGATACCGGCAAAGCATTGCAGGCGGATGCTTGGATAGGCGGCAACCGCGGTCCCGGCTATTTCGCCTTCATCCTGCTTGCCAATGTGGGCGTTGATCTGGCGGAACTTGAGGAAGCGTCCTACGAAGAACTGCAAAAGATCATCGACGAAGGCATCCCGCAGGAAGAACTGGATAAAGTAATCGCCGGTATCAGAAGCGGAAATATCCTAGGTTTGGAAACAGCTCTTGGCTTGGCGGAAAGTGTGCAAAGCGCTAACTACTACAGCGGCGATCCTCAGGCGGTATTCTCAAGCATTGACCGCTACCAAGAGGTCACCAGCGAAGATATCCAGCGCGTGGCAATGGAGTACCTGGAAGACAGCGATCGTCACGTCTTCAACGTCGTGGAAACCGATGCGGAAGCGCCGCCGCCAGTGGAACCCTACGCCGCCGAAGATATCGTCGAACAGGAGCCGGATTATCGCTATGTCATTGAACAGAGCGAACCGCCGCCGCCTTTGGACTCGAACGAATTCAACTTCCCGACCATCACCGAAAACGTCTTGGACAATGGCTTGGAAGTGGTGGTCATCGAACAGCCCAACATGCCCATCATCTCGCTGGATGTCTACATGGCCGGCGGCTCTACCGCCCAACCCAAGGACTTGCCCGGCGTGGCTGGCATTACCGGTTACTTGATCTCGCGCGGGACTGTAACACGCAGCGCCCAAGACATCGCCGGCGCGATCGAACAAGTGGGCGGCGCCGTCAACAGTGTTGGCTCAAGCGACTATCTGCAGCTTGGCGTGTTTGCTCTGATTGAAGACGCTGACCTGGCTTTTGATTTGCTCGCCGATATGACCCTCAACGCTAACTTCCCCGAGAACGAATTTGAACGCGAGCGCGCGGAGTGGATTAGCAGCCTGGAAGCCAGTTTGGCACAGCCGGGTACAGTCGCTCGTCGCATCCACGATAATCGGCTCTACGGCAGCAACCATGGCTACGGAAATCTCTACACATTCGAATCGCTGGAGGCGATCACGCGCGAGGACATCGTCTCTTTCTATGAGTCCCGCCGTCAGCCGGACAATGCGGTGCTGATCATCGCCGGAGCCATCACTACCGAAGAAGGGCTGGCCTATGCCAAGCGACATTTCGCCGATTGGGAAGGCTCTGTCGAAGCCATCAGCTACCCGGCGCTGCCAGAAAACAGCGGGCAGCAAATATTGCTGGTGGATCGCCCGGGCAGCACACAAGCCAACTTCCGCCTGGGCAATATCGGCATCCAGGGCGCCAGCCTCGATTACTTCCCGGCGCGCGTGATGAACCACGTCCTGGGCGGTACCTTTTCCTCGCGCCTGGTGCAAAACATCCGCGAGGAAAAGGGCTACACCTATAGCATCGGTTCCGGCTTCAGCTACCCGGCCGATACCGGAAGGTTCATCGTTACCGCCGCCGTCCGCAACGATGTGATCGCGCCGGCGCTTGAGGAGGTCTTCAAGGAAATCGAACGGATCCAGACGGAGCCGCTCACGGACGAAGAAATCAACGACGCCCGCGATGGCATCGTCGGCGAGTGGGTGTTTGGGCTAGAGACCTATCAAGACTTCGTCGAAGCGGTGGCCTCCTACAAAATCCGCGGCGTCGAACTTGACCGGCTCAACAAGTGGCTGGGCTATATCAAGGATGTGTCGACGGATGATGTGCTGGATATCGCCAACACCTACATCCATCCCGAGGATTTCATCATCGTCGTGGTCGGCGACGCCAGCGAGATCCAGGAGCAACTGGAGTCATTTGGCGAGGTGACGCTGCTGGAAGCGGAATAGCCTCTTTTTCGCTGCCTGCCTGTCATCGGCAGCAAAACAGATCGACAAAGAGGGCGGTCCGCTGGATCGCCCTCTTTCGACTAAGTATCTTCAGCGGACGAAGGCGAAGACGCCTCTTCAAATTCGATTCGATTGTAAATGTCCTGCAATGGAAGACGGCATTCCAGCGCCGCCAGCGGTACTGCATCGTCCAGGTCGGAGAAGCGCTGGATGTGCCAGCTGGTCTCACTGCGCGTGTACAACTCGACAAACACACGGTGCTGATCGACGATGAGATAAGCCTCTATCGAAGCGACGTCACTATAATACTCGCGTTTCGAGACTCGATCGTAATCGATAGACGTAGGCGACGTGACTTCCACGACCAGGATCGGATTGAGCAGAAGGCGGGTATCGGCTTCTGTTTCGGGATTACCACAGATGACAATCACATCCGGCGCGACCAGGCGCGCGTCTCCAGCTTTCACGAGCATACCAGCGGCAATTACCTCGCAGTTGGTATCCGCCAGCCGACTCTCAAGAAGGACTTCAATCCTGTGAATGATCCGAAAATGATTGAGTTTTCCCCCGGTCATCTGACGTGGCTCACCATCAATGTATTCATACCGATCCTCGCTGTTTTCTGCAAAGTCAAGGAATTCTTCGACGCTCATTTGGCGGACGCGCTCAATCACCATTTTTCGTCCTCGTACAACTTAGTGTGAAAATATTATAACACTGGATGCAAACGCATCCATAAACGTAATCATAAGTCCACCCAGCGCCGCTCTTGGTTGCTGAGCCGTATAGCGTCCATGGCGATCTGAGATTGATGCCCGTCGGCGAAGGTCGCGCCCCAGCCCAGGGAGCGCTTTTCTCGTATCGCAGCAGTAAGCTCCTGCATCAGCGCGACAAAGGAAACGTTCCAGATGCCCTTGCCGATGCCCTCCAGATCGGCGTTCGGGTCGCGCTCGCTCATATCGACGAAATCTTCGCCGGCTTTGGCGACCAGCAGCCGTTCATCGTTGTCCGCCAGGGTGATCGTGCCTTCACTGCCAAAGATCTGCGTCTGATTGCCCATGCCATGTCGCGCGACGCCGCTCAAGAACACTGAACACAGAGCGCCGCTTGCCATCTCCATAAGGAAGCTGGTTTGATCGTCGGCTGTCGCCCGCCAACTGGCGCCGCTCTTTTCGTCAAGTCGCTCGCGTACTATGGTTGAGACTTGCCCGCTGACCGCAGCGATATCACCGAGCCAAAAGCGCAAAAGATCTATCATATGCGAGCCACTCGCGCCCAGTCGACCGCCACCCATGTCCTCGCGCGACCACCAGTCACCCGCCGGCCGCCCGGCGGGATCGCCCCAGGCGCCGGAGATATTGACGATATTGGCATGCCGCGCCTGGCCGATGAAGCCACTCTCGAGCAGCGATTTGATCTTCCTGCGATTGGGATTGAAGCGCAGTTCGTGCCCGATAATATGCAGCTTGTTGAGCGACTCGGCAGTTTCCAGCATATTGGCCGATTCATCTTGATCCATGGCCATCGGCTTTTCGCAAAGGACATGCGCGCCCGCCCGCAGGGCAGCCAGGGTCATTGGCGCGTGATAGAGCGTCGGCGTCGCGATGCAGACCAGGTCAAACTGATGCTCGCCCATCATACGCTGCCAGTCGTCGTAGACATGCGGGATCGCGAAGCTGTCCGCCGCCGACTGCGCGCTGGCCATGCGCGCGCTGGCGATGGCCACCAGTTCGACATCGTCAATTGTCTGCAGCGCCGGCAGATAAGCCTGGCGCGCGAAGCTCGCGCCAATGGTTCCTACTCGAATTGTCATCATGTCCTCCTATATCAAGCCGCGTTCGCGCAGCGCGTCGCCGACGGCCTCCAAATTGCGCAGTTGCGCTTCCGAATAATTGCGCGAGATCATGACACCGCCGGCGCCCCCGTCAAAACCGGCGTGAACGCCCTCGTGGATCTCCTGCGGACTGATCTCTTTGCTGCTGCCGCCATGCCCCACGCCTACCCCAATGCCCGGATATACAGGCCGCCCGGTGTCGGCAATCAGGCGCGAGGTCCATTCCCTGACGTAATCCGGGCGAAAGCCCGCCAGTGGTCCCGCCTCGCGCGAGGCAATGAAATCGTCCAAACCCAAGACCGTCGCCAGCGCATGGTACGCGCCATCGGGGGTCGCATCCGCCAGCACACCCGCCTGCCAGGACGCCGCAAAATCCGCAAAGCGCGCCCCCGCCGGACTGTGATAGAGCACCGGCTTGAACCAATCGGCATAGGGCGCGTATGCGCGCTGGTCGTATTGCGCGCGCAGGTAAGGATTGTAGGTATTGATCACCTGCCAAATGCCGATGCCAAACTCGTAACCCGGGTCGTAGAACTTTACCAAGCCATGCAACTCACGATAGAAGGCATGATGAGAATCCAGCCACATCTTCTCCCACATCAGCACCTCGGGATAATGCAGCAGGTTGCGCAAAAGCAAGACAAAAACCCCTTCTTCGGGGCGATCGCCCGCGCGAACGCCCTTGAGAAAATCGTCTATCTTGCGATACCCGCTCAAAGCGCGCTCCACATCAATGCCGCGCGACCGCGCCTCGGCCACATAATATGAATCAAAGCCGGTGGAGCTATCGCCGCGGAAGATATCCATCAGCGGGCTTTGCCGTTCGATACCCCACAAAACGCCGCGCAAATCGTGGTTGTTCAGCCAATCGGAAAAGACTGAATGCCACCAGGTCTTGTAATCCGGATTCAGCAGCGAAGGACGCGTCGCCACACGCCCCAGATGATCGCGATCGAGAAAGTGCGCGAAGCCGGGTTGCCAGATGGAGCGGATCCCTGAACTCGAAGTCTCGCAATAATAGGTGTAAACGTTCATGCCGCGTTTGCGCGCCGCCGGGATGACATCCGCCAGGGTATCGACGCCCTTGTAAAGCGGATCCGGCGCGGCGAAGCGCTTCATAAACGTTTTTTGATAGTAGCGCGGGTCGGGCTCGAACATGGCCCCGCCCTGCAAATTGTCAGGCTCCTGAACGCCGTGATCGGGGAAGCCAAAGGCGGCGCGTCCGGCATTGCCGATGCTCCAGCTCAAAGCTGAAATCAACAGGGCGTTGACGCCCGCTTGTTCCTGCAGAATATCAAGAACCTGTTCGACGCCTTCGTCGACAAAGCTGATGGCGCCGATCTGAATGCCCACAAAAGTTTCGCTCATGATTCCTATCCATTAATCAATTGATTCAGCCTGACATGGCGGAGGCTATGTCCCTGACATTAACCGCTGAGTTTTGTTCGCTTGATCGTATACAAGCTTCCAGCATCGCCAGCGACATCAGATGATCGTGCCCGCTGCATTCCAGAGCCGCGCCATCCAGCACGTGTGTGACAAAGCTCTCAAATAGAGCGCGCGTTTCCGTGATCCAGCGTTCATGCGCTGGCAGGCTCACCGGCGTCAATTTCTCATCATCGCGGCGCGCGTAATATAGCTCGCTGAACTGTTCCCGCTGCGTGATGATCCCCTCGCTGCACTCGCTGCGCCATTCAAAGCCCGGCACAGCCCAGTTGCCTTGCCAGATGCCGTGATAATTGACGACCATGCCGCCATCGAATTCGATCAAAGCCGCCACGTTGCTCTCATGCGCGTACATGCTCCAGTCAGGATTCCATGCCCGGCAACTGATCCGAACCGGTTCTTGCCCGTAGACATATCGCATCAGATCAAAATGATGAATGCTTTGCTCCCAAAGCATGGGATGTCGCATGGTCAGGGGATAATCGTTGAGGTCGGCGCGCCGGCCATCGCGCCAGCGCTCGTAGGTGAAGCGGGCGAAAGCCGGTTTGCCGACCCTCTCGTCCGCCAGCAAGCCCATGAGCGCTTTTGTGACGTCGAGATAACGGAAGTTCAGCCCGACCATCAGCGAGACGCCCGCGGTTTCGGCTATTTCCACGGAGCGCCGCGCTTCGTCGAGATCCAGCGCCAGCGGTTTTTCGATCAACAGATGCAGGCCGCGGCTGGCGGCAGCGCGGACGATGTTCTCGCGCGCCATCGGTGGATTCGCCAGCACCAAGGCATCAATATCGTCCAGCGAATTCAGCGCGTCTTCTACGCTTTCGAAAGCCGGACGATGCCCGAATTCAGCGCATGCCCGCTCGCAAGCCCGCGGGTCCGGATCAGCGTAAGCGAGCAAATCGGCGCGCGCGTCCCCCTTGATCACCCGCGCCCAATGACGACCGCGCACACCCAGACCAGCCAGCAAGACCTTAAGCATCGCTGACCTGCCCGGCGAGACTCGCCAATGCCGTCGCCAGCGTGTCCCGGCTCATTGCCGTCCAATCATCAAAGCCGGTATCGCGCCGTAGACGCCTGTTGTCCAGCCAGCCCAGCTTTCCCGAAGATCGGGCTGGCGATTCATTTACGGACGGAAGATGGAGCGTTAAACCTGCAACAAGACCTTGTATCATCCGGGCCACTGCCAGGTCCGACTTGCGCTCGCCGCTGGCGAGATTATACAAACTATGGTTGAGGGAGTCGGCGTCCAGCAGCGCGGCGATTGCCCGACCGATATCGGCCGCAAGCGTCCATTGCCGTCGTTCAGCGGGCGTGGATAGGACGATCTCTCCCTTGCTCAGCGCGTCGTGCATCATCTGACCCACCATGCTCAATTTGGGCCGTGTGGGACGGCTATATTCGTAGCTTCCATAGATGCCGCCAAGTCGCGCGCAGACCATGTCGCGGCCATGCGCATGACGCATGGTGTCGACCACCTGCTCCATCATCGTCTTGGCAAGGCCGTAGACGCCCAGCGGCTCCGGCGGCCGCATTTCATCTACCAGCGTCGCGGGCGTATGGCGAAAGACAGCATTGGAACTGATGAAGACGGAACGATGGATTCCCTCCCCTTCAGCATATTCCATCACTTGCAAGAGAGGTTCAATGTTGGCGCGCAGATTGTCTTCCGGCGATTCTCCCCGTTCTTCCGGCGTAGCGGTGACAAAAGCCGCGTGGACCAGCGCGTCGGCAGGGATCGGCGGCATATCGGCGCAATTTGCCCGGACGCGCTCAACGCGATCGTGATTCCAGGTCGCGAGGGCGGGATTATCAAATTCACGATCCAGGGCGCTAACCAGCCAGCCAGCTTGCGCGAGCGCTGAAACGATGTTGGAGCCGACAAAGCCGTTGGCGCCGGTAACGATGACGCGCTTCATGTTTCTTCGTCCAGCGCCGCGCTATCCCTTTGCCAATCTTCGGCGACCAGGTCGCCGGCTGAGGCGATGTGGGCTCGCAGCAATTCGATAGCCTTCGGAATATCGCCTTGATCCATCGCGTCCAGCAGCGGCAGATGATTGCGGGCGATTTGCGTGAGATCAGTATTGCGCCGATTGACCAAAGCCATCACCTGACGCGCTTTCATCGCCACTGTTTGCCACATGGAAAGCAAGAGGCTATGGCCGCTCATCTCGATCAAGGCGTCATGAAAATCGCGATCAAGTATATTGACTGTATTAATATTGTTATCCCTGCCAGCCATAATCATGTCTTCGACAATATCGCGCAAGCGCTGCAAATGCTCGGGATTCCGCGCCCGTATAACTTGTTCAACCGCGAAGCTCTCCAACAGGCTCCGCATACTGTAAATCTCTTCAATGTCCGTTCGCGTCAAGCGCCGCACCGTGGTGCCGTGGTAAGGAATCGTTTCGATCAATCCCTCCGAATTGAGGATCCGCAGCGCTTCTCGTATCGGCGCTCGGCTGACGCCCAATTGCCGCGACAAGTCCATCTCGATCAGCGAATGACCGGGCTTGAGCTCGCCCGTGAGGATGGCTTCCCGCAGGGTGTCGAGCGTCTGCTCTCGGATGGACAAATTCTTGATTTGCGGTAAATTCGGTTTCATGCGCCAGTTCAAGTGCGCGCTGGTATCGCGGTCGGCTGCCGGCGCCTGACGCACTACCACGAGAATCCAGCGGACTTGACAGCGAACCGAGCGCTTCCTATAATCCGGTCGTCTGTAGATTGTAGACAATCGCAGAGATTTTGGCGATTCTAATTGACGGCTTGTGACATGTCAAGCGACGCCGGCTCACAGCGTACACAAGCGTAAGGTCACAGCTACTGGCGAAGGTCTGTGTCGGCGCGCTCTACGCGAGCCTGTCAGCCGGCCGAATACCGGACAATTGAGATCCTGGAGTCCAACTTGTGAGCGAAAACTGGGTATTGACCGAGACCGAAGCGGTGGAGCTGCTGGCACTGCTGATCAGTTCAGCGCGGATACAGATGGACGAGCCGGCGCACTACGGTCCCCTGCGCTTGCTGACGGCGACTGAACGGCTCAGCGCGATGATGCTGGAACGTTCTTCCGACAAGTCCAAAGCCTTCCTGCAAGACAGCATCGAACGCATCCCCGAGATGCACATGGCTATGTCCGATGTCGAGACTTATAAAGACGGCTTGGATCACCTCTGCCGGGAAGTGGCGGGATGTCTGCTGCGCCATAGCGGCGCGGAGAGCGCCTCTCCATGAGCGAGCATGTCCTCAACAACATCAGAACCCGTCGAGTCGTGCGCGAGATGACTGACGAAGCTGTCGAGCGCGAGGCAGTCGAGACAATATTGGAAGCGGCGCGCTGGGCGCCCACCGGCGGCAACTTGCGCCCGATTCGCTATGTCGTCGTAGAAGATCCGGAAACGCGGCGATTGATCCGCCTGGTGGCGCCGGGCATGTTCCAAAAAGCCCCGGTTCTCATCTTGATCTGCATCAACTGGGCGATTATCGAGCAGCACAAGCTGCCCCATACCGACCGCACCTCGCTCATTGATGTCGGCGGCGCCGCCCAAACAATGATGCTGGCGGCGCACGCCATTGGCTTGGCGTCGGGTCCCGTCACTTCCTTCAGCAAAGAAGCGATCAAGGTGATCCTGAACTTGCCGGGCAGCTATTCGCCGGAGATGTTCATCTGTATCGGGCACAAGGCGGAGGTTGCGCGCGCGGGCATGCGCGGCTGGAAGAAAATCACCTGGCGCGATCTGACGCACTGGGAGCGATTCGACAACGAATGACGAGTTTTTCGGGAGGGGTAGGAATGGAAGGACGATACATCAAGCACATGGCTTTCGCGGTGGCTGACGCCAGGAGCGCTTTGGGGCATTATCAAGACTTCATCGGCGTCGGTCACGATGCCGAGGTTCACGAATACGACAAGTCCCGCAATGTCGTCGCCATCTTCAACGTGGGCGATGTCGAGTATCAGTTGTGCCAATCCATGGACGAAGGCGGGCGCTACGACGCCTGGATCAAGGAGCGCGGCTACGAAGGCTTGCATCATATCTGTTACGCTGTGCCGAATATCGACGAGGCTCTGGAGGACGCCCAAGCCAAAGGCGCTACTTTGAAAGAATGCGCCGCTTGCAAGGTCAAAGGCAGCCACGTGCATCCCGAAGGCTGGGTCGCCTTTCTGGAGCAAGAAGCCGGCGGCGTCGAACTGGAACTGATGCAAGTCTATACGCCGGAAGAACTGGAAGAATACAAGTCCGTCAAAGGCATTTAGACTGTGCCTTCGAGATCTCAAGTCGCGCTGCGCCAGGGATAAACATGGATAGCATTGAACTGCTGCAGCGGCTGGTGCAGATCCCCTCCCCTAACCCGCCAGGCGACACCCGCGCTATCGCCGATTTTGTCGCGAGTGAAATGCGCGCCATTGGTTGTGAACTGCGTACGCCGGCGCCCGAAGCCAAACCCGAGGCGCGCAACACCATCGCCACGCTGGGCGGGGGCTCGCCGGTGATCATGCTGCATGCGCATATTGATACCGTACCCATCGCCAAGAACGAAGCCGAGAAATGGCATGTCGATCCCTACGCCGGCTTAGTGAAGGATGGCGCGCTCTATGGCAAGGGCAGCATCGACGACAAAGCGCCCCTGGCTTCCATGATGCTGGCGATGGCTGACGCCGCCCAACAAGAGTCCCTGGATGGAACGCTGATCCTGGTCGCCGCCGCCGAAGAAGAAGTCGGCGGCCAACTGGGCACCAAGTGGCTAGCGGATAACGGGCGCCTGCCCGGCTGCGACTTCATCGTGGTCGGCGAACAAACCGGCAACAAAGTCGCGACCGCGCACAAAGGCGTCATGCGCGCTTCCGTGCATACGCACGGCAAAGCCGTACACGCCACCAATCCCGATCGCGGCGTCAACGCCATCGTCGCCATGTCGAAACTGATCGCGGCGCTGGACAACTATCATAACGAGCTGGCGAATCGAGTTCACCCGGTGGTCGGCGTTCCCACTTGCAACATCGGTGTGATCGCGGGGGGCAGCACCGCCAACGCCGTGCCGGATGCCTGCCATATCAATCTTGATCGCCGCATGATCCCGCGCGAAGACCCACAGGCGGTCATCGCCGAATTGAAAGCCGTCGTCGAAGCGGTCGATATAGCGCCCGCGACAGCGGACATCGATAGCTTCGTATATTCCCGCTGGTTCGACTCGGGGCTGGATACAGAATTGGGACAGACCTTCTTGTCCTGCGTGCGGGAGCAAATCAAGGCGGACCCGGGTCCCATCGGCTACCTGCCCGGCAGCGACGCCAAACATCTCATGGACCTGGCGCGCGGAGATATGATCATCTTCGGTCCCGGCAGTTACGAAGCGGCTCATGCCTACGATGAACACGTTGAACTGGCGGAATACCAGGCAACCACGGAGATCCTGCTGGATTTTCTGCGGCGGACGCTCTACCGCGCCAACTGAACGACTCTCCATTGCGTAACCATCGCGTAAGGAAAAGACTGTGACACTAGATACCTTGATCAAAAACGCCGAAGTCGTTCTCGAAAGCGGCATCGCCCGCCTCGACCTGGGCATCAGCGACGGTGTGATCGTTGCCCTGGCGGCGGATTCCGTCGCTATGGAAGCCGATGAAATCATCGACGCATCCGGCAAACTGCTGCTGCCGGGCGCCATTGACATTCACTTTCATTGTCGCGCGCCGGCTTATCCGCAGCGCGGCGACTTCGCCACCGAAACGAGGGCTGCCGCCGCTGGCGGCGTGACCACCGTCTTCGAGATGCCGATCTCCAAACCCTGCTGCGCCACCGGCGAAGTCTTCGCCATGCGCAAGGCGCTGGCACAGCGCGACTCTTACGTCAATTTTGGACTCTATGGCGCGCCCGGTCTGCTGGATCGCGACGAAATCGCGGCTATGGTCGATCAAGGCGCTATCGCCTTCAAGATTTTTATGACCTCTGCGCCCAAGGGCCGCGATGACGAATTTGAAGGGCTTTGCCTGCCGGAAGTGCCCGAACTTTATCAGGCGCTCAAGCTAGTCGCCGAGACTGGCTTGGTCTGCGCCGTTCACGCCGAAAACAACCAACTGCTGGAGTGGCATACCCGGCAGCTTGTCGCGGCGGGGCGCAACGACGTGCCGGCGCACGGCGAATCGCGCCCGCCGCACGTCGAAGCCCTGGCCATCGCTACCCTGCTGACGCTCAACGAAAGTATCGGCGCCAACTTGCACATCGCGCACCTCAGCGGCGCCGAGCCTCTGGCGGTCTTCCGCCGCTTCAAAGCCACGGGATCCACCGCCAGCGCCGAGACCTGCCCTCATTATTTGTTCTTCACGGAAGACGATCTGGCGCGGGTCGGTCCCTATGCCAAGATCAACCCGCCCTTGCGGAAAGAAGCCGACCAAGCCGCGCTTTGGGATGCTTTGATCGATGGCACAGTCATGGCTATCACCACCGATCACTCGCCCTTCACCGCCGAAGAAAAAGAACGCGCCCGCACCGATATCTGGGCGACGCCGCCCGGCGCGCCCGGCGTCGAGGAATTGCTGCTGGGCGTGATGCACGAAGCGCTCTCCGGGCGCATCAGCGTCAACAAAGCGGTTGACCTGGTCGCGACCAACGGCGCCAAGCGCTTCGGCGTCTACCCCGAGCGCGGGCATATCGGCATCAGCGCCGCCGCCGATCTCGTGCTCTACGACCCGGATGACGAAACGACCATCAGGGGCGATATGCTCTTCAGCAAAGCGCGCGATTGTGACAAGCTCTACGCTGGCATGACCTTTAAGGGAGCAGTCAAGCGCACCATCGTCAACGGCAAAACAGTCTTCCAAGATGGTCGAATTGTCGGCGCCCCCGGCGACGGGCGCTTCGTCCGTCCCGACCCGGCGCGGGTCAGTCTGGCATTCTAACGGGGTCGCCGAACGCTGAAGACCCATGTCAAGATAGCCCAATCAGCCTAGCGAGCAACAAGTAACGCCGGCAAGAAGGAGGCGACTGATGCCAGAAGCACCCGCATGGCGTTTCGAAAAGATCATCAAGCCGATGTTCGATATGCCCGCGCCGCACCGCGTCCTGGCCGGCGGGCGCATCTTGACCTGCTGCGGCGACGAGATCATTGAATCCGGTTTCGTCGAAATCGACGACGGGGCGATCAAAGCTGTCGGCAGCATGAGCGAGCTGGGGGAAACCGGCGCTCAAGTCCTCGATTGCAGCGGCAAAACGATCATGCCCGGCCTGATGAATTCGCACGCGCATCTGGCTTGGGACGGCGTACACGATCTGGCGCGGCAATCACTGGACGACCCGCCCGAAATCAGCGCCTACAAGAGCGCCGGCAATATGATCAAAAGCTTGAAAGCGGGCCTCACCCTGGTGCGCGACCTGGGCATGAACCAGAGCAATTTCTTCGCCAAACAAGCCGTAGAACAGGGCATCTTCCCGGGTCCGCGCCTGCTGATCGCCGGCGAAGCCATCGTCCAGACCGGCGGCCATACCTTTTGGTGCTGTCGGGAAGCCAGCGGCGCAGACGAGATGCGGCGCGCCGTCCGCGACCAGGTCAAAGGCGGCGCCGACTTGATCAAGATCATGGCCAGCCACGACCTGCTGGAGTTCACCGACGAAGAACTGCATGCCGTCATTGACGAGGCGCATCGCAATGGATTGCCCATCACGGCGCACGCTACCTTTGACGCCGGCATCCGGCGGGTGGCGGCATTCGGCGTCGATGTGATCGAACACGGCGGTTCCATGAGCGACGAGACCATTCAACTGCTGCTCGACAAAGATATCCCCATTGTCACCACCTTCGCACCGCTGGTGATGCAATCGCAAGCCGACCTGGCCAGACAATATGACATCCCGGAATGGAAGATCGCCGAGCGTCAGGCCGCCGTCGCCGGCAGAGCGCGCTTCGACGGGCTGATCAGAGCCGCTCAAGCCGGCGTGACCATCGCCTTCGGCACCGATGCCGGCAGCCCGGTCGTCGGGCACGATGTCGTGGCGCCGGAACTGGCGTTCATGGTCGAACTCGGCATCAAGCGCGACAATTACGACGCGCTGCGCAGCGCCACCATCGTCGCCGCGAGCCTCAACAAGCTGGAGGACAAGCTCGGCAGCCTGGAAGCCGGCAAGGATGCTGATATCATTGTGATGGCGGGGGATCCGCTAGCCGACTTGCACGCGCTAGAGCAGATCGAAATGGTCTTTATCGCCGGCAAAGAAATGATTGGAGCCACATAAATGTCAGGCAGAATTACTGGTATTTTTAATATTCTGGCCACCCCTTTCCGTGCCGACTACTCGGTTGACTATGACAGCCTCAGAAACCTCACGCGCTTTCAAATGGAGATTGGCGCTGGGGGCTTGACCATCCTGGGCGTGATGGGCGAGGCGGCAAAGCTCAGCGTCGACGAGCGCAAGGCTGTTATGGACACCGTAGTGGAAACCGTCGCCGGCGCTATTCCCATCGTGGTTGGCGCCAGCCACAGCCAGCTCGAAACCTGCATCGAGCTAAGCGCGGCGGCTTTTGCCGCGGGCGCCGATGGCGTGATGATCGCGCCGCCGCCCCTGGAAGACAAATCCGATCCGGCGATCCTGGCGCTTTATAGCCGCATCGCCGACAGCATCGACGGCTCCATCGTGGTGCAAGACTTCCCGCCGGTCAACGATGTCTTCATGTCGCCCGAGGTCATGGGACAAATCGCCGAATCCATCCCCAACGCGCGCTATCTCAAACTGGAAGATCCGCCGCTCATGCAGAAAATCGACGCTATCCGCCAAGTCACGGACAAGTTCGAGATCTTCGGCGGGCTGGGCGGCATGTTCTTGCTCGAGGAACTGAATCGCGGCGCTTCCGGCACCATGACCGGCTTCGCCTTCACCGAGATCCTGGTCGCGGTCTACGATGCCTTCAAAACGGGACGGCGTAGCAACGCCGAGGCCATCTTCGATAAATACCTGCCGCTGATTCGCTACGAGAACCAGCCGCTGATCAATTTGACTATCCGCAAAGCCTTCCTGCGCCGGCGCGGCGCCATCGCCAATTCCACGCCACGGCAACCTTTCAACCCTATCGACGCCGGCACCGAAGCGGAGATAGACTGGCTGCTGAAACGCGTCGGCATTGACGATCCCACAGTCAAGCTAGACCTCTAAGCGCGGCGCGAACAATACAGACGCAAACAAAGCCTGTAGGGGCGGGCAATCTGCCCGCCCGCCCGCAACCGGTGGCATGATATGACGCCCGAAATATACGCTCTGTGCCCTCTGCGCCTCTGTGGTGAATCCTTGTTTTACCTACCATGCCGCCCGCCACGCCCATGAACACTCCGTTGGACAACAACAACATAAGTTGTCCAACGGAGTGTGGGTTTAGTTCGGCGGTTGTTTCTATCCTAGGGTTAGCCGAGCCGCCGAACTAGATTTTCGGGGGCAGGTGATAGATTTTACGATTATGCGGCCCCGTCTCCTCAACCTGGTCGCCCGCCC